>NZ_AUMN01000001.1 GCF_000430705.1 Arthrobacter castelli DSM 16402
GGTGTTTCTCTCCGGCTCCGGTGAGCTATGTCGTCCACTGTTGCCGGTGCACCATGAGCACTTTCATCCGTATTCCCCATAATCGAAGACTACTTCTCGTACATCCGACAGGCGAGGAGACACCACTGGACGATGGTCAGCGAAACCTTAGTTGGCGCTGGTCCTGTTATGGGCTTCGATTCCGGGTGTGGCGTTACGGCCAATCAGGAACCACAGGATTGGCCCCAGAACAGGTACGGCGAGAATGATGATGACCCACACCCCCTTGGCAGCAGAGGTGTGACGACTATTGCGGCCAACACTGATCAGTGCTGCAACCAGTAAGAGGAAATGCAGGATCAGGGGCAACAACACCGCCACTTCAAACCACATAGGGATGACGGGATTCATTCTCCATTTCCTCCCAGCCGCGGGGGTTCGTCGCCATGGCGGACGATCCGCAGTTTGAGCTCGGTGGTCTTGAGCTGCAGAACTTTGATCACCAAGATGGCAATCCAGATGCCCAGCACCGCTACAGCAACCACAAAGACGAAATACAGAATTGCGACAATTCCGAACCCAGCAGCCATTTCCATGGAGTCGATTTCCCCTTTGATGTTGAGACGTTGTGCTCATGTTAGTTGATTGCTTCCGTCGGCATCGCCTGCACTGAAGTCGACATCCGGAATCGCGGCAAGGAGCAGCTTCTCAGTCGCCTTGGCCAACATCCGGCCCTTCCCGCAGCACGATCGGGTTACGGACTCTGCGGAGATGCGCGTGTACGTTCAGGATTGACATGATTGCCCCATGACAACCGTGACCGGAGACTTCGAGCTGAACATCGACGAGTTGCGGGTTGTCGCGCGCTACGTGTCTGAAATCGCTCGGGAGCTCCTGCCCACTTTCGAGGAGGCAGTTCACGGCGATTCCCGGCCACGGGTGGCCATTGACGCTGCCTGGGAGTTCGTCAGCGGCGCGCGAAGGACCAAGCTTCAGCGCGTTGCCTCGTTGGCCGCGCACCGAGCCGCCAAGGATGCGCCTACCGAGGTCTCCCGGCTGGCTGCGCAAGCTGCCGGGGATGCCGCCTCTGCCGCCTACCTACACCCGATCGCCAAGGCTCACCAGGTAGGTCACATTCTTCGGGCCCCTGCGAATGCGGCACGCGTAGCTGAGATCTACGCTGGCGACGATCCACGGGCAGCAGATGAGATGCTCTCGGTGGCGCGCGATCGAGCCACACCCGTACTGATCGAGGTCCTTTGCCGGTATCCCACCGCCCCACGCGGCAAGAGCCGCCCCGCGGAGCTCATGTTCGTCTTGGATGCCGCCATGCGCGCGTCCCGCTGACCGATCGGCCTGCGGACACGTCTGTTAGGACGCTAGCTAGCGATTGGGTCTTACGCTGGCGGACGAATCGGTTGTCTGGGAGGGGCTGCTGAGGTTAGCTGTTGAGATGCGAAATGTATTGGTGCTTGGGGGTACTGCCTGGCTCGGTCGTAAGATCACTGAGCGATTGTTGGCGAGCGGCGATAAAGTGACCTGTTTGGCTCGCGGGGAGTCGGGCCAGCCCTCTGCTGAAGCCGATTTTGTGCAGGCCGAGCGGAGGGCCGCAGGTGCCTACACAGCCGTGGCAAGCCAACATTGGGACGAGGTCATAGAACTCGCCTACGAGCCTGACCTTGTGACGGGAGCGCTGGACGCGCTAGCCGGGAAAGCGACACACTGGACCTTGGTCTCGTCCGTCTCCGTATATGCGAGCAACTCTGAACCCAATGCCGACGAGACCGCTGAGCTGCTCGACCCGGTCGATCTGGAGGACTACGGGCAGGCGAAGGTGGCTGCTGAGCGGACTTCGAGGGAAGCGTTGGGCGATCGGCTCCTCATCGTCCGGCCGGGCTTGATTGCCGGCCCGGGTGATGGAAGTGACCGATTCAGCTACTGGGTCAGCCGTTTCGCTCTCGCTGCCAATGAGCCAGTCCTGACGCCCGTGACCGACAACCGGGCAGTGCAGGTAATCGACGTGCAGGACCTGGCTAACTGGATTGTGAGAGCAGGACGGGAAGGCATCACCGGAGTCATTAACGCCACCGGCGATCAGTACCCTCTGGCGGACGTGCTCGCTCTGGCCGCCGGCGTAGCCGACTTCAACGGGCGGATGGTGAGCGCTGACGACGAGTGGCTCCGAAGCAACGATGTGCGGTACTGGGCCGGACCACGGTCACTGCCGCTATGGCTGCCCGAAGTTGATGTGCCATTCGCCCAGAGAGACAACTCCGCATTCCACGCCGCCAGAGGTGACCTCAGCGATCTCCGGCAGACAATGCAACGCATCCTGGATGCTGAGAAATCGGAGGGTCTCAACCGGGTACGCAGATCCGGACTGAGCCGTGACGAAGAGATGCTGCTGCTCGACCAGCTTTCTCAAGAATCAAACCTGCAAAACCAATGATCTCGGTTCATCGAGAGCTCCCATTGGACGATCCCTCAGGGGACGTGGGTCCGCTTCGCGGCAAGCGCGAGAGTGTGATTAGGGCAGCAGATCCCAGAATTGCCTTCTGGCGGGCATAGCGTGGATCACCATCTCTTCGCCACTCTCAAACACCAGCACAACAGTCTCAAGCAAGCGAGCCCGCGTGTCGAAGCCGAGCCGCAACTCACGATGTGGCCACTCACCCTCCTCAAGGGGTTCGATCCACTGGGACCAGTCGGCTGCCTGGACGGCGTCCTCGGGCGTCACCCCGTGCTTGAGTGCGTTGGCGTGAACCCCCACGCCGCAAAGTCAACCAGGGCGCGGCGGATGGCCTCCGAGCGTGACAGGTGCTCTCGCTCGGCCAGCTCGTCCAGCGCTGCGATCTCCTCGGCAGTGAGGCGCACGGCAACGACCTGCATCGGCTCAGCACCGCGACCGGGGCGACCGCGTCCGCGACGCTTCAATTCCTCGACATCATAACCAGCTTCTGCCTCGTCTGCCCACTTCTGGATCTGCTCGTCAGTGACCATAAACAAATCGTATAACGAAAATAGTCTGTGCGGTAGAGGCCGGGGAAAGCGTCCGACCATCGGCACGAGTGTGTGCCGAGCCACAGAAGCCATCCCGGTTGAGGATCGGCTTACGACACCTCTCCCAAGCGGTTGCTCGATGTACCACGCGGATGACGGTTCACGTCCATAAGCAGATGGTCGCGCGGAGCATGTCGGTAACGAATAGGACGCGGGGTGGTTTGCTCATGCGCCGCCGCCCTGCGCCGCGTCCGCGAGGGTTTCGACCGCGAGATTGCCCAGGGCATTGCCGGCCAGGGGACTGTCGCCGGTGACCACGAGCCGGTCGCGGTGCACTGCCCCGGTCATGTCGTCGTTGACCACGGTCACACCGCGCTCGCGCAGTCGCTGGGAAAGCAGCCAGGTCATCGGGCCGGGCAGGTAGCCGATGTCGACGTTGGCACCGGAATCGAGCGCGTCGGGGAAGGAACAGATGCTGTAACCGGCGAACAGTGAATCACCGTTGTCATCCTTGGCGGCCAACAGGGCCGCCGGACCGTGGCACAGAGTGATTACCACGCGGTCATTTTTGAGGAACCAAGCGACGGTCTCGCCGATCACTGGATCATCGACCATGTTGATCATCGCGCCGTGCCCGCCTGGGATGAAGACCGCAGCGTAGTCGCTGCCGTCACCGAGGTCATTCTCGAGCACGTCGGAGAGCTTCCTGGGGCTCTCGGTCTGCGGCAGCAGTTGCTCGTAGGCATCCTTGACGGCCACATCCTCCGCAGGGAAGGCCCACAACTCAAACTTCATCAGGTTGCCCGATGCGGTCGCGACCTCGATCTCGTAGCCAGCGGCCTGCAGATGCAGCACCGGCAACAGCGTCTCGACCGGGTGGTTGCCTGTGGAGAAGAAGCGGTCGCCATCCACCCGCAGGTATCGCTCGTCGGCGCCGATCAGCAGTATCTTTCGCCGAGCGGCAGTGGTCTCCGAGTGGTCGGCTCCGTCGAAGTCGGTGCGCGACGGCACGTACTCACCCAGCGAGTATGGGGAGGGAAAGAATGCGTTGTGCTCGGCCTGATCGGGTGTGGGTTCTTTCGATGTCATCGCCGTTCCCCTTTGTGGGTTGTGATTCCGGCCTGTCTCAGGTCTCAGTCTCGGTGGCCAGGCAGATAATCATGCTGAACACTCCACCATTCTGCCACCGGCGCGTGCTCAGGTCAGCCCCCTATCGGTACTTGCAACTGACGGAGGTCTTTGCCGCGGTGCTTCACCTCGCGTCCCGCAAGCCGAACCTCCACCGGACAAACCCAGCTCTGACCAGCAACGTTGAAGTGTCGCGGCCGAGACCGTCCCAATTGACCCGTCCGGTGATCTGTCCGGTGACGGGGCGGGCGCTATACGGAACACCTGCTGCGACACCTAGAAGATGTCGAGGGTGTCGGAATTGACATGCCACCCAACCTGTAACCCCAACCCTCCCGAGACCAGAACGCACCTGTATTAACCAATGGGTACCCACTCAACAGGACGCATACTTATACAGTTCCAGCCGCGCCACCAGTATGGCCACTGGTGACACGAAGTCCGGAAATTTACAGTTTGACGCGGAACCTAGCTAGCGGAACCTACACCACGGGTTAACAAACCAGTCAGCAAACCAGGTCGCACCACTGGACCTTGTTCGTAACCGCCGTGTCGGTTCCCTGCGTCCGTCAGGGCCTGGTCGTTGCCTGGATATGACCCGTTGCAAGCAGTTAGGAGCCAGCTGAGCGTCCGTAAGGCATCAGGCCGGCCTTCCGCCGTCGTACTGAGTTCCTCCAGGCTGAAGCCCGACGTGATATACATCGGCATGCCCCGGTCACAGACGATGTCCACGAGGTTGATGAACCGCTGCTGTGCTTCCGGGTCCAATCGAGGACGTCGTGGCCTCACATGTCTGGGCGAAGGTAGTCCATAACTCTTCCGGTCGTGCAGCCACCACGGTGAACTGCCGTTTCCGCACCCGCAGGTCAGTAGCTTCGCCCGGTTCCGGGGCTCGTACTCCATGGTTGGCCAGCTGCTCCCTCGTCCCCGGAGCCAACCAGTTCCCGCTTCCAGCGATGCCTGTCCCATCACCGGAATCGTGGACATGGAACTCGTCGAAGTACAGCAGCCGCACGCCGTCGGTCAGTTCCGCCACGGCACGCTCGACGGCGTCGGCCTCCCTGGTGCTCATGGCGCTTGGAGTCGCCGAACACGTAAAGACTCCGCGGCCGGCCGCTGCGGAATCTGCGGACCGGGCTGTTCCTGCCCCGGCACAGTGTCCGAAGTCAGCCGAGACCGAGCCTGTCGACCGCTTCCTGGCGCATTTCCACTTTCCGGATCTTGCCGGAGACCGTCATCGGGAAGGCTTCGCGCACGTCGACATAACGGGGAATCTTGTAGTGCGCCAGCCGTCCCCGGCAGAACTGGTCCACGTCCTCGGCGGTGAGGATCCCGGCATCGGGCTTGAGGATGATGCAGGCCATCAGTTCCTCGCCGTACCGGTCGTCGGGGACACCGATCACCTGTACGTCCTGCACGCCCGGATGCTGGTAGAGGAACTCTTCGATCTCGCGGGGATAGATGTTCTCCCCGCCGCGGATTACCATGTCCTTGATCCGCCCCTCGATGGTGATGTACCCGTCGTCGTCCATCCTGGCCAGGTCGCCGGTGCGCATCCAGCCTTTGCTGTCGACCGCCTCGCTGGTCTTCTCCGGTGCGTTCCAGTAGCCCTGCATCACGCTGTACCCTCGGGTGCACAACTCCCCCAGTTCGCCGCGTTCGACGACGCCGCCGGTGACCGGGTCGAGCACCTGGTTTTCCAGGTGCGGCATGGTCCGGCCCACCGTCTCGGTGCGCTTGGCCAGGGTGTCGTCCGGCCTGGTCATCGTGGAGACGGGAGATGTTTCGGTCATGCCATAGCAAATGGCGACCTCACCCATGTTCATCTCGTTGACCACCCTCTTCATGATCTCAACGGGGCAGGTGGAACCGGCCATCACCCCGGTCCGCAACGTGGACAGGTCGTAGTGGCTGAAGTTGTCCAGGGCCAGTTCTCCAATGAACATGGTCGGGACGCCGTAGAGGGAGGTTCCGCCATAGTCCTGCACCGCCTGCAGGGTTGCGGCCGGGCTGAAGCTGCGGGCGGGGATGATGGTGGCGGCGCCGTGCGACAGCGCGTTGAGGTTGCCGATCACCATGCCAAAGCAGTGGTAGAACGGCACCGGAATCACCACCCGGTCCTGTTCGGTGTAGCGGAGCAGCTCGCCGATGAAGAACCCGTTGTTCAGGATGTTGTGGTGGGTCAGCGTGGCGCCCTTGGGAAAACCCGTGGTCCCGGAGGTGTACTGCAGGTTGATCGCGTCGTGCTGATCCAGTCCGGCCATCCGCTCCTTCAGGGCGGCACCGCCGACATCGGCGGAGCGGTCCAGGACCTGGCCGAAGGTGAATTCGCCGGTCCCGCCAGCGCCGCTGCCTGCTCCCCTGTCGCCGCCGTCGTCGTCCGCTCCGCCGTCGTCCGCCCGGGCTTCAATGAGCACCAGTTCCGCTAAATCCGGGCAGGCCTGAACAGCCTCCCGTGCCATGGACACGTAATCGCTGTTTTTGTCCGACGGCGCGACCACCAGCATCCGCATGCCGCACTGTTTGGCAACGAATTGCAGCTCGTGCGAGCGGTAGGCGGGATTCACATTGACCAGAATCGCCCCGGCCTTCGCCGTGGCGTACTGCAGGATGGTCCATTCGGCGCAGTTGGGCGACCAGATGCCAATCCGGTCCCCTTTGTTGATTCCCATGGCGAGCAGGCCGCGTGCCAGCCGGTCGACGTCGTCGTTGAGTTCTGCGTAGGTCCAGCGACGCCCGGTCTCCGCTTCGATCAACCCATCCCGCCGGCCGAACTGCGCGGCGGTCTGTTCAAAGTGGTCGCCGATGGTGGCTTGCAGCAGCGGCTGGTCGGATGAGGCTGATGTGTAGGACTGCAAGCTCGGTCTCCTTCGTGGACGGTCATCCTGCTTCGAAGCACGCTACCAAAGCCATGTGCGCCGTGCCACATCCTGCGAAGGGGCACACGGGCCTCCCCTGGAGGCCACGCCCGGTGCCGGAGCACGCATGTCTGAAGGGCGCAAAAAGCTCCGCAGGGTGTCCCTGCGGAGCTTTTTGGCGGCCCTCACTGGCCGGTTGCGGCCGTTCGCTGGCCGATCAGGCGCAACGGTCAATTGCGCCGATAAGACTAGCTGGCGGACTCGTCCTTTTCCCCACTGCCTTCGTCCGCGGTTTCGTTCTCGCGCTCGGCGATCTCGGCATGCACCTTCTCCATATCCAGATCCTTGACCGCGTCGATGACCTGGTCCAGTTGTGCAGCATTGAGCGCACCCGGCTGGGAGAAGACCAGAACCTTCTCCCGGAAGGCCATCAGGGTTGGGATGGAGGTAATTCCCGCGGCGGAGGCGAGCTGCTGCTCGGCCTCGGTGTCCACCTTGGCGAAAACGATGTCGTCATGCTTCTCGGAGACGGCTTCGTACGTCGGTGCGAACTGTTTGCACGGCTGGCACCAGTCGGCCCAGAAGTCAACGAACACAATGTTGTTGTCTTCAAGTGTGGGAGCCAAGCTTGCTTCGGTAACTTCTACAGTAGCCATTCCCCTACGCTAACTTCCCCGGCCGCTGCACAACAGGCTGTTCGCTGAGCGCATGACACCATGGCCGGTTACAAAGGGGCAAAACCGGCGTAGGCTGGCTTGCACCACGATTGCCATTTTGGACATATCCACCTGTCGGGAGTTCCTCATGAAATCGCTGCCGTTGCTGGAATCAGTACAACACCTGGAGAAGGCCTCGTGGCTGGATCCGGCCATCAAAACCGTCAACCGCATCGTGAAAAAGGCCGTGCCGCAGCGCGATGTCAGGGACCTGCTCCATGGCGTGCCGTTAGGGCACCCGCTGCACCCGGCGGTGGTGCAATTACCGCTGGGAGCATGGGCCTCGGCGTCCATCCTTGACCTCTTTCCCGGGAACGAAAAGACCTCCACCCTGCTGGTTGGCACCGGGATCGCCGGTGTAATGCCGGCCGCCGCTTCCGGCCTGATCGACTGGTCCAAGGCAGGGCGGGGCGCGCAGCGGACCGGCTTGGTGCACGCAGCGGTCAATGCGGCCGCCACCAGCTTCTATTGGGTCTCGCTGATCCAGCGCTGCACCGGCCACCACCGGGCCGGCAAGGTCTTCAGCGCAATTGGCTTCGCCACCGCCTCGGCAAGTGGGTTCCTGGGCGGGCATGTGGCCTACCGGCAGGGCGTCGGCATGAGCCGGGTCATCGATATTGCCGGCCAAGTCCCGTCGGGCTGGCAACGCGTCACGACGCTGGATTCCCTCAGCGACGGGCAATTGGCCAAGGGCCTGGTCGGCGAGACGCCGCTGGTGCTGCTCCGCCGCGGACAAACCGTCCACGCACTGGTGGACACCTGCAGCCACCTGGGCGGGCCGCTCAATGAAGGCAAAATGATCGACGACGGCGATCCTTGTGTCGAGTGCCCGTGGCACAAGAGCGTGTTCTCCATGCGTACCGGCGGAGTCGTTCACGGACCTGCAACTGCGCCACAGCCGCGTTTCGAGACGCGGATCGTCGAGGGCACAGTGGAGGCCCGCCTCCAGCAGCCGTAGTCAGGCGGTGACAAGGCGCACACTTACTTCAGGAAGTTCTCCGAAGCGGGCGCGTTCGTCGGTGGTCAGCAGTATCCGGTCAGAGGCCCGGGCAGTAGCCGCGATGATGAGGTCGTGCGCGCCCCTCTTGCCACCGCTGCGTTGAACGTGGGCCAGTAGCGCGGCGTGATGTTCGGCGACGCCCCGGTCATACTCATGGACCGGCAGGACTTGGAGGACCTCATCGAGGAAAGCGCGCTGTGCGGCCGCGCGCCCGGGATCGGTATCGAGCAAGGTTCCGGCGAGGTATTCGGCCACGGCGACGGCAGGCATTGCCACGTCGTCACCGTCTGCCAGCGCGGCGACATCCACGTGTCCGCGGGCGCCGGCGATGACGACACCGCTGTCGAGGATTAGTCGCGCCACGGGTCTGTGTCCAGCTCCGCTGAGGCGGTTTCGCGCGTCGCAGCCACCCGGGCGGCCAGAGTGTCATCCAACGCAGGGGTCCCGTGCCAGCGCTCGAACACCGCGCGCAGTGCACCCCCGTTTGCCCGCGG
The DNA here is from genome assembly GCF_000430705.1 of Arthrobacter castelli DSM 16402. Classification (GTDB taxonomy): domain Bacteria; phylum Actinomycetota; class Actinomycetes; order Actinomycetales; family Micrococcaceae; genus Arthrobacter_C; species Arthrobacter_C castelli. The sequence goes on from NZ_AUMN01000001.1 coordinate 9,176, forward strand.
TGCCGGGGTGATCGCAGCCACGCGCCGCCCGGCGCGGGTGACAACGATGGTTTCCCCATGCTCGGCAGCGTTGAGCACGGCCGAGAAGCTCCGGGACGCCTCCGAGGCGGTCATCTCACGCATAAATTCAGAATATCAGAATCAGACTTTAAGCCGAGAGTATGCGTCGTCGCGGCACTCACGTGATTCGCCGTACTGGCCCGGAATAGAAGGTCAAGCCGAAACCAGAGCGGGCCGGTATGGGCGGGTCATCCCGGTGCCGCCCAGGGGCGGGTCATCCCTGGGCGCTGCGGACTCCCTTCTCAATCCGGTCGCCCGTTTCCGGGTCGATGGTCTTCCAATAGTCGAAAGCACGGGCGAGCACCGGCTCGCTCACCCCGTCGAGCAGATGCCCGACGACGTTGTCGACCAGCCGGTTGCGGGCGGCGTCGTCCATCACCTCGCGGATCAAGGTCCGCGGCTGGCCCCAGTCGCTGTCCTCGGCATGCGGAGTGGCCGCGGCGCGGACCATGTCGCCGTCGGTATGCCAGCCGGCAGGTTCGCCATACCGCTCAGAGTCCGCCTCGGGTCCGCCCTTCGAATTCGGGGCGTATACCGGGTCACCGGGGTTGTGGTGACGCATGTGGCCGTCCTTGGAATACGAGTGGAGTTCCGTCTTGGCCGGCGCATTGACCGGCAACTCGTTGTAGTTGGCGCCGATCCGGTACCGGTGGGCATCCGCGTAGGAGAACAGCCGTCCCAGCAGCATTTTGTCCGGGCTCGGGCCGACACCCGGCACCAGATTGTTCGGTTCAAACGCGGCCTGCTCAATCTGCGTGTGGTAGTTCTCCGGGTTACTGGTCAGGGTCATCTTCCCGACCTCGATCAGCGGATAATCCTGCTGCGAGATTGTCTTTGTCAGGTCGAACGGATTGAACCGATAGGTCTTCGCGTCCTCGAACGGCATGATCTGCATCTTCAGCGTCCAGCTGGGATGGTCGCCGCGGTCGATGGCCTCCCAGAGATCACGGGTGTGGTAATCGCCGTCGGAGCCGGCCAACTCGTCAGCCTCTGCCTGCGGCATGAAGTCTGCACCCTGATCCGTCTTGAAGTGGTACCGGACCCAGAACCGCTTTCCGTCGGCATTGACCCACATGTAGGTATGGCTGGAGAACCCGTCCATATGGCGCCAGGTCCGAGGGATGCCGCGGTCGCCCATCAACCACGTGACCTGATGCGCCGATTCCGGCGACAGCGTCCAGAAATCCCATTGCATATCGTGATCACGCATATTGTTGTCGGCACGGCGCTTCTGCGAGCGGATGAAGTCCTGGAACTTCATCGGGTCCCGCATGAAGAACACGGGGGTGTTGTTGCCGACCATGTCGTAATTGCCATCTTCGGTGTAGAACTTGATCGAGAATCCCCGCGGGTCACGCCATGTGTCGGGGCTGCCACGCTCGCCGGCGACTGTAGAAAACCTGATCAGCATGTCGGTCTTTTTGCCCGGCTGGAACAGATCGGCCTTGGTGTAGGCGCTGACATCGTTGGTGACTTCGAAATGGCCGAAGGCCCCGGCACCCTTGGCGTGCGGCTGCCGTTCCGGGACACGTTCCCGGTTGAACTGGGCCATCTTTTCAATCAGGTAATGATCCTGCAGCAGGATCGGCCCGTCCGGTCCGGCCGTCAGCGAATGCTCATCACTTTCGACCGGAATTCCGGCATTGGTGGTGGTGAATTGTCCCTTGTCATCGTGCGTGGTCATGTGACTCCCCTTATGTGGTCGTCTGGCAGACATGCAAAGAAGCGTTAACCCCATACCACTCCCGCAGGGACGAATCGTCAAGGGTTTTGACGGACCAGGACGGCTGCCACCGGTCCCGGTCCGGCTGCAGCGCTGTCCAGCTTCCGGACCTGGTCCGGGCATGAAAAAGCCCCGTCTCTCCAGCGTTGGAACTGGTGAGACGGGGCTTCCCTATCGGTGGCAGATATAGGATTCGAACCTATGAAGGCGATGCCAGCTGATTTACAGTCAGCCCCCTTTGGCCACTCGGGTAATCTGCCGAGATGCCCCGAAAGTGTCTTTCAGGACCTGCTCCCCTCAACGAGGGAGCAGTAAAACTGTACTAGGGATCAGGCTGAGAATCGAATCGGGTTTGCTCGTGCCTGCCCGCCCCGAAGTACTGCTGCCCGGTGCCCGTTCCGCGTCGGCCGGTGTCAGCGATCGCCCGCAATCCGATGCTCCAGCTGAGCGGTGAAACGGTCGGCCTGCTCCCGGGTGACGCTGCCCAGCGAAACGGCTGTCTCCATGTCCTGGCGCACGCCGTCAATACGGTTCTTCTGGTCGGAGCTCAGCGCCTTCCGCTGGGGCAACAACGGCACGGCCGCCATCGTGCGGACCACATTCGTCTGGATGGCCGGAGCAGCCGTCTTGGCGGCGTTCGCCGGCAGGCTGCCTATCGCCGTCGTGCCGGCGAGGGTGGCCGCGGCCAAAAACGTTCCGGCCGCAGCCCGCATCGATCGGACAATGTACTTCCGTCGGCGTTTCAATCGATCCTCCTGGAATCGGGGGCTATTCATCCTCCGTATATACAGAGTCTTTCGGATCAGGGTTAAGACCATCGCCAAGGAAGCTGAACACGAGCTGAGAATCAGGGCGAAACAGTAGGCTGTAAGAGAAACCATCAGCGAGCACCCAGGAGGAGACATGGCAAGCGAGTCCACGTTCGACGTCGTCAGCAAAGTTGATAAGCAGGAAATCTCGAACTCCCTGAACCAGGCGCAGAAGGAAATTTCACAGCGCTACGACTTCCGGGGAGTCGGAGCCGAGGTTGATTTCAGCGGCGAGAAGATCCTGATGAAGGCCAACTCCGAAGAGCGGGTCAACGCGGTCCTCGACGTCTTCCAGTCAAAACTGGTCAAGCGGGGCATCTCCTTGAAATCCCTCGACTCCGGTGAACCCTATGCCTCCGGCAAGGAGTACCGGATTGAGGCGTCGATCAAGGAAGGCATCGCCCAGGAGCAAGCCAAGAAGATCAACAAGTTGATCAAGGACGACGGGCCAAAGGGCGTGAAGTCGCAGATCCAGGGCGACGAGTTGCGGGTCAGCTCCAAGAGCCGGGACGACCTGCAGGAAGTGATTTCGCTGCTCAAGGGCGCAGACCTGGACGTGGACCTGCAGTTCATCAACTTCCGGTAGCCGCAACAACCCCAGCCTGTGGTTATCCACAGGTTGGGCGGCTGCCCTTCCGCTGATATGTGACCGGTCATAGTGTCAGTTCTGACATCACGACCGTTGGAAGGACAGCAGATGAACCGGCACAGCGCAATGATCATTATGGACGTCGACCACGGCCCGGGTGATGCGTACCCGGGCCTGGCGGACGCCGCGAGGCGGAGCGCGACCCTGCTCGACGATTTGGCCAGCGACCTGTCGCCGGTGCACGATCGGTCGACGACGGAACTCGTTGCCATCGGGCCGGGCGGGACAATCCGGCGGGAGTTCGACCTCCCTCGCAGCCGGCCGGAGTACAGCCCGGCGGGCACACCAATCGGCGAAATCCAGCATCTTTTCGCGAACGGAAAGTGGCACACCCCGGAGGACTGCCCGCCGCCTCCGTCCGACGACAACGGCGCCACAGCGTGGCAATGGCTGTTCTACAACGTGATGCAGGAAGTCGACGACTCGAACCTGTGCTTCCTCTGGGACTTCCAGCCCGAAGCGCGTCCCGGCGCTGCATAGGGCGCCTCGGGCGGAAAGCCAAGTCGGCCAGGCACTCAGCGGCCGAGCGGACGCCCTGCCATGTTCTCCAGCCTGGCCACCCGTTCATCCATGGGCGGATGGGTGGAGAACAGCTTCTTCAGGTTTCCGCCCTTGAAGGGGTTGGCAATCATCAGGTGCGACGTATTAACCAGCCGTTGATCCTCCGGCAACGGCGCCCGCTGGGTCCCCGTCTCGAGTTTGCGCAGTGCGGAGGCCAGTGCCAACGGATCGTCGGTGAGTTTTGAGCCGTCCTCGTCGGCATCGAACTCCCTGGTCCGGGTGATGGCCATCTGGATTAGCATGGCCGCCAACGGAGCCAGCAAGGCGGTGGCAATCATCGCCAACGGATTACCGCCCCTCTCCCGTCCACCGCCGAAGAAGAGCATGATCTGGGCGGCGGAGGTAATGACGCCGGCAACGGCCGCCGCCACCGAGGAAGTCAGGATGTCGCGGTTGTAGACGTGCATCAGTTCGTGGCCCAGCACTCCGCGGAGCTCGCGTTCAGTCATCAGCCGCAGGATGCCCTCAGTGCAGCACACGGCGGCGTTTTCGGGATTGCGGCCGGTGGCGAACGCGTTGGGCGCCGGGGTCGGTGAGACGTAGAGCCGGGGCATCGGCTGGTTGGCCTTGGCGGAGAGGTCCCGGACAATGCGGTACATTTCCGGTTGTTCCTGTTCGGTGACCGGATAGGCGCGCATGGATTTGATCGCGATCTTGTCGCTGTTCCAGTACCCGTAGGCGGTGGTGGCAATACCGATCAGGGCAAAGAGCCAGATAAACATGCTGCTGCCCGTGCCGGCGCCGATCAAGGCGCCAATCCCGAGCAGCACGGCGAACATCACGCCGAATAGCGCCGCTGTCTTCAGTCCGTTGAAATGATTGTGCACCGGTCCGATTCTCCTTCTGAGCACCCTGTGAGAAATTCGATCGGGCAACTCATTCGGTATAACGCTCGACCGGCCCCGGCCGTTCCGCATCACAGCAGCGGAGAGAGCCAGGTCACGGTTCCGGATTCCGGGCATCATATCGGGCAAACCGTGGCTGCCATGCCGCCAGCAGCCACACCACGATAATGCACGCCACTCCCCCGACGACTGCCGCCCAGCCTTCGCCAATCAGCGCACCGTTGCCGCCCACCACCGCATCGCCCAGCCGCGGACCGCCGGCGACGACGACGATGAACACACCCTGCAGACGGCCCCGCATGGCGTCCGGCGTGGCAGCCTGCAGAATGGTGGTGCGGAAAACGCTGCTGACCGAGTCGGAGATCCCGGCCAGGACGAGGCAGGCGGCGGCAGGAACGATCCAGAGACTGATACCGGAATGCTCGCTTTGGCCAGCCAGCACGACAACAATGCCGAAGGACGATACGGACAGCCCCCAGGAAGTGATTGACCACAGCACCGTGTTGCCTTGCCGTCGGACTCCTCCCAATGGTCCGGAAAAGACGCCGGCGAGGGTCGATCCCAGGGCCATGGCAGCGAGCAGGATGCCGGCGGTCAGTTCGCCGCCGCCGATCAGCACGGCGCCGATGGCCGGCAGCAGGGCACGCGGCTGGGCGAGGACCATCGCGGCCAGGTCCACCAGGAATGTCATCCTGATGTTCGGCCGCGTCGACAGGAACCGGAAGCCTTCCAGCACCGAGCGCAAACCGGCCTTCTGGACGTGTCCCTCCGGTGGCAGCGGCGGAAGTCTCAACAGCGCCCACAGCGCGGCGGTGAACGTGACGACGTCGAACGTGTAGGTCCAGCCGTAGCCGATTTGGGCCACCAGCAGCCCGGCCACCAGCGGGCCGATGGTCATCCCCACCGCAAAGGTGACCATGTTCAAGGCATTGGCGCTGGGCAGCAGTGAAGGCCCTACCAGCCGCGGGATGATGGCGCTGCGGGCGGGCTGGTTGATACCGGCCGCGCCGCTGTGTACGGCGATGAGGCAGTACAGCAACCAGACGCTGTCCAGGTCCAGCCAGGCTTGGGCGGCGATGCCCATGGTGCTGAGCCAGAGGGCAATGGCCGAGCCGAGCGCCACCTTGCGGCGGTCGTAGGCGTCGACGACCGACCCCCCGTAGAGGCCGGCCACCACCAAGGGCAGCAGGCCGGCCAGACCGAGCAGCCCGACGTAAAGACTGGAACCCGTCAGCTCGTAAACCTGCAAGCTGACCGCCACCAAGGTCAGCTGCGTTCCAATGGCGGAAAGCGCGGTGCCGGTCCATAACCGGCGGAATGCGGGACTCTCCTTCAGCGGAGTCAGGTCGGCAAGGAGTCGGGGCACCAGACGATTCTATGCGGCTCTATGCGGCCACGCGCGACTTCGCCGCCGGGATGAGTCGGGCCGGACTATCAGCCCAGCAGATGCTCCCGGCCAAACATGGTCGCTGCGGCCCGGGCGCTTGGCGTCCCGGCGTCGAGGTCCGCACCTGCCTCCCTCAGCAGGACGACGACGTCGTCCGCTCCCTTGAAGAGCGCGCCGGCGATGGGTGCCTGGTTACGGTCGTTGCGCAGGTCCGGGTCAGCCCCGAGATCCAACAAGGCGCGGACCGTGCCGGCGTGTTCGTGGTAGGCCGCGAGCATAAGCAACGTATTGCCTGCCTCGTCGGCGGTGTTCGCCGGCAGCCCGTGCTCGATGAAACCGGTCAGTTCACCGGTGTCGCCTGCGCGGGCAAGATCCATCGCGATGGCCACCACCCGCTTGGTTTGTTCAGGCGTCAGTGAATTGCTCATAAGTATCAGTCTTCCGGTTTGCTTCAAACGGTACAACGCAAAGACCGGCGTGGTACAGCATCAGCTGCGCCACGCCGGTCCTTGCGTTCCATTACTGATGGACCAGCCGTGGCCAATCCGTCGCGGCCAGGATCAGACCGAGTCTGAGTTCACGTCGGTAGCGGAGACCTTGCCGGCCTGCAGCGCCTCGACAGCCTTGCGGACACCCTCGCCGTAGGCGGGGTCTGCCTGGGTGCAGTTGTGGATGTGGCGGTCGATGGTCGTCTGTGAGGCGCCGTCGATCGCCCGGGCGGTGTTCTCGAAGAGCACCTGCTGCTGGTCGCCGGACATGTTCCGGAACAGGTTACCGGGCTGTTCGAAGTAATTGTCGTCGTCCTCCCGGTAGTTGAACCGGTCAGCGGTGTCCCCGATGGCCTGGGCAGGCTCGCGGTAGGCGGGCTGTTCCGGCCAGCGGCCATAGGAGTTCGGTTCGATGCCTGGAGTTCGGCCCTGGTTGCCGTCGACCCGCATGGTCCCGTCCCGGTGGAAGGTGTTCACCGGGTTGACGGGGGTATTGACCGGAATCTGGTGGTGGTTGACGCCCAGCCGGTAGCGCTGTGCGTCGCCATAGGAGAACAGCCGGCCCTGCAGCATCTTGTCCGGCGAGTAGCTGATGCCCGGAACCAGGTTGGAGGGGGCAAACGCGGCCTGCTCGACGTCGGCGAAGTAGTTTTCCGGGTTGTGGTTCAGCTCCCACTCCCCGACCTCGATCAGCGGATAATCCTTCTTCGACCAGATCTTGGTCAAGTCGAAGGGGTGGAAGCGGTAGTTCTCGGCGTCCGCCTCGGGCATGATCTGGACCATCAGCTTCCACTTGGGGAAGTCGCCGTTCTCGATCGAGTCGAACAGGTCACGCTGATGCGATTCCCGGTCCTCACCCACGACCTTGGCCGCTTCCTCGTCGGTGAGGTTCTTGATGCCCTGCTGCGTGCGGTGGTGGAACTTCACCCAGAACCGCTCGCCCTCGTCGTTGATCAGGCTGTAGGTGTGGGAGCCGAAGCCGTGCATGTGCCGGTAGGAGGCCGGAATCCCGCGGTCGGACATCACGATCGTGACCTGGTGCAGCGCCTCGGGCAGGTTGGTCCAGAAGTCCCAGTTGTTCTCAGCGTCACGCATGTTGGTGCGGGGATCGCGCTTCACGGCGCGGTTCAGGTCGGGGAACTTCAGCGGATCGCGGAAGAAGAACACCGGGGTGTTGTTGCCTACCAGGTCCCAGTTGCCCTCTTCGGTGTAGAACTTCAGCGCGAATCCGCGGATGTCGCGTTCGGCGTCGGCGGCACCGCGCTCACCGGCCACGGTGGAGAAGCGGGCGAACATCCCGGTCTTCTTGCCGACTTCCGAGAAGATCTTGGCGTTGGTGTACTGGCTGATGTCATTGGTCACCGTGAAGGTGCCGAATGCGCCCGAGCCCTTGGCGTGCATGCGCCGCTCCGGAATAACCTCGCGGTCGAAGTGGGCGAGCTTTTCCAGGAACCACAGGTCCTGCAGCAGCATCGGGCCGCGCGGGCCGGCAGTCATGGAGTTCTGGTTGTCGGCGACCGGCGCACCTGACGCCGTCGTCAAGGGTTTCTGATTGTTTTCGGGCAAAACTCGCTCCTTGGATGATCAATTTCGCTTGTTGTGTGCTGGTTATTCGTTCGCGAGACACCCGGGGCAGGTGCCCCAGAACGTCACTTCCGCCTGCTCCACCGCGAACCCGGCCGGGACCGCAGCGTCGAGGCACGGCGCCTCGCCGACCACGCATTCCACGTCGGTGACGGCGCCACATGTGCGACACACCAGGTGGTGATGGTTATCCCCCACGCGGGTTTCGAACCTCGCCGGCGAGCCGGCGGGTTCGATTCGACGCAGCAGACCCGCGTCGGTGAGCGCGTGCAGGACGTCATAGACCCCCTGTATCGACACCGACCCCAGGTCGCGGCGAACGGCTGACGCGATAGCGTCGGCATCCGAATGGGGATGATCCGCGACCATCGTCAGCACTGCCGCCCTGGGACGGGTCACCCGCATGGGCACCCCCCTCAGGAGTGCTGCGGCATCAATGGTCGTCATGGGACAAGCCAAACAGGTTTTCTGGAACTATTCAAATAAAGGGCTGCGCCGGGTCAATTGCTGCGCTGGCCGGCAAGTTCCGGCGTGTGCGCCTCAGCTGTCTCTGTTGCGACCTTTGCCCCTTCCACATCGACGTCGGGAAGCATCCGGTCCAGCCACCGCGGCAGCCACCAGGCCGAACGGCCGAGCAGATGCATCGCCGCGGGGACGACCACCATGCGGATCAGGAAGGCATCCACCAGCACACCGAAGGCCAGGCCAAAGCCGATCGGCCGGATCATCGTCAGGTGGGAGAAGATGAAGCCGGAGAAGACCGACGTCATGATGATGGCCGCGGCCGTCACCACCCGGGCGCCGTGGCTGAACCCGCTGCGCACCGCATGGCGCGCGGACTCACCATGCATATACGCCTCGCGCATCCCCGAGACCAGGAACACTTGGTAGTCCATCGCCAGCCCGAACAGCACGCCGATCATGATGATCGGCAGGAAGCTGAGCACCGGGCCCGGATTGTGCACGCCAAAGACATCGCCCAGCCATCCCCACTGGTAGATGGCCACCACGGCGCCAAAGCTGGCTGCCAGCGAGAGCAGAAAGCCGGCAGTGGCCAGCAGCGGAACCACAATCGAGCGGAACACCAGCAGCAGCAACAGCAGCGAAAGCCCGACGACGATGCCCAGGTAGAGCGGCAAGGCGTCCAGCAGTTTCTGGGACACATCGATATTGACTGCCGTTTGCCCGGTGACCCCGATCTCCACTCCGGTGGCGTCTTCAATCCCGGAGGCCGAGTTCCGCAGCTCGTGCACCAGCTCCTCGGTCGATTGGTCGGTCGGCCCTCCGGTCGGAACGACCTGGAAGATCGCCATGTCGCCGTCCTCGCTGACCCCGGCCGGGATGGCTGTGGCAACGTTGTCGATGTCCCGCAGTTCACGGACCACATCGAACCTGGTTTCCTCGGCCTCCTCGTCGCTGAGTCCGGAAGGCATCTCGCCCGCCACCAGCAGCGGCCCATTGATCCCCTCTCCGAAGGCCTGGCCCATGGTGGTATATGCCTGGTAGGCCGTCGAATCGGCCGGTTCCGAACCGCCGTCGGGCAGTCCGACGCGCAGTTGGGTGGCCGGCAACGCGACCGCACCCAGCCCGATAACCGTGATAAGGAGCAGGATCACCGGGTGCCGGGTGACAAAGCCACCCCAGCCGCGGCCGGCGTCGATCTTTGCCTGTTCGGCGCGGTCTTGTTCCTCGGCACCCCCAAGGTCTGCCTTGGCCCAGGCGCGCTTGGAGATCAGCCGGGTGCCAATGACACGGAGCATGGCCGGTGTCAGGGTCAGGGCGACGACGACGGCGAATGCCACCGTGGCGGCCCCGGCCAGTCCCATCACGGTCAGGAACGGGATGCCCGGCACGGCCAGTGCGGCCAAGGCGATCACCACGGTCAGGCCCGCAAACAGCACTGCGTTCCCCGCTGTGCCAGTGGCGCGGCCGACCGATTCTCCGGTGGGCATCCCGTGCAGCAGTTGGGTGCGGTGCCGGTTGACGATGAACAACGAATAATCGATCCCCACGGCCAGCCCCAGCATCAGCGCCAGCATGGGCGAGACCGAACTCATCTGCACCGCGCCGGAGAGGGCGAAGGTTCCGCCCACACCAACCGCGACGCCGGTGATGGCCATCAGCAGGGGCAGCCCGGCCGCTATCAAGGTGCCAAGCATGACGATCAGCACCACTGCGGCGATCAGCACGCCGATGACTTCGGCCGCCCCGAAGATCTCCGAGATGTCCTGGACGATTTCCTTGCTGTAGTGGACTTCGATTCCCGAGGCTTCGGCGGCGTCGACGACGTCCTGGACCTGCTGGCGGGTTTCGGGGCTGACGGAGTGGATCTCTTTGTCGAACTGGACCCTGGCCACCGCCACCGATCCGTCGTCGGAGATCAATTCGACGCCGCTGGAGAGCTTCAACTGCTGACGCCCCTCAGTCAGCTTGTCTTCCTGGGCACGGATCTCCGCGCGGCCGTCATCGAGTTGTTCACGCTGGGCCTGCAGCTGTTCGGCCGCGGCATCGAGTTTCGCCTGGGCGGCCTGCAGTACGGCCAGTTGCTGCGCCGCTCCGGGAACCCCGGCGGCTGCGGCAGCCTCAGCCTGCTGTAAGGCAGTGTCCAGCTGGGCCTGGCGCTGCTCCAGGTCGGCTGCAGCCTGCTCCAGCTTCCGGGTGCCATCCTGCAACTGCGCCTTGGCATCACTGAGCTTTTGTTCGCCGTTCTCCAGCTTCTGGCGGGCGTCCGCCAGCTGCTGCTCGGTCTGGAAAGGACGCGCCACGGACTGCACGCCGGACACGTCGTCCAGTTCGTTCAAGGCGTCGCGGATTGCTTGTTTCTGGTCGGCGCTGAACGCCTTCGAACCGGCATCGAACACGATACTGCCGCTGCCTCCGGTGGCCTCTGGCATTTCGTCCTCGAGCTGGTTCAGCACGCGCTGGGACTCGGTGCCGGGGATGCTGAAGCTGTTGCTCAGGGTTCCGGAGAACGCCGCGGCCGCGCCGCCGACGGCGAGGACGGCGACCACCCATGCGGTGATGACCCAGCGGGCGTTGCGATAGCAGAATTTGCCAAGACGGTAGAGAAGTGAAGCCATCGAAGTACTTTCTTGGTTAAGCGGCGATTCAGTTGTGGAATCCGCTGCGGAGGTGGCCAAAAGCGGCAATGAGCAGTTCGCGCAGACCAGAGAGCGATGCAGGGCTCAAGTCCCCGCCCGTGCGGCGCAGCCACTCGGACAAAGCGGCGCGCGCCGAGGCAAAGACGGAGCCCACCAATGCCGGGACAAAAAGGGGATGCTGCCGCGCCGGATCGGCGGGATCGAGACGATCGTCGATGGCATCAACGATCTTGTATTCCGCCCGGGTCCATGCTTCCAATTGGAAGCGGTGCATCTGGGGGTTGTCTTCAGCGAGTTGGAACAATTCCGCTGTACGTTCCAGCAGCGCCGGATCGGCCAGCTCCGTCAGCGCCTGCAGCATGGACTCGACAACAGGCTCGCCGGTCGGACGTTGATGGAAATACGGCAGCACATTGTCCAGGAAATCCTCGATGTGCACCGCCAGGGCCGATTCCGGGCTGGGGAAATAGTTGAAGAACGTCCGCCGCGACACCCCTGCTGCGGCCGCCACGTCGTCGGCAGTGAAATTGCCGGCGCCGCGGGAGCGGACCAGTTCGATGGCGGCATCGGCCATCGCCCGGCGGTTCGCCTGTTTGTTCATCTCACGACGCGAAGGAGCCACGGACTCGGCCGTGACTCCTTCGGTGTCGCTGGAGCGCGTGGTCATGAAATTTACACTATGTGCAAGTTTGCACTCAGGGCAAATGGGTGTGGTGTGATCTTCAGGACACCGCCATCGCCGCCGCCTCTTCTACTCAAACAGTCTGGAGCGGATCAGGAAACGTTTCCCCTCCGGCGCCTCGAGCGAGAATCCACTGCCGCGGCCGGACACCACATCGACGGTGAGGTGCGTGTGGCTCCAGTAGGCGAACTGTTCGCGGGACATCCAGAACTCAACCGGCTGAGGGCCGACGTCGGCAGCCTCACCTGTCGGAACGTCGTCGGCGATGTCGAAGATCCCGAGCAGCACATCCGCATCTCCGGTCAGCAATTCTCCGGCCGGATAGCACATCGGCGACGATCCGTCGCAGCAACCACCGGACTGATGGAACATCAGCGGTCCGTGGCGACGCCATAATTGCCACAGCAACTCAACTGCTTCAGCGGTCAGCGCCACCCGGGAGAAGTCTTCTCCCGGGATGGCCGCTGAGGCTTCTATGGTGCTCTCCGCCATGTTTCAGTACTCGATGACGACACGGCCGTCGATTTTCCCGTGCGTCATCTCGTCCAATATGGCATTGATTTCGTCAAGATTCCGGCTCGATACCGTCGGGTGGATGAGGCCACGGCCGTAAAAGTCCAATGCTTCGATCATGTCCTGGCGTGTACCGACGATGGAACCCCGGACGGTCAGCCCCTTGAGGACAATGTCAAAGATCGGCGCCGGGAAATCGCCGGCAGGCAGCCCGTTGAACACGATGGTACCGCCGCGCCGCGCCATGTTGATTGCCTGGCCGAACGCCGACGGGTGCACGGCGGTGACCAGTACCGCATGGGAGCCTCCAATTTCCTGTTGGATAGCCTCCGCCGGGTCATGGGCAAATGCGTTGACCGTCACCTCCGCGCCATGTTTGCGCGCCAGGTCCAACTTGTCGTCAGCCACGTCGACGGCGGCAACCCTCAAGCCCATCGCCACCGCATACTGGACCGCGATATGACCCAAACCGCCGATGCCGGAGATGACGACCCATTCCCCGGGCCGCGCCTCGGTCTGCTTCAGCGCCTTGTACACGGTAACGCCCGCGCACAGCACCGGAGCGACTTCAATGGGGTCTGCTCCATCCGGAATCCGGACCGCAAAGCGTGCGTCGACAACCATGTACTGGCCGAAGGAACCGTCCACTGTGTAACCGCTGTTCAGCTGCTGCTCGCACAGCGTCTCCCACCCGGTATTGCAGTAGTCGCAGCTTCCACATGCGGAGGCCAGCCACGCGTTGCCCACCCGGTCGCCAACCTGCAGGCCGGATACGCCCTCGCCCAGGGCAGTTATTTCACCTACGCCCTCGTGGCCGGGGATGAACGGCGGAGTCGGCTTCACCGGCCAATCACCCTCCGCGGCGTGCAGATCGGTGTGGCATACTCCGCTGGCGATCAGTTTCACCAGCACCTGGCCGGGTCCGGGTTCAGGAACTGCCACTTCCTGTACTTTCAGGTCGGTTCCAAATTCAGTGACTACTGCTGCATTCATAGTGTCCATATGTGTTCTCCTTGTGGCCGTGCCAGTCATCGTTAACCGGCTTGTCTGCTTGTCTGCTTCCAGGGTCATTTAGAAGAATCCCAGCTTGGATTCGGAGTAACTCACCAGCAGGTTCTTCGTCTGCTGATAGTGGTCGAGCATCATCTGGTGGTTCTCCCGCCCGATGCCCGATGACTTGTATCCGCCGAAGGCGGCGTGTGCCGGGTAGGAGTGGTAGTTGTTCACCCAGACACGACCGGCTTGGATATCCCGTCCGGCCCGGTAAGCGGCGTTACCGTTGCGGGACCAGACTCCAGCACCCAATCCGTACAGCGTGTCGTTGGCGATATGCATCGCGTCGGCATAGCCGCTGAACTTGGTCACAGCGAGCACCGGGCCGAAAATCTCCTCCTGGAAAATCCGCATGCTGTTCTGACCTTCAAAGATCGTCGGCTGTACGTAGAACCCACCAGCAAGATCGCCGTCGAGCATAGCCCGCTGCCCGCCGGTGAGGATCTTCGCCCCTTCCTGTTTGCCGATGTCCATGTAGGAGAGGATCTTTTCCAGCTGGTCGTTGGATGCCTGTGCGCCGATCTGTGTATCGGTGTCCAGCGGGTTGCCCTGGACAATCTTCTCGGTACGGGCAACCGCGTCGGCCATGAACGAGTCATACATCGACTCCTGCACCAGCGCCCGCGACGGGCAAGTGCACACCTCGCCCTGGTTCAGCGCGAACATTGCGAAGCCTTCCAGCGTCTTATCGTAGAAGCCGTCGTTAGCCTCGGCCACGTCCGAGAAGAAGATATTCGGGCTCTTGCCGCCGAGTTCAAGCGTCACCGGAATCAGGTTTTGGCTGGCATACTGCATGATCAACCGGCCGGTAGTGGTTTCACCGGTGAAGGCGATCTTGCGGATCCGGCTCGACGAGGCAAGCGGTTTGCCCGCCTCGACGCCAAACCCATTGACCACGTTGAGCACGCCCGGCGGCAGCAGGTCGCCGATGAGCTCCATCAGCACCAGCAGCGACACCGGCGTCTGCTCGGCCGGCTTGAGCACGATGGCGTTGCCGGCCGCGAGCGCCGGCGCCAGCTTCCAAGTGGCCATCAGGATCGGGAAGTTCCACGGGATGATCTGCCCGACGACACCCAGCGGCTCGTGGAAGTGGTAGGCCGTTGTGTCGTCGTCGATCTGGGACAGTCCGCCCTCCTGGGCCCGGATTGCGCCGGCAAAGTACCGGTAGTGGTCGGCTGCCAGCGGCAGGTCGGCCGCCAGGCATTCGCGGATCGGCTTGCCGTTGTCCCAGGTCTCGGCGACAGCCAACGTCTCCAGGTTCTCTTCGATCCGGTCGGCGATCTTATTGAGGATCTGCGCCCGCTCGGCCACCGACGTCTTGCCCCACGATGGTGCGGCCTTATGCGCGGCGTCGAGGGCGAGGTCGATGTCGGCGGCCTGGCTTCTGGCCACTTCGGTGAACGGCTTACCCGTCACCGGGGTGACGTTCTCGAAGTATTCACCACCGATCGGTGCCACCCATTCGCCACCGATCCAATTCTCGTAGCGCGGCTTGAACGTGATCTTGGATCCGTCCCGGCCCGGCTGTGCATAAACGGTCATTGCATTCTCCTTCTCAATAGCGACGTCGTCGTCACTACTTGAGCGTAGGGAGCAAGAGGTTGCATTCAGGTTGCAGCATTGCCGTGACGCGGATCACGGCGGGTGCAGCCGGATCGCTGCAGCCTTCCGTTGCCACAGGGCGGCATGTTGACGGCAGCTACTGCCGGCCTCAGCCCTGCAGTTCAGCTTCGATTTTTTCCAGCCGGGCGACGACGGCGGCCCGCTTCGGCGAGCGGGCGGGCAGCACCTTCAGGCACTCTTTCCACACAGCTGAATCGTCGGCGGCCTCGGGAAGTTGAGCGTACTGCAGCAGTACCTCCGGGCTCGCGTCATTGAGGACCGCTTCGCGGAGGGCAGCGCTGATTTCCTCACGCAGCTGGATGATCGCCGGTGCCTCCGAAAAGGGCATCAGCGGACCTTTGTAGATCTGCAGCGCCATTCGGTGCGAACCCCGCCAGAGATAGTTCAGCACCTGTCGCCCGTCCACCACCAGCGCCTCGGGAAGACGGTACGGCCGCGACTGCGGCACCATCGACGGATCCAGCTTCTCCAGCACCCTGCGCAGCCGTACCATTTCGGGGCGCAGCGCAGTGCTGGGCTTGTCGGCCGGATAGAGCATGGTGCTGAGCACCTGGGACGACAGTCCCTCCGGATACCAGGACAGCAGGGTCAGGATTTCGGCATGCCGCTGCGAGAGCTCTCCGGTGATCCCGCCGATGCTGACCTGTCCATAATTCCTGCCCAGGACCTGCAGACTGTTCTGGTACAGCCGCTTCGGCCGCCGGGAAGCGCTGCCGCCGGTGTTCGAAGCCGCATCCTGCACTGTAGCTGGTTCCCGGGCAGGCAGGGCCGGACTGACGCCGGCGGGGGGCCCTGGCTGACCTGGCCCCGGCTGGCGGCCCGCGTGTTGCAGCCGCTCAATCTGCAAGTGTGATTGCGCCGCGGCAACGGCGGCTTCCACCAGGGACAGCGTGTGCGGGGCCACGGCTTCGGTTCCGCCGGTAATGTCCACCACACCCAGCACCGCGCTGGACTCGGGATCGTGCAGCGGAACGGCTGTGCAGCTCCATGGATGCACTGTCCGGTTAAAGTGCTCGGCCCCGGAAATCTGAATCCCGTGGTCCAATTCCAACGCAGTTCCAGGTGCGCTGGTTCCCACCCGCAATTCGGACCAGTCCGCGCCGGCAATGAACTTCATATCCTCTGCCTTGCGGCGCATGTACGTGTCACCGTCGACCCACAGCAGCCTGCCATGCTCGTC
This sequence comes from Arthrobacter castelli DSM 16402, assembly GCF_000430705.1. Classification (GTDB taxonomy): domain Bacteria; phylum Actinomycetota; class Actinomycetes; order Actinomycetales; family Micrococcaceae; genus Arthrobacter_C; species Arthrobacter_C castelli. The sequence goes on from NZ_AUMN01000001.1 coordinate 25,434, forward strand.
CCCGACTGCGACGATGAGGCCGCTGTCATAGGTGGGCCGCACCAACAGCTGATGTATGACCGGCATGACCGCCGAGAGCGGATGATTCCTCCGGTACTCATCCAACTCGCCGCCGTCGTACACCAACACCGGACTGGCCGCTTCGGGATCTGCGTGGTAATTCAACGACCGCGCCCAGGAATCACGCACCAAGTCCCTCAAGCCCGTCACGGACCGGAGTCCGAGGCTGAGGCTTTCGTGGGCCTTGGAGGCTCGATGCTGCGCAATGTCGGCGTTGATCCCGACCGGAACGGCGATCCAGGGGTTCGACGTCGGGCCGGGTGCGGCCCGATCCGTCTGCTGCCTGCCATCGCGCCGCACCCGGGAAGCTGGAATATCCACCGTTGCTCCACTCCGTTGCGTACCTAAGTGCCAGACTTATCGTGGGCGGAATCACAGTCTAGCGGTTCAGAGCCGGATTCACGGAGCGGATCGGCAAGGCTGGACCACCGGGCCGTTTCGCTACGCGACTTACTCCCGCTTCTCCGTCTCTTGGGCTGAGTGACGACGGTGCGCTTCACGGGCCTGTTCGCGAATATGTTCGATGTCCTTGACCTTGTTGCGGTACTTGAGATCCATGCCGAAGATCTCCTTCTCCTCGTCCACCAGCGCCTGGTATACCCGCTCCCGCTCGTTGGCATCGTCGGTGTAATCCGGGTCCAGGTAATTTTCCGCGTGCCGGCGGGCGTTGGTCACAGCCGTCTGGGCCTTGCCGGCCGGACTGTACAGCGACGCGAAAATGGTCACCAGCAGCACGCCGATAATGACCGACAGCGACAGCCCCGTGGTGATTTCGATGACCGGCACCGGCTGGCCGTCGTTGATGAACGGGACGGTGTTTTCGTGCAGCGCGTGCAGCACCAGCTTGACCCCGATGAAGGCCAGGATCGCGGCCAGTCCATAGGAGAGGTAGATCAGCCGGTCGAGCATTCCGTCGATCACGAAGTAGAGCTGCCGCAGCCCCAGCAGGGAGAACGCCGTTGCCGTAAAGACAATGAACACATTCTGGGTCAGCCCGTAAATCGCCGGTATGGAGTCAAGGGCGAACAGTATGTCGGTCCCGCCGATGGCCACCATGACCACCAGCATCGGTGTCATCACCTTTTTGCCGTTTTCGACGGTGAACAGTTTGTCGCCGTCGTAATAGTCAGTGGTTTTGAACACTTTTCGCGCGATGCGGATCATGAAGTTGTCCGCCGAGTGGCTCTCTTCGCCCTCCGGCTTGATCATATTGCCGGCGGTGAGCAAGAGGATGAGGCCGAAGAAGTAGAACACCCAGGCGAAATTGTTGATCAGCGCGGCGCCGAGGAAAATGAATCCGGTACGGGTGATCAGGGCAAAGATAATGCCGAACAGCAGTACCTTCTGCTGGTCCTCGCGCGGGACCCTGAAGCTGGCCATGATGATCAGGAAGACAAAGAGATTGTCGACCGACAGGGCCTTTTCGGTGAGGTAACCGGCGAAGTATTCCGACCCCATAGTTGCCCCGCCAAATATCAGCACGGCAAGCCCGAACACCACAGCGATGCCGACATAGACAGCCGACCAGATGGACGCTTCCTTCAGGGTCGGCACGTGCGCCTTGCGGACGTGGAAGAAGAAGTCGTAGGCCAGCAGGGCCAGAATCAGGACAATGGTCAGTGACCATATAAGTGGTGAGACGGTCATATCCTCTGCTTTCGAAGAGTGTCAGCTGGTCGAAGCACAAGTCTCTCCACCGGCGCCACCGGCCGCTGCACCCGGTCCGGCATCAGCCTAACGTGTTGACGTGTGCAGCGCTGAGGGATACTCCCCTACGCATTGTCAGTGTACTGCACACCGGAGAATTCACGAACGAGGCTTGGTGGCAAAATCCCGGGAAATGGTCACCATTTCCTCGCGCGGGACCACCTTAATTCGCTCCCGTTCCACGCCGTTGGAATCATAGCTGGCCCCCAGGGACATTTCATGGGCGTCCAGCTTCAGCCAGCCTTCCCACGTGGTGTATTCAATGCCACGTTCCTCCAGCAATTCGATGATTGAATCTTCGCCCGGCTCAGCGGCAGGCGGCAGCGTCAGCCGGTCCTCCAGCAGGAAGCCGATCGTTTCCAGCGCGTCGCCCTTGGTGTGGCCAATCAGGCCAGTCGGTCCGCGCTTGATCCATCCGGTGGCGAAGACTCCGGGCACCGGCTCCTCGTGCACATTCAGCACGCGGCCGCCTTCATTGGGAATCACCCCGCGCTTATGGTCGAATTCGATCTCCTCTAGTGCCGAACCGAAGTAACCGACAGCCCGGTACACCGCCTGGACCGGGTAGTCGAGCACCTCGCCGGTGGGTGCCAGGCGCCCCTCGTCGTCAACCGCGGTGCGATCGAACCTGATGCCTTCCACCGCACCATCGCCGTAGATTTCTTTGGGCTGGTGCCAGAAGTGCAGATGCAGCCTGCGGGATGCGTCTGTCGGTTCCTCCAGCAGCCAGTTCTGCAACGTCTTGACCATGTTCTTGGTCTGGTTGTTCGAACTGATCTGCTTCATCGATTCTTCGTCGAAATCGAAGTCTTCGGGATCGATGATGATATCCACGTCCTTGACGTGGCCGAGCTCGCGCAATTCCAACGGCGTGAACTTCACCTGGGCAGGTCCGCGGCGGCCGAACACGTGCACGTCCGTGACGGGCGAGCGCTTCAGCTCGCTGTACACATTGTCGGGAATTTCAGTGGAGAGCATGTCTTCGGGATGCTTCGACAGCACCCGGGACACATCCAATGCGACGTTGCCATTGCCGATGACGGCGATTTCCTTCGCCTCCAAGGGCCACTCACGGGACACGTCAGGATGTCCGTCGTACCAGGAGACGAAGTCTGCGGCGCCGAAGGAGCCAGGCTTGTCGATGCCCGGAATGTTCAGATCAGCGTCTCTGACCGCACCGGTGGAAAAGATGATGGCATCGTAGAAATGCCGGAAATCCGAAAGGGTCAGATCCTTGCCATAAGTGACGTTGCCCAGGAACCGGATGTCTCCCCGGTCCATCACCTTGTGCAGCGCATTGACGATACCCTTAATGCGCGGATGATCCGGGGCGACGCCGTAGCGGATCAATCCATACGGCGCCGGGTGCTGCTCGAACAAGTCAATGCTGACCTCGAAGTCACGCTCGGCCTTGGTCAGGATATCCGCAGCGTAGACTCCAGCGGGGCCTGCTCCAATAATTGCCACCCGTAGTGGGCGAGACATAGTCAGTCCTTCCGAAAGACAAGTGCGGTGTGGCGCTGATCCACCCGCGGAACCGCGGTTCATTAATTAGCGCACAACTATCTAGTCTAAATCCCCCGAGCCCTCAGCGCTAAGTGAGACTCCTTACGCGGTGAGAGCGCGGTTATAGTGCGGTGATAGTTCAGGGATACTTAACTATGGGGCAAAGAGGATTTGCTTGTGCTAAAGCCGGTGACGGCCCAGAGTAGTTCATGGGCATCTGGAATACAGGAAGTGGAGGATGCAGTTATGGGAGACGTGTCCTCAACCGGTGTCACTCTCAACAAGCCCGTCCGCAGTGACGGCGCCAAAGGGCTCATCTTCGGGTTCGGCGCCTATGGTTTCTGGGGCCTGCTACCACTTTACTTCGTCCTGCTGATCCCGGCGGGTTCTGTCGAAGTCGTGGCCAACCGGGTGGTGTGGTCCCTGGTGTTCTGCGCCGGATTGTTGACCTTCACCCATTCCTGGCGCGGGTTCCGGACCGCGGTCTCCGACCCGAAGACGCTGGGGACCTTGGCTATTGCGGCGGTGCTGATTGCCACCAACTGGCTTACCTATGTATATGGAGTCACCAGCGGACACGCCATTGAAACGTCCTTGGGGTATTTCATCAATCCCCTGGTCTCCGTGCTGCTCGGAGTAGTGATCTTGAAGGAAAAGCTCCGGCCGCTGCAGTGGACCGCCGTGGGCATTGGCGGCGCAGCCGTCGTCGTACTGACCGTGGCCTACGGAAACCTGCCTCTGATCGCCTTCACCCTGGCAGGATCGTTCGGCATGTACGGGTTCGTCAAGAAGCGCGTGGGGCAACGTGTGAACGCGGTGACCAGCCTGAGCGTCGAAACCGCCGTACTCACGCCCCTGGCAGGCGGCGTGATGCTCTGGCTCGCCACCACCGGCGCAGCCACTCTGACCACCGAGGGCGCAGGCCACTTTTGGCTGATGGCGGCATCCGGGGTGATTACCGCCGTGCCCCTGCTGTTGTTCGGCGGTGCTGCGCACCGGCTGCCGCTGGCCACCATTGGGTTCCTCCAGTACCTGACCCCGACGATGCAGTTCATTATTGCTATCACCGTGCTCGGAGAGACCATGGCGTTCGAACGCTGGATCGGTTTCGCCCTGGTGTGGCTGGCACTGGTATTCCTCAGTACCGACATGGTCCGCCAGTACCGGACCAACCGCAAAATGCGGGCCGCACTGCGCTCCGGGTAGTGACGGCGGCAGGCCGGCTGCCACCAGTCCGGCCGACCGCCACCACTGCCGGATGCCGGCCTTACGCCTGCGCCCGGATGGCCGCCTCCAGCACGTCGAGCCCGTCGCCGAGCAACTCGTCACCGATCACCAGCGGCGGCAGCAGCCGCACCACGTTGCCGTAGGTGCCGCAGGTCAGGATGATGACGCCTTCGGCCTGGCACTGCGCGGCAATGGCCTTGGTGGCCTCCGGGTTCGGTTCCTTTCCTCCGGGCTTGACCAGCTCAATGGCCAGCATTGCCCCGCGTCCACGGAGGTCGCCAATAATCTCCGTTTGCTCTGCCAGCGGGCGCAGTCGATCCATCACCTGGGTCTCGATCCTGCGCGCCCGTGCCGGCAGGTCATAGTCCTTCATGGTCTGGATCGCTCCGATGGCAGCGGCACACGCGACCGGGTTGCCTCCGTAGGTGCCTCCGAGTCCGCCGGCGTGCACAGCGTCCATCAGCTCCGCCCTGCCGGTAACGGCCGACAGCGGCATCCCTCCGGCAATGCCCTTGGCCGTGGCGACGATATCCGGCACCACCGATTCGTGCTCGGACGCGAACCAGGCACCGGTGCGGCAGAATCCGGACTGCACCTCATCGGCGATGAAGACAATCCCTTTCTCCCTGGCCCATGCGGCCAGCGCCGGCATGAATCCCTCGGCTGGAACGATGAATCCACCCTCACCCTGGATGGGCTCCAGCAGGATGGCTCCCACGGAGTCCGACCCGATCTGCTTCTCGATCGCCGTAATGGCACGCTGCGCCGCCTCCGCACCGGTGATATCCGGGTTTTCCTCACGGAAGGGGTAGCTCATCGGCACCCGGTAGATCTCCGGTGCGAACGGACCAAAGTTCGCCTTGTACGGCATTGATTTCGACGTCAGCCCCATGGTCAGGTTGGTCCGGCCATGGTAGGCGTGGTCAAAAGCGACGACGGCGTCCCGGCCTGTTGCCAGCCGGGCGACCTTGACCGCGTTCTCCACGGCTTCCGCCCCGGAATTGAACAGCACCGTACGTTTTTCGTGGCCACCCGGCGTCAGTTCATTGAGCAGTTCGGCCACCCGCACGTACCCCTCGTAGGGAGTCACCATGAAGCAGGAGTGGGTGAAGTAGTCTGCCTGCTCCTTTATGCCTTCGACGACGGCGGGTGCGGATCCGCCGACGCCGGTGACGGCAATGCCTGCGGCGAGGTCGATGAACGAGTTGCCATCGACGTCGACGATGATGCCCCCGTCGAGGTCTGCGGCGTACACAGGCACGCCGGAGGCGACTCCGGCTGCCACGACGGCGTTGCGGCGTTCGGTCAATTCCTTGGACTTGGGACCGGGGAACTCGCCAACGATGTTGCGCTTCTGTTCCAGCCGGTACTGAATTTCTGCCATTTGCTTACCTTTCGGTGGTCGAGTAAGGCGCGAAGCGCCGCACCGAGACCCGGTGGTCGAGCCTGGGCCCACGCCCGCAGGGTTCCCTGGCCGAGCTTGCGAGGTTAGGGAGCGGGTGGGGACTAGTCGAGCGAGCTCATCACGTGCTTGACGCGGGTGTAGTCTTCGACGCTGTACATCGACAGGTCCTTGCCGTAGCCGGACTGCTTGAAACCGCCGTGCGGCATTTCCGCGATGAGCATGATGTGGGTGTTGATCCAGACGCAGCCGAAGTCGAGGTCGCGGGAGACCCGCAGCGCCGTCTGGTGATTTGAGGTCCAGACGCTGGAGGCCAGGGCGTAGTCCACATCGTTGGCCATCTCCAGGGCCTCTTCTTCGGTGCTGAACTTCTGCACAGTGAGCACCGGGCCGAAGGTTTCCTTCTGCACCAGGTCGTCGGTCTGCTTCACGCCGGAGATCACTGTCGGCTCGATGAAGTAACCCTTCTCCCCCACCCGCTTGCCGCCGGTGACGACGGTGGCGTGATCCGGGACCGAGTCCAACACGCTGCGCACAGAGTTGAAGTGGTTAATGTTGTTCAGCGGTCCGAAGTAGTTCTTGGACTCGTCTTCGTTGCCTGTCTCAAGTCCCTCCGCTGCCTTGGCCAGCATGTCGAGGAATTCATCATGCACCCCGTCCTGGACCAGCACGCGGGTGACGGCGGTGCAGTCTTGTCCTGCATTGAAGTACCCGAACTCCGCCAACTCGGTTGCGGTCTTCTGCAGATCAGCATCATTGAACACCAGAGCAGGCGCCTTCCCGCCTAATTCCAAGTGGGCCTTCTTGAGGCCTTCGGCGGCGCCGTGAGCGACAGCCTTTCCGGCACGCACCGACCCGGTGATAGATGCCATCGCCGGAGTCTTGTGCTCAACCATCGCCGAACCTGTCTCGCCGGTGCCCAGCACCAGGTTGAAGACGCCGGCCGGGAAGATTTCGCCGATCAACCGCGCCAGCACCAGGGTGCTTTCCGGCGTCGTGTCACTTGGCTTGAGCACAATGGTGTTGCCGGCGGCGAGCGCCGGACCGATCTTCCAGACTGCCATCAGCAGCGGGTAGTTCCACGGGGTCACCTGGGCCACCACGCCCACCGGCTCCCGACGGACGTAGGAGGTGAATCCCTCCATATACTCGGCGGCGGACTTGCCCTCGAGCATACGGGCAGCCCCGGCGAAGAAGCGCAGCTGGTCAACCCCCATGCCTATCTCTTCGCTCGCGACCAGGGCCTTGACCTGGCCGGTATTGCGGTGCTGGGCATCGACCAGTTCATCCTGATTGGCCTCGACAGCGTCTGCCAGCTTCAGCAGCATTGCCTGACGCTCCGCCGGCGTCGTCCGCTTCCACGTTTTGAACGCTGCCGCGGCAGCGCGCATCGCAGTATCGACGTCGGCAGCGTTGGAGACGGGCGCCTGCGCAACCACTTCGCCGTTGGTGGGATTGATGATGTCAAGCAGGTCCGTGCCCTGCGGGGTGACGAATTCACCGTTGATGAAGTTCTGTAACGTCTGTGCCACTTTAATGACCCTTCTGTCGATTTCGCATCAGGCGCGGATCAGCGCTGGTTTCCTCATTGAAACGCTCCCGATAACGGGCGATGGTGTTACCAGGAGCACATTACTGCCGAGCGTACGCCAGAGTCAGGCCAGCTGGTAATGGGCGACAGCACAGGATGATCACCTGACTATGGTGCAGGCGCATAACGCGCGGTTATAGTTGGCCCATGGCAGTCACCCTCGCCGAACTCATCGCCACGCCCCGCCTCGACCTGAGGATCGCCGGCTCCGCAACCGGAGACAGCACCGCGCCCATCCAGTGGGTCGCAGTGACCGAACTGGCCGACCCCACACCTTTCCTGAGCGGCGGCGAAGTGCTGCTGACGACCGGACTGCGGCAGCAGACCAGCGCCGACCAACGGGACTTTGTGCGCATGGCCCACCAGGCCGGGGTGCTCGCCATCGGGTTTGGCAGCGGGCTGTCGCACCCGCATGTGCCGGCCGCGCTGATTGAAGAGGCCGACAAGCACGCGCTGGCTGTATTCGAAGTGCCGTATCCGACGCCATTTATGGCCATCGGAAAACTTGTCGCCGACGCGCTCTCGGCCGACCACTACGCCAGCCTGGAACGGCTGCTCAAGAGCCACCAGATCCTCGCTTCCGCACTGCTCAGCGATGGTGGATTGGACTCGATGTTGCAGAAATTGAGCTCGATGCTCGGTGCTGACTTGGAACTGATCCAGTATGGAGCACCCATCCACCGCTCCCCGTCGGCAGCCGACGACGGCGGGTCCGGCGGGGAGGACTGGGAGGAAGTGGCGATCAGCACCGGGTGGAAGGACCGCACCACGTTGCGCATCCGCCGTCCGTACGCCGCCGACGGCATCGTCAATTATGCCCAGTCGCTGATCAGCCTGGAACTGAGCAACCAGGCCCGGCACCGCCATACCCAGCGGCAAATCGCCGGACAGGTGTTGGATGACATTATCCGCGGCAACCTGGCCGGAGCCGAGGCTCAGGCGCGGCTCAGCGCGGCGGGGATGACGTCCGCCGGCCGCCACGCCATCCTGCTCGTCGAGGCAGCCGGCGGCGACCGCCGGTCGTTGCCCACCCTTCCGCTGCCCCCGTCATTGCAGGATTGCGCCAGCGCGATCCTCGGGGAACGTCTGGCTGTCATTGTCACCGGCACCGTGGCCGAACGCGCCAGGGCGCTGAGTTCCTATCTGGACAATGCCGGCATCTACGCATCCGTTGGCCAGGGCGGCAGTTATGCGCAGGCCAACGGGCTGCGGTGGAGCTATTTTGAAGCCCGCGAGGCTCTCTCCCGCGGTGAACGCCTCAATGCACCCGAGAGGCTGAATCTCACGTCCCTGCTGCTGGCCAGTGAGGATGTCCCGCTGAACGACCTTGCCGCCGAGGCGCTGGATCCGCTGTCCAGCTTCGACCTGAAGCACGACGCCGAGCTGATGCGCACCCTGGAGTCCTACCTGCAGCTGGATGGCTCCGTTGCCGGCGTCGCATCCGCTATGGGCCTGCACCGGAACACCGTACGCTACCGGCTGTCGCAGATCACCGCCCTGACCGGCTACGACCCCGCCGTCACCGCCGACCGTGTCCATCTCTGGCTGGCCATCGCGGTGAGCCGGCTGCAGAGTCCAGATGAGACAGCACAACACACCCGGCAGGACCGGCGTCGTCAGCCATCGCCGCGCCGTCGTTCATAATTGGGACATGACCGAGCATGAGCTCGCCGGCGGCAGCGACTCGGGAGCTGTCCACGACGACGGAACTGTACACCGCGCCGTCGGCCCGTGGACCCGCTCGGTCCACCGGTTGCTGCGGCACCTGGCGGCCAAGGGGTTCGACCGGGCGCCGCGTCCGCTGGACTATGACGCCCGGGGACGCGAAGTGCTGACCTACCTGGAGGGCGAAAGCGTCGGGAACCAGAAGCCGTTTCCAGCCTGGGTGCACTCGGAGGCAGCGCTGGTGCAGGTGGCCGCTTGGCTGCGGGACTATCATCAGGCGGTGGCGGACTTCGAGCCGGCGGACGACGACGAATGGCGACAGGGCCGTGAATGGAAGCCCGGCCTGATCATCGGCCATAACGACGCTGCCCCGTACAATGCGGCGTGGCACGACGGGCGTTTGACCGGTTTCTTCGATTGGGATCTGGCCGGCCCCGTGGGCGTCACCGAGGACATCGCATTCACCGCCTTCGCCTGGGTCCCGCTACACGCCAGGAGTGTCGTGGCCGCCGAAGGCTTCACCGACTTTGCCGCTCGTCCCCGCCGGCTGCGGCTGTTCCTTGACGAATACGGCTGGGACGGCTCGACGGCGGAGATTCTCGACGTCGCTATTAGCCGCGTCACCGAGACCGCACGGTTGATCCGTGAACTGGCCGCGGGCGGCGACCCGCTGCACGAGCACATGGTGGCCGCGGGGAATCCTGATGGGCTCGAGGAAGCGGCCCGCCAGATGCGCGAGCTCAGCTGAGGTTCTTGCGGTACCGCTTCACCGTGACCGGAGGCGAGTAGGCTGTGTCTTCCTTGGTCCCGCCGTCGGCCGCCCATCCTGCCCCGATGTAGAACGCGATGGCACGTTCGTTGCTCTGTTCCACCCACAGGTATGCGCTGGTGTAGCCGAGTCCGCGCAGCCGGTCCTCCGCCGCGCGCAATAGCAGGGTGCCGATTCCCCGGGCCCACAGGTCCGGGTGCAGGTTGATCGCGTACAGCTGGCCCACACGATTGGCGGGACTGGCGCCGTCGTCGGCACTACTGCCTGCGTCCGCATCCCCTACCGGTGGTCCCACGATGACGAAACCGGCGATCCGCGAGGCGGTCTCAGCAACCAGATACGCGGTTCCCTCCCGTGGATCTTCGATTTGGAGCCGCCAGCCCGATTCGCGGCGTTCGACGTCGATCCCGTCCAGGAATTCGTCGCTCATCACGCCACGGTAGGCCGCACGCCAGGCGGCAATATGGACCTCGGCGAGCTCCCGCGCGTCTGCTGGTCCGGGCGGGCGGATGACGACATTGGTGGTTTCCATCCACAGAAGCCTACGCCACGGTGGCACAATAAGGGCCATGACCAGCCGTATCGCCGCACTTGCCATCGACTCCATCGAGCCGGGCGTCATCGCCGACTTTTGGTGCTCAGTCCTCAATTGGCGGGTCATCGAAGCCGACGACGACGGCGTCAGCATCGCCCCGAAGGACCGCGACTGGCCGACCATCGACATTTTCCCGATACCGGAACGAAAGACGGTGAAGAACCGACTGCACCTCGACGTACGCGCCGACGGAGCCAGCACTGAAGACGAACTGCAACGGTTGCTGGAACTGGGCGCGACACACGTCGACGTCGGTCAGGGACCGGATGTCACCTGGGTGGTGCTGGCCGACCCGGAAGGCAACGAATTCTGCCTGCTCGCCCGCACGGTCCAGGAGCTGTAGGCATACATGGCTGACATTGACGTCATCCTGATCCTCGACCTGCTCGGCGTCTTCTTCTTCGCCATGTCGGGGTGCCTGCTGGCTGCCCGCAAGGGGTTCGATATCGTCGGTTCGCTGCTGCTCGGGTCGTTGGTAGGTCTCGGCGGCGGAGTGATGCGCGACCTGATCATCGGCATCGCCCCGGCCGCCTTCTCCAATCCGCTCTACATCATCCCGCCCGTGCTGGCTGCACTGCTGGTCTACTTCCTCTTCTCGCACGTGGAACGGTTCGGCGGCCTGCTGGTGGTGTTCGACGCCGGCGGGTTGGCGGTCTTCTGCGCCATCGGTACGCAAAAGGCGCTGGAATTCGATCTGAATCCGGTGTCGTCAATTCTGCTGGGGGTGACGACGGCGGTGGGAGGCGGCCTGCTGCGGGACGTCACAGCCAATGAGATTCCCCGGATCTTCGACCCGCGGAATGTCTACGCCATCCCGGCATTCGCCGGAGCGGCCTTGATCGTGCTACTGAACTCGATCGGCTGGTCGAACGTCTTCACCATCACGGCAGTGGCCGCCGCTGTCTTTGCCTTTCGCGTGCTGGCCTGGCGCTTCAGCTGGAAGGTACCGCTGGCCGTGCGGGGATGGCGGCGTTAAAGTACCGACTCTTCTAACGCGGTTGAGCCGGGCTAACGAATCTGGCGCACCTGATCCGAGCTTCCCCACGAGGCATCTGCGGTCCATATGAAGGCACCGAGCCGCTGCGCCGTTGCCAAACACAGTCGGTCCCCCAATGAGAGACCGCTCCCCCTCCGCCACAGTCGCGCCGCGAGCTCAGCGTCATCGCCAAGGACGGGCTCGATGGTAAGATCGAAGCTCAGGATCAAGCCGCGGGCAAAATCCCAATCCTGATCATGGGCAATCAGCTTCTGGGCGGTCTCTGACCAATTCGCAGCACTGCACGCTCCACCGGCGACGAGTTCGCGTTCGACGACATCGGAACCTTCCTCACCCTGCAGGAAACACAGCAATGCAGATGCATCGAAAAGATTCACGCAGCATCTTCCGCCGCCGCCTGACGCCGCCGATCCGCCAACAACTCATCGACGAGGTTCAACCCCTGCAACTTTCCGCGGACCAGGCTCTTCATCTGATCTCGTGTCACCAGGACCACGCCCTGAGGTGTGTCCACCATGACCAGGGCTGAGCCAGCCTGCAGGTCCAGCCGTTCCCGAAGCTCTGCCGGAACGACCATTCGTCCCCGATCTCCCATCACAACCGGATATGTCCCACTCATGAATCCATAATACACCGCGAGGCCCCGAATGGGAGGGCTCCAGGATGCCACCGAGCCCGTCCACGACACGCCGCCGTCAGCACCCTCCATGGTCAGTACACCTAGTCCGCCCCCGGCAACCCGGCCAACCTGTTCTGCAGGAACTCGACATTCTCCACCGTGGACTCGTCCACCACTGTCCAGTACACACCGGCGTCGCTCTTTGTCAGCCCCATTGCTTCGGCCTGATCCGCGTCATGGCCGGTATAGAACAAGCGGAACAATCGTCGCCCACCCTCCTGCCCGACGTCGACCAGCCGGAACGGAGCACCCTGGTACGTCACCCGGCCAAAGAGCTCGAAGACGTCGGCGACTTCATCGATGGAGACCTTTTTGCGCCAGGCACTCCGCGGTGTCTTTTCGAAACCCGTGGCATCGGCCGGTGGTTCGCTGGATGCCGCGAGCACCACCGACGAGTTCCCGTCGACCAGATCCGCACTGAGCCGGTAACCGTTCCAGATGGCAGTCCACCCAATGACCGAGGCCGGGGTGTTCTGCTGCGGCGCGCCAAACCCGTTGCCAGGCATCGCTGTCCACCCTGAGGCAACATCCCCGTACACGGCAACCAATTCCTCAGGCGCGTCCCTGTGAATCCTCCACAGCTCCGCCCCGGGGGGGCAGCCGCACCTCGTCGAGAAAGTACAGCGGCGCGGAGCCGCCCTCCCAAGTTGCAAAACCTGTCCCATTGAACGGTGCTCGGTCCACGAAGTCGGGAGTTGTAGGAGTGTGAATATACACGTTGGGTGGAGTGGCAAACCGCAGCACGTCCAGGTACGACGCATCCTCGCGCCACGGAGATCCCGCAAAGCCGAGCCCGTGAGCTTGAAATAACAAAGCCGGATCCTTGACGGCGGCTACATCAACCGCTTTGAGCACGAACCCGGAAACCCGATCCTTGTTTCCTTCGACCAGTTCCTTGACCTGGTATTCGTTCAAGGCCTTCTGCAAGATGGCTGCCACGCTCTGCTCCTCCGTGTCTGCTGCACTGGCGAACTTTCAGTCTAGATGAACGCTCTCGTATCGGAGACACCTACCCACAGCTGGGAACCTTCCCGATAGAGATGCAGGTCATCCAGCTTTCCTGAATTGCGACATCGTTGAGTCGCAGCCCAGGGAACTAACAAACCACCGTCTTGCCATGTTGGACTCCGACGGAGCCGATCCGGCCAACTTACATTTTCATCTCCGTGATTACTTCGCTAACGTCTGTCACCTCAGACAACGGCACCCAGCCCTCTGCCCGGCGGAAGTCCGAGGACGCGAACCCTGGGAGTCCCAGCCACCAGCTAATCGGCTTCTGCTCGCCGTACTGCCGCGTGGGCCCTTCGATATTTATCTCCCCGTTCGAGTTCATGGCGTGAATAAAAAACTCCGCCTCCCGCCACACGCCCCGTGAAGACACCTTGTATGCCTTCTCAATCTCATCCACAGGAACCCAGCGCGACCACCATGGCCATCGCTGATCCGGATGCCGTCCATCCCTCTCAAAACCCATTCCGGCAGGTTCAGGACCATAAAAATAAATCGGCACACGAGCACGTTCTCGATCCACCGCCCCAACGTCGTACTCTTGTCCGCGCCACACAGCGTATCTGCCGGACAAGCGCTTTCCCCCGGACAGCTTCTGCTCAACCAACGCGAATCCACTTCCTGTTGTCATCAAATATCCCGACCAGCACTTCTTCACCTGCACGGTTGATCCGCCACATCTCTGCACCCTCGCGCATGGGAACATTGCCGCCGTCAGCCGTAAAGTATTCGGGGATAATCCGCTCGCCGCCGACTTCACTCGTGGTAAATCCGTTACTGCTGTGAGGAGGACCCTGGATATTCTCATACAAACCAGGCAGATCCTTATAGCGATGCTCCTCCGGCAATCTTGCGCGGGCAGCTTCATACGGAATACCGACCCCGTCTATTTCGGGAGTCTGGAACCGAACGAGATGCATCACATCGCGATCGTACGGTGACCCGCCGTTTTCAAGGTAGTCAAGCCGGAGCCCCTCGATGATCGCCTGCGGAGTGCGCAGATGCGCAGTATCCGCACCATCAGACACGAAACCACCGGCATTCGGCGTGATCCGGGACAGAGTCCAACACGCTGCGCACAGAGTTGAAGTGGTTAATGTTGTTCAGCGGTCCGAAGTAGTTCTTGGACTCGTCCTCGTTGCCTGTCTCAAGACCCTCCGCTGCCTTGGCCAGCATGTCGAGGAATTCATCATGCACCCCGTCCTGGACCAGCACGCGGGTGACGGCAGTGCAGTCCTGCCCTGCATTGAAGTACCCGAACTCAGCTAGACCGGCGTTCCGCGATTCCAGCCGGGCTTCTGGATCAGAAGATCATCATGCTCACGCCGACGGCATGCCTCGATGAATTCAATGGCGTCATCAGGTTCAGCGCGAAAATGATCGAATTGCGCTTTAGTGAGTTCGTAATATTCCTCGTAATCGACAACCCCATTGCTCACAGGCAGCGACGCGTAGTATCGACCCGCTTCTTGCTCGACGCCCAAGGCGTAGCGGTTCTCGCGAGAAAAATACGCATCAACGAACTTCACGGAAGCCACCTCCCAAACTAATCAAGCGTGGAAACATCGTACTCTGAAGGATCAATATCGGCCCCATCGACGACGGCCTCAGAGAAACCGGTCGGAAGCTGTCCACCTGGAACCCACTGCTCATTTGCCCCCGCCTCGTTACCAGACGGCATTCTTAGCCCGCTCTCGCCGGGCGACTCGATGTCAACACGAACTGCTCCATTTTCGAAGAACCCTTCGGGAAGTCCCAGAGCCTCTTCCATCGCCCGCGGATTCCCCCCAGTGGACTCCACGAGCGCATCAACCTCTGGCTTCGGCATCACGAACGACGTGCCGTCCCGCTGAGCGATACCGTACTTCTCGAGATTCGACTCGGTCATAAACCGAGTGGCGCCCTCTTCAAACGGGGCCAGATGCTCGGATATATACTCGGGCGACAAATAAGTAGTTGGATCAGGTCGCGTACCCTTGTCCATTGCGACGATGCGGTCACGTTCTGAGGCTGAGAGCCCGGAGTCTTGGGCCCCGCCGGCGTCATCTCCGGAACTTTCGGAATGGCTGGTTACATCCGTAGAGTTAGCGACATCGGTCGCTTCTGAACCAGTACCTGCTCCATCACCTGCGTCCACGTCACCGTCCGCGGTCTCCGTACCCGCATCCGAGTCGCCGCCGTTCGACGCTGTATCGGCATCCGAGTCAGCGTCCCCTCCGTCCGGCGCATCCGTGGCAGGCGCGCCCTGATCCGAATCGCCGCGGTCCGGCGTGCCCGTGTCCCCACCGTCCGGGGCGCCACTACCGGGCTCTGCCGTATCCCCGGCAGGAGCCGACTCCGGCCCATCCGACGAGCCACCATCAGCAGGTCCTTCACCGCCGGCAACCGGCGCACCGGCATCCGAGCTCCGGCCATCAGTCGAACCACCACTCGAGCTGCCACCGTCGGGGGAACCACCTTGGGGTCCCGTTGTGGCAGGAGCACTCGAACCACTATTGGGCCCCGTCGTACTAGCGGCAGGACCGCTTCCGCGGCCATCGGCCTGCGTATCCATCCGGGTGTTCCCGTGGTCAACCGCACTGGTGGATGGCCCTGAATCAGGAGAATCGACCCCCACGTGCGCCGGAGCCGGCTCAGGCATCGCGTCAACGCGAGGAGTCCCAGGAGCCACGTTCCCCAACTTCTGTGTGACCGAAGTGCCCAAATCCAACGACTTAATCTTCAGATCAGTGGCAAGATCAGAGACCTTCACCGTCGTGCGAGCCGCCGCCCCCAAGCCAGTGACCTTCAGCGCGGTACCGGCCTTCGACCCTGCACCGGCCACGGTAGAGATCTTCGAAGCCACAGAGCCGGTCTTCGTTACTGCCCCGGCGCCCGCCGTCAGCAGAATCGTCGCCAGGTCGAATGTGGAAGCTCCGGCAGCATAAGCAGGATCCTCCTGCCACTCATCCCAATGGATGGCAGACTTACCAACGGCCAACAATCGCTGCCCCGCTTGCTGTCTGCGCTCTGCGCCGACCGTCATCGCAAGCGCAGGATTCGATACAATGGCCGCATCCACGGCCAACGTCCCGATGCCCTTCCACGTGGTGGAGAACGTCTCCCAGTCGGTGAAGTTGACCATGTTCCACAAGCCGGTCGCGGTACCTGTGACACCGCTCCAAACGCCCTTGAAAAACGACCCCACCATGTTCAGGCCGTCCTCCCACCATGGCGCGTCATACTCACTGGGCTCGCCCCACGGAAGTTTGCCCTCGCCCGCTGCGGCATCCAACTGCTCGCCGGTAAAACCGAACTGCTTTTCTCCGGGGTCGGCACCCTCCTGCGTAGTCGGAACGTACGTGGTGCCGCCATAGATCCCGGAGATCTTGTTGGCACACGTTCGCTGAGCCGCCATGTAGTCGGCCATCAAAGCGTTGGCGTCAGAGAGGATGTCGTTATCCTCCTTGACCAGTTCCTCATCCTCTTGCCATTCATCGTCAGAAGCCTTCTGTGCCTCCACATCCCGATAACGCACCATCAGTGCGTCGTATCGAGTCTTGATGTTCTCGGCCTCACCGGCATAGGTGTCGATGGCGGCTTTCACCGTCGCAGCATCGTCCGCCAGATCCTGCCCACTGGTCTTGACAGGACCAAAGGCACCATAGACGATCGATGCCTCCGGCGCCTCATACACGCTTGGCATCTTGGACCAGGCGGTGTATGAATCCGTAGCCAAATCCTCGACCTTGTCGGCGCCGGTCTTGAATTTGTCCGCTTGTGTCCGCAGCCGCTCAGCATCAGCAATTGGCGGAAAGTTGGAAGGATTGAAACCCACGATTGTCCTAGGTCAAGGTATGAGGTCGTTCTACTGAAAGTCGACAGATAGAGGGCCCGACTGCGCTACCGGAAGTCGCCCGGCTGCGCCCCTCCGGTTCCACCCGGCGAGCTCTCCACCAGCTTCGGAGCGTTGTCCGCATTCTCTTGGGCGTTTGCAGCCATCTCCATCTGCCCCTGCCCATAGGCGCGGACGGCTTTGGCTGTCGCGTTCAACGCTATGCCGGTCCTACCCGCAATGCTCTTCATCGCCGGCGCCAGGTTTTCATCCGACAGTCCTTGCAGTGCCTTTGCAATGATGCCTGACTTGCCTGCCTCGCTGATTGCCCCCAAGGACGTCCCCATATCGGAGAACTCCGATTCGTAGTCCGTGGCGTAGCCCTGCACTTCCTGAAGGATGCTCTGGACGCCGGAAGGGTCAACGTCCCACTTCATCAGTGGATGTTTTGTACGGCAGTGCGGCCACGCTGCTGGGTGGTTCCCGCCGTCTCGTCGTTATTGAGCAGGGTCTCTTTTACCAAGCGGATGATCTCCCGCACCTCATCGGCCGAGCCCTTCCACTTCTGTTCGATGTGCTGATAGTCTTCGGAGATTCCCTCAGCGTAGAAGTCAGCCATCGCGGTGGCGACTTGCTGGTCGCGGTCACCGATCAGGGCTTCGAGCCTGCCGACAATCCCGCCGATATCGGTCTCCACCTGGGCGGAAGCGTCGGTGTCATACGAAATACGGTCCTGTGCCATCAGATGCACCTTTCATCGTTGCGTGCAGATACTCCGCACAGCAGTTGTAAGGGGTCGAAGGAAGTGCTTAGCGTCCCATGAATTTGGCAGCGTCAAAGTTTGCGCCACTCGCAGCCTGCTGCGAGTTGTCGGCCGTTTCCTGGTCGCCGGTCTGGAAGGCAACGTCCATGCCTCCCTGGCCTTCCACGATGCTGCCCAGCGCCCGGTTGATGTCGTCGGCCACGTAATCGGCCCGCTGCTTGAACTCGTCGAAACGTGCACGGCCGGAGCCGTTGAACTTTCCCTCCAGCGGCGCGACTGAATCGACCAGCTGGCGCACTAAACCGCCAAGGTCTTCATTGGATCCACTCGAGCGCTGCCGCAGTTGTGACAGCGTCTGATTGTCCATGTCGAACTTCGGCATAACAACCTCCTAAAAATCCGTACCGCGTCCGCATTCCGCCAACCGCAATTGTTGCAATCGGCACGGACGCTGCCTGAACATTCCATTACCCGGGATTCTTAACCCCGTGGTTTATATGGAATCGTGGTCCGGGTGCAGAGTCAATCGAATCGCATGGGTATAAGTACCCATGCTCTTCGCGTGTTATCAAATTGACAGGCGCGAATTGGCAATATGAGATGAAAACGTCCACCCGAACCGCCCTGCTTGGAGGTCTGAATGCCGTATGACTACGACACGCAGCTGATTGAATCAGTAGCAGTTCGCCGCACCCGGCTGACCTCCGCACTGCTCTTCGGGCAGAATCCCTTGCAACGGCGGTGGACTGACATTATCAAACTGTTCCTGTTCAGCGTGGCCGTCGCCGCGCTGGTTGCTGCCATCTGCGTCGGATATTCCTTCATCAGCAATCTGCTGGCCGAACAACGAGCCGAGCAACGCCAGCGCAGCCAGAGCGCCTCCGTCATTCAAGTGATGGACCTCCCCACTTCGGAAGTGCGTGCCATCCATGGCTGATTCCATGACACGGGTGACCCTCATGGGGTCCAGCCGCCACGTCGACCTTGTGTTGCCCTCGCGGGAGCCGGTTGGCACACTGTTGCCACAGATTCTGGAACTGCTGGATGACCAGCCGAAGGCCGACGTCGCGGCAAAGGTGCTGCTGACGCCGGGCGGCAACGAAATTGACGACGGCGATTCCCTCGCCGCGGCGGGTGTGGCCGACGGCACTGCCCTCCGGCTGCATAGTTCGGCCGACGCTCCGCCGGCCCCGGTGGTGTACGACGTCACCGACACGGTGGTGGCCGAGTCCGGCCATGTGACCGGCCGATGGTCCGTGCGCTGGCGGGAGATCGCCGCCGGAACGTTCGCCGCCGCCGGGCTGTGGGCTGCTTCGCTGTTCCTGATGCCCGGTGGTGAAGGTTCGGCGGTCTCATGGGGGCTGGTGGCCGAATCCGCAGTATTGCTGATCCTGGCAGCGGCGTTGGGAGCGAGCCGCACGGTTCCGGTTGCCGTCGCTGCTTCGCTGGCCGGGACTGGCTGGTTGATCGGTGCAAGCAGTATAGTTGACGGCCCATGGTCCGGGCCGTTGCAGGCCTTGCTGCTGGCTGCCCTCACCGCCTTCACGTTGGCTGTGTTGGGCTTCGTCGTTGAACAAGGCAGGGGCTTCTACAGCGCCGCCCTGGTGCTGGCAGTACTGCTCGCAACCTGGTCCGCGGCCGCTCTATCAACGGGCGATCCCGTGAGGGTTCCTGCCATCGCCGCTGCCGCGTCCGTGCTGGTGCTGGGGCTGCTGCCCAAGTTTGCCCTGTCATTATCCGGATTAGCCGCGCTCGATGACCGGCGCGCTCATGGAACCCTGATCCGTCGCCGGGATGCCCTGGCCTCGATCGCGGCAGCACATCAGACGCTCGTGCTGGGTGCCATCGTATGCGCGCTATCGCTTGCAGCAGGGCTCTGGTTGCTGGGCCTGGATGACGACAGCCAGGAATGGACACTGCCCTTGCTGCTGGCGCTGACGTTAGCCAACTTCTTGCGGGCGATGTCGTTTCCGCTTGCCGCCCAACGGCTGGCGCTGTATGCGGCCTCATCCATCGGCGTGCTCGCCGCCGCCAACTCGCTGATCCGTCTGTCGCCGTCGTTGTTCTGGGTGGCCGGAACGCTAATACTGGTGATCAGCCTCGTGATTGGTGCCATGCTGCTGATCCGCTTGCCCGCCCATGTCGCAGCACGGTTCAGGCTGGCCGGGAAACGGTTTGAGACGATTTCCATCCTGGCTATCATCCCGCTGCTGATAGGCCTGTTCGGAGTGTTCGGCCAATTGCTGGAGACCTTCTAATGGAACAACACAACATCAATCAGCAGGACGCTGCACGCCGCCCCGATTATAGCGGCGTGCCCGGCACCGGCTTCGAATCGGAGGTGCAGCGACGGCAGCGGCGGCTGCGCACCCGGCCAGCGGA
The DNA here is from genome assembly GCF_000430705.1 of Arthrobacter castelli DSM 16402. Lineage (GTDB taxonomy): Bacteria > Actinomycetota > Actinomycetes > Actinomycetales > Micrococcaceae > Arthrobacter_C > Arthrobacter_C castelli. The sequence continues at coordinate 45,599 of NZ_AUMN01000001.1, forward strand.
GTCCTGGCCGAGGCGGGTCGTCCGGTCGGCGTGGGCCATGCTCGGTTCGGACGATTATCCGGAACAACTGGCCGGGGCCGCAGCCGCGGCGCAGGAGCCAATCACCACCGGGCGCAGGATCCTGGTGACCGGTTCCCGCGGTGGTGGCGGCAAGTCGACGACGGCGGCGCTGGTCGCCAGGACTTTCGCCACTGTACGGCAGGAATCGGTCGCGGGGTTGGACCTCGATCCCGGCCTGGGCACGCTCGCCCTGCGTGCCGGATCAGATAATGCGCCGTCATTGGAGGACTTCACCGGCAGGCTGCGGAACGCGGAATCGCTCGACCAGGCCGTGCTGGCGTCGCTGCTCGGTGATGCCGGCGGTGGACTCTATGTCTCGGGCAGTCGTGGCAACCGGCCGAATACCAGCGGCCCCGCCCTGTCCAATGTGTTGACCTCGGTCAGCCGGTACTTTCCTGTAACCATCTTCGACGGCCCGACGGGCATCAGGACCGAGGAATCGTCCTGGGCGCTCGCCCGTGCCCACGCCGTCGTTTTTGTCGCCCCGGCCACCGTCGCGGGAATGGAAGATCTGCGCTGGTACGCGGGGATGTGGCGCTCCAATCCGGAACTGGCGGCCACCCCGCTGCTTCCCGTGCTGACCGGGGTCGACGCCGGCGGGCCGTTTGATCCTGCCGCAGAGGCAGAGACCTTCCGGCGCCAGGGTCTGGACGCGATGCACCTGCTGTATGACCGGCACCTGTCCGCGGGATTGCAAATCGACCTGCCGCTGTTGAGGCCCGACACCCGCCTGCACACCACCCGGATCGCCTCCCGGGCGCTGCAGCTGGCAAACGGGAGCAACTGAGATGAGCCAGAAGGTAGTACACCGGCCCGCCCGCTCGACCGCGCCGGCCCGCCCACTGGATCCCTATCCGCTGGATGCGCCGCCGCCGAGTGAAGGCGGCAAGGGCGGGATGAGCATGATGTCGATTGTCCCGATGCTCGGTGCCGGCCTATCGATGACCGTGATGATGCTGTTCCGCGGCTCCGGCCTGGCCGCCGTCGGGGCACTCATGATGATAGTCACAGTGATCGCTTCGCTGGTGATGCTGGTCAGCCAGCGGGGTAAGCAGGCCAGGCAGCGGCGCGAGCAACGCGAAAACTACCTCGAATATCTTGAGCGGTCCAGGAACCAGTTGCGTTCGGACGAGCGCCGTGATTACCGCAGTTCATGGATCTCAGATCCGCCTCCGGGGGCCCTTTTTGACATTCTCCGCAACCCCCGCAGGCTGTGGGAACGGCGTCGGGCGGATGAAGACTTCCTGACAGTGCGGATTGGCCAGGGCGAACGAGCCAACCGGGAACTGCCGGTCCATGGTTCGGCCAACGGGATGCAACAGACCGACACCTTCATGGTGAACGAGTTGGATATCCTGCGCGCGCGGTACTCGACGTCGCCGTCGTTGCCGCTGACCCTGCCGCTGGATTCGGCCGGAAACGTCAGCATTGTTGGCAGTCGCGAGTTCGGACTCGCAATTTGCCGGGCCCTGTTGATCCAGGCCGCTTCCTTCCATTCCCCCGAGGACCTTCATCTGGCCGTCGCGGCGGACTCGGACAGCATCGCCGACTGGCAGTGGGCGTCGTGGCTCCCGCATCTGGCCGACCAGACCAAAACGCACGCCACCGGTCCGGTGCGGCGGCTGGCGCCCGACATGAACGAACTGTCAGCCTTGCTGTCCTCCGATCTGGGTGCGCGGGCCACGGCTGCGGCCGAATCGCGGCGGAATTTCCTCAAATCCGGTCTTGGCAACACCGTTCCCCGGCTGTTGGTCATTTCTGACGCACATGGAGAACTGCCCACGGACCTGCGGCTGCCCGATAACCGGCCGGCCACGGGGCAGGTCGGCGTCACGACCGTGTTCCTGGTCAGCGACCGGAAGTTCGAGCCTTCGGAGGTCTCCGTCCGCGTCAGTGGAACCGAAGACGAGCTGCTCATCGAAAATTACCGCCGGGACCCTGTGGATCCCGCAGTCGCGACGGGAACGCTCGACGACTTGAGCGTGGCAACGGCCGAGTCACTGGCCCGCACGCTGGCACCACTGCGGCTGTCGGAGGATTCGCTTGAACACGACGCCTCTTCCAGCGCGATTGGCTTCCTGGACATGCTCGGGCTGTCCCCGCGGCTGGACCGTGCCGACATCGAACGACTGTGGCAGCCCCGCGGCGAGACGGACTTCCTGCGGGTGCCGCTGGGACCAGACGACACCGGCCGGCCGGCGATGCTGGACCTGAAGGAATCTGCGCAGTTCGGGATGGGTCCGCACGGGTTATGTGTCGGCGCGACAGGCTCGGGCAAGTCCGAGATGCTGCGTTCGCTGGTGGTTGGCCTGTTGGCGACCCATTCTCCGGAAACGGTCTCCATGGTGCTGGTTGACTACAAGGGCGGAGCAACCTTCGCCCCGTTTGAGGGCGTGCCGCAGGTCGCAGGCATCATCACCAACTTGTCTGATGACGTCAGTTTGATCGAGCGGGTCTATGCCAGCCTGTCGGGCGAAGTGCAGCGGCGGCAACAGGTACTCAAGGACGCCGGAAACCTGGCCAACATCACCGATTACCACCTCCACCGGGAGCAACGGCTGGCCGACGGCCAGCACATGGAACCACTTCCCCATCTGGTGATTATCATTGACGAGTTCGGCGAGCTGCTGACCGCCAGGCCGGACTTCATCGAACTGTTCCTGTCCATTGGCCGCATCGGGCGTTCCATCGGCGTCCACCTGCTGCTGTCCAGCCAGCGCATTGAGGGCGGCAAGCTTCGGGGCTTGGATACCTACCTTTCATACCGGATCGGCCTGCGCACCCTCTCCGAAGGCGAAAGCCGGACCGTGCTGGAGACACCCGACGCCTTCCACCTTCCGGCGGTGCCGGGCTATGGCTACCTCAAGGTCGACACCACCACCTATACCCGCTTCAAGGCCGGCTACGTCTCCGGAGCGCTGGAAGCTGTCGAAGAAGAACAGGAAGACGAGAGCGAGGAAGTGCCCGCCGTCGTCCCCGTCCCCACCTACGCCGCAACGCTGGAGTCCGCGCCCGGCACCGAGGATCAGCCCGCCACGCCGGCACGCTCGGGCGCCTCCCAACGGACCACCGGACCCACCGTGCTGAGCACCTTGGTTCAGACCCTGCAGTCCTTCCCCCGCGCGGTCGCTCCGATCTGGTTGCCACCGCTGCCGGACGGGATCGCGCTGGACACCGCCGCCGGAGGCACGAGCGCCACCAGCGCCGGACTCCGGCTCAACCAAGGTGGAAACCTGCAGATCCCGCTGGGCCTGCTGGATGATCCGGCCGGCCAATGGCAAGGCACCTGGGAACTGGATCTTGCCGCCGGTGGTGGCAATCTGATGATCGTCGGTGGCCCCCACTCGGGCAAGAGCACCGCGCTGCGCACGATTATCGCCTCGCTGGCGCTGACTCACGACCCCACGGAGGTGGGGATTTACGCTGTCGACCTGTTGGGCTCGGCACTGATGCCGCTGGAAGGATTGCCCCACGTGGGCGGCGTGGCGATGCGCACCAACCGGGAGGTTGTCCGCCGCACGGTGGAAGAAGTCCACGGGATGCTCCGGTCACGCGAGGCGCTGTTTGAGCGCCACCATATCGACTCATTGGCCACCATGCGGCGGATGTCCGCCGCCGGGAAGCTGCCGGAACTGGCCAGTGCCGACGTCATACTGCTGATCGATGGCTACGGGCAGTTGAGCGACGAGTTCGAGGACATTGAAAAGTCCGTGCATTCACTGATCGCCCGCGGCGGCGGCTACGGAATCCACGTGATCGTCACGGCAACACGGTTCAACGAAGTACGGATATCGCAGCAGAGTTTCTTCGGCAACCGGATCGAGTTGCGTCTGGGAGATCCCGGCGAATCTGCCTACGGACGGAAACTGGCCGAAGGCGTCAGCCCGAACACTCCGGGACGGGCCTTGATGGACAGCAAGCTGCAGGGGCAATTGGCCTTGCCACGGATTGACGGAGCCGCGGACGAGGACACTGCCGTCCAGGGCATGCGGGACATGGCGGCCGCAGTCACCGAAGCAACCGACGAACGCGCCATGCAGGTGCGAGTGCTGCCGCAATTGGTGGAAGCCGCTGCCGCCGAGACGCCAGGGCGGGCGGGGATGGTTCCGCTGGGGCTGCGGGAAACTGACCTGGGCACGCTGACCCTGAATATGGATTCGGCCGATCGGAACCTGCTGATTCTTGGTGACGATGAGTGCGGCAAGACAAATGCCATGCGGACGGTCATCCGCAGACTGATTGAGCAGCACACCGAAGAAGAACTGGTCTTTGCGGTCTACGATCCGCGTCGGACCCTGGCGGGCGAAGTGCCTGACGCCTATCTGGGCGGCTACGCCAATAGCGTGGCTCTGGCCGAGAAACTGTCTGCGGCGATAACGACCGAACTCGATAAGCGAGTCAATGACGACGATGGGCCGCATCCCCGGGTGGTCCTGATCATCGACGATTACGACATTCTGACCGCGGGGGGCCAGAGTCCTTTGTCGCGACTCGGATCCTACCTTCCCATGGGCCCGGAGATCGGGTTGCACGGGATCCTCGCGCGGAGGGTGCGCGGGGCCGGGCGCGGAATGTTCGAGTCTTTCTTCACCTCCTTGCGCGACTCCGGCAGCACCGGGTTGATTATGTCCGGGGATCGGGGTGAGGGCACCCTCCTCAATGGCATCCGGGCGCGGAGTCTGCCTACCGGCCGTGCGCAGCTCGTCCAGTCCGGCAAACCGCTGCAAACAGTTCAGCTGTTCCACAATGACGACGCGAACGGAGCCAGCGATGAGCAGTGATTGGGTTGTGATCAGCCGGTACGAGCAGACCCACGAGGTGCTGATCGCTGCCCTGCTCGAGGTGATGCCGGAATCCAGCATCCGCACGACCGCGGAAGAGACGGTGTGGGAGATCGTAGTGGAATCCGACGGCGGCGAGAATCCGCCCGCCCTGCTCGCGGTCGAGCTTCCCCGCCGAATACAGAACCCTGCCGAACTGCAAAGACTGCTGGAAGGCGCCGACGTCTCCGCGGTTGAGGGGGTCAGCGTGCCGCTTGTCTTTACCGAAGGCTCCGGAGGAATCCCATCCGACGAGGTGATCTGGTGGCAGGACATCCATGCCCTCGCAGACCTGCAGGTCACCGATCCACTGGCCAACCGGCTCGCCCACGCCGTTGCCGGGAGGTCGGAAGGCGCCGTCATCCTGCCACGAGGGGAGGCCGCATGAGCACAGAAGTCCCGTTCGACTTCAGCACCGGACAAATGGGCGTGGTCCACCAGGACAAATCCGTACTCCATCTCTCCCACTGGATCACCCGCGCCTACCGTGCAGCAGTGACCAGCAGCCGTGACTTTGCCGTGCTCAGTCCACCGGACGCTGCAATCACCCTTCCGCTGGACGAGCTGCTCTCCCGGCCGGGGTGCCAATGGGTGGTGGCCACTGCAGACGGCAGCTTTTTCGATGCCACCACCGGTCAGCTGTTGCAGTGGACGAACGGCGGGTTTGAATCCATTGGCGAACCTGCGAACGAGTTCCTCGCCGCGCCGGCCGGCCAGGGACACATCCGGGTACAGGCGGACACCCTGCACCCGGCCAGCGCCAACACCCGGGTAGGCAGGTTTTGCGAGCGGATCTTCACTGAACTCACCGGTGCAGCTCCCGCTGGTTGGGGGCTGGTGGAACCGGCCAGCGAACTATGGGACACCGCGGAGCTTAATGCCTATTTCCGGAACCGGGCACCGATGCCAACCACCGCCGTCGTCATCGGGGCGCCACGGCCGGGATCCGGCGCGCCGTCCATTGCCACGTTGAGCATGGAACGCAGTTCCAGGGGTGTCCATGAGATAGTCACATTCCTGGCCGAGACACCGGAACCAGTATCCGAAGGCGAGCTTGAGGGATTCGCCCGGGCTATGCACGACGCCAGGGCCCGTCATGCTGTGCTGGGGCACGGCCTGGGACATACCAATCTGAACCGACCGGCCCGCTTCACCGGGGCGACCGTCCCGGCCTGCGCATTGTTCGGGCCGGAGACGCTGGAGACAGCCGGTCCCCGCAACGCGCTCCAGCTGGCCGGTGACACTGCGCAGCTCGTGGGTGCCGGCCCCCTGACGTCCTTACTCATCACCTATTCGACGGAGCCGACGGCAGGCCGTCCGCATCCATTGGCAGCCTACGATGAACTGGTGGCCGCGCTGACGGGGGCCTCCGGGGAGAGTGACGGACACAATCTCAACGACCGGTAAACCGAGGGACTCAATAGATGGAATTTAGCGACTCCGCCATTGGCCTGCTGCTCGGCATCCCAATGACTGTCTTCGGCAGCCTGGCCTACGCCGGCCGCTGGCGCAGTTGGGTCACGATGACCGGGCTCAATCCCCGCGGCAAGACGTTCTCAGGCCTTGGACTGCTGTATGCCGGAATCGGCTTTTGCCTGGTTCCCCTCGTAGCCCTCTTCGACCCCGCCTGGGATGCCCTGCGCGTCACCCTGCTGCTGGCAGCCGTCGCCGGGATCTGGATCTTCATCATCAGTTTCTTCTGGCTGCCGGTCTTCGCCCGTCCTCGATGGCTCCGTTCCTGGGAAGCAAGGGGCTGCGACCCCCGCGAGTTTCCTGTTCCACGATTCGGCCGGCGTCGGCGCTGACCTCCGCGCAAACGGGATGGGTAGTTCGCCCCATGCCCGGCCGTGGAACCGTCCGAGACGCGTTGGTAGCGTAGTCGCTGGAAGAAGAAGGAGGATAAATGGCCAAGTGGGATATCGACGTCGCCACAGCACGAAGCATCATCTCGTCCACCGAGGATAAGCACTCGTCGTTGCCGAGAGAGAAAAGAACCCTGGGCTCGGCCATCGACAGCGCCTCGACAGCCTGCAACTCCTCACTGATCACTGCAGCGCTGGACTATGTCCGCCGCCCCGCTCTCGTCGGGCCAGCCAGCGACGCAGCGGAGCAGGCGGAAAGCGCGACCAGCAACACGGCGGCCGCCGTCGAACATTATGCCCAAGGCGACTTGGACATGGCAGCCAACGCAAGCGACAAGGCGGCGGGAGCACCTGATGGGGAATATTGATACGTCGGCGCTGACCGGTTGGGCCAGTCCGGATGCCGTCGAGACCGCAGCAGGGGACATTAAGGATGCCGGACAGGCCATACAGAACACCGCTTCAGACGCCAAGAGCACCTGGGCAGGTCTCAGCGGCGCCTATGAAGCGCCCGAACAGGAAATCGTACTGAGCGCCTTCGACGATGTCGCCACCGCCGGTGACGACGTGGAGAACGCGGCAATCACGGTCCGCGACGCGTTGATCACCTTCGCTTCCGAAGTCCGGACACTGATGCCTGAAAGAAACCGGCTCCTTGACGAGGCCGCCACGGCAAACGCCGAACCTGGAGATCCAGGCGATAACGTGCCCGGCACTCCGAACTATGCTGGCCAGATTTCAACGCTGGCGGGTAAATACAAGGCGGCTGAAGACACCTGCGCCAGCACAATACTGGGCGCGCATCCGTCTTGGAAGGGTACCGCAGCCAGCGGTCCGGGGATACTCGGCACTCCCCTTGTCGGCATGGGCTATTCTGTAGGCGAGGGGATAGCGAAGAGGACGCACCGTTCTCCCCTCTGGGTGCCCAAGCCAGGTGCTTCCAAGTTCGACCCCGTGCCGGGCGCCCCCAAGTTCGGCACGGGGTGGGACTCCCGCCCGGGGAATGTCCCCAGGATCGCCCCCGTACAGGATCTCCCCAAGCTCGGCCCTACCTCGGGTGCGCCCAACCCGCTGAGGCTTGACAACGCGCGCGTCGACTATGTGCATAACGGCACACCCTACACAAAAGTGGGCGGAATCTACTTGGAAACCGGACGGGCTACCGTGCGGTCCAATCCCCAACCAATCAAGGCGAATTCGCATTCGCGTCCGACGAAGATAGTGGCCGACCCTTCAGTCGCGAACACTCCCCGCTGGGCCAAATTGGGCGGAAAGGGACTGGCAGGGGTTGGTACCGCGATGACCTTGTGGGACGCAGGGGCTTCGCGCTGGCGTCAGGACCTCGCCGAGCACCCCGACTGGGGAACCACCGAACGTACCGTCAGCGCCGCCACCGACGTCGCCGTCGTCGGCGGGGCAGCAGTGGCAGGGGCAGCGGCCGGTGCCAAGGTCGGCGCCATGGTCGGCACGGCTATCGGTGGGCCGGTGGGACTCGCCGTCGGGGTTGTCGTTGGCGCCGGCCTCGGTGCTGTCGGTGGGTGGATCGGCAAGGAGTTCGGCGAGGAGATCAGAGAAGGAATCGACGGGGCCGTTGATGCCACGGCCGAAAAGGCAGGAGAACTATGGGACTCCCTGTGGGGATAAGCCGGAAGTACGGAGAGCATGCATGACCGACCAGACCATGCAGCATCCATTAATCCAGTTGCAGGGGCTATCCTTGCGGGCACCCGGTGATTGGGAGCGGCTGGACGTTCCGGGCACCGAGCTGGTCATCGCAGGGCCGGAAATATCGGACGCACCGCAGGACTTCCGTCCCAATCTAGTGGTGCTCACCGAACCCTCCAGCGCTTCGATCCAGCAATTGTCGACCCGGACTATGGCATCGGCCATCGCCGATGCGACCTCAACTTATATCGCCTCCTGTAACCTCTGGGAGGCCGGCTATCCCGCGCGGCGGATCGAATTCACTCACCGCGTTGGTCCCATGTTGGTCGACGTCGTGAAGCATCTTTTCGCAACGCCGGAGCTTGCCGTGGAGTTGACGTTCAGCTGTCTGGTCAGCGAACGGTCGGCGTATGCAGAGCTTGCCAATTACATCGCTTCGTCGGTGGAATTTACGGAAGAGGGTCGATGAGCAATTTTCCCGCAAAGGAACCCCGGCTGGACCGGTGGGTTTCGGAAGTTACCGGTGAGCAGGTCGAGGAGCTGTCCGGGATATCGGCCACCCAACCCTACACGTCGGACGGTCCGTGGCTCAGCTCCACCGGCCTGGAGCTACTCACTCAACTCGCCGAACGGCACCGGCTGGGACGGTTCGATCTCCAGGGTAATCCAACTGCCGTGCGGGATCTGGTCGAGGCGGACGTCATCACCGAGAAGGGCAAGTTGACGGACGAGGGCGAATTCCTGCTCAGTCCGCTCAGGGCGACTCGGGCGGTGGTCTCGCTGTCGGCGCAGTACGGTCGGCATTCTTCCGGGCTCCGGATCCACATGGGGGATTCCGGGGCACTCATCACCGCCGGTCGGTCGCATCACAGTCTGCTGGAACAGGATGCCGGGACATCCAATCAGGATTCGTCCCGGGTCGACGAAGGTTCGGCACAGCTCGAGATGGTGGAAAACGAGGCGGTGCCCGAGATGATCGGCCGATGGATCGGGCTCGGGCCTGCATGGTCCATCGAGATGGTGCCCGAACAGCTTCCGGTCGCGACTCTCGAGTCCAGGTTCGTCGACGACATGACTGCGGCGCCTGCCGAAGCCGATGATCGCTTCCTGCGGATGTGGCATGAACCCTGGGTTGTCTTTACCCTCAGCATGGAACCCGGAGATTTCCGTGCCGGCCTGGTCAATGCCGGGGCCGCGGGATTCTACAGTTACGGCGGCATCGACGCAGACCGTGCCGCGCTCCAAGCCACACCTTCCGGTGCCTTATGGGACATGCTCGTGACCGAGACCGAACGAACGCTCTTGCAATAGCGACTACCGGGTCCGGCATCGCCCACCAGGGGACCCAAGTTCGCAAGCCCACTTGGGGTCCCTCGCCCGGTAGGCTGGGGCGTGCATAATCACTTAACAGCATCGGCAGGAGAATCCGCATGCCCAACATGTACCTCGACAAGTTCCGGGGCCTGGTTCCCAAGTATCTGGAGCGGGACTGGACCGAGGACGATGCGATCGCCGCACCGGTGCTTGATACGGAACTGGACCAGTACGACTTCGAGGTGCCGCTGGTGTTGCGCGAGTTCCTGCATTGCCTCGGCAACAGCGAGCTGATGGAGATCTACAACTACTTCTGGGACCCGGATGAGTTGGAGGTCGACGGCGGGTACCTGCTCTTCCTGGAAGATGAGGAGGAGACCACGTACTGGGGCTTCCAGGTCCAGGACCTCGATGTGCCGGATCCGATCGTCTGGCGCCGCAACCCCAACGGGCGGTGGCACAGCGAAGAGGGGACGTTCAGCGAGTTCGTCTTCGACATGTTCGAGTGGGTCTTCGAAGAAGACGAGGAAGAGTAAGGCCAGTCAGCTGCTCCGGACCACCACCGCCTGGGCGAAACCTGCCAAGGCTTCCTTCACCGCGCCCTCCGGCAGCGGCCCAAGCGAGGCTACGGCGTCGTCGGCCCACTGCTGGGCGACTTCCCATGCCTCCGCCGTCGCCGGATGTTCGCGCAGCGCGGTGACCGCGGCGGCGAGCGCCTCGTCCGCGGCCAAGTCGCCGTCGACCATCGTCAGCACATCCGCGGCGGACTGATCGCCGTCGTCGGCCGCCTTGCGCAGCAGCAGCACCGGCAAGGTGGGCACACCCTCACGCAGGTCGGTTCCCGGGGTCTTGCCCGAAACATTCTTCAGGCCGGTGACATCGATGACGTCGTCGGCCAGTTGGAACGCGACGCCGACCTTCTCACCGTACGAGACCATGGTTTTCATGATCTTCTCGTCCGCACCGGCCATCAGCGCGCCGAGCTGGCCGGAGGCGGCCACCAGCGAGCCGGTCTTGTCGGCGATCACCGACAGGTAGTGTTCGACGGCGTCATCGCTCTCGGACGGGCCGACGGTTTCGTGCAGCTGGCCGAGGCACAGCCGCTCGAAGGTCCTCGCCTGGATCCCCAGCGCCTCGGCGCCGAGCTCGGACACCAGGATGGATGCCCGGGCGAACAGCAGGTCGCCGGTGAGGATAGCGACGCTGTTGCCCCACACTTCATGTGCGGTCGGTGCGCCGCGTCGGTACGGGGCGGAGTCCATCACGTCGTCGTGGTAGAGGGTGGCCAGGTGCGTCAGCTCGACGACGACGGCGGCCTGGGAGACGGCGGGTTGGGACGCGTCCGCCAAGTGGGAGGCGAGGATCGTCAGCAGTGGCCGGATCCGCTTGCCGCCGGCCTCGACCAGGTGGCGGCTGGTGGCGTCGGCCAAGGGGTCCGAGTTGGCGATCGCCTCGCGCAGTTGGCGTTCCACCCGTGCCAACGACGTCGACACCGCCGGGCCCAGGTCGTCATCTTCCGAGATCCGGGCGAAGCCATCGGGCAGGTTCAGAGCCGCTGCAATCTGGCTCGTTGATGTGTCCACCTCGGCGGCGTCGGGAACACCATGGCCGGCGCTGGTCCAGCTGGTGTCGGCAGAATGAGTCACTGGATAAACACTTACTTCTATGGACGAGTGGAAGCTTGGTTGGAAGTGGGCGGGGTGAGCCTTTCCAATAGATGTACAACTCTATCTTCAAACCCCTTCCCATCGTTATCTGTCAGGTTCGCCAACAGGCGGACGACAAAGCGCATCAGCACTGGGATGGGCATTCCGGTGCGCAACGCGAGCTTCATGATGGCGGGGTTGCTAATGAGCTTGGCGAACATCCTCCCGAGGGTGAAATGACTGCCCCATTCGCTGCGGATGATGTCCGGGTACCTGTGCAGAGCGGCGTCGAGGTTGCTTCCTCCGGTGGTCCTCCCGGAGCCAGTGGCACTGGCGACACCGGCCAGCGTGCCCTGTGGCGGCGGCATCGAGTCGGCAATCAGTTCGGCGGCGATTCGGGCCGATTCCATCGCGTAGGGAATGCCTTCGCCATTGAACGGACTGACCATGCCCCCGGCGTCGCCCAGCAACAGCAGGCCGGGGCTGTAGTGCGGGGTGCGGTTGAATCCCATGGGCAGTGCCGCCCCGCGGATTTCGCCCACCTGGTTTTCCGGCCGGTATCCCCATTCCTCCGGCATCGACTCGGTCCATTCGCGCAGCACCTTACGGTAGTCGAGTTTGCCAAAGGACTTGGACGAGTTGAGCACCCCCAGCCCCACGTTCGAGGTGCCATCGCCGACGCCGAAGACCCAGCCGTAGCCGGGCAGCACCTTGGTGGGGCCGTTCCGTCCGGAGCCCCCGTTGGCTGTGGACCCATGGGCTGCGTTGGTCGAGGATCCGTTGGCCGGGGCCTTCAGCTCCAGCCAGCCCTCCATCCAGTCGTCGTCGTGCCTCGGACTGGTGTAATACGTCCTGACCGCGACCCCCATCGGGCGGTCGTCACGCTTCTGGAACCCCAGGGACAGCGCGGTGCGGGCGGAGTTTCCGTCGGCGGCCAGCACCACATCGGCGTGGAAGTCCTTCGTCTCGCCGGTTTTCCTGCCCGCGCCGTCGAGCACGTTCGCCCGCGCGCCGATGACCCTGGCGGCGTCGTCTCTGATTGCTGCGGTGACGCTGTGCCGCTCCAGGATGGTGGCGCCCGCCTGCTCGGCATGCCGGGCCAGCGCCTCGTCGAAGCCCAGCCGGGTCCGCACCAGACCGTAGCCGGGGAAATCGGTCAAGTCCGGCCATGGCACTTCCACCGTGCGGCCACCGGCGATCAGCCGCAGCCCCTGGTTCCGCCGCCAACCGTCGGCCTCGTCATGCGGCAAGCCGAGCCGCTGGATTTCCCGGACGGCCCGCGGGGTGAATCCGTCGCCGCACACCTTCTCGCGCGGGAAGGTGGTTTTTTCCAGCACCGTGGTTTCGATCCCGGCCCGGGCCAGGTAATACGCGGCCGTGGAGCCGGCAGGCCCGGCCCCGACAATCAATACCGACACTTAATTAACTGCCCTCGTGCTCTTTTTCCGGAGTCTGGCCGGGGCGCCCTTTTTCGCCGCTGTACCCGGTACATGCTGTCCGGGTTTCGTTCCCCGGTGGACGGCGACGATGCCGCCATTGAGGTTGCGGTAAGCGATGTCGGTAAAACCACTGCCGGTCAGCCAGCCGGCCAGTTCGTCCTGGTCCGGCCAGGCGCGGATGGACTCGGCCAGGTAGATATAGGCCACAGGGTTGGAACTGACCCTGGTGGCAATCTTCGGCAGTGCACGCATCAGGTATTCGGTGTACATGGTCCGCCACAGCGGGAACACCGGATGGGAAAATTCGGCGATCACCAGCCGCCCTCCTGGCTTGGTCACCCGGAACATCTCGGCCAGCGCCAGCTTCGGGTCGTTGATATTGCGCAAGCCGAAGGAGATCGTGGTGGCGTCGAAGGAGTCGTCGGCAAACGGCAGCGCGGTGGCATCTCCGGCGACGAAGTCGATATCCGGGCGCCGGCGCTTGCCCACCCGCAGCATGCCCAGCGAGAAGTCGCAGGCCACGACGTCGACACCCGCGTCGGCATACGGCTCGCTGGAGGTGCCGGTTCCGGCGGCCAAATCAAGCACGCGCTGCCCCGGCGAGGCGTCCACGGCGTCGACGACGATACGCCGCCACCGGTGGGTCTGTCCCATGGACAGCACGTCGTTGACGACGTCGTATTTGGGGGCCACGTCGTCGAACATGGCCGCCACTTCGTCAGGGCGCTTATCCAAAGATGCACGGTTCACTTGAGCATTGTCTCAAATCTTCCCAAGCGGCGCAGAACCGCGTCCATGGCGCAGCTGCGGGTAGGCTTAAGGGATCATGACCATCCCGTCCGCTGCCGTGACCACGGCTTCATCCACTGCTGCCCCGGCGTCATCGGCCGGCCCCCTGCGGTCCATCACCGTGGAACTGGGCGACATCACATCACTGACCGGTTTGCTGGATTATCTGGTCCGGGACGACCTGCTCTGCTGGATCCGGCACGAAGAAGGGCTGGTCGGCTTTGGCGAGCTGGCCAGGATCGAGACAACCGGGCCCGAACGGTTCGAGGCGGCCCAGCAATGGTGGCGCCACCTGGCCGCCGCCGCCCAAGTCGAAGACCACGTCGGGTTGCCCGGCACCGGACCGGTGGCATTCGGCTCATTCACCTTCTCCAGCAATTCGGAATACAAGTCGTGGCTCATCGTCCCCCGGCTCATTGTCGGCTCCCGCGACGGGCAGGGTTGGCTGACCCAACTAGCCAGCGACGGAGCCGACGTCGGCGGCGAATTGACGGCCGAGGGTGCCCGGGCTGCCTTGGAAATGGTGCTCGAAGGCCCCGAACCCGACCAGCAGGACCCGACAGCGGAAGATCCTTCCCCCGTTGGGGCCACCATCGGCGGCACCGACGGGGACACCAGGTTGAACACCGGCTCGCTGAGCGAAGAGCAGTGGAAGTCGGCCGTCACCGACGGTGTCGAACACATCAAGGCCGGTGCCCTGGAGAAGCTGGTGCTGGCCCGCGACGTGGTGGCGCATCTGTCACGCCCCGTGGACACCGCCCAGGTGCTGCGGGAGCTGGCGATGCGCTACCGCGAGTGCTGGACCTACGGCGTCGACGGGGTCATCGGCTCCACGCCGGAAATGTTGATCATGGTCGAAGGCGACATGGCCCGCGCCCGGGTGCTGGCCGGCACCCTTGACCGCGCCAACGCCCCGCACGCCGATGCTCGATACGCCGAAGACGGACTCACGTCCGATGAGAAGCAGCGCCACGAACACCAGTTCGCCATTGAATCGCTGACCCGGCAACTGGAACCTTTCACTTCCACTATGACCGCGCACAGTGAGCCGTTTGTGCTGGAGCTGCCCAATGTGTGGCACCTCGCCTCCGACGTCACCGCTGAACTGGCCCGCAGCAATGGGCAACTGCCGACGTCGTTGGCCCTCGCCGCTGCGCTCCACCCCACCGCGGCCGTCTGCGGCACCCCGACCGAGGCCGCAGCCACGCTGATCCACGAGCTTGAACATTTGGACCGCGGCCCGTATGCGGGGCCGGTGGGCTGGATGGACGCCGCCGGCAATGGCGAATGGGGCATCGCACTGCGCGGCGCGGTGGTCGAAGACCCCCTCACGATCAGGCTTTTCGCCGGTTGCGGCATTGTCGCCGCCTCCGACCCGGAGGCGGAACTGGCCGAAACGTGGGCCAAATTCCGCCCGATGCTGCAGGCAATCGGAATGCGTTCGTAATATGAATCACACCGCTGGCAGTGATACCGTCATAACCAGTCAGTGCAGGGGGATACGAGCTTGACGGCCAGCGTCCCATGCACATTTTCTCGATGTTGACCGAAAGGAAGTCCCCATGCGGGCACGCACTCCATTCTTGTTGGTGGCTGTATCCACTCTTGCCTTGACCGCCTGCGGAGGGGGCGGTTCATCCAGCGACGGTTCCTCCGAGGCATCCGGGATGGACTTGGTGCAGCCCGGCACGCTGACCGTGTGCGCCGACGTCCCCTTCCCGCCGTTCGCCTTCGCAAAGGGCGGCAAGTACACCGGCTTCGACATGGAGCTGACCGAAGAAATCGCCAAGGGCATGGGCCTGAAGCATAAGATCAAGGACGTCGGCTTCGAGGGTCTGCAAAGTGGCGCGGCGCTGGCTGCCAATACCTGCGATATGGCGGCGGCCGCAATGACCATCACCGAAGACCGCGAGAAGAACATTGACTTCTCGGACCCGTACTACGATTCCCTCCAGTCACTGCTGGTGGCCTCCGATTCAGGCATTTCCTCGATCGAGGACCTCTCCGGCAAGACCGTAGCCGTGAAGCAGGGGACCACCGGCGAAACGTACGCACAGAAGAACGTCCCGGAAGATACCCAGGTCCAGGCGTATCCCAGCAACACCGAGCTCTACCCTTCGCTTAAGTCAGGAGTTGTGGCCGGAGTCATCATGGATCTGCCCTCAAATATCCAGCACCAGGCAGGCGGCAAGTACGAGATCGCCGAGAAGTACGACACCGGTGAGCAGTATGGGTTCGCGGTTCAGGAGGAAGGCAGCGAAGCCATCCTGAAGAACGTCAACAAGCAGCTGGCCAAGCTGAAGAAGAACGGCACGTACGACAAGCTCTACAGCAAGTACTTCGATACGAAGTAAGCTGCTCCATGGTGCAGACGCGCCGCGTTCCGTCCGGCTGCGGTTCAGGCCGCGGCCGGACGGCGGCCGTCTTGAGGTGAGACCTTTGTCACCTCTGCAATCTTCAGGTGATAAAGTCGTTCCACACTCAGGACATAAGGGGGGACAGGAAGCTTCAATGCAGCCTGCCTTGGTCCGCATTCCCACAGAGAAAAAATGAAAGGCAGGCTCCCATGCGAGCACGTGTCCCATTCATCCTGATGGCAGCAACGACGCTGGCCCTGACGGGATGTGGCGGCGGCAGCGGCAGTGAAGGCGGCGGTCAAACCAGCGGCAGCGGGTCTGAGATGGCCCTCATCCAGCCCGGGACGCTGACGGTATGTTCCGACATCCCGTATCCGCCGTTCGAATTCGAAGAAGGCGGTGAATACACCGGCTTCGATATCGAAATCATCAGGAAAATCGCTTCGGGGCTCGACCTCAAGGTTGCGATTAAGGACGTCGGATTCGAAGGGCTTCAAAGCGGTGCCGCCTTGGCCGCGGGAACTTGCGACATCGGCGCCAGCGCCATGACCATCACCAAGCCCCGGGAAGAGAACCTCGATTTCTCCAAGCCGTACTACGACTCGCTGCAGTCGCTGCTGGTCCCCAAGGATTCTGACATCAAAACCATCGAGGACTTGGCGGGCAAGACCGTCGGCGTCCAGCAGGGCACCACGGGTGAGAACTACGCCCAGGAGAATGTCCCGGACAAGGCAACCATCAGGTCATACCCTAGCGATGCCGAACTGTTCCCCGCGCTGAAGTCCGGCAGCATCGACGCCGTGCTCCAGGATCTGCCGGTGAACCTGCGGCACACCGAACAAGGTGCCTTCACCATCGTCCAGGAGTACGACACCAACGAACAGTACGGATTCGCCGTCAAGGAAGAAGGCAGCGAAGCCTTGCTGAAGGCCGTCAACAAGGAGCTGGCCAAGATTCGCGAGAACGGCACGTACCAGAAGATTTACGATAAATACTTCTCTGAACAGTAGGATCCACTGTGGCCCGGGTCTCTGGCCGGGCCACAGTTTTGTTAACCACCGGAAGGCTAAGGTTTGAAACCCTCCACCCGTAGGCGCCTGTTTCGGGCCGTACTCTACGTCATCTTTCTCGTGGCCGTTGCCGCCCTTGTCATTGTCGCCGACTGGGAAACCATCGCCACCAACTTCCTGGACCTTGGGGTTGCGGCCGAGCAATTCCCCACCATCATCACCACCGCCGCCAAGAACGTAGTCATTTATACATTCATCGCGTTTGTCGGCGGTTTGATCCTGGGCTTGACCCTGGCGCTGATGAAGCTCTCTCCGGTGGCCCCCTACCGCTGGGTCGCCACCGCCTACATTGAGACCTTCCGCGGCCTGCCGGCGCTGCTGGTGATCTTCGGGTTCGCCTACGCGGTCCCGATCGCATTCACCGAATGGAATCCGCCGGGCGGCAGCACCGGCGCCGGCCTGATCGCCTTGATCGTCGTGTCGGCGGCCTATATTGCCGAGACAATCCGTGCCGGCATCGAAGCAGTGCCGAAAGGGCAGGTCGAGGCGGCCCGCTCCCTGGGCATGCGGCCCAGCTGGACGATGATCTCCGTGGTGCTGCCACAGGCATTCCGCATCATTACTCCCCCGATGACCAACGAGCTGGTCATCATCATCAAGGACACGTCCCTGCTGTTCATCGCAGGCATGGCGCTGGGTGACCGTGAATTGACCACGTTCGCCCGCGATGCGGTATCGCAGCACGCCAATTCCACTCCCCTGGTGATGGCCGCGTTGCTGTACCTGGTGATTACGCTGCCCCTGACGCGGCTGGTGGCACGCCTTGAACGACACAACCAAAGGAGCCGGTGAACACGGTGAGTGAATACATCAACCGCAAGGATGTTCCCGCCATCGCAGTGCAGGACCTGCACAAGTACTTTGGCAAGAACGAGGTGCTCAAGGGCATCGACTTCCACGTCAACCAGGGTGAAGTAGTCTGCGTTGTGGGCCCATCCGGTTCCGGAAAATCGACGCTGCTGCGGTGCGTCAACCGGCTGGAGGAACCAACCAGCGGAACCATCGTCGTCGAGGGCGTGGACATTACCGACCGGGAGATCGACCTGGACAGAGTGCGGACGAAGATCGGCATCGTCTTCCAGCAGTTCAACCTGTTCCCGCACCTGAACGTGCTGAAAAACCTGACCCTGGCACAGCAACGGGCCAAGAAGCGCAGCAAAACCGAGGCCGCCGACATCGCCAGGAAGAACCTGGCCAAGGTGGGCCTTGCCGGCCGGGAAGAGTCATTCCCAAACCAGCTCTCCGGTGGCCAGCAGCAGCGTGTGGCAATTGCCCGTGCGCTGTCCATGGATCCGGACATGATGCTGTTCGACGAACCGACCAGCGCCCTGGACCCAGAGCTGGTGGGCGATGTGCTGGACGTGATGCGCACCCTGGCCAACGAAGGCATGACCATGATGGTGGTGACCCACGAGATGGGCTTCGCCCGCGAGGTCGGCGATCGGCTCGTCTTTATGGACGGTGGCGTCGTGGTGGAGCAGGGCAAGCCCAAGGAGATACTGGCCGCGCCGCAGCACGAGCGGACGCAGGGGTTCCTCTCCAAGGTGCTGTAGCCCCGATGTCCAGGTAGCGGCCTACCCGCGAGGTAGCCCGTTGCAACCCGCTGACTCACGGGGCGGCCGCTACCTCAGGGTCGAGACGCGG
This sequence comes from Arthrobacter castelli DSM 16402, assembly GCF_000430705.1. GTDB lineage: Bacteria > Actinomycetota > Actinomycetes > Actinomycetales > Micrococcaceae > Arthrobacter_C > Arthrobacter_C castelli. The sequence goes on from NZ_AUMN01000001.1 coordinate 64,265, forward strand.
TCACCGCGGCCTTGATGCGTTCATGCAGCGCCCGCAGCTCGGAACGCCGGGTGTGCACTTCGATGATGGAACGGCCATTAATCCGTTCGGCCAGCGCCGCTTCCAGTTCGATGGCTGTGCCGGCCGCCCGGTGGCGCACCCCGTAAGCGGCCGCGAGGGCGGCGATGTTGACGCTGTGGGGCGTGCCGAAGAGACGCTCGACGTCGGCCCGGTAACGTTCCTGCTCCCCCAGTCCGCCGTGCTCAAGCAGTGAGAAGATCCCTCCGCCGCCGTCGTTGACCACGATGATCTGCAGGTTCGGCTCCGGCTCCCCGGCGCCCAGGAACAACCCGCCGACGTCGTGCAGCAGGGTCAGGTCGCCGAGCAGCAGCCGGGTTTCCCGGGCGGGTTCGGCCAGGCAGATGCCGTGCGCGGTGGCCACCGTCCCGTCGATTCCGGCAATCCCCCGGTTGGCGAAGACCCCCGCCCAGGAGCGCTCTGTGGGGGTCGCCACGAGGTCAAGATCGCGGATGGGGTTGGAGGAACCGACCACCAGCCGGGCATTGCGCCGGATGGTATCCGACCATAACGCCCGCGCCACGTGCAGTCCGGACACCACGGGTTCGCTGTCGAGCGTTTCGTCGATGGCGGCTTCGGCCGCTTGGGCGGCGCGTTGCCATTGCGCCAGCCACCCGGCGGGGCCTGTTCCGGCGAATTCAGCCAGTTCGTCCCGGGTGGCAACTCTCTGCTCCGGGCGCCTGCCGGGCTCATACCACGCCACCGGCTCCGGTTCGTAGCGGGCAATCTCGACGTCGTCGCGCTGCAGCAAGGCAGCCACCTGCCGATTCAGGGTGGGCCGACCGAACATCACGACCCGTTCAATATCCGCCCCGAGGTGCTCCAGCAGCAGCCGATAGGGGCCAACCGCGCTGGCACCGTGCCGGGCGTTCGACGACGGCTCCGCAAACAGCGGCAATCCCAGCAGGGAGGCGAACAATTCGGCACCCGCTCCGGCACCGGCTCCGGCGATGACAACGCTGCGGCGCGCGGCCGACGGCGAACGAAGGGTGACTCCGGTTGTCGCCGGTGCGCTTCCGGCCGCATGCGCATTGGGGTCGATCGGCGCATGCGTCACGGGCGGCGCGGCCTCGGCCACGGGACCCGGTGCGGGGGCCTCCGGCATCCCGGCCTCCGGATCGGGGGTGAGCGGATCGGCCAGGGCGAGGTTCAGCTGCACTGGCCCCCGCACCGGCAACCGGCCACCCGTTCCCATGGCCGCTGCGAGGCCGGCTTGGACCGCGCTGGTCGGATCGTCGCCAGCGCTGATATCGGCGTCGTACCTCACCGCCGTGCCAAACAAAGAGGCCTGCCGGGTGGTCTGGTTTGCCCCGGTGCCGCGCAACTCCTCCGGGCGGTCAGCACTGAGGACAACGACCGGAACCGCACTGTGATTGGCTTCCATCACCGCAGGCATCACATTCCCCACGGCGGTGCCGGAGGTGGTCACCACCGCCACCGGAGCTCCGGACGCGAGCGCCAGCCCCAGCGCGGTGAAGCCGGCGTCCCGCTCGTCGATCCGGACATGAAGCGCCACCTGTGAGGAAGCGGCCGACGCCGCGAGCGCGTACGCCAGCGGGGCGCTGCGGGATCCGGGCGCGACCACGGCATGGCGCATCCCGCCTTGGATCAGCGCCGCGACGGTGCGGCTGGCGGCTTCGATTGACTCCATTACCTTCCATCTTGCCTGAAGGCGGGGCCAAAACGTGCACGCCCCCGCCCGGCGTGACGGATCAGCGAACCGTCGGGAAGACCTGCACCACCGAGGGCCGCGGGCCGCGGAATTGTCCGGCCGGCGCCTTGGCCCGGTCCACGTAGTCGGGGAAGTACGACGTCGGCTCGTCGTAACTGCCTTCCTCGCCCGGGTGCTGCACGGCGACATAGACCATCGACTCGTCGTCGTGGATGATCGGTCCGCAGGTCTCGGCGTCCCTGGGCACGGCAAGGAACTGCTGGACGCGTCCCCGACTGGCCCCTTCCAGATCCACCTTGAACAGCCCGTCGTTCAGCCCGATGGTTCCGGGCTGGCCGTCGGTGGAGATCCACAGCTGTCCGGAGCTGTCGAATGCCAGGTTGTCGGGGCACGAAATCGGCGAAACGACCTCCGGCGGGTACCCGCCGAAGTACGTCGAATCGTTGGCCGCCGGGTCACCGCACACCAGCAGCAGGTTCCAGTTGAACGACGTCGCCGTCTGGTCCCCGTACCGCTCGGAGATTTCCACCACGTGGCCGTCACGGTTGACAGTGCGTGGATTGGCCTCGTTCGCGTCGGCGAAACCTTCCTTGCCGCGATCGGTGTTGTTGGTGCATGCCACATACACCTTGCCGGTGGCCGGGTTCGGCTCCACGTCCTCGCACCGGTCCATCTTGGTGGCTCCGGCCTTGTCCGCGGCCAGCCGGGTGTAGACGAGCACTTCAGTCACGCTCATTCCGCTGACCTTCGACGTGCCGCCGACCACCAGCGGCAGCCACTGTCCGGTGCCGTCAAACGCGCCGTCGTCGGGCAGTTCACCGGATCCGTCGATCTCGGAGCCGGAGTTGCCGGAGAACTTCGCCACGTACAGGTCGCCGTCGGCCAGCAGGGTCTTGTTGTGCTCACGCTGCTTCGGCCCGTTGCCCTTGCGGAATTTCTTCTTCGACACGAACTTGTACAGATAGTCGAACCGTTCGTCGTCACCGGAGTAGGCCACGACGTGGCCGTTTGCCGCCACACTGATGGTGGCTCCCTCGTGCTTGAACCGGCCGAGCGAGGTGTGCTTTACCGGCGTGGAGGAAGGGTTCTGCGGGTCGATTTCGACGATGTAGCCGAAACGGTTCTGCTCGTTTTCGTAGCCGGCGTTGTTGGCGTCGAAGCGCGGCTCATCCTGTTCCCATCCGGTGCCCGTGGGGGTGTTGGTGAAACCGTAGCGGCGGCGGGCCTCGGTGTCGGCCGGGCTGCGGAAGAAACCGTTGAAGTTCTCTTCGCCCGAGAGAATCGTCCCCCACGGCGTGGTGCCTCCGGCGCAGTTGCCCAGGGTGCCGCGGACGGTCGTCCCCTGCGGGTCCTCGACCGTCTTGAGCAGATCGGTGCCGGCGGCAGCGCCGGTGAAGCCGAATTCGGTGTCCATGGTGACGCGGCGGTTCAACCGGGCGCCCTTGATGTAGCGCCACGGGTTTCCCTTGTGGTCGCGTTCCAGCTCGACGACGGAGAGGCCGACGGCGGCGCGGGTCACCGCACGGCGCTCCGCGGCTTCAGCCGGGGCGTTGGCAGGATCGAACATGATGTTCTGGTTGACGTACTCGTGATTGCACACCAGCAGCCCCTTCTTGCTGTTCGGGGTGCGCAGGATCTCCAGGTAGTCGTTGTTGTAACCGAACTGGCGGGACTGCGAGGCGGCTGTCTGCCGGCCGGCGTCGAAGACCGGGGCATCGTTGAACAGCGGGTCTCCCCAGCGCAGAATGGGCTCCCAGTCGTATCCGGCCGGGGTCGTGAACGCGTCCACCTTGGCGTCGACCGGGGCGATCGGGGTAAACGGCAGCCGGCCAGGGGGGCCGCCGGCCGGAGCACCGGGGCGCGGGCCGGGCGCCGACGCCTGGGCGGCCGGGGCATCGAGTGCCGCACTGCCAACCATCAGGCCGACGGCGCCGGCAGCACCGAGTCCCAGCATATTGCGGCGGGTCATGGCCGCTGACGCAATGTCCCGGAAGTATTCGTTGCCCGACTGGTTGCAGACGCCCTTGGCGCAGGCGTTGTCGCATTTCAGGGCACAGGTGACGGGGCTTCGCTTGCCGCGGGTATGGCCAAGCATGGGAAGCAGAGGCCGCTTGGTTTCCGTGGTGCTCATGTGGCTGTTGTCCTTCCGTGAGGTGTTGTGCATTCTCACGGTTTCAGGCACGGGCAACGAAACTTCGACCGACAGGTAAACGTCCGCTGAACGTCCGATGCCCGACGGTGCCTCCTCGCACCGGGTGCCGTTCGTCCAGGGAGTACAACGCGCCCTTCCGCTGCCCAAACCGGCAAATTTGGGCAAAAGCTACTCCCCGGCCGAACAACCACCCGTCGGTTCTTGCGGTGAAGGCCTACTGCCTGGCCGAACGGGCCAGCACCCGGTGGACCCGCTCAAGCCGTTCGAGCCACCAGGCACGGCGTTCGCCGTCGGCCGCGTAACGCTCCAGCAGCTCATCGCTGACCTCAGGGTCCCGGACTTCGATGACGCCGCCGGCCGGCTTAAGCGGCCGGCCGCTCACATCGGCGTCCATCAGCGACAGCGTGCCCAGACCGCAGGCGTAGGGAAGTTCATCGAGCGCTGCGGCCAGCGCCACTCCGGCGCGGATACCCACCGAAGAGTCAAGGGCGCTGCTGACGACGGCGGGCAGTCCCGCTTCGGCGACGATCCGCAGTGCGTTGCGCACCCCGCCCAGCGGAGCGACCTTGACCACGATCAGGTCGGCCGCTCCGCTGCGGCTGACCAGCAGCGGATCGGCTTCCTTGCGGACGCTTTCGTCAGCGGCGATCGGAACGGGGACCCCGCGACGGCGCAATCCCTCGCGCACCTGGCGCAATCCATCGATGCTCATCACCGGTTGTTCGGCGTATTCCAGGCCGTATTCGGCCAGTCCTTGGAGCGCCTGCAGAGCCTCGTCGACCGTCCATCCTCCGTTGGCGTCCACCCGGACGGGCGTGAAAGGAAGTGCGTTCCGCACGGCTCGCACCCGCGCCAGGTCATCGGCCAGCGACTGACCGGCCTCGGCCACCTTGACCTTCACCGCGGGAACGCCGTCGAATCCGTCGAGTACGTCGTCGACCCGGCCGGCGTCCACCGCCGGCACCGTGGCATTGACGGGGACTTTCGTCCGGACCGGGTCCGGGTAGCCTTGCCAGCCGGCCTCCACCGCCGCAGCCAGCCAGCGGGCCGACTCCTCGTCGTCGTACTCGCCGAACGGCCCAAACTCGGCCCAGCCCGCCGGGCCACGCAGCAGCATGGTCTCGCGCTGCGTTATGCCGCGGAACTTCACACGCATCGGCAGGCTGACAACGCGGGCGCCCGCCACCAGCTCGTCGAATTCCGGAACGTCCAGTCGCATGCCCTCCACTGTACGCACCGCCGCGATGCGCTTCCGTTCAGCACCCGGGCGGGTGAACCGCCGTCGTCGGTTGACAGTCCCCCGGGTCTCGGCAGTGGCAGCGTGGGTGCCTGCGTGGGTGGCAGCGCGGGTGCCTGCAGGCCCATCACGTGCCGATATCCGTCGTCGACAGCCGGGTGTGAAATCCTAGGAGGAATGAACAAGCGATCTGCCCGGCAAACGAAGGCCGGGCGCCGACCGGCGAAGCCCGCAGCCTCGAACCCCTTTCCGTTCATCGCGGCAGCACTGCTTTGTGCCGGTTCGCTGGTGGGAATTTACATCCTGTTCGTCCGCACCACGACGGGCCAACTGATCGGTGAAGGGGCTCTGCGCGAGGCAGAACTAAGCGCAACCGGCATGTCCTCGCGTCTGCAGGACTTCCTGGACCTGCTGCCCTTGATATCGGCGGTCATTGCAGCGGCATTCATCCTGTTTGTCACCCTGGCCAGACGACGATGGCTGGCCGCAGGGGTGGCGATAGCGGCGGCTCTTGGCGCGAACCTGACCACCCAGGTGCTCAAGGAGGTGCTGGTGCGGCCGGAACTCGGGGTGCAGACACTGGGGACCAACTCGTTGCCGTCCGGGCATGCCACTCTTGCCGCCTCTTCGGCCGCGGCCGTGATCCTGGTTGTCGCCCCGCGCTGGCGTCCGCTCGCGGCAGCCGGCGGGGGCAGCTACGCCGTCATCGCCGGTGCCGCGACCCTGATCAATCTATGGCACCGGCCCGCGGATATCATTGCCGCATTCCTGGTGGTGGGGTTCTGGACCGCCGTCGGCGGGTGGATCATTATGCGCACCGGCACAGCGTGGAACGTTTGGAGCGGGTTCGGCGAGCACTGGGCAGCTTCGCGGGTTTGGCCTGCCGGTACCGCCGCAGCCGGCCTGGTCACAGGTTTGATGGCGGTGCTGTTTGTGCTGGTCAGCACGCCGACGCTGACGACGCCGGCAGCACCGGAGCGATTGCCCCTGCTGTACTGGGCGGGGCTGGCGATGATCGTCTCGTCCGGGTACCTGCTGGCCTCGCTGGGTGCGGTGCTCTTTGGCCGTGCCGCCCGGATCCGTCGCTGACACCGGCGGGCGGATCCCGGGCGCGGGATCCGCCCGCACCCCGGCGCGGGTTCCGCCTGCACCCCAAAGGTGGCGCCAACCCGGCGGTCAACCGGGCCGGGTGGCGGACTTCAGCGCGGTCCGGCGTCGTCCGCCGGGTGCACCCGCGGGAGGAAGTAGCCGAGCAACATTGCCCCGGCCAGTCCGATTCCTCCGACCACCCAGATGCCGGCCGAAAGGGTTGCCAACGCAGTCACGGAGGAGAGCAGAGCCGGTCCCCCGCTCGAACCGGCGTCGGCCATTAGCCGCCACACCCCAAGGAACTTGGTCCGTCCCACCGGTGGCGAATAGTCGGATCCCAGGGTCATGATCATCCCGGAACCGATACCGTTGCCGAAGCCGATCAGCACGGCTGCGACCAGCAACGACACCGTGCCGACGGTGAAGGGCACGAGAATCAAGGCCAGCCCCATAATCACCATGCAGGGCACCGCAACCCACGGCCGCCCCTTCTGGTCCATCAGCTTGCCCGCCGGATAGAACAGCAACATGTCGATAGCACCGGAGACTCCGTAAATCAGCGCTGCGGTGCCGGGATCCAGGCCGATGTTCTCCGCCCACAGCGGAATCACCACCGGCCGGGAGGAACGTACCACTGCCACCAGCACAACGCCGATGCCCACCGTCCGCAGGACTCCCGCGTGGGTGCGGGCAATCGAGCGGACCGACGCTGCGGATCCAACTGCTCCCGCGGCAGCCGTCCCGCCCGCCGCGCCTTGCCTCCCCGCGTCCTGCGAGCCATTGCCAGTGGCTTGTGACCTTGTCTTTGTCCGGCTTGTTGCGCCCGGGTGGTGCGGCAGATCCCGCATCCCGATGGCGACGACCCCGGAGACCAGCAGTGCCCCGGTTCCCACCCAGTACGCGCCAGCCAGTCCCAGGAAGTGAATGGCCCCCGCGCTGACGAATGGTCCGGCGAAGACTCCGATCCGCATGGTCCCACCGAGTGTGGACAAGGCACGAGCCCGGAATCGGGCAGGCACCGTCTCGGTCAGATACGTCTGCCGGGCCAGGTGGAAGACCGCCGATGCCATCCCGATCATGAAAATGCCGGCTGAAAAGACCCACAGGGATCCGGCAGCAATGCACACGCCCATGGCCAGGGCGCACCACGCAGAGGCGCCAATAATCGCCCGGCGCTCCCCGAACCGCGTGGTGATCAGGGATGCGGGAATGTTGGTCAATAAGGAACCGATGCCGATCAACGTCACCACCAGGGCCGCCATCGCCACGCTGGCGCCAAGATTCCTCGCGCTGAGGGCGATCACCGGGACGATGGAGCCATGTCCCAGCCCGAAGAGCAAGGCCGGGCCGTAGACGGGGACCGCCAGTGGACGCCAGTCGAATCCCTCGGCCGTCACGCTCCGTCCGGATGCGGGCACGTCAGGCGCCGCTGCGCAGCCGGCCCATCAGTTCACGGGCTTGTACCGGCGCATACGGCATGATGGGGATCGCCTTGGTGGTGTCCGCCGGGGCCTCCCGCTTCGCCTGGGTGGCGATCCGGATGGCGCGGGACATGGTTGAGGCCTGCACCCGTACGTGGTCTATGCCCACCGGCCTGCCGTGGCCGGGGACGAAGATGTCGTACCGGTGCTGCAGGCGGGCCAGCTGTTCGAGAGTCTGCACCCATTCGCGCGGGTATGCATCCTCAAAGGCCGGGTCCGCGCCCTCCTCGATCAAGTCGCCGGTAAACACCACCGGCCCCGCCGCCGCCAGCAAGTCGTTGTCGGTATGTCCGCGTCCAAGGTGGAACAGCTCCACCGACCTATCCCCCAGCTCAAGGGTCACGCAGTCGGCTCCGACGGTGCGATTCGGGACCACCAGGGCGGTGGTTTTCCCTGTGGCTGCGGCCATCTCCGGCTCTGGTTCGGCCACGAAGTGCCGCTGGGATTCGCCAGCGGAGATCCCGGCCACCGCAGCTTCATGGGACCAGAACTCCTCGACGCCATCAGCGGCAAACACAGCGTTGCCGAAGAAGTGGTCGAAATGCGCGTGGGTATTGATGACCACCAGCGGCAGTTGGGTCATCGAGCGGACGGCGTCCAGAATGGCCAGTCCGTGCCGGGGACCAGCCCCGGTATCGACGACGGCGGCACGAGCTGAGCCGACGATGAGCCCTGCATTGAGCAGGTAGGTGCCAGTGGCCAGCACATATGTCTGCGGCCCCACCTGATGCCAGCCGTCAGTGGTTTCCGCCTGTGACATGGGGCCGCACTCCTCGTTCTCGCCTCTGTATGAGACTACAGGTCGGCGAGCACGAATCCGGGCTTTTCCATCGCATCTGCCACATAGCGCAGGAACCCGCCGGCGGTCCCACCATCACACACCCGGTGGTCGAAGGTCAGCGTCAGCTCAGTGACCTTGCGGACCGCAAGGTCACCGTTGACGACCCACGGCTTATCGATAATGCGTCCGACGCCAAGGATGGCGGCCTCGGGGTAATTGATGATCGCAGCACTGCCGTCCACCCCGAACACCCCGTAGTTGTTCAGCGTGAAGGTGCCCGAGGTCAGCTCCTCCGGAGTGGCCTTGCCATCGCGTGCGACGGCGGTCAGCCGGCGGATTTCGGCGTCCAGCCCGCGGGCGCTCATAGCTTCGGCACGCCGTACTGATGGAACCATCAGCCCGCGGTCCGTCTGGGCCGCGAAGCCAAGGTTCACCCCGTCAAACCCGATGATCTCCTCAGTGCCGTCGCCGCCGTCGACCACTCTGGTGTTGAGCTGGGGGTACTTCGCCAGGCCCGCCAGCACGAACCGGGCGATGAAGGCAAGCAGACCGGGCGTATCCTCCGGCTGCGCCGCCTTCAACTGCGAGCGCATCTGCAGCAGTTCGGTGGCGTCGACGTCGACCCAGACTGTCGCTTCGGGGATTTCGGTCCGGCTCTTGGACATATTCGCCGCAACCGTCTTCCGCACCCCGGTCATGGGTATGCGGGAAGCGATACCGAGGCCCGAGCGCTTGTCGGACTCTTCCTGCCGTCCGGTTGCAGTCTGTACGGCCGCAGGCTGTGCTTGCGCCGAGGGTTTGGATGCAGATGCCGCCCGCGCTTCCACATCCTTGCGGGTGATCATTCCGCCCGATCCGGAACCGGCGATATCGGCCGGCTTCAGGCCAGCGTCCTTAACCATCCTGCGCACCAGCGGGGAAATCACCAGCGGTGCCTGAGTGCCGGCGGCGGCCTCCTGTCCGGCCGGCGTCGAAATCGGCCTCCCCGACGTCGGCGGTGAGGCCTTCTTCGGCCGGCGGGTGCGCTTGCTTCCGCCTGCTCCGGCAGGTGTGCCGTAACCGATAAGCACGTTACCCGACCCGGAGTCCCCGGATTCGGCCGGCTCTGTTCCGGCCGGTGCCTGAGTCCCTGCGCGCTCCTCGGTGCGGTAGGCCTCGCCCGCAGCTGAATTGCCAGGACCGGCGTCATCGATCGAGATCAGCGGTTTGCCAACGTCGATGGTGGCACCGGCGTCACCGTGCAGCACGGCAACCGTCCCCGCGAAGGGAGAGGGAACCTCCACCACGGATTTGGCGGTCTCCACTTCCGCCACCGCCTGGTCGACCGCGACCTCGTCTCCTACCGCCACCAGCCAGTTGACCAGCTCAGCCTCCGTGAGGCCTTCACCGAGGTCAGGAAGCAGGAACACCTGCCGCTGTTGTGTCGCACTCATCTAGTCCTCCCACTGCAGGTCATCGACGGCGTCCAGGATCCGGTCCACGGACGGCAGGTAATAGTGCTCCAGCTTGGGCGCGGGGAACGGCGTATCGAAACCAACCACACGCCGCACCGGCGCGGCCAGCGAGTGGAAGCAGCGCTCCTGCACCCGGGCGACAATCTCAGAGGCAACGGAGGCGAAGCCCGGCGCTTCGGCAATCACCACGGCACGTCCGGTGGTGCGCACCGCGGCGGCAACGGTTTCGTCGTCGAACGGCACCAGCGAGCGCACATCGACCACCTGCAGGCTGCGCCCCTCTGATGCGGCGACGTCGGCGGCAGCCAGCGCCGTCGGCACCGATGGGCCGTAGGCAATCAGGGTGGCGTCGGTTCCCTCGCGGGCGACGACGGCCTTGCCGATTCCGGAGGCAACCTCCGGATCGCGGCGCGCCGTCTCCAGCGCCTTCAGGTCCACGGCGTCCTTGGACCAGTACATCTTCTTCGGTTCCAGGAACACCACCGGATCGTCCGAGTCGATGGCATCGCGGAGCATGGTGTAAGCATCGGCCACGGTGGCCGGAGCCAGCACAGTCAACCCTGGCGTGTGGACGTAGTAGGACTCGGAAGAATCGCAATGGTGCTCCACCCCGCCGATGCCGCCGGCGTAGGGAATCCGGATCACGATCGGCAGCTTCACCTTGCCCTTGGTCCGATTATGCATCTTCGCGACATGGCTGACCACCTGCTCGAACGCCGGGTAGGCGAACGCATCGAACTGCATCTCGACGACCGGACGCATCCCGTTCATCGCCATTCCGACAGCCATTCCCATGATCCCGGCCTCGGCCAGCGGAGTGTCGAAACACCGCTGCTCGCCGAAACGGTCGGTGAGGCCATCGGTAATCCGGAACACCCCTCCGAGCGGTCCGACGTCTTCGCCGAAAACAACCACGCCCTCGTCGGAATCCATCGCGTCGGACAGGGCGGCAGTCAACGCCTTGCCAAAGGTGACAGGCGCCGCCGTCGTCGTGCCGTCGTCGTCGGCCACTCTGCCGGCCGCAGCCTGCGCCGGGGTCTGCTGATCTGCAACGGAAGTCATGATTACTCCCCTTCCCGGGACAGTTCGTCGCGGAGCATCGCGGCCTGCTCATTGAGCTGCGGGGTCGGCTCCGAGTACACATATTTGAACAGGTCGTCCGGATCCACCGAGACCTCTGAGTTCAGGCCATCGCGAAGGGTGGCGGCGACCCGTTCGGCGTCATCGCCAATCGCCGCTTCCGCCTCGTCGGTCAGCACCGCCGCGTCCGTCAGGTATTTCTTCATCCGCACCAGCGGATCCTTCGGCGCCCATTCGGCCACCTCCGCGTCGGTGCGGTAGCGGGTGGCGTCGTCGGCATTGGTGTGGGACTGCATCCGGTACGTGTGTGCCTCCACCAGAGTGGGGCCGCCGCCGTCACGGGCCCGCTGCACGGCTGTTCCAAGCACCGAGAGCACCCCGGCCAGATCATTGCCGTCCACCCGTTCACCGGGCATCCCGTAACCAATCGCCTTGTGCGCCAGCGACGGCGCGACCGACTGGTGCGAGAGCGGCACCGAGATTGCGTACTGGTTATTCTGCACGAAAAAGACCACCGGCACGTGGAAGACCGCCGCGAAGTTCAGTGCTTCGTGGAAGTCGCCCTCGCTTGAGGCCCCGTCACCGCACATGGCGACGACGACGCTGTCCTCGCCCTTGAGCTTGGCGGCATGGGCGACTCCGACGGCGTGCAGCAGTTGAGTGGCCAGCGGAGTCGACTGCGTGGCGACCTTATGCTCGATGGGGTCATAGCCGCTGTGCCAGTCGCCGCGCAGCAGCACCATCACTTCAACCGGATCCACATCCCGGGTCATCACGGCAACAGTGTCGCGGTAGGTCGGGAAGAGCCAATCCTGCGCATCCAGGCACAAGGCGGCCGCAACCTGGCAGGCTTCCTGCCCGTGCGAAGACGGATAGACCGCCATTTTGCCCTGCCGCACCAGGGCTCCGGCCTGGTCGTTCACCCGCCGGCCCGTGACGAGCTTGTCATACGCGCGCATCAGCGCCTCAGGCGAGGGCATCGGGTACTTGGCAGCGGTCTCAGTGTCATTGTCGACGGCGACGCCCCGCTCGTTGATCAGCTGCACCGGCGTCGGAGATGGAAGCATCGCGGCTTCGGAGCGGGCCGATTCTTCGGCTGTGGAACTGCTCATGGGAGTCCACCTTTCCTCAGCGCTGAGGACTTCAGCGAAAGATACTGTGTTTACCCATTATGGGTTCCGCCAGCTATTCGTATCCAGTTTCAGGCGTTACTGTGGAATTTTTGGTGTCGTAAGGCTATTCTTGTAGACACATTGTAATTGTGAGCTGGGTTACTGCGGAGGGATGTAGACGGATGGTTGAGCAACGGGCACCGGCACTGGATGATGTGGACCGACGGATACTGTCCGAGCTGTCCGCGGACGGGCGGATGTCGGTGACGGCCGTGGCCGAAAAAGTGCACATCTCCCGCGCCCACGCGTACTCGCGGATCTCCCGTTTGACCGGGGACGGAGTGCTGACGAGGTTCACGGCGCTGATTGACCCGGCGAAAGCAGGGCTGAAGTCCTCGGCCTATGTGACCCTGAAGGTGCGGCAGCACTCGTGGCGTGCGCTGAAGGAGACGCTGCAGGCGATTCCCGAAGTGCACCATATCGCCCTGGTCGGCGGCGATTTCGACGTCATCCTGCTGGTGCGGGCCCAGGACAACCTGGACCTGCGGCGCGTCATTTTCGACAAGCTGCAATCCATGGACGGAGTGCTCGATACCCAGACCTTCCTGGTGTTCGAGGACATCGACACGCGATAGAGCCCGACGGGGTTTGTGCCTGGAAGGCGCGTACTTACTCCTGGTGCGAACAGTCGCGCAGTCCGTCGTCGTCCCGCAGTCGGTGTCCCTACTGGTAGCCGTCGACAATGGCCGCGGCGATTTCCTTGTACGCCCGGCGGGTGGCCGGCTTCAGCGTCTCCAGGGAGATCACGTCGCCGTCTGCGACGCCCCGGTCATGGGGCACGGCGATGAGTTGGCGGCAGATACCTGACAGATGCTGGTTGATGGCATCCTTGTTGACCCGCGCGGACACCTCGTCCTTGTCCGTAATCACCACGATCGCGTTGCGAGCGAGTTCCTCGTAACCGTGGCTGGCCAGCCACGACAGCGTACTTCGTGCCCTCTTGGCGCCGCTGACAGCGTACCCGGCGGCGATCACCAAGTTGTCCGCCGTCTGCAGTATTCCCTTCATAGCATTGTGGGTCACGCCGGTACCGCAATCGGTCATCAACACCGAGTAGTACTTTCCAATCAGCGTGCGGATCTTCAGGTACTCGTCCGCGGTAAGGCTGTCCGAAACCTCCGGATCCTGTTCCCCGGCCAACACATGGAACCGGCCTGCATGCTGCATATAGCGGGACAGCTCGGTCAACGAGGTGATGGATTCCAGATCGTCAATGATGTCCGAGACCGTCCGGGGGTCGGAGGATTGGTGGATGCTCTCGCCCAACGCCCGTTCGGCCAGGTCGCCAGAGTCAGGGTTGGCATCGATGGCACACGGCAAGTCGCCACGGAACTCGGCAAGTGTCATGCCGACGCCGACGGTCGTGGAGGTCTTTCCGATTCCGCCCTTGAGCGACAGTACAGCGGTGTTGTATGCGCCATGCAGTTGGCGTGAAATCCGCTTCTCCAGTGCGTCCTCTTGCCGCTGTTTCGCGCTGGGCCCGAGATTCACCGTTCCGATGGAAGCCTTGTACACGGCTCCCCGAAGGCCACCTGTGGGACGGTCCTTGGGAGGTTTGACGAAAGACGTCGTTTCCGCCCGGCGTCCGGACCGTGTCTGGGGCAAGTCGTTGGGCGACGACGTCTCCGTGGTGGCAGCCGGAGCGGGCGCAGCAGCTGGTGGCCCGGTTGCCGGATCGGGGTCGGACGCGGGCGGAGCAGAAGCCGGGGCCGGAGCAGCAGCCGGCGGTGGTTCAGTCGCCCGGTCCGGAACAGCATCAGGTGCTGCGTTATCCGGATCGGGGCCGGCAGCCGGTGACGCAGTAGTGAGCGGCACAGAGTCTATTGGACCGGGCCGCGGCACCTCTGTAGTTGTCGATGCCTGCGGAGTTGGCGCCGTCGAGAGCGATTCTTGTTCCACCGGTGCAGGCTCCGGTTGGTCCTCGGTCGCGGGCTCTGCCGGGGCAGACGCTTGATGGTCCTCAGGCGCAGCTGGCGCTTCGACCGGTTCAGCGCCGGCGTTGTTTGACGGCCGGCTGTTCTCGGACGGTGCCGTGGTGGCTTCGGTGTCGCCAGCGTCGGTGACGTAGAACCATGTGTCCTCGCCGATCGCGTGGTCGACACCGTGGGTCAGCACCTTCTCGCCCCGGCGCTGTGCCTCTTGCGCGATTTGGTCGAAGGCCGCCGTATAGGCATCCGGATACCGGGATGTGTTGATCCTGCTGGCACCGACCATCACGGTGCCATCTTTATGGATCTGGACGACCATGTGCTCTGCTGATTGGCTCATTACCTCTGCTCCGGGTTGGATCTGCAAAAATGCGACGACGCTTGCCACGCGCCGTCCCCCGGCCCGCTCGTCCTGCGCACCATCCTATGCCAACGGTGAATGCGGATTCATGGCGAAAGCGATATTGGGTTCGTTTAATGCCGCTCGTTGACCCCACCACGAAAGTTATCCACAGGTAGCAGGGTACTCGTCGCGTCGACGAGACAGGAACGGCAGACTCGAAACAGCCACATAAATTCCACCAGGAAGAACGGCAAATGAAACGTCGATCAATCGTCATACTCTCAACGGCAGCCGGGCTCGCCCTGCTCCTTGTGCTCGGTCTTGTCATGTGGGCGCTGAACCAACAATCCACGTCGGCACTATTCAGTTCGTTTGGCAGGGATCACGGCGTTATTTTGTTGGATGAGGCTGGCGACTTCAAAGAGGCGGTCGGGTTCCAGATACCGGAGATGGAGGGATGGCACTCGCGCGGCGCCGACGCTATCGCCAATCCCGCATCCCGCTGCACATATACGGTCAACGAGTTCACCGGAGAATCGGGCCCGGAATATCTGTCCGATGACGGCAGTTCCACTACCGCGAAGATGCTTGCGCGGCTAAAGAAAGAATTTGCAAGAAGCCTTCCCGGTCCAGAGTCCATAATCGAAGCAGAGAATGTAGTTATTCCGCAACAGTCGAATTCGGCTCCGGGACTCGAATTCAAAGTCGCGCGAATGGACTATGTGGTACCCGGTACGGCCACCTCGGGAACAATGCGAATTGCCGGACGGAATATGCCACAGTCGGACAACGCACTATGGGTGCTCCTGATATGCCCAACGGATATCGTGGAGGGCGGCTCGGACCCGTGGCCGGATCTTATCGCAAACACTGTCGTGACGCCCTACGAGAAGCCGGATCCGTTTGCCGATTGAATCACGACGCCCTACCTTGTTGAGAACTACGTCACACATATGCATGTTATGTTGGCCGCAGGTGACGCACTGCGACACCGACGCGAACGGGCAGGAGTTTCGAAATGACTGGCGGAAAGAACCACTCCCGCCGCGGCGGCACCCGGCACCCGGCCTGGAGCTGGCAGACTTTGACCGGAAGCCTGTTGATGCTCGCCTCTTTGTTCATGCTTATCCCGGGCATCAACAAGTACTCAGCAGCGGTCTACACAGATGTCGGAGCGAGTGCCGAGCTCGGCATCTTCCTTATGAGTGCAGGAGGCGCAGTACTTCTCTGCGCGATCACGTTGCTTCTCATTGGCTACTTGAAATATCGCACCTATATGAATCGGCCCAGAACCCACGAAGACCGACACGACGACCACACAATAGAGTCCGAGGATCGGCCGGAGAACCCCTACGACATGCCAGGCCGCGGTTTCCAAACCGGAATTTTCTAACCTGCTTCCTCCGGCCGGCTACGGTCAGCCCTTGAAGTTTGGCTTGCGCCTCTCCTGGAATGCTTGGAAACCCTCCGCGTAGTCCTCGCTCTTGCAGAGATCGCCTTGGGCAACGTTCTCTTCCTCCATGGCGGTCCATAGCCCCAGCCGCTGATCGCGGATATGGGCGACCAGCTCCTTGGAAGCGTTGAAAGCACCGGTGGCGCCTGTGGCGACCTTGGCCGCGGTGGCCCGGGTCTTCTCCAGGACCTGGTCGGCCGGCATGGCACGGCTGAACAAACCGGACGAAACGGCATCTGCACCGCTGATCAGTTCGGCGGTGTAGATCATGTCCAGCGTCCGGTGAGCTCCCAGCCGCTCGGTAAAGAGCCAATGACCACCGGAGTCGAGCGTGGCACCCAGATTGGCAAAAGGTGAGCCGATCTTGGCGTCCTCGGCGACATAGACGACGTCGGTGGCCACCAGCAGTCCCAGCCCGACGCCCAGGCAGGCGCCGTGAGCGGAGGCGAAAGTCGGCGCCGGAAAAGCGCTCATCTTCTTGAGCAACGGAGTGACGGTCCCGCCCAGATACCCGTAGGCATCGTCGCTGGCAGGAGTGACGTTGGAGATGTCACGGCCGGCGCAGAAGCCGCGCCCCTCCCCTCGGAGCACCAGCGCCCGGACCTTGGCGTCGGCCGCGTCATCGTAGGCCTTCTCCAGCTCCGACAGCGCACTCTCGTCCAGCGAATTCAGCTTCTGCGGCGCATTCAGCACCACTTCGGCAACATCGTTGTCGATCGTCAGGTCAATCATGCTCATGGTCTCTCCTTCGAGTGGTGGTGCCGGTCAAGTTACAGGGGGCTGGATGGGACGACCGCCGGGTCTCCACGGGTCTCCACGCGGCGCGGAGCGCCTTGGTCGACCACCGATGCGGGGCGCCTTGGTCGACCACCGATTGCGGAGCGCCTTGGTCGACCACCGATGCGGGGCGCCTTGGTCGACCACCGCTCGCTATGCGTCGTAGTCGACCGCCACTTCCTTGCTGGTCGGCCGAGACTGGCACGTCAGAATGAACCCCTTTTCGATCTCGTCCTGCTCCAGCGCGTAGTTCTCCTCCATGTCGACCGTACCGCTGGTCAACTTGGCGCGGCAGGTACCGCACACCCCGCCCGCGCAGGCGAACGGAACATCGGGACGCACCCGCAAGGCAGCGTTGAGAATCGATTCGTTGGAATGCGTAGGTGTCTCCACCTGTCCCGACAGCCCATCGAGATTGAATGTGATGGCGTAATTGTCCTCGGACGACTCGATCTTCACCGGCCGGCCGTGCTGGCCCTCCGGCTTTTCCGGCTTCCCGGTGGTGAACAGTTCGTAGCGCACCTTCTCCTTGGGAACTCCACGCTCTTCAAGGGTGTCCCGGCACAGCTGAACCAGTTCGAACGGACCACAGAGGAACCACTCGTCGATTCCGTCCGTACGGATGACCGTGTCGAACATGGTCGAGAGCTTCTCGGCGTCGATCCTCCCGCTCATCAGCGGCGAGGTGCGCTGCTCCCGGGAGAGCACATGATGGAGCGCGAAACGGGAAGGATACCGGTCCTTCAGGTCCGCCAGCTCCTCGAGGAACATCACATCCATCGCGGCACGGTTGGCGTACACGAGATCCAATCGGGTGGTCGGATTCGCCGCCAGCACGGTGCGCGCGATGGCAATCACCGGGGTGATGCCTGAACCCGCGGCGAAGGCGACGAAGTTCGCCCCGCCGGGATGTTCGGTCGACTCCGTGGCGATCTGCTCCGGGTGGTTGATCTCGTTCATATTGTGCTGGGAAATGAAGGCGCCCTGAGGGCTCATCACATCCATCTGTGCGCCTGCGGCAAGATTTTCATTGGCCCAGGTGGAGAACAGCCCGCCGAGATCCTGCTTGATGGCCACACGAATTTCGCCCGGCTTCGGCTCGGCACATATGGAGTAGCTGCGCCGCACTTCCTGGCCATCGAGGGTCGTGCGCAGGGCAACATACTGGCCCGGGGCGTAGTCGTACTGGTCGACCAGCTCCTCCGGCACTGCGAAGGTGACTTCGATGGCGTCGGCGGTCAGCCGGCGGACTTCAGCTACCGTGAGGGTATGGAAGGTCGGGCGGCGGCGCTTGCCGGTCACGGCGCCGGTCTCGGCGCTGGTCTCCGCGCGCTCGCTGGCGCTCGCTTGGTCGACCACCGGGTCGCTCGCCGACGTCGGGGGTTTCTCGTTTGTCACTTTTAGAGCACCTTGAAGTAGTCGAATGGTTCCTTGCACTCCTGGCAGACGTACAGCGCCTTGCAGGAGGTGGAGCCGAAGCGGGTGAGTTCACGGGTGTTGAGGGAACTGCACTGCGGGCATTTCACGCTGAGCCCGACCTTGACCGGCCCGGCGGCGGCCTTGCCGGTAGGAGGGGCAATGCCATACTCCTCCAGCTTGGCCTTGCCGGCGTCGGTCATCCAGTCGGTGGTCCAGGCCGGCGACAGCACCAGGTTCACGTCCACGTCTTGGTACCCTTTGGAAGCCAGGGCGGTGACGACGTCGTCCCGGATGGTGTCCATGGCGGGGCAGCCGGAGTAGGTCGGCGTGATGGTGACCTTAACCCGCTGAGTACCGGCCCCGTCGTCGTCGACCGTGGTGTCCCGCAGGATGCCCAGGTCTTCAATGGTCAGCACCGGAATCTCCGGGTCGCAGACCGTTGCCGCGATGTCCCAGGCTTCGGCCGCCGCTTGGTCGGACGGGCGGATGGCAACAGTTGACTCAGACATATCCACCTACCAGGATGCGCCGGGGTGTTCCCGGGCGAGTACCTGCATTTCGGCGAGCACGTATCCAAGGTGTTCGGAGTGCCGCCCTTGGCGGCCTCCGCCGATGGAACCGGGCACGTCGGGAACCTCGAGCTCCGCCTCTGCCAGCACCTCCCCGATCAGCGCATCAAACGGTTCGCGCAGTGCGGAGGGCCGAACAGCGACGCCCTCGAGCTGATCAATGAGTTCATCATCGACGAAGAGTTCCTCGACGTAGGGCCAGACCAAAGTCAGTCCGTCGACCATCCGGCGCCGGGATTCCTCGGTTCCGAGTGCCAGCCGCAGCACCCACTGGGCGCTGTGGTCGCGGTGGTAGGCGACTTCCTTGATCGCTTTCGCAGCGACCGCGGCAAGCGTTTCGTCCGTCGAATCGACCAGCCGGCTGTACAGCTCGTACTGGAAGTAGGAGACCACCAGCTGGCGGGCGATAGTGCGCGCGAAGTCGCCATTGGGCTGCTCGACTATGTGGGCGCTGCGGAACTCGGCTTCGGCCCGGAAGTAGGCCAGGTCGTCCTCGGTTTTGTCCCAGGCGCCGGCGGCGTAGGTCAAAAACGACCGGGCATGGCCGATCAGGTCCAGGGCGATATTGCCCAGGGCCACGTCTTCTTCCAGTTCCGGTGCCCGGGAGATCCACCATCCCAGCCGCTGGGCAAGAATCAGTGAGTCATCGCCCAGCCGCATGGCGTATTTGGCGACATCGTCGGAGGCACGGGTGCCGGCCTCAACTGCGGCGGCAATATCTTCGGCCGTGAAGGCTTCACCGGCGGAAATCCGGGTTGCGCTTTCCCCGCTCACAGGTGCTTCACCCCTTCACTCTTCTTGTAGTACGTCGCGTGCCGGTAGTCCTTGCCTGCGGCTGATTCGAAGTAGGCGCCCTTGGCATCGGGATCGCTGGCCGTGATGGCGTTGGCCGGGACAACCCAGACGGAAACGCCCTCGTTGCGGCGGGTATAGAGGTCGCGTGCGTTCCGCACTGCCATCCCCGCATCCGGCGCGTGCAAAGACCCGGCATGAACATGGGAGAGCCCGCGGGAAGACCGCACGAACACCTCCCAGAGCGGCCAAGGCTCGTTGGCGTACTGGTCCTCCTCGGCCTCAGTGTCGACCGGGCGGGTGCCGTCGTCGCCCGTGGTTGATCCACCGGTCATGATGCTGCTCCTACTGTCTGCTCGGCGTTCCTGGCGGCCATCTTCCGGGCGTATGCGGCAGCGGCTTCCCGCACCCATGCGCCTTCCTCGTGAGCCTCCCGACGGCGTTCCATCCGCTGCGAATTACAGGGACCGCGGCCGGCGAGGACTTCCTTGAACTCATTCCAGTCCAGTTCACCGAAGTCGTAGTGCCCGCGCTCTTCGTTCCACTTCAGGTCTTCATCCGGCAATGTCAGCCCCAGCGTCTTGACCTGCTCGGCCAGCATGTCGACAAAACGCTGACGGAGTTCATCGTTGGTGAAACGCTTGATGTTCCACTGCATGGATTGCTGTGAGTTGGGCGAATCGCCGTCCGGCGGCCCAAACATCATCAACGACGGCGCGTACCACCGATCGACGGCTTCCTGGGCCATCTGCTTCTGGGCTTGAGTCCCGTTGGCCAGCTCCATCAGGATCTCGAACCCCTGCCGCTGGTGGAAGGATTCTTCCTTGCAGATCCGGACCATGGCCCGCCCGTACGGACCATAGGATGCCCGGCACAGCGGAACCTGGTTCACGATGGCGGCGCCGTCGACCAGCCAGCCGATGGCCCCCATGTCGGCCCACGTCACTGCGGGGTAGTTAAAGATGGAGGAGTAGCGCGCCTTGCCCTCAATCAACTGGTCCGTCATGGCGTCGCGGGTGGTGCCCAGGGACTCGGCGGCAGAGTACAGATAGAGCCCGTGTCCGGCCTCGTCCTGCACCTTGGCCATCAGGATGGACTTGCGCTTCAGCGACGGTGCCCGGGTGATCCAGTTCGCCTCGGGCTGCATGCCGATAATCTCCGAGTGGGCATGCTGGCCGATCTGGCGGACCAGGGACTTCCGGTACTTCTCAGGCATCCAGTCCCGCGGCTCAATTCTTGAATCGTCGGCAAGGATCTGGTCAAAACGCGCCTGGCCGGCCTCGGCCGCGTCGTCGGCTGCAGCGGTTGTGCCCGGGTCTTCCTTGACCGCCGAAAGACCTGTCTGGGGAGTTGCCATCATGATCACCTCGATGATGTTGAGACCGCAGCCTTCAGCGCCACGGATATTTACTGACCGTTCGTTCAGGATATAGGCGGGGCTTCCGAAGTGCAAGCGCTCACAGCACGGTTCGTAGCCGCGGGCACCAGCTGGTGGCGGGCACCGCACTGGAATCGCTGTCCATTCGGGTGCACACTGGAGGTATAGTCCCTTATACGTCCGACAGAGGGTGGCACGGCCATGACGGAATTCCTGACGCAACTCCTCCTCGTTGGAGGAATCGTTTTGTTGACCTCCACGCTGGTCTTCGCCCTGTCCACCTGGTTCGTGGTCAGGAAAGTGCGTCGTTCAGGCATAGTGGGCCGGATGAAAGAAGCCGGGCTCATGAGAATGCGCGCTCTTTCGGGCGACAGTAGCGTCCGGCAATTGGCCAAGCTGCGCCTTGAGCTGCATCGCTCCACGGAAGCCACCGGGCGATCGCTGGCCGCCGCCCGTTCCGCAGGGCACCCCCTCGGCGACCTGCCCGCAGTGGCCGCCGACTTGGAACGGGCTCATCGCTCGTTACAGGAAAGTATCCGAATCGCCGAAGAAGAAACCAACCGGCAAACGAGGATGTCCCACGCCGCCCGGTTCCGCCGCCAAGCGGACAAACTGACCAACCTGTCGGCACAGTTGCGACACACACTGCTGCAACTGTCCGACGATGTCGGCACCGGCGCCGCCCGGCAAGCCGGTGAGCATTTGAAGCTTGAACTGGCCGGGCTGCAGGCGTGGAGCACTTCATATACCTCCGCCCCGAGGAACCGGACCACGGCTTAGGGAAGGAGCCAATGTCGATCCGCAGCCGCATCAGTCGCCTGATACGGGTCAAACGCGCCCCGGATCAGCCCTCGGGCATGCAAACCGTGGAAGACGCCCACTACCGCCAGCTCGAGGCCTACGAGAAGGCCCGTCGGAGCACCGCCGATCTGGCCGCCACGCACCGCAAGCTTGAGGTGCTGTGCCAGCAAGCGACGTCGGAAGTTGAGGATCTGAAGCGCCAGGCGGAACGGTCGGTGGCGGCCGGTGATGACGACGCCGCCCGGCGGGCCCTGCGGGACAGTCTCGCCGCCCGGAAACGATTGGATCACTTGACGTCCCAGCGCAGCGATGCTGCGAACCAGTTGGGCCAGCTGCAGGACCAGTTGGACCGCATTGCTTCGCGGGTGGCGGACCAGCAGCTGCACTACCACCACCTCCACGCACGCCACGGTGTCACTGAAGCAACGAGCTCCATGCAGCAGGCGGTCACGGCATCGGACCAGGCGGCGTTCGAAGCCGCAGATGCCGCCCATACGGCCCAACGCGAGGACAAGCACCGCCACCACACGGCAGCTGCCCGGGATGAGATTTCCGGTCCTGCCGGATCGGCCCACACCTCCGGATCCGCCCGGTTCGATGCGGCATTCGAGGAACTGGAGACTTCCCCCGACGTCGAGAGCCAGCTGGCGAAGCTGAAGAATAACGAGGAACCGCCTCAATTCTCGGATGATTCCTCGCGCGGCCAGTAATTTCCCGTTACGCACGACTAGGTAGACAGTCTAACTACATAGAGGTACTGTCTAGCCATGGAACAAGAGACGTGGCCCAATGAATGGATGCGTGCCATCCTCGGGCTCTGCGTCCTCAAGTCGCTGGAAAGCGGGCCCACCTATGGGTATGCGATTGCCACCACCCTCGAAACAGCCGGATTCGGCACCGTCAAGGGCGGCACGCTGTATCCGCTCTTGACCCGTTTGGAGAATTCAGGGTGGCTGGAAACCGAATGGCGGGCCGGTGAAGCGGGGCCGGGCCGGAAGTATTTCTCCTTGACCACATCCGGGCAGCAGGAACTGGACCGCCGGACGCAGCAATGGGAACGGTTCGCTATGCATACCGTGAATCATCTAACCGGCACCGGCTCACAACTCAGTGGAAGGGCATAGTCATGACCGAGACCAGGACCGACAAGAAATGGCTGGACAACTTCGCTCTCGAACTCCGGCTGCACAACGTCAGCGGGCAGGACGTTGGAGACGCACTCGCGCATGTCGAGTCCTACTGCGCCGATAGTGGTGAGACGCCGGTCGAAGCCTTTGGCGATCCTGTTGAGTACGCGCAGCGGCTCGAGCTGAGGCCGGAGGAGTCTGAGGGGGATCTCCATCGCCGACTCCGGTATGCGCTTCCTTCACTGGCAGGCGTGATCGGGCTATTCGTATTCCTGCCGGCTATTCGTGCCGCCTATCGTGGTGGCCCTGTCACGATCAACATATGGCAGATCGGGTTCATCCTGCTGCTGGCTGCCATCATCATTGCCGCCATTGCCAACCTGGGCATTTTGGTCAGGAACAAGTGGGTGCTGATTGCCTTCGCTGTCGCGGGCCCATTGTGTGGGGTCGGCTTCGCCATCAGTGGTACGACGGCGGCGGGCAGCCCGGCGCTGGTCCTTCCGGCGTTGCCAGTCGTCATTGCGGCCGCCGTCGTCCTTGTTGCCGCCGCCCTGTGGGGACACCTAAGGGACCGAAATGAGGACAGGGACCCGATCATACGACCGACCGACACCAGTACGACGACCGCCAAGAATCATCGCTGGAGCCGGATATTGCAGATACTGCCGCATTGGTTGCTGGTGCTCGCCGCGGCCGGGACCGCCCTCTTCCAGTACTTCCTCGTTACGTGATCGGAGGTCCGATAATGGCCGGCACGAAGTCAAGCAGAAAATGGCTGGATGATCTGGCCCTCAAACTGCGCCAGCGCAATGTCAGCGGCAGGGATACCGGCGATGCTGTGGCCCACGTCGAATCGTACTGTGCCGATAGCGGAGAGTCGCCGGCCCAAGCGTTCGGCGATCCCGTCGTCTACGCTGCAACGTTGCCGCTGCCGCGTCGCAGACCTTGGAGTACCCGGCAGAAGTTGGTGGGCCTCGTTCCGGTGACCCTTCAAGTTCTTGGCCTTCTGGTGTTATTGCCCGGACTGTTCTCGCTGACGGACGGTGCGGTGGTGAACCTGAGTGCTTATTTCCTGCTGCTGGCCATCATGACGGCGGGCTGCCTCATCCTGGCCGGGGTGCACCTGGACAAGCTGGCGCGGCAACCGCTGCTCGCCGTCGTCGTCCTCCTGCCGTTCACCGGTATTGTCCTTGCGCTGACGCTGTTGGAGCAGGGTACGAACGTCCCGTCGATCACCCTGCCGGCAGTCGCTACCATGTTGATCGGTTTTTCAATGCTTCTCGCCGGTTCGATCCTCGGCCAACTCAGGGGAAACGAACAGGACCCGGTCGTCAAGCCAGTCGGCTCGAACCACGCGGCGACGCTCCGCGGCCAACTGGTCACGCTGATCATCAACTGGGCGCTGCCCGCCGGCGCCGTCCTCTTCTCCGCAGGCTGGCTGGCCTTTACGTAGTGCATCCGCCAGCGGTGACATCTGCTGCACGGCTTGACAGCGACACCCCTAACAGGATTACCTAATGACCATTCAGTAAATCGAGTGAGGGGTACCACATGCCCGGTACAGAGGCTGCGCCAGTGACCGTGCCAAAACATCCAATTCTGGCCAACGACCCTGCCTCGGATTGGATGGGGTACGAGGTCATCGAGTTGTCGGCAGGACACGCCACGATCCAGATGACGCTGCGCGAGGAGATGCTCAATGGATTCGGTATTGCCCATGGGGGAATGCTGTTCGCCTTTGCCGACAGCGCCTTCGCGCTGGCCTGCAATCATGTCGACGACGACGGCCAGTTGCTGGACCCCTCAAGCATCACCGTGGCCTCCGGCGTCGACATCAATTTCCTCCGGCCCGCCAAGCCCGGGCAATTAATCACGGCCGAAGCGCATCAGCGCCACCAGTCCGGCCGCAGCGGCATCTATGACATCCACATCAAGGCCGACGGCGTCGTGGTTGCCGAGTTCCGCGGCCGCAGCCGGACCGTTCCCAACCCAGCTGCCAAGTAACACCAGGAGTTCGACGTGACACAGACAGTTCCCGCCACCGGCACCGCCGGGCTCGACCCCGAAGAGACGATGAGCCGCGATGAGATCGAGGCTCTCCAGCTGCAGCGGCTGAAGGACACGGTGCAGTACGCCTACGACCGGGTGCCGATGTACACCAAAAAGTTCGACGACGCCGGTGTCCACCCCTCGGACCTGAAGGAACTGGCCGATCTGGCCAAGTTCCCCTACACCACCAAGGAAGACCTCCGCCAGACCTACCCCTTCGGCATGTTCGCCGTGCCAATGGAGCAGGTCAGCCGGATCCACGCGTCGTCGGGTACCACCGGCAAGGCAACCGTCGTCGGCTACACCGAACGGGATCTGGACGAGTGGGCCAAGATGGTTGCCCGCAGCATGCGGCTTTCGGGCGTGAAGCCCGGCACCATCGTGCACAACGCCTACGGTTACGGACTGTTCACCGGCGGGCAGGGTGCCCATGCCGGCGCGGAAAGGCTGGGCTGCACGGTGGTCCCGATCTCCGGCGGCCAGACGGAACGGCAGATCCAGCTGATCCAGGACTTCGGCCCCGAGACGATCATGTGCACGCCCACCTACCTGCTGACCATCCACGACGCGATGGTGGCCGCCGGCATCGACCCGACGAAGACATCGTTGAAGACCGCGGTGCTCGGTGCCGAACCATGGACCGCCGAGATGCGCCATGAGCTCGAAACCAAGATGAATGTCAACGCCTGCGACATCTACGGTCTCAGCGAGGTCATGGGTCCCGGGGTCGCCGGCGAATCCTGCGAAACCAAAGACGGTTCGCATATCTGGGAAGACCATTTCCGCCCCGAAATCATCGACCCCTTCAGCGACAAGGTGCTGCCCGACGGCGAACACGGTGAACTGGTCTTCACCTCACTGACCAAGCAGGCACTTCCCGTCATCCGCTACCGCACCCACGACCTGACCCGGCTGCTGCCCGGCACGGCACGTGAGGGCATGCGGCGGATGGGACGGATCACCGGACGCAGCGACGACATGATCATCCTGCGTGGGGTGAACCTCTTCCCCACCCAGGTCGAGGAGATCGCGCTGAAGATTCCCGAACTCAGTCCGCACTTCCAGCTCGAGATCTCCCGCCCCGACCGGATGGACGAGCTGACAGTGAAGATCGAACGCCGCGAGGAGTTCCCTGCGGATGCGTGCGCTAATGCGGGCAGGGAACTGGGCGAGCAGATCAAGATCCACATCGGCTCCAGCGCCCGCATCGAAGTGGCCGAACCCGGAACCCTCGCCCGCTCCAGCGGCAAGCTGCGCCGGATTTACGACCTGCGCGACAAAGAGCAGGGTTGATGCCGGTGGATGGCACACTTGCCCCTATGTCCCAAAACAATACAACACCCCGCCGCGGCCGTCCCGGCTACGACCAGGCCACCGTGCTGCGCATCGCCGTCGACGTGTTCAACCGGCACGGCTACGAGGCAACGTCGATGGGTGTGCTCGCCGACAACCTGGGCATCAGCAAGTCCGCCATCTACCACCATGTCCCGTCCAAGGGGGACCTGCTGAGGCTCGCTCTGGATCACGCATTGAGCGGGCTGGAGGACATCCTCGCCGAACCCGATGCCCTGAGCGGACGCGCTGATGCACGGCTGGAATTTGTGCTGCGCCGGACGGTGGCAGTGTTGACCGGGCGGCTGCCCTTCGTCACCTTGCTGCTGCGGTTGCGCGGCAACACGGAGGTCGAGCGGGAAGCGATGGAACGCCGGCGGGCTTTCGACCACACCATCGCCGGCCTGGTCGACGCGGCCCGGACCGAGGGATCAGTCCGCAGCGACATCGATCCCCGGACAACGACGCGGTTGCTGTTTGGGACCATCAACTCGATTGTCGAGTGGTACAAGCCCGGCGGGCCGCTGAGCCCGGAGAAGCTGGCCGACGACGTCATCACCATGGTCTTCGACGGCCTGCACCTGCCGGCGGCCGCCCGGATCGGCTAGATCAAGCTCAGTATTGCGGGCCGGCGCCTGCCCGATGTACGGGCTCCCGAGGTATGGGCTACTGGCCGAACGGCGTCATAGGCTGTGAACATGACACGCTACGTCATCGACGCCCCCACCCTGTTGCACATAGTCGCCAAGGAGATCCGAGTCAGTTCGGCCCATCAGCTCGTCGCTCCGAATCTCATTCGCTCCCAGGCGCTCAGCCTGCTGCTTGAGGACGTGCAGCGAGGAGACCTTGCCGAGAACCTGGCGCTTCAACATCATGAGCGACTCACCGAACTGAAGATGCGACTGCTCGGTGACCGGGTGTCCCGGGGCACCGCGTGGAAGATCGCCCTCGAGCAAGGTTGGGACACGACGTTCGACGCGGAGTATCTGGCCGTCACCAAACTCCAGGCCGACGCTCTCGTCACCATTGACCGTGCCTTCGCCGCCAAAGCGGAGGACATCGTCTCCCTGGCACCTCTTGAAGCGCTCACCGCAGAGGACTATTGATAGCGATCGAACACTGATACGAGTGCGACGGCGCGGGACGCCACCCGCGATCGTGGCGTCCAGTCGCGTACAACGAGCCGCCGGCCACGCTGGCCGGCACCCCTACCCCTCCTGCTCGGCACGCTGCCGGTACCGTTCCATCTGGCCCAGCCTGCGACGGAGGCTGTCGCGACGCGGAGCTGATTCCGCCTTAGCTGTTTCGGCCGTCTTGTCGATGTGTGCGTTGCCGAAACGCCACAGCAGCACGTCGTCGAGGAGACGGTCCGGTCCTGGCGAATAGCGGTGCTGGAGCGACTTGCGAACAGCGCTAATGGTGTCGGACTGCAGCAAATCCACCAGCTGAACTGTCCGGTCGAGTCCATGGGAGGCCAGCAACTCCGCCGCCCAGCCCCAATCGTCGTCGGCCTTGCGGTCGACATGCGGCAGCAGCATCTGCCACACTTCCTTGATCCGGTCGGGGGTGAGCGGCACGGCACCCTCGCCATCCTCATCCCAATAGCCCTTGACCGTTTCGTAGCGGTCGTTCAGCTCGGAGAACGTGGATTCAACCGTCTCCAGCATCGCTGCGGTAGCCGTGAATTGCCGGTCGAAGTACGGGCTCCAGGCGCGAGGGTCTTCGGCCTTGAACCGGATGTCATGCTCAATTTCGGACCAGGCGTGGGCGAAGACAGTCCTGATCTGGCACTCGAAGAAGTAGCTGCCGTTGGGGTTAGCCTCCGGGTCCAGGGTTCGCTGATAGGCCCTGACGACGTCGTTCTGGATGGTCCGCAGTATCAGGTGCCGGCTGGAATACCCGTAGGTTCCCGACTCGATGCTTCCAATGTCCTTTTCCCTGTCGCCACGGCAGTCGAAGGTACTGCGTCGGCGTTTAATCAAGGACGCGGCCGTGCTGTTCTCCGTCGACAGCGTTGTGATGACGCGGACACCGACCACGTCATTCAGGTTCTTTAGCGGATCGGGAAATTCCAGCGCCGGCGCACTATCGTCGTCAACCGGAGCGAGCATCCGCGAAGCTTTCTCCCGGAACGACTCCACGGTTTTAGTCCGGCTGGTGATGAACAGTGGTTGCACCTCTGCGCCGTCAAATACCGCCCGGATGGTCGACTCCACTTCGGCCGTGACGGATTCCAGCAGCGGACGGACCCGCTCGTACTCTTCGACGCTTCGCCGCACAGCAGGCCGCAGCCGGTCGTCCAGTTCCTCCCAGTTGCTCGCCATTTCTCTCCTATCTCGCTGGATTCACCCTATGGTCATAACATCACGGTCTCAATCCGGCACGCGCTCTGGCTGGTGCCAGCGGCGCCGCACTAGACTGCAAACGACTGCGGCATGACCCAAAGGGGGATCGGTGAATGGCTTGGGGAACGACGGCGGAACACAGCTGGTCGACCTGGCATCCACGTGGCTGCCGGTGCTGTCTGTTGCACTGCTGATCGTCTTCGCTGCCCTGGCCGCCCGGAGGTCGACGTGGGCCTGGCTGGCCGCGGGTCTATCGGTGCTGGTCACCATGGTGCCGTTCCTTGTCGCCGGGCCAGGCATGGCTGCATTCGGGCTGTCGCCCCTCGCATTCCTCACATTGCTGGTGCCGCTGCTCGGATGGTGGATCTGGCACCGCGCCGGAACTGAGCATACTGCAGGCGCGTTACCCGTCCGGCACGCGACCGGGAAGCATTACCTCATCGCCGCTGTCATTCTCGTCGTCCCCGCGCTCTTCTCAGTTGTCTCCCTCGCGCCCCAGGGCGCCTTGGCTGAACTGTCCGCAGGCCAAGCGGCCTTGGCGGTTCTGGGACAGTTCATGCGCGGCATGCTGTTCGTGGCACTGCTGGGGCTCGCGTTTGGCCTGGTGGAGAGCTGGTGGCTGCTGGTGCTGGACAGCGCGTGGTACCTGCTCCCCGCCGTGCTGGGACTGAACACCATCGATCCATTGAACGTTTCCGTAGCTGCGCACGTGGCGATGGCCGTGCTGCACGCCGGCGTCATCATCGCCGCCGTGTTGGGCTACCGCGCTTGGAACTCCCGCACCGGCACCAGTTCCATGTCCGGCGCCGGATCCGTCACCAACCGCGCATAGGCCGCGACATCGAAACGTTCCCCGCTGTACCGCAGCTTGGCCCGTTCCAGCGCTGCCTGGCCTACTTCTCCACCAGGGTCAGCACATCGTAGGTCGCGACGATCTCGTCGTGCTGATTGTGCAGCACCGCGTCCCAACGGACTTCACCGTACTCATCGTCTTCGCGCGGGGTGATCTGCTTGGCCGTCAGGGTCACGCGGAATGAATCATCCGCGGCAACCGGCGTGATGAAACGGAGATTCTCCAAACCATAGTTGGCCAGCACCGGTCCGGGCTCGGGCGAGACGAACAGCCCCGCCGCCCAGGACAGCAACAGATAGCCGTGGGCCACGATTCCGGGGAAGAACGGGTTGGCCGCGGCGGCTTGCTCATTGGTGTGCGCGTAGAACGTATCGCCGGTGGTGTTGGCGAATGCGGCAATGTCGTCACCGGTCACCTGCCGCAGCTCAGAGGCAACGGTGTCCCCCAGCTTCAGCGTCGCCAGGTTCTTCTGGAACGGGTGCGTGTCGTCGATGTTCCGATCCGCGCCCTGATGCCAGACCTGGGTCACGGCGGTCAGCATGTTCGGCGACCCCTGCAGGGCCGTGCGCTGCATGTGGTGATAGACCGAACGGATGCCTCCCAGTTCCTCGCCGCCGCCGGCGCGGCCCGGTCCGCCGTGGACCAGGTGCGGCACCGGCGAGCCATGGCCGGTGGAGGTCTTGGCGTCCTCCCGGTTCAGGGTCAGCACCCGGCCGTGGTACGCGGCGATGCCGGTCACCAGCTTGCGCGCCGTTTCGCCGTCGTTGGTGGCAACCGTTGCCACCAACGATCCGCTGCCCATCGCAGCAAGACGGACGGCTTCGTCGAGGTCGTCGTAGCCGATCACCGAGGCGACCGGCCCAAAGGCCTCAATATCGTGCACCGCGGGTGTCTCGGCGTCGTCGAAGGTCAGCAGCATCGGACCGAAGAAGGCTCCCTCACGTGAAGCGGACACCGATCCGTCAGCGTGCATCACCTGGGGCGCGTCCATGCTGCCCATCTCGATGCGGCCGCCGGCGGTCATCAGCATCTCCACGCTCTTGCGCACCTCGGCCAGCTGATCGAGCGAGGCCAGCGCGCCCATGGTGACGCCTTCGGCTCGCGGGTCGCCCAGGATCACCCGCTCTTCGACCCGCTCGCGGACGGCGTTGACGACGTCGGGAATCAAGTTGCGTGGCACGATGGTCCGGCGGATACTGGTGCACTTCTGTCCAGCCTTGACCGTCATCTCGGTCACCACTGACTTGATGAAAGCGCTGAATTCTTCGGTGCCCGGAACCGCGTCAGGGCCGAGGATGGCAGCGTTCAGTGAGTCGGTCTCCGCGGTGAACCTGACACCCCCGTAGACCACGTTGTCGTGGCTCTTGAGGTGGTTCGCGGTGGCGGCCGAACCGGTGAAGGACACCATGTCACGGTAATCCAGGTGATCGAGCATGGTCCGTGCGCTGCCGGAAATCAGCTGCAGCGACCCGGCAGGCAGCAGGTTGGATTCGATAATGGACTTGACGACGGCGGCAGTCAGGTAGCCGGTCGGCGTCGCCGGTTTCACGATGGTCGGCACTCCGGCCAGGAAGGCGGGAGCGAGTTTCTCCAGCATGCCCCATACCGCGAAATTGAACGCATTAATCTGCACTGCGACACCGGGGATCCGGGTGTAGATGTGTTCGCCAAGGAACGATCCGTCCTTGGACAGCGGCTCGGCGGGGCCGTCGATCACCACCTGGGAGTTCGGCAGTTCGCGGCGGCCCTTGGAGCCGAAGGTGAAGAGCACGCCGATACCGCCGTCGATATCGACCAGCGAATCCTTTCGGGTGGCACCGGTCTGGGCTGAGATCCCGTAGAAGTAGTCGCGCTGGTCATTGAGGTACTGTGCCAGGGCCTTCAGCTTCAGCGCCCGCTGGTGAAAGGTCAGCTCCCCCAGCGACGCCTGCCCCACCGTGCGGCCATAATGCACGGCCGCTTCCAGGTCGAGCCCGTCGGTGCTGACCTTGGCCAGCAAGTCTCCGGTGCTGGCGTCACGGACGTCAGCTCCGGCGGCGGCCGCCTCCGGCTCCGGGGTCCACCAAGCGTCTTCGACAAAGCTCGGGACGGGGTCCACTGCCGTTTCCGTGGTCTCTGGGGCTGTTGTTGTCATCGCCGACGGTCCTTCCAACAAGGTGGCATACACAGGGCAACGGGGTCGGTCGGAGGTAAACTGACCGCTCGTTCGGTAATATGACCACCCTAGCTTAAACCGCCATCCCGCCAACCCGCCGGTCGCAGACCGGCGCTGGAAATGAAGGACTTATGACTGACGAAGCCGAAGAACAAGCAGCCCCGGCCGCAGCGCCCTGGAAAATCGTGCTGGGCGAACTGGACGAGAAGATGGGCGTCAAAGTCCTCGAGGAGTCGGCCGAGCGGGTGGTCGCCACCATGCCAGTCGAAGGTAACCGCCAATCCTTCGGACTACTGCACGGCGGCGCATCGCTGTCATTCGGCGAAGCCATCGGGTCCTGGGCCGCCGTCATCCATGCCGGGTCGAACCGCTCCGCCGTCGGGGTCGATGTCTCGGCCACCCACCACCGTTCAGCCCGTTCCGGCATGGTCACCGGCGTCGCCACCGCTATACATTTGGGGCGTACGACGACGTCGCATGAGGTGGTCATCTACGACGAAGAAGACCGCCGGTTGTGCACGCTGCGGATCACCAATCTCATCCTCGACCGGCCAAAGCCCGGCGAATAAACGCTACGAGCTCGTCCTGAATCATGGTGCCGACCGGTGTCGGATCCAGCGCTTCAACTGCACCGGTTCGCCCCGCTGGTCACCGGCATGAGTCGACTCATGCACGAAGCCCGCGCCCTGGGCGACACGTTCACTCGGAATGTTCCCGACGATCGTTTCCAAGGCAACGCGTTGGCAGCCATGATCGAGCATCCAATCGGACAGCAGTCGCGCAGCGCCCGTGGCCAGACCTCGGCCGCGGCCTTCGCGAAGCAGCACGTAGAACACTTCAGGCTCGTCGCCGCCGGCCAATCCCATGCCCGCCGTTCCCAGCGTCACGCCGTCGTGCATCACGGCGTATCTGGCAGCGATCCGCTGCTCATGCCGGTGCTTAGTCCGCTCGACCCGGTGCCGGGCTGTTTCCTCGTCCATGTCCACCGGGTAATACGTCCATTGCGGCACATCGGACACCCTGCTGAGGGCATATTCGAGTTCCCAGTCGCTGGCCGCGAGCGCGCGGAGCGTCACGCCTGGACCAGTCAACTGTTGCGGAAACTCGACATCGAACGACATGTCCCTATGATGCCATTCCGGCAACGTCAGGAGACGGTTCTTTACTTTGTCGAGCTCTGCTGAGGTGAGCCCGGCATCCAACAGGTAATGTTCGACGTCGAACCCCTCCACCAGCTCCCGCAAAGCGGCGGTCCGGTGGTCCAGCACAACCCTCAGCTCCGCTTCCGTGCGCGGTGTTTCCCGGGCTTGAGGCGCCGACAACGTCTTGAAGTACTCGTTGACCGCCCGGCAGCTAAGCTCGTAGTCGGCGGCGATGTCAGCATGCTCGACGCCGGCCAGCAATAGCAGCATCGTAGTGATCAATCCGGTCCGGTCGCGCCCGCCCGCGCAGTGCACCACGATACCCCCATCGACGGCGGCGGACAGTGCCCGGAAGACCGCCGCGAACTTCTCCGGCCAGCGGCGCAGGTTTTCCCGGTAGTACTCGGGCGAATCCAGGTATGGGCCGCAGATCTCCATAAATTCCGGATCGGATTGGTCCTCGGTCGGGCAGCTCACCACGGTCACCGTGGGCAACGCGCCAACATCGATCCGCGGATCCCCATCCCGGCGTGCCCTCTCCTCTTCATTGCGCAAGTCGACGATGGTACGCACACCGGCGTCGTACATCTGCTGCCAGCCGCCGTCAGTCAGGCACTCCAGACGGGCCGTCCGGTAGAAGGCTCCAAACGCCGTCGTACCCGCCGCCGTCCGCAGCCCGCCCAGGTCCCTTGCGTTGTAGATACCGTCCCAGGTCACGATTCTGTCCATGGCACAGTCAAGCATGCCGGCGCGAAATTGTCGGTCATCCATGCCATCATCAAGACATGGCCGAACGCTTAATGCTCCTCGATACTGCGTCCCTGTACTTCCGCGCGTTCTACGGTGTGCCTACCAAGGTCCGGGCACCCGATGGGACTCCGGTCAATGCTGCACGGGGCCTGCTGGACATCATCGCCAAGCTGGTCGCCGATTTCGAACCGACGCATCTGGTCGCGTGCTGGGATGACGACTGGCGCCCGCGGTGGCGGGTTGACCTGATTCCCAGCTACAAAGAGCACCGGGTCAGGGAACTCGTGCCGGGCGGGGTGGATGTCGAAGAGACGCCTGAGGAGCTGGTGGAGCAGATTCCGCTGATCCGCGAGATGCTGGAGACGCTGGGCATCACGGTCATTGGCGCGACTGAACACGAGGCCGACGACGTTATCGGCACCCTGGCGAGCCAGTCGCAGCTGCCCGTCGACGTCGTCACCGGCGACCGGGATTTGTTCCAGCTGGTCGACGACGACGCTGGTGTCCGCGTCATCTACACCGCTCGCGGGATGAACAAACTCGAGGTCCTCACCGACGACGTTGTGCGCTCGAAGTATGGCGTGAGCGCCGGCCAGTACGCGGATTTCGCAGTGCTGCGCGGCGACAACTCCGACGGGCTTCCCGGCGTCGCCGGAGTCGGCGACAAAACGGCTGCGGGGCTGTTGTCCGAGCACGGCAGCCTGGACAGGATCATCGCCGCTGCCGGCGAACCGTCATCGTCGCTCTCCAAGACCGGATTATCCAATTCCGTCCGCGCCAGGATTGCGGCGGCCGAAGAATACTTAGCCGTTGCGCCGACAGTCGTCGGCGTGGTGCGGAACCTCGATGTAGGTAAGTTCGATGCCCGGCTCAAGCCGCTGCCGCCCAGCCAGCGCGCCGACGTCGACAAACTGGCAGAAAGGCGGGGGCTCGGCGGTTCCATGAAGCGGGCGCTACTCGCCCTCGGCAACGAGGCTTCAACGCCGCCAAGCTAAGTAGAGCTCAGCTATCCCAGGTGAAGAAGCCCTGTCCCATCTTCCGTCCCAGGTGTCCGGCGGCCACCTTGTCCCGCAGGATCTGCGGCGGAGCAAACCGGTCCCCGAGGGTTGAGTGCAGGTACTCGGCGATGCCCAGCCGGACGTCGAGACCCACAATGTCGGTGGTCTTCAGCGGACCGACCGGGTGCTTGTAGCCCAGCGTCATCGCTGCGTCGATATCCTCCGCCGTGGCCACACCCGACTCCACCATCCGCATGGCCTCCAGCGCGATGGCAACTCCCAGCCGGGATGAGGCGAATCCGGGGGCATCATTGACGACGACGGGCGTCTTGTTCAGCGCCTCGACCCACCGGCTGGCAGCACCGGCCAGGTCCCGCGACGTCCTCTCCCCGAGCACAACTTCAACAAGCAGCGATGCCGGAACCGGGTTGAAGAAATGCAAGCCGCAGAAACGCTCAGGCCGGGACAATTCTCCGGCCAACCGGTTCACCGACAACGACGATGTATTAGTGGCCAAGTACGCATCGGAACCGAGCATCTGCTCGACCTTGGTCAACGCTTCGGTCTTGAGGTCGAAATCCTCGGGAACAGCTTCCACCACGAGGTCCGCGGAGACGAAGGACGCGTAATCGGTACTGACGGACAACCGCACCTTCAGATCGTCAAGCGATTCCGCCGTCGTGCCTTTTTCCACGCTCTTGGCCAGCGACCCGTCCAGGCGTTCCCGCGCGGCGGCTGCGGCTGCCTCATCTTGTTCAACGACGACGACGGTGGCGCCGGAGGTGCAGAAGGCGTGGGCGATGCCGGCACCCATTCGGCCACCACCGAGGACGCCGACCTTGGCTGGGAGTGAGTTGATCATTTGTTCTTCTTCCTGTCCAGGAACTTGCCCATCCGGTCGAACTTGGCTTCGGACTCGAAAAGCACGGCTTGGGCCAGCTGGTCGATCACCGGGTGCGACTCGGCCGGGGCCGTGAACACAGACTTGGTGATCCGGGTGGCCAGCGGGTCCTGTTTGCCGATCCTGTCCGCCAGGGCGTTCGCGGCGTCCGCGAGATCACCCGGTTCATGGACTTCGGTCACGAGGTGCAGTGCCAGCGCTTCGTCGGCGGTGAGGACGCGCCCGGCCAGCAGGATTTCCTTGGCCACCGGCTCGCCCACCAGCTCCTTGAGCCGCCACGACGCTCCGGCGGCGGCCAGAATGCCGAGCCCGGTCTCGGGATTGCCGATCTTCACGGACGGCGTGGCGATGCGGAAGTCCGCGGCGTAGGCCAACTCCGCTCCCCCGCCCAGGGCGTAGCCGTCCAGGGCGGCGACAACCGGCATCGGCAGTTTTGAGATGCGGTCAAAGAGCGTGGAATTGATGCCCGCCAAGGCATCATCCCGCCGTCGTTCCCGCAGTTGGGCGATGTCCGCGCCGGAGGCGAAGACCCCGTTGGCCCCGGAAAGGATCAGGGTGCGCGGATTGTCCTCCAGATGAGCACAGACGGCGTGCAGTTCATTGATCATCTGCTGGTCGATGGCGTTGCGCACGTCGGGACGGTTCAACTGGACATGCATCCGGTCTTCCGTCTCGGTGACCAGCAGGGCGATGAATGCCGAGGTTTCGAGGGCGTTGTCCGGCTGTGGCACTAGACGCGCTCCACCAGCATCGAAACACCCTGTCCGACGCCGACGCACAAGGTGGCCAGCCCGACCTTGGCGTCCTCGCGTTCCATCCTGCCCAGCAGGGTGATCGCGATGCGCGATCCGGAAGAACCCAGCGGGTGGCCGGTGGCGATGGCGCCGCCGTCGCGGTTGACGATCTCCTCATCCAGTCCCAGTCGGCGCATCACCCCGAGCGACTGGGTGGCAAAGGCTTCATTGAGTTCGACGGCGCCGAGGTCGTCGACGCTCATCTTGTTCCGCTCCAGCACCTTTTCGGTGGCCGGAACCGGACCCAGCCCCATGACCTCCGGGGCCACACCGGCCGAGGCGCCGTCGACAATCCGCCCGCGCGCCTTCAGGCCAAGCTTCTCCACGGCGGCTTCGCTGGCGATGATAATGGCCGAGGCGCCGTCGTTAAGTGAGCTCGCGTTGCCGGCCGTGACAATCCCTTCGGGTTTGACCACCGAACGGAGCTTGCCCAGCGTCTCCATTGACGTGTCGCGGCGGGGGCCTTCGTCGACATCGACGGTGCCCTTCTTGGTTTCCACACCGACAATCTCCGGGGCCAACCGGCCGGAATCGATTGCGTCGACAGCACGCTGGTGGGAACGCAGCGCGAAGGCATCAGCGTCGTCGCGGGTGATGTTGTCGACCTCGGCGACTTCTTCGGCCGTCTCGGGCATGGAGAAGGTGGTCTTGTCCTGCTTCTTGAACTCCGGGTTGGTGAAACGCCAGCCGATGGATGTGTCAACGATTTCGCCGGGACGGGCGAAGGGCTTCTCCGGCTTGGCCAGCACCCACGGCGCGCGGCTCATGGATTCAACACCGCCTGCCACGACGACGTCGGCCGCGCCCGCCTTGACCATGTGGGAAGCCATGATGATGGCGGAAAGCCCGGAGGCGCACAGCCGGTTCACCGTAATACCAGGCACCGCGTCGGGGAACTCAGCCAGCAAGCTTGCCATCCTGGCGACGTTGCGATTGTCTTCACCGGCCTGATTGGCGTTGCCCATAATGACTTCTTCGACCGTCTCCGGATCGACGCCGGAGCGAGTCACCGCTTCTCTCAGCACCAAGGCGGCCATATCATCGGGCCGGACGCTGGACAGCGCTCCCCCATATCGACCAACCGGGGTACGAACCCCTCCCACCAGAAATGCCTCAGGCATGCGCTCTCCGTATCCGTGCGGGCGGGACGCGGGGCACCGCGGCCTGCCATTACTGACCGTTCGTTCTATAAAGAATCGCACGCAGGGACGGTCCGGTCAACTGAACGTGCTCGCGTTGCTGGACTAAAAGATACGCTGGACCGGTGAGCACATCCAACGACCCTCAGTCGCCGCAGGGAAGCAGAGGCCGCCTCTGGCGCTATTGGCCGCTGGTCGCGGCGGGTTTCGTCACCGGCGTGCTGTTCGGCATGGTTCAGCAACCGGACAAGACTTTTGTCGACTGGCTCTTCCTCGCCGTGGGAATCGTTGCTGCCATCCTGCTCTGGACGACGGGAATCCGCCGCTACAGCCGGCGGGACTGACTGCACCTTAAGGATTGGATAAGGACTTCCAACCTGCGTGCCGCGGGACCACAGCGCTGGCTATCCACAGGTTTAGCTGCGGCCATGGACAATGCCGCTGAAACTGGAATCGTTGTGATTGGGGACTGTCCGGCCACTCAGTATGTGCGGCGGAAGCGCCAGCCCTTCGACGCCCGGAACCGCACATTCGTTATCATTCCGTTACCTACAGTCGCGCATCTGTTCCTATTTTGTCAGTGCCCGGTTCTAGTGTTGGTGGTATGGAACACAGGCCAGTTGCAGCAGTGGTTTCGACGCCGGGGTCCCCCGCGGCTGGCGGCGGCGTGCCTGCGGGGTCTGAGGCTGATTTGGTCGTTGAGGTCACGGCCGCGTTGCGGGACTTCTCTCGCCGGGCGGTGTCGGGGCAGTCGCCGGTGGTCACGGCGGAGGCTGCGGCGCGGTTCGCGTCCTCGGTTGAGGAGCTCTCGCGGACGGTGGAGCATTTGCAGGTGGTGGCCGTGGGCCGGTTGGAGCAGGTCCGCGATGAGGCCGAAGCATCGGGTACGGCTGATTGTTGGGTGACGCCGGAGGGGAAGCGGCAGGGCGAGTACCGCAATACTGCCGATGCCGTCCTGCATCAAGGGCTCTGAGGCGTATCCGGAGTCCAGCGATGTGAACCGCCCAAAGCGCGCCCGTTGGGGGATCCGTTACCGGTTCGCTCGCGGATTCGGGTGAAAGTGTTACTGGATCGGCTAGAGTCGCTGGGTGGCTGTAGATACTCGGACGTTGACTGGCGGCATTCAGATCAGGGGGCTTCGACGGTCCGACGGTAGTCGGCTACGAGTTGCCTATCAGGTGAATCGGGACTTTCTCGCTCCTTGGGAGCCTGTACGACCCGACGAGTTCTTCACGGACGAGGGCCAGATGGCAAGCGT
Source organism: Arthrobacter castelli DSM 16402 (assembly GCF_000430705.1). Classification (GTDB taxonomy): domain Bacteria; phylum Actinomycetota; class Actinomycetes; order Actinomycetales; family Micrococcaceae; genus Arthrobacter_C; species Arthrobacter_C castelli. The sequence goes on from NZ_AUMN01000001.1 coordinate 102,743, forward strand.
CGATGCAAAACTGAACCAGTATGAGGCTGGTCGCCTGGTCCCATGGGTCCTTCTGCAAGGGGAGCGCATCGTTGGAACGATCACGCTCAATGATATTGTCCGTGGCCCCTTCCTCAACGGCCATGTCGCCTACTGGGTGGATAAGGAATTCAACGGCCACGGGGTCTGCTCGGCAGCGTTAGCGTTCGTCGTCGAAACTGCGAGAAATGAGCTCGGTTTACATCGGGTCCAGGCAGCGACTCTCTGCGGTAACGTTGCATCCCAGAAGGTCCTCAAGCACACCGGATTCGACGAAATAGGGCTGGCTCCTTCGTATCTGAAAATTGCTGGTCAGTGGCAAGACCACATGCTTTACCAACGCGTTCTGTACTGACAGCCACTCCAGCTGTACCCTTGTCAGGGTTCGTTTGTTTGCACCAGTTGGAATCTTCGGCGCCGGACGCTCAGGAATGGTTTGGTTGTTCTGTTCGTGTACGAGCTCGGTGGCATAATGATCTTGTGACGGGCGAGGCCAAGTTTGTGAGATACCAAGCATCATCCGCCAACCATCGAGGTACGTTTCCCGGCATTTTCGGGCTGGCCAACGGACTGGCTCACGATGGAAGATTATCTGAGGCTGACTTCACCTGGTGGCGGAACGCCAACGACTGGTGCAACACCGCTTACCCCGATCCTTCTACGAGCGATCCCAGTATCTATGATCGGACCGTTAACCCAACTGCACAGGCATGGTTTAAAGTCGCCACCCCAGCTCCTCACCTTCTTGCGAAGGTCGATGGGTACCTTTCCCTGCTCCATCGGTATGGCGTGGAATGCGAACGGGTCGCCTCAGATGATCCGGGGACGATCCTCTATGAGGACGAATTCCAAATAGTAGTTGTTCCTCACTAACCGATCCTCACCGGGCACCGTCAGCCTGCTTGGCGTGCCACAATGCTGACATGACGAACTCGGCTGGGCCTCTCGGATGCGGAGGTGACGCTTGGGCATCACACCTGGAATTTTCGAGGATGACTCGCGCAGCGAGTCATGAGATTGCGGACAATTGGAAATACCCGGTCCCTTTTGACTTTTACGACGCGACCGCGGACCCAGAAGACTATGAAGAATTTGTCACTTGTGACCTGTGGCCTGAAGTCTTTCAGCAGGTACGTTTTCGCGGCGCTCTGATAGGTTTCTTCGCCGCCCAACCCGTTCGTGACGGGGCCGCTTACGAAATCAACCTTGGATTACGCCCCGACCTCACAGGAAAGGGCGCAGGTCCATCCTTCCTGAACGCCGTGCTTACGTGGCTTGGCGCCCACGGTTACCCGCTAAGGACGGTGCTCAGCGTAGCTGCCTTCAACACTCGGGCCATCAAGGCTTACCAAGCCGCCGGCTTCACCATAGTGCGTGAATTTCCTCAGGAGACCAATGGCGGTGTTCACGACTTTATCGAAATGGAACGCGGCCTTCCTGACCTGGGATGAGTCGCCGCACTAATCGAGCCACCCGGGACTTGGCGGACTCCGTAGAGTCTTCGCGAAAGGACGCTAATTGGCGCGAGGCCTCCATGTACTCTGGCTCGATGGCTGACTCTCATTCCTCCGATTTGTACGATGCCGTCAACACCTGGGGCGTTGATGACGAGTTCTTCCTGAAATTCGCTACATCGGCCACTGCTGCCAGGGTGCTCGACCTAGGCTGCGGTACAGGACGCGTGACTCTTGCGGTCGCGCTGGCAGGATGCATGGTCACAGGTGTTGACCCTGATGGGCCAAGATTAGAAGCGGCTCGGGCAAAGCCGAAGGCCGGACGTGTGGAATGGATCGTGGGTGACTCGACAGTGATTCCAGCAGACTATGAGTTCGATGCTGCGATTATGAGCGCGAACGTCGCGCAGGAAATTCTCGACGACGCAGAGTTAGCCCGGTCGTCCGCCGATATCGCCGGCCAGCTTGTCCCGGGCGGCCGACTTGCCTTCGACAGCCGTGACCCAATGGCACGAGGGTGGGAAGCATGGACAAAAGAGCGCAGCCACAAGATCGTCAAACTTCCCGAAGGGCAAAGCCAGCACTGGTACCAGACCACCCATGTTGACGAGGCGAACGGCCCGGTTGAATTCTGCGCGCACGAAGTCGGAGTTGATGGCACTGAGAATATCGGATGTGACACCCTCCGCTTCCGTTCAGAAGAGCAACTGCGCACCATGCTGAGCGAAGCCGGATTAGTCGTAGATGACGTATTCGGAGGCTTTGCTGGCGAGCCAGTCGGACAAGGCATCGGCAGTCTGGTCATTACCGCACACAAACCTTAACGACGACCTGAGTCGTCGTCCCGTAATACCAACCCACACGGGCCAAATCTCGCCCCCGACCTGGGGCGATACGATCCCGAGGTCTGGTCCTGTCCGTTTAGGCCGTCCGGACCTCTGTCCGGTGGCGGACCATATATGGCACATCTGTTGCGACGCCCCGAAGCCTTGGCACCTTGTTGTGAAGCTCCGTCTCTGCCATTGCGAAGCACGCCTAAGCTGCCTGGCAAGTGCTCAAGCACCGGTGCGCACATTTGTGCGGGCCACTGCGTTCACTACCATCCGCACCAATGTGCTGCGGTGGCAGAGACGTGCCACCAAGTCCCGGAATTGGAGACAAGACACCGGTCCGCGGAAATGCGGAAGAGGACAGGAAAGATGCGAGACCCACGGTCATTTGCGAATGGCTAGTGGGATCCAGCCTTGGCCATCATCACCGTGCCGATGGCGCCGATTGCTGCGTCGCGGGCCCGGCTTCCGGTGTCCAGCATGGCGAGTTTGCCCACCTGGCGTGACGCGCGCACCAGCCGCTGCGTCTGTGTTCGACGTCGGTGGTCATAGTTGGCCAGGCCGTCGTCGATGCCGGTCGGCCTAGTTACTGCATGCCCCAGAGCGGCTCCATCAACAAGCGTTTCGCACGCGCCACGGCCGAGGAACGGGGCCATGGCATGGGCTGCATCGCCCACCAGTGCGGTATTTCCGTTGACAAACGAGGGAAGCCGTGGCGTCTCGAACAGCCCATGATGCAGGATGCCGTCTTCATCGATCCGGGTCAGCACCTCGCCGATAGCGTTGTGCCAGGACCCGAAATGCTCCTTCAAATGCGACAGGTGTGGTCCTTCGAAGGTGCCGGGGGCGCGAACTGAGGCATACCAGTTCGTTGCCTCCGGTCCTGCGGGAGTGATGCCGAACAAAGCGCCGGGAGCCCACGTCTCGCCGTACTCACGGACAGTGCCGTCAATGGTGCCACGCCATGCGACAGCACCAAGCGGCCGGGCGCGGAACCGGTCGCCGAATATACGTTGCCGGGTAGTGCTGAAAGTTCCGTCGGCACCGACCACCAGATCGGCGTTCTCGAGTTGTCCAGGGTCACTGACAGGCGTGCCGAAGGCGATGTCCACTCCCTCCGAGAGAGTGGCCAGTAGCGTCGGCCGGGATACCATCTTCAGATTGACGCCGCCCGGTCTCCTGAGCAGCGCTCTTCCGGCCGGGGTCCATAGTGCTGTGGCCGTGGCCCCGGTGATATCGGCCCATCCCTCGCCGTGGCGCCGGGTTTCCCCAATGCCGATGTCGTCGAGTGCTTTCAGTGCGGCGGGCCACATGCCAAGCATCGTGCCCGACCTCGGCAGGGCCCCGCTCCGCTCCAACACAGTGACGGACCAGCCGTGTCGTTGCAAGGCTTGTGCGGTGCTCAGGCCGCCGATGCCCGCGCCGATAATCAGTGCTGTGCGCGCCATTCCATCCATACTACACCTGTAGTATGTACCGAGGCAGCTGTAATCTGGTGTTCATGGGGACCCGCAAACAGCACATTCTCGACGCTGCAATCGGCGTGCTGGGAAAATCGGGGTCACGAGGTCTCACTCACCGCAACGTTGACAGCGAGGCGGGTCTGCCGTCCGGCTCGACTTCGAATTATTTCCGTTCTCGCCATGCACTGATGAACGGCATCGTTGGTCGGATGGAGGAACTCGATTACGAGGATTGGGCGCGGCAGTCGTCAGGTCCCGTGGTGGAATCCGAATCCGGGTTTGCGGATATTCTCACGGCGTTCGTTTCAGCGGCAGTCGCTGCAGACCGCACCCGGACCCAGGCCCGCTACGCGATATTTGTCGAAGCCGCCATGACCGGCGCGGATTCCGGTATTGCCCAATCCATTGAACGCAGCCGGGCCAACTTGAGGCAATGGGGCACCGGAATCGCCGCCGACGTCGGAATGGCCGAGCCGGAGCGGGCCGCCGCCATGCTGGTCGACTATCTGGACGGCGTCATCTTCCATCATCTGACCAGGCCGACCTTCGAACGGGACGTGGTCCGTTCCGACATCGGACGATTCCTGGCGGCGCTGGCGTGATGGAAATGGACAGTGCCACGGCTGCTGGCGGTCTAAAGCTCCTGCAACTTAAGGATCCTGAATGTGGATTCTTCGTCCACCATGTTCGGATCATCATTGACGAAAACCGATTCGGGATAGCCCAACTCTGAGTTGTAGCGGACCTCGACGGCATGTGCTTCCGCCAGCTCATGTTCAAGAATTTTGAATACGTCTTCCATGGTTCCTGAACGCCCGGATCGGGTCAGGAACAACTCATTTCTGGAGCGCAGTCCTGCAGGCTCGCCTATCGTCGCCTTACCATCGTGGACGGTTACCACTGTGCGCGTTTGGCCTGCCATGATGCTGAACTGCCAGGTGAACCGGTAATCCTCGGGGCTTTCGGTTTTCCAGAGCTCGCGTGCCTGATTCATCGCTGCCTGCCGCGCATCCACTTCCACGCTGGAGCAACCGGTTGCTGCTGCCAGCGCAAGTATCAATGTGGCGCTGCGTATCAGTTTCATGCAGATCAGCCTACGTGCACCAGCAGGGGAAGGTCCTAACGATCAGGTATCCCTTGTTTTGGTCTCAAGCACCTGCCCGGCCAGTGGCCGGGCAGGCTGATTCTAGACGGCCGCGGACTCCATGGCCCCGCTCAGGGCCTTCCGGATCCGCTTCTCCGAGACCTTATATGGCGTGCCGAGTTCGACGGCGAAGAGGCTGACCCGCAGCTCCTCGAGCATCCAACGCACTTGGCCCAGTTCCGCCGTCGGGCTGCTGCCGGGCTGCAAGGCGGCGACGGCGTCGTCGTACTCATCCTCCAACTGCTGGACTACGGCCATATTGAGCCCGTCGCGTTGCAGATTGGATGGCATTTTCTCCAGTCGCCGTTCGATGGCGGCGAGGTAGCGTGGCAGTGAGCTGAGTTGCTGGTACCCGGTGTTCGCCACGAAGCCCGGGTAGACGAGATTCTCCAGTTGCGCCTTGATGTCGTTGAGTCCGCTGATCATGGCCAGGCTGCTGCTGGATTTGAGCTGTTTCTCGATCCGGCGGGCGCTGGCCAGGATCTTCTCCACGGCGGCGGTCACCGTGAACATGGTGTCCACTAATTCCGCGCGCACGTGTTCGTAGAGTTCGTTGAACTGGGTTTCGGTGGCCACTGCCAGGTTGCCGGCCGGGTCGACGACGGCGGGAGTCAGCTTGTCGATGGCGGCAACCGTGCAGTCGTCAATCAGCGAAGCAACGCTGCCGTGCGGGTTCTGGCTGAAGGTCAGTTTTTCGTGGTTGCTCAGGTGGTCCAGCACGTACTTGGCGGGGGAGGGGACACGCAGCGCGAGCAACTGGATCAGCCCGGCCCGCATCGCTTCGCGCTGTTCGGCGCCGGACTGGAAGATTCGCAGCCCGACCGTCTTGCCTTCGTCCACCAATGCGGGATAGCCGGTGACCTCGTGTCCCGCAACGATCCTGCTCACCTGGCTGTCGATGGAGCCGAAGGTCCAGCTCGTCCGGCCCGAGGTCTCGTGGGTTGCAGGGGTCTCGACGCGGGTCTCCGCGCGGGTCTCCGCGCGCTCGCCGGGGCTCGCTTGGTCGACCACCGCTTCGGTGGTCGACCAAGGCGCTCCGCGCCGCGTGGAGACCCCGCATCGAGACCCAGCGTGGAGACCCTGGTGCACGGTCTTGGGGGTGGCGCCGAGGGACTCGGCGATGGCCTGGCGGGATGCGCCGGCGAGCTCCTGCTGCGCGGCTGCCAGGTCTTTGCCCTCGCTGAGCACCTTCCCGCCGTCGTCGACCACCTTGAAGGTCATCTTCAAATGTTCCGGGACCGTTTCCCAGTTCCAGGAGCCCGGCGGAATCATGTGGCCCTTGAGCCGCCGCAGGGCCAGTTCCAGTGACGATTCCAGCGGGTCCGAGACCGGATCGAAGTCCGCCTCCAGCGCCGCCGTCGCCTGCCGGGCAACATCCGGGGCGGGAACGAAGTTCTTCCGCACGGCCTTGGGCAGGGACTTGATCAGCGCGGTCACCAGTTCGGTGCGTAGTCCGGGGATCTGCCATTGGAACGGTGCCGGGTCCAGCTGGTTCAGGAACAGGACGGGCACGGTCACCGTGACGCCGTCGGAAGCGTTGGGTTCCATCGGCGAGAATTCGTAGTCGAGCCGCAGCTCGAAGCCCGCCTGGAGCCAGGTTTTCGGGAAGGCGGATTCGTCCAGTTCCTCGGCCTCATCGCTGAGCAGCAGGTCTTCGCTGAAGTCGAGCAGGTTCGGGTCTTCATGCCGGGCGTGCTTCCACCACTTATCGAAATGCCGTTCCGAGACCACGTTTTCGCCGATGCGTTGGTCGTAGAACTCGAAGAGCGTCTCGTCGTCGACCCGGATGTCGCGGCGGCGCATCCGGTTTTCCAGGTCCTCGACCTCGTCCAGCAACGCCCGGTTGCGGTGGAAGAACTTGTGGTGGGTGCGCCAGTCGCCTTCCACCAGTGCATGGCGGATGAACATGTCCCGGGCCAGTTCACGGTCGATCCGCCCGTAGTTGATCCGGCGCTGCGGAACCACCGGCACCCCGTAGAGGGTGACTTTCTCGTAGGCCATCACCGAGCCCATCTTCCTGGACCAGTGGGGTTCGCTGTAGCTGCGCTTGACCAGCTGGGGAGCGACCTGCTCCACCCACAGCGGGTCGAATTTGGCGACCACGCGTGCCCACAGCCGGCTGGTTTCCACCAGCTCGGCGGCCATCACCCAGTCCGGATTCTTCTTGAACAGGGCCGAACCGGGGAAGATGGCAAAGCGGGTGCCGCGCGCCCCGGCGTAGTCCCGTTTGCGTTCGTCGCGCAGGCCGATGTGGCTGAGCAGCCCGGACAGCAGGCTGATATGGACCGGCTCGTCCTTGGCCACCGGGTCGACATCCCGGTTGTTCGACAGCTTAATTCCCAGCGGCTTGGCCAACTGCCGCAGCTGGGTGAACAGATCCTGCCATTCGCGGATCCGCAGGTAATTGAGGAATTCGCGGTGGCAAAGCTTGCGGAACTGGCTGGAAGAGAGCTCCTGCTGCTTTTGCTGGATGTAGCGCCACAACAACAGGTACCCGGTGAAGTCCGAATTCTCGTCGACGAACCTCTTGTGCATTTCGTTCGCCTGCTGCTGTTTATCTGTGCTGTCCCGCTGGGGGCGCTCGCGGGGGTCCTGAATAGTCAGCGCCGCGGTCAGCACCATCACTTCGCGGGCACAGTCGCGGGTGCCGGCTTCGATAACCATCCGGCCCAGTCGCGGATCGACAGGCAGCCGGGAGAGTTTGCGTCCGATGGCGGTGAGCCCGCCGTGCTTGTCCGCCAGGGCTCCCAGCTCGCGCAGCAGGGTGACGCCGTCGTTGACCGCCTTCGCATCCGGCGGTTCGACGAAGGGGAAGTTGCCGATGTCCTTCGGTCCCTTCGCCACCCCCATGGCAGTCATTTGCAGGATGACGGCGGCGAGATTGGTGCGCAGGATCTCCGGATCGGTGAATTCGCGGCGGGCCTCGAAATCCTCTTCCGAGTAGAGCCGGATGCAGATACCGTCCGAGACGCGTCCGCAGCGGCCGGCGCGCTGGCTCGCCGAGGCCTGGGACACCCGTTCGATGGGCAGCCGTTGCACCTTGGTGCGGTGAGAGTAACGCGAAATCCGCGCCGTGCCCGGGTCGATCACGTACTTAATGCCCGGGACGGTCAGCGATGTTTCGGCGACGTTCGTGGCCAGCACGATCCGCCGTCGTCCTCCGGGGTTGAAGACGCGGTGCTGCTCCGCCAATGACAGGCGGGCAAACAGCGGCAGGATTTCGGCTTCCGAGAGCCGTGGATTGTGCTTGACTCGGCGCTGCAAGGCGTCGGAAGCGTCGCGGATCTCCCGCTCACCGGAGAAAAAGATCAGAATGTCGCCCGGTGCCTCGGCCGCGAGCTCCTCCACGGCATCGCCGACGGCGTCGAGCGGGTCGCGGTCTTCTTCCAGTTCGTCGTCGGAGTCGGATTCTCCGGGCGGTTGGTTCAGCGGGCGGTACCGGACCTCGACGGGATAGGTGCGCCCGGACACCTCCACGATGGGTGCCGGGCCGTCCGGACCCGCGAAATGCTCCGCGAACCGCTCGGGGTCGATGGTGGCCGAGGTGATGACGACCTTCAGGTCCGGGCGCTTGGGCAGGATTTGCTTGAGGTAGCCGAGGATGAAGTCGATGTTGAGGCTGCGCTCGTGCGCTTCGTCGATGATGATGGTGCTGTACCGCTTGAGCAGCTTGTCGTGCTGGATCTCGGCCAGCAGGATGCCATCGGTCATCAGCTTGATCTGCGTGTTGTCGCCGACCCGACCGGTGAAACGGACCTGGTAGCCGATTTCGGCGCCCAACTCGACGTCGAGCTCGGAGGAGATCCGCTCCGCGACAGTGCGTGCCGCCAGCCGCCGCGGCTGGGTGTGGCCGACCAGGCCGTTCTCAGCTAATCCGAGTTCGACGCACATCTTCGGGATCTGCGTCGTCTTCCCGGATCCGGTTTCGCCGGCAATGATGGTCACCTGGTTGGCGGCGATGGCCGCCTTGATGTCCTCGCGGCGTTCGGTGACGGGCAGCTCGGGAGGATAGGTGATCTGCAGTGTCATGTCGGTGCCAGTTTATCGGCCATTGGCACAGGTGCGGACAACGGCCGGTCGGAGGCCCGTCCGGGGGAGCCGGCCCCTCCTTCGCGCCGCGGCGGGGGTGATATGCGCCCACCGACGGCGTGGTACTTTGTGGCTATGGCCGCCGATCCCGCCGATCGTCCGGCATACCGTGCCTGCAGAGAGGATCGCCAGATGGGCAGCGGCTCCGCACCGGATAAGGACGCGTCGGGAAGCGTGCGGCTGCTGATCGGCGGCCTGGCCGTCATCGGCTCGCTGTTTTTGCTGGTGCCGGGGGTTAACCAGTATTCACGCATGGTGTACCTCAACGGGGAGGGCGACACCTTCATGATTGCCCTGTTGCTGGGACTGGGAGGGGCGCTGTTCCTGGCCGGGCTGGTGGTGCTGGTGATGGGAATGGTCCGGCGCAGGGCGTATCGCAACCGCGTGGTCGGCCACGGAGGTCGTGGTGAGCCCGGGCATGAGGCGGATGAGCCCTACCTGGGCCGGAAGACGACGCGGATGACGGCAGAACGTTTGGAAAGCCGGCTGCAGCGGAAAAACCGCTTTCGGCGATGGTGACAGTCAAGGCCGTGGTGATGGGTAGTCGGTCACGGATACCGCCGGGAGGCGTCAGATCAATCCGCTTCTCCGCTTCCCGATCGGGCCAGCCGTTCGGCCATCTGCCGGGCGCGGTCCCGCAGCTCGGCCGGCTCCAGCACGTCGAAGTCGACGTCGAGTATTGACAGATGCATCAGCGCATAGTCCAGTGAATCCCAGCCCGCCTTCAGTATCGTGTGGCCAGGGCCGTCGGGCGTCAGTTGGGCCAGCGAGGGCCCAATATATTCGGCCACATGCGCCATGGGCGCATGCAGACGGACGACGACGTCGTAACGGTAGGGCGAGCGGGTAATGGATTGCTGCACGTAGTCGACGACATTATCGGCCGGTAGCGGGCGGGGCAGGTACTTATGCCGCTCGGTCGGTGCGCTGTTGATCCGGTCCACCCGGAAGGTCCGCCAGTCCTGGCGCATGGTGTCCCAGGCGACCAGGTACCACCGTCGCCCGGTGTTGACCAGATGGTACGGCTCCACGATTCTCCGCTCGGGTGCGCCTTCGGATTTGCTGTAGGTGAATCCGATAGCCCGCCGTTCTGAAATGGCCCCCGAGACCGCCGTCAGATAGTCGGGATCCACGGGCGACGCCGGAGTGGGCAACGTGCTGACCGATCCCTTCAGCGCGGAGAATCTTGGCCGCAGCCGGGGCGGCAGCACCTGTTCCAGCTTCGCCAGCGCACGAACGGAGGATTCGCCGATTCCGGCCACCGGTCCGGAGGCCACGGTCGCCAGTCCGAGCGCGACGGCCAGCGCCTCGCCGTCGTCGAGCAGCAACGGCGGCAACCGGGCTCCGGCACCCAACTGATACCCACCGGCGACTCCCGGGGAGGCCGAGATCGGATAGCCGAGGGAGCGCAGTTTGCCTATATCGCGGCGGACGGTGCGTTCGGTGACCTCCATTCGTTCGGCCAGGGCGCCGCCGGTCCACTCCCGGTGCACCTGCAACAGGGACAGCAATTGCAGCAACCGCGCTGACGTTTCCAACATGTTTTGAATCTATCCGATATTCAGGACCAAACCGGTCCGCGATGGTCCGTAACATCAAAACATCACCGACCAAGGGGCTCGTAATGCGACACATTAATGTAGTGATGTACCTGCCGGACCAGATGGCCGATTGGGAAGTTGGATATGCGACGGCGGAGCTGGCGACCGGCCGCTTCCTCAGGCCTGATGTTGCCGTCACCTTGCACACGGCGGGTGCGTCCGCCGCCGCCATCCGGACCATGGGCGGCATGTCCGTATTGCCGGACACCACCGTCGGGGCGCTGGATCCCGGAGAGATCGACCTGCTCATTCTTCCGGGCGCTGAAAGCTGGGGCGAGTTGGAGCCCCATGAGCCGATCCTGGAACTGGCCAGATCGTTGGCCGCCCGTGAGGTGCCCGTCGCCGCCATCTGCGGGGCCACCGAGGCGCTCGCCGCCAGCGGTGCGCTGAATCAGGTGGAACACACCAGCAATGCACTGGAGGAAATCGCTTCGCTGCCCGGCTACACCGGCCATCACCTCTATCGGGAACGTTTCGCCGTCGCCGGCTCCAGTATTATCACCGCTGGTTCCTGGGCTCCGGTGGAATTTGCCTATGAGATATTCAAGATGCTCGACGTGATGGTCCCTGAGGCGCTGGCGGGTTGGCATCGGTTCTGGGGAGACCGCCACGCGGAGGCGATCTTCGAGTTGATGGCGGCGGCGCAGCCCGCAGGCAGCGGCGAAAAGGTCTAGTGCAGGATCACCGTGCCCGGGTCCTCGACACGGCCCTCCAGAGGAATCCCACCACCATCATCAGCACGGCTGCGGCCGCGACCGACACGGCGGTAATACCCCGGGGCTGTTCTGTCAGCAACGCCAGCACAGTCAGTGCCTGTGCGATGAGCTGGATTTTCAGGAAGCTCACCGCAAGCGTCTTGAGCGCCGGCAGGCAGACCCGGGTGCGCGCCGGCACTGCCGCCGTCACCGAGTACAGCACGTACAGTCCGTGCACGGCCAGCACCAGCACCGGAGTCAGCAGCGACAGACCGTCATTGCTGAAGTACCAGCCGGCTGCCAGCAGGAACAGCGACAGCAGCATGGCGCCGACGGAGGGGCGCAGGGCCGTCAGCACAAATGAACCGACCGGCAACACCATCCAGGCGCTGTTTAGCGCCAGCATCGGGGCACTGACTGCCAGCGCGATCAGCAATGCCGCTGCAGAGAGTGCCCAGGCGGGGACCGACCGACCGATTGCCAGACCGGTGGCAGGATGGGCGCCTTCCATCGGCGGGCGGATCCAGGAACCGGAACTCACGATGTGCTCCTGCCTGCAGTGGTGCGCCGGTGTGCGGCGGTTCGCTGCATCATGCGCAGCCCAGCGGCCAGCGGCAACACTCCGGCAACCGCATCGGGATCCGTCTCGCTGGCAGCGTCCTCCGGACCCCTGAATCCAAATACCGGCAATCCGCGCTGCCGCACGCGCTCGATCCGGTCCTTCCGCGCCATCAATTCCATCCGCAGCGCAAGTCCCTCAGTTTTGGACAGTCCGGTGGTATTGAGCCGGGGAAGCGTGTCTATACCGATCACTGAATGACCCAGGCGGTGCCATTTGAGCAGCAGCCGTTCGCCGTCGTCGTTCATGAACGGTGACAGCATCATGACCAGGCAGTCGGCTGGAAGCACCGGATCCTGCCGCGGCTTGTCCAGGTGTTGGTCCACCCGCAACGACGACAACCTGAGCCGGATCAGCTCCAGCTGGCGGCGTCCGGCAGCGGCACGCAAACCCCGGCGGTAGCCGGCCAGCTCCATCACCCCCACCCGGTCGCCGCGGTGCAGATACGATGCGGCCAGCAGTGTGGCGCCCTGGCGGGACAGATGCAGCGACGAGTAGGTCAGCGGTGTGGGAGGTTGCCCGCCGTACCAGGTGGCGGCTTCGCTGCTCAGGTCGCTCCGGGCATCGACCACCAGCATCACTGTGGCCTCGGACGTTGTATGCGTGCGGCGGACATAGAGGTCGCTCTGGTCCGGAGAGAGCCGGGCCGTGGCACGCCAATCGATGCGGCGCCGCGCATCGCCCGGGCGGAATGGATGCACGTCCCGCAGGTCGCCGCCGTCGCCGGGATTGCGGGAGGAATGATCGCCGGTCAGTCCGCTGAGCCTGGGCGGCAGCGGCAGGATGTCCAGTCGGTCGATGGAAGGCAGCACCGTGTAGGGAACGGACGGCGCGGCCCCCAACTGCCCAATCCTGGCCGCGTCGGCCGAAATCGACGCCCAGCTCAACGCGTAAATATCCCGCCGACCGGATAACGGAAGTTCAATCGTCAGCTGCAGGTCCCGCTGAGAGGCGTCCAACAGGTAGCTGCGTGGCGTCGGTCCGGAACCGGTGACCGCAATGGCCACCAATCCGCCGTCGGCGTCGACATGGAGCGGGACCTGATAGAACTGACCATCCCGCACGGCGGCGTCATTGTCCGCCGTGACAGGCGCATCCGGCCTCCTGGGAGAGGCCAGTGCCGCCACCGCGGCCAGAATCAGCGGGATGCCGGTCACGACGACGTCGGCGCGACCGGCGATCAGTCCTGCAGCGAGGCACGCGGACCCAAGCAGCGCGGCGACGCTCCACGGGCCGGTAAGAAGCGATGGATCGGGTCGAAGTCTGAAGGGTCGGCGTTCAGGCACTGTGGCCCACTGATGGGGGAGCAGCCACCCGGTTGACGGCGTCCTCGACTGCGGATTCGGGACGTATTCCGCGTGCCCATGATGATGGCGTCAAGGTGAGGCGATGGGCCAGCACCGGCACGGCGGTGCCCTTAATGTCTTCGGGCACTACAAAGTCCCGCCCCTCTGCGGCGGCCAGTGCCCGGGAGAGCAGAATCATCGCTTGGGACCCACGCGGAGAGGCACCAACCTCGACGTCGTTATGGTTCCGGGTGGCGGCGGCGATGCCGACTGCATAGGCGAGGATGTCCGGGTCAACATTCACGTGTTCGACGGCGGTCTGCATGGCCAGCAGCGTATCCGGGTCGCACAGCGTCCGCACCTCGGCAGCTTCCTGCCGTCTGTAAATCCGGCGCCGGATAATTTCGGCTTCCCCCGATCCGGACGGGTATCCGACGGTCAGCCGGACCAGGAATCTATCCAGTTGCGCCTCGGGCAAGGGGTATGTGCCTTCGAATTCGATGGGGTTGGAGGTGGCGAACACGTGGAACGGCTGCGGCAACGGCAGACTCCCGCCTTCAACCGATACCTGGCGTTCGGCCATCGCTTCCAACAGGGCTGACTGTGTTTTCGGAGAGGTGCGGTTGATTTCATCGGCCAGGAACAGGCCGGTGAAGATCGGTCCGGGCCGGAACTCGAATTGCCTGGCCGCCGGATCGTAGATAGAGGATCCGGTGATGTCGGCCGGCAACAGGTCAGGGGTGCACTGCACCCGGCGGAACCCCAGCCCCAGTACTCCGGCCAGGCTTTTTGCGGCCAGCGTCTTGCCCAGCCCGGGCATATCCTCGAAGTAAACGTGGCCACCTGCGAGCACCGCGCCGAGGGCGAGCCTCAGCGGCTCTTCCATGCCGACAATGACCGTCCCCGCTTCGTCGAGGATCTCCGTGCTGCGCTGGCTCACCTCCTCGATGGACATGGTTGCGGTGCTGTTCATAGTGCCGACCTGCTTTCCTGTTGTGGCAGTCCCGCCCGTGCCGGGCGGTCCAGCGCATCGAGTTCGTCCAGGCAGTTGGATAATTCGGCGTGGGTCATGCGGGCTCCGCGTTCCGGGTCGGTGATGATGGCGCGCAACAACGGACTCGGTGTACCGGGACGGCGTTCGGATGCGCTGCCGCCGTCGTCGTCTGCCAAACCGATGCCCACCTTGGCCAGCCTGCCCCGTGCCAGCCGGACGAAGCGCCGGTACGCCCGCTCGCCAACCGGACGGTCACCAGTGAGTGAATAAGCGAGGAACTGCTGTTCGTTGGCACCGTGTTCCAGACCTTTCAGTTGTGCCGGCCGCAGCCGCGCGGTGGTGAGTCCTTCCACGAATTCATTGCACAGACCCAGCACGACGGCACCGGCGACAATAGCCGCGGCATGGCTGATATCCACTGTGTAGACCCAGACCAAACACAGGGCGATCAAAGCGAACAGTGCCGGAAGTCGCCACGGGCGCCGTTTCCGCCCGGGAGGGCTGGGCGCGACGGCCCCCGTCTTCGGTTGGCGCTTGTCCGTCGACGGCGGTTTCATCGGGCAGGGCTCCGGGGCAGATGCTTTTCGATGTCGCGGCGCAGCGACTCGAGGGCAGTCCGCGCGGCTGCCAGGTCGTCCGGCTTCATGGGGATCGACGGTGTAGCCCCGTACCGGGCACGTTGATACAGGCGAAGGATGACGGCGGTGTCGCCGGGGTCGGTATCGAAGGCATGCAGCACGGTCGTCGTGAACTCCGACGGCGTCTGGTTGAGCCTGCGGCCGGAACCGGCCAATGCGGCGGCTCGTTCCAATGACAGCCAGCAGCGGATCACCGCGTTGTCGGTGGCACCGGGGTCGAGCAGCGCGGCTTGAGCGTCGTCGAAATGCTGATGGAATTGCGCTGCTTCAGCATCAGAGAGTGTCGGTGCGATTGCACGGCCGGGTTCCGTGTCTTCCACGGGCCGCCGCCGGGCCGAATACAGGGTCCGTGCGGCGGCGTGGGCCACGGCGGCGAAGCCGGCCAGCACGATCACGCCGGCGGCCACCATCACCACCACCGGGAGTAATGACTGGTCGTCCGTGCCCGAATCGGAACCGGGCGCTGCGGTGGCCGGAGAGGATGGCCGGATCTGTTCGCTGATCGGCTCCGGCGGCCGCAGTTGGTCGATGTCGAAGCGCGGAACTGCTGCGATCGGGCCCATTGAATTGGCACCGAGAACTATCAACCCCAACGCCAGGAGCACCAGCATCACGGTCCGGGTCAGAACGGCGTTTGACGTCTCGTTATCCCGCACTCGCGACACCCCTTTGCTGTTGTCGGACCGTTGGCCGACAGTGTAGCCGCTGGCGGTGACAACCGTCACTGGCGGCGGGTGGTCGCTAACGAATTGATTACGTAGTGGACGAATCGTCTCCGTCGTGGTTCGCAGCGATCATCCTGACAGTAATCAGCCCGGCGTGGAGACAATTTGTATTTGGCGCGCTGGCAAGCTTAGACAATATGAGTCAAATCACAGATGATTACTACCGGAAACTCCATTCCGTGAAAGGAACTATCCCAGTGAACCGTTCATCACTCATTAAAGTTGGCGCGGGGCTTTTCGCCTCGGCCCTCATGCTGACCGGCTGTGGCAGCAGCGGCGGTTCCGGAGGCGGCGGCGAAGAGGCCGGCGGCTCGGAACCCGTACAGATCGGCATCACCCAGATTGTCGAACATCCCTCACTCGATGCCGCCCGCAAGGGGTTTAAGCAGGCGCTGAAGGAGAACGGCTATGAGAATGCCGTGTTCGACGAGCAGAACGCTCAGGCCGATCAGGCAACCGCAACCACGATCGCGAGCCAGTTCGCCTCCGACAACAAGGACCTGGTGCTGGCCATCGCAACGCCAACCGCCCAGGCAGCAGCCCAGACCATTACCGACATCCCGGTGTTGATCACCGCCGTCACCGCTCCGGTGGAAGCCGGTCTGGTGGACTCGCTGGAGAAGCCTGGCGGTAATGTCACCGGCACCAGTGACCTGAACCCGGTCGAGAAGCAGTTGAGCCTGGTTAAGGAATTGGCCCCTGATGCCAAGAGTGTGGGAATCGTTTACAGCTCCGGCGAGGTGAACTCCGAAGTCCAGGTGAAGATAGCCCGCAAGGCGGCCAAGGAAATGGGACTCAAGGTCCAGGAAGCCACGGTCAGCAACTCCTCCGAGGTGCAGCAGGCGGCGAACTCCCTCGACGTCGACGCCATTTACGTACCTACCGATAACGCCGTCGTTTCGGCCCTGAAGTCTGTGGTCCAGGTGGCGGAGTCGAAGCAGATCCCGTTGATCGTTGGCGAAGCCAACTCCGTCAAAGGCGGCGGTGTCGCAACGTACGGCATCGATTACCAAAAGCTCGGTTACCAGACCGGCATGATGGCCATCGAAGTCCTCGAAGGGGCAGATCCGGCGTCCATGCCGATCGAGACCCTTGACGATATTCAACTCGTGATCAACACCAAGGCCGCCGAGCGGATGGGGGTTGAGGTTCCGCAGGACCTGCTGGACGAGGCCGACCAGGTCATCAAGTAAGGGTAAAGGAACCAAGGTACTTAGTTAATGTATACAGCTGTTGAATTAGGGCTGATCTACGCGATTATGGCTCTAGGGGTCTACCTGACCTTTCGCATCCTGGACTTCCCCGATTTGACGGTTGACGGGAGTTTCACCACGGGGGCCTCCGTTGCGGCCATCATGATCGTCAGCGGTGCGCCCCCGCTGCTGAGCACCATCGCGGCTTTCGTGGCCGGGCTGCTCGCCGGGGTGATCACGGGGCTTCTCCATACCAAGGGGAAGATTAACGGGTTGCTTGCCGGTATTCTCACCATGATCGGGCTGTACTCCGTCAACCTGCGGATCATGGGGGGCAGCGCCAACATACCGCTGCTGCGCGAAGACACTCTGATGACGCCATTACGCGAGAACGAATGGCTGGGAACCTGGGTATCGATTGCCATCTTCGCCCTGATTGCCATCGCCGTGAAGCTGTTCCTCGACTGGTTCCTGCACACCGATATGGGGCTGGCGATGCAGGCCACCGGCGATAATCAGGAGATGATCCGCAGTTTCGGCGTCAGCACAGACCGGACAAAGATCGTGGGCCTGGCCATCTCGAACGGATTCGTCGCATTGTGCGGCGCATTGATCGCGCAGTATCAGGGATTTTCGGATATCAGCATGGGGATCGGGCTCATCCTGGTGGGGCTGGCATCGGTGATTGTCGGCCAGGCGGTCTTCGGAAGCCGGGTGATCTTCGTTTCGACTCTCGCCGTGATTCTGGGCGCCGTTGCCTACCGGGTGTTCATCACACTGGCGCTTCAGATCGAGTGGTTTGACCCGTCCGACGTGAAGCTCATCTCCGCGGTGCTGGTGATTCTTGCGTTGATCCTGCCGCAATGGAAGTTCTTCAAACGCTTGCCCACCTTCAGTACGTTGAAGAAGACCAAGACGAGTGCGAAGGCGAGGGGCAGCTATGTTGGAAGTTAATGATGTCAGCAAGACGTTCTTCGCCGGCACCGTCAACGAACGGGTGGCGCTGGACGACGTGTCGCTGCAGCTGCCCAGTGGCGATTTCGTCACGGTCATTGGCAGTAATGGCGCGGGGAAGTCGACACTGCTCAACATCGCCGCGGGAAAACTCCTGCCGGAAACGGGAAGAGTGATCATCGGGGACCGTGATGTCACCAAGCTGGCGGATCATCAGCGGGCCAAGTACATCGGCCGGGTTTTCCAGGATCCGATGGCGGGAAGCTCACCGAATATGACCATCGAGGAGAACCTGGCCATTGCTTACGAGCGCGGCCGCCGCCGTGGCTTCCGGATTGGTGTCACCAATAAAAAGCGTGAGCTGTTTGCTGAGGAGCTGAAATCCTTGGAGCTTGGGCTGGAGAACCGGCTCAAGGCCAAGGTGGGGCTGCTCTCGGGTGGTCAACGTCAGGCTTTATCGCTGTTGATGGCGACCTTCAGTGAGCCCGAAGTGCTGATGCTGGACGAGCACACTGCAGCATTGGATCCGCAGCGGGCGGAACTGGTCTCCCGGCTGACTACGGAGATCGTCGAGCGGCACAAACTCACGACGTTGATGGTCACCCATAATATGGAGCAGGCTCTGCGCCTCGGCAACCGCCTCATCATGATGCATGAAGGCAGAATCCTGTTTGACCTGAATGAAGAGCGTAAGTCCAGGATGACTGTGAAGGGCTTGCTGCAGGAGTTCGAGAACGTCAAGGGGGAGACACTCAATGACGACCGGGCCATGCTGCAATAGTCCGCTTCCGCGGCAGCGCTTATAAAGTACGACGCCGTTCCGCACCAGGTGGGTTTCCACCCTGGGCGCGGAGCGGCGTTTGCTTAGTGAGTGCAGAGATAGTGGCCGTAGAGAGCTGTGGGGCAAGTGCTGTTGCGCTGCACTCAGGGCTTGAGGGTAGCGGGCGATGGCGGAAGCGGTACAGCCCGGTCAGGCAGTCGCGGATGGCGGAGCCATGGACCCGGCAAGAGGGCAGAACCGAAGGCTGGATCCACTTCTTCGTTACCAGTTCGTTATCTTGGATTCGTACTTTGTTCGAATAATGTCGGTGGTCGGTTCTAGTGTTGGTGGTATGGAGAACAGGCCAGTTGCAGCAGTGGTTTCGGCGCCGGGGTCCCCGGCGTCGGGCGGCGGCATGCCTGTGGGCGCTGCCGCTGCCGGCGGCGTGCCGGCCGGCTCTGAATCTGATTTGGTCGCTGAGGTCACGGCCGCGTTGCGGGACTTCTCTCGCCGGGCGGTGTCGGGCCAATCCGGTGTGGTCACGGCGGAGGCTGCGGCGCGGTTCGCGGCCTCGGTTGAGGAGCTCTCGCGGACGGTGGAGCATTTGCAGGTGGTGGCCGCGGGCCGGTTGGAGCAGGTCCGCGATGAGGCCGAAACATCGGGTACGGCTGATTGTTGGGTGACGCCGGAGGGGAAGCGGCAGGGCGAGTACCGCAATACTGCCGATTATTTGCGTGACGTGGTGCGGGTGAACCGTCCCGAGGCAGCCAAGCGGCTCAAGTTGGCGGCCGGGTTGTTGCCCTCGGCCGGGTTGGCGGGTCAGCCGGTGCCGCCGGCTCATGAGCAGTTGGCGGTGGCGATGGCCGACGGGCACGTCCCCGCCGCCGCGGCAACGGCGGCGACCACCGCGTTGGGTAAGGCCAAGGCTACCGGGGCTGGCCCGGAGACGGTTGAGGCGATGGAACAATCACTGGCCCAGGTCGCCGCCGAGCGGGATCCGCAGTTCGTGACGGTGGCTGCCGCTCGGTGGTTGAACCATATCGACCAGGACGGGCCCGAACCCTCCGAGGCCGAACTACGCCACCGGCAAGGAGTATTCCTACGCGGTAAACGCTCCGGGTTGCACCGGATGGAGATCCTGGCCACCGACGACCAATACGAACATCTCATCACTACCATGAACGCTGCCGCCAACCCCCGCGCCCGCGGCTGCCACCCCGACACAGGCAACACGACCACTACGGGTTCGACCCGAAACGGCGCCACCGCCAGCCGTGCGGGAAGTAGCGCCGGAAGCGCCACCGGCACAGGTGCAAGCGAAGCCATCGCCACTAACGGCACGGGGAGCATCAGTAGCGCGGGTAGTACCGATGGCGCCGACGAAACCAGCGGCAGCCAGTATGCCAGTGCCGGCGGTTCCACCGCCGTTGGCGCCAGCTCCGGCGCGTCCGCCACCGGTTCGGCAAGCTCGGCCCACACCAGCACTGGCTCGGATGCCGACGATCGTGATGGTGGTGCCGCCGGTGGTGTTCCGGTGCCGGCGGCGGCGATCGATAATCGGGCGGTGGCGCAGAAACGCCTCGACGGGCTCGTCGCCGCCTGCGACGCCGCCCTGGCCACCGGCGGACTACCCGACACCGGCGGACACCGGCCCCAAATCATGGCCGTCATCGACTACCAGGAACTCCTGGCCCACCTCACCAACGCAACAGACCACCCAGACCGTGACGGCAGCCCCGACCGGGCGGGAACAGTCTTCAGCCCGAGCCGACACGGCAGCGGTACTGGTACCGGCGGGACCGGCTCCTACGTGTTCTCCGGTCCCGTCCACGCCGGCAACATCCGCCAATTGGCTTGCGACGCCGAGATCATCCCGGCCGTGCTGGCCGGCAACGGCCAAATCCTCGACCTCGGCACCGGCCGACGGATCTTCCCACCGAACCTGCGCCGGGCCCTCGTCGCCCGAGACGGCGGATGCGCCTTCCCCGGCTGCACCATGCCCGCACCCTGGACCGAGGCTCACCACATTCGATACGCCAGCGACGACGGAGAGACATCCACTGACAACGGGTGCCTGCTATGCAGCTACCACCACCACCTGATCCACAAGGAAAAGTGGGTCATCACCGTCCGCCACGGGATCCCCTGGTTCACCCCGCCGGGCTACGTGGACCCCGACCGGAAACCGATCCGCAACCACTACTTCAACCGCACACCCCACCGAGGCCACCAACAAACCAGCATCGAGTTCGCCGACACCGGATAAACCCCCTGGCGCTGCGCGCGCTGCGTTGGCCCGGGCGGTGCCGAAAGTTAACGCCTGAAATCCGGCCTCCGATCTCACGTTTACCGATTGCAGTGCGTCTACCTTATAGAATCGGCAGACTATCTGCCACGGAACGGCTCCGGCGGGGCACAATTTGGATGTGCCGGGCTGCGGGTTGTATCCGATGGCCATGGAGGACTCGGCATGAAAACGCACACCACTATTGACTCGCCAATCGGGATGCTCACTCTGGTGAATACCGACGGCGTGCTCAGCGCTGCCTATATGGGCGAGCAAGCCCGGATGCCAAACCGCGATAGTTTCGGCTCGAGCACCAGCGCCGGTTTCGAAGCTGCGACAGAGCAATTGAATGAATACTTCGCCGGCGATCGACAGGAATTCTCCCTGCCGATGGCTCCGGAGGGCAGCCCTTTCCAGCAGCGGGTATGGCAGCTCCTCACGGAAATTCCCTACGGCCAGACCCGGACGTACGGGCAACTGGCGGACGAGTTGGGCAACCGGCACATCGTTCGTGCGGTGGGATCGGCGAACGGCAGAAATCCCATCAGTATTATTGTTCCGTGCCATCGAGTCATTGGCGCTGACGGTTCGCTGACCGGTTACGGCGGGGGACTGGAGAGGAAAAGGTTCCTGCTGGATTTGGAGAACCCCGCACGTACACATGAACCGGCGCTCTTCTAACCGCATGGAGCCATCGCATATACCCACGACGCCATCGCAGGCACCTACCGCGGCTGGTCTCGAGCCGTTCGAACACGTGGTCGCGGAGCACGGACGCACCGTCCTGCGTGTTTGCCGGGCGATCCTTGGACCGCACGAGGCGGAGGATGCCTGGTCGGAAACTTTCCTCGCGGCACTGCGCGCCTACCCTGAGCTCGATCCGAGCACGAATGTTCAGGCGTGGCTGGTCACTATTGCCAAGCGGAAGGCGATTGACCAGCGCCGCGCAGCGGCGCGGAACCCTGTACCGGTGAATTCTTTGCCCGATCAGCCCGGAGGCGCCGGAATCCCGGATTCTCCTGACGGGCAGCTCTGGAAGGCCGTGGGCGCATTACCGCGAAAGCAACGGGAAGCGATCGCATATCACTATTTGGCGGGCATGCCTTACATCGAGGTGGCCGGACTGCTCGGCAACTCCGAGTCGGCCGCCCGGCGTGCCGCAGCCGATGGAATGAAGAATCTTCGAAGCAGTTACCAGGGAGCCAGAGACGATGAGTGACTTAGACGGTACCGCTAGGGACAGCTGGCAGGACCCTGACAGCGCAATCATCCGCCAATTGAGCGAGGACGACGACGTCAGCCGCCTCCACGAGCGGCTGGCAGCCGCGGCCCAAAGCGCCGGTGTACTCGATGTTGCCTACGACACTGTTGATACACCTGTCGGCACACTTCTGCTGGCAACTACGGAAGAGGGGTTGGTCCGGGTTGCCTACCCGATCCAGGGCCATGATGCGGTGCTGGCACAACTGGCCTCGGACATCAGTCCACGGATTCTGCATGCCCCTGAGCAGCTCAGGGAGCCGACTCGCCAACTGGATGAGTACTTTGCGGGCCGCCGGAGACAGTTCGATTTGCAGCTGGACAACCGGCTCTCCCCGGGCTTCCGCCGGAGCGTGCTGTCGCAATTGCCGGGGATCGGCTATGGCAGCACTGTCAGTTATGGAGAGTTGGCGGCCATGGCGGGAAATCCCAAGGCGGCGCGCGCCGTCGGCACGGCCTGCGGCGCTAACCCGCTGCCCGTCGTCGTGCCCTGTCACAGGGTTGTCCGCTCTGACGGGTCAGCAGGCGGGTACGCCGGGGGGCCTGAAGCCAAGGAAGCCCTGCTGAAACTGGAAGGAGCTGCCTAGGATGAGCGGCATGCTGTTACCACGCGAACACAACGAGGTCGCACCAGGCGCGGTGCACGTGCCGGACTGGCTTGATGGCGCGGAACAACGACGGATCGTTGAGGCGTGCCGCCGCTGGGCGGTTGGCCCGGTACCGATGCGTTCCGCCCGTCTGCCAGGTGGCCGCCGGATGTCGGTCCAGACTGTTTGCCTGGGCTGGCATTGGCAACCGTACAAGTACAGCAGGACGGCCGACGACGCCGGGGGAGGGCAGGTTGCCGAGCTGCCGGAATGGATGGCTGAACTGGGGCGCAGGGCCGTGAGCGCCGCCTACCGGGACGAGGATGCGGGACGGGAATATTGTCCGGACACTGCCCTGATTAACTACTACGACGACGCGGCTGCCATGGGGATGCACCAGGACAAGGACGAGAAAACCGATGCCCCAGTCGTTTCGCTCAGCATCGGTGACAATTGCGTGTTCAGGTTCGGAAACACAGAAACGCGGACCAAGCCATACACCGACGTCGAACTCCACTCCGGAGACCTGTTCGTGTTCGGCGGGCCCAGCCGGTTCGCCTACCATGGCGTGCCGAAAACGTACCCGGGGACGTCGGATCCGGAGTGCGGGATGAAACAAGGGAGGATCAATATCACCATGCGCAGAACCGGCATGGAGTGAATGGTGCCCTCGATAGGATTCGAACCTACGACTTTCTGCTCCGGAGGCAGACGCTCTATCCCCTGAGCTACGAGGGCCCGACGCGGAAACTTCCACATCAATTGGGAACTAAAAAAGCTTAGCAGGTCATCGGCGTTGAGTCGTAACCGGGCCTGGCCCGACGCCGTTAAGGTCTTGCTGCGAAACCGCTGCGGGTAGGATGAGCGTCTACATAGGTCCTGACGAGTTGGAGCTTGGGGGAACGGGAATGAATCCGGTCGTACCGATGTGGTTTGAAGTGGCTGCGCTGCTTCCGGTGATCGTGCACTTGGTGCTGTTCGTGCTGGCACTGATCAGTATTGGACGCAGCCGTCGCCATACCTCCACGGCGAAGGGTGTGTGGGTACTCGTCAGCATTCTCATACCGCTTCTTGGCCCGGTTCTATGGTTCCTGATCGGCCGTAATGCGCCGTCGGGTCTCGAAGTCGACCACGCTGCGGGGGTAAATAGCCGTCCGCGGGAGGGCTCAAGCGAGTAAGCAGCCGCAATATTTCAACTGGCACGACAGGCGGCTGTAAGGTGCTGGATGTGTCCACGCTGCCTGCTTCCCGCCTGCCAGTAGGAGAGGCGGGACGCTTCCGCGGGCGGCTTCTGGTGCTCGCCGGGATCCTGCTGTTCGGCATTACGCTGAGGATGGCCGTGACGGCCGTTTCGCCGCTGATCAGCCGGATCGGCGAGGACATCACCTTGTCCGCGGCCACCATCGGCCTGCTGGGGACCTTGCCCACTGCCACATTCGCCGTTTTCGGCTTCATGACGCCCTACGTGATCCGGTGGGCGAGCCTTGAGCGGCTGCTCGGGATTTTTATTGCCGCGGCGGTGCTGGGGCAGGTCGGGCGTGCTTTGGTGACCGGGACCGTGCCATTCATGGTGCTCAGCGTGGTGGCGCTGGCGGGCCTTGGCGCCGGCAATGTGCTGCTTCCACCGTTGGTTAAGAAGTACTTTCCGGACAAGATCGGCCTGCTGACCGCGCTGTATTCAACGTCGTTGGCCCTGGGAACTGCATTGCCGCCGCAATTCGCGGTGCCGGTGGCCGGTTCGGTGGGCTGGCGGTTCTCCATCGCCATGTGGGCTGCGTTCAGTCTGCTGGCTGCCGTCCCCTGGGTCTCTCTGGTGTGGGGACAACGACGGCGGGACGATGGCGGCGGTCTGCAAGAACCGGGAGGGCCGGCCGGGTCCGCAGCTGATGCGTCCACCGCATCCGGTGAAGGCTCCGCCGATGAACGGTCGACTGCTGAAGGCTCCGCTATTAAGGGGCGAGGTGCTGAAGAGGCCGACGTGGCCCGCGCCGGTGCGGCGGATCCGGATACCGGAACCACCGGAACCACCGGATCAACCGCTTCGGGCAGCGAAGCCCGGATGCGGATCAACCTGTGGAAGTCCCCGCTCGCGCTGGGGCTGACGTTCATGTTCGGCTGCACCTCGTTGCAGACGTACGCTATGTTCGCTTGGCTGCCGCAGATGCTGACCGAGGCCGGGTTGTCCGCGGGCCAGGCTGGCAGCATGCTCGCCCTGTTCGGCATTCTGGGTCTGCCGCTGAGCTTGCTGGTGCCGATCATTGCCGCCCGGATGCGCAATCCCTTTCCGGTGGTGATGATCTTCCTGAGCTGCTTCGTCGCCGGCTACACCGGGCTGCTGCTGGTTCCGGAACAGACCACCTGGCTCTGGGTGGTACTGGTGGGGCTTGGGCCCGGAACATTCCCGATGGCGCTGGTGATGATCAACCTGCGGACCCGCACGCACGTCGGCGCCGGCGCGCTGTCGGGATTCGGCCAGGGCGTCGGCTATGCGCTTGCGTGTTCCGGGCCGTTACTGTTCGGCATTCTGGAGGCGGCCACGGGCAGTTGGTTGGCCTCGTTCGCCTTCCTGGGCGGGACGTTGGTGCTGCTGGGGATTGGCTCCTTCATCGCTTGCCGGCCGGCGATGCTCGAAGACGGACCGGGAGTGTCCTGGCGTTAGCCGGTCTTGTTGGGCTGAAGGAACGTCGGGCACGTCAGGCACTGTCGGGGCGGGTGAGCAACCGGATCTGCGTTCCGGGTCTGACAGCCGCCCGCTCCCAGGCCTGCTCAAGTTGCGGGCTTTGGATATACCGCCGGGCCCGGTCGAGGTCTTCGAACTCGAACAGGATGACCAGTTCGTTGGGATCCGCCGAACCCTGCAGCACGAGAGCGCTGACGCAGCCCGCTTCCGCCCGCATCTCAGCGGCACTATCGAACGTCTGCTTCCATTGGTGGTAGTTGTCCGTGGCTTGCTGGACGAGCACATACGGCATCAGTAACGTTCCTGGCTTCCTTGATGGTTCCCGTCCCAATGGGCGAGTGCTTCATGCACGCCGACCTCCAACGCACGCGGATCGGCCTCATTACTGGCCCACGCCACATACCCATCCGGACGCACCAGCACGGCGTTGGCAGGAACGGTGTCTTCAACCGTCACTGAGATGACACGGTCGCGCCAGAATTCGGGTAATCCGGGCAGGCGATGGTGGCTGAGGAGCACGAACTTCCCCGGGCGCAGTGCCTCATACAGACGGCGTGGCCCCTGTCCGGACTGCACCAACGGCAGATCGGGTGCCCGGTGGCCGACGAGCCGATGTTCACCGGCAGCTGCCGGGTAGGAGATGGCGATGCCGGACACGGCCGCCGCTGCTTGCGGCTGGACCAATCCGAGTCGTCCGGCAGTGCCTTTCAGCAGCGTGCGGAGCAGCCGGCTGGCCCAGGAGCGGGCGAGTGCGAGACGAAGTAACAGGCCGCTGCCGCGCAGAACGGCCCGGCCCACCGGATGCCGCTCTGACTGATAACTATCCAGCAGGGCTTCCGGCCCCCGCCCGTGCACCGCGGCGGCGAGCTTCCAACCAAGATTAGCGGCGTCCTGCATGCCGGTATTCATTCCCTGTCCGCCTGCGGGAGAGTGCACATGCGCGGCGTCACCGGCCAGGAGCACTCGCCCCTGCCGGTAACTGGTGACCTGGCGTTCGTCGCTGTGGAAGCGGGACATCCAGCGCGCTTCGTGCATCCCGTAGTCGGTCCCAAGGACCGACTTGACGATGTGCTGGATTTCGTCGAGGTCAACCGGTGAAGTGTCGGGCAACTGCCGGCGCCTGTTCCAGGCAATGACCCGGTACCAGCCATCGCCGAACGGTGCCAGGAAAGCGAATCCGTCACCGGCGGCGTCGACGGTCAACACCTCTGCAGGCTGTGTGCGCAGGCGGACATCGGCGAGAATGACTGACTGTACTGCCGATTTTCCGGGAAACGAGAGGTTCATCGCCTTCCGCACCGTACTGCCGACACCGTCGGCGCCGACGACGTATGCTGCCCGGCGGGCAGAGCGGTCACCATCATTGCCGCGGATGTCGACCTCGACGCCGTCGGCGTCCTGATGTAAACCGACGACGTCCGCATTGGACACTATTTCGACGCCAAGCTGTTGCGCCCGGGCTGCGAGCACCCGCTCGGTGTTGTACTGCGGCGTCACCAACACGTAGGGATACCGGGTGGTCAGCCGTGACAGGTCAATCTCGAGCCGGCCGAAGAGGCGCAGTCCGCCCACCTGGGCGCCGGTGGCGGCCAGGTCATCACCGACGCCGCGGGCGTCCAGTATCTCCAGCGTGCGGGCGTGAACGGCGAACGCCCGGGTGAGATTCGATTCCTCCCCGCGGCGTTCGAGAACCTGGCAGGACACACCTGCCCGGGCAAGATCACCGGCCAGCAGCAATCCTGTAGGTCCGGCGCCCACGATGATCACATCGGCGTCGCTACCCGTCTGTTGCTCCATTGCAATACCTCCGGCACAGGGGACGCATCACTTGGAGTCTAGGTGCCAGTGGGACTGCACTCAACGGTACGGTGGCTTGGAACCCGCCTCAATCGTCATCCCTGCAGGCCGCTGACCGGTAGCTTTGCTTTGCATCCTCAAGCCGAAATTCCGCGCTTCGTGTCATATTCCTACAGCCGGTCCACGCGTTATTAATCTGACCGTCGTCGAAGCACCTTCCCCAGTCAACAGTCCTTCGATACATAATTATTCGGCCGGGACCACCCTCCTGGGAAGTGTAAGCGGAATCGGCGCCGCGCCCACGGTCATACCCATCACTGGCCGGCAACGTGTATAAGTTGAGGATCCTCAACGGTCATTTGCACCTATGCCATGTCGAACGCAAGTAGAATCACTGTGTTTGCTGCAGCTTACGGTCTGATGCGACCGCGTAGAACTCGTTGGATTCCCTGCGCCATAACAGGGTCAGGATCACGATGGCCAACAGCAGGTTGAGCACGGTAAGAATCATCGCAATTACCGTCTGATTAGCGATGAAGATGCCGTTGAGCGTGGAAAGAAAATTGAGAGCACCAAGCACCGTGGCGACAATCCGGGCCCACGCACGGCCCTGGCCGTTCTTCCAAGCCATCCAAATCCATAAAAGGACAGTAACGACGGAAGTGCCAATTGCGGTGCCAATTGCAAAGCCATAGGTGGCAAACTCCTGGCCACTCTGCTGCAATTGTGCGCTGACCTGGTTCTCCGACGTGCCCATGAGCACCAAGGAGGCGATCAATGAAACTAAGCTGATGACAGCTCCTATCCGCATCATCAGGACAGCTGTCCTGACGGATTGCGGCTGCGGGATATCCTGCCTGACGGGTTGGTCCTGGCCTGCGTTTTGATGCCATCGTCCAGGCCCTTCTTCTCCAGTGTGTTGGGAGCGATTGTCCGAGTCGTCCGCCGGTGGAGGCATGCTGCTCATGAATGCTTCCTCACATCGAGTGCCAATTCATCTTGGGAGACTTTGAGCCTTCCAGACCCGACGTTACGGGCGGAGCACGCCGGCCCGCTAGGGCATCCCCAACTGACGGGGACAAACAGGGACGCTCGGAACAGCCCGATGATCATTGCAAGATATTCCATTGCCCCTCTTGCGGATCAGACTTCGTAGAAGGTCTGTCTGACGAGCCTACCGGCTCCACTGAATTCCTCTTCCGACAAGGAACTGAGACGACGTCGACAACCCACCCCCCGGCTTGCAGCGTCACTTGAGGATCGGCTTGCGGTCGCCTCGCAGGGTCTGGAGTATGGACGTAGAAGGGTCGCCGTATGCCGCCTGTTGTGGCAATGGACTAACCCCGGTAAAGTCTTAATTGCGAGGGACAGTAGTCCTGAGAAGTAAGTCTGGCAGTCTTCCGGATGGTACGACGAGCCAGGCTTGCGTATTTAAAGGGTGCGCACTTCTGCCACCAGCGGTGCGGCCTGCTCGATCCAGGAACCGCCGCGCTGATGGCACCACGCGACGGCGTCGCTCACCCAGAGCGGGGGCTCGTCGTTTCGTCTCATGGGCGTGTACTCAAGTGCGGCGCCATGGTGGTTCCGCAATTGCGCGGCGATCACCTGCCTGTCCGCTTTGGCCAGCGAGTCATCCTGCTCCAGGATCAGCTTGCCAGCGTCGGCGTCGCAAAGATCGTCGATGAGGGCATTAAGACATGCGGGGCGGGCCGCCTTGTCAGGTAGACCACGGATCACACATACACCAGTGTTTGCACTTCTATGCTTGCCGCACCGGCAAGGAAAGCTTTACGCACTGCATCCTTCTCGCTCTTGAAGTGCACTGCGGCCGAGTTCTTGTGCCGAAGTCCGCGAAGGATGCGGCGCGAAGGATGCGGGGGGCCTCAGCGACATCGCTGGGGGAAATGACAGCGGCTGCGATGTAGTATCTCTTTGCCTTCGACTCGTCGACGAAGACCTGAGCGTGGCTGGGAATCGCAAAATCCATGCATTCGAACCTATCCGGACTGGCTGAAATGGCATGGATCTAACCGGCAACCATGGGAGGCGACCCGACGCCTCCAGCGTGAGTTGAGGCCAGTTCCGACCATCCACCAGCGAAATCAATTCTGAGCAACAAGGAGTCCCACAGCGGATGCTCTATTGCGCGGTTGCCGCAGATTCCAGCTGGTGGACTACTGCATCTGCTGCTGTATCGACGCTCATCGTGGACAGTAAGCGGCCCTCGCGGACAAAACGGAGCGGTTGCCAGCCGTGATACCACGCCCGCATCTCTTCTGCCCCAAATTTTGCGGCTTGTGGGCGGGTTCGATGACGTGCCAGCGTTTCTTCGAAGGTCAGGTCGTAAGCGAAGAAGCCCGTGCGTCCCGCATGGTCGCGAGCCAACTTCTCCAACATTCTTCCGTAACGGGATGCATTGAAAATTCCTTCAAGAATGACGTTTCTACCTCGGCTGAGGCAAAAACGGGTTACCTCGTCGATGAGAGAAATATTATCGGCGGTGGCACTTTCACGTTCGCTGAGAACTACCCGTCGCAGATAGTCCTGTTGGATAAGCGCGGCGCCTGAATCAAAGCGATCCCTAAGAGATGCAGCGAGCGCTGACTTACCGGATCCTGAATTACCGCGTAGCACCACCAGTCGTGTGTTCGCAGTCCCAATTCTGTCCATTCATCCGACAATATCGCTGTTGTCTCGCGGAGTGTTGACTTGGCGTGCGGAAGATCAGTCGTCTCCGCAATTCAACGTCGCCGTAGATCCACCAACTTAGTGCCCGTTGGGAGGGTGCTGCTGATTGGCGCGGGGCTGCCATGTACTCAGGCTCGATGACTGGCTCTCATTTCTTCGACTTGTATGATGCCGTCAATATTTGGGGTCTCGATGATGAGTGCTTCCTGAAATGCGCCACATCGATTCCGGCTGCTCGCACGAGATCAGCGTCGATGGGAATGACAACGTCGAATGCGACACACTCCGCTTCCGGTCAGAAGCAATTCCGCACAATGCTCAGCAAGGCAGGGCCGGTCGTAGATGAGGTATGCGGAGGCTTTGATGGCGAGCCAGTCGGACAAGGCATCGGCAGTCCGGTCATAACCGCACGCAAACCTTAACGGCGACCTGAGCCGACATCCCAACGAAGGACCGCATTTTCTTAGGGAGCGGATGCGCTAAAGGCGCAGACTGCTCGCTCCCGTTAAGAGGAACCCCACGGTCACACGTCGCCCTGACCTGCGACGATGGGGCCGCGGTGGGTCGTGTCCCTTTAGTGGGGCCGCTGAAGAATCCCGCTGGGGTACCTGCGGAACACCCGCTGCGGTGCCATGAAACCGGATGGCCCGCACAATTGCCGGTGGAACACAGTCCCGCCGATACAGAACTCGGATGATGCAAAACAGCGGATACGCAATCCGAAAATTGACACGTTAACGCGGAACCTCCAGGTGCCGTGACACTGGCTGTCACACTGTGCCGGCGATTCTGTGGCGTCCCTGCACCACGGGTACGCTTGGACAGTGACCCCAGAAGAGTTATCCATCGCCATTACTTCATGCCTGAACGACGCGATCAGCGCCGGTGAAATCACCGTGCCCGCCGACGCGGTTCCCGCCCGGGTGCGGGTGGAGCGACCGAAGAATCGCGCGCATGGTGACTGGGCCACCAATATCGCCATGCAGTTGGCCAAGCCCGCCGGCGTGCCGCCACGGACCATCGCCGAAACCTTGAGCACCAAGCTCAAGGGAATCGACGGTGTCGCCTCGGTCGAAGTCGCCGGCCCGGGTTTCCTGAACATCACCGTCGACGCTGCTGCGGCCGGAACGCTGGCCAAGACGATCCTGGAGCAGGCCGAGGTATTCGGTACCAGCTCTGCGCTGTCCGGACAGCAGATCAACCTCGAGTTCGTCTCAGCCAACCCCACCGGGCCGATCCATTTGGGCGGAACCCGCTGGGCCGCCGTCGGCGATTCACTGGCGCGGATCTTCTCTGCCCAGGGCGCCGAGGTGACTCGCGAGTACTACTTCAACGACCACGGGGCGCAGATTGACCGGTTTGCGTCGTCGCTGTTGGCCCGGGCCAAGGGCGAGCCGGCCCCCGACGGCGGGTATGCCGGCCAATACATCAGCGACATTGCTGACCGTGTGCTGGCTGCCGAGCCGGGAGTGCTGGATCGGGAGCCGGACGCGGTGCAGGAGCATTTCCGGGCTGCCGGCGTGAAACTGATGTTTGACGACATCAAGCAGTCGCTGCACGACTTTGGAGTCGACTTCGATGTCTACTTCCACGAGGACTCGCTGCACAACGATGGTGCGGTGTCGGTCTTGCTGGACAAGCTGAAGACCTCCGGCAGCCTGTATTTCGCCGATGGTGCCTGGTGGCTCAAGTCCACTGACTTTGGCGACGACAAGGACCGTGTGGTGATCAAGTCCGACGGTTCGGCCGCCTACATCGCCGGCGATATCGCCTATTACGCCGATAAGCGCAGCCGCGGATTCGACCTGGCCGTGTACATGCTCGGCGCCGATCACCACGGTTACATTGCACGCCTGAAGGCCGCCGCGGCGGCCCTGGGCGACGATCCGGACACCGTCGAGGTGCTCATCGGGCAGATGGTGAACCTGGTCAAGGACGGCGTGCCGGTGCGGATGTCCAAGCGCGCCGGAACCGTCGTCACCCTCGAGGATCTGGTCGGTGCAGTGGGCGTCGACGCCGCCCGGTATGCGTTGACCCGCTTCTCGGTGAATTCGAATATCGACATTGACCTGGATCTGCTGACCCGGCACACCAACGAGAACCCGGTGTTCTACGTCCAGTACGCCCATGCCCGCACCACGGCGGTGGGTCGCAATGCTGCCGATGCCGGCGTCGACCGTTCCGCCTTTGACGCCGGTGCGCTTGACCATCCGACGGAGTCGGAGCTGCTGGCACATCTGGGTGCGTATCCGTCAGTGGTCGCTCACGCGGCCAGTTTCCGGGAACCGCACCGGGTGGCGCGGCATCTCGAGGTGATTGCCGGTTCCTACCACCGCTGGTATGACTCCTGCCGGGTGGTGCCGATGGGCGATCAGCCGGTGACCGATGTGAACCGCACCCGACTGTGGCTCAACGACGCCACCCGCCAGGTGCTGGCCAACGGGCTGGGCCTGCTCGGTGTCTCGGCTCCACACCGGATGTGAGTGGCTCAATGAGTGAAGACACAAGGACCGGCCCGGCGCTGGCGCCGGCGTGGTTGAGCCTGCCCGACGACGTCAACCGGCTGGATGCCAAGCTCTGGGCCCGGGACGTGGCCCGCGACGACTCCGGCGAACTGGCCGTCGCCGGGGTCAGCGCCTCCCGCCTGGCCGGCGACTTCGGCACACCGCTGATGGTGGTCTCCGAGGCGGACTTCCGCGCCCGCGCGCGTTCCTTCAAGCAAGCGTTCGACGCCGCCTTCGCCGACCTGTGCGGGGGTGTGGACGTGTACTACGCCGGCAAGTCGTTCCTGTGCACCGAGGTGGCCCGCTGGGTCCAGCAGGAGGGACTGCACCTGGACACCTGCACCGGCGGCGAACTGGCCGTCGCGTCCCGTGCGGACATTCCCGGTCGACTGCTGGGGTTGCACGGCAACAACAAGTCCGACGCCGAGATCCACCGTGCCCTCGACATGGACGTCGGGCGGATCATTGTGGACAGCCTTGATGAACTTGAGCGGTTGGCTGCCATTGCCGCGCAGCGGGGTGCCACGGCTCAAGTGATGCTGCGGTTGACACCCGGCGTTCACGCCTCGACCCATGAGTTCATCGCCACCGCCCATGAAGACCAGAAGTTCGGCCTGTCACTGGCCGACGACGGCGGCACGTCCCCGGCCGCGCGGGCAGTCGCCGCGGCGCTGGCGGCCGGGTCGATCGAGCTGCGGGGCGTGCATTGCCACATAGGTTCGCAGATCTTCGAACCGGAAGGCTTTGCCGTGGCGGCGGAGCGGCTGCTCGGATTCCTCGCCGACGTGCAGGCCGAGCATGGGACGGCGCTGCCGGAACTGGACCTCGGCGGTGGCTACGGGATTGCCTACACCGAAGCCGACACACCGCGGCCACCCGCCGATATCGCCGGCGCGATGGCCGCGGTCGTCCGCGATACCTGTGCCAGCCTGCAGCTGGCGGTGCCGAGGATTTCCATTGAACCCGGCCGGGCGATATCCGGACCGGCAGGTTTCACGCTTTACCGTGCCGGGACCACCAAGACTGTCCAGGTGGACGCGGTCGACACAGCGGCCGTCCCTCAGTCCGGGGCAGTGCAGTCCGAGGCCGTGCAGCCCGGGCCGGCGGGCCGGCGGTATATTTCGGTCGACGGCGGCATGAGCGACAATGCCAGGCCGGTGCTCTACGATGCCGACTACTCGGCAGTGCTGGCCCGCGCCTCATCCAGCCGGCCGGAGCTGTCCCGCGTGGTGGGCAAGCACTGCGAAAGCGGGGATATCGTGGTCCGCGACGCCTACCTTCCGGCCGATACCACCCGTGACGATCTCATCGCGGTGCCGGCCACCGGTGCGTACTGCTGGGCGCTGGCGAGCAACTACAACTATGTGCCACGGCCGCCGGTGGTTGCGGTGGCCGATGGGGCCGCCCGGCTCATCATCCGGGGCGAGACCGAGGACGACCTGCTGGCGCGGGACTGCGGATAGGAGCTGAACATGAAAACACTCAAAGTAGCGCTGCTGGGATGCGGCAACGTCGGCTCCCAAGTGGCCCGGATTCTCACCGAAGACGCCGACGCTCTCGCCGAACGGGTGGGGGCGCGGCTTCAACTGGCCGGTATCGCGGTGCGGAACCCGGATACGCCGCGGGAAGTGGAGCTGGATCCGGCGCTGTTCACCACCGATGCGGACACGCTGGTAAGCGAAGCGGACCTGGTGATTGAGCTGATGGGCGGAGTGGAGCCGGCCCGCAGCCTGATGCTGTCCGCCATCGGTCACGGCGCCTCGGTTATCACGGGCAATAAGGCCCTGCTGGCAGAGGACGGGCCCACCCTCTATGAGAAGGCTGACGCCGCAGGCGTGCAGCTGTCTTTCGAGGCCGCCGTCGCCGGAGCTATTCCGATCCTGCGTCCGATCCGGGACAGCCTCGCCGGCGACCGGATCACCCGGGTGCTGGGGATCGTGAACGGCACCACCAACTACGTCCTCGACCAGATGGACACCACCGGCGCCCAGTTCGACGATGCGCTCGCCGACGCCAAGGCACTGGGCTACGCCGAGGCGGATCCCACGGCGGATATCGAGGGCTACGACGCGGCGGCGAAGGGCGCGATCCTCGCATCGCTGGCCTTCCACACCCGGTTCCCCCGTTCTGAAGTGCACTGCGAAGGCATCACGTCAGTGACGGCGGAGGACATCGCGGCCGCGCGCGACGCCGGTTATGTGATCAAGCTGCTGTCCATCTGCGAACTGCAGGACGACGACGACGGCGGCGGAGTGGCTGTGCGCGTCCACCCCACCCTGTTGCCGCGCGAACACCCGCTGGCGGCCGTCCACGGTGCCTTCAACGCGGTGTTCGTCGAGGCCGAGTCGGCCGGTGAGCTGATGTTCTACGGCCAGGGCGCCGGGGGCACGCCGACGGCTTCGGCCGTGCTCGGCGATCTGGTGACCGCGGCGCGCAGGATTGTCCTCGGTGGCCCGGGCAGGACCGAAAGCGCTTCGTCCCAGCTGCCGGTGCGGGGCATCGGCACCGCTGAAACCAGTTACTATGTCGGACTGGATGTGGCCGACGAGTCCGGCGTGCTGGCGAAGATCGCCCAGGTGTTTGCCGATCACGGGGTGTCAATTGAAACCATGCGGCAGACCACTCACCTGGACCTGGTCCGCCCGGCCGAGCGTGCAGCCGACGAGGACGCGACGCCTCCGGCCTCGGCCGAACTGCGCATCGTCACCCACCGGGGTGCCGAGGATGCGCTGGCCCGGACCGTCGAGGCCGTCAAGAAGCTGGAACCGGTCAATTCCGTGACGTCCGTGTTGCGGGTCGAAGGAGTCTAAGTGGCCCATCAGTGGCGCGGAGTCATTCGCGAATATGCCCAACGCCTGCCCGTGACCGAACAGACCCGGGTGATCACCCTCGGGGAGGGCGGCACGCCGCTGGTGCCCGCGCCGGCCCTGTCGGAACTGACCGGCTCGGATGTCTATTTGAAGGTCGAGGGGATGAATCCCACCGGATCCTTCAAGGACCGGGGCATGACCATGGCAATTACGGCAGCCCTGGAGTCAGGGGCCCAGGCCGTGGTCTGCGCGTCCACAGGCAATACCTCGGCGTCGGCGGCCGCGTATGCCACCCAGGCGGGCCTGACCTGCGCCGTGCTGGTGCCCGAAGGCAACATCGCCATGGGCAAGCTGAGCCAGGCTATCGCCCACGGGGCAACACTGCTGCAGGTCAAGGGCAACTTCGACAACTGCCTGGAAGTGGCCCGCAAACTGTCCGAGGCCTACCCGGTGTTCCTGGTCAATTCCGTCAATCCGGCCCGGATCGAGGGGCAGAAAACCGCCGCATTCGAGGTCGTTGACCGGCTGGGCGATGCCCCGGATATCCATGTGCTTCCCGTCGGCAACGCCGGCAACATCACCGGCTATTGGAGGGGCTACCGCGAATACGCCCGGCCCACCGAGTCGACCGACGGGCGGATGCTCGATGCCGTCTCCACCAAGACTCCGACCCTCTGGGGTTTCCAGGCGGCCGGCTCGGCGCCGCTGGTGCTGGGACATCCGGTCACCGAACCGGACACCATCGCCACCGCCATCAGGATCGGCAACCCTGCCTCCTGGGAAAGTGCGGTCGCCGCACGGGACGAGTCCGGCGGGCTGATCGACTCGGTCAGCGACGAGGAAATCCTGGCCGCCCACCGTTGGCTCTCCTCCAGGGAAGGCGTTTTCGTCGAACCCGGTTCCGCCGCCTCGGTTGCCGGACTGCTGAAGCAGCATGAGGCCGGTGAAGTCCCGTCGTCGAAGACCATCGTGGTGACGGTGACCGGTCACGGTCTCAAGGACCCGCAGTGGGCGCTGCGCAATGCTGACGGCAGTGACGTGGAGCCGGTGCGTGTGGATTTCGACGTCTTTAGCGTTGCCTCGGCCCTGGGCCTGGAATGAGAGGTATCAGGCCGGTGGAAGAAAGCGTGCCAGGCGACACCACGACGCCGCCGCAGATCCGTGCCGGTCAATATGTGTCCGTGCGGGTGCCCGGCAGCAGCGGCAATGTCGGTCCGGGTTTCGACACGATGGGACTGGCGCTGGGGCTGTACGACACACTGACGGTGACCACAGGTGAGGGGCTCGGAACTGTCGAGGTCTCGGTCACCGGTGAGGGCGCCGGTAAGGTCCCGGCCGACGACACCCACCTGATCATCCAAGTGATGAAGAAGGTCTGGCACTGGGCGGGCGCAACTGCCTGCGGTCTCGGCCTGCGGGCGGACAACGCGATTCCCCATGGCCGAGGTCTGGGCTCCTCGGCTGCCGCTATAGTGTCCGGGGCCTTGGCCGCCAATGCACTGCTGCCGGATGAAGTGCGGCTCGACGACGATACATTGTTCCAGCTCTGTGTGGACATGGAAGGGCACCCGGATAACGTGGCCCCGTCTCTGTACGGAGGACTGTCCGTCTCCTGGCACGCTGGTTCGCGGTTCCGCACCGCCCGGATTGATGTGCTCAGGCAGATTGTCCCGGTGGTGGCTATTCCCGACACACCGTTGTCCACTGATGCGGCGCGTTCACTGCTGCCGCAGTCTGTGTCGCACCTGAGCGCCGCAGCCAACGCCGGACGGACGGCGCTGCTGGTCCACGCGTTCACATCCGATCCTTCTTATCTGTTGGAAGGAACCGACGACAGCCTGCACCAGGGATACCGCGCTTCAGCCATGCCGGACAGTGCCATGCTGATCAATCACATGCGCGCCGCGGGCTTCGCCGCGGTCGTCTCGGGCGCCGGACCGACCGTGCTGGTCCTTGCTGCAGACGGGAGCGAGGCGCAGGCGGCGCAGGATAAACTGGCCGATTTGCTGGCAGATGCCGGAATAGAAAACTCCTGGCGTGTGCTGAACCTGAAAGTTGCCCCCGAAGGTGCTAAAGTGGAAGTGCACCAACGGTAATAACTGTCAGTCGCCATCAAACGTGGAGTAGCCACTAGAGTAACCACAGGGTGACCCAGGTGCCACCTTTTCCGGGCCTGTCATGGAACGCGTAATCATCAGATCTGTGCTGATTGCGCCGCTGCAGGCAACCGCCTTCGGCAAGGTGTTATGAATCCATCGGCTTTGTAATGCAAACCTGAACTCTGGTGCGCATATCTGACCGGTGCCAGAGCATACAATCCGCGGTCCGTCTCTCAAGGACCGCCCATCGAGGGGGAAGGAATCCTTCGTGACAGAAACCACTGACCTGACTGCAGGTGTGGACAAAGACCCAGCCGCCGCTGATGGCAACAAGAGCAATGGTTTATCCGGGCTGAAGCTTGCGCAGCTGCAGGCACTAGCCGGCCAGCTCGGCATCACCGGCGGATCCAGGATGCGCAAGAGCGACCTGGTGGCGGCAATTTCCAACCATCAGCGCGGGGGTGCGGTCGCAGACCGCGAGGCCGGCGCGAAGAACCAGGACGACGGTAAGCAGGAGGCCGGTAAGCAGGAGGCCGGTAAGCAAGAGGCCGGTAAACAACGCGGCGGCAAGCAGGGTGCCCGTAGTGCCGGTGCTGAAGACACCACCGGCAGCAACGGTGCCCAGGCTTCATCCGACCAGGCCGCTGGCAGCCAGGCCCCTGGCAGCCAGGGCGAAGGCTCCGGCAACGCTGCGGCAGAATCCGCCGCCTCCGACGGCAAAAAGGATGACGGCGGCAAGCCTTCGCGGTCCCGCAATCGCAACCGCAGGGCAGTCAGCGACGGAAACGTCGACCAGACGGCCCAGGAGCAGCCGGCCACCGCATCCGATGATGAGGCCTCTTCCGACGGAAAGAAGGACGACGGCGGCAAGAAGGACGACGGCGGCAATCGCCGCGGCCGGTCTCGCGGCTCGGACAACCGTGGGGACAACCGCGGCTCGGACAACCGTGGGGACAACCGGGAGGGCGGCGATACCAGCGGAGCCGGCCAGCCCCAGGACGGCGCCAAGCCTGCAGCCGACGGCGACCAGGCACAGGAGCAGAAGCGCTCCAGCGACTCGGCAGAACGCGATAACCGCAATAACCGGGGCGGCCGCACCGACGACCGTGAGTCGGATAACCGCGACGGTGGCGACACCCGGGACAACCGCGGCGGCGGCGATAACCGAGACGGTGGCGACACCCGGGACAACCGCAATAACCGGGATAAGAACCGCAACCGGAACCGTAACGACAATGACGACAACGACGGTGGCAACCGGAACCGCAACCGCCGCAACCGGAACCGCAATGACCGCTTCCGTGACCGCAATGACCGAAACGACCGCAACGACCGCCGCGGCCGCCGCAATCAGGGTCCGGCGGTCGACGAAACCGAAATCACCGAGGACGATGTCCTGGTGCCGGTTGCCGGCATTCTGGACGTGCTGGAGAACTACGCATTCGTGCGCACCAGCGGTTACTTGCCCGGCCCCCACGACGTCTACGTCTCGCTGGCCCAGGTCAAGAAGTACAGCCTGCGCAAGGGCGATGCCGTCACCGGCTCCATCCGCGCTCCGCGGGACAACGAAAACCAGGGCGGCAACAGCCGGCAGAAGTTCAATGCACTGGTGAAGCTCGATACGGTCAACGGGCAGGAAGCCGAAGCGCAGAAGACGCGCATCGACTTCTCCAAACTTACCCCGCTGTACCCGACGGAACGGTTGCGCCTGGAAACCGAGCCCACCAAGATCGGCCCCCGGGTCATCGATCTGGTCTCGCCCATCGGCAAGGGCCAGCGTGGACTGATCGTGTCCCCGCCCAAGGCGGGCAAGACCCTGATTCTGCAGGCCATCGCCAACGCGATCACCATCAATAATCCCGAGGTCCACCTGATGATGGTCCTCGTCGATGAGCGGCCCGAAGAAGTCACCGACATGCAGCGCACGGTGAAGGGCGAGGTTGTCGCCTCCACCTTCGACCGCCCGGCAGACGACCACACCACCGTGGCGGAGCTGTCCATCGAACGCGCCAAGCGGCTGGTGGAAATGGGCATGGACGTGGTCGTGCTGCTCGACTCGATGACCCGTTTGGGGCGCGCGTACAACCTGTCCGCTCCGGCATCGGGCCGCATCCTCTCCGGCGGTGTTGATTCCGCCGCGCTGTACCCGCCGAAGCGATTCTTCGGCGCGGCACGCAACATCGAGAACGGCGGTTCGCTCACCATCCTGGCCACCGCCTTGGTGGAGACCGGGTCGAAGATGGACGAAGTTATCTTCGAGGAGTTCAAGGGCACCGGCAACATGGAACTGCGTCTGTCCCGCACTCTGGCGGACAAGCGCATCTTCCCGGCCGTGGACGTCAATGCTTCCAGCACCCGCCGCGAGGAGGCTTTGCTCTCGCCGGATGAAATCAAGATCATGTGGAAGCTGCGCCGGGTGCTGTCCGGGCTGGAGCTCCAGCAAGGTCTTGAACTGCTGACCAACAAGATCAAGGACACGCAGTCCAACGTCGAGTTCCTGATGCAGGTCCAAAAGACCACGCTGGGATCCAAGAACGACAATTAGCGACTGACCCTCATCTCCGGTGGCGGCCGGTGCTGTCATGAGACAATCATGCAGCGCTGGCGGCCGCCGGAGATTTGTCGGTTAACTGATCTTGTCCAGCAGAAGAATGAGGAAAAGAAGATGTTTGAGTCAGTCCAGACCCTGCTTACCGAACACGCCGACCTGCAGGTTCAGATGTCCGACCCGGCAGTGCACGCGGACCAGGCGAAGGCAAAAAAGCTGGGGCGACGGTACTCCGAGCTGAACGGCATTGTCGAGGCTTACCATCGGTGGCACCGGCTGGAAGAGGATCTGGCGGCGGCGCGGGAAATGGCCGGCGAAGACCCCGAGTTCGCCGCCGAGGTCCCCGTGTTGGAGGCGCAGCTGACTCAAGCGCAGGAACGGTTGCGCCGACTGCTGATTCCGCGCGATCCCGACGACGGCCGCGACATCATCATCGAAATCAAGGCCGGCGAGGGCGGTGACGAATCCGCGTTGTTCGCCGGGGACCTGCTGCGGATGTACAGCCGGTACGGTGAGCAGCGCGGCTGGAAGAGCGAAATCATCTCCTCCACCGAATCCGATCTGGGCGGCTTCAAGGATGTGCAGATGGCCATCAAGGGATCGTCCAATGACCCGGCCGAAGGTGTCTACGCCCGGTTGAAGTTCGAGGGCGGAGTCCACCGGGTGCAGCGGGTGCCGGTGACTGAATCCCAGGGCCGGATCCACACCTCGGCCGCCGGCGTGCTGGTGCTGCCTGAAGTGGACGAACCCGAAGAGGTCGAAATCAGCCAGAACGACCTGAAGATCGACGTCTACCGTTCGTCCGGACCGGGTGGCCAGTCAGTGAACACCACCGATTCGGCGGTGCGAATCACCCACCTTCCCACCGGCATCGTGGTGGCCATGCAGAACGAAAAGTCCCAGTTGCAGAACCGTGAAGCCGGCATGCGGGTGCTGCGGGCACGGATCCGCGCCGCGCAGCAGGAAGAGCTGGACGCGGCCAATGACGCCGTCCGCAAGTCGCAGGTGCGCACGATGGACCGGTCGGAGCGGATCCGCACGTACAACTTCCCGGAAAACCGGATCGCCGATCACCGCACCGGCTATAAGGCCTACAACCTGGACCATGTGATGGGCGGGGAACTCGAGCCGGTGGTCCAATCGGTCATCGAAATGGACGAGCAGGAGCGGCTCAGCACTCTGGGCGAGGACGCGTCCTGACGGTGAACGGGTCCTTGACCCACCAGTCCCTGTCCGACGCACTGGCCTCGGGCGCCCGGCGGCTGGCCGCCGCTGCCGTGCCATCGCCGGCGGTGGACGCGGAATTGCTGGCCGCCCATCTGCTGCAGGTGCCCCGCGGCCGGGTGCGCGCGCTGGCACTGGCCGACGCGCCGGCGCCGCCCGGATTCGACGACTTGATTGACGAGCGTGCCCGCCGCATTCCGCTGCAGCACCTCACCGGCACGGCACACTTCCGCTATGTGGAGCTCGCCGTGGGCCCCGGCGTTTTCGTCCCGCGTCCGGAGACGGAGACGGTGGCGCAGTTGGTGATCGACCGCGGCCGTGAGCTGGAGGCCCAGGGGACCGAAGCTCCACGAATCGTGGATCTGGGCACCGGCTCCGGGGCGATCGCCGCCGCCGTGGCGCAGGAGGTGCCGGCGGCCGAGGTCTTCGCCGTCGAGCTCAGCCCGCTGGCCTATGGCTGGGCGGAACAGAATCTGGCCGCGTGGCCGGTGACGCTGCTGGCCGGGGATATGGCAGAGGCGCTGGCGGCCGACAACGGCACCTTCGACGTCGTCGTCTCCAATCCCCCGTACATTCCGGCCGATTCGATGCCGCAGGAGCCTGAAGTATCAGAGCATGACCCGGCCATTGCGCTGTACGGCGGGGGAGCGGACGGTATGGCGATGCCGGCTACGGCAGTCGCAGCGGCCGCACGGCTGCTGAAGCCCGGTGGCTGGTTCGTGATGGAACACGCTGAGGTGCAGGCTGCCGCCGTCGTTCGGCTTTTGCAGGGCGGGCAGTGGACCGTCGTGACTACCCATCAGGATCTGACCGGGCGGGATCGGGCGACCAGTGCCGTGCTGCAGTGACCAGCAAGCACAGATGCACGATTCCGCAATCGATAGATGAAAGAATGTTGCCGTGACCACCAGCTACAACTGCGCCGTGGACGCCGAGCGGAGCGAGGGTCTGGCCGATGCTCAGCGCGCCATTGGCCATCAGCAATGCATCGTGCTTCCCACGGATACCGTCTACGGCATCGCCGCGGATGCCTTCTCCTCCCAGGCGGTCGCCACCCTGCTGGCCGCCAAAGGACGGAGCCGGGACATGCCGCCGCCGGTGCTGATCCCAAGGGCCGGGACCATGGACGGGCTGGCGAGCGACATTCCCTCCGGCGCCCGTCAGCTGGCCGAAGCGTTCTGGCCCGGCGCCCTGACCCTGATCTTCCACGCACAGCCATCGCTGAGCTGGGACCTGGGCGAAACCAAGGGAACTGTGGCGCTGCGGATGCCCGACGACGCGCTGGCCATTGACCTGTTGGCTCAGACCGGCCCGCTGGCCGTCTCTTCGGCCAACCGGAGCGGGCAGCGGGCCGCGCAAACCGCGGCCGAAGCCCGGGCTCAATTGGCCGAGTCGGTTCAGGTGTATCTCGACGACGGCCCCCGTCCCGCCGGCCCGGCGGCCGACGGCGTGCCATCCACCATCATCGACGCCACCGGTGAGAGGCTGACCGTCGTGAGGCCCGGCGCATTGTCGATCGAGGAATTGCGTGCGGTGGTGCCTGAAATCGATGCTCCCGACGATCCGGCGGTGACAGACGGCTAATGAGGAATTACCTGCTGTTGATGATGATCGCCGGCGCCGTCGCTTATCTGTGCACACCGATGGCACGCAGCCTGGCCCAGCGGCTGAGGGTGTTCACTCCCATTCGTACGCGTGACATCCACAGCCAACCGGTGCCCCGGCTCGGCGGCATTGCCATGTTTATCGCCATCGCCCTGGCTCTGATGGTGGCCACGCAAATGACCTTCCTGCGCGGGATCTTCGAGGGCTCCGGCGCCATCTGGGGCATCCTGCTGGGCGCGACAATTGTCACGTTTGTGGGCGTGGTCGACGACGTGTGGGACCTGCATTGGACCCTCAAGCTGGGCGGCCAGATACTGGCCGCGGCAACGGTGGCATGGTTGGGCGTGCGTATCGTGATGCTGCCGGTGGGCGGACTGGTGATCGACTCGGTGTTCCTGCAGTACATCGTGACCATTTTCCTGATCGTGCTGACCATGAACGCAATCAACTTCGTCGACGGGCTGGACGGGCTGGCCGCCGGGGTGGCGGTGATCGGCGGGGGAGCGTTCTTCCTCTGCACGTACTGGGTCACCCGCTTCGCATTCCCCACGGACTACTCCAACATGGCCACTTTGATCATGGCGGTGATGATCGGTGCCTGCGTGGGGTTCCTGCCTCACAATTTCTTTCCCGCGAAGATTTTCATGGGCGATTCAGGATCCATGCTGATCGGGCTGCTGCTCTCCTCATCCGCGATAGCGGCCACGACGCAGATCGGCGGCGATATGTTCAACCGGGCCAATGGCCTGCCCACCTTCATGCCGATTCTGCTGCCGCTGGCGGTGATGCTGCTGCCGTTGCTGGACCTGACGCTGGCCGTGCTGCGCCGCACCGCCCGGCTGCGTTCGCCCTTCAGCGCCGATCGTGGACACCTGCACCACAAGCTGATTGATGCCGGATACAGCCACCCCAAGGCCGTGTTGATGATGTATCTGTGGTCCAGTGTGGTCGCCTTCGGCGTGGTTGCCTTCGCCTTCTTCCCCTGGCGCTGGGTGCTGGCGGTGGACAGTGTCGCCGTCGTCGTTGCTCTTGCCTTGACGCTGCACCCCTGGGTTGCCCGGCCCGGAGAGGACGAGCCGCTGGAGCGGCATTGAGGATCCAACGCCGGCCTGCGCCCCGCCACCTCCGGCTGCGATCGCACCCGATTCCGCCGCCGCCGGGACGATTCTGTCCGCTCTTCTATCTCATGTAGAATTTGTGTGCGGCGACCACGCTGTACAGCCGCTCACCCACGACGAGGATATCTGTGACTGCATCCAGTGCCGGCGCCCCGGCCGGCCGCGGAACCGGGCCGGGAGGAACCACTCCTGCCTCGGGCGAGACGCCGTCCCCGTGGATGAAAATCCTGGGAACGTGCTCGGCCATGAGCGGCGCGGCGTTGGTCCTGGCCGCGGTGGCAGCATGGCTGCTGACCGGTCCGGCCGCCTCCGGCAGCGCCCTGTTCGGCGGCGTTCTGGTGATCGCTTTCTTCGGGGTCAGCCTGCTGCTCGGGCACTTCGTGGGCCGGAAGAATCCGTCCGGTGCCCTGGGAGTGTTCGTGGTCACTTATGTCATCAAGGTGGTGGGTTTTGCGGTGGCGCTGTTCGCCGTCGGCCAGCCGGCCTGGCTGGCCGGGGCCTGGTTCTTCGGGGCCGCCGTCGGAACTGTGCTGGTCTGGCAAGTTGCCGAGATCGTCGCTTTCTCGCGCACCCGATACCTGCTGTACGGTTCGGACTCGGAAGGTGTGCCGCGATGATGGCAGAGCCGAACCATCGACGACGCCGGTCTTCGGCGGACGAATCCGACCTCAGCAATCAAGGACCCTATAACGCCGGACTCGCCGTCTTCAGCTACATCGTTGGGGGGATCATTGTCTGGACTTTGATAGGGTGGGGTCTGGACAATCTGTTGGGAACCAGCTGGATCGTTCTGGC
Source organism: Arthrobacter castelli DSM 16402 (assembly GCF_000430705.1). Classification (GTDB taxonomy): domain Bacteria; phylum Actinomycetota; class Actinomycetes; order Actinomycetales; family Micrococcaceae; genus Arthrobacter_C; species Arthrobacter_C castelli. The sequence goes on from NZ_AUMN01000001.1 coordinate 147,208, forward strand.
CGGTGCAATTCTTGGCGCCGCCGGAGGTTTCTATTTGGCGTATGCCCACGGTCTCACCCGCCACACGGCCACGCATGGTGACAGCCGGTCTTCTGATCGGACTGAGAGGCCACACCAGTGAAGTCGAACAACTTAACATGTCGGTGCGCTGGATCTGTGCCCGGTAATGAACTGCCCAATGATGGACACTGCAGAGAGGAAACGCGTTGATCGCGCTTGCGCTCCCCGCCACAACACAGGACGAGGGCGGATTTTCTCCCCCGACAATCGCGGATATGCACCTGCCTCCGCTGTTCTCCATTGGAAGTTTCGATTTCTCCAAGCACACCGCGCTGGTGCTGCTGTCCGTGGTGATCATTGCCGGGTTCTTCATGTACGCCGCACGCAAGGGCAGCCTGGTGCCGTCCAAGATGCAGTTCCTGGGTGAGTTCGGCTACGGCTTCGTGCGCAATTCCATCGGCAAGGACATCATCGGCGGCCGGGACTTCATGAAGTATGTTCCGCTGCTGTTCGCGATTTTCTTCTTCGTGCTGGTGAACAACATCTACGGGGCCATCCCGATCCTCCAGCTGCCGACGTTTTCGCACGTTGGCGGTGCCTACTTCATTGCCGCCATGGTCTGGGTCATCTGGATCGCACTCGGCTTCAAGAAGCACGGCATCCGCTACCTCAAACTGGCCACCGTTCCTTCGGGCGTGCCGTGGTACCTGCTGCCGCTGATTATCCCGATCGAAATCATCTCCAACTTCCTGGTCCGCCCGATTACTCACAGTCTTCGTTTGTTCGCCACTATGCTGTCCGGACACTTGATCGTGATGGTCGCGGGCTCGGGTATCGAGTTCCTGGTCATGCAGGAGAACATCCTGCTGCAGGGCACGTCCCTGCTGGTACTGGCCGGGGCCATTGCAATGTACTTCCTGGAGGCGCTGATCATGGTGCTGCAGGCGTACATCTTCGTACTGTTGACCGCAATTTACATCGAAGGCGCACTCCACGCCGACGCCCACTAGAAAAGACTTCCCCGCCGGGGATGATCCCAAACAACCTGCCGCACCCTGCGGCATCTTGAAAGGAACATAATGGAAGGCTCTATCAATCTCGTCGGTTACGGTCTCTCGGCCATCGGTGGTGGTATCGGTGTTGGTCTCGTCTTCGCCGCATACATCAACGGTGTCGCCCGTCAGCCGGAAGCGCAGCGCGTGCTGCAGCCGATTGCATTCCTTGGCCTGGCACTGACCGAGGCGCTGGCCATTCTCGGCCTGGTGTTCGCATTCGTCCTGCCTGTCTAACCAGCGCCTGACTCAAGCAGCAGACGGAAAGTAATAGGACGGGTGAAATATGAATGAGGCGATGATTCTCGCCGCCGAGGGTGGGACAAACCCGATTATTCCCAATGGTTGGGAAATTCTGGTTGTCGCCATCTCCTTTGCGATCCTCATGTACATCGTCGTCAAGAAGGTCGTTCCGGCGTTCGAGAAGATTTACGCAGAACGCACGGAAGCCATCGAAGGCGGCATTGCCAAGGCGGAAGAAGCCCAGGCTGAAGCGACTGCTGCCTTGGAGGAATACAAGCAGCAGCTCACTGACGCACGCACCGAAGCCAACCGGATCCGCGAGGAAGCCCGCAGCGAAGGCGCCCGGATTCTTGCCGACCTGAAGGACAAGGCGGCGAACGAATCGGCCCGTATCACTGAGCAGGCCCACGCACAGATTGAGGCCGAGCGTGCCTCTGCTGTCGCGTCGCTGCGCTCGGAGGTAGGCAGCCTGGCCACGGAACTGGCCGGCCGCATCGTCGGGGAGTCCCTCAACGACGACGAGCGCTCGGCGCGTGTGGTGGACCGGTTCCTGGCGGACCTTGAGTCGGAGAACGAGAACGCGGGAGCCGCGAAGTAATGGCAGGCGTATCGAGTGAATCGCTGGCCGCAGCCCGGGAGCGGCTGGCCGCTGTGCTGCCGGACGCCACGCTGGGCCTGGCTGAAGAATTGTTCGGCGTGCTCGACACGTTGGACGGCTCAGCCGGCCTGCGCCGGTCCATCACTGATCCTTCCCGTCCGGGCAAGGATAAAGAGGCGCTGGCCCGCAAGCTGTTTGGCGGCAAGGTCTCTGCTGACGCTGAATCCATCATGGCCGCGCTGGCTTCCTCCCGCTGGTCACGGGCCCGGGACATCGGGGACGCTGTCGAAACGCTGGCCGCAACGGTGGTTGCCGCCGTGGCCGAACGGGCATCAGGCGGCGGACTTGACGGCCTGGAACGGCTCGAGAACGACCTGTTTGCGTTTAACCAGGTGGTTGGCGCAAGCCACGAGGTGCAGCGGGCCTTCGACGATCCGCAGGCAGGTGACGAGGCGAAATCCACCCTGGCGTTGAAGCTCGTCCCTCAAGCGGGTGAACCGGCCCGGGCGCTGATCCGGCAGGCTGTGTCCAACCCCCGGGGGCTGAAGCCGACGGCGCTGGTCGAACGCTTTGTGGAATTGGTGGCCGAGCGGCAACAACGGTGGATTGCCTATGTCACGACCAGCCGTCCGCTCAGCGGGCAGCAGCTTGACCGGCTGCAGACCGGACTGGACCGCCTCTACGGACGCCGACTGAAACTCACCGTCGACGTTGACCCGCAGCTGGTCGGCGGTGTACGTGTGAAAGTTGGTGACGAGGTCATGGACGCCTCAGTCACTACCCGGCTTGGCGAACTGCGTCGGCAAATGGCCGGCTGATAACTGAGAACTTGAAGGACGAGGCAGCGGGGACCGGCCAACGACCGGAACCGCCCGAGGCCGGTAAACCCAGGTCACCGCAATAGATCCGTGGTGATCACGAAACAGGAGAGCAGGGACTGCAGATGGCCGATTTGACCATCAATGCCGATGACGTCCGCGACGCATTGAATGAGTTCGCGGCGTCCTACGAGCCCGGCACCGCCGAGCGCGTAGAGGTCGGCCGTGTGACAACAGCCAGTGACGGTATTGCCAAGGTCGAGGGACTGCCCTCGGTCATGGCTAACGAGTTGCTGCGATTTGAAGACGGGACGTTGGGGCTGGCCCAGAACCTCGACGTCCGCGAGATCGGTGTAATCGTCCTCGGCGGCTACACCGGCATCGAAGAAGGCCAGGAGGTGCACCGCACCGGCGAGATTCTCTCCGTTCCGGTCGGCGACGAATTCCTTGGTCGCGTCGTTGATCCGCTGGGCGATCCCATCGACGGCCGTGGCGAGGTCAAGTCCGAAACATCCCGTGCCCTCGAGGTGCAGGCGCCCAGCGTGACCCAGCGCCAGGAGGTCAACGAGCCGCTGCAGACCGGCCTGAAGGCCATCGATGCGATGATCCCGATCGGTCGTGGACAGCGCCAGCTGATCATTGGCGACCGTAAGACCGGCAAGACCGCTATCGGCGTCGACACCATCCTGAACCAGAAGGACAATTGGGAGTCCGGCGACGTCAGTAAGCAGGTCCGCTGCATTTACGTCGCGGTCGGACAGAAGGCATCCACGATTGCCGAGGTGCGCCAGACCCTTGAGGACCACGGCGCCATGGATTACACCACCATCGTCGCCTCACCGGCCTCCGACCCCGCCGGGTTCAAGTACTTGGCTCCGTACGCCGGATCGGCGATCGGGCAGCATTGGATGTACCAGGGCAAGCACGTGCTGGTGATCTTCGACGATCTGTCCAAGCAGGCCGAGGCCTACCGTGCCGTGTCGCTGCTGTTGCGTCGTCCGCCGGGACGTGAAGCCTACCCGGGCGATGTGTTCTACCTGCATTCCCGACTGCTGGAGCGTTGCGCCAAGCTGTCCGACGACTTGGGAGGCGGTTCGATGACCGGCCTGCCGATCATCGAAACCAAGGCGAACGACGTCGGCGCGTTCATTCCGACCAACGTCATCTCCATTACCGACGGGCAGATCTTCCTGCAGTCCGACTTGTTCAACGCGAACCAGCGTCCGGCCGTGGATGTGGGTATTTCGGTGTCCCGTGTCGGTGGGTCCGCGCAGGTCAAGGCGATGAAGAAGGTCGCTGGTACCTTGAAGCTCGACCTGGCTCAGTACCGCGACATGCAGGCCTTCGCCATGTTCGCTTCGGACCTGGATCCGGCCTCGCGCCAGCAGCTCACCCGCGGCGAACGGCTGATGGAACTGCTCAAGCAGGGCCAGTACAGTCCCTACCCGGTGGAGGACCAGATCATCTCCATGTGGGCCGGCAGCAACGGACACTTGGACGACGTACCGGTCGAAGACATCCGGCGCTTCGAATCAGAGTTCCTGGATCACCTGAAGCACTCCAGTTCGCTGCTGACCACCATCCGTGAGACGGGCAAGCTTGACGATGACACGCTCGCCGCGATGACCGAGGCAGTGCAGGAATTCAAGAAGGGCTTCTTCGGCCAGGGCGACAGCCATCTGGTGTCGGCGGGCCACGAGGAGCACGAGCCGCTGGAAGAAGACGCAGTGGATCAGGAAAAGATCGTCAAGCAGAAGCGCTAGTACTTCCTTCCCCCTTGCCGGAACGGTCCGGGAGGGGGAGGGGCAGTATGTGAAAGGAAAAGTATGGGAGCCCAGCTTCGGGTCTACCGCCAGAAGATCAATTCGACCAAGTCGATGCGGAAGCTCTTCAAGGCGATGGAACTGATCGCTGCTTCGCGCATCACGAAGGCTCGTTCGCGCGTCGCTGCCTCACTGCCGTACGCCAACGCCATCACCCGCGCGGTGTCGGCTGTTGCTTCGCAGACAGAGATCGACCACCCCCTGACCACGGAACCGGATCAAGTGCGCCGGGCCGCCGTCGTCCTCCTCAGCTCAGATCGCGGACAGGCCGGAGCCTACTCCACCAACGTGATCAAGCAGGCCGAGCAGCTCAATGAGCTGCTGCACAGCGAGGGCAAGGACATTAAGACGTACCTGGTGGGGAACAAATCCCAGCTGTACTACCAGTTCCGGGATCGTCCCTTTGAGCGGTCCTGGCTGGGGAATACTGACGCACCTGTCTTCGAGACCGCCCAGGAAATTGCGCAGACGTTGCTGCAGGACTTCAGCACCGAATACGAGGAAGGGGGAGTGGACGAGATCCATATCGTCTACACCCGCTTTCAGTCGATGGTGACTCAGGTCCCGACGGTCGTCCGCCTGTTGCCGCTGGAGGTGGTGGAGGAAGAGGTCACCGCGAGTTCGGAGACGCTGCCGCTCTACGACTTCGAACCGGAGACCGAACAGGTCCTCGATGCTTTGCTTCCCCGGTACATCGAATCGCGCATCTTCGCTGCGATGCTGCAGGCAGCGGCCAGCGAACTGGCTTCTCGGCAGAAGGCGATGAAGGCTGCCACCGACAATGCCGACGACTTGGTGGATAAGTACACGCGCTTGTCCAATACCGCCCGGCAGGCGGAAATCACCCAGGAACTGTCGGAGATTGTTGCCGGGGCCGATTCGCTCGGCGCCTAGCGGCACCTGTCCACCTGGCCACTAAATCCAATAAACTAACCCCACGCATTCAATAGTGAAGTGAGAGAGATGACTGCCACAGCAAACGAAGCGTCAGCGAGCACGGAGGGCAATGCCCCGGCCGCCGGTGCCACGGGCCGCATTGCACGTGTCATTGGTCCGGTTGTTGACGTCGAGTTCCCGGCTGACGCCATCCCCGGGATCTACAACGCCCTCACCGCGGAGATCACCCTGAGCGGCGAGACCACCCTGGCCACGTTCGAGACATCGCAGCACCTCGGCGACAACCTGGTGCGGGCCATCGCCCTGCAGGCCACCGACGGTCTCGTCCGCGGTGCTCCGGTGCATGACACCGGCGCCGCGATTTCGGTGCCCGTCGGCGACGTGGTCAAGGGACACATCTTCAACGTCCTGGGCAACTCGCTGGACGTGGAGACCTCCTCGTTGGAGATCACCGAGCGCTGGCCAATCCACCGGGACCCGCCGCCCTTCGATCAGCTCGAGGGTTCCACGGCGATGCTGGAAACCGGCATTAAGAGCATCGACTTGCTCACTCCGTACATTCAGGGCGGCAAGATCGGCCTCTTCGGCGGCGCCGGTGTGGGCAAGACCGTGCTGATCCAGGAAATGATCACCCGTGTGGCACGCAACTTCGGCGGTACCTCGGTGTTCGCCGGTGTCGGTGAGCGCACTCGTGAGGGCAACGACCTCTGGGTGGAGATGGGAGAATCCGGTGTGCTGAAGGACACCGCCCTCGTCTTCGGCCAGATGGACGAGCCACCGGGAACCCGTCTGCGAGTGGCGCTGTCCGCGCTGACCATGGCGGAATACTTCCGCGATGTGCAGAACCAGGACGTGCTGCTGTTCATCGACAACATCTTCCGCTTTACCCAGGCGGGCCAGGAAGTTTCAACCCTGCTGGGGCGCATGCCCTCCGCGGTGGGCTACCAGCCGAACCTGGCGGACGAGATGGGGTTGCTGCAGGAGCGCATTACCTCCACCCGTGGCCACTCCATTACCTCCATGCAGGCCGTGTACGTTCCTGCGGACGACTACACCGACCCCGCCCCGGCGGCGACGTTCGCCCACTTGGACGCCACCACCGAGCTGTCGCGTGAAATTGCCTCCCGCGGTTTGTACCCGGCGATTGACCCGCTCACCTCCACCTCCCGCATTCTGGACCCGCAGTACATCGGCCAGGAGCACTACGACACGGCGGTGCGGGTCAAGCAGATTCTGCAGAAGAACAAGGAGCTGCAGGACATCATCGCGATCCTCGGCGTCGACGAGTTGTCCGAAGAGGACAAGATCGCTGTCTCCCGGGCACGTCGCATCCAGCAGTTCCTGTCCCAGAACACCTACACCGCCATCCAGTTCACCGGCGTCGAAGGTTCGACTGTTCCCATCAAGGAGACCGTCGAAAGCTTCAAGATGATCTGTGACGGCGAGGTCGACCACATCGCCGAGCAGGCCTTCTTCAACACCGGCGGCATGGAAGACGTGGAGCGTGCCTGGGCCAAGATCCAGGAACAGACCAAGTAGCCATGGCAAACGGAGCAGAGCTCGAAGTCGAGATAGTCGCCGCGGACCACTTCGTGTGGTCCGGGGCGGCGACCATGGTCAAGGGCCGTACCACCGACGGCGAGATCGGCATCCTGCCGGGTCACTCGCCGGTGCTGGCCGTACTGGCCGAAGGCGAGCTGGCTATTGAGCCGGTCAGCGGGTCCCGGATCAGCGTGCAGGTTGACGGGGGATTCTTCTCAGTGGACAGCAACCGCGTGGTGATCGTCGCCGACAACGCGCAGGTGGAAGAGTCCGCTACATCAGGAACCAACTAACCGGACCTTGATGGACGAGGCGGGGATTGCGTTTATCACGCTGGCGGTCGTATTCGCGCTGCTGGCGTTTGCGCTCTTTGCCCTCGGCCTGCGCCGCTACCAACTGCGGCGCGCCCTCGGTACCTTCGATGCCTCCATGCGCCAGCGCTCTGCCCGCTGGCGCATGGGGGTTTGTCGTTATACAGACAGACATCTTGAATGGCTCAGGCTCTTCTCGCTGAGCCCCCGCCCCCGCCGCCGGTTTGTGCGCAGTTCGCTGGTGATGCAGGGATGGCGGAACCCCACCGAGTCAGAGCGGGTTAAGATTCAGCCCGGGGCCATCATTGTGATGCTGACCTATCGTGGCGAAGAACTGCTGCTGGCCATGAATCACGAGGCCTACACCGGTCTGTGCTCCTGGCTGGAGGCCGGACCGGTGATTGGTATCGGGACCTGGCGTTGAGCGCCGGCGTGAGATCCCGTCGTCGTCAACGGCGCCCTATACCCGCCCTGGACGCAGAAAAGTCCCCCGCCTCCAATGGAGGAGAGGGACTTTTCCTGTATCACACCGGCCGGAACCGGTTACGCGCCTCTGAGAAGACTAGACGATGGTGACACCGGTGGCCTGGGGGCCCTTGGCGCCCTGACCGATCTCGAAGCTTACGCGCTGGTTCTCGTCCAGCGTCTTGAAGCCACCAACCTGAATTTCGGAATAGTGGACGAAAACATCGCCTTCGGAATCATCCGGAGTGATGAAACCAAATCCCTTTTCGGCATTGAACCATTTGACGGTTCCCTGAGCCATTTATTTCTCCTCTTAATGGAACTTTACTAATCCCGATACACCTCGTACCGGGGTGTTACTTCGCGGGAAGTTCCATCCGGATCCGCCGATGGCGGTTCCTTAGGGGAGCTTCACGCTCGCAACTGCGTCTTGCGAGCATGAAAAATACACGTACACAAAGACTGCGTTAAGCATGGCACGGCCTCCGGTTCAGGTCAACGGCACCGGGGATACAAAAGGTTAATGTCGCGTGAAATTCTCACGGTGCTTTAGCCGGGGGTGTTGGATGGGAGCTGCTTGAGCCACTGACCATTGCGCAGCACGTGCTGCAATTGCCAGCTGTCCGAGACGATTAAGGCATCGGCCCGGTAGCCCGCTTGCAGCCGTCCGACGTCGTTACCGCAGCCGATCACACCGGCCGGAACTTCGGTGGCGGCGGTGACCGCATCGGGGAGGGGGACACCCGCCTCCACAGTGCGCTGCAGCACCTGAAGCAGCGTGGCGGTTCCGCCGGCAATTGAACCGCCGGCCAGGGTGGCCACCCCGTCGCTGACCGTGATTTCGGAGGGGCCGAGCCAATACTGCCCGTCGCTCAAGCCTGCTGCCGCCATGGAATCGGACACCAGCGCGACGTTGGCTGCCCCTGCCAACTCGAAGACGCTCAACACCGTCTGCGGCGCAAGGTGAATGTTGTCGGCAATGAGTTCGACGACGGCGCGGCCTGCCTTGGCGGCCCGCAGGCAGACCGGAACCGGGCCGGGCAAGCGGTGATGGGCGGGCGGCATGCCGTTGAACAAGTGGGTGGCCGTGGGACGGCGGACCGGGCCGGAACCTGCGGCCGGTGCCTCCATGTGCCCGGCCAGTGCAGCCTCGGCTGACTCCAGGGCGGAAGCTGCCGTGTCGGCGTCGCAGTCGGTATGGCCCAGGGACGGCACGACGCCGGACGAAGCCAGTGCGGCAACCAAGTCATTCGCCCCGGGCAATTCGGGTGCGTAGGTCATGGTGCTGATAGTCCCGCCGGCGGCATCGAGCAGCCGGGCGGTGAACTCCAGGTCGGGGTCCGTTAGCCAGCGTGGATTCTGTGCGCCGCAGCGGCTGTGGGAGAGGAACGGACCCTCCAGGTGAATACCTGCCAGCAGACCCTCGGCGGCCAGTCGCCTCAACGTCCTGACACCATGCAGCAGGTCCGGATGGGACGCGGTCACCATGCTGGCCAGCAGCGAGGTGGTGCCGCTTCGGTGCAGGAAATCGATGGCGCCACGGGCTTGCTCTTCGTCACCGGAAGGGAAATCGCCACCATGGGCCCCATGGCAATGCATATCCACCAGCCCGGGCAGGATCATCGACCCGGGAGGCAGTGAGACACTGTGGACGAACTCCGAGGCCGGGGCGAAGGCATTGTCCCGGACGGCGCCGCCATCGGGCAGGCCGCCCGCGCCGCCGTCGGGCACACCATTAGCGCCGCGGCTTTCAAAGAAGTCGGCCGCGGGCCCGCAGTAGACAATCCGTCCCCGGCGGAAGGCAAGCAGGCCGTCATCGATCACTGTGCCGTTGGTGACGATGCGGCCGGTGATGTATTGGGCGTCGTCGGGCTGTTCGCTCATGGGCCGATTCTATGCACAACCGGTGGTCGAGCTTGCGAGACCCTAGAACAGCCTGGATTCGCTGTCGTCCACCCCGCGCATGGCGTCATAGTCGAGGGTGAGGCAGCTGATGCCCCGGTCTTCGGCCAGTACCTTTGCCTGTGGTTTGATCTGCTGGGCCGCGAACACGCCGCGCACGGGCGCCATCAGCGGGTCGCGGTTGAGCAGCTCCAGATAGCGGGTCAGCTGTTCCACGCCGTCGATATCGCCACGGCGTTTGAGCTCGATCGCGACAGTGGCGCCGTCGGCATCGCGGGCCAGGATATCGACCGGGCCGATGGCGGTCATGTACTCCCGGCGCACCAAGGTGTAACCCGCGCCTAGGGTGTCGATCTGCTCGGCCAGCAGCCGCTGCAGGTCGGATTCCACGCCGTCCTTGACCAGGCCGGGATCCACGCCGAGCTCATGCTCCGAGTCGTGCAGCTGCTCGTGGATGTTGATCACCAGATGGTCATCGCTCTTGGAACTCTGCACCGTCCAGACTTGCTGCACGCCAACTCCGGCGGCATCTTCCTCTGGCTCGGCCACACGGATCGTAGCCGGTGCACTCATCCAGTTCAGGGGCTTATACGAGCCGCCGTCGGAATGCACCAGCACGGAACCGTCCGCCTTAACCAGCAGCAATCGTGTGGCCAGGGGCAGATGGGCACGCAGCCGGCCGACGTAATCAACAGAGCATTGGGCAATCACTAATCGCACATGGAGCACTCTACCGCCGCCGGGCATGACAGCGCGCACCGGCGTCGTCATGTTCCGGGACGCTGTCACTGATGCCGGCTGGCACAATGGAACCATGCCCCGTTCCAACCGTCCCCGTCGTCCGCCAAAGGGCCGGCGGAACAAGCACCAGCAGGAGCCGGCAGAAATCGATCTGGAACGGGCTCGTTCCGGTTTTGCCCGTCGGGAGAATGCACCCGACGGCGCCTGGATGATCCGTCCCATCCGGCCATCCAACGCCGTGAAGGAATACGTCTGTCCGGGATGCGGGCAACTGATCCAGCCGGGCACCGCTCATCTGGTGGTCTGGCAGGAGGACTCGCTGCTGGGCAAGGAGGCGGCGGTGATCGACCGCAGGCACTGGCACAGCCGCTGCTGGAAGTCCCGCACCTACCGCTACCGGTGAGCCTGCCGCCGGCGCCGGTCTGCCGCTGCGTTGCCGGCCGGTCCTGGGTGGCAGTGCAGGCCCCGGGTTTCGGCTCTGTCGTGATTGTGCTGGAATGTAGTCATGATCGACTTTGCCGGCAAGCCCTTCTTCGGTGATGTAGAGCCGGCGCGGCGTGATCGCCAGGACCTCCTTGAGGTGCACACCAGCCAGGAGGCCGACGGCGGACGAAAGCCTGCCGTCGTATTTGTGCACGGCGGCCCTGTACCCGAAGCGCAGCAGCCACGGCCCAGGGACTGGGAGGGCTTCATCGGCTACGGCGCGCTTGCCGCGGCGTCCGGCCTGGTCGGGGTCACATTCAACCACCGGCTCCACGACTTGGAGTCGTCCTACCCGGTCGCCGCGGACGACGTGGCGGAGGCCGTCGAGCAGACCCGGGCCCTCGACTCCGTTGACCCGGACCGGATTGGTCTCTGGTTCTTCTCCAGCGGCGGGGGACTGGCCGCGGACTGGCTCGTCAAGCGCCCGGACTGGCTATCCTGCATCGCCTGGACATATCCGTTACTCGTGCCTCCGCCCGACTGGCCGGGCGACCGTGCCCGCTTTGACACGCTTGCCGCGGCGTCCGAAGCTGCCACCCTGCCTAAACTTCTGCTCCGGGTCGGCGGCGAACATGAGTACTTCGCGCAGAACCAGGACGATCTGGTCGCCGCCGCCCGTGCACATGACAGCACGCTGGACGTCATCGAATTGCCGGAGGCGGAACACGGATTCGAGTACTCCGGCTATGACGAGCCATCGCGGGCAGCGGTGGACCGGGCCATGCGGTGGGTCGCGGGCACCTTGCTCGGCTGACCAGCGGAAACTCGAGGGGCGGTGGCGGCTGTCACTGGGTCTTGGCGCGGTTTCCTGTCGTCCTAGTGCCGGTCCTGGCGGGCGATGTACAACTCCTGCAGCAGCAACAGGATCGCTGCCGCCGTCGGAATAGCCATCAGCGCACCCAGCACTCCCAGCAGGCTGCCACCGGCGATGACGGCGATCACCGCGACGGCACCGGGAACCGCCACCGCTTTCTGCATGATCCTGGGCGAGATGAAGTACGCCTCGAACTGCAGGTAGGCGATGTAGAGCACCGCGAAAATCAATGTCGTTTGCCAGCCCACCGTCAGGGCGATCAATGAGACCAGAATGCCGGCGATCATGCCGCCGACCAGGGGCACAAAAGCCAGCAGCGCCACCATGAAGGCCAGCAGCAAGGCGAAGGGCACGTCGAGGATCGACATCAGGATGAACGCGTAGGTGGCATTGAGCACCGCGACGCAGGCCTGGCCGATGACATAATTGCCTACGCTGCGGGTGATGGCCTCCGAGAGCAGCTCCACCCGCTTGCGGCGGCTGCGCGGTGCCAGCCGGTACGCCCAGCGCTTCATGGTGGGCAGGGACGCCAGGAAGTAAAGGGTCAACACCAGCACGATCAACGTGCCAAACAGGCTATTGGCGATCACCTGGCCGACATTGACCACGCCGCCGAAGATGCCGCCGAGCGACTCCGAGTCCCGGAAGAAGTTCTGTACCTCGTCGACCACCCGTTCCCGGACATCGAACTGCTGGTCGATGGAGACGAAAAACGGTGAATTCAGGAAATCTTCCGCAAAACCGGGTGCCCGCCTGACCAGCTGGGTGGTTTGCTCCACGATAGTTGGAATCAGGGTGCTGATGAACGCAGCTGCGATCCCGCCGAGCATCAGCAGCGAGATCAGGATGCCGGCCGGGCGGGGGAACTGGCGCTTTTCCAGCCACCGCACCACCGGATCCAGGCCGAGGGCGATGAACAGGGCAGCGGCGATCCAGCCCAGCAGCTGGCCGACGTGGGTGACGATGTAATACATCAGCAGGGCGAACCCGACGCCGACGGTCCCCATGAAACCAAGGTAAATGGGGTTGCGGCTGGACAGCCGTGGCCCTGGCTCGCCAAAGCGGGGCCGGCCCGACTCGTCCCATTCCGGGTCGCCGTTCGGCCCGCCGCCGTTTATCCCCCCGCCATGGGCACCGCCGCCATTTGTCCCCCCACCATGGGGCCCGTCCGAGGGCGCCTCGGATCGGTCTTCGTCCGCAGCGGCGGACTCTTCCGGGCCGACGATAGACTCCGGTGGCCATTCAAACCTGCGCCGCGGTTTCGCGCCGGGCAGCGGCCGCCTGGCCCGGGCGACCAGGGCGGCCACCCGGGATTTTCGGGATCCAGCGGCCTGTTTCTGCGGCGCCGGCGTTTCGCCGGTCGGCGGCTGCGGCGCGGCAGCGGCTGCCGGGTCCGCCTCTCCCGGGGCGGGAGGCCCGGCGTCAGCGCCGGTGCCCGATGATGCCTGCTCGCCGGCGTTGCTTTCGGCAGAACCTGGCGCTCCGCTGCGCCTGCGGGGCCGCTCGTCGTCGCTGGTCACGGTGGATTCGTTGCCTTCGTTCGCCGTCAATTCCTTGTATTCAGCTGTACATTATCAGCCGCCCGCCTGCAGCAGCGGCTGCCATGCGCGCCCGACCGGTGGGAATTTTGCCTCCGCAAACCGTTATCATTGAGCTATTCTCCCGTACCGCCCCATGATGGAATCGCCTGCGCCGGGCTGCGCCGGGCTGCGCCGGTCGGGCGATGGTGCGGTGCCAGGACCGGGCAACGACGGCGGAATTGATGGATAGGTATTTTTAGTGCGTTTGAAGATTGCGGCCACACTGGTCATCCTTGGTCTGCTTGCCATGGGAGCCGGCGTCGGCCAGCGGACCTTCTGGGCACCCGAAGAAACGGTCACGGCCTCGGTGGCCGGCGACGTCGAGGACGCGCCGCTGACGGTGCTCGACCATAGCCTCAATGACGCCGATGGCGAAGTCCAGGTGACGGTCAAGGGCGAGGGCGAGTTGATGCTGGCCGTTGGCAGGGCCGACGACGTCGAAGCCTGGGTCGGCGACGCGGCGCACGTGGAGGTGGTGGAGCGGGAAGGTCGGCAGCTGGTGGCCGAGCGCGCCGATGGAGCAATGAATGTTCCTGATCCGCGCGGTTCGGATATGTGGCAGAGCGTCAAAACCGGCGAAGGCGAAATCAACTACACGTGGGCCGATCCGGCCCCGGGACAGTGGGCCATCCTGCTGGCCACCGACGGGACCAAGCCTGCCCCCACCACCGTGAGCGTGACGGTGCCGAATACGGCAGCAACACCGTGGGCCATCCCGCTGATCGTGATTGGAGCCTTGTTGACTGTACTGGGACTGGCCCTGCTGTTCGGCCCCACAAGGGGAAACCGGCGCGGGCGCTCAGTCGAACCGGCGCCGGGCACCCGTGCCGCACGTCGACAGAGCGAGAGGCGCGGTGGCCGTGCCAAGCTCGGTGCCATGCGGCGCTCGCTGCAGGCCGGAACAGCCGGTGTCCTGGCACTGCTGCTCGCAGGCGGAGTTTCCGGCGCTGCAGTGGCGACCGACGGTCCAACCGGGCCGGGCAGCGCCTCCGACAGCGGCGAAACTGCCGGTGCGCCGACGCGTCCAGGCGGGTACCCCGTGCTGCTGGAGGGCCAGCTGCAGCAGATTGTGGAATCGGTGGCCGGCACGGTCAAGGAGGCCGACGCCGGCAAGGACGCCCGACAACTGCGCCAGCGGGTGGCCGGTCCGGCGCTGGAACTGCGGGCCACCGCCTACAAGATCGGGGAGAAGAAATCAGCTGACGGAGCTCCGGCACCGATTTCGGGCGGGCCGATCATGGCCTCGGTCATCACCTCCAGCTTCGAATGGCCGCGCACGGTCGTGGCGGTCACCCAGAGCGAAGCCAGCGAGGTGCCCCAGGCCATGGTGCTCGTCCAGGATAAGCCGCGCCGGAACTACAAGCTCAGGTCCATCGTCGCGATGCTTCCGGGCACCACCTTCCCGCAGGTGTCCGACGATCCCTCGAACGTCAAGACGCTGCGGCCGGACCAAGCCGGCCCGCTGGTGACGTCGCCGGAGGCGGCACTGGACGGGTTGGCCGATGTGCTGACCGAAAAGAAGAGCAAATTCGCGTCACGACTGGCGAAGAACACCTTCGTTGAGCAGATCACCGCCTTCCAAAAGGAGCAGATCAAAGCCAACAAGAGTGCGGACATCACGTTCAGCCACACCGTGGTGGAGGACAACACCCGGGCGCTGCGGACAGCCGACGGCGGGGCGCTGGTGTTCGGCTACCTCTCCAACAGCATGGTCAGCAAGCCCGCCGAAGATGGCGGGACCGTCAAGCTGGATGAGAACTATGCAGCCCTGGCGGGAGGCGACAGCAGCTCGAAGGGAGTCAGCATAACCTTCGGCGAATCCATCATGCTCTACGTGCCCCCGGCCGGAAGCGACGAGCGGGTGCAGGTCATTGGC
This sequence comes from Arthrobacter castelli DSM 16402, assembly GCF_000430705.1. Classification (GTDB taxonomy): domain Bacteria; phylum Actinomycetota; class Actinomycetes; order Actinomycetales; family Micrococcaceae; genus Arthrobacter_C; species Arthrobacter_C castelli. The sequence goes on from NZ_AUMN01000001.1 coordinate 162,353, forward strand.
GCAGCGGAGAATCTGGTCGACGCGAAGCTGATGAAGTAAAGCGGCCTCTTTGGGCCGGCGAATTATTAAGCCCGAGACGATAGAAACAGATACGGTATTTGTATGACTACACCAAGTTCGAGTCCCGATGGCGCACCGTCGATGAACCTGCGCGGAGCAGTGGACCTGTCGGGACTGAAAAAGAACAACTCAACAGCCCCGACAGCGCCCTCAGCACCGGGCGGCCCGGGCGCGGGTGGCCCTGGCAGCGGCGCTGGCGGCGCTGTAAAACCGGGGTCGACGTCGGGAAACCGGTTCATCCTGAACGTCACCGAGGAGTCCTTCGGCCAGGTCGTTCAGCTTTCCCAGCAGGTTCCCGTGGTGGTGGACCTGGGGTCATCGCGCAGCGACGCCAGTGTGCAGCTCTCCGGCGTGCTTGAGAAGCTGGCCGTGGAATACAACGGTAAAATTCTGCTGGCCCACGTCGATGCCGACGCCAGCGCCCAGATTGCCCAGGCCTTCCAGGTCCAGTCGGTGCCCGCCGTCGTCGCCGTGCTGAAGGGCCAGCCGGTACCGCTGTTTGAGGGAGCGCAGCCCGAAGAGCAGATCCGCAGCTTCCTCGAGGAACTGCTCAAGGTCGCCGAAGCCAACGGCGTGACCGGAACCCTCGATGGCGAAGAAGGTGAGCAGGAAGAGGCCGAAAAGCCGCTGCCCCCGTTGCACCAGGAAGCCTACGACGCCATTGAGGCCGGCGATTACGCTGCCGCCAGCGCGGCATACCAGAAGGCACTGGCCGAACAGCCGGCCGATGCGGAAGCCAAGGCCGGGCTGGCGCAGGTCCAGCTGATGCAGCGGGTCCAGGACATGGACGGCAACAAGGTGCGGCAGGAAGCCGCCGACGCGCCGGACTCTGTGCCCGCCCAGCTGGCGGTGGCGGACCTGGATGTGGTCGGCGGCCATGTCGAAGACGCGTTCTCCCGGCTGGTGAAGCTGGTGGGACGGACCGCCGGCGATGAGCGTGAGACGGTCCGGGCGCGGATGGTGGAGCTGTTCGACGTCGTCGGCAATTCCGATCCGCGGGTCAGCAAGGCACGCTCCGCCTTGGCGCGGGCCCTCTTTTAGCCCGGATCACTGCCTCAGGCCATGAACGCCACCGATCCGGACAAGCGGAACGAGTCGCTGCGCAAGGCGGCTCATTACCGCGACGCGAGGGACGCCGTCGTCGACGGCACCTACGATCCGGACTGGTGGCTGAAGAGCCTCATCGAGCGGGAGAAGATCACCGGACTGGGGCCGGAAGCCTTATTGCTGAGGACCGAGGACGCACAGCTCGATGGGAAGCTCGCCGCCTGCCGGTCGGAACAGGAAGTGCGGAACATGCTCGCCGAGTTCAACCGCCGGGTGATCGAGGCCCGGCGACAACTGGAGGGCGGACCACCGGTGGTGACGCCGTTGCGTGACGTAGAGCAGGCCGTCGGCCGGTGGAGGGCCGGGTATCCCCGTGGCCGCGGCGGCAACGCCGACGACGACGACGGGCACCATCGCCGTCGGCGGACCGGCCGCTGGATCGCCCGGTTGAAACGCCGTGTGAAGGGCCGCCATTGACCACATCCGAACTCTTCTCACCCCTGACGTTGCGTGGTGTGGAATTGAGCCATCGGGGATGGGTCTCTCCGATGTGCCAGTACTCCGCCGACCCGGCCACCGCGCCCGGCGTGCCCAATGACTGGCACCTGGCGCACCTGGGATCGTTCGCCGTCGGCGGCGCGGCCCTGGTGATGACCGAGGCCACCGCGGTGAACCCTGTCGGGATGATCAGCCCGCGTGACACCGGACTGTACAACGACGAGCAGGTCGACGCCTGGCGCCGGATCACCCGTTTCATCCACACCCATGGCGCGGCCGGGGCGAAGGCCGGGGTGCAGCTGGCCCATGCCGGGCGGAAAGCCTCGGCCTATTGGCCCTTCTCCGGTCAGTCTGGCAGTGTGGCGGCCTCCGACGGCGGCTGGCAGACCGTGGGGCCGACGACGGCGGCGTTTGGCACCTTGGCGCCGCCGCAGGCGATGACCGCAAGCGATATTGCCGGCGTCGTCAGGGACTTCGCCGATGCCGCATCCCGGGCAGTGGAGGCCGGATTCGACACCATCGAGATCCACGCCGCCCATGGATACCTGCTGCACCAATTCCGTTCGCCGCTGGTCAACACCCGCACCGACGACTGGGGAGGCGACGAAGCCGGACGGGCCAGGCTGACCCTCGACGTCATCGACGCCGTCCGCTCCCGGGTGCCGGACGATTTTCCCGTACTGCTGCGGATCTCCGCATCCGACTGGGCCGACGGCGGGGTGGATATCGACGATTCCGTCCGGCTGGCCCGAAAAGTGAAGGAACGCGGTGTCGACCTGATCGACGTCTCCAGCGGGGGAGCGGTGGCCGACGCCCGCATGCGGATCGGGCCCGGGTACCAGACCGGCTTCGCCGCCCGGATCCGGGCAGAAGCCAAGATTCCGGTCGGTGCGGTCGGGCTCATCGGCTCCGCCGACCAGGCCGAACATATCATCGCCACCGGCCAGGCGGACGGGGTGCTCATCGCCCGCGCCGCGCTGCGCGACCCGCACTGGTGGCAGCGGGCCGCACACGCCCTCGACCAACCCGTTTCGTGGGCTCCGCAGTACGAACGGGCCGCCCCGCGCGGGAGCTTCTAAGCGTTCGCTTGCCCTTGGCGGGCACGGGGTAAAATCCGAGCCGCACCGCCGCAGGTCAGGATGGGGTGTGGCCGTAAGAACCCAAGGTAGGTCATACGGGACGGCGCGCGCACAGTGTCATGTATCCTCTTTCGCCCCTTGTCATTTCGCTACTACTCGGTGTTACTATGTACTGGTAATAAGCATTACTGAGTAGCAGGAGATCGTACTTGTGGGCAAACAAACGACGGAGATGCTCAAGGGAGTCCTCGAGGGCGTCGTCCTGGCGATCTTGTCCGGCAGTCCGGCGTATGGCTATGAGATCACTGGGTGGTTGCGGGAGTGGGGCTTCTCAGACATCGCCGAAGGCACCGTCTATGCCCTGCTGGTCAGGATTGAGCAGCGCGGCCTCGTCGACGTGGAGAAGGTGCCGTCCGAGAAGGGGCCTCCGCGCAAGGTGTTCACACTCAACGCCCAGGGACGGGAATACCTTGAAGAGTTTTGGAAGACCTGGAGCTTTCTCACAGAACGACTTGAACAGCTCCGCGAAGGAGGTAATTAGACATGGCCACAAAGTGGGTCGAGCACCTCACAGGGTCGCTCGAGGACAAGAAGCGCTACCGGCGGAATAAGGCGCGTATCAAACAGCTTCCCGAAAACTATCGCACGGCGGCCGAGGCCCTGGAACGGTATTTGATGTACTTCGGGGCGATAACGAAGGGCGGCATCCTGGTTTCGATGCTGGATGATCTTGCCGAATTGTTCGAGCAGAGCGCCGCGGACGGAATCCAGATCCGCGAGATCGTCGGTCAGGATCCTGTGGAGTTCGCTGAGGCGTTCCTGCAGAACTACTCAGAGGGTCAGTGGATCAACAAAGAGCGCGAACGGCTGACGCAGGTCATCGACCGTGCTGCTGTGGGCGACGCCGGAAACGATGATGAAAGGCGCATTTGATGAGAACACAGCAGCCACCGGCGATCGTTGTGAGGGGTCTGGAGAAGTCATATCAGGATCTGCAGGTTCTGTGCGGTGTGGATCTCGACGTGGAGAAGGGCAGCATTTTTGCCTTGCTCGGATCGAACGGAGCGGGAAAGACCACGGCAGTGAAAATATTGTCGACGCTGCTGAGGGCAGACGCGGGCACTGCGAGCGTCGGCGGCTTCGACGTGGCCACACAACCGGACAACGTGCGAGAAGCCATCAGCCTGACCGGACAGTTCGCCGCCGTCGATGAAATCCTCAGCGGGCGGGAGAACCTCGTGCTGGTCGCCCGGCTGCGACACCTCAAAGGCACGGGAGCGATCGCGGATGACTTGCTGGAGCGGTTTTCGCTGACCGATGCGGGAGCGAGGAGGGTGTCCACGTACTCGGGCGGGATGCGCCGCCGGCTCGACATCGCGATGAGCCTGATCGGAAACCCGCCGGTCATATTCCTGGACGAACCGACCACCGGGCTCGACCCGGAGGCCCGCATCGAGGTGTGGAAAGCGACGAAGGAGCTCGCCGGGCGCGGTACCACGGTGCTGCTGACCACGCAGTATCTCGAGGAGGCCGAGCAGCTCGCCGACCGGATCGCGATCCTGCACCAGGGGAAAATCATCGTCAACGACACCCTGGCGGAACTCAGGCAACTGCTGCCGCCTGCCGAAGTCGAATACGTGGAGAAGCAACCCTCCCTCGAAGAGATCTTCTTCGCCGTCGTCGGCGAGACAGGAGAAGACGACAAATACAGTGCGGCCGAGCAGCCCAACGCAAAACGCAAAACCAAGTCGAACAAGGGGTAAGGAAACGACCATGGCCACGCATTTCTTCGCCGACACCGCCGCCCTGACAGGCCGGTCCCTGCGCCATGTCACCCGCAGCCTGGACACGATCATCACCACCGCAGTCACCCCGGTCGCTCTGATGCTGCTATTCGTCTATGTGTTCGGCGGCGCGATCGATACCGGGTCGGATTCGTATGTGAGCTACATGCTGCCCGGCATCCTGCTCATCACGATCGCCTCAGGCATCGCCTACACTGCCCATCGGCTATTCATGGATATGCAGAGCGGTGTCTTCGAACGCTTCCAATCCATGCCGATTGTCCGGTCCGGGGTGCTGTGGGCACACGTGCTTACATCAGTGACCGCCAATCTGATCTCACTTTTGATCGTTGTCGGCGTTGCGATCCTGATGGGCTTCCGTACAGGAGCCGGTGTGATGGCGTGGCTGGTGGTGGTCGGCATCCTGGTTTTGTTCACCCTGGCGTTGACATGGCTGGCCGTCATCGCGGGACTATCCGCGAAGACCGTGGATGGGGCAACTGCATTCTCCTACCCGCTTATCTTCCTGCCGTTCATCAGCTCAGCCTTCGTGCCCACCGAGACAATGCCCGGCCCGGTGCGTGCCTTCGCCGAGCACCAACCGGTCACCTCCATCGTCAACACGATCCGCGACCTGTTCACGCAGCAGCCAATCGGCGACGATATGTGGATCGCACTCGGCTGGTGCGTCGGTATCCTGCTTGCTGGGTACGGCCTCGCCATGGGCGCCTACCGCCGCAAAATCGCCTAACCGGGCCCGGGCTCCACATGCCGAGCTCGGTTCGTTCCTCCAGGCCCAACAGCTCTGCGTCCTTGCGCAACTGAGCGGCACTCATCCCGCAGGACCCATGCAGGTCCGGCAATTTTACTCCGCAAGGATGAGCCCCGCCGGCAGGACTGCTTGCTAGCGTTGAAGCATGACCCAAGACCCATTCGCCCCACGTACGGACGATGTACCCGAACCCGGGCTGTATCCCGGTGTGCCGGCCGACGCCGACAGGGAAGCCGCCCGCCCCGCTGCAGCGAACGCGCCCGGTGCCCTGAGCATCCGCGGACTGGCCAAGCGGTTCGGGGAGAAGATCGCCGTCAACGGAATCAACCTCGACGTCCCGGCCGGATCGTTCTATGGGCTGGTCGGGCCCAACGGGGCCGGCAAGACGACGTCGTTATCCATGGCCACCGGCCTGCTGCGCCCGGACTACGGCCAGGTGCTGATCCACGACGTCGACGTGTGGGGCCAGCCGCTGGAAGCCAAGAAACTGATGGGGATCCTGCCGGACGGCGTGAGGCTCTTCGACCGCCTCAGCGGCGAGCAGCTGGTGACCTACGCCGGCCTGCTGCGCGGGATGGACCGCAATACCGTGGCCAGCCGCGTCGCGGACCTGCTGCAGGCCCTCGACCTGACCAACGACGCCGGAACATTGGTTGTCGACTACTCGGCAGGCATGACCAAGAAGATCGCGCTCGCGTCGGCGTTGATCCATGCGCCGAAGCTGCTGGTGCTTGACGAGCCGTTCGAATCGGTCGACCCCATCTCGGCCGCGAACATCCGCGATATTCTGCACAGTTATGTTGGATCGGGCGGCACAGTGATCGTCTCCAGCCATGTGATGGACCTGGTGCAGCGGATGTGCGATCACGTGGCCGTGATCGCCGGTGGCAACGTGCTGGCAGCGGGCACCGTGGACGAAGTGCGCGGAGACTCCAGCCTGGAGGACCGTTTCGTGGAACTGGTGGGCGGACGCAATCAGACGGAGGGGCTCGAATGGTTGCGCACCTCGTAAGGCTGAAGGTCCAGCTGCTGTTCAACTCGCTGCGCCGCAGCACGTGGCAGCTCGTTGGAGTCATCATCGGCGGCCTCTACGGGCTCGGGGTGATGACCGGTGTCGTCGCCGGGCTGGTGGCGCTGAGCTTCGCTGACGTCGAATTGGCGCGCACCGTCGTCGTGCTCGGCGGCTCGGCACTGTTCCTGGGCTGGATGGTGATTCCGCTGGTCGCCGGAGGCGTCGATATGACGCTGGATCCGGCACGATTCGTCACCTTCGCCGTTCCGATGAACAAGCTGCTGGCAGGTATGATGCTGGCGGGCCTGGTCGGTGTTCCGGGCTTCATCACGCTGCTGGCAGCCCTGGCCACTGTGGGAACCTGGTGGCAACGCCCGGTGTCCCTGGTGGCTGCGCTGGTGTGCGCCGTCATCGCCGTCTTCACCTGTATTGTGCTCTCCAGGCTGGTCACCTCCGCCACCACCAGTCTGGCCTCCTCGCGCCGCTTCAAGGACGTCAGCGGAATCATCGCGTTCATTCCTCTGATCCTGCTGGGGCCGATTATGGGCACGGTGGCAACCGGATTGGAGAATGCACAGTCGTTCCTGCCGGAACTGGCGGCGGCATTGTCCTGGACCCCCTTGGGCGCCGTGTGGTCGGTTCCTGCGGATCTGGCCTTGGGGTCCTACGGCTCCGCGGCATTGAAGTTTCTGATCGCGGCGGCCACCCTCGCGCTGCTTGCCTGGCTGTGGAAGCTGGCGCTGGCCAGCGCACTTGTCACTCCCGCTCACAGCGCGGTGACGCGCAAGCAGGCGGGGGACCTGGGGTTCTTTGCCCGTTTCCCGGCGAACCCGACGGGAGCCGTGGCTGCGCGTGCGCTGACGTACTGGATCCGCGACCCGCGGTACGGTGCCTCGCTGATCATGGTTCCTGTGCTGCCGGTGCTGCTGCTCTTTATCGGCGATGGCCTCGGCGCGCTCAACTACCTGGGACCCATTACCGCTGTATTGCTGGCCTGGTCGATTTCCGCCGACGTGTCCTACGACAACACAGCTTTCTGGACTCACCTCACCACTGGTGTCAGCGGCTGGGCGGACCGGGCGGGACGAGTGCTGGCGTGCCTGGTGTTCGCCCTGCCGGTGTCGCTGTTGTTCGTCGTCGTGCCGTTGTGGATCAATGCCGACTGGGCGCTGTTGCCGCCAATCCTGGGACTCACTGTCGGAGCGCTGTTCACCGGGCTGGGGCTGTCCAGCGTCATCTCAGCCCGTTACACCTACGCTGTTCCGCCGCCCGGGGAGAGCCCGTTCAAGACCCCGCCGGGTTCGGGCGCCCGGACGGTGGTCGTCCAGCTCGTTGGCTGGCTGGTGATGGCCGCGCTGATTATCCCCGAACTGGTGCTGGCACTGATCGCCATCCTGGGGGACCGGGAACTGTTTGGCTGGTTGACGCTGGCCTGCGGCCTGGTGCTGGGCGTGGCGCTTTTGCTGCTGGGGGTCCGGTTGGGTGGAAAATGGTACGACAAACGCGCCCCGGAACTGCTGTTGGCGGTGACCCGGAACCAGTAGGCGCCGGCGGCGACCATGAGAGCGAGGACAGGTGGAGGTTGTAGTACTTCCCGGCAGCGGAGCGATGGGGACAGCGGCGGCGGACGCCGTCGAAGCGTTATTGCATGACAAACCCGACGCCGTGCTCGGCCTTGCCACCGGTTCGTCGCCGCTGCCTGTCTATGACGAGCTCGCCAGACGTCACACCAGCGAAAGACTTGAGTTCTCGTCTGCTTCGGCTTTCACTCTTGATGAATACGTCGGGCTGTCGGCCGGGCACCCGCAGTCATACCGCGAAGTCATCCGCCGCGAATTCACCAACCGCGTGGATATCGATCCGGACCGGGTGCACGGGCCCGACGGCGGCGCCACCGACATCCCGGCCGCGTGCGCCGCATATGAGCGGGCCATGGTCAGTGCCGGAGGGGTGGATCTGCAGCTGCTGGGGGTGGGAACTGACGGGCATCTGGCGTTCAACGAACCCACGTCATCGCTGGCCTCCCGCACCAGGATCAAGACTTTGACTGAGCAGACCCGCAAGGACAATGCGCGGTTCTTCGACCACCCGGATGAAGTCCCCGGTCATGTCATCACCCAAGGCCTGGGCACCATTATGGAAGCCCGGCATGTGATACTGCTCGCCGCCGGAGGACAGAAGGCCGAGGCGGTGCGCGACCTGGTGGAAGGCCCAGTGGCGGCTCGCTGCCCGGCGTCGTTATTGCAATTCCACTCCCATGCCACCATTCTCGTGGACGAGGCCGCGGCTTCGGCCCTCAAGCTGGCCGATTATTACCGCTACACTTATGATCACAAGCCGGCCTGGCAGGGACTCTAGCGACGTCGACTTGCATCGGGAGCAGCGCGCATCGAACACCATCAGCGGTTAGAATAGGACTATGAGTATGCCCTCCGATCCCTTCGAAACAGATCCCTCCCGGGAGGGATCCGGCCCAGGTGGTTCAACAGCCACTATCGAGCGCGAGGAACTGCGCGAGGAGGTTGAACCGGGCGACAGCGAACGGTTTGCCCACTACGTCCGCAAGGAAAAGATCATGGAGTCGGCGATGTCCGGTGACGCGGTGATCGCTCTCTGCGGGAAGGTGTGGACTCCCGGCCGCGACCCGGAGAAATTCCCGGTGTGTCCCGAATGCAAGGACATCTATGACGGTCTTCGCCCCGGCAAGGACGGCAAAGGCAAGGGCGGCAAAGGTGGCAAAGGCGGCGACCAGGACGGCGGCGGAGACTCCGGCAAGTAGCCGGTCCGTGGTCGGTCTTTAGCCGTCAGCCTTGGGCGCGGGCCCGCAGCGCCACCCGCAGGTGCTTGGACCGCAGGTGCCGGCCCGCGCGTGCGTCACCGCGTTTTGTAGCTGCCGCACAAGCCCGCCGCACAGCGGCAAGCCCGCGTGAAGCCGTGCTCGCTGCGGCGGTCATGATGAGCAACACAGGAGTATTTTTTGCCGTTTGGACGATCGCGTCTGTCCGCAGTGCCGATGACAGTAGCCGGAACCCGGATCTGCGCGCCGTACCGGCAGACCGGAAGAGCAGGAATGGGGGCACGATCGTGAACGACACATTGTTCAGCGCCGGCTCCTCCATGCCTCCGGCGTACCCGGACCGGGCCGCCTGGGGCACCGCTCAAAAGCTGCGTGCCTGGCAGGCCGAGGCGCTGGAGCAGTACTTCCAAGCCGCCCCCCGGGACTTCCTGGCGGTGGCGACGCCCGGATCCGGCAAGACAACTTTCGCCCTGCGTGCCGCCGCCGAACTCATCGAACGCGGAACCGTCAACCGTGTCACCGTTGTCACGCCCACCGACCACCTGAAGCAGCAGTGGGCCGACGCGGCGGCACGGATCGGCATCGCCATCGATCCGAACTTCAAGAATGCCGACGGGCGGCACGGCCAAGGCTTTATCGGCGTCGCCGTGACCTACGCCCAGGTGGCCAACAAACCGATGCTGCACCGGGCCAAGACCGAGGCCGCCAAGACCCTGGTCATCCTCGACGAAATCCACCATGGCGGCGACGCGCTGTCTTGGGGCGATGGCATCGCCGAGGCCTTCGACCCGGCCGCCCGGCGGCTGGCACTGACCGGTACGCCCTTCCGCTCCGACACGGCTGCCATCCCGTTCGTGGAGTATGTCGAGGATTCCGACGGCATCCGGCGTTCCCGCGCGGATTACACCTACGGCTACGGCGAGGCGTTGAAGGACCATGTGGTCCGGCCCGTCATCTTCATGGCCTACTCAGGGGAGATGCGGTGGCGCACCAGCGCCGGCGATGAAATCGCCGCGAATCTGGGCGGGGCAGCCACCAAGGACATCACCGCCCAGGCATGGCGGACTGCGCTCAACCCGCAGGGCGAATGGATTCCCTCGGTGCTGGCCGCAGCGGACCGGAGGCTCACCGAGGTGCGCCACACGGTGCCCGACGCCGGTGCTCTGGTGATTGCCACCGATCACGAGGATGCCCGTGCCTACGCTGGACAGCTGAAGAAGATCACCGGCGAATCCCCCACGGTGATCCTGTCCGACGATCCGAAGGCATCATCCAGGATTGAAAAGTTCTCCGACGGTGAGAGCCGTTGGATGATCGCCGTGCGGATGGTCTCCGAAGGGGTCGACGTGCCGCGGCTGGCCGTCGGCGTGTACGCCACCTCCACCTCCACGCCGTTGTTCTTCGCCCAGGCCGTGGGCCGCTTCGTCCGTGCCCGCAAGCGGGGGGAGACGGCGTCGATATTCCTGCCGTCCGTGCCGATCCTGATGGAACTGGCGAACCAGCTGGAACTGGAGCGCGACCATGCGCTGGACCGGCCGCAGTCCGACGAAGAGGAAGCGTTCTCCGAGGAAGACGAGGAGATGCTGGCGGCCAACCGGGAGGAGAAGGCCTCCGACGAGCTGTCCCGTACTCCGTTCGAGGCATTGGAATCCCAGGCGTCCTTCGACCGAGTGCTGTACGACGGCGGCGAGTTCGGTGCCGGGGGAGACCTCGGCAGCGAGGACGAGCTCGACTTCCTGGGGATCCCGGGACTGCTTGACGCCGAGCAGGTGGGGACCCTGCTGCGGCAGCGCCAAGCCGAGCAACAGTCGCGCCGGAGCAAGCCCGCCCAGGAAACGGAAACTCAGGTACCCGACCATCGGCAGTTGAAGGATTTGCGTAACGAACTGGCGCGCAATGTCTCGGCGTGGTCGGCACGTTCGGGCACGCCGCACGGGGTGGTGCACAGTGAGTTGCGTCGGATCTGCGGCGGACCTCCCGTGGCGCAGGCCGATGAGGAGCAGTTGACCCAGCGTCTGAAGAAACTGCAGAACTGGTTCGTCGGCCGGAAATAGCTCGGTGGTCGAGTAAGGCGCGCAGCAACACCCCGGTGGTCGAGTAAGGCGCGCAGCGCCGCACCGAGACCCCGCACCGAGACCGCGACTTATCCACAATTGCGCCAGGCACCATTTACCCACTGGTCCGCTTCGGAGAACCTTCGTTCAAGAGATAACGGAGGGCGCCATGCCGCATATGTACATCCTCGAATGTGGAGACAGCAGCTTCTACGTGGGAAGCACGTGGGATATCGAACGTAGATTGGCCCAGCACCAAGCGGGGGCAGGCGCCCGCTATACAGCCAGGCGTCTGCCGGTAAAGCTGGTCTATTGCGAGGAATTCACCCGAATCAGGGATGCCTTCGTGCGGGAGAAGCAGGTGCAGAACTGGAGCAGAGCGAAACGGCAGACTCTGATCGGTGGACGTCCAGACGCGATCCGCAGCAACATGAAACGGGCACAGTAGCGGTCTCGATGGCGGGGTCTCGATGCCGGGTCTCGGTGCGGCGCTTCGCGCCTTACTCGACCACCGGGTTGGGGCTATTTCAGGTCGACGCCGGCCGACTCCATGTCTTCGAGCGCCCGGTCCGTGGTGTCCGGTGAAACTCCGGCGGTGAGGCCGACCAGCACCGCGGTGGCGTAGCCGGCCTGCACTGCGTCGAGGACCGTGGCCTTCACACAATAGTCGGTGGCGATGCCCGCGATCTCGACCTCATCGACTTCGTTCTGCCGCAGCCAGTCGTCGAGGCTTATCTTCTCGTCGTCATCCGGCACTTCCTCGGTGGGCTCCCGGTCGCCGGTGGGCACCACCACATCGGGGGCAGCGACGCCGTCGAACCCCGAATACCCCGAGTCGTACTGACCCTTGCGGAAGAAGGCGTCCACTTGCTCGGTGTCGAACCCCGGGTGGGGTTGTGCCCCCTCGGTTCCGGCGACGCAGTGCACCGGCCAGCTGTCCACAAAATCCGGCGTCTGAGAGAAATGTGAACCCGGGTCGATGTGCCAGTCCTGTGTGGCGACGATGAAGTCGTACCGGTCGAAATTCTGCTCAATGAAATCGCTGATTGCGGCGGCGGTGTCGGCTCCGCCATCGGTGGCGAGAGAGCCGCCCTCGCAGAAGTCGTTCTGCACGTCGACAATGATCAGTGCGCGCGTCATTCTTACTCCTCGAATTCAGTGGGGATGACTGCCTCGCCCCGCTGCAGGCGCAGGGCTTCGGCCGGAAGTTCTGCCATAGTTTCATTATGCCGCCGTGCGGCCCGCGCCACAGCATCGGGGCCGGTCCAGCCGGTCACGATTTCGCCGTCGGCGACGAACTGTTCCAGCAGCGGCCGCCCTCCGTCGTCGTCCTCGGCTTGCCCGTCGATGCGGATCACTTCGGACGTCGCGGTGCCGTTCCGGTCCTGGCGCCGTACGGCGTGCTTGCGCCCGCCCACGGACACCTTGTTTTTGCTGGTTTTGGCCACCGGGACGAAATTGCCGTCGTCGTCTTCGCGGCTGACCAGTTTGTATACCATGCTCGCCGTTGGCGCGCCTGAACCTGTCACCAGTGAGGTCCCGACACCGTAGGAATCCACCGGAGCGGAGGCAAGCGCGGCGATGGCGAATTCGTCCAGATCGGAGGTGACGGTGATTTTCGTGTGGTGGTTGCCCAGCGAGTCCAGCAGCAAGCGGACGTCCCGTGCCTGGGTCAGCAGGTCCCCGGAGTCCAGCCGGACGGCGCCCAGCTGATTGCCGGCCAGCTCCACGGCATTGCGTACGGCCGTGTCGACGTCGTAGGTGTCCACCAGCAGGGTCGTGTCACGGCCCAGCGATTCCAGCTGGGCGGTGAAAGCATCCTGCTCGGAGTCGTGCAGCAGCGTGAAGGAATGGGCGGCGGTGCCCATGGTCGGCACGCCGTACTGCTGCCCGGCGGCCAGGTTGGAGGTCCCGGCGAATCCGCCGATCACAGCGGCGCGGGACGCGGCGACGGCGGCGGACTCATGGGTGCGACGCGACCCCATCTCCACACACGGGCGACCCGCGGCCGCTGACGTCATCCGGCTGGCCGCCGAAGCGATGGCACTGTCGTGATTGAGCACCGAGAGAATATAGGTTTCCAGCAGGCACGCCTCGGCGAAGGTCGATTCCACAGTAAGGATGGGGGAGCCGGCGAAGTAGGCGTCTCCCTCCGCATAACCGTAAATGTTGCCGGAAAACTTGAAGTCGGCCAACCAGGAGATCGTGGCGTCGTCGACGACTTTGGCCCGGGCGAGGAAGTCCAGTTCCTGCTGCCCGAAGCGGAAATCGGCCAGCCCTTCCAGCAGCCGGCCGGTGCCGGCGACGATCCCGTACCGGCGTCCCTCCGGCAGCCGCCGGGAAAATGTCTCGAAGACTGAGCGGCGGTGTGCGGCGCCCGAATGCAGGGCTGCCTGGAGCATGGTCAGTTCGTAGTGGTCGGTGAAAAGCGAGGTGTTGGATCCAGGGGTGCTCACACCAAGACTCTAATGGCCCAGTGCCATGTTTAGTACCCGCGTTGAGTGCCCGCGTTGGGATCAGCGTTGAGTACCCGCGTTGGCACCCTCCGCCGTGGTCCGTCCCGCAAACCGGCCGCGGCAATTTATAATAGAAGTCATGACTGTCATCGCCGGCTCCACCCCCGACACTGACCAGCAGACGGACGTCGAGCAACTCATTGATACCGATATTCCCTGGGTGGTCATTGTCTGGAACGACCCCGTGAACCTGATGAGCTACGTCAGCTTCGTCTTCCAGAGTTACTTCGGATATTCGGATGCCAAGGCCCACCGGCTGATGATGGAGGTCCATGAGCAGGGCAAGTCCGTGGTGGCCAACGGGGCCAAGGAAAAGATGGAACAACACACCACGGCCATGCATTCGTACGGGCTGTGGGCAACCTACCAGAAAGCGGACTAATCGACGTGGCCAAAGCTTTCCGTAACACGCGCAAGGGTATCGCCGGCTATCTTGAGCCGGGCGAGCGGGACCTGGTCCGCAAGCTCTTTGGCGACATCATCACCATGCTGGAGCCGGACGAGGTTGCCAACGAGGACCCGTTGGCAGCCATGGTTGGTCTCGACGAGAAGGCCGAAACGCCGTCGGACCCGGCGCTGTTCCGGCTGCTGCCCAACGCGGTAAATAATGACGACGACGAGGCGCTGGAATTCCGCCGCCTCACCGAGCGCTCGCTGCGGGAAACGAAGGTCGGCGCACTGCGTGCAGCGTCCCTGGCGTTGGACAGCAGCCGACTGCTGTTGGACTACGAACAGGGCCAGATCTTCTCGCGGGCGTTGAACGATGTGCGGCTGGTGCTGGCGCAGCGGCTGGAGATCGAAAGCACCGAAGACGCCGACCGCATCCACGAGGTGCTGGAGCCGTCGCAGGCCGAAGACGTCGAACAATACCTCGCCCTGGTGTACAACTTCACCACCTGGTTGCAGGAGTCGCTGATGCAGGCCTTGGTGGACCAGCTGGACCAGAGGGGACAGCAACCGCCTGAACCGCCGGGCGATCAGTGACGCCGGTACCAGCCGGAACGGAGGCCTCCGTCCCGGGGGGTCGGCTAAATGTGATTAAGGGAACGCCGTCTCAAGTTCACCTTCGGCGAGGCGAACAACTATGGTCGGTAGATCATGAGCTCCGCACCGGATGAGAATTCAACGAAGAATCTGACGTCGGCTCCGATCGGCATCTTTGATTCAGGGGTGGGTGGCCTGACCGTCGCCCGCGCTGTGATTGACCAGCTTCCCAATGAGTCGATCCTGTACGTCGGCGATACCGCCAACGGGCCTTACGGCCCGCTGCCCATCGCCCAGGTACGCGCCAACGCTTTGGGCGTGATGGACGAGTTGGTTGATTCGGGGGTCAAACTGCTGGTGATCGCGTGCAACTCCGCGTCGGCGGCCGTGTTGCGCGATGCCCGGGAACGCTACACCGCCCGGTATGGCATCCCGGTGGTTGAGGTTATCCAGCCAGCCGTGCGCCGCGCCGTCGCCTCCACCCGCAGCGGGCAGGTCGGCGTGATCGGAACCGCCGCGACCGTCAGCTCCAGAGCTTACGAGGACGCATTCGCCGCCGCGCCCCAGCTGGGCATTACCTCAGCGGCGTGCCCGGACTTCGTGAGGTTTGTCGAGGCCGGTGTCACCGCCGGAGACGAAGTGGTTGCCACCGCCGAAGAGTACCTGCAGCCGTTGCAGCAGTCCGGCGTCGACACCTTGATTCTTGGCTGCACCCACTATCCGCTGCTCACCGGAGTCATTTCGCTGGTGATGGGCGACGGCGTCACGCTGGTCTCCAGTGCCGAGGAAACCGCCAAGGACGTCTACCGCGCGTTGACCACCCACAACCTGCTGCGCACCGAAGACTCCCCGCCGTCGCACACCTTCATGGCAACCGGACGCGGCACCCAGTTCGAGGAATTGGCCCGGCGGTTCCTGGGACCGGAGGTGCTCAGCGTGCAGCACGTCGATCATGTCTCGGCCCAGTATCCGACCGGGAGCCTGGCCAGGATCACTCCGGAGATGATTGCCGCGGCGCAGGCCGGCGCCTCCCGGACAGCCGGCGACGGCGCCAAGCGGCCGGCGCGTGTCCCGGCAGGAGGGGGCAGCGAATGGAACTGACGATTATTGGATGTACAGGTTCCTTCCCCGGGCCGAACTCGCCGGCGTCGTGCTACCTGTTGACCGCCGACGACGCCGACGGGCGCACCTGGCGCGTGTTGCTCGACCTGGGCAGCGGGGCGCTGGGGACCCTGCAGCAGCACATCGACCTGACCCAGATCGATGCCGTGCTGCTGACACACCTGCATGCGGACCATTGCCTGGACCTGTGCGGGCTGCACGTGGCGATCAAGTGGTGCCCCTCCGGTTGGCCGGTACCCCGGATCCCGGTCTACGGCCCGCAAGGCACCAACGAGCGGATGGCCCTGGCCTACGGGCTGGAGTCGGACCCCGGGATGACCGGCGAGTTCGACTTCGCGGCCTGGCAGACCGGTCGACCGGTCCAGGTCGGGCCGTTCACTGTGACACCGTCCCCGGCGAACCACCCGACCGATGAGGCCTACGCCCTGCGGGTGCAGACAACCGACGACGACGGCACGCACACGCTGGCCTACTCCGGAGACACCGATTCCTGCCCCGGGTTGGTGGAGGCTGCCGGCTCGGCGGATCTCTTCCTGTGCGAAGCGGCCTTCCACGAAGGCCGGGACGAGGTGCGCGACGTGCACCTCACCGGGCGCCGCGCAGGAGAGGCGGCTGCCGAAGCCAACGCGGCGCGGCTGGTGCTGACCCACCTGCCGATTTGGAACGACCCGGAACGTTCGGCTGCCGAGGCCCGCGAAGTCTTCTCCGGCGAGCTGGAAGTCGTCGTCCCGGGCGCCACCTACAAGGTCTGAGGCCGCAGCACAGCAACATGGCGGGCCGTGGCGGCGCAGCGAAGGGCCGTGGGCAGCCTCACGCCCCAATCGGGCACGCGCGCCGGTTTGTATCGGCCGCCATTGACGCGGCGGGCGATAGGGTGGAGGCATGACAGACACCCGCGCAGATGGCCGCACTCCAGAGACGCTACGACCGATTAACATCACCCGCGGGTGGTCCAAGCAGGCCGAGGGATCGGCACTGATTGAATTCGGCCAGACCAACGTGCTCTGCACCGCCTCGCTGACCCCCGGAGTGCCGCGTTGGCTGAAGGGCGAAGGCCGCGGATGGGTCACCGCCGAGTACGCCATGCTGCCGCGCGCCACCAACACCCGCTCGGACCGGGAATCGGTCAAAGGCAAGATCGGCGGCCGCACCCACGAAATCTCCCGGCTGATCGGCCGGTCGCTGCGTTCGATCGTGAACATGAAGTCGCTGGGGGAAAACACCATCGTGCTGGACTGCGATGTACTGCAGGCCGACGGCGGCACCCGGACCGCGGCGATCACCGGAGCCTACGTCGCGCTCGCCGAGGCCATCCGCTATGGCCAAAGCCGCAAGATGATCAGTGCCGGCAACCCGCTGGTCGACACCGTGTCGGCGGTCAGCGTTGGCATTATCGATGGCGTCCCGATGCTGGACCTGCCGTACGAGGAAGACGTGCGGGCCGAGACGGACATGAACGTGGTGGTCACAGGCGCCGGTAAGTTTATCGAGGTGCAGGGCACCGCCGAAGGTGCACCATTCGACAGGGATGAACTGAACGCGCTGCTCGACCTTGCCGTACAGGGCACGGCCGAATTGGCTCAAATCCAGCGGACCACACTGGCAGAGGAGATCACCCGTGACTGAACAGGCACATGCCGCCGCAGAGACCGGCGGAAGCGGGCACCCGGACGAATACCAGCCACGACCGCGCTTGGTGCTGGCCACCCGGAACCAGGGCAAACTCGCCGAACTGCGTGACCTGTTGCGCGGACAGGTGACCGGGCTCGACGTCGACACCCAGGTCATCGACGCGGCAACGGCAGGGGCACCCGACGTCGTCGAATCCGAAGTCACCTTCGCCGGCAATGCGCGGCTGAAGGCGCTCGCCGTGGCGGAAGCGACCGGCGTGGCCGCTATCGCCGACGATTCCGGACTCGCCGTCGACGTGCTCGGCGGTGCCCCTGGCATCTTTTCCGCACGCTGGTCGGGCGCCCATGGCGACGACGCCGCCAACCTGAAGCTGCTGCTGGACCAATTGGCCGACGTCGGCGCTGAACACCGTTCCGCCGCCTTCGTCTGTGCGGCAGTGCTCGCGGTGCCCGGCGCCGGAGAGCGCCCGGCCTCCGCCGTCGTCGAAGAAGGACGGCTGCCGGGGACATTGCTGACCGAGCCGCGCGGCGAGGGCGGATTCGGCTACGACCCGATCCTGCAGCCCGAGGGCGAGGAGCGCAGCTGCGCGGAATTGAGCAGCGAGGAAAAGAACGCCATCAGCCACCGCGGCCAGGCGTTCAGAGCGCTGCTGCCTTCCATCGTTAAGGCGCTGGCCGGCGGACGGCGCGATGCGGAGTAATCGATCGGTGTAGGGCAGACTTAAGACCAATATGACGAATACGATTGCGGCCGCTCAGACGTCCGACCCCGCCGCGAACCTGTCCGGGATCGCCGGGTGGGCGGTCGATCTGATGGAAGCCATCGGTGCGCCCGGCGCGGGGCTGGCCATCGCCCTGGAGAACCTGTTTCCGCCGCTGCCCAGCGAAATCATCCTCCCGCTGGCAGGCTTTACCGCCAGCCGGGGCAATTTCAGCCTGTTTGAAGCCATTTTCTGGACCACCCTCGGCTCGATCGTCGGTGCCCTGGCGCTGTACGGGGTGGGGGCTGCACTGGGCCGGCGCCGCATGCGGGTGCTGGTGGGCAAGGTGCCGCTGGTCGACATCGACGACATCGACCGGGTGGAGGCATGGTTTGCCCGGCATGGCTACAAGGCGGTGTTCTTCGGGCGGATGATCCCGCTGTTCCGCTCGCTGATCTCGGTACCGGCCGGCATTGAACGAATGCCGCTGGGCATATTCATGCTGCTGACGACGGCGGGAAGCCTGATCTGGAACGTCATCTTCGTACTGGCGGGCTTCTATCTCGGTGAGAATTGGCACATCGTGGAGCAATACTCCGGGGTGTTCAAGAAGATCGTGATCGTCGCCGTCGTGCTTTTTGTGGTGTATTGGTTGGCGTCGAAGACCGTGAAGTACCGGAAGAACCGTGCCGGACGGACCGACGGCCCGCCGTCGTAAATAACCGTGAGCCATGCGCTCCCGGTAGTAACCTTGTGGGCGTGCCACTGGACTTCACCGCGATCGACTTCGAAACTGCCAATGGATTTCGCGGCTCTCCGTGCGCGGTGGGGTTGAGCAAAGTCCGGGGCGGGCGGATTGTCGAGGAGGCCTCCTGGTTGATGCGGCCTCCGGCCGGGCATGACCATTTCGACCCCCGCAATGTTCGTATCCACGGCATCGAAGAGCACATGGTGGCCCACGAACCGCGTTTCGCGGATCTCTTCGACCAGATCGGCGGGTTCATCGGTTCAGATCCGCTGGTGGCCCACAACGCCGCGTTCGATATGGGCGTGATCCGTTCAGCACTGGAAGTCTCCGAACTGGCCGGGCCTGCCTACGAGTACGCTTGTACAGTCATTCTGTCCCGCCGCAGCTACAGCCTGGTGTCGCATTCGCTGCCCTTTGCCGCGGAAGCCGCCGGCGTGCCGCTGATCAACCATCACGACGCCGTCGAGGATGCCAGGGCCTGCGCCGGCATCATGATTGACGTGGCGGCCCGGAACGAGGCCTCAAGCCTCCATGGCCTGTATGCAACACTCGGGCTGCAGCTCCCCGCGTCGGAGGCCTATATCCCCGGCGTGGTGCCGCTGTCCAAGCACACCCGCACGGCGGCCGAACGGCTGGCCAATGGAACGGCCCTCAATGGCTGGGTGAGCTGGCCCACCGAAGGCGACAATCCGCCGCCTAATCCGGACGCCGAGAGCACCCATCCATTGTTTGGCCAGACGGTCGTCTTTACCGGCAACCTGGGCATGAGCCGGCCCGAAGCGAAGCAGCGGGCGGCCGAACTCGGGGCGCAGCCGGCCAGCCGAGTGACCCGCGGGACGACGGTGCTGGTGGTTGGTGACGGATTCGTCGCCGATGATTTGGTCTCCGGACGAGTGACCGCGAAGGCCGGGCGGGTGATGGAACTGCATCAGCGCGGACAGCAGATCGAGGTGTTGTCGGAGGCCGAGTTCCTCCAAATGACCGGTGGACGGTGGCCCGCCGCCGCGGTTTAAACACGGCGATTGTTCGGAACAGAGGGGGCGAACCGGTGCGTCGCCGGGCTCAGAAGTTTGTCTGCCGCGCCGCGTGGTCGACGTCGGAGAACAGCTCTTCGAAACGGTTCTCGATATCCGAGGCACGGCGTTGCTCTTCGGCGTGTAGCAGACCGTACGTGAAGGTGCTCTCGCCGGCGGCGTCCGCTTCCTTCGCCAGGCCGACCAGTTGCGGCATGGTCACCAGAGCATCCTGCCGCACGCCGAGAATTGAGGCCATCCGTTTCGCGGGCTTGGCCACTGCCTTAGCTTCCCTGCCCCACACCGGCTGCAGGGTCTCCGCGGCGTATCGAAGCCGCTTGGCGGTCCGGCGGGCGGCATGGATGGCACTGTCCCGCTGCGCCGGATCGTCACTGCTCCGGACACGGCGGACGCGCTTGCGGAGCCGCTTCAGGTCCTTGCGCAGGCACCGCGGCAGCACATCCCTCGCATCGTCTTCGGCGCGGGCGGTCCACGGCGGCTCGGCGGCCAGCCGGTCGAGATCCTCCCGCAGCGCGAAGTACCGCTCGGAGGCGAGGGCCTCCCGGGCCCGGGCATGGGCGGCCTTGCGAAGCGGAGTATGAGTACGCTCGATGCGGCGGCGCACCGGACCCATCACCAGGGAAGGAGCCACGTCGTCGGCCAGTCCCCGGAGCCGGTCGTGGGCGACGTCGAGGTCGCGGGCCTCGGCCAGCGCGTGAGCCAGCCAGCGCAGTTCGGCCCGGATCGGTTCGGTCACTTCCCGATCAAGTACCGGCCGGAACGTCCCCAGTGCTCCCCGCAACCGGCGGCACGCCAGCCGCGCCTTGTGCACGCCCTCGGGCTTCCCGCGCCGGATCTCGCTGTCCCGCCGACCGAGTTCGGTCACTTGCCCGGCGATCCTTGCGTGCACCAAAAGCCGCGCCGGTTTGCGCCTTTTCGGCTGCGGAAGCACCGGATGCGGCGGCATCGGTACGCCAAGTAAGTGCTCCAGCCGGCTTTCGTATTCGCTGCCATTGTTGCCGCCATCGCCGCCGGCAGCTGCCAGCAGCTTGTCGGCGGCGGCAAGGAGCTTCGGATTCCCACCGACGAGCTCGAAGTGCCATTCGCTCCAGCAGACCGGCTCCGTTGCGTCTTCCGCGAGTCGAACACCCTCGATGTCGGCGTCGGCGAAGCGTGCCAGCACGGTGCCGTGCTGGTCGAGCAGGTTGAGGTCCGTGCGCCGTGTGGTGAGCGTGGCAACTGCCCCGAGCGTAGTCCCGCGTGTCCAGCCCGTCACGGCCTCACGCATCGGCTTCGGCGGCAACTTCCGCGCCCGGGACAGCGGAAGCCTCACCTCGTCGTGGGCGCTGCCGGCCGGCAGGTGGAGGCGCCATCCTTCGTCGTCGCCGCCTGCGAGCCGCCGCAGCGTCACCCCTGCCCGCGGCAGTGCCGAGTCCGGAGTGTCGAAGTAGGCCTCGGTCAACTCGACATCCCCGGCCACCATCGCCCGGGCAACACCTTCCAGCCCAGTCAGGTCAGGCCGCGTGGCTTCATCAGGTGGTGTATAGCTACGCTGCATCTCGATGTCGGCCATCTCACCCTTTTTAGCAGGTTGGGGTGAACAAGCACCGGGCCGCGGCACCGCGTAACGTCGTAGCATGGCACACGTCGAGCTCCCGTCGACCGCCCGTAACCGGCTCCTCGATCGATTCGGTACCGGCGCCCGGGCCTGGATCGACGACTTCCCCGCGATCGTCAGCGAGCTCTGTCGAAAGTGGACACTCGAGCCACACACCGTTCACACGGGCGGAACGGGTGCCATTATCGAGTGCGCCGCGCGCGTGGACGGAACACGGTACGCGCTCAAGCTCTCGCCCGAGCGCACGGTGACGGAGGAAGAAGCCGCCGCGCTGACATATTGGGCACACGCGCACACGGTGGTCGATCTGGTGGACACGGACACCACCCGCAGCGCGCTCTTGCTCGAGTGGCTTCCCGACGCCTCCACGCTGACCCTCGACACCGGCGTCGACGTGGAGGTCACAGGCCTCATCGCTGATCTCTTCGGACGGCAGCGAGTACCGCCGTCCAATGTTCCCTCCGGCCGTGAGCGCGTGGACTTTGTATTCGAGTTGTGGGACCGGCGCCGACGGGCTCTCGCGGATCCGCCGATCAGCACGGAAGTGTGGCACCGATGCCACACGGCTGCCCGCGACATGGCAGGCGACGGCGATTCACTTCTCCACGGCGACCTTCACCCGGGGAACATTCTGCGGGTGGGCGATGGGCGAGGGATCGTGGCCATCGACCCACGCCCCTGCATCGGCGATCCGGCGATGGATCTCGTCGATCTCGCCATGACCGGAACGACCAGTGAAACCCAGATCCGCAGCCGATGCCGGCAGTTGGCCGGGATTGCCGATCCGATAGACGCAGATCGGATATGGTCCTGGTGCCGCAGCTTCGCGCCGCTGATGGCAGTCTCACTCGCCCGTCGCGACATCGGGACGGACGCTGTCGCCCTGATGCGCAACCTCGCCACTGTCCGCTGAGCGGGGGCGTGCAGGTAGAGACCGAAATGCGGAGCGCGGCCCTCAACCGGGGCGAACGGTATGATTCCAGAACGAAGGACAATCCTCCGCCAACGAGCAAAGGGGCAAGGTTGTGGCGAATGTTTCTTCAACCGTCACTTCATATCGCCAACTCCTAGACTGGGAGGAGGGCGAACCACGAAGGAGGGCTTGGACCGACGTATACGAGGCCTCTCACCCGGAAATCTTCGCGAAATACTATGAGGGCTGGGGTGACCCGGAATTCCGGCACGATGCCGCAGATTCAGTTGCCGGACTAGCCCCAAAGGTCTCGCGCCGGGAAATGAGGGCTCGGGCGCTTGTCAGTGCTGCCGGGCAGAATTTTGTCGACGTGGGGCTATTTGCTGAACCAGACATCCCCACAGTGCTCCTCGTCGGTGGACATACCTCAAATGGCTGGGTGGCTGAATTCAACGGGCAGGCAACGCTGTTTTTGGCTCTGGAGATGCTCGGGCCGGCACCGTACGACGACATACTCGTGGTCCACGAATCTCTCCATGTTGCCCATGCCCAATATTCCATGCCGCAGTGGCCGGCCACAGTAGCCGCCAATCTATTTTTGGAAGGACTCGCTGTCGCCATGTCCCGGAGGCTGCGACCGGGGTTAATGGATTCTGCCTACCTCTGGTTCGGCAACTCGAATTCGAGATGGGTCGCAGACTGCCAGGGCGAGGAGCACCGCATCCGCGCGTATGTACTGGACGATCTGGAAAGCACCTCTGCTGAAAAGCGCCAGTCCTATTTCAGCATCTCCAATGAATCCACCCTTCCGAGCCGCTGTGGATACTGGTTGGGGGACAAAATAATTACTGATCTCATCGATGATGGAACTGATCCAAAGGACCTTCTGCAATGGGGGTACGAGGAGACCCTGGTGTTTCTCCAAGACTGCTTGCTGTGAATGACCCGTTCCGGAGTCCCGGCCATTTGGTGGCTCTCGCAGCAGTATGGCCAAGGCTGGAATGGAGCAAAGCGTCCTATCACCACGGCGCCTTGCACCATGTCGCGGTGTTGGGAAAATCAGCCGTCATCCGTGTCGCGTTCAATGTTTGCAGCCAGCCCAGCGGGGCGTCTCGACTCCACCTATCGCTATAAGTACAAGTGTACATTTGTGCTATAGTGGAGCGCAACCGACGACAGGACTGCAATGGCATCCCAATCTGCCCCCGATCCCGACCTGGCCTTCCGTGCGCTGGTGGATGCGAATCGGCGTGCGATTTTGAAGGCGATCCGGTCTGAGCCGTGCTCTGTGGGGTTCATTGCCGGCGAGGTCGGTCTGTCGCAGCAAACGACATCACACCATCTGGGCGTGCTTCGTGACGCAGGCTTGGCGGTCGGGACCCGGGACGGGACGCGCCATCTGTTCGCCGTCAAAACTGACGGGCTCGCTGCCGTCCGAAGCTATTTGGACGACTTTTGGCCTGCGAAATTGTCGGCGCTGAAATCGGCTGTCGAATCGCGTCAGGGGAGCGGCCGTGGCTGAGTATGCGACATCGATCGAAATCGACGCGGAGCCAGCCACGGTTTTCGACTACCTGGTCACTGAGGCGGGCATGACGGGGTGGATGGGCCAGCATGCTGACCTCGACCCGCGTCCGGGCGGGGGTTTCGCCGTCGATATCGCCGGGTATGCGATCCGAGGCCAGTATCTTCACGTCGAACGGCCCACTCGCGTGGTCGTCTCATGGGGCGTCGCAGGCAGCACCGGCCTGCCGTCCGGTACGTCCACGGTCGAGTTCACCCTCACGTCCACTGAAGGCGGCACCCGCGTCGACCTGCTCCATTCAGACCTTCCCGAGACCGAATTGGAAGGTCATGCGGATGGGTGGGTCCACTTTCTGGTCCGGTTGAGCGTTGCCGCACCAGGAGGCGACCCCGGACCAGACGATTGGCGCCCTATCGACGACTAAGCCGGTCTAAACCAGCAATGTGAAGGAGTGAACCATGGCACAGCGAACCGCTCTCGCGATCGTGCAGGACTACCACCGCGCTTGGACGGGCGGCGCCGTCGACCGGGCGATGGCGTGGGTGGCCGACGACATCGTCTGCCGCGCTCCGGGGGAAGACCTCACCGGCAAAGAGGCGTATCGCCGGTTTCTGGCAGGTTTCGCCCCCGCTCTGACCGGCCTGGCCGACATTGCGACCTTTGTCGATGGCGACCGTGTTGCGCTGTTTTACTACCCGCAGACGGCCACGACCACCACGGCTGTCGCTGCTGAATGCTTCACAGTCCGGGACGAAAAGATCGTCGAGAACGTGCTGATTTTCGACCGGCTCTCCTATGGGCCGCCAAGTGACACCTGAGCGGGGTATGACAGTGAAGCAGGGACAAGCAGCGCTGGTCGAACGTCTGCGCGCATCGCTGGCGGACGAACCGTCGACGCGTGAGGTCTCGATGTTCGGTGGCCGGTCATTCATGGTCAACGACAAGATGATCGTCAGCGCGCAGGGAAACGGAGATCTACTGGTCCGCGTGGCCCCTGAACGGGACGGGGACTTAATTGAGAGCACTGGAGCTTCACGGGCCGAGATGGGAGCCGGCCGGTCCATGGGCCAAGGCTGGATATCCGTCGGCGCGGATTCGATCACCAGCGAAGAGCAACTGTCCTACTGGGTCGGCGTCACTCTGGAATACAACCAGCGGGCCGGACCGGGCAGTAGCTGAGCAGTTTTCGTGATTCCTACGGACCGAACGTTGCGTCGATCAGGGAATCAGCCAGGGTGTGGATTACCTCCCGCCCCTGCAGGGCCTCAAGCCATTCGGCCGGCAGCACATGGTCGCCGTATCTGGTGCCCAGCAGGTTGCCGGCGATGGAACCGGCAGCGTCGCATTTGCCGTCGTGATGGATGGCGGTTCCGACACCGTAACGGAACCGCGTGCCGGCTTCTTCCGCATCTGTGGCGTGGCCGCCCACCGTCTCGGCGTCTGCCGCTTCGGCGCTGAGCGCCGCATAGAGCCCGATGCCCAGGACGTCGACTGCCGAGGTTCCGCCCTCGAACTGCGGTGCCAAATCTTCGGGAGCCACCGGCGGACCGCCGGCCAGTTCGACGACGGCGGCAAGCATCCTCACCACCTCCTGTTTGGCATCATGTTCAGCCCGTAACCGGGCGAGAACTGTTGCGGCAGCCCCGGCCAGGCTGCCGCCGTCGTGCATCAGGTGGTGGACAATCAGGCTGAATGCCTCAGCGCCGTGTATCGCGGAGGGATGGCCATGGGTTAACGCCGCCGTGTCGCGGCTGAGCTTGGAGACTGTCTCGGCACCGACGTAGGGGAGCAGCCCGAATGGGGCGGACCGCACGACGGCGCCGGCGCCGCGGGCCTGCGGATTCACCGGGCGGGCGCGGGTCCCCATGTCGCCGGAGGCCAGCCCGGTCAAACACGCTTGATCGGGTTCCCCGCGGCGTTGCATCACCGGGTGCTGGTCGAGCCACTGCGCGGGTGGCGCGGGAGCGCCGTCGGGTACTGGAACCCCCTGCAACCGCAACCAGCGCAGGTAGGCCAGCCACACGCAGGCAGTTTCGTCTGCCGGGACGCCGTCGTTGGCCCACCGGACGGCTTCCAGCAAACCATCGACGCTGTAGAGACTGAGTTGGGTTTCATCAGTGAAGCGGATTTCGGAAGCCGGGGAGAACGCGGCTGGACCAGCGGGGCCGAAATAGTTCCGGGCGTACTCTGCATTCATTGTTTCGACCGGGCTGCCCAAAGCATCTCCCAGCGCGCCGCCGAGCAGGCAGCCATGGATCCGGGAGGGCAGCGAGGGGGCGCGGGGCATGGTTTCAGGCTACCAATCCCGGCATTGCCGGTGACAGGCGATAAACTTTGTCCAGTGTGACTTTTGATGGCTGTTTCAGGCCCGTAATCGCCGTTGGCGAATCCCGCGCCGGGAATGAAAGCATGGTCATCGACGCCGCGTCGATTCGGCGCCTGTGAAGATTCCGACGAGAAATTGGACGTACGACAAATGGCAGAGAAGCATCCCGGCACGTCGGCCGCGCCCGCGGTCTCCTCGACCGGCCCAGTCGGCTCAGTCGGCGCTGCAGAGAGCGACCCCTTGGTCCGACACCAGAAGAAGTACGGTGTGTTGAGCCGTTCCGCGGCCGAAGCGTTTGGCGCCTTTGTGCTGGTGCTGGGCGGCGTTGCCGTGTCAATGTTCGGAAGCCAGGCGGGCATACCCGGCGCGCTGGCGTTCGGCCTGTTGTTCATCGCAGGCATTATCGCCGTCGGCCACATATCGGGCGGACACTTCAATCCGGCGTTGACGCTCGGTTTCGCGGTGGCCGGCAGGCTGTCCTGGAAGGACGTGCTGCCCTACATCGTCGGCCAGGTGATCGGCGGCGCCGCGGCCATGGGCCTGTTGTGGGTGGTGCTCAGCGGCGGACCGCAACAGATCGCCCAGCAGATGGGGGCCCTTTTCGGCTCAGTATCTCCCGGATTCGGCGAAAATTCCCCGAGCCAGTTCCCGCTGACCAGCGTGCTGCTGCTTCAGGTGATCCTGACGGCGGTGCTGGCAGGCGTGTACCTCACCGCAACCAGCGGGCGCGCCAATAAGGCGTTGGCCCCGTTCGCGGCCGGCCTGACCTACGCGGTGGTGCTGCAGGTGAGCCTGCCGGTCAGCGGCGGGGGAGTAAACCCGGCACGGTCGACGGCGACTGTGGTGTTTGCCGACGCCGCCGCGGCCGGGCAGCTGTGGTTGTTCTGGGTGGCGCCGCTGGCCGGTGCCGCAATCGCCGGGCTGCTGTACCGCAGCTTTGAACCGGCTCCATCCGATCAGGCCGACGCCGGCCGAACAACTGCCACGGGTGGCACGGCCGCGGATAGCGCAGATAGCGCCGATAGTGCCGGCGCCGACGCTGGTACGGACCGTGCAGATGCCGATAAGGCCGGTCAAGACGCTGACCAGCGGGATGCGGATGTCGGTTCGGATGACGCCGGTTCGGATGACGCCGGTACGGATAGCGCCGGTGCGAATGGCCGGAGCGCCGCGACCGGCTCTGATGACTCGGATGCGGACGCCGCAGAGCCCCGCGCCGGCGGGCGGCATGCTGAGCCGGGCGATGAAGACGAGGCCCGGAACTTCTTCGACGGCCCCGGCGGCCGGAAGTAGCCCGGCCGGCTCGATGTTTTCTCCGCCGGTACTCCCGACATGGGAGTGCCGGCGGCGTTTTTGTCGGTACCGGGAACTAGGTTAAAAGTATGCGGATACTACACACTTCGGATTGGCACCTGGGACGGTCGTTCCATGGGGTCGGCATGCTCGACGCCCAACGCCGGTTCGTCGATCAGCTGGTGACCACCGTGATCGACGAAGAGATCGACGTCGTACTGATAGCCGGCGATGTCTACGACCGAGCCTTGCCCGCCGTCGATGTGGTCAATCTGCTCGACGACGCTCTGGTCCGCATCACCGCGGCCGGTGCCCGAGTGGTGCTGAGCAGCGGCAACCACGACTCCGCGGCGCGCCTGGGCTTCGCCAGTCGGCTGCTGGAATCAGGCGGTGTGCACTTGCGCACCAGGATCGGGGAACTCGATTCGCCTGTTTTGATCGACGACGCCGGGGTGGAACTGGCTATCTACGGTATTCCCTATCTGGAGCCCAGGCTGGCCGCCGGAGAGCTGGATGCCGAGGCCACCACTCATGCCGCGGTGATCGAGGCCGCTATGGGCAGAATCCGCGCGGACCTTGAGCAGCGTGGCGGAGAAGCCGGGGGGCCGCTGTCCATCGTGCTCGCCCATACCTTCGCCAGTGGCGGTATCACGGCAGACAGCGAACGGGACCTGGCGATTGGCGGGGTGGGGGCCGTTCCACTGGATGCGTTTGACGACATCGACTACGTGGCGCTGGGCCACTTGCACGGCCGTCAGCAGCTCAGCAAGTCAGTGCGCTATGCCGGGTCCCCGCTGCCGTATTCATTTTCGGAAGCAGGCCAGGCCAAGGGCGGCTGGCTGATCGAGGCCGGACCATCCGGGATCAAAAGTGTCGAGCCGGTCCACTGGCCTGCCGAACGCCAGCTGGCGGTGCTGCGCGGGAATCTGGAAGATCTGCTGACCCAGGATAGCCACACGTCGGCGGAGGACTCGTACTGCCAGATCACCCTGACAGACGCCGAACGTCCGAAGAATGCGATGGAACGGGTCCGTTCCCGCTTTCCACATACCCTGGTGCTCGGCTTTGACCCGGAAGGCGGGTCAACGGACGGGTATGAGACGTACGGAGCCCGGATTGCCAAGGCGCGGGGCGACCTCGAGATCAGCTGCGGATTCGTCGAACATGTCCGCGGCCGTGCCGTCGAAGAAGGCGAGCGGGAGCTGTTGGCTGCTGCCTTGGACCGGGTGCGTGAAGAAGAGCTGAGCCGATGAGGATCAGCAGACTCGAAATCCAGGCGTTCGGCCCGTTTGCCGGCCGCGAGGTCATTGACTTCGATGACCTCAGTTCCCACGGGCTGTTCCTGCTCAACGGCCCCACCGGCGCCGGGAAAACCAGCGTGTTGGACGCCGTGTGCTTCGCGCTCTACGGATCCGTTCCCGGCGCCCGGCAGGACGGCAAGAGGCTGCGCAGCGATCATGCAGACCCGGCCACCCCGCCGGAGGTGCTGTGCCGGTTCACCGCCAGCGGGCGGAGCTTCGAAGTGGTCCGCAGCCCGGCCTGGCAGCGTCCCTCGGCACGTGCCGCCAAGGGGACGACCCCCGAACAGGCCAAGACGCTGCTGCGCGAACTGGTGGACGGTTCCTGGGAGGCCAAGTCCACCCGCAATGACGAAGCAGCGCAGGAAATCACAGACTTGCTGGGAATGAACGCCAAGCAATTCACCCGGGTGGTGATGCTGCCGCAGGGCCAATTCGCCGCGTTCCTCCGCTCGGATGCCAAAGATCGTCAGGATTTGCTTCAGCAACTTTTTGGCACGGAGCGGTTTACATCGGTCGAGCGACAACTTCTGGACGATGCGGCTGTGGCGGGGGAGCGACTCCGGGACGCCGAATCCGACATCGAACTGATCGCGGGCAAGGCCGCAGATGAAGCGGCCAAACACCTGGACCGCGAGGACGTGTCGCCCGGCTCGGAGCAGAGCCAGTTGGAGGGCTGGCTGGTCGGCATCGAAGAGCTGGTCGACAACGCATCCCAGGCCGCCGCCACGGCACGCTCCCGCGCCGAGACAGCCCGTACGGAGCACCGGAAGCTGACCGATCGGCTGGAACGGTTCCGGAAGCTGCAGGTTGCTCGTGAGGCCGAAACATCGTTGGATAAGCAGGCGGCCGCCCATGCAGACCGGAGGGAACGGCAGCAGTGGCACCGCGCCGCCGAACTGCTGCACACCCGGATCCAGGCCATGCGCAGTGCCACGGCCTCGCTGGAAGAATGTACGGCCGCGACTCAGTGGCAGCGGCAGGCTGTGATCGATCACCCGCTGACAGCGACAGCGTTTACCGGAAACGAACCCTTGTCCGCCTCGGATGCGATCGTGGAGAATATTGAGGCTGCCAAGGCCGAGATCGACGCCCGCCTGGCCGTCCTCGAGTCGCAGATCCCCAAGGAAAGGGAACTACAGGACAAGGAAAACCGGTTGTCCGCCTTGGGCGCTCAGGAATCTGAGCTGGCCTCCGCGGCGGATCAGGTGAGCCGGCAGAGCACCGACCTGGATGAGAACATCGCCGCCGTGGCCGCACGAGCGGACGAAAAACGCGAACGTGCCGGCACGGTCGACCAGGCTGCTGCCGAAAAGGAACGCACTAGAGCAGTGGTCGCGGCGATCGCCGAACGGAACCGCCTGCTGCAGCAGGACGAAGAGCTGTCCGGCCGCCACCAACGGCTGCGCCGGCAACAGCTGGATGCCAAGGAACGCTGGCTGGAGCTGTTGCGGAGCCGGCTGGAACATGCCGCCGGGGAAATGGCACGGCGGCTTGAGGAGGATTCGCCCTGCCCGGTGTGCGGCTCGACCGAACACCCCCAACCCTCGGAAGTTCCCGAAGCCGTCCGTGACTCGGACCAGCAGGAAGAAGAAGCCCGGCAGCAACAGGAGCAAGCGGACTCCCGGGTGCAGGAAGCGGACCAGGATCTGCAGGCGGTCCGGCAACAACTGGCGGTGCTGGCATCCCAGGGCGGGGATGCGGATCCAACCGCGGCTGAGGCAGAGGCGGCCGCCGCAGCATCCACCGCCGCGGAGGCGGCCGAAGCGGCCCGGCAGCAGCAAGAGCTTGCAGGGAAGCTGGAAGCCCTGCGTGCCGAATCGACGGCACTGAACACCCGCAGCCAAGAGATCTCCGGCGAGCTGACCCAGCTTCGGGCTGATGCCAAATCGTTGCAGGAAACGGTTGCCACCTTGGCCGAGGAGATTCGCGCCGCAAAGGACGGCCATGAGACCTTGCAGAAGCGGGTCGCGGCACTGCAGGAGTGCAGCCGGCTGATGGGCCAATACCTGGAGGGGATGCGGAAAGAAGACACCGCACGGAAACATCTGGACGCGGTGGCTGCCGACGTGGATGAAGCGGTTGCCGAATCCGTGTTTGATTCAGTCACCGCGGCCGGGCAGGCGCTGCTGTCCCACCAGGAAGCTGGGGCCCTGGATAGCCGGATCCAGGACTACGAGGCCGAGCAGCACCGGGTGCGCGCCGCGCTCTGCGAGGAAAGCGTCGTGCTCGCGGCTCAGGAGCAGGAGGCGGGGGTGACCGCGCCCGGGGAGGCCGAAGTATCCCGCCAGGGCGCTGCGGCGGAAGACACCGCCGCCACTGCCGAAGAAGCCGTCGTGGCCCACCGGATGGTGCAGTCATCGCTGGAACACCTGAAGCGGTTGCACGAGGAGCTGGCAGCCGCGCTGGAGACGGCCGGCCCGGTCCGTGAGCACAGCCGGCAGCTCCGTGAGCTGGCAGACCTGGTGCGGGGGACAGGGGAGAACAGCTACCGGATGACGTTGAGTACGTACGTGCTGGCCGCCCGGCTTGAGCAGGTTGCAATTTCTGCCACGGAGCGGCTGGCCACCATGACGTCCGACCGGTACAGCCTGGTGTACGACGATTCCAGGGCCGCCCGCAACGCAAAATCCGGGCTGGGCCTGCAGGTGGTGGATGAATGGACAGGTCAGGCGCGGGATACTTCCACCTTGTCCGGTGGCGAATCGTTTATGGCCTCGTTGGCGCTGGCACTGGGTCTCGCCGATGTGGTGCAGCAGGAATCCGGGGGAGTGGATATTGAAACGCTCTTTGTTGATGAAGGATTCGGCAGCCTGGATGAAGAAGCACTGGAGCAGGTGATGGATGCCCTCGAAGGGCTTCGCGACGGGGGCCGTGTGGTCGGGCTGGTCAGCCACGTTCCTGAAATGAAGCAGCGGATTCCCGCTCAACTCCAGATTGTGAAGGGCCGTAATGGTTCGACGGTGCAGGTGCGGCAGTTGGAACCGGTCGGGTAAGCAGTTGGAACCGGTCGGGTAAGCGGTAGAATGGTCGTGTTATCCGGGTCGTGCGCATCGGGTGGAGGGACGATGCGCGTACCAGAGCGAACCGGAAAAACCTTCATGAACTCCGCCCCGCAAGCACAGGCACCACCAGCGACCGAAGAGAACACACGCAGCCCGCTGGGCCGGTTCGGCCGGCTCCCCCAACTCGCCGGCGGCGGCTTCCTGCCGCTGGGATTGTTCGCCCGGCTGCCACTGGCGATGCTCACCGTGGGAGCACTGGCTCTGGTGCAGGCAGCCACCCAGTCCTACGCTATCGGCGGCTACGCGGCCGGCGCGGTGGGAATTGGGTCGGCAGCAGGCGCGCCGGTTTTCGGTTACCTCGCCGACAGGACCGGACAACGCCCGGTGCTGCTGGTGGCAGCCGCCGCCAACACCCTGGCCATCTGCGGGCTGATCGCCACGACGTATCTGGTACCGGGTTCCGGAACAGGCTCGCTGCTGCTGATCCTCGCTTCGGCGCTGGTGATGGGAGCCACCTGCCCGCAGGTCGGTCCGCTCGCGAGGGTGCGGTGGATGGCCCTGACTGACAGGGCCGGCGGGCAGCGTGACCTGGACACGGCCCTGTCTTACGAGAGCACTGCGGACGAACTCACCTTCGTACTGGGGCCAGCGCTGGTCGGCTTGCTGGCCAGCATCCTTGCACCTTGGCTGCCGCTGGCACTTGCAGCACTGATCACCATTACCCTGGTGTCGGCATTCGCCGTCCACCGCACGCACCATGTCGTTGCCGCCATACCGCGGAAGACGGTCTCCGCCCACCGCAGCGACCCTGCGGCCCGGCAGCTTACCAACTGGTGGCCGATCAGTATTCCGGTGCTGGGCATGATCTGCATGGGCACATTCTTCGGCTCCACCCAGACCGCCCTCTTCGCCTTCGCCGGGGCCGGTTCGGGCACCGCGGCGGCAGGCGGCCTCCTGTATGCGGCGATGGGCCTGAGCTCGGCCGCCGCCGCGCTGTCCGTTGCGTACTGGCCAGTCACGTTTTCGCACCCGGCACGCTGGACCACAGCGGCCGCCGCCATGGTGGCGCTGACCCTGCTGCTGGTGCTGCCGCAGGCTGCCCCTGCCATGCTCTTGGCGCTGTTCGTGCTGGGCTTTTCCGTCGGACCGACTATGGTGACGATTTTCAGCGTGGCCGGAGACATCGCTCCACGGAACCGGCTGGGAACCGTGATGACCCTGCTGGCCAGCGGCACGGTTGCCGGCACTGCGATTGGCTCGGCCATTGGTGGCGGTATCGCCGAGCGTGCCGGTTATACGGCGGCGTTCGCAGTGCCGACGTCGGCCGCGGCACTACTGCTGGCGCTGGGAATCATCACGATGATCACCCACCGCCGCCAGGTGCCGTAGCTCGGTGCAGCTGTGAATCAGTGCAGCTGAGCGGCGATTTCGGCGGCACTGGCGAGCAGCCGGGAGCCGATCGGGTCCGTGTCTCTCGTGCCTCGGATATAAATGACGGCGATGGCCGCCGGCAACTGTCCGGGAACCTGGATCGGCACGGCCACCGATGATACGCCTGCTATCACTTCATCGTGGCTGACCGCGTAGCCCCGGCCGGCGGCCTCGACAGCCTCCTGTCGGTAGGGCAAGCCGGGCGCGATCTGGTTCCACTGGCCCTCAGTGAGCGCAGATTGGATGGCAATGCCCGGTGCTCCGGCGCTGAATTGGTGCCGCGTTCCCGGTCGCTGCGCCAGCGTGGTCTCGGAGTGGCGCGGCTCCACCGTCATCAGCGTGACACAGTCATGCCGGTCCCACTCGGCGATGAACGCCGTCATCTGCAGGCTGTTGGCGACGTCGGTCAGCTCAGGAAGAGCCGCCGTCTGCAGATCCCGCGAGACCCCCCGGGCCAGCGCGGCCAGGCCCGGTCCGGCCTGTACCAGCCCTCCTTCGGTGCGCATCAGCAGGGAATGATCCTCCAAGGTCCGCAGGATCCGGTAGGCAATGGAACGATGCACCCCCAAGGCCGATGACAGCTCTGCGATGCTCATCGGCGCCTGGGCGTCGGCGAGGATCTCCAAGGCCCGGATACCCCGCGAAAGCGTTTGGGAATGCTTCGAGCCGCGCGGACTCTGGACAGGTTCCACCGTTGTCATAAGTACCTCCTGATGATCGTGGGCAATGACCCCGTCAGGAGGGGGTGGATCCGGCAGCTTGGCCCACGGCCGGGCGGGACTGCAGGATCGGCGCGAAGAAAGCGGCAAGCTCGTCGGTCGCGGTCAACGGCAGCACATGTGCGACATACTGATCCGGACGGACGACGACGACGGCGCCGTCGCGGCTGAGCCCCCGGGCATCGAAGATGTCGTCGTCGGGCAGAGCGCCGTAGACCTTTTCCAGGTTGGTGAGCTGGAAGGGGCCGACCTGCGGCTTGAACACCGTGGGGACGGCGTTAATGTCCACATTTGTGTGGTCCTGCTGGTAGACGACCTTCACATCGAACCACGCGTCGCGGTCGGCGTCGGAGGGAGTGGCCGCCAGCGGAGATTCCGCCGACGTGTCGAGCCATTCGGCGAAGTCCGCGGCACGGGAGGGAGCGCCGGCGGCGGGTTCGTCGGCGAAGACGTAGATGCGCCAGCGCCCGTCCGCCCTCGCCTGGTGGCCGATGTGCTTCGGGTTGGTGTCGCACACCCGCACCGCGGTGGCTGACTTGAAGCGCTTGCCGATCGGGAACCCGGTCGCCAGGTCCTGATGCGTCGGACCGGCGGTGAGCATGGACGGCGCGTACTCGGTCATGAATCCGGCCGGGAATTCGGCGGTGCGCACGTAGAAGTCCTCGAGTTCGGACGGATCGTCGAACTCTTCGGGCTTCATCGCCATCATTGTCGACCATTCCTTATCAAAGTCAATGAGATCCTTCGCGACCACCTGCCGCTCGGCGGAGTAGGTGGACAGCAGTGACTCGGGGGCACGGCCGTCGAGCACATGTCCGAGCTTCCAGCCCAGATTGAAGGCGTCCTGTATGGAGACGTTCATGCCCTGGCCGGCCTTGGCACTGTGGGTGTGGCAGGCGTCGCCGGCGATGAACACACGGGGAGTGCGGGTGCCGATGTCCTCCGGCAGCACATCGTCGAACCGGTCGGTCAGCCGGTGCCCCACCTCGTAGACGCTGTGCCACGCGACGCTGCGGACATCGAGCGAATAGGGATGGATGATCGCATTGGCGTGGGCGATGATCTCGTCAATGGTCGTACTGCGGATGGCGCGCTTGTTATCCGCGTCCACTTCGCCGAGGTCGACATACATGCGGAATAGGTAGCCGCCTTCGCGCGGGATCAGCAGGATGGACCCGCCCGAGCCGGACTGGATGGCGCACTTAGTGCGGATGTCGGGGAAGTCCGTGTTGGCCAGCACGTCCATCACGCCCCACGCGTGGTTGGCCTGGTTGCCCGCCATGGTGCAGCCGATCGACTCGCGGACCTTGCTGCGTGCACCGTCGCCACCGAGCACGTACTTGGCCCGGATGGTGCGCTGCTGCCCCTCGTTGTCGCCTGCCGTGCCGGCAAGCTGCACTGTGACCGGGTGATCGCCTTCGTCAGCGACCTCCAGTGACCGAAGCTCGTAGCCGAAGTCCGGCTTCATCCGGGCGGGGGAGTTGGCCATGAACTGGGCGAAGTGGTCCAGCACCCGGGCCTGATTCACAATCAGGTGCGGGAATTCGCTGATGTTGCCGGTCTCGTCGTCGACGGCGCGGCCGGAGCGGACGATCCTGGACGGGTCCTCGTCGTCGGGCTTCCAGAAGTTCATCTCGGTGATCCAGTACGCCTCTGCGGTGAGTTCGGCGGCGAAGTCGAACGCCTGGAATGTCTCCACGGATCTGGCCTGGATGCCGTCGGCCTGGCCGATTTCCAGCCGTCCGCCGCGCCGATCGATGACGCGGGTCGTCACATTCGGGAACTGGGCGAGCTGGGCGGCGGTCACCATGCCGGCAGGTCCGGTGCCGACAATCAGCACATCAACCTCGTCGGGCAGGTCTTCGGGGCGGTCAATGCCGACGCCGGCCGCCGGCTCGACCTTCGGGTCGCCGGATACGTAACCGTGGTGGTGGAACTGCACGGGTTTTCCTCGCTTCGCTGTATCGCCTGTCGTGGGTGCGTGTTCGCTATTAGAATTCGTCTTTCTATTATTGAACAATCGCTGGTGAAGACTATACGATGCATATGATCTGGGTTACAAGCGCGCCCCGGGCTGTGCCTGAGTTCACCAGCATGTATTATGTGCTGAGTCACACTGACTGACCGTTCTTTCAGTAATTCAGTTGGTTGTGAAGACCATTCTGCTCCCCAATCAATGGAGTTTTCCATGTCATCGTCATCCGCCGTCGGGGGACGGCAGCGCATGTCGGCAGAGGACCGCAAGGTCGTTGCCGGAACAATGGTCGGTACCACCATCGAGTGGTACGACTTCTTCATCTACGCCCAGGCTGCCGGGCTTATCTTTGCCAGCATCTACTTCAAACCCCTGGAGGAATACGGGCTCGCCCAGCTGGTGTCCTGGGCCTCTCTAGGTATCAGCTTCTTCTTCCGCCCGCTGGGTGCGGTCGTGGGCGGCCACCTCGGCGACCGCATCGGCCGGAAGGCGACGCTGGTGCTGACCCTGGTCATGATGGGATCGGCGACCGCGCTGATCGGCCTGATTCCCACCTACGGGCAAATCGGTCTTGCCGCTCCGATTCTGTTGATCGTGCTGCGCATCATTCAGGGCTTCTCCGCCGGCGGCGAGTGGGGCGGCGCCGCCCTGATGGCCGTCGAGCACGCACCGTTGAAGAAACGCGGATTCTGGGGCGCCTACCCGCAAATCGGGGTGCCGGTGGGCATGATTCTGGCGACGCTGGTGATCCTGCTGCTTCGCGGGGCCCTGACCCAGGAGCAGTTCCTGGCCTGGGGCTGGAGGATCCCGTTCCTGTTCTCCGTCGTGCTGATCGTGATCGGGTACATCATCCGGTCCCGGGTGGCGGAAAGCCCGGTGTTCAAGGAGATGCAGGAGCGCAAGAAGGAGTCCTCGGCTCCTCTGGGGCAACTGTTCCGCCAGCACAAGAGGCCGCTTTTGCTCACGGCGCTGATCTTCATCGCCAACAATGCCGCCGGCTATCTGTTGATCGCCTACTTCTCGACCTATGCGCAGCGCGAAGTCGGGATGGAGCCGACGTCGGTGCTGGCCGCCACCCTCGTCGGAGCCTTTAGCTGGCTGGTCTTCACCATGTACGGCGGGGTGCTCTCGGACAGGATCGGCCGGGTGCGGTGCCAGCAGATTGGTTACGGAATCATCTTCGTGTGGATGATCCCGCTGTTCCTGATGATCGACGCGAACAACATCTGGCTGTACGCGCTGGCCCTGATCGTGCTGGCTGCGGGCCTGGGCATATCGTACGGTCCGATGTCGGCAATGTTCGCCGAACTCTTCCCGGTGGGCGTGCGCTATTCGGGAATATCGATCGGCTATGCCATGGGTGCCGTCTTCGGCGGGGCATTTGCGCCACTGATCGCCGATGCGCTGCTGGGCACCACCGGCTGGTCCGGCTCCATCGCGCTCTACATTATGGTCCTGGCGCTCATCTCCGGGATCGCCGCCATGGTGGCGGGGGAGACAAAGGGCAACAACCTGCGGGTGGAGGAAGTCCACCCGCACGCCGGGCGCTAAGCCGTTCCACCCACGTGCCGGGTGCGTGACTTTGGGCTGTACCCCGGACGGGGTAGAAATAGACACGTGAGCATCGACGATAATCCGGCCCCAGGAACGCAGCACCCGGCACGCTGGCGGGTGCTTTCTGTTCTGCTGGTGACTATCTTCATGTCGCTGGTTGGAGTGAGCATCGTCAATGTTGCGCTCCCGTCGATCCAGGAAGGACTTGGAGCAAGCCGTTCGGACATCCAATGGGTGTTGTCCGGGTACGCCTTGACCTTCGGCATCGTGCTGGTGGCAGCCGGACGCGCGGGCGATATTTTCGGCCGGGGACCGATCTTTATTGCAGGTGTCGTAATATTCACCGTCTCTTCGGTCGCTGCGGGGCTGGCACCCGACCCGGTGTCGTTGAACATTGCCCGCTTCGTTCAGGGCATTGGATCCGGACTGCTCAACCCGCAGGCAATCGGAATGATCCAGCACTATTTCCAGGGCGTGGAGCGGGGTAAGGCATTTGGCTATTTCGGCACCGTCGTGGGCTTGTCAGTGGCGGTCGGCCCGCTGCTGGGAGGTTTGCTGATCGAACTCGGCGGACCGGAGAACGGATGGCGCTGGACCTTCCTGGTCAATCTTCCCGTTGGCA
Organism: Arthrobacter castelli DSM 16402; assembly: GCF_000430705.1. Taxonomy (GTDB): domain Bacteria; phylum Actinomycetota; class Actinomycetes; order Actinomycetales; family Micrococcaceae; genus Arthrobacter_C; species Arthrobacter_C castelli. The sequence continues at coordinate 200,450 of NZ_AUMN01000001.1, forward strand.
TCACCGCCGTGGTCCTCGCACTGCGCTGGTTCCCCCGGCCGCTGCGGAACCGGCGTACACCGGATGCGGCACGATTGCGTTCGAAGGACTTCGATCCCATTGGCGCATTGCTGTTGGGCCTGGCGGTGCTGACGGTGCTGCTGCCATTCGTGGAAACCCGGGGATCAGCGTGGGTGTGGGCGCTGTTGCCGGTCAGCGCAATGCTCGTCGTGTTGTGGATGCTATGGGAGCGTCGCTATAAGGCGTCCGGGTACAGCCCCATGGTCGACCTGGCGATCTTCCGGACGTCCAGCTTCACCAACGGCGCCTTATTGATCAGCCTGTACTTCACCGGTATGACGAGCATTTTCGTCCTGGTTGCCTTGTATATGCAGCAGGGGCAGGGATACTCCGCGCTGGCCGCCGGGACAGTGGGACTTCCCAGTGCCATCCTGGGGGCTGTCGCGGCCAACTGGGGAGGAAGGGTTGTACTGCGTTACGGACGCACGCTGGTGATCGCCGGCATGCTGTGCGCCTTGGCCGGTCTGGCGCTGAGCATACTGGTCATCCAGCTGTCTGCTGCCGGCATGGCAAGTGAGTGGTGGCTGTTGGCGAGCCTCGGTCTGGTGGGTGTCGGCCAGGGGGCAGTGGTGACCCCCAACCAGACGTTGACGCTCGCTGAGGTGCCGCTGCAATATGCGGGAAGCTCCGGCGGCATCATGCAGACCGGCCAACGTATCGGGACCTCCGTCGGCATCGCCATGATCACCGCGGTGGCTTTCGCCGTGCTGGGCATGAGTAATTGGGCTGCGGCAATCACGGCCGGGTTCGTCGTCATCGGCCTGATCATCCTGCTGGCCCTGGCGGTGGCTTTCCATGACCTGCACCGCAGGCAGCGGCACAACGCGGCGGTGGTCTAATGGAACGTCCGACCCGATGGCACCGGGTATCCATTCTGGTGGCGTTCCTGCCGGTGGCTGCGGCCGCGGCAGTGGGAGTATTCGCAGATTTCCTGCTGCAATCCTCCGGCGGGGCGGCCTTGCTGGCCGGGCTGGCCTGTGTGTTGGTCGTTGCGCTGATTGTGCTGGATGTGCCTGCCGCGATAGACGCCGTCGAAGGCAATACTTTCAGCGAGCTGCTGCGCCAGGGCGGCCGTCAGATGGCCGTCATACCGTGGACGCTCGGTATCTTTGCCGGCCGCTGGTTCCACCCGTTCGACGGTCTCGACGTGCTCGGCGCTGACGGGAAGGTGGTGCTGCTGGCGGTGACGTTCGTGGTGGTGGTTGGCACTCACCTCTGCCGGCAATATATCCGCCCCGTCCCGTCCTGGCTGATCGTGGTCGGCGGGCTGATCTCCGGCGCCCTGTTGTGGCCGGTCGGGTGAAGGGGGACCCATGGCAATGACACGGGCTACGATGACGACGATCGGCCTTGCCCTGGGGCCGCTGCTGTTGCTGCTGCTGGACGTCATCGTCACCCAAACCATTCCCGGAGGCGTGTTCAATGACTTTTTTGAGCTGCTCCGTGCCACCGCAGTGGCTGCCTGGCCGGTGGGACTGCTGATTGGTCACTGGTACGGACCTCGCAGCCTGACGAGGCTGGTGCCCAGTCCCTTGAGGTACATCATCCTGATTGGCGGGTCGCTGGCGGTGATGGGATTGTCGCTGTTGTTCCTCGGAACGCCGGGAGCTTCGGACATCGTATCCACGGCGGCTCTGTGCACGGGAGCAGTGGCCGGAGCAGTGCTGTGGCCTGTCCAGGACCCGTCCCGCAGGGACGGTCAATGATGCAGGCGGGCCGCAGAATCCGGGTAACCCGAGGTCAGGTGCTGATGACCTCACGCGCGGTGCCCGGTCTTCCGGCTCGTGCAGTGGAGGCGTTGGCGGGCGCACAGGACAGGACTGCGAGCACCAAGGCGATAACGCCCAATCCGACCCAGCCAATGGTGGTGAGGCGTTCGCCAACGATGGTCACTGCAAGGATCGCGGCGATAGCGGGTTCACTCATGGTGATAGTCGTGGCGGTGCTGGCAGTGATACGCGTCAACCCGTAGCCGAACAGAAGGTACCCCAGAAACATCGGAATCAGAGCCATGTACACCGAGACCATAAACGCATCGGAAGTGACGGTCAGTTGTGCACCTTTGAGGAGGAGGACCGGAAGCAGCAGGAGGGCACCCGTGCCGAACACTGCGCCCATTGAGGCAGCCCGGCCGATGCCTCGATTCATCAGGCGATGGGCTGCCCACGAGTAGCCGGCATAGCTGGTTCCGGCGACGAGGCCGAGGATGATTCCACCAATAGTCGACCCGAAATCGCCAGTGGCGAAGGTCATCTTCGAATAGCAGAGAAGGGCACTGCCGACGATCCCGAGGGCGACGGCGATCAACCACCACCGGCTGAGCGGGACGTGCTGCACACATCGTTCCAAGACCCCTGACGCAAGCGGGGCTGAGGCGAGCGACACCACTGTGCCGACCGCCACGCCGGCCAGATGCATCGAGCTGTAAAACGTGAGTGGGTAAATCGCCACCGCTAACCCGCCGGAACAGACCAACGGCAGGTTGGCACGCAGTTGTCCGCCGGCCCGGCGCAATGCCGGGAGAGCGACGAGTGCCTGCAGGGCGCCTCCGACGCCCAAGGCGGCGGCTCCGATCGCCAATGGTCCAGCCTCGGGAGCGAAACTGGCGGCGGTGCCAGTAGTGCCCCACAAAATCGAAGCGACTGTGATCGCACCGATGGCGATCAACTGTTGCCTCACGCAGCATCCACCAGCGAGGTGGCAATCATCCGGGCGCGCATTAGCCGCTGTGACGATCCTTCAAGACCGGCACGGGACACCGCCCCTTCGAGGAGGAAGGCCATCTGCTCGGCAAGAACCGCGGCCTCCCGGTTGCCAAGGAGCCCGGCCAGATGATCGGTCAGGATCGCCTCGACCACTTCCTTGTGTTGACGAACAGCCACGCGCCCCGCCGCACCAACAGGCAGTTCAGCAGCGGCGTTGAGCAGCCCACAGCCGCGAAACCCGTGGGTGTGAGCCTTTTCAGCATGATCGATGTATGCGTCAAACACCGCCTGCACTCGGTCGCGGGCGGTCTGCGCGGCCGTCAGGCGCCGCTCATATAGCTCCATCCATTCCTGATGCCGGGCTTGGATGTAGGCCAGCATCAAGTCGTCCTTGGACGTGAAATTGTTGTACAGGCTCTTCCGTGCCACGCCGGCCCTCGCAGTGATCGCATCGATGCCCGTGCCCACCATCCCGTGGGCATAGAACAAGTCCGCAGCGGCCTCCAGCAGCCGTTCACGCGCCGGACGCTCCCGACTGATTACTTCATCCATCGAACACCTCATACTTGGTAGGTAGACCAGTCTACCTACTACGGTAAGGCACGCCAATTTCAGGCCGTTTCTGTCATCTGTGGCATGATTCAGATCGAACGGCGCTATTTCCGCAGCGGGGAGCCGATGGAACGGAAGAGGAGTTTCAGCTGGTCCCGCCTCCTCATGCCGCTGTAGACAATGAAGTCATCGGTGGCGTGGACGCCGGGATTGTCGACGCATTCGGCTGCCAGTTTCCGGAGCGCCTGCAGCTGCGGAACGCTCATGGTCAGCGGCCGCTCATCCGGATGCCGGCGTGCCCCGAGCGGATAATCTGCACCGGGCTTGCGGGGCAGTTCGATGTGGCAGCCCAGGAGGTGGCTCACGGGGTGGTGGGCAGCCAGATCGACGAGCTTGTCGATTGTTGAGGCGAAGGCGCCCATGTCGGGGGCATAAAGCCGTCCCGGATATACGGTGTCGCCGGTCAGCAGCAGGCCGGTCCACGGGTCGTAAAACGTAACCGCGGCCGCCTGGTGGCCAGGAGACGGAATCACCAACAACTCCCGACTGCCCAGGTCCAGGGTGGCAGTTCCGGCGGGCCATTGCGCGAAACCGAAATACTCAACAACGGAATCCAGCTCACCGGGCACCACGGTTGTCCGGGGCCGCTCGATGAACTCGTCGTCGCCGGCGGTATGGTCTCCGTGACCGTGCGAATGGGCAACCAGCAGCTCGTAATTTTCACGCGGATGGGCGGTGAGCCAGTCGTCGATCAACGTGTCGACGACGGACCGCAGCTGCGAGGCGGCCGGCCCCTTGGCGGCACCGGTATCAAGCAGCAGTGCCCTCGATGCCCCGAACAGCAGGAAGATGAAGGGCCCTTCGGGGCTGAGGCGCAGGCTTTGCCGGATAACGAAGGTGTGCGCCTCCAGCTGATGGGTTTGGTACGACGGCTCGTCCGGGTCCGTCCCGTCGATCCACTGCACGTCAAGATTGAGCTCGGCGGGCATAGCGGCGGTGGAATCCGGGTCAGGGTCGGCCATAGGGAGGAGCCTACGGTCAATGCTGCCGCATGTCGATAGGGTGCGGTGGCTGAAAGGCTGCGGTCTATCCAGCGGGGTGGGGCGCTGCTGGTACCTTAAGGGGATGCCCGAGATGCCCGAAGTGGCCGGACTCGTCGAATTCCTGCGCCGCAAACTGGTACCCGATGACGGCGAGCCCGCCGTACTGTCCGACGTCGAGATAGTTTCCTTTTCTGTGCTGAAGACGGCCGGCGTGCCGGTTGAGTCGTTGCGCGGACTGGAGGTGGCCGCCGTCGAGCGCTGGGGAAAGTTCATTGCCGTGCAGGCAGGGAAGTTCTATCTGGTGATCCATTTGGCCAGGGCGGGATGGTTGCGCTGGTCTGAGGAGTTCAAACCGGGGCGACTGCGGCCGGGCAAGGGGGTGATTGCGCTGCGGGTGCGATGTTCGACGTCGGCCGCCCCCGAGGCCGGATTCGATGTCACCGAGGCGGGCACCAAAAAATCCGTGGCTGCGTATCTGGTGGAGTCGCTGGACCAGGTCCCCGGTGTGGCCAGGCTTGGCCCGGATGCGCTGGAGCTGGACCGCGACGCATTTGGCGCGATCATCGTCGGGCACCGGGGCCAGGTCAAGGGGCTGTTGCGGGACCAATCCGTCATTGCCGGAATCGGCAACGCCTACAGCGACGAGATTCTGCATGCGGCACGCTTATCTCCGTTCACACTGGTCACGTCCCTCGATGACGAACAGGTGACGACCCTCTACTCGAGCATGCAGGAGCTGCTGCGATCCGCCCTCGAAGCGGCATCGGGGCGCCCGGCCGCCGAACTCAAGGATGCCAAGCGGCGGAATATGCGTGTCCATGGCAGGGCCGGTGAGAGCTGCCCGGAGTGTGGCGATACCGTGCGGGAGGTGTCCTTCGCGGATTCCGCGCTGCAGTATTGCCCGACCTGCCAGACCGGCGGCAAACCATTGGCTGACCGGCGCACCTCGAAATTTCTCAAATAGCACCGGCGGGCGGGCTTGTCAGGTGGCAAGGCTGGCCAGATCGATGGTGTGGTCCGAGTGCAGGTGGGTTACGAATATGCCCCGCAACGAGCCGACGGGCAGTCCCGCCAGGGAGAGCTGCCGTCCGACCCCGTGGCCTGCATCCACCAGGTATGTGCTGTCGCCGACGACAATGGCGGTGGCGATGCCCGCCCGCTGTCCGGCGGTCTGGCCGGACCACCAGCGGGGGCCACCGGCTGTGCCGAGGGTGATGACCCGGGGGCGGGCGTCGGAATTGTGGGGAGGCATATGCACCCTTCGTCTCAATGGTTATGGTGTGCGTCACGTCTGTCACCATCATGAATACGAACCGAACACCTGTAAAACTGTTAAAACTATGCTTCAATATCAGGTCTGCTTATATAGGAGCGGCAGTGACGGCGATGACGGGGCGGACGGCGGAGACGGGGTCGGGATTGTGCAAACCTGCATTTAAACGAAACAGCAGAAGATGTGCGCCGGGCTGCAGGGTTTGCCGGGCGCACATCTTCTGCTGAGGGGTGCTTCGGTGGGTACTGGAGTTAGCCTCCTTTAGAGCTGCTCGCCGACCTTGAAGCCGCGCTCTTCGCCCGGCTCACGCGTGTAGGAGAAGCCATCGGCGCCAACCGTGACGTCCATCTCCCGCGATTCGCTCCGCTCGAGAACCGGCTGCGGATTTCCGTCCAGGTCCAGCACCAGTGAGGCGTCGGTGTACCAGCTGGGAACCACCGGATTGCCCCACCAGTCGCGGCGCTGGTTGTCGTGGACGTCCCAGGTGATCGTCGGATTGTCCGGGTCGCCGGTGTAGTAGTCCTGCGTGTAGATCTCGATCCGGTGGCCGTCCGGGTCGAGAATGTACAGGTAGAACGCATTGGAGACGCCGTGCCGGCCCGGTCCGCGCTCGATCCGGTCGGAGATGCGCAGTGCACCCATCTTGTCGCAGATCTGGATGATGTTGTGCTTCTCGTGGGTGGCGAAGGCCGCATGGTGCATCCGCGGGCCGTCGCCGCCGGTCAGCGCCGTATCGTGCACGGTCTGCTTGCGATACATCCAGGCCGCATAAGTGACGCCGTCGCTGTCCTTGATGTCCTCGGAGACCTTGAACCCCAGGTCCTCGAGGTACTTACGGCCCTTGGGTACGTCCGGGGTTACCTGGTTGAAGTGATCCAGGCGCACCAGTTCGCCGGCACTGTAAATGTCGTACCGCTGGGTCAGCCGCTCCACGTGGTCGACCTCGTGGAAGAACTCGTAGGGGAACCCGAGGGGGTCCTCCACGCGCACGGAGTCGCCGACGCCCTTGCTGAACCCCTCGGTGCGGCGTTCAGTGCGGCACCCGAGCTCCTGGTAGTACGCCTCGGCCTGGTCCACGTCCTGTGGAGTCCGGACGCGGTAGGAGAAGGCGGCGACGGCGGCAATCGGCCCGGCGCGCAGCACCAGGTTGTGGTGGATGAACTCCTCGAAGGAGCGCAGGTAGATCGCGTTCTCGTCTTCGGTCGTCACATGCAGGCCCAGCAGGCCCACGTAGAACTCCCTGGACTTGGCCAGATCGGTGACGACGATATCCATGTACGCGGACCGGACAATATCCGGCGGCGCGATGGTGGGGGTGGGGATGGAATCACTCATGGTGTGCTCTTTTCTCTGCTGGGCTCTCCGGGTCTCCGCGCGGGTCTCGGTGCGCTCGTTCCTCGCTTACTCGACCGCCGGTGCGTTGGTCGAGTAAGGCGCTCCGCGCCGCATCGAGACCGGGCTGGAGTGGTCGACCACCGGTGGATTATTGACCGAGGTCAGGCGCCGAACTTCGGGGTGTGCACGTCGCCGAGGGTGATGTGCACGGCCTGCTGGTCGGTGTAGAAGTCGATGGAACGGTAGCCGCCCTCGTGGCCCAGGCCGGAGGCCTTCACCCCGCCGAAGGGGGAACGCAGGTCGCGCACGTTGTGGCTGTTCAACCACACCATGCCGGCCTCCACCGACTGCGCGAAGTTGTGCCCGCGCTTCAGGTCGTTTGTCCAGATGTAGGCAGCCAGCCCGTACTTGGTGTTGTTGGCCAGTTCCAGGGCCTCTTCGTCGGTGTCGAACGGGGTGATTGCCACGACGGGACCGAAGATTTCCTCCTGGAAGATCCGCGCGTCGGGGGCAACATCGGCGAAGACCGTCGGGGCCACGTAGGAGCCGTTCTCCTGGCCGGCCGGCAGGTTCTCCGGGCGGCCGCCACCAGCGAGCAGTTTGCCTTCGCTCTTGCCCATCTCGACGTAGGACATCACCTTGTCGTAGTGCTCGGGATGCACCAGCGCGCCGACTTGCGTATCGGGATCGTGCGGGTCGCCGACCACAATGTTCTTCGCACGGGCCGCATACCTCTCGCAGAACTTGTCGTAGATACTGCGGTGGACCAGGATCCTCGAACCGGCGGTGCAGCGCTCGCCGTTCAGCGAGAAAACACCGAACAGGGTGGAGTCGATGGCGGCATCGAAGTCCGCGTCGTCGAACACCACGGCCGGTGACTTGCCGCCCAGCTCCATGGACATGCCCTTCAGGCCCTCGGCGCAGTTGCGGAAGATCGTCTGGCCGGTGGTTGATTCGCCGGTGAACGAGATCAGCGGCACGTCCGGGTGCTTGACCAACGCATCGCCGGCGGTCTCGCCAAAGCCGTTGACCAGGTTGAACACCCCCTCGGGCAGTCCCGCGTCTTCGAAGATCTGCGCCCACAGCGAGGCCGACAGCGGGGTGAACTCGGCGGGCTTGAGCACCACCGTGCAGCCGGATGCGATGGCCGGAGCCAGCTTCCAGGATTCGAGCATGAACGGGGTGTTCCACGGGGTGATCAGCCCGGCAACGCCGATTGGTTTGCGCTTGACGTAGTTCATTTGCGAGCCGGGGACGTTGAAGGCGTTGTCGTGCTGGGCGACGATCAGGTCGGCGAAGAACCGGAAGTTTTCCGCCGCACGCCGTGCCTGGCCACGGGCCTGGGTGATCGGCAGGCCGGTGTCGAAGGTCTCCATCTCCGCCAGCCGGTCCTCCTGGGCGACGACGGCGTCGGCGATCTTGTACAGCACGTTGGCCCGCTCGCGCGGTTTCATCGTCGGCCACGGGCCGTTGGCGAAGGCATCCTTGGCCGCTGCCGTGGCGGCGTCGACGTCGGCCTGCTGGCCGGACGCGGCGGTGCAGTAGGGCTGGTTGGTGACCGGGTCGAGGATGTCGAAGGTGCCGCCGTCGGCCGAATCAACGAACTTACCGGCGATGTAGTGCTTCAGGTTGGTCGGCAGGTTGTCGGGGACAAAGTGTTCCGTTGCTGTCTGCGCGGTCTGAGTCGTATTCTGTGTCATGCCACTCTCCTTACGTGGTGCCGGTGATTACTTGGTGATCTGGAAGCCGTCGACGCTGGTCATGTACTCGGCGCCTTCGTCGAGCAGCGCCTTGATCTTGCGCTGGCCCGCATCGGTGGGGGCGACCAGCGGCAGGCGGACGTGCTCGGAGGCGATCAGGCCGCGCTGGGCCATCACCAACTTCGACGGCGCCGGATTGGTCTCTGCGAACAGCAGGTCCACCAGCGGGTGCACGCCGTAGTGGATCTCGCGGGCCTTGGCGAAGTCGCCGGCCTCCCAGGCGTCGTACATGTCGGCCACTGCCTTCGGTGCCATGTTGCCCAGGGCGGAGATGAAGCCGACGCCGCCGAGGGCCATCAGCGGCAGGCACAGCAGTTCGATGCCGGACCAGACCATGAGCTCAGGGCCGGCGGCGTGCATCACCCGGGAGAAGTGCTCAAAGTCCTTGGTGGTCTCCTTGATGCCGACGATGTTGTCGAAGTCCTTGAACAACCGGGCGACGGTTTCCGGGGAAATGTCGACGGCGGTGCGGGTGGGCACGTTGTAGATCACCAGCGGCATCTGCGGGAATTCGCGGGCCACGGTGGCGAACCACTGGTACAGCGCCTCCTGCGTGGGCTTGGCGTAGTACGGGGTGATGATCATGGCCGCGTCGGCGCCGGCGTCGACGGCGGCGGCGGTCAGTTCCAGCGTCTCGGACATCTTGGCGGTGCCGGTTCCGGGCATCAGCGGTGCCTGGTCGCCGATTTCGTCGGCGGCGGTGCGGATGGCCGCGGCGCGTTCTTCGACGGACTGCGCGCCCGGCTCGCTGGTGGAGCCGCCTATGGTGATGCCGTCGGTGCCGTTGGCCAGCTGCCAGCGGATCATGTTCCGCAGGCTGTCATGGTCGACCTCGCCGGAGTCGGTGAACGGAGTGAACAGGGCGGCCAGCGCGCCCTTCAGGTGGGTCTGCGGATCGTTGCGGAATTTCATCATGCTCCTTCGACGGATGTTTCGGCGTGGTTCAAATAGGCGGTCAGGGTGGCCGCGCGGTGGTTCCGTGCGGCGCGTTCTATGGTGTCGACGTCGGCGTCGGACTCGATCAGCTGCAGCAGCTCTTCATGTTCGGCCACCGATTCGCGGGCCCGGCCCGGTACGTAGTTGAAGGTGGAGGCGCGGATGGTGTTCAGCCGGTCCCATCCGCGGTGCACCAGGTCAAGGATGTGTGGATTGGGGCAGTGGGTGAACAGCACCGAGTGGAATTCGAGGTTCAGCGAGGTGAATCGCACCGGATCGAAATGATCCAGGCAGTCGCGCATCTGTTCATTGATGCGGCGGGCGGCGGCGATATCGGCGTCGCTGACCAGCGGGGCCGACAGCGCGGTGGCCGCTCCCTCGACGATGCTCAACGTCTGCATGGTGTGCAGATACTCGCCGGTGTCGATGCCCGCCACAGTGGCGCCGATATTTCGCTCAAACGTCACCAGCCCTTCGGCTTCGAGCCGGCGGATCGCCTCGCGGACGGGCACCACGCTGACGTTGAGGTCCTTGGCGATCCGCCCGAGCACCAGGCGGTAGCCGGCACCGTAGCTGCCGTCGGCGATTTTGGCCTTGATCGCGTCATAGGCCCGCTCCGACTTGCTGCCCGGTGCCGGTTCCACATTCGCCGCGAGGCTCATGAGCCGTCCCACTGTTGGTACGTGTTCTTCCAGTCGGCGTTCATCGGGTAGAGCCCGTCGACGCTGTGTCCGGCCGCGACCTTTTCGGCGATGAACGTTTCCTGGCGTTCCTGCTCGACGGAGTCGTCGGCGAGTTCTTCGGCAATGGCCGGCGGGATCACCAGTACGCCGTCGGAGTCTCCGACGATGATGTCGCCGGGCTGCACGGTGGCGCCGCCGCAGCCGATGGTGGCGTCGATATCCCATGGGATGTGCTTGCGGCCGAGCACGGCCGGGTGGGCGCTGGCGAAGAAGGTGGGCATGTCCAGTTCGGCGACGGCTTCGACGTCGCGCACGCCGCCGTCGGTGATCACCGCGGAAGCCCCATTGACCTGGGCACGCAGCGCGAGGATGTCTCCGATGGTGCCACAGCTCTTATCCCCGCGGGCCTCCATCACCAGCACATCGCCGTCGGTCAGCGAGTCGATGACCCGCTTCTGGGCGTTGAATCCGGCGCCGTGGGCCTTGAACAGGTCTTCGCGGTTGGGCATGTAGCGCAGGGTGCGGGCCTGGCCCACGATGCGCTGCTGCGGACGCGTGGACTGCAGGCCGTCGATGCTGACATTGTTCAGGCCGCGTTTGCGCAGCTGCGAGCTCAGGGTCGCCGTGGCGACCGAGGCGAGCTTGTCCTTCAAGGCAGCCGTCAACACCGGTTCCGGCTGCGGGACCTGGCCGGCTCCGTAGGCAGCCTCACGTTCGGAGTCGTTGACCTTGGGACCGGCGCCGAAGGAAGCCAGCGGCACCTCGGACTGGGTCACGGTGGTGGAAAGCCGGCCGGTGGACAACGATGCGGCGGGGGAGTCGACTTCAACTTCGACGACGTCGCCGGGCTGGGCCACGGATGCTCCGGTCGGGGTGCCGGTCAGGATCATGTCGCCGGGCTCGAGGGTGAGCAGCTGCGACAGGTCCGCGACCAGCCGGGCGAAGGGGAAGAGCAGCGTGTCGGTGGTGTCGTCCTGCACCACCGCATCATTAACCCAGGTGCGCACCCGCAGCGAGGCGGGGTCGACGTCGGCGGCGGGGATCAGGCCCGGGCCGACGGGGGTGAAACCGTCGCCGCCCTTCGACCGCAAATTGGAGCCCTTGTCCGCGTAGCGCAGGTCATAGACGCCGAGGTCGTTGCTGGCGGTCACGTACCCGACGTGGCCCCAGGCGTCCTCGAGGCTCACCCGGCGCGCGCGGGTGCCGATCACCAGTGCAACTTCGCCTTCGTAGGCGAGCAGTTCACAGCCGGCGGGGCGTTCCACGGTGCCGCCGGACAAGCTCAGCGACGAGCCGGGCTTGAGGAAGTAGGAGGGCTGCTCCGGCGTCCGGCCCCGCTCCGCCGCACGGCTCGGATAATTGATGTGGACGGCAATGACCTTACCGGCGTCGGAAATGGTCTGCGCGGACACCTGCTCCATATGTTCCCTGCTTCCGTTGGTGATGTATAAAATCGTATACGATCAGTTAACCGTGTGCGGGCGGTCACGTCAAGGGCCCGCGCGATGGAGTTGAGGCGGATTTCTTTCATGAAGGGAGGGCCGGCGCCGACGGCTGGCGTGGCATAGCGAGGCGCGGATCAACGGGTGATTAGTAGAGGTCGAACGCAGTGCAGATCGCTTCGCCCAGTTGAAGTTCCTGGTGGGGCAGGAAGTACCCGATTTTTCGGCGCAGCGTGGAGGCCGGGACGGTGGTGAGATTGTCGCAGCTGACGACGCTTTCATGGTCCAAGCCGTTATCGCGCCCAACAGGTACCTCGGTCGACAGTCCGCGGATGGTGCTCGTGATTGGGGCGACCGTGACCCGCGTCAGATGCGGGCGCACCAACTCGCGGGTAAGGATGAGCACGGGTCGCATCTTGTCGAGTTGGGCCATATGGATTGGCCGCATCAGTCGAGGTCTTCCATCGGGGTTGCAACGGCGAAATCGGCCAGCGCATCCAGGTCGTCAACATCGCCCTTCGTGCGCGCCAGGATGGCGGCATCGCGGGCTGCGATCTCGTTTCGGCGTTCCCGTTCCACCGCATGGGCGACTGCTGCGGCTCTGCTCGGAGCCCGCCCGTGTGTGACAAGACTGTCAAGAAAGGCGACCAGATCCTCGGGCAACCGCACGGCTATCTGCTTACTCATACCATAATGATACCGGATTGGGATGCACGCTTATGCATGCTAAAGACGCAGCGGAGCCGTGTAGATTCGGCGGAGGGGAACCGCTGGTATAAATACAACCATTCCCGGATGGTTCCATCCCCGGTGTCCAGTCGGTGGCGATGTCCGCAGGGTGCTCATGAGGGTATCCCGTTGGCGATGTTCTCTAACGCTTTGACGTGTTGATCGAAGACTTTCTTTCCTTCCTGGGTGATTGTGATCCAGGTGAGGCGTCGAGCATCAGCTCGCGTTCGGGACGCTTCCTTTGTCACGGCTGCATACCCGGCTTCTACAAGGATTTTCAGGTTCTTCGACAGGTGCGCGTCGGTGATTTCCATGGTTGTTCGAAGCACGTGGAACTCGATTCGATCCACCCGGTGGAGTATCCCGCAAATCCTCAGCCGCACAGGCGAATGAACAATATCGTCAAAGGCCGGTCCTGCGTCTGCAGTCACGGACGCGCCCCGGTGCGTTCGCCGAGTTCGCGGCGTAAATGCCGATCATACCGGGGGCCCAGCAATGCGACAGCCAGGAACGCACCCATAGCGGGGAGCAGAGCCCACCAGGTCGGGATATCGAAGATGTTGATGCTCAATGATGCGAGCATCAACACCACGACTATGCCGGCCAGGCTGAAGCCGATGGTCCGGGTTCCCTTGCCTGCCGGCCCGGAAATCCTGACGCCGTGCAGGCGAGCGTGAATGGACGGCACAGTCACGGCGGCGATGACGACGATCGCCATCAGGATGCTCGCCATCGTGCCGTCCAGAGCCGGAGCCGTCACCAAAAGCACGGTGATCAGCCCCAGCGCGGGGTAATACCACCACGGCGTGACCATACGTCCGGCCAGCCGGGACCGGTCCGCGTCGAGCCCCGCGAGTGATTCCCGGGCCGCAGCAGGGGAGATCCTGTTGGATTCTGAGTCGCTTGCCATTACGGCAAGTCTATAAATGGCTTGCCGTAATGGCAAGCGACTCAGGTGCCCCTGTGGAAGCCAGAGCCTTGTCCCGGTCGCGTACACTGGCAACACACATCGACAAGGGCAACAAGGGTGGAGTCTGGACGAAGAGTCCGGACGAGCAGGCAGGAAGAATCGAAGAGTGAGCTCAATACCCGTTGGTCGCCAACAGCGAACCATCACTGACCCGTACCAGCCCATGGGGGTTATCGGACTCATCGTGGCGTTCTTTCTCCCGCCCGTCGGTTTACCGGTCAGCATTGTGGCGAAGCGGTGGTCCGCGCAAGAAGGTTTCTACAACCAGTGGGCCATGTATGGCATATACATCGGAACCGGTATGTTGCTCGCTTGGCTGGTTGTTCCTGTAGGCACGGCGCTCGGCTACTAAGCTTGCCGGCCTGGGCCGGCGCTGCGCTCAACCAGTGAGCTTCACTTCACGACAGGAAGCGACGCGGTCACACTGAACGCATGAACCTGGTCAGGGGGAAAATGCCGTACCGATGCTCGGTGCCCGGTTCGGTGGGCTGGGGATATGCACGTTTCCGGTCGAGTTGCCGCCGGTGTGCGGGTCGTCCGGGTGATCCGGTGACGGCCTGGCACTGCCGGCATGGAGGTTCGGTTCCTCATCGTGGGGCAGCGTCCAGTCGCGCAGGGTCAATGCCACGGTGTGGGCTTCGGGGCGTTGCTGCGGGTCCCGATGTGTCATCCGTTCCAGCAAATCGCACCAGCCGGGTCCCAGGGCGGAAGGAATCAGGGGGTCGCGCAGCAGCCGCGCAACTGCTGCTTCCACCACTGGACCGGGGAATGCCTTTTCCCCGGTGAGGCACTCGAGGAGCACCAGTCCCAGTGAATAGATGTCGGATGGGGGTGCAACCTGCACGCCTTCGGCCTGTTCGGGGCTGAGGTAGTTGGCAGTGCCCAGTGCCGCTCCTTGTGCCGTGGCCAGCGTGGACTCCATTACCTTGGCAATACCGAAGTCCGTCAGCTTGGCCGTCAGCCGGGTGTCCTGTTCGTCCTCGCCTGAAATCAGGATGTTCGCGGGCTTGACGTCGCGGTGGATGACCCCGTTGTGATGGATGTAGTTCAAGGCATCGGCCAGATCGGCGCCCAATTCCGCGATGGTTACCGGGTCCAACTGTCCGGACTTGAGCCATTTGCGCAGGTCCTGGCCGTCAACCAGTTCCATCACGAGATAACTGGCGATGGCGCCGTCGTCGTCGGTGTGCAGGCCCGCGTCATGGAGGGTGACCAGCCCGGGATGATTCAGCGTGGCGAGCAGCTGCATTTCGGTGTGCTGGCGCCGGTAATCGTCGTCATCGGCTGTGGCGGGGGCGAACATCTTCACCGCCACATCCCTGCCCAGGGACTCGTCGGCGGCGTGGTACACCGTGGCGCCTCCGCCGGTGCCCAAAAGATCGTGCGCGCGATATCGCCCACCCAGTAACAAATCCACGAGACCTCTGGCCCTTTAATAACGCTAAGTGTACTGATAACTACGGCTATCCTAGCGCAGCTGCCATGGCATACGCGTCTCAGGACCCTAACGATTCCATTGCAGAGGTGTTACCGATGTGACTGCCCTGGGGTTGAACGCCGTTGCGGTTCGAGACCGGAATAACCGAAGGGCGTCCACTGTCTTGGAACGGCCCGCATACCAGTATAACGTGGTCCGGCGGTTACTGCGCGCTACTGCCTGGCCAGTGTCGAGCCGAACCAACCGGTGGCCCGGCGAGCCACTTCCTCCAGCGCGCCGGGTTCTTCGAACAGATGCGTAGCGCCATCGACGATCGACAGCTCCGGCTCCACGGGCATCCGACCGGCGGCGGCTTCGTTGAACAGGATCACCTGATGGTCCCGGCCGCCAACCAGCAGCAGCGCCGGCGCTTGGGTCCTTTCCAGGGCATCTCCCGTCAGGTCGGGGCGCCCGCCCCTGGAGACCACGGATTTCACCAGATCCGGGCGGTCCGCGGCGGTGCGCAGTGCGGCAGCCGCCCCCGTGCTCGCACCGAAAAGCCCGATCGGCAGACCACCAACCTCCGGAAGCCGTGGGGCCTGGTCCACCACGTCAGTCAGCCGCCCGCCGAGCAGGTCGATGTCGAAGCGCAATGACGCGTCCAGTCCGTCACGGCGTTCCTCAGCGGCTGTCAGCAGGTCGAACAGCAGCGTGGCGAAACCGGCCTGCTGGAGTTGTTCGGCGACGAAGACATTGCGCGGGCTGCGCCTGCTGCTGCCGCTGCCATGGGCAAACACCACCAGGCCGTTTGCGTCTGGAACCGGATGCAGGTCGGCAGCCAATTCCACTTGGTCCACCTGCAAGGAAAGCGTGTCCATCGAAAACCTCCCGTCTGTTCCCGTCAGGTCCCGGCGCGGATTCCGGCTCCGTCCCGGCTAATCTCCAGCGGCGAGGAAATCGACCGCTGCGTTCTTGAAGGTCCGCGATGTCACCGCATTGGTGTGGGAGCGGGCCGGCAGCACCAGCGTCCGCGCGTTCGCGCTCAATCCGGCAAGCCGGGGCATGGTCTCGGCCAACTCGTCCTTCTCCCCGGCCACCAGCAGCATCGGCATGTGGGGCACCGCCTCGGCGGGTACGAATGGCTCGGTTTTGATCGCCTGAATCATGCTCAGCAGCGAAAAAATATCGTTGGTCGGCACCAGTTGGGCCATCTTCAACAGGCTGTAGCTGCGCTCATCGGCCATTGCAGTGCCGTCAGCCAGATACTGCTGGGCGGCCGCCAGGTCGAAGTCCGCCAGCGGATCATCCGTGGACGGACCGCCGAGGACCATCCGGTGCACCAACTCGGGCTGGGTGGCGCCAAACTCCCAAGCCAGCCGGGAGCCAAGCGAGTATCCGATGATGTCCACCCCCGACGTCGGATCATCATCGGCCACGGGGGAGACGTGAGCGTCGTAGAGTACCTGCAGAATGTCGGCACGCATCCGGCTGGGCGTATATGCGTCCAGGTCTTCGGGCGAAGCGCTGTGTCCGTGGCCGGGAAGGTCGACACTGATCACCCGCCGGCCGGCGCCGGTCAGTGCGGTCAGCCATCCGGCGTCGTGCCAGTTCAGTTTCGACGACGACGCGAACCCATGCAGCAGCAGTACCGGGCGGGTCTCCGGGCGGGTCTCCGCGCGCTCGCTGGCGCTCGCTTGGTCGACCACCGGGGCGCGCTCGCGATCTCGATGCGCTCGTTCCTCGCTTACTCGATCACCGACCGCCGGTGGTCGACCAAGGCGCTCCGCGCCGCGCGGAGACCCGGCAGGCTCGTGGAATTCCACGTGCAGTCCGGCCTGCCTGCCCTCCACTGTTTGGGTCGACTCGGCGCTCACCGTGGTCGGCTCTCCGCCGGCGGACTCCTGTGCCGTCATCGCCTAGTCCTCGTCGTCGGGCAGTGCGCTGAGCCGTACCCGGCGCTTAGGCGCTTCCTCGGCCGGGACGGTCCCGACGATGCCGGCGGTGTCATCGGCCACTTCGAAGACGATCAGCGGCTCTCCCACGTTGATCGTTTCCCCAGGTTCACCGTGAGTCTTGACCACCTTGCCGGCCTGCGGGGACGGCAGCTCGACGGAGGATTTGGACGTTTCAACCTCCACCAGGGGCTGGTTCCGCTCGACCTGGTCGCCGGCCGACACCAGCCACTCCAGCACGGTCGCCTCGATCAGGCCCTCGCCGAGGTCGGGAAGGGGGAAGGAAAGTTCAGCCACGGCGATACTCCAATACTCGCTGGACCCCGAAGAGGATCCGATCAATGTTGGGAATGTACTCGTCTTCGAGATCACCTGAAGGGTACGGTACATCGAAACCGGTAACCCGCTCAACGGGGGCCTTCAGGGTCTTGAAGCACTGTTCAGTAACGGTCGAAGCCACCTCGGCACCGAGTCCGGAAGTCCGGGGTGCTTCATGGACGACGACGGCGCGCCGCGTCCTGGACACGGACGCCGCCAGGGCTGAAGCGTCGATGGGCTTGAGCCAGCGCATGTCCAGCACTTCCAGCTCGACACCGTCTTCGGCGGCCAGCTCGGCCACCTGCAGGCAGCGGGACACCATCGCCCCCCACGCCACCAGGGTGGCGTGCTTGCCTTCGCGGACGACGGCGGCACCTGTGCGGGTGCCTGCGTTGTCCAGGTCGACGGTGCCCTTCTGCCAGTAGCGCGACTTCGGCTCCATGAACATCACAGGGTCCGGCCGCGTGGCGGCGTACTTGAGCTGGTGGTACGCCTCATGCGGGCTCGACGGCGACACCACCTTCAGCCCGGGCACGTGCGCGAACAGAGCCTCGAGGGATTCGCCGTGATGCTCGGGTGCGCGGATGCCTCCGAAGCTGGGAACGCGCAGGGTGATGGGCATTGGCATGGTCCCGCGGCTGCGGTAGTTCATCCGCCCGATTTGGGAAATGATCTGGTTGGTGGCGGGGTAGGCAAACCCGTCGAACTGGACCTCCGGAATGGAATGCCAGCCGGCCATGGCCAGACCCACCGACATGCCCAGGATGCCGGATTCGGCCAGTGGGGTGTCGAACACCCGGTCCGCGCCGAACTTCTGCTGCAGCCCGTCGGTGATCCGGAAGACGCCACCGAGCCGGCCGACGTCCTCACCAAAGACCAGCGTCTTCGGGTTCTCCTCCAGGGTCTCGGTCAACGCCCGGTTCAGCGCCTGCTGCATGGACATGGTGACCGTGTTGCCCGGGGTCTCCGCGCGGGTCTCCGCGCGGGTCTCCGCGCGGCGCGGAGCGCCTTGGTCGACCACCGGTGGTGGAGACCCAGCCGGCTGGATGTCTTCGGCTACCTCGTTAGACATGTTCGGACTCCTCTCGCCACTGCCGTGCCTGCTCGTGAAGGGCCGGCGTCGATTCCTGGAAAACGTACTCGAACATCTCCGACCCCGGCCGGGAGCCGAGTGCCTCAATGCCCGCCCGAATCTGTTCCGCTTCGGCCTTGGCGTCTTCGACCGCCCGGGTGAAGAAGGGTTCGTCGGCCACGCCGTCGGCCTCCAGCCGCTTCCGCAGCCGAGTCACCGGGTCCTCGCCGGCGTCGTCCCGTTCCTGATCCAAGGTGCGGTAACGGCCCGGGTCATCGCTGGTCGAGTGCGGGCCGCGGCGGTAAGTCATCGCTTCAACCACCATGGGACCCTTGCCGGCGCGGGCGTGTTCGAAGGCGCGGGAGGTTGCTTCGGCGACGGCGACGACGTCGTCCCCGTCCACCTGCACCGACTCCATGCCGTAGCCGGCGGCGCGGGCCGCGACGGAGCCGCCGGCTACCTGCCGCTCGGTTGGCACGGAGATGGCCCACCCATTGTTCTGCACGAAGAACACCACCGGTGCGGCCATCACAGCGGCGAAATTCATTGCCTCGTGGACGTCGCCCTGGGAGCTGGCCCCGTCGCCAAAGTAGGTCATGGCCACCGGGTACGTGCCGTCGTCGTCCGGGCCGTTGAGCCGGGCACCATGGGCCCAGCCGACCGCATGCAGCACCGAGCCGCCGACGACGGCCTGAATCGGGGCCAGCCGGGTCTCGACCGGGTTGTACATGCCGCCGTGCCAGGTGGCCTTGTGGGTGGACATGTACTCGACCATGTCCACGCCCATCGCCCGGGCCACGCCCATTTCGCGGTAGGTGGGAAAGACGAAGTCCCGCGAGGTGTCCACGACATAGCCGCTACCCACCTGGGCCGCCTCCTGGCCCAGTTCCGGTGCGTAGGCCGGAAGCAGGCCCTGGCGCTGCCACGAGACGGCCGCCTGGTCCACGTGCCTGACAGAGACCATCAACCGGTACAGCTCTTTGAGCGTTTCGTTGCTGAAATTCATGCTGACTCCTTCACAAGGTGGTCGACGGCGGAACGCCGGTCCCGCATCCAGCTCACCAGCGCGATCACCGCGGTCAGTGCGGCGGTCGCCAGCAGCTGGGTCCTGGCTGCGGGGTCGAACAGGGCCAGTGCCACGATGCCGGCCAGGATCGCCAGCGCAGCGTAGGACAGGTAGGGGAAGGCCCACATTTTCAGGGGCAGGTGCGCATCCGGGTCGCGGTCGGCGCGGCGTCGCAGGATGATCTGCGAAATGATCGACGACCCCCAGATCAGCAGGATGGTGGAGCCGACGGCGTTGAGCAGGATGTTCAGCACGGTCTCCGGCCACAGGTAGTTCAGCACGACGGCGATAAAGCCGAACCCGACCGAGGCCAGCACGGCCGTTTGCGGCACGCCCTTGGAGGACAACTTCGACAGGCGGGCCGAAGCGCGGCCGCGTTCGCTCAATGAATAGATCATCCGGGAGGCGCCGTAGAGGTTGGCGTTCAGTGCCGACAGCAGCGCAATGGCAATGACCACGCCCATGGCGGTCTGCATTCCGGGCAGTCCGGCGAAGGTCAGCACGGCGACGAAGGGGCTGGCGCCCAGTTGCTCGGAGTTCCAGGGCAGCACGGTGATCATGATGATGACTGAGCCGATGTAGAACACCAGGATCCGCCACAGCACCGTGCGGATGGCCTTGCCCACGTTGCGCTCGGGGTCTTCGGTTTCCGCCGCGGCAACAGTTACGATCTCGGTGCCGCCAAAGGCGAAGATCACCACCAACAGCCCGGCGGCGATGCCGCTGAGGCCGTTGGGCATGAAGCCGCCGTGTTCGAAGAGATTGCTCAGGCCGGGGGAGTCGGCGGTGGGCAGCAAACCGAACAGCAGCGCGGCGCCGACGGCGAGGAAGACCACGATGGCGGCGACCTTGAGGATCGCGAACCAGAATTCCATCTCGCCGAACTTGGAGACGCCGAACAAGTTGATGGCGGTGAAGCCGGCGATGAACACCAGAGCCAGCACCCATTGGGGCAGCACCGGCCACATCGAGTTCAGGATGGCTGCCGCGGCGGTGGCCTCGGCGGCAACCACCACGACCAGCTGGATCCACCAGAGCCAGCCGACGGTGGAACCGGCGGTGCGGCCCATGGCCTTTTCGGCGTACACCGAGAACGCGCCGCTGTTCGGGTTGGCGGCGGCCATCTCGCCGAGCATCCGCATCACCAGGATCACCAGTGTGCTGGCCACGATGAGGGAGAGCAGCACGGCCGGTCCGGCGGCGGCAATCCCGGCACCGGTGCCGACGAAGAGCCCGGTGCCGATGGCGCTGCCCAGGCTCATCATCACCAGGTGGCGGGATTTCATCTTCCGTCCCAGGCCGGGCTCGTTGCCGGCGGGGGATCCGTGGTCCGTGGTTTGTTGCTGCGGGGTGGCTGTCACCTTTGAAAGCTCCGTAGGTTGGCGTACAGGAAACTGCAATCTTGCGAAGTTGGAAACGCGATCTACGCTGTGACGCTATTCACCTGACGAGGTGTGTGCAATCTCGTCACCAAAATTTGAGCACAATGTGCACTATGGTGGCGTAGGGCACACTTTGGATGTGCAAAATGTAAAGCGATCGACGGTGCGGGCCTGCACACCCGCCGGGACAAGGAGCCTCGGATGGAACTGGATGAATTGGACCGCCGGATCCTGACACTGTTCACCGAACAGCCCCGGATCCCGGTGTTGGAGGCTTCGCGGATTCTCTCCGTGGCCCGGGCGACGGTCCAGGCGCGTCTGGACCGGATGACGAAGGGCGGCGTGATCAGTGGTTGGGGGCCGAAAATCGATCCGTCCAGCCTGGGCTATCCGGTGATGGCTTTTTGCTCATTGACCATCGAGCAGGACAGCGGGCACGACGTCGTGGCCGACAAGTTGGCCTCCATCCCGGAGGTGCAGGAGGTCCATACCGTCTCCGGCGGCAGTGATTTGCTGGTGAAAGTGGTTGCCCGCTCCAATCCGGATCTGCAGCGCGTCATCGACAGCATCGTCGCCACCCGGATGGTCGTGAGATCCTCGTCCACGCTCGTCTTGAATACCCACTTCCAGGATCGGTCACTGCCCCTGGTGCAAACCACCCGGATGCCCTGAATCCCTGAGGCAGACATTGCGCCGAAGCCTCTCCACGTTGAACTCACTCGCGCCGAGAACGGGTGCATTTCGTTCGGAGCAGGCCTCCGAAAGACTGACGGAGCGGGGAGGGCCGGTCAGTTGCCGTCGTCGTCCTGGTTGTCGTTGCCGCCGCCCTGGTCGTCATTCGCATCATCTTGACCATCCTGATCGTCCTGGCCGTCGCCGTCGTTCTGGTCGCCAGCGCCATCGTCGCCGCCATCCTGATCGTCCTGGCTGTCGTCGCCGCCATCCTGATCGTCATCGCCGTCCTGCTGGTTGGTTTCCTGCTGCTGCTCCACCTGGTCGCCCGAGCCGTCCTCGTTCTCCGTGTTGTTGTCGCAGCCGACCAGGAACAGGGCGCTTAAGGCGACGATGGCGGCCAGTTTCCGCAAGTTTTGGGTCTCCATTGGAATTGCTCCTTGTCTTCGTCGGAATGCGTATTCAGGCGTTCCGTTTTCTCTCCAGCTTCCTCCACCGAGCGTAGGCGTCATATATGAGAGCTAAATGAGACGGTGCCTGCCTGGCGGGAGCCCGGGTCGGCCGGTGCGATGATCGCGGGCGTCATATTTCACCCCTTCGATTGGTGCAGATGCCCCGGCGGGTCTAGAATGACTTAAAGTCAAGATGACCTTTACATGATCAGACGACACGGACGACTCAGAGCGACCCGGGGAGACGGTGTGTACACCAACGCAGCCAATGTCACGGAACGGCAGTTCGTGCCGCCGTCGTTGGCTATTTCCACGGTGATTTTCGCGCTGCGGCCCAGCGTGACCTCCGGCCGGCCGACGCTGTGGCTGCCCCTGGTGCGCCGGATCCGCCAACCATACCGGGGTAAATGGGCGCTGCCCGGGGGCCCGCTGGCCAGAAGCGAATCGCTGGTGGAAGCGGCCGGGCGGAACCTGAAAGAAACCACGCAGCTGGAGCCGGGCTACCTCGAGCAGCTGTACTGCTTCGGCGCCGTCGACCGTTCCCCGGCCGAGCGCGTGGTCAGCATTGTGTACTGGGCGCTGGTCCAGGCCGAGGCGGCGGCCATGGCAGAAGAAACCGACAATGTGCGCTGGTTCCGGGCGGACGGACTGGAGGAATTGGCCTTCGACCACAACGAAATTGTCGAGTACGCCTTATGGCGGCTGCGGAACAAGATGGAATACGGCTCTATTGCCTACCACTTCCTGGGTGACCGCTTCACGCTGGCGCAGTTGCGCGAGGTGTACGAGGCGGTGCTTGATAAACGCCTGGACCCGGCGAATTTCCGCCGGCAACTGCGCGGTGCCCGCGATATTGAACCCACCGACGAATACCTTCAGGGCGGCCGCCATCGACCGCCACGCTTATACCGCTACAGGCCGGAACCGGCCGCTGCCGCCGGCAGTGGCGGTGCTGACCATCAAACACAGAGTAATGGAGTGAAGCATGTCCGTAGCGACCAGCATTGAACTGATCACCCGTGAAGCGGCCGAACAGGCGAACACCGGCACATCCACGTGCAGCGATGACCTGGCCAAAGGCCCGTGGGCCTTCGATCTGCCCGGCGAGCCATCCTACGGTCCCGGGGCCTCGATGGACGACACCGCGCCGTCGTCGACGCCGGTTCAGGGCCAGTTGCCGGATGAATACCGTCAGGCTCCGCAGGAGGAGCTCGACGCGCGGATCACGGCTGCCAAGGAGAAATTGGGCGAGAAGTTGATGATCCTCGGGCACTTCTACCAGCGGGATGAGGTGGTGCAGTACGCGGACTTCGTGGGTGATTCCTTCCAGCTGGCCAAGGCCGCCCGGGACAAGCCCGAGGCTGAGGCGATTGTGTTCTGCGGCGTGCACTTCATGGCCGAGACGGCGGACCTGTTGTCCGCCCCGGAGCAGAAGGTGATCCTGCCGAACCTCGCGGCGGGATGTTCGATGGCGGATATGGCCGACATCGACTCGGTCACCGAATGCTGGGAGGAGCTGGAGGAACTCTTCGGCACCGAGCCCGACGAGGACGGTCGGATGCCGGTGATGCCGGTGACGTATATGAATTCCTCGGCCGCGCTGAAGGGTTTCTGCGGCGAACACGGTGGGATTGTCTGCACCTCGTCCAACGCCGCGACGGTGCTGGACTGGGCGTTCGAGCGGGCGCAGCGGGTGCTGTTCTTCCCGGATCAGCACCTGGGCCGCAACACCGCCAAGGCGATGGGCATACCGCTGGAGCAGATGCCGATGTGGAGCCCCCGCAAGCCCTTCGGCGGCTCGGACGAGCAGACGCTGAACGACTCCAAGGTCATCCTGTGGCACGGGTTCTGCTCGGTGCACAAGCGGTTCAACGTCAAGCAGATCGAGAAGGCCAGAGAGGACTACCCGGATGTGCGGGTGATCGTGCACCCCGAATGCCCGATGCCGGTGGTGGACGCCGCGGACGAATCGGGATCGACCGACTACATCCGCAAGGCGATCGCCGCGGCGACCGAGCCGACCACGTTTGCGATCGGCACCGAGATCAACCTGGTGAACCGGCTGGCGGCCGAGTACCCGCAGCACACCATTTTCTGCCTGGATCCGGTGATCTGCCCCTGCTCGACCATGTACCGGATCCACCCGGGCTATCTCGCCTGGGTGCTGGAGGGGCTGGTCGACGGCGAGGTGCGGAACCAGATCACCGTGCCCGGTGATGTCTCCGCCCCGGCCACGGTCGCACTGGAGCGGATGCTGGCGGCGAAGCCATGACCACCGCCGTCGTCGGCTCCGGCGCGGCCGGACTGTACGCTTCATTGATCGCCGCTGAACGCGGCGCCGAAGTGGTGCTGATCAGCAAGGCGTCCCTGTCCGACAGCAACACCTCCTGTGCGCAGGGTGGAATTTCGGCCGTGCTGCACCCGGAACGGGCCGCGGCCGGTGACACTGTCGCCGCCCACCGCGGCGACACGATGCGCGCCGGTGCCGGGCTGAATGCCCCGGAAGCCGTTGACCTGCTGTGTTCGGCGGCCGCGGACGACATCGACCAACTACGCCGGTTCGGGGTCGGTTTCGACGGGTCCACCTTCGGCCAAGGACAGTTCTATGCGCTGGGGCTGGAAGCGGCGCACTCTGCCCCCCGGATCCTGCACGCCGGCGGCGATGCCACCGGCGCGAGCCTGGTGGCCGCGCTCACCGCAGCCGTCAGGGCCTCTGATGCCGTGACGGTGTTCGAACACACCCGGCTGAACGGCATCCGCTGCACCGACGGTGCGGTATCCGGCGTCACTGTCGAACGCGATGGCGCGGTGCAAACCATAGCTGCCGGTGCCGTCGTCCTCGCCACCGGGGGAGCAGGGCAGCTGTTCGAACACACCACCAACCCGGCCGTGGCCACCGCAGACGGGCTGGCCGCCGCCTGGCGGGCCGGCGCCGCGGTCAGCGACCTGGAGTTCTTCCAGTTCCACCCCACCTGGCTCGACGTTCCCGGTGGCTTCATGATCTCCGAGGCCGTCCGCGGCGAAGGGGCGGTGCTGCGCGACGGCGACGGGCACCGGTTCATGGCGGATATCCATCCGGACGCCGAACTGGCCCCGCGGGACGTGGTGGCCCGCGGGATCGCCCGGCGGCTGCAGGCCCTGGGGCCCGATGGGGAACAACCCGCGGTTTTCCTGGATGCCACCGGCATCGCCGCCCGCCACGGTAGCGGGTTCCTCGCCCGCCGGTTCCCCACCCTGGACCGCCGCACCCGCGAGCACGGATTCGACTGGGACACCCAATGGCTGCCGGTTAAACCCGCCGCGCATTACTGGATGGGCGGCATCACCACCGATCTGTGGGGCCGCACCTCGGTGCCCGGGCTTTACGCGGCGGGCGAGGCTGCATGCACGGGAGTGCACGGGGCCAACCGGCTGGCGTCCAACTCGTTGCTCGAAGCGCTGGTGTTCGCCCGGCGTACGGTCGAGCACATCACCTCCGGCGGCCCCGGGCCGTGGCCGGAGTTCGACGCCGAACCGCTGCGCCTTCCGGCCGAGGCGGACGGCGAGCCGTTCACTCGTGTGGAGCTTCAACGGCTGATGTCGGCCAACGCGGCGTTAACGCGCGACGACGGTTCCCTCGCCGTAGCGGCCAAACAGTTGGCGCAGTGGCACCGTTCCCCGGCAGGCCCGCAGGACAGGGAAGACGCCAACCTGCTGCTGGCGGCGCGGCTGCTGGTCGCCGCCGCCCGGCAACGGGCGGATTCGGTGGGTGCGCACTATCGGTCCGACTACCCGAAACCGGGACGCGTCCGCCATCTCACATTTGCGGCACGATGACGCACCCCCGTCCGGCAGCATGACCGGAGATATTCCAGGAGGAACTTTGGCAGAGCAAACGACCGCAGCCTCTCCGCTGGCGGAACCGGCCGCTGATGGCGCAGGGGCAGGAAGCGTCCTGGCGGTGGACCCGGTGGACCCGGCCGGCATCCTGCCCCTTGACGAGCGGACACTGAACACCGTGGTGGAGGCGGCGCTCGCCGAAGACGCGCCCTGGGGTGACATCACCACCACGGCGCTGGTCCCCGACGGCGTGCGTGCTACGGCCGGGCTGTCCGCCAGGGAGGCCGGTGTGCTCGCCGGCAGCGCAGTGTTTGCCGCCGCCATGCGGCTGACGGATCCGGCCATCACCGTCCGGTTCCACGTGGCGGACGGCGGGCGCTTCGGCGCCGGAACGCAGTTGGCCACGGTCTCCGGGCCCGCCCGTTCCGTGCTGACCGCCGAGCGGGTGGGGTTGAACCTGCTGCAGCGGATGAGCGGGATCGCCACCACCACTGCCGGGTATGTGGCGGCCGCCGGCGCCAATGCGAGGATCGCCGACACCCGCAAAACCACGCCCGGGCTGCGGGCCGTGGAACGGTACGCGGTGCGCTGCGGCGGCGGACACAACCACCGCTTCGGACTCTCGGATGCGGTGATGGCCAAAGACAATCATCTTGCGGTGCTGACCCGGAACGGATCCGGCGACCTGACCACGGCGCTGCGCCAGGCCAAGGCCAAGTTGCCGCACACCGTCTGCTTCGAGGTGGAGGTCGACCGGCTGGACCAGATCGAAGCGGTGGCCGCAGCCGGCGTCGACGTCATCATGCTGGACAACTTCACCACCGATGAACTCGTCGAAGGCGTGCAGCTGGTGGCGGGCCGGGCGGTCGTGGAGGCCAGCGGATCCGTCAACCTGGAGACCGTCGGGGCCATAGCGCGCACCGGCGTCGATGTCGTCTCGGTCGGCGCCCTGACCCACAGCGTCCGCTCCCTGGACCTTGGCCTGGACATCGACGTCGAACTGTAGGACATCATGCTGTATCTTGACGCTGCCGCCACAACACCGGTCCGCCGGGAGGTGCTGGAGGCGATGTGGCCGTACCTGACCGGCCAATTCGGCAACCCGTCGAGCCACCACACGGTGGGGGAGGCCGCCGCCGCCGGACTGGACGCGGCCCGGAAGGACGTGGCCAAGGTGCTCGGGTGCCGGCCCGGCGAGGTTGTCTTCACCTCCGGCGGCACCGAGGCCGACAACCAGGCCATCAAGGGCATCGCCCTGGCCAGCGACGGCCCGAAGCACATCGTCACCACCGCCATCGAACATCCGGCCGTGGACGAATCCTGCGACTACCTGGCCCGCCACCACGGCTTCCGGATCACCCGGGTTCCGGTCGACGGCGGCGGGCTGGTCGATACTGGAAAGTTCGCCGATGCTCTGGGCGAGGGGGCGGCGCTGTGCACGGTGATGTATGCGAACAACGAGGTCGGGACGGTCCAGCCGATCGCCGAGCTGGCTGCGTTGGCTAAAGAGCATGGCGTTCCGTTTCATACCGATGCGGTGCAGGCTGCCGGGTGGGAAACGGTCAACGTGAAGGCGCTGGGGGTGGACGCCCTGAGCCTGGCCGGGCACAAACTTGGGGCTCCCAAGGGCTGCGGCGCGTTGTATCTGCGGGGGAGGCTGCGCACCGAGCCGCTGGTCCACGGCGGCGGACAGCAGCGCGGCCGGCGCTCCGGTACCGAAAACGTTGCCGGCGCGGTGGCGATGGCGAGCGCGTTGACCCTGGCCGAGCAGCAGCGGCCACAGGTTGCACAGCCGGTGGCGGAGCTGCGGGACCGGTTCATTGCCAGGGTGCTGGACGGCGTCGACGGCGCCATCCTCACCGGCCATCCCACCCGGCGGCTGTCATCCATCGCATCGTTCTGCTTTCCCGGCACCAGCGGCGAATCGGTGCTGCTGGAACTGGAACGGCTCGGCTACGTTTCCTCCAGCGGGTCAGCGTGTGCGGCGGGATCGGATGAGCCATCGCCTGTGCTGACGGCCCTGGGCATCGACGCGGAGGTGGCACAAACCGCCGTGCGCTTCAGCTTCACCGCGTCCATCACCGACGCCGAACTCGACGCCGCGGCGGAAGCGGCCGTCGCCTCGGTCGCCACCATGCACCGGCTGGGTTAGCCGCACGTGCGGTGACCCGCCGGCGGGGCCGGCCGTCCGCTTCACGTGCAGGAACCGGCCCGACCGCCGCACCTGCGGGGACTGGCCACTTTGCCCGGCAGGGTGTCCCTTTTCCCGGCGAGGGCCCCGCCATAGCGAGTTCGGGCTGACCAACGGACGGAACAGGGGATAACACCAAGGACGGGCTGGTCCGGCGTGTCGTGTGTGGAATGCGGCGTGTCGCGGGGTGGAGGACCACGTTAGTGTTAATCCCTGTTCGAAGGGCGTTCCAAACCGGCGGGTCCGGCTCTCACAGCGACGTGGCCACCCGGCAGCGCGGCAAACCGGCGGTAGCGGCGGTGGCCCCGACGATGTAGTCGACCGCGCGGGTCACCCGCCGTCGGACAGTGCGGATAGCCCGTCGTATTGCACGCCCGTCATCTCTTCGCTGTGCTCCCACAGCCGGCGGCCGGTTTCTTCGTCGAGTACCTGCTGTACCGGTGCGGACAAGGTGACACGCCCGCGCAACCCGCCTGCGCCGTCGGGCCCGTAAAAATCCCCGCCGTGGACGTGAGGGGACGCGGCCGCATACAGGATAGGCAACGCTCCGGCCGATACCGGCTGGCCAATGAGCTGGACCAGGGATGCCATCATCTCTGCAGTGATCCTCCCGCCGCCGGTGAACAGGCCGGTGCGGGACAGACCCGGGTGGGCCGCCGCGACGGTGACAGTGTCCCCGTTGGCCGCGAGCCGCCGGTTCAACTCCACGGTGTAATAGAGATTCGCGATCTTGCTCTGGCCGTAGGCGCCCCACCGCCGGTAACGCCGGGCGCTGTTCATGTCGTCGAAGTCGATCGAACCGCGTCGGTGGGCGAGGCTGGAGACGGTCACCACCCTGGCGTCCGCCGATTCGCGCAGCTGTGCCAGCAGCAGGCCGCCGAGCGCGAAATGTCCCAGATGGTTGATGCCGAGCTGTTGCTCAAATCCGTCCTCGGTGCGTCTCAGGTTGGTGGCCATCACCCCGGCGTTATTAACCAGGATGTCGAGCGGCCCGTGCCAGGCTCCGGCGAAGCTGCGCACGGACTGCAAGCTGGCCAAGTCCAGTTGGCCGGTGGTGCACACCGCCGAACCTGTCGCCTCGGCCACGTGCTCGAGCGCCCGCTGCCCGCGCTCGGGATTCCTGCAGGCCAGCATCACCGATGCGCCTTTGGCAGCCAGCGCCAGCGAGGTCTGCAGGCCCAGGCCGCTGTTGGCGCCTGTGACAATGGCGCGCTTTCCGGTCAGATCCGGAATGCCTTCGGGGGTGAACGTGTGCATCGATTCTCCTGATGAGCTCGTCTCCAGCATAGGCCGATACGCTGGACGGAGGGCGCATTAACGTCCGCCGCATACTGATTCCTGTGTGCGTCAGTCAGCATCAAGGAGCCTGCCGATGGAACGCAACGTCTCCGCCCACCTGTCCTTCACCACTTCGAAGCACACGTCGATCGCCATGGCCGTCGCGGTGGCGCGCCTGGGCGGTTACCAGCGAATTGACGAGACCATGGATGTCAGGGTCGACGACGAACCGGCCGAAATGAGCGAGCTGGCGGATGTGCATGGGGGCAGGATGCATACCCTCAAGCTGGACCAACCGGCGTCGGTCACCGTCGATTACACCGCACGGGTGGTCGGAAGCGCGGAGCCCGGCCCCGACGCTGAGATGGACCGGATCCGCTATGTACGGCCCAGCCGGTACTGCGAATCCGACAAGCTGCTGCCGTTCGCCTACGCGCAGTTCAAGGGACTGTCCGGGGCGGACCTGGTCCTCGCCTTGCGGCGGTGGGTGCACGAGGAATTCAGCTATGTGGCGGGTTCCTCACGGCCGACGGACGGGGCGGTGGAAACGTACCTGCAGCGCCGGGGTGTCTGCCGCGACTACGCGCATGTGGTGATTTCGGTGCTGCGGGCCCGCGACATCCCGGCACGGCTGGCGGCGGTCTACGCGCCCGGACTGAGTCCGATGGACTTCCACGCCGTGGTGGAGGCGTACGTGGATGGAACCTGGCAGGCCATCGATGCGACGGGTATGGCTCCGCGCGAGTCGATGGTGCGGATCAGCACCGGCCGCGACGGCGCCGACACGGCGTTCCTGTCCACCGTCGGCGGCGGGCTGACCTTGAAGCAGATGCGCGTCAACGCCACCGTGGACCAGCTGCCATCCGACGACGGCGGGGAACTGGTCCGGTTGCGTTAGGCACGACGGTGGGGGGAACCGGGTCGCCGAGGTAACACCCCGACACCGAGGTAGCGCCTGAGCCGTGAGGTGGCGCCCCAACGCCGAGGTAGCGCCTGAGCCGTGAGGTAGCGGGTTGCAACCCGCTGACTCACGGGAAAGCAGCTACCTCGGCGTCACGGGAAGGCAGTTACCTCGGGGTCGGGACCGGGGTTAGTCGCCGATGCTGGCCCGAAGTTTCATCGTCAACGCCTCGAGTTGCGCCAGTTCATCCTGGCTCAAGGCGCCGCCCACGATCCGCCCGATGGCACGTACATGTTCGCGGCCGATGCTCTTCTGCAGCGCGGCGCCTGCTTCGGTCAACCCGAGGAGCACGCCTCGATGATCCTCGGGTGCCTGCTTGCGCTCCACCAGGGCCTTGGCTTCGAGCCGTTCGACCATCCGGCTCAGGCTCGGCTGGCTCATCAGCAACTTGGAGTTCAAGTCGTTCAGGCGCAGCCATCCGGTCGGGCAGCGTGAAAGGTTGAACAGCACGTCATATTCCCGCATGGCCAGGTTTTTGAACGCGGAGTCGGCCTGCAGCAGCCGCATCACCGACACCTGGGCACGGAAGAGCGACTCCCACGCGTCGGTGGCGGCGCGCAGATGGTCGGTTGATGGGGCCTCCGACCGGGCAGTATCCCCGGCCGGAGCATCCTGGCGCGTTCCGTCGTCGTTGGCTTTAGCTGGTGACTTGCTGCTGGTTGGCACGTTCGGCCTTTCTGGTTTCAAAGGTGGGTGCGTCGGGCACATGAGCCGGCTTCCGGTCTGCGAATTCCTTCCGGAGCGTCGGCAGCACTTCTTCGCCGAACAGGTCCAGCTGCTCCAGCACAGTCTTCAACGGCAACCCGGCGTGGTCGACCAGGAAGAGCTGGCGCTGATAATCGCCGAAGTACTCCCGGAAGGTCAGCGTCTTCTCGATGACCTCCTGGGGGCTGCCGACCGTCAGCGGGGTTTGCGCGGTGAAGTCCTCCATGGAAGGTCCGCCGCCGTAGACCGGTGCGTTGTCGAAGTACGGACGGAACTCCCGGACGGCGTCCTGGGAATTCTTCCGCATGAAGAACTGACCGCCCAGCCCCACGATGGCCTGGTCCGCCGCGCCGTGGCCGTAGTGTTCGTAGCGCTCGCGGTAGAGGCGGATGAGCTGCATGTAGTGTTCCTTCGGCCAGAAAATGTTGTTGGCGAAGAACCCGTCGCCGTAATACGCGGCCTGCTCGGCGATCTGCGGGCTGCGGATGGAGCCGTGCCAGACGAACGGCGGCACATCGTCGAGGGGCCGCGGCGTGGACATGAAGCCCTGCAGTGGTGTGCGGTGCTTGCCCTGCCAGTTCACCACGTCCTCGTCCCACAGCCGCCGCAGCAGGTGGTAGTTCTCCACGGCCAGCTCAATGCCCTTCTGGATGTCCTTGCCGAACCAGGGATAGACCGGGGGAGTGTTGCCGCGGCCCATCACCAGATCCACCCGACCGTCGGCGAGGTGCTGGAGCATGGCGTAGTCCTCGGCGATCTTCACCGGGTCGTTGGTGGTGATCAGCGTGGTGGCGGTGGAGAGGATGATCCGCTCGGTCTGCGCCGCGATGTAGCCCAGCAGGGTGGTCGGGGAGCTGGCGAAGAACGGCGGATTGTGGTGCTCGCCGGTGGCATAGACGTCCATGCCGATCTCTTCGACCTTCCTGGCGATGGCGACGGCGGACTTAATCCGCTCCTGCTCGGTAGGGGTCTTCCCGGTGGTGGGATCCCGGGTGATATCGGAAACTGAAAATACGCCGATCTGCATGGAAGTCCTTTCAATGCCCGGCCGTGCCACCGGGAAAGTGTATGCGTTTGCATCTAATCCAACAGTACCCTGCCGTTGTTTGTTCCCGCCATCGTCCGGCAATGTTCCCGCTACGCGTCATCGCTGGCGATAATTCGTCTCCGTGCCGTGAGCAGCTCCAGCTCCGGCCGGTAGGCAACAAATTGTTCGACGGCGTCGAGCACCTCAACGGCGTGGGCACGGCTCGCTGCCACCAGACCGGCACCGACCACGGACCGGCGGTACAGATCCTGGGCATCAACTTCAGCCACCGATACCGAATACTTCCGGCGCACGTCACTGATGATCGGACGTATCACCGACCGTTTGCCCTTCAGGGAGTGGACGTCGCCCAGCAGCACGTCCAGCTCAATCCATCCGATCCACATGCGTGCTCCCAGCCGACCTCCATGGGCAATCAATCCTTCGTCCACTATACAAAGTCCCCTTACGACCGGGTACGGTGAAGATGTGACCACCTGCACCAAGGAGGTGCGTGATGCCGCGTTTCCACGACCGGAAGCAGGCCGGCATTGAGCTGGCCGCGGAGCTGAAGAATGTGTTGTCCGGCACGTCGGACGAATCCAACGACCGCCCGCTGGTCCTGGCCTTGCCTCGGGGCGGATTGCCGGTGGCGGCCGAGGCGGCCGAGCTGCTGAACGCCGAACTCGATGTCCTGGTGGTGCGCAAGGTCGGCGTGCCGGCGCATCCGGAATTGGCCATGGGCGCGCTGGCCATGCTGGCCGGTTCCGTTGAAACGGTGCGCAATGAGACGGTGTTGCAGCAGTTGCCCGGCGCCGGTGATCCTGGCGGCGAGTTCGACACAGTTGCCGCCGGGGAACGGGACGAACTGGAGCGCCGCAATGAACTGTACCGGCAGGGCAGACCGCCGGTGCGGGTGGACGGACGCACCGTGATCATCATCGACGACGGGCTGGCCACCGGGTCCACCATGAAGGCGGCCTTGACCGCTGCCCGCCGGTTCAAGCCTCACCGCCTGGTCGCCGCGGTTCCGGTCGGGGCCCGGCAGACCTGTATCGAGCTGGAGGAACTGGCGGACGACGTCGTTGGCATCTTCGTCACGGACGCGCTGGGTTCGGTGGGATCCGCCTACCGCGACTTTGGCCAGACCAGCAACGAGGAAGTCCAGGTAATCTTAAGCCGCCATTAGCTGCTTGGCGGCGCGGAACACTACAGTTGCAGGGTTTTGGCCGTCTCGGCCATGATCTCCCGGGCCAACTCCGGATTCTCATTCAGCCGGATGCCGTAGCCGGGAATCATGTCCTTCAGCTTCGGTTCCCAGGACTCGAACTGTGCCGGGAAGCACCGCTTGAGCATGCCGAACATGATCGGCGCTGCGGTGGAAGCGCCGGGGGAGGCTCCCAGCAACGCGCCGATAGAGCCATCGGCGGCGGTGATCATCTCGGTGCCGAATTGCAGCACGCCGCCCTTCCTGGGGTCCTTCTTGATCACCTGGACGCGCTGGCCGGCGGTGATCAGTTCCCAGTCGCCGGACTTGGCTTCCGGGTAGAAATCGCGCAGGCTCTCGTCCTTCGACGCGCGGCTCTTGAGCACCTCGCTGATCAGGTACTTGGTCAGTCCCAGGTTGTCCTTGCCGGCCGCC
Organism: Arthrobacter castelli DSM 16402; assembly: GCF_000430705.1. GTDB lineage: Bacteria > Actinomycetota > Actinomycetes > Actinomycetales > Micrococcaceae > Arthrobacter_C > Arthrobacter_C castelli. The sequence continues at coordinate 233,892 of NZ_AUMN01000001.1, forward strand.
AGCATCGGGATCATGTTGGACGGGCGCAGCGACATTGGCAGGTCCATCAACGAGCCCCGCTTGAGGAACTTGGTGGAGAAACCGGCGTACGGGCCGAAGAGCAGTGAACGCTTTCCATTGACGTAGCGAGTATCCAGGTGCGGCACCGACATCGGTGGGGCGCCGACGGATGCCTGACCGTAGACCTTTGCCAGGTGCTGGTCGACGATGTCGCTGTTGGTGCAGCGCATGAATTGACCGGCGACAGGGAAGCCCCCGAAGCCCTTGCCTTCTTCGATGCCGGTGCGCTGCAGCAGGTGCAATGCGCCGCCTCCGGCACCGATGAAGACGAACCGGGCGCGCACCGTATATTTCTCCCCGGTGGCGCGGTCCTCGACCGAGACTTCCCACCGGCCGTCGCTGCCGCGTTCCACGTCGGTGACATCAGTGCCGAAGTTCAGGCCGACGTCGTTCTTCTCCAGATAGCCGATCAGCTCGCGGGTCAGTGCCCCGAAGTCAATGTCGGTGCCGCCCGGCACGCGGGAGGCCGCGACGCGCTGTGAGCTGTCCCGGCCCGACATCAGCAGCGGTGCCCAGTCGGAGACCGTGGCGGGATCCTCGGTGTGTTCGATGCCCTCGAACAGCGGCTGCGGCTTCAGCGCCTCGTAGCGGCGGCGCAGGTACTCGGCGCCGTCGTCGCCCCACACGAAACTCATGTGGGGCAGCGGGTTGATGAACTTTTTGGGGGACCCGATGTGCCCATTGGCCACCATATGAGACCAGAACTGGCGCGAGACCTGGAACTGTTCATTGATGCCGACCGCCTTGGCCGGGTCCACGGAACCGTCGGGGCCGGCGGGGGTGTAGTTCAGCTCGCACAAGGCGGAGTGGCCGGTTCCCGCGTTGTTCCAGGGATCGGAACTTTCCATCCCGGCGCGGTCCAGTCGTTCGAAGAGCCTGATGTCCCACTCCGGCTCGAGCTGGCGGATAATTGAACCCAGCGTGGCACTCATGGTGCCTCCGCCAATGAGGACGACGTCGGCAGTGCCGGCAGGGTTTACGGAATGGGTTCTGGCAGTCAAATTCTTCTCCATTAGCAACGCGGCTGGCCCTTATGAGCGTACCGCGCGGTGCGGCGGAACCCTAAATCCCGCCCCGGTCCGGTCTGCACTCTACTCAGTCAGGACGATCTCATTGAAGACCTCGTCGAGCACCGGGCTGACGGGGTAGCTCTCGACCCTGGGCGAGAGGGCCAGCGCCGAAATCGGGAAGGCCAGCGGAACCGCCGGGACCTGCGCGCTGATCTCCGTTTCGATGTTCTGGTAAACCTTTGTCCGTTGTTCGCCGGCCGGCAAAGTACGAGCCCTGTCGATCATGCTGAACAGGTGCTCGTTGGTGAAGCCGAACTCCTCGGACTCGCTGCCGAACAGCGGCCCGACAAAATTGTCAGGATCCTGGTAACTGCCGCTCCAGCCGAGTAAATGCAGCCCGTGTGGGCTGTTCGACTGCACCTTCTGCAGGTAACCGTCAGACCACTCGATCGGGACGGGCTTGAGATTGAATCCGGCGGCGGTCAGTTGGCGGCTGAGCAGGGCATACACCCGTTCGGGCCGCGGCAGGTACGCGCGGCTGACGTCGAGCGGATAGTAGAAGGGGATCTCGCCGCCGTCGTAGCTGGACTCCTCCAACAGCTTCCGGGCCTTTTCGGGATCGTGCTCGTACTGGGCCGCCTGAGGCGCCGTGATATCGAACAGCTGCGGCAGGAAACTGCCTGCCGGTTCGGTGCCGTCGATGAAGAGGGTATCCACGAGCTGCTGCTTGTCGATTGCATGGGCGAGCGCTTGGCGTACTTTCGGATCGTCGAGGGCCCCGAAATCCTGGTTGATGCCCATGTACAGCACCGAGAACGGGTCCCTCAACAGCACCTTCATTCCGGCCTTGGCCAGTGGCTCGAAGGTATCGGCAGTGACCAGGTCGTACCCGTCGATCCGGCCGTCCTTGAGTGCCTCCTGCCGCAGCGCGGCGTCGGACATGGTGGTGAAGATGATCTTGCGGATCTGCCCCCGGTCGCCCCAATAGTCCTTGTAGGACTTCAGCACGACGTCGTCGCCGGACCATGATTCGAAGGTGTACGGTCCGGTGCCCACCGGGTGCAGCCCGTACGCTGACAGCCGGTGGCCGTCGCGCTGGTGGTTCAACACGTCTGCGTGGCCGGCCTTCAACGCGGCGGGAGAGGAAATTCCGAACGCCGGCATGGTCAGCGCCGGCAGCAGTCCGGTGTAGCGCTCGTTGAGTTCCAGGGTGAATTTGTGCTCCCCCTGAACCACGCAGTCCTGGTATGCGGATAGGTCGGGCGCATTGGCAAACGCCTTGAACACTGTCTGGAACTGCAGGCTGGACCGTTCGTCCCGGACGGAGCCCGGCAGCGTGAACCAGCGTTCGAAATTGAAGCAGACGGCCTCGGCGTCGAACTCGGCGCCGTCATGGAAAGTGACGCCGTCGCGCAGTTCGAAGGTGTAGCTGCGTCCGCCATCACTTCTGGACCAGTCCGTAGCCAGCTGCGGCACGGGTTCACCGGTCACCGGGTCGACGGTGACAAGCGTTTCCAGAATCTGCCGGGTGACCCGGTAGGAGGCGTTATCGACCTCGATGGCGGGATCCAGCCCGGCCGGATCCGCAGCGGTGGCGAAAGTAAACGTGGTGTCCACCTTCGGTTCGGTGCCGGGCTCGACGGCGGCCGCTGAGGAGGTCTGCTCCTGGACCTGCGGTGGGGGAGTATCGGGGGTGCACGCTGCGAGAGTCAACGCCGTTGCGGCCGCCGTCACAATGGCAGTCACTGCTGTCGGCGCGCGACCGCATCCGGTACGTCGCACCGCGCCACCACCCCGTTCGGCTTGGAAACTATTTTGCTCAGTTTAGGTGAAAGGGGGAGTGCGCGAGGCGGGACTTGAACCCGCACGTCCGAAGACACCAGAACCTAAATCTGGCGTGTATACCAATTTCACCACTCGCGCTCTGCAGTCCTGCGGCGCGGACCGTGCCACACACCGCGGACGAGCATAAGTCTACCCGCTGCCGTCGTCGGCCTGCTGCGGCCGGCCCGGACCGCCGTCGTCGCCCTGGTGCGGCAGTTCCCGGCCGGCACAGGGGATCAGTCGAGGCCCAGGTCCCGCCGCAGCTTGTTCACATGGCCCTTGGCGCGGACGTTGTATTGTGCCAGTGCCACTTTGCCCTCGGCGTCGACCACGACGGTGGACCGGATCAGGCCCTGGGTGACCTTGCCATAGTTGTTCTTCTCCCCCCAGGCGCCCCATGCCTCCGCGACGGAATGGTCCTCATCCGAGAGCAGCGGGAAGTTCAGCGACTGATCTTCGGTGAACTTGGCGATCTTCTTGGCCGGGTCCGGGGAGATGCCCAAAACGGTATATCCGGCCGACTTGAGGGAATTGAGGTTGTCACGGAAATCGCAGGCCTCTGTGGTGCACCCCGGTGTGGCCGCGGCGGGGTAGAAGTACACCACCACATTGCCGCCGCGGTAATCGGCGAGTGAAACCGTCCCACCCGTGGCGTCGTCGAGCGTGAAGTCCGGGGCGGTGTCCCCTGTTGAAAGTCGGTTGCTCATGGATCCTTCCTGGTGACCGGTGGGGCGGGTGTTGCTACAATAAAAATTGGAAAATATGTAAGGTTACTTAGCAGTTCTAGCCAATTTCGCCCATATGTCAGGTTATAGTGGCAAGTATGCCAGATATGGAATTGTGGCCGACCGGCCGCCTTCTCTCAACAGCAGCGCGGCTGGTCGAGCACGCGTGGAATGAGCAACTGGCAAGCATTGGGGTCACCCACGCGGGGGTAATAGCTCTGGAAGTGCTTGCCGGGCACGGCACGATGACTCAGGCTCAACTGGCCCAGATCGTGCATGTGCAGGCCCAAACCATGGGTAAAACCCTCTCGCGTCTGGAAACCTATGGCCACATTGAGCGCTCACGAAGCTCCCAGGACCGGCGAAGCCACCAGGTATCCATCACCGATCATGGACGCTCAGTGCTCGCTTCCGCACAGGAGCTTGAAACGTCACTGGTGCCGGGCGGGCAGCTCTCTTCCGACGACCTGCGAAACCGGCTTCAGTCAGTGATCAAGTCCCTGGCGGATGCGCGCTGGGACGTCGACTCGGGCAAGGGTGTGGAGGAGGCCGTCAAACCTGCGGCACCGGCCGCAGGTACTCCGCCCGAGCTGGACGACAGCGCGAAACAGAAGCTGGCCGAGGAATTGCCGCCGGCGGAGCCGGATGAACCTGCCGAACAGGACGACGGCACCTTTGGCGAGAAGCGAAACGGAACCGACGGCACCCAGGCAGGCTGAACGTCCGGCGGCCGTTGCCCGGTGGCGATCGAATGCCTCATTTAGCCTTGGCCATCGGGATGTTCGGCCGGGAGTAAAAGTGCCCCTCCCGATGCACTAATGGGGCGTTTCGCCGCTTTTTTACTCCCTGGCGGAACGGCGAAGGCCGTGTTTGGGCGGAGTGCAACCACGACGATGACATGCCGATCCCACGCACACATTCGTGCTGCTAACCCCCGAACGCCCGGTCGAAACGAAAAAACCCGCCCAACCTACCGGTCGGACGGGCTTCCCTGGTGCGCCCCCCGGGACTCGAACCCGGAACCCATTGATTAAGAGTCAATTGCTCTGCCATTGAGCTAGAGGCGCATTCCCACTCCGCGTTCCGCCGGTGATGGGCACCTGAGCGAATTGCGGCAACGACATGTAAGACTAGCAGGATTCTTCCGCCTGGGGAAAATCGGTGCGGACGCGGTGCCGTCAGGTGTGATCAACGTCCCTCAACGACGATGATTCGCTCTTCGGGGCCGCCATTGGTGGCGACCCACAGCGCCCCGTCCGGGCCGGTAATGACGTCGCGAAGGCGGCCGTAGTCGTCCTGGAAATGGCTGACCGGTTGGCCCGCCCGCCCATCGAGCAGCGGAACTTCCCACAGCCGTTGGCCTCTCAGCGCTCCTATATAGGCGACGTCGTTCACGATGGCCATGCCGCTGGGGGAGGCCGTAGCGGTGGAAGGCCATACCACTTGGGCATCGATGAATCCGTCGACGCCTGGCGCGCCCGTTACCTCCGGCCAGCCGTAGTTTCCGCCGGGCCGGATCAGGTTCAGTTCATCGTCCTCAGTGGGGCCAAACTCGCTCGCCCACAACCGCCCCTCGGAATCCCAGGCGAGCCCTTGCACGTTCCGGTGCCCCAAGCTGTACACCGGATTGTCCCCGAACGGGTTCCCGGGGGCCGGATCGCCATCGGGCGTGATCCGCAGAATCTTCCCGGACAATGATTGCCGGTTCTGCGCCTGATCTTCCTGCGTCGCGTCACCAGTCGATGCGTAGAGCATCCCGTCGGGTCCGAACTTGATCCGCCCGCCGTTATGGATCGTTGCCTTGGGAATGCCCTCCAGCAGCACCTCCTGGGTGCCGAGGCCGGGATCCTGGCCGCCGTCGTATTCCATCCGCACTATCCGGTTGTCGGAGGCGCTGGTGTAGTACGCGTACAGATATCGGTCCCGGGCGAAGGTGGGCGCGACGGCGATCCCCAGCAGGCCACCTTCTCCGCCCGGCACCACGTGCTCGACGGTGCCCACCATCGTGACCTCGCCGTCGTCGATCCGCTTGATGGCCGCACTGTCACGTTCGGAGACCAGCACAGACCCGTCCGGCAGCAGCGCCATGGACCACGGCGAGGTCAGCGAATCGGCGGCAGTTCCGGTGACGGCCAGCTCGCCGCCCAGCGGACCTGACGACTCAGTGTGGCGGTGCTGCGCTGACGACGACGATCCGCTGGCCGGCGCGGACACATCAGGGGCAGGTTCGCCGGTGCCCGGGGCTGCGTTTTCGCCGGACCCGGGGGAACAGCCGGAGACGACGACGGCGGACAGCGTGACAGCTGCCAGCCAAGCCTGTCGTCGCCGCATCCGTATGCCTCGCTTCCGTCAGCGTCCGCCCTCAGCGTCCGGCGTGGCCGTCCGGGTCACTATCGTCGCCGTCCGGACCGCCGTCCGGGTCACTATCGTCGCGGTGCCGGCCGCTGGGTGGGTGGTCTTCAGCGGATTCATCCCCGGGGTCGCCGTCACCGAGGTTATGGGAGCCGAGGCTGTGATTGCTGTGCGTACTGTCCGGATCGCCGAGATTATGCGAACCCAGGCTGTGATGCCCTTCCTCACTGTGCGGTTCGCCGAGATTATGCGAACCCAGGCTGTGGTGACCTCCGTCCTCGGGCTCGGGCGCGCCGACATTGTGGCGTCCCAATGCGTGGTGCTCGGCACTCTGGCCGTGGGGAGGCGGCTGGTCACTGGAGGTGTCCGTGTCGCCGGTTCCAGCGGAATCCCCAGAGGCGGTTGTGTCACCGGAGATGCCGGTGCCAGCGGAGTCCTTCGGGCGGGAATCGTCGGAGCCGCTGCCGTTCACGGATCCGGCGGTGGTGGTGTGTTCGCTGCCGCGGTCGGGCGCGGTGGGCTGGTCGGTAATGTCGGATCCGCCGCTCCGCCACCGTTCGTCGTCAGGACCCGCGGCGTTGGTGTCACCGGAGCTGTCGCGGTCCGTGACCGATCCGGTAGCGCCACTTCCCGCGCTGCCGGCTGCAGGGGTGTTGCTCGCCGGGGGCCCGGCCTCCATCACGGGGTCGTTGGCCCCGGAGCCTGGCTGGTTACCGGGGTGACGCCGACCCGGTGTCTCTCCACCGCCGGTGCCTCCGCCGGCAGCGCCTCCGCCTGCCGTGCTTTCATCTGCGCTGGCCCCACTTGCGGTATCTCCACTGGCGGTGTCTCCACCTGCTGTGGGACCGGAATTGCGTCGCAGCATCCACACCACGATCGCGATCACCACGATGATCACGAGTACCCAGATAATCAACTCCATGACTCAGCCCTCCGTTTGGGTGCGGGCACATACGCCCTGAATTTGAACCTACGGCCAAGCACCGCCCATGTCCAGAGTTTGTGTGCATCCTGCGTCCAATGTGGCAGGTATTGAGCCGCTAGAGTGGCTGTTATGGCCTCCAATGCTTCTTCGATTCAGACAATCACGTTCCCGGACCAGCGTTTGCTCGACGCCGTGCAGCCGCTTCCGGAAGGAATGCGCGGCGGAATCTGGGACCTTCAGAGCGAGCCCGACGGCGTCGAGCTGGGGGAGGTCGACGCGGTGATCCTGCCGTACATGGGCCCGAAGCTTTTAGACCAGCTGAGCCGGGTGCCACACCTGAAGATGGTCCAAACGCAGACAACCGGGTACGACGGAATTCCCGAAGCCGTTGGAGAGGACGTCGCCGTGGTCAGCGCCGCCGGGGTGCACGCGGATTCGACGGCGGAAATGGCGGTGGCACTGATGCTTGCCTCGCTGCGCGGCATCGATGTGGCGGCGCGGGACCAGGTGGCGGCGCGCTGGAACCCGCAGCGCTGGACGTCGCTGGCAGACCGCAAGGTGCTGCTGGTCGGTGTCGGTGGTATCGGCGCTGGTATCGCCGCCCGTCTGGAGCCCTTCGGAGTGGAACTCACCCGGGTCGGCAGCACGGCCAGGGATGACGCCGCCGGACATGTTCACGGGACCGACGAACTGGTTGCGCTGGCGCGCCACACAGACGTGATCGTGGTAATCACCCCCTTGTCGGAGGCCACGCACCACTTGGTCAATGCCGGTGTGCTCGCCGCGATGCCGGACGGGGCACTGGTGGTTAACGTTGCCCGAGGCGCAGTTGTCGATTCGGATGCCCTCACGGCCGAAGTCGTATCGGGTCGGATCCGCGCCGCGATCGATGTCTTCGACCCGGAGCCGGTTCCGGAGGACCACCCGCTGTGGAAGGCCGAAGGGGCGCTGATCACCCCGCATAATGCCGGCAACAGCTCTGCCTTCTTTCCCCGCGTCGTCCGGCTGCTCCAGTCGCAGCTGGCGGCTATCGCCTCCGGCGGCAGCCCGGAGAACCTGGTACGTTCGGGTCCCTTCGCCGCTGACGGCCGCTAGACCAGAGCCGGCCGTTAAGCATCGCCGGCCAGGCTCCGACGTCGGCTAGCCAAACGAGGCCAGCCCATAGACGATCCAGGCAAGGGCGAAGGCGATCAGGCCGATCAGCGTCTCCATTACGGTCCAGGTTTTCAGCGTCGTCTTCACGTCCATGTCGAAGAACTTGCCTACCAGCCAGAACCCCGAGTCGTTGACGTGGCTGAGCATCACGGAGCCTGCGCTGAGCGCCAGTACGACGGCGATGACCTGCAGCTGGGAGTAGTCGCCCGCGGAGAGCAGCGGCTGCATGAGGGTGGCTGAAATGGTCAGTGCCACAGTGGCAGAGCCCTGCGCGACACGGATCAGGGTGGAGACGACAAAGCCGGCCAGAATCACCGGAAGTCCGATATTCTCCAGCGAGCCGGCCAGAGCCTCGCCGACGCCGCTGGCGACCAGCACCCCGCCGAACATTCCGCCGGCGCCGGTGATCAGGATGATCGAGCAGATAGGACCAAGCGACTTATCCAGCAGGTCCTCGAGCGATTCCTTGCTGCGGCCACGGCGGATACCGAGCACAAGGCTGGCCACGAGCACTGCGATCAGCAGCGCGATGGGGGTGGCGCCCAGCGTCTGCAGGACCCCGACCCAGATGGCGTCGCCGTTGACCACGCCGGCCGTGTCCAGGGTGTCGAGCACCGTGTTCATAGCGATCAGCACGATCGGCAGCAGCAGCATCAGGACCACCGTGCTTGCTTTCGGCGGTTCCTTATCGAGCCGCTGCTCGCTGCCGCCGCTGATGTAATCCGGAATGGCGACGTTGATCCGCCGGCCGGCCCAGAGCCCGTAGAGGTAGCCGGCAAGGATCCACGTGGGGATGGCGACGACGAGGCCGACCAGCAGCAACAGCCCCACATTGGCGTCCAGCAGCCCTGCGGCCGCAACCGGGCCGGGGTGAGGTGGAACGAAGACGTGCATCACGGAGAAGGCGCCGGCAGTGGGCAGGCCATAGCGCAGCAGGCCTCCACCCAGCTTCCGGGCCACCGCGAAGACGATGGGCAGCATGACCACCAGGCCGGCATCGAAGAACACCGGGAAGCCGAAAATCAATGAGGCGACGCCGAGTGCCAGCGGCGCTCGTCTCTCTCCGAACAGCCGCATCAGGCTGTCGGCCAGCGACTGCGCACCGCCGCTGACTTCGACCAGCCGGCCAAGCATCACGCCGAGGCCGACCAGCAGCGCCACACTGGCGATCGTGCCGGCAAAGCCATCGAGCAGCACGTCGGTGATGCTGCCGGCGGGTATACCGGTGACAAAGGCGGTCAGCAGGCTGACGAGGACCAGGGCAACGAAGGCGTGCATTCGCACCTTCATGATCAAAAAGAGCAGCAGCGCCACGGCTCCGGCGGCGATCAACAGCAGGGGCGCCGTGCCCATCGGCTGGGTCCAGTTCTCTACATCCATGCGAGGCTCCTTTGCCCGTTCTGTTCCACTGGTTCGCCCCATTGGGGCCCGCAGCAGGGTCTATGGACCGGTGGGGGCCGATTCGCCGCTGAGCTTCAGGTCGTGGAGGACCTGGTCGACAATCACGTCAGGTGTATTGGTAACGTCCGCTTCGACGCCGGCCTCGTCGGATTCGAGTTCCTCCAAGGTGGCGAATTGGGATTGGAGCAGGGTTTTGGGCATGAAGTGACCGCGGCGGCTCTCCATCCGGCCGGCGATCAGATCGATGGGCCCGGTCAGCTGGATGAAGACCACGTCAGCTGTGCTTTGACGCAGCAGGTCCCGGTAGGCCCGCTTCAGTGCCGAGCAGGTGACAATAGCGTCTGCGCCTTGCTCCTGTTGCAGTGTCAGCCAATCCCGGATGGCCGCCAGCCACGGCCAGCGGTCCTCGTCCGTGAGGGGCTGGCCGCCTGTCATCTTTTCAATGTTGGCCGGTGGGTGGAAATCATCCGCCTCGGCCGTGGTCCAGCCCAGTTGTTCCCCCAGGAGTTCGGCCACAGTGGTCTTGCCGGTTCCGGAGGGTCCCATCACCACGAGTCCCATTGCTGCTCGGCTGCCTTCCACGCTGGCTCCCTCCGTAACGATGGCACGGCACAAACTCCCACTTTGGCCAGTACCTTGATTACTATCACCGGCCGCGGTGCGTGGCAATGGGCCGGCTTGCCATGGGACAGCGGCGCCGCCAGTGCGGTGGCTGCTAGGACATGTCGACGAAGGCTGACATAAATGCGGTGAAATCTTTGTGGTCGTCGCGTTGGTCCACGGTGCGTTCTTCCTCGTCGCAGGGCATCTCACCTAGAGGCGACACGCCGAACCGGAAGGTCTTGCCGGTGCTTGTACCGACTTCGTAGTCTCCGTTGGGCAGCTCGAAGGCGTGCGACAGGTTGGTCATGTTGATTTCGGTGGGATTCCCGCCCGCGGTCAGCGTCCCGGCGTTGAATGGTGCGACGACGATCTCGGCCGGTTGCCACCGGTAGCCCACCACGTAGTATTTCGGGGGATGGCCGCCCTGGGATTCCTTCCCATGCCCACCGTTCCTCTCGTTGGCGGCATAGACCAGGTTGTAGTCCCCGTAGTTGAGGATCTGGCTGTCAAAGACCACGCGCAGGGCATCCTTGAAGCCGTCGCTGGATGTCATGAGTTAGCAAACCTCGATCGCCCGGCCACCGGTGAGCCGAAGCAATTGCTGATAGTTGGTGTCGAAGACGGTGTTGGGATGACCTGCGGCCGCCCATATCCGGGGGTATTGCTCAAGGGCCCGGTCGACAAAGGTACGCACCGGCGAAGGGTGTCCCAGCGGAGCGACGCCTCCTATTGGTTGTCCGGTTGAGGCGCGGACCACATCCGCGCTTGCCTGCTTAAGCCTACCTCCCAGTTCGCGGCCCACCAGTGCGGTATCCACACGGTGCACGCCGGAGGTCATGATCAACACCGGTTCGCCATCGAGGGTGAAGACCAGGGAATTGGCAATGGCTCCGACCTCGACGCCTTGTGCCTCGGCCGCCAATGCGGCGGTGTGGGCCCGTTCCGGCAGCACGGTGACAGTGGTGGGGTGGCCGGCCGCTTCCAGAGCGGCCACGACCTTGCGCACATTGGGGTGTCCGGCGGCGTCGACAGCTTCTTCTGCATGGCTCATCGCACCAGTCTATTAAAACGAAAGCCGGTCCCGCGCGGTGTTACCCGCGAAGACCGGCCGGCAGGTGCCCGGGGCCGCCGATATCGGCGGTACCGGGCTCGATGGTGCTAGAAGCGCGGCACCAGGGTCTCGGCGGAGATCGAGGTCGCGGGCGTTGCCTCGCGGCTGTTGCTGTATACAGGGGCAGGTTGCGGCCGGCCATCCTTACGCAGGAAGGCGAAGATGCGATACACGGCGACAGCGGTCAGGACAATGGCAAACAACGGAATCAACAGTGCAGCAGTCATGTGTCTCATGCTCCCGGGAGCGTTCATTTAGGACAAGCTCACAAAACTTATCTGACAGTGTAGAATTGCTTCATGGATCTCCGTCGCCTGCGTATTCTCAGGGAACTGGCGGACCGAGGATCTGTGGGCGCCACTGCAGAGGCGATGAATATCACTCCCTCGGCCGTCTCGCAACAGCTTAAAGTGCTGCAGGACGAAGTATCAGTGGTGTTGGTCCGCCGGGAGGGTCGAGGGGTGAAGCTCACCGAGGCCGGGCTCGCGATGGCTGCTGCCGGCGCCGAGGTATCCACGGCGATGGAACGGGCCCAGGCGACGGTGGACTTCTACCGAAAAGGTTGGCAGACGCAGATCCGGGCTGCCTTCTTTCCCAGTTCCGCCGAGATGTTCCTGCCCGGCCTGTTGCACCGGATCAAGGAAATCCCCGGGTTGCAGTTCGACGCTTTCCACGAGGACCCGATGGTTTCGGGATTCGTTCCGTTGACGGCCGACTACGACTTCGTCGTCGCGCACGGCAGCCCCGGCGCCGACGTCTTCTCCCAGCCCGGCGTCGTCGTGGTGCCCTTATTGAAAGAACCGCTGGATGTCGCGATGCCGACCACCCACCCGCTGGCCGGCAAGGCCGGGCTCACCCCCGAGGACGTGGTCGACTACACCTGGATCGGGGTGCCCGAAGGTTTCCCCTTTGACTCTATCCTGGCCCAGGTTGAGGCCAGGACCGGCCGCCGGGTCACCCGATCCCAGCGCTACCCGGACCTGAGGGTGATGGAGGCGCTGGTCAGTGCCGGCCACGGCCTGGCGTTCCTGCCCCGCTACACCGCGCTCGGCAGCGGCGGCCGCGGCTATGTGCTGCGCCCGCTCGAGGGCGTCAGCGCCAGCCGCAGTATCGTCGCGTTGGCCCGCCCCGACATCGCCGAGCGGACCACCATCCAACAGGTGCTCGGGTTGCTCAAGCGAGTGGCGCAGAACGTGGCCGACGACGTCGAAATGGTTGAGAGCTGACTGGTCGGCCGGGGAGGTGGGTGCCTGCGCATCTTCCGGGCGTCGCAGGATATTGTTGCTCCTAACGTGACGTGAGGTCCTAGCATCTTAGTCATGGACCTCGGAATCGGCGATGTCGCCCGCCGCAGCGGCCTCACGGAACGGACGCTGCGCTACTACGAAGAGCTCGGCCTGGTGACACCGGAGCGTGACCACGGGGGCCGCCGGCGCTACGACGCCGGTACGCTCGCCCGGCTCTATCGGGTGCGGCTGCTGCGCGAGCTCGCCACGCCTCTGGCCGGGATCGACCCGGACGCTGATGATCTGCCAACCCTGACACGGCAGCACTTGGCGGATCTCGATGATCGTCTGGCCGAATTGGCCCGCACTCGCGAACGGGTGCGGGCGCTGGAAGACCGGCTGCTCGCCGGCAGTCCGCCCGGCGACGAGGCGCTGCTCGACCTGCTCGCGGGTCTGCACTCCGACGAGCGCATGCCCACCCGCCGGATCACCCTGCTGGTCTATCGCGACATCGCGGCCGCGCACGCCTGGCTGATCGACGTGTTCGGCCTGGCGCCCGGACCGCTGGCTTTCGAGGGCGACCATGCCATACATGGTGAGATTCACGCTGGCGACGGCGTCATCTGGCTGCACCGCGAAGCGCCGGAACACCGGCTGGTGTCGCCGCTGGCCACCGACGGACTGGTCACAGCCTCGCTCGCCGTGCACGTGGACGACGTCGACGGGCATCACGCCCGGGCGCGCGACGCCGGGGCCGAGGTGGTTTATCCGCCGGTCGATCAGCCCTACGGCTATCGCGAGTACAGCGCGCACGACCTCGAGGGGCACCTCTGGTCGTTCCAGACCCCGCTAGCAATGACCGAGGAGACGGAAGAACGATGAGCCACATAACCCCTTATATCTGCGTCGGCGACTGCCGCGCCGCGATCGACTGGTACGTCGACGGGGTTGCCGCCCGCGTTGCCGAAGCCGGCACCAACCTCGACCGCGGCCCTGAGGACACGCCGCACGGACGGATCGCCGTCTTCCGCGACCCCTTCGGTCACCGGTGGATGCTCAACGACGTTTAAGCCTGCGAACCAGGCCGATGCCCCGGATGACAGATCGATGAGATCCACATTCGGCGGTGCAGTGTCACCTGCGCGCAACATTCAGGCGCTGATTCGAAGCCGCTGAGCGCGGCGGCGTAGGCTGTTGCCATGAGCGTGGACATCAAACCTCGGAGCCGGCAAGTAACAGACGGTATGGAGCGCGCGCCCGCACGCGGCATGCTGCGAGCTGTGGGAATGGGGGATGAGGACTTCGCCAAGCCGCAGATCGGGGTGGCGAGTTCCTGGAACGAAATCACCCCCTGCAACCTGTCCCTCGACCGGCTGGCTCAGGGCGCCAAGGAAGGCGTCCACTCCGGCGGCGGATTCCCCATGCAATTCGGCACCATCTCGGTCTCCGACGGCATTTCCATGGGCCATGAAGGGATGCACTTCTCCCTGGTCTCCCGCGAAGTCATTACAGACTCGGTGGAAACGGTGATGGAGGCCGAACGGATCGATGGTTCGGTGTTGCTGGCCGGCTGCGACAAGTCGCTGCCCGGCATGCTGATGGCCGCGGCCCGGCTCGACCTGGCCAGCGTCTTCCTCTACGCCGGATCGATCATGCCCGGATGGGCCAAGCTTGAAGACGGCTCCGAAAAGCAGGTCACGCTGATCGACGCCTTCGAGGCCGTCGGTGCCTGTGCCCGCGGCAAGATGAGCCGGACCGACCTGGACTCCATCGAAAAAGCCATCTGCCCGGGCGAAGGTGCCTGCGGCGGGATGTACACCGCCAACACCATGGCCTGCGTCGGCGAGGCGCTGGGAATGTCGCTGCCCGGATCGGCGGCACCGCCGTCGGCCGACCGCCGCCGCGACATGTTCGCCCGCAAGTCCGGCGAGGCCGTCGTCGAAATGCTCCGCCAGGGCATCACCGCCCGGGACATCATGACCCGCAAGGCGTTCGAGAACGCGATCGCCGTAGTGATGGCATTCGGCGGCTCCACCAACGCCGTGCTGCACCTGCTCGCCATCGCCCGCGAGGCCGAGGTCGACCTCAAGCTGGAAGACTTCAACCGGATCGGGGACAAGGTTCCCCACCTGGGCGACCTGAAGCCGTTCGGGCAGTATGTGATGACCGACGTCGACCAGGTCGGGGGAGTGCCGGTGATCATGCGCGCGCTGCTCGACGCGGGGCTGCTGCACGGCGACGTGCTGACCGTCACCGGCAAGACGCTGGCCGAAAACCTGGAGTCCATCCATCCGCCGGACCTGGACGGCAGGATCCTGCGGTCGATGAACAACCCCATCCACCACAATGGCGGCGTGGCCGTGCTCCACGGGTCGCTGGCTCCGGAAGGGGCAGTGGTCAAGACCGCCGGATTTGATGCCGAGGTCTTTGAGGGGCCGGCGAGGGTGTTCGAACGTGAACAGCCCGCCATGCAGGCGCTTGAAGCAGGCGACATCAACCCGGGTGACGTCATCGTGATCCGCTATGAAGGCCCCAAGGGCGGTCCCGGCATGCGCGAGATGCTCGCCATCACCGGAGCCATCAAGGGCGCCGGGCTGGGCAAGGACGTGCTGCTGCTCACCGATGGGCGCTTCTCCGGCGGAACCACCGGCCTGTGCATCGGGCACGTGGCGCCGGAAGCGGTCGACGGCGGCCCGGTCGCGTACGTCCGCGACGGCGACAGGATCCGGGTCGATATCGCCAACCGGGATATCGACCTGCTGGTCGACGAGGGTGAATTGGCTTCCCGCCGCGTCGGATGGGAGCCGGTGCCCCACTCCTACGACAAGGGTGTGCTGGCCAAGTACTCCAAGCTGGTGCACTCGGCATCCGAGGGTGCCTACTGCGGCTGAACCGGCCGCCGTCGTGCGTTAGGCGGCAGTGTTGGCGCTGGTGCCACTGATGCCGCCTGACGCATAATTGTCACAACAGGTTTCGCGAACATTACGGACAACGGTGTCCGACGGTTGACAGCCGGGCCGGGGAGCGGAAAACTACTGGTATGCAGTTCGTTTCCGTAGTACTTCTTACCAAGCGCGTGATGTAGGCCCAGTCCTCACACACTTGGTAACTACGTTACGCGCTTACCCCGACGCCGTCCGCTGGCCGAGGGGTTTTTTTGTATCCAAGTCCGCACATGGTCCGCCGGCTTCACAAGAGACGGCAGGGCCGGTATCGATTCCGCAAAGGAAGAGCCAGATGAGTAAAGGAACGCCAGCCAGCCCCGCGCTGATGGCCGCAAAATCCCCGGTGCCGTCCGCGTCCGGAACCAAGCGGGCAGGCACCCGCCTTGCCAGCGCAGCTCACTCCGTCTCTCCTGTACCCGGGCCCAACCACACCATTGGACCGGTGGAAATGACTGGCTCACAAGCCATCGTCCGCTCACTGGAGGAACTCGGTGTCGACGATGTCTTCGGGCTGCCGGGTGGGGCGATCCTGCCCACGTATGACCCGTTGATGGACTCGGAGCGGATCAACCACGTGCTGGTCCGCCATGAACAGGGTGCAGGACACGCCGCGCAGGGCTACGCGATGGTCACGGGCCGGACCGGTGTCGCCATTGTCACCTCCGGACCAGGCGCCACCAACCTGGTGACGGCTATTGCGGATGCGCACATGGACTCGGTGCCGATGGTGGCCATCACCGGCCAGGTGGCGAGCTCTGTGATTGGCACGGACGCCTTCCAGGAAGCTGACATTGTGGGCGTGACCATGCCGGTGACCAAGCACTCCTACCTGGTGACCGATCCCGAACAGATCCCGCGGGTGATGGCCGAGGCCTTCCATCTGGCATCCACCGGCCGGCCTGGCCCGGTGCTGGTCGACGTCGCCAAGGACGCGCAGGCCGGGCCGATGACGTTCTCCTGGCCGCCGAAGATCGACCTGCCCGGCTACCGGCCCACCGTGAAGGGCCACCCCAAGCAGGTGCGGGAGGCGGCCCGGCTGATCGCGTCGGCGCAGCGGCCGGTGCTCTACGTCGGCGGCGGCGTTATTAAGGCCCACGCTTGTGACGAACTGGCCGAATTGGCCGAAACGACCGGGGCGCCAGTGGTCACCACCCTGACCGCCCGCGGGGCCTTCCCGGACTCGCATGAACAACATGTCGGGATGCCGGGAATGCACGGCTCGGTCTCCGCCGTCACATCCCTGCAGCAGGCAGACCTGCTGATTGTGCTCGGCGCCCGGTTCGACGACCGTGTCACCGGTGTGCTCTCGTCCTTCGCCCCGCACGCGTCAGTGATTCATGCCGACATCGACCCGGCCGAGATTTCCAAGAACCGGACCGCTGATGTGCCGATCGTCGGCTCATTGGCCGAAATCCTTCCGGACCTGTCCAAGGCCGCCGAAGAGGAGTTCGGCAAGACCGGACGGCCCGCGCTGGAGCCATGGTGGTCACAGCTGAATCGGCTGCGCGATACGTACCCGCTGGGCTGGACCGAGCCCGACGACGGCCTGTCCGCCCCGCAGAATGTGATCAAGCAGATCGGGGCGCAGACCGGTCCCGAAGGTGTCTACGTGGCCGGCGTCGGCCAGCACCAGATGTGGTCGGCTCAATTCATCAAGTACGAACGCCCGCATGCGTGGCTGAACTCGGCCGGACTGGGCACCATGGGCTACTCTGTCCCGGCGGCGATGGGCGCGAAGGTCGGAAGCCCCGATCGCACCGTGTGGGCCATCGACGGCGACGGCTGCTTCCAGATGACCAACCAGGAACTGGCCACTTGCGCGATCAACAACATCCCGGTCAAGGTCGCCGTGATCAACAACTCCTCACTGGGCATGGTGCGCCAGTGGCAGACCCTCTTTTACGATGGCCGCTACTCGAACACCGACCTGGACACCGGCCACAACACCCGGCGGATCCCGGACTTCGTGAAGCTGGCCGAAGCCTACGGGTGCGCCGGCCTGCGGTGCGAGCGGGATGAGGACATTGAGGACACCATCAAGCAGGCGTTGGAGATCAACGACCGTCCCGTCGTCGTCGATTTCGTGGTCAGCCCCAACGCCATGGTGTGGCCAATGGTCCCGGCCGGCGTCAGCAACGACCTGATCCAAATCGCCCGGAATATGACCCCTCAATGGGAAGAGGAAGACTAGTGGGAAGAGGAGCAGTAGACATGAGCCGCCACACCTTGTCCGTGCTGGTCGAAGACAAACCGGGTGTCCTCACACGGGTGGCCGGGTTGTTCGCCCGGCGCGCCTTCAATATCCACTCCCTGGCCGTCGGCCCCACCGAGATCGAGGGCATGTCCCGCATCACGGTGGTCGTCGACGCCGAAGGTGACCTGCTGGAGCAGGTCACCAAACAACTCAACAAACTCATCAACGTGATCAAAATTGTTGAGCTTGCCTCCGACGCCTCCGTGCAGCGCGACCACATCATGGTCAAGGTGCGCGCCGACGCCACGAGCAGACTGCAGGTCACCCAGGCTGCAGAATTGTTCCGTGCCTCGGTGATCGATGTGTCCACCGACTCGTTGATCGTCGAAGCCACTGGCGTTCCCGAGAAACTCAACGCACTGCTTGCCGTGCTGGAACCTTTCGGGATCCGTGAGATCGTGCAGTCGGGAACCCTTGCCATCAGCAGGGGCGCGAAGTCGATGAGCGACCGGGCCTTACGCTCAGCATGACCTGAGCATGACCCGGCCTGAACAGCGCATCGGAACAACTAAAAACCTACTAGCCTGAAGAGCACCGGCAGAACGCCGGAGCAGAACACGAGGAGACACATCAGTGGCTGACATTTTGTACGACGACGACGCCGACCTCTCGATCATCCAGGACCGCCACGTCGCGGTCATCGGCTACGGCAGCCAGGGCCACGCCCACGCCCTCAGCCTGCGGGATTCAGGTGTGGACGTCCGCGTCGGTCTGCGCGAGGGTTCCAACTCGCGGGCGAAGGCCGAGGCAGAGGGGCTGCGCGTCGTCTCCGTTTCCGAGGCGGTCGAAGAAGCCGACCTGATCATGATCCTCACCCCGGACCAGGATCAGCGCACGGTCTACGCAGAGCACATCGAACCCAACATCACTGGCGGCGACGCCCTCTTCTTCGCGCACGGCTTCAACATCCGGTTCGGGTTCATCCAGCCGCCGGCCGACGTCGACGTCGCACTGGTCGCGCCGAAGGGGCCCGGGCACATTGTGCGCCGCGAGTTCGAAGCCGGACGTGGTGTTCCGGACCTGATCGCGGTCGAGCAGGACCCTTCGGGCAAGGCCTGGGACCTGGCGCTGTCCTATGCCAAGGGCATCGGCGGATCCCGTGCCGGCGTCATCAAGACCACCTTCACCGAGGAGACCGAGACGGACCTCTTCGGCGAGCAGGCGGTGCTGTGCGGCGGCACCTCCCAGCTGGTGCAGTACGGGTTCGAGACGTTGACCGAGGCCGGCTACCAGCCGGAGATCGCCTACTTCGAGGTGCTGCACGAGCTGAAGCTGATCGTCGACCTGATGGTCGAAGGCGGCATCAACAAGCAGCGCTGGAGCGTATCCGACACGGCCGAATACGGCGACTACGTCTCCGGGCCGCGGGTGATCGACGAATCGGTGAAGCAGAACATGGCTGCGGTGCTGGCCGACATCCAGGACGGCTCCTTCGCCAAGCGTTTCATCGACGACCAGGACGCCGGGGCTCCGGAATTCGCCCGGCTGCGCCAGCGGGGCGAGGGCCACCCGATCGAATCGACCGGCCGGAAGCTGCGTCAGTTGTTCTCCTGGATCCAGACCGAAGACGACTACACCGAGGGCTCGGTCGCGCGGTAAAGTGGCGTGATGCGCGCGGCCGGCGGCGTCTTTCGTGGACTGCGGCCGCCCGCGCTCGCCGAATGGGCAGTAAGTACCCGCTTGAAAGCGTGATTGCGGCAGGTACTGCCCGTTCGGCGAGGCCACGACCGTTTGCCCTGCCACGACCAGCTCCAATAGCCCCATCCGACCGACCACGCAAGGAAAATCTGTGCCAGCATCGAACGCCAGCCGTCCCGTCGTCCTGATCGCCGAAGAACTCTCGCCGGCCACCGTCGAGGCGCTCGGCCCGGACTTCGAGATACGCCAGACGGACGGCTCGGACCGTTCCACGTTGCTCAGCTCCATCGCCGAAGCCGATGCGGTGTTGGTCCGCTCGGCCACCAAACTCGATGCCGAGGCGATCGCCGCCGCGCCTAACCTGAAGGTGATCGCCCGTGCCGGCGTCGGCCTCGACAACGTCGACCTGAAGGCCGCGACCCGTGCCGGCGTCATGGTGGTCAACGCCCCGACGTCGAACATCACCTCCGCCGCCGAACTGACTGTGGGACACATTCTGTCGCTGGCCCGGAACATTCCGCAGGCCAGCACCGCGCTGAAGCACGGCGAGTGGAAGCGGTCCAAGTACACCGGCATCGAACTGTATGAGAAGAAGATCGGCATCATTGGCCTGGGACGGATCGGCGCGCTGATCGCGGCCCGGCTGCAGGCCTTCGAGACCACCATCCTGGCCTACGACCCGTACGTCACCTCCGCCCGCGCCGCGCAGCTCGGCGTCCAGCTTGTCACCCTCGACGAGCTGCTTCAGCAGAGCGACTTCATCTCCATTCATATGCCCAAGACCCCGGAGACGGTGGGCATGATCGGCGCCGGAGCGTTTGAACAGATGAAGGAAAGCGCCTACGTCGTCAATGTTGCCCGTGGCGGGCTGGTGGACGAGGAAGCGCTGCACCAGGCGCTGAAAGAACAGAAGATCGCCGGCGCCGCCATCGACGTGTTCGTCAATGAACCCAGCACCGACTTGCCGTTCTTCGAGCACGACAATGTGGTGGTCACGCCGCATCTGGGCGCGTCCACCGCGGAAGCGCAGGAGAAAGCAGGCGTCTCGGTGGCCAAATCCGTGCGCCTGGCGCTGGCGGGCGAACTGGTGCCCGACGCCGTCAATGTCGCCGGGGGAGTGATCGCCTCCGACGTGCGCCCGGGCATTCCGCTGATCGAGAAGCTGGGCCGGATCTTCACCGCGCTGACCCACGACTCGGTGACCCAGATCGATGTGCAGGTCGCCGGCGAGATTGTCGAGCACGACGTCAAGTCCCTGGAACTGGCCGCGCTTAAGGGCGTGTTCACTGACGTCGTTTCCGAGCAGGTTTCCTACGTCAACGCCCCGCTGCTGGCCGAACAGCGCGGCATCGCCACCCACCTGGTCACCACGGCGGACTCACCTGAATACCGCAACGTGCTGACCATCCGCGGCGCGTTGTCCGACGGATCGCAGATCTCCGTGGCTGGCACCCTGACCGGGCCCAAGCAGGTGGAAAAGATCGTCGGCGTCAACGGCTACGACGTGGAAATCCCGATCAGCGAGCACGTGCTGGTGATTGCCTACCAGGACCGTCCCGGCATCATCGGCATCCTTGGCCGGCTGCTGGGCGAGAACAACACGAACATTGCCAGCATGCAGGTCTCCAGGAACGACGACGGCGGCCAGGTGATGTGCCTGCTCACCGTCGACAGCGCCGTCAGCCAGGACGTGCTGGAACGGATCAAGACCGAAATCGGTGCCACCGCCGTCCGTGAAGTCGACCTCACCGAGTAGGGCCCCGGTGGTCGAGTAAGGCGCCGGTGGTCGAGTAAGGCGCGAAGCGCCGCACCGAGACCGCGCCCCCCGGTGGTCGAGTAAGGCGCGAAGCGCCGCACCGAGACCGGGCACAGACCCGGCCTCTGCGCACGGCGGCAACGAAATTCGCTCGTCCCTCACGAATCTTAAGGCCGCCTTTCGCGCAGAGTCCTTCCCATGTGGCCACGGGTTCACGTTCGGCCGGGGAGTAAACGGTGGCCTTTCAGGTACAAAGGGGCCGATTTCGGCCCAAGTTACTCCCGGTGCGAACAGCACACACGTCAGGACGCGACAATCGAGATCGAAAGCAGGTAATTTCTAAGGGTGAACGCTTCCGAGAAAACCCCGTACTACATCACCACGGCCATCTCCTATCCCAACGGGCTGCCGCATATCGGCCACGCCTACGAGGTGATAGCCACCGACGCCATGGCCCGCTTCAAGCGGCTCGACGGCTACGACGTCAGGTTCCTGACCGGCACCGATGAGCACGGCCAGAAGATGCAGCAGACCGCGGACAAGGAAGACATGGATGTCCGGGTTCTGACCGATCGGAACACGGAGTATTTCAAGGACCTGCAGCCGGCGCTGAACATTTCGCTGGACCGCTTCATTCGCACCACGGACGAGGACCATATCGAGGCCGCCCAGGCCATCTGGAAACGGATGGATGAAGCCGGAGACATCTACCTGGACACCTATACGGGCTGGTACTCCGTCCGCGACGAGGCGTACTACGCAGAAGAAGAAACCGAAGTCGCCGACGATGGTATCCGGTATTCCAGGGAGACCGGAACACCTGTGGACTGGACCGAGGAGGAAACGTTCTTCTTCCGGCTGTCGGCCTACCGCGACCGGCTGCTGGCCCACTACGAGGAGAACCCGGAGTTCATCGGCCCGGCGCAGCGCCGCAACGAGGTGGCCAGCTTCGTCCGCGGAGAGCTGCGGGATCTATCCATTAGCCGCACCACCTTCGATTGGGGCGTCCCGGTTCCCGGCCATCCCGATCATGTGATGTACGTGTGGGTGGACGCACTGACCAACTACCTCACCGGTGCCGGGTTCCCGGAGACGGAGTCCGAGTCGTACAAGACCTATTGGCCCGCCGACCTGCACGTGATCGGCAAGGACATCGCCCGGTTCCACGCCGTGTACTGGCCGGCGTTCCTGATGTCGGCGTCGCTGCCCTTGCCCAAGCGGGTGTACGCACACGGGTTCCTGTTCAACAAAGGCGAGAAGATGTCCAAGTCCGTGGGCAACGTGGTGGATCCGGTCGCGCTGGTCAACACATACGGTCTGGACCAATTCCGGTTCTTCCTGCTCCGCGAGGTGCCCTTTGGCCAGGATGGCTCCTACAGCCACGACGGCATCGTCGGCCGGATGAACGCGGACCTGGCCAACGATCTGGGAAACCTGGCCCAGCGCTCCTTGTCAATGGTGGCCAAGAACTGCGACGGCAAGGTCCCCGAACCCTCCTCGCTGGATGACGCGGACGAGGAACTGCTGGCCAAATCCCAGGCACTGCTGGCCAAATGCCGGAGCGACTTTGAGGTCCAGGACTTCCACCGGGCCCTCGAATCCATCTGGACGGTCATTGGCGAAACCAACCGGTACTTCTCCGCCCAGCAGCCGTGGGTGCTGCGGAAGACCGATCCGGAGCGGATGAATGCGGTGCTCTACTCGACGCTGGAAGTGCTTCGCGTGGCCAGTATTTTGGTGCAACCGGTGATGCCGGACTCCGGGGCAAAGCTGCTCACCCTGTTGGGACAGGACGATGGCGGTGCCGGTGACGACGCTGATGGCGGTGACGACGGCGGCGCCCGTGACTTCGCGGCGCTCGGAACCCGGATCGTGCCGGGGACGGACCTGCCGAAACCAACGCCGGTGTTCCCCCGTTACGAGGAGCCGGGGGCGTAATCCGCGCGGTTCGGTGCTGCAGCCTGCGCAGACAGCCCGTGGCCGATCCTGACGAAGCCCGGGTCGGGCGATAGGACACCGGCGTCACGGATCGCCCCGCTCCGAAATGGGACGTTACATCCACGGCGCGCAGGATGGAGAGTCCCACCCGCAGCATTTCCGGGACTGGAGTCCGGATTTCTACGGAATCTTCCGACTTCGCTCCGCTTTGGGACATTTGACCGGCGGCGCCGGTGTCACTTTGTCCCAAAGCGGAGCGGAACGCTCACCGGAAGCTCCGATCGGGTCTTGCCGGCCCCTCTATTCCATGGCCAGGCCTTCCACCGGGGAGAGCCGTGCGGCGCGGCGTGCCGGAACCACGGAGGCCAGCAGGCCGGCGGCGATGGCGACGGCCAGCACACCGGCGACCTGAAGCCACGGCAGCTGCGGCGTGACCGTGGCGAACAGTCCGAGCGCGGACTGCGCACCGAGCCACCCAAACGCGGTGCCAAGCCCGATACCGATCAGTGCCGCCACTCCGGCAATCAGCACTGCCTCGACCGCGAGCATCATCCGCAGTTGGCCCCGGGTCAGCCCCAGCGCACGCAGCAGCGACGACTCCCGGGTCCGCTCCAGTACCGACAACGACAGCGTGTTGGCCACCCCGATCAGGGCAATCAGCACCGCTACCCCCAGCAGGGCGGTGACCACGAGCAGCATGACGTCGATGATCTGGTTGAACATCGCACGCTGGACTACGGCTCCGGACACCTGGAAATCGTCAACGCCCACGGCGTCGGCCACGGCAGATCGCAGGTCCACCAGCTCGCCCGATGTCATTCCCGACTCCACGGAGAGCCAGACCTGGGGCATCCAGGCGGAACCGGCGCCGGCGCCTGAACCCGCGCTCGAGCCCGCACCCGCACCGGCACCGGAGCCTGAACCCGCACCGGCGCCTGTACCCGAACCGGCACCCGAACCCGGCGTTGCCATGGGGCCGCCCACGGTTTCGAGGACGGTCGTGCTGACCACCGGGACCATTCTTTCGGTGTCGCTGGTGACGACATCCAAGGTGACCTCGCCGTCCTCGCCGACGATGGTGACAGTTTCCTCGTTCGTCCCGTTCGGCATGATAATCGTCGAATCCGCCACTTCGACGTCCTCGTCGTTCAGCACGGCGCGGGCATCGGCTGGATCGATGGCATAGACCGGGTTGCCCGGCAGCTGCGCCTGTTCCGGTCCGCCGACCGAGCCTCCGGACGAAACCCCGGTGTCCTGCTTCTCAGTGGCGGCTGCGTCGTCAGCCCCATCCTGGATGGTTCCCGCCACCGGCAGGAGAACGGCCTGCTCCACTCCGTCGACTCGTTCGGCGGCTGTTACGGCAGCCGCATTGAGCGGCTGGTCCTGGCCGGAGGGGCCGGTGATGCTCATATCCACCGGAAAGCGTTCGTCGAGTTTGGCGTCGAAGGTGTGCTTGGCCGTTTCCGCGCCCGCCATCATCATTGTCACCAGCGTCACGCCGATCAACAGAGCCGCCGACGTCGTCGATGTCCTTCCCGGATTGCGCACCGAATTCACTGCAGCCAGCTTGCCCGGCACACCCAACGGGGCGGCGAGCCGGCCGAAGGCGGACACCACCTTGGGCACGAAGAATGATGAACACAGCAGGAACCCGAGGAAGGTCAGTGCCCCGCCGGGCACGGCAATGAGTAACTGGGACAAATATGCCCCGGAAATCAGCAGCACGGCGCCGGAGACCAGCAGGAACAGTCCGATCCCCAGCCGTACCTTCCCGCGTTTGCTGCCGACGGAGAGGTCCTCGACCGGTCGCAGCGCGGCCAGCGGCGCGACGGCGGTGGCCGACCTTGCCGGGGCGAGCGCAGCGATCAGGGTGATCAGGATTCCAACCACCATGCCGGTGATCACGGCCGAGGGCGGCACCGCCAAGGTGGCGAACCCGCTGCCCGGTAATGTCTGTGCCC
Source organism: Arthrobacter castelli DSM 16402 (assembly GCF_000430705.1). Taxonomy (GTDB): domain Bacteria; phylum Actinomycetota; class Actinomycetes; order Actinomycetales; family Micrococcaceae; genus Arthrobacter_C; species Arthrobacter_C castelli. The sequence goes on from NZ_AUMN01000001.1 coordinate 258,776, forward strand.
AGCTGACCAGTCCGAACATCACGCCGACGGCCAGCAGCACGCCGAGTGCGGAGGAAACGAGCGCCACGACGAACGCTTCGATGAGCACCGACCGGCGGATCTGGGCCCGCCCGGCGCCAACACATCTCATCAGCGCCAGCTCCCGCGTACGTTGGGCCAGCAGTACCGAGAAGGTGTTGGCGATGACCAGCCCGGAGACCAACACCGCGATGATGGCAAACGCCAGCAGCACGACGGTGAACTGGTCGGTGCCTCCGGTCAGTTCGGCGACGTCGGCAACCACCTGTTCTTCGGCGGTGCGCACGACGACGGGTTCGCCGGACAACTTGTCCTCAACGGCGGCCACAGCCGCGTCCGGAGTTGCCCCGGGGGCCAGCGAGAGCTGGATGGCCTGCATCGTTGGCTGGACCGCCTCGCCAAGCTGTTTGAGCTGCTCGCCGGTGGCCTGGAATTGGGGTTGTGCGGCGGCGAGCGGGTTGTTGGTTGATTCGACGATCCCGGCGATCGTCACCTCGGTGCCGCCGTCGCCCTTGCCAGCCTGCGCTCCCGCCGGCTGCAGCGTCACCTGGTCGCCGACTGCGAGATTGAATTCGTCGGCCGTTGCCTGGTCAACACTGACTTGCCCGGTCGTCTCCGGCAGCTGGCCGGAGACGACATTTGTCGTCTCCAAGGCCTTCGGAGCGACACTGGTCAGTGCCGCATTGCCGGTCTCCGATCCCGTTTCGAATTCGGTGACGGCCCGCAGTTGACCGTAGCTGGCATCCACTTGGTCCAACTCTGAGACGGCGTTGAGGTCCTGGTCGGTGATGCTGGCATCGAAGTTCTCCGGGGTAATGACCACATCCGCGGCGGCGTACGATTCACCGAGGCTTTGTTTCAAGGACGCCGTCGTCGTCGCATTGACCGTCAGGGTGGCGGTCAGGAATCCGACGGCAAGCATCACGGCAAGCCCGACGGCGATGAACCGGCGGGCGTGCATTCTTACCTGGGACAGGGCTACCTGCAGCACGTTCAGCCTCCCAACTTTGCCAGGGCGGCCAGGATGTCCTCGCTGCCGGGCTCGTTGAGTTCGCCGACCAGCGCCCCGTCGTTCATCAGCACCACACGGTCGGCATAGGAAGCGGCGATCGGATCGTGGGTGACCATGATGATGGACTGTCCCATCTCCGCCGAGCTGCGACGGAGCATGGACAGCACTTCGGCGCCGACCTTCGAGTCCAGGTTGCCGGTGGGTTCGTCGCCGAAGATCACGTCCGGCCGGGTCAGCAGGGCGCGGGCGACGGCGACACGCTGCTGCTGCCCGCCGGAGAGTTCGTGCGGACGGTGGGCCAACCGGTCCTCGAGCCCGAGCGTCTGCGTGACGTGATTGAACCACTGTGTGTCAACGGTTCCGTTGGCCAGGGAGATTGGAAGGGTCATGTTCTGCTCGGCGGTCAGCGTGGGCACCAGGTTGAAGGCCTGGAACACGAATCCGACACGATCGCGGCGCAGCCTGGTTAACTGCTTGTCGTTCAGGCCGGTGATCTCGGTGTCGCCCAGCCAGATCTGGCCGGAGGTTGCACTGTCGAGGCCGGCGAGGCAGTGCATCAGGGTGGATTTACCCGATCCGGATGGGCCCATGATGGCGGTGAACTTGCCGCGGTCAAAAGTGACGTCGACGTCGTGCAGGGCGTGAACTTTGGTGTCGCCCTTGCCGTAGGTCTTGGACAGGCCTCGGGCTGCGCTCGCCGTCGTACTGGTTTGCTGCTTGTCGGCGGACGGTGTCGGCGGGGGCGACTGCGGGTTTGACGGGTGCATGCTCGATGCCGCCGCGTCGGCTGAGACTGGTGGGTTGGGCACGTCGGATTTCCTCCTGGAATCGTTGGGATACCTTCCCAATCTATTGCCGTCGCGCCGCCGGCGAATCAGGCTGGGGGCTGACCTTCGCCGGCCGGTGCGGGCCGTGGGGTCATACCAGGGGAGGAGACACGCCTCAGCCGGTCCGGACCAGGCCGGTCTCGTACGCCATCACGACCGCCTGCACCCGATCCCGTGCCTGCAGCTTTGCCAGAATGTGCCCGACATGCGTCTTCACCGTCGCCTCCGACAGGTACAGCTGTCCGGCGATTTCCGGATTCGACAGTCCCTGGGCCATCAGCACGAATACCTCGCGTTCGCGCGTGGTCAAAGTGTCCACGGCCGCCTGATGTTGGTCTTGCTCGGGGCCTGGCTGGTTCAGCAGCGGCGCCACGTGGTTGAGCAGCCGCCTGGTGGTCGACGGTGCGATCACGGCATCGCCACGATGCACGGTGCGGATTGCCTCCAGCAGTTCTTCGGGCGGCGCGTCCTTGAGCAGGAACCCGCTCGCACCGGCCTGAATTGCCGACAGCGCGTACTCATCCAGGTCGAAGGTGGTCAACACCACGATCCGCATCGCGTCCGGGGCAGGCCCAGCCGTGCTGCCGGCCCCGGCGGCACGGCGCAGCAGTTGCCGGGTTGTCTCGATCCCGTCCATCCCGGGCATCCGCACGTCCATCAGTACGACGTCGGCACGGGTGGCGGCGAGCCGTGTCACGGCCTCGGAACCGCTGCCGGCTTCGACCACGACTTCCAAGTCGGGTTGCGAGTTGATGAGCATGCCGAAGCCGCCGCGCACCAACTGCTGGTCGTCAACCAGTGCCACCCGGATCGGGGCGGAATTGTCCTCGGTCATAGAGTCCTTATCGTCAGGTCCGGTGCTTATGGTCAGTTCCCGGTGTAGGGGATCATCGCTGAAACACTGAAGCCGCCGCCGGTCTTTGGCTGCGCCGTCAACGTTCCATCGTATAGCTTGACGCGTTCAGTCATGCCGCGGATTCCTTGGCCGGGCCCGTCCCGGTTCCGATCGGCAGCTGCCCCTCTGCCGTCGTCGAACACGTCAATGGACAGGCCGCGGCCGTTCCAACGCAGTTCCACTGAAGCCTTGGCCTGCGGGCCTGCATGTTTGAGCACATTGGTCAGCGACTCCTGCACGACGCGGTAGGCGGTCAATTCGGCCCCCGTGGGCAGCGTACGCTGTGGTTCCCCGGATTGGGTGCAGTCGACCTGCAGCCCGGTTCCCCGCAGGGTCGCCACGAGATCGTCGACGTCGGCAAGGGCCGGCAGCGGGCGGGTCGAGGTTTCCTCCCCGCTGCGGAGCACACCGAGCAGCCGCCGCATTTCCCGCAGCGACGTGCGGCCGGTGTCCGCGACCGTCTCCAGCGTCCGGGCGGCGACGGCGGGATCCGCGGCCGAGGCATACCGGCCGCCGTCGGCCTGGGTAATGATGACCGACAGTGAGTGGGCCACGATGTCGTGCATCTCGCGGGCGATGTGGCTGCGTTCGTCCGCGGCCGCCAGATCGCGCTCCTGTTGTTGTTCGATCTCGAGCCGGTATGCGCGGTCCTCGAGGGCCTGCACGCGCAGCCTGCGGGTGCGGGCGAGGTCCCCGAAGGTCCAGGCGAGTACCACTATCAACTCGATCATGATGAACATCGTGATGGTGACCGTGAGCGGTATGTCCGAAGGAACCATCCTCTGCGGTGAGGTGGAGCCTGCGCCGACGAAGCCGGGACGGACCGCATAGAGGAGCGCGCCGAGCGTTCCGGCCCCAAGTCCGGCAAAGCCCGACCATCGGGGACCGTAGGCGGCCAGGGCGTGAATCATGAACGGCGCGCTCAGCAGCGCCGGCACGGGCTCCATCTGGAACAACCAGACGCCGAGGTAGACGATCACGAGCACGGCGGTGGCCGGAACAGGGTGGCTGCGGCGGAACGCGATGGGGATAATCATCGCGGCCGAAACGAGCATCAGCACCGGTTGGGACGCGGTCGGCAGCGCGAAGACGGCCAGCCAGAGCAGCATGACCAGCAGGTCGACCTTGCGGGGGTTCTGCTGAATCCAGCGGTAGATCTTTTGATGCACGCCCATGATTATGCACTGTATCGGTGGCGCGGGGCGTCATGCCGCGGGATGAGTTTGCCGCTGCCCGCCGTCGTCGTCTTCATCCCCGCTCCCGCCCGCCCCGTCCAAAAGGTGAGACATGTTGCCCGCCATGTGATCTGTCGGAATACAGTGGAACCATGAGCGAGACGATGAATCTGGCAGTCATACCCGGCGACGGCATCGGACCGGAGGTGGTCGCCGAAGCAGTAAAGGTGCTGCGGAAGGTGGCATCGGACGAGGGCGCGGAATTGAAGCTGACCGAGTACCCGCTGGGCGCCGAGCATTGGAAAGCGACGGGGAAGAGCCTGCCCGACGAGACGCTGGAGCAAATTCGCGCCCATGACGCCATCCTGTTTGGCGCGGTCGGCGCGGCCCCGGGCGACACCGCAGTCCCGTCCGGGTTGATCGAACGCGAGATGCTGCTCAAGCTCCGCTTCAGCCTCGACCACTACGTCAATCTCCGCCCATCGAAGCTCTTCTCCGGCGTGCCCGGCCCACTGGCCGATCCCGGCGCGATCGACTTCATTGTGGTGCGCGAGGGCACCGAGGGGCCGTACGTCGGCAACGGCGGTGCGCTGCGCGTGGGAACCGAGCATGAAATCGCCACGGAGGTGTCCGTCAACACCGCCCATGGTGTGGAGCGCGTGGTCCGTGACGCCTTCCGCCGTGCCAGCGAACGGCCCCGGCAGAAGCTAACGCTCGTGCACAAGCACAATGTGCTGGTCCATGCCGGCCACTTGTGGAAGCGGACAGTCGAGAAGGTCGCCGCGGAATTCCCGCAGGTGGAGCACGACTACCAGCACGTCGACGCGGCAATGATCTTCCTGGCCACCGACCCGGCGCGGTTCGACGTCATCGTCACGGACAACCTGTTCGGCGACATCATTACCGATCTCGCCGCGGCCGTGACCGGCGGAATCGGGCTGGCAGCATCCGGGAACATCAACATGGACCGGACGGCGCCGTCGATGTTTGAGCCCGTACACGGCTCGGCCCCGGATATTGCCGGGCGGCAGCAGGCGGATCCGACGGCGGCCATCCTGTCGGCTGCCCTGCTGCTGGATCATCTGGGCCACCGTGAGGCCGCCTCGCGGGTACAGCAGGCTGTCGAGGCGGACATTGCCTCGCGGGGCAGCGGACCGAGGCCGACGTCGGTGGTGGGGGACGCGATCATCGACGCCCTGTAGCCGCTGTGGTCCCCGCGGGCCTGCTGCCGGTAGCCGGGACTTGGCCCCGGACGCCGTAGCCGCCGTCGCGCACCTGCGCGACAGCCCAAGAGGTACTAGTCTTGTGGCAGAGTCGAAACCATTGCACGAAGACGTGTTGAAGTACGTGGAGGAATAATGACCGAAACCGCTACCGGCCTGGAGTTCAGCCGGCAGTTGTCCAGCAACCGCAAGACCGAAGAACAGCGCGCCGAGGTGCTCGCAGATCCCGGTTTCGGAAATCACTTCACGGACCACACCGCCGTCGTGGATTACACCGCCGGACCTGATGGACACGGTTCCTGGCACGACGCGCGGATCGAACCGTACGGGCCGATCCCGTTGGACCCTGCCGCCAGTGTGCTGCACTACGGGCAGGAAATCTTCGAGGGTATGAAGGCCTACAAGCACGACGACGGGTCGGTGTGGACCTTCCGCGCAGAGTCCAACGCCACCCGGATGAACCGCTCCGCCCGCCGCCTGGCCCTGCCGCAGCTGCCGGAAGAGACCTTCCTCGAGTCGCTGCGCCAGCTGGTTGAGGTGGACAAGGACTGGATCCCCACGGGTGAGGGCGACAGCCTCTACCTGCGTCCCTATATGTTCGCCACGGAAGCCTTCCTCGGCGTCCGACCGTCGCGGGAAGTCTCTTACCGGGTGATCGCTTCGCCGGCCGGCAACTACTTCGGCGGCGAGCTGAAGCCGGTCTCCATCTGGCTCTCCCGAAACTACGCCCGCGCCGGACGCGGCGGAACGGGCAACGCCAAATGCGGCGGCAACTATGCAGCTTCGCTTGCGCCCCAGATGGAAGCCGAAGAGCACGGCTGCAAGCAGGTGCTCTTCCTGGACCCGTTCAACGACGACGCCGTGGAGGAACTCGGCGGGATGAACGTCTTCTTCGTCTTCAAGGACGGTCGTCTGGTGACTCCCGCGCTGAGCGGCACCATCCTCGAAGGCGTCACCCGCTCCTCGGTGATCCAGCTCGGCAAGGACCGGGGACTGGACGTGCAGGAGCGCAAGATCACCATCGACGAGTGGGAAGATGGCGTGAAGTCGGGCGAAATCACCGAAGTCTTTGCCTGCGGCACCGCTGCGGTGATCACGCCGATCGGGGAGCTGAAGACCGAAAACGGCGATATCGGTTCGCCCGACGCAAAGCCCGGGGAAGTCACCATGTCGCTGCGCGAGCAGCTGCTGGGGATTCAGACCGGCAAGGCCGAGGACCCGCACGGCTGGCTGACGCGGCTCGCTTAGCCTGGCGGGCGTAGTTCCCCGGGTGGCGCGTTCCGCGGGCCTGCGTCCGGGCCTGGAGTGGTTCGAGGTTTGAGCCGATAGGCTTGGCGGCCCGGTAAACGCTGGCGTCCGGCCGCGACAATGGGTTAGCTGAGGCCGGTGGGCCCATGGCAGCATGCGCGCCGTCGGAAGTTGATCTCGAGAGTGACCGCATATCAAGATGTTGAGGAGGGATCGCATGGGCCGCAAGGGGCGAAACACGTACTATCTTGAGCTGGCCAACGGCCAGCATGAAACCGTGCATTGCACCGGACTCATTCAGGAACAGTTCACCGGCATAGGCGCTTACGCATTATTCGCCGAATTCGAAACGTCGGACGAACGGACCCTCGTGATCGGTGGCAGCAGTATTGTCTCGGCCGAAAAGCTGAACTGAGCCTGTCGGGGCGGGGCAGGTGTTCGTCCAAGCAGGACTACACTGGAGTCCAACGGCCGAAGGGGCTCAATTCACCGTTTCTTCCTGCCTGGCCGAACGCGGCGCCGCTGCAGCGTTTCGCGGATTACTGCGGCCACCCAGCGGGGCTGGAGCATGACGTGCTCCCAGCTGAACCGGAGCACGACCCAGCCACGGCGGATCAACTCGCAATCCCGAGTGTGATCGTCGTGCAGTGCCTTGCGATGACTGTGATACGCGTATCCATCCGACTCGAGGTCGATCATGCGCTCCTGATCGGCCAAATCAAGCCGATAATTCACATGCCCGTCCTTGACCTGAACCTGCGGGACGAAATCGCCGAGCCGGTTCTCAATGCAGATGGCGCGAAGCGCCGATTCGAGGGCGTTGGCCGCATGTCTGTTGGCGTGCTTTGCCACTCGGCGGACGTTGCTTGCTCCGTAGCCGCTAAACGCATGTGCTCCAGTCTGCAGATCCCGCTGGCGTACCCATCCGCTGCGCAACGCTGAGTCCGCTACGGCAAGACCATCCGGGAACGACATCGTGCTGGCGCAGTCCAGGACAGTTCTCAATGGAGTCGTAACGCGCAGCCCTGGGACAAGGCTGAGCATGGCTTCACCGTGTAAGGACCGGCGGTGAAGGCGAATACCTGGCCTGGGCTTTGCATTGGAATTGGCCGGTACGGTGACGTGAACCGCCTCGGGGAGGGATGCCACCTCAAACTTCCAATACCGTGCCGCGTCATCGTGAGACAAGACGCCGGATGTTTGCAGGGCGACGGAGTTGGCTTCAGGCAGGTCGGGGAGACCGTAGATTCCCCGACGCAAGCGAATGATGGCCCCGTTGCGGACACTATCGGTGATTAATCGCCCACTGCTGTAGATGAGGATTTCCTGGCGGGTAGTGGTTCCGTGTTTGGCTCTGAGGACGTCTTCGGGGAGGTACATACGGCGAGTCTGTTGCGTGATGGCGTGAAAACGAACCGGAGATGGCTGCTATGTGGACCGAACGAGAGAATCTTTGTCGTGTGGAGAAGAAGCAGGTGTGCGGTCAGGCAGGAGGAAATGCCGAAAACGGCGCTTTCGTCGCCCCGGATCCGGGATTGCCCTGCCTGGGCGAACATCACATCCCTGAACCAAACGTGCACGGGCGAAAACGACGGAACCGGTAGGGTGGTGTGCATGCGTATAGCCCGATTTGTAGTTGACGACGCCCCGATGTACGGCGTGGTGGAAGGGGAGCCCGGCAGCGAGGAAGTCGCCGTGGTCAATGGCGATCCGTTCTTCGGCAAGGTGGAAGTGACCGAGAAGCGCCACAAGGTCGACGACATCCGCCTTCTCGCCCCGATCATCCCCCGCAGCAAGGTCGTCGGAATAGGCCGTAACTACGCGGAACACGCCAAGGAGCTGGGCAATGAGGTGCCGCCGGCCCCGCTGATGTTTTTCAAACCAAACACGGCCGTCGTCGGCCCCGGCGATCCTGTGACCATGCCCACCTTTACCGAGGAAGTCTCCTACGAGGCCGAACTTGCAGTGGTGATCGGCCGGATCTGCAAGGATGTGCCCGCGGATCGCGTCAACGAGGTGGTTTTCGGTTACACCTGCGCCAACGACCTCACCGCCCGCGACGTGCAGCGCACGGACAACCAGTGGGCCCGCGCCAAGGGCTTCGACACGTCCTGCCCGCTCGGCCCGTGGATCGAAACGGAACTCGATACCGAGGATCTGACGGTCAGGGGCTACCTGGACGACGAACTCAAACAGGACGGCAACACCAGCCAGATGATCTGGGATGTCAAGGACCTGGTGTCCCTGGTATCGCAGGCCTTCACGCTGCTGCCCGGTGATGTGATCCTCACCGGCACGCCATCGGGTGTAGGTTTGATCACCGATGGCCAGCGCTACGAGGTGGAGATTGAAGGCATCGGCGCCTTGTCCAACCCTGTAATCCGCCGCTGAAGGCCCTGCAGCTCGGCAGCGCCGCCGGACAGATCGGTGATGCAGATGAAGTACGACGACGGCGCCGGCGCTACTGTTCGTGCATGGCCGGTCGTATTGAGACAATGAGGTAGCCGGAACCAGATGGACATTTCTGCATACTTTACGATGGGCGTCGTCCTCGCCGTCCTCGCCGGGCTGGCGTTCACCCGGCTCGCCGCTGACGTCATTCTTGTCACTGCGATGGTGACCTTGATGGTCACCGGCATCCTCACACCTCAGGAAGCGCTTGCCGGCTTCGCAAACACCGGTGTCATGACGATCGCAGTGCTGTACGTCGTCGCCACCGGTCTGAAGGAAACCGGCGCCGTGCAGTGGATTGCCAATCGCCTGCTTGGGGAGCCGAAGAACATCAAGCAGGCACAGCTGAGGTTGCTGGCTCCGACGTCCGGGCTGAGCGCTTTCATGAACAACACGACAGTCGTGGCCATGTTCATTCCCGCTATCCAGGAATGGGCCGGCAAGTTGGGACTGCCGCCGTCGAAATTGCTGTTGCCGCTCAGTTACGCCGCGGTCGTTGGTGGTACCTGTACATTGATCGGCACCAGCACCAACCTGGTGGTGGACGGGCTGCTGCAGAGCCGCAAGGATGTCTCGCTTGAGATGTTCGAGCTCGCCTGGATCGGCGTGCCGTTGGTGCTGGTAGGCGGGGCATACCTGTACTTCTTCGCCGATAAGCTGCTGCCCGACCGGGAAGGCGTTCTGGAGCAGCTGGGTTCCGCGCGGGAGTACTCGGTGGAGGTCGGTGTCGACCCCCGTGGCCCCCTCGTACGGCAGACTATCTCGTCGGCGGGTCTGCGCAGTCTGCAGCATGGCTACCTGACTGACATCGAACGTGACGGCCAGCTGATGGCGGCGGTTCCTCCCGAGACCCAACTGCAGGCAGGGGACACGTTGATGTTCATCGGCGCCCCGGAATGTGCCCGGGAGATCCGCCGGATTCGCGGGTTGATCCCGGCTGAAGGGGATGTCCATAAGCTGCAGATCGATCACCACAAACGTGAATTGGTCGAAGCTGTGATCGGGCCCGACTTCGCCGGTCTGAACCAGAGCGTCCGCGAGTCGCGATTCCGTTCCCGGTACCAAGCGGTGATCCTGTCGATTTCGCGGAACGGCGAACGGCTGCCGGGCAAGGTTGGCGATATCGAATTGCAGGTGGGGGACACGCTGCTGTTGGAGACGGGCCAGGATTTTGTGGATCAATACCGCTACCGCCGCGACTTCCTGCTGGTCAGCGCCCTGCAGGATTCGACTCCGCCAAACTTCAAGCGTGCGCCGTGGGCGCTTGGCATCCTGGCCGCCATGGTGGTCACCAGCGCCGTCGGCCTGCTCAGCATCATGCAGGCAGCCTTCCTGGCCGCGGGGGCGATGTTGATCCTTCGTTGCATGCCGTACTCCAAGGCCCGCCGTTCCATCGACCTGTCAGTGCTGATTGTCATCGCGTCGTCGTTCTCGCTGGGCGCGGCGATGACCAAGACCGGGGCGGCCGAGCAGATCGCCCAATGGCTATTGTTCAGCGAGGATCTGGCACCTTGGATCGGCCTGCTGCTCGTCTATGCCCTCACCGTGGTCTTCACGGAGCTGATCACGAACAATGCCGCGGCCGTGCTGATGTTCCCGATCAGCGTTTCGGTTGCCGCACAGCTCGATGTGTCCTTCATGCCATTCGTGATGGCCATTATGTTCGCTGCGTCCGCCAGCTTCATGACACCAATCGGCTACCAGACCAATTTGATGGTGATGGGCCCCGGTGGGTACCGGCTCACTGACTACGTCAGGCTCGGCGGGCCGCTCACCGTACTGGTGGGCGCCACCGTGGTGCTGCTGGTGCCATTGGTGTGGAGCTTCTGACCGCTCGATTGGTGTCGCTGGATTAGACTGGGAAGATCATGACTGAATCTGACTCCGCCTCCGCCGTCACGCCCACCGTCACCGACGACACCCCTGTCCGGGTGCGGTTTTGCCCCTCTCCCACGGGCACTCCGCACGTCGGGCTGATCCGCACGGCGCTGTTCAACTGGGCCTATGCCCGACACACCGGTGGCACCTTCATCTTCCGTGTCGAGGACACCGACGCTGCCCGCGACAGCGAGGAAAGCTACCACCAGATGCTGGACGGGCTGAAGTGGCTGGGCATCGACTGGGACGAGGGCGTTGAGGTCGGCGGTCCGGACGAACCCTATCGACAGTCCGAGCGCGCGGACATCTACCAGGAGGTGATCGGCAAGCTCAAGGCCGCCGGGCACATCTATGAGTCGTATTCCACGCCGGAGGAGGTCGAAGAGCGTCACCGGGCTGCCGGCCGCGACGTCAAGCTCGGCTACGACAACTATGACCGCGACCTGACTCACGAACAGATCGCCGGCTTCCGGGCCGAGGGCCGCGAGGCCGTGCTGCGGCTGCGGATGCCCGACGACGACGTTTCCTTCACCGACGCCGTCCGTGGCGACATCACCTTCAAGGCCGGCACGGTGCCCGACTTCGCCGTCGTCCGCGCCAACGGCAAGCCGCTCTACACGCTGGTCAACCCGGTCGACGATGCCCTGATGCGGGTCACCCACGTGCTGCGGGGCGAAGACCTGCTCTCCTCCACGCCGCGCCAGATCGCGCTCTACCGGGCCCTGCTCGACGTCGGCGTCGCACAATACATTCCGCAGTTCGGCCACCTGCCCTACGTGATGGGGGCGGGCAACAAGAAGCTGTCCAAGCGGGACCCCGAATCCAACATCTTCCTGCACCGCGAACGCGGATTTATCCCTGAAGGGCTGCTGAACTACCTGTCGTTGCTGGGCTGGTCCCTCTCGGCCGACGAGGATATCTTCACCGTTGAGCAACTGATCGAAAAGTTCGACGTCCACGATGTGCTGGGCAATCCGGCCCGGTTCGATATCAAGAAGGCTGAGGCGATCAACGGAACCCATGTGCGGATGCTTGACGGTGCCGACTTCCGTCACCGTCTGATCCCGTACCTGCAGGACGCCGGCATCCTGGGCGAAGCGCTCAGCCCGCGCCAGGAAGAGATCCTCACCGAAGCGGCGCCGCTGATCCAGGAGCGGATTGCCCTGCTGGGGGAGGCGCCCCATATGCTCAGTTTCCTCTTCGCCGAAGACGAGGACATTGTGGTTGCCGACGACGCGCTGAAGGGTATGCCGGAGAATCTCACCGAGGCGCTCGACGCGGCCATCGCCGTGCTGGAGCCGGTACAGCTGTGGACCGCCGAAACCGTGCAGGAGGCGCTCCGCCGGGCGCTGGTCGACGAGCTCGGGCTGAAGCCGCGCAAGGCCTTCGGACCGGTCCGCACCGCAGTATCCGGGCAGCGCATCTCGCCGCCGTTGTTCGAATCCATGGTGATCCTGGGCAAGGAATCCTCGCTCAACCGGATCCGGGCGTTCCGCAACGCGTCGGCGTCCTAAATGTCCACATCGGAAAATCCCTCGCCGGCCGGCCGTGTCGACGGGGTGCTCTTCGACATCGACGACACCCTGGTCGACCTGGAAACGGCAATGGACAAGACACTGCGCCATGTCAGCGCCGAGCACGCGCCGGGGTTGGCCGAGCATGAATGGGCGGAGTACACCCGGCTGTACTCCAAGGATCCGCTGGGCCACTATGATCGATTCCTCTCCGGTGAATTGAGTTTCGTGGAGCAGCGGCTGGAGCGCATCCAGCACGCCCAGGAATGGGTCCATGGCACGTTGCTCGACTACGAATCGATGATGGCGTGGAACAAGGCGTACGAGCGGACGTTGCCGGTCCATTTCGCGCCGTTCGATGACGTCGCACGGGCACTGGACGCACTGGAGGACGCCGGCATTGGCTACGGCGCCGTGAGCAATAACGTGGAGGAGTACCAGCGGATCAAGCTGGACAAGGCCGGGCTGAGGCGGGTCGAGGTGCTGGTAGGGACCGACGCGGTGGGGTGTCCCAAACCGGACCCGCGGATTTTCCACGAAGGTGCCCGTCAGCTGGGCACCGCCCCGGAACGGACCATGTACGTGGGCGACAACCTGGTGGTCGATGCCGAAGGCGCCGAAGCCGCCGGGCTGGCGGGGGTGTGGCTGAAGCGGCCCGAAGCGTATGGGACGCCGGGGCCGAAGGATAGGGAGTACGACGGCGTGACCGTCGGGTCGCTGGATGAATTGCTGCCGCTGCTCGGGTTGGGGTAGGGGTCTGGTGAGCCGGGTGGCGCCCGGATTGCGTGCCCGGCTGGCGCCCGGATTGCGGATGAGGTGCCCAGTGTGCCGTGCCCCGGGGTCTGTCCGTCTTTCGGGCCGTGGATCGGTTCGGCCGGGGAGTATAACTCGGCGTTTCGATGCACTAATGCCCGGTTTTGGCGGTTTTGTACTCCCGGGCCGAACACGCAAAGCCCCGGCCAGCAAACCGCAACCTGGCTGGGGCCCCGACGCCGGCAAGGCCCCGATCCCGCCCATGCCGGGCTTACGCGTCGGTTCCGGGAACCGGCGATCCCTCGTTTTGAACCCGTGCAACTCATCGGGTAATGTTGGGTGTCGGCGCTTGAGGGTGCGGAGCGGCAGAAATTGCCTGCCGGGACGGATCCACGTGTCATTGGGGTATGGTGTAATCGGCAACACACTGGTTTCTGGTACCAACATTCTAGGTTCGAGTCCTGGTACCCCAGCGCTTCATTTTCGGTCTGGAACGGTCGGAAATGGCATGCGCCACTCGATTGGCGTGGGCAACAGGCTGTGTGTAATACTCGTTTAGCTTGTTGAGCAAAGCTCAGTACGGCCCCATCGTATAGCGGCCTAGTACGCCGCCCTCTCACGGCGGTAACGCGGGTTCGAATCCCGCTGGGGTCACGAGCAAGAACCTCCGGTCCATCAGGGTCGGAGGTTTTTCCTTTCCCCCCTCAGGCCCCTTCTACATGGACCTCGCCGAAGGGAACCGACTCCGAGACCAGCGCCTGATGCTCGGACGGCACTCCCCGGATCAGCACCCCGAAGTCGCCCTGCGCCGCCGACTGCTCGAAGACCGGGAAGAATGCTTCGCGCTCCGCCGGGTCAAGAGTGTCCATAAATTCCGTGTACTTTCTGGGTAACTCAATCATGTGCCCAGCATAGGCATGAAGGGTCCAGTGTGGAACAGGCCGGGTGGAATAGGGGATATGTCCGGTCCGGGCTGGCATCATGGGCAGGGTGAATTCTTCAACGGCGACCGTGCCACCGGACGACGACGGGCCCTTGGCCACGCTGGGCGCTGCGCGGCAGCTGCTCGAGGAGACGAAGCTGCCGTTGGAGCTGCCCGGCGCACAGGCATCCCGTGACGATGTCCGGGACGCCGTCGCCCAGCTGGATGACTATGTGCTTCCCCGCTACCGAAGCCTTGACGCACCGCTGCTCGCCGTCGTCGGCGGTTCCACAGGGGCCGGCAAATCCACGCTGGTCAACGCGCTGGTGGGCAGACCCGTAACCCGCACCGGCGCCATTCGACCCACCACACGGCAGCCGATCCTGGTGCACCATCCCGATGACCGCGGCTGGTTTTCAGGGCAGCGGATCCTGCCCAATCTCAGCCGCATCACCCCGGCACTCGGCGGCATCGGCGACGGCGGCAGGGCAGCCGAGGCTGGCGGCAGCAGCGGCATCGACGACGGCGGCAAGGCAGCTGAGGCGGGCGGTGGCCTCCACGACGGGGCCATCACCTCTCTGGTGATGCTGGGCGAAGATACCGTCCCGCCCGGCGTGGCCATCCTCGACGCCCCCGATATCGACTCGATCGCCGACGAAAATCGCCGGCTGGCCGGACAGCTGCTGGCGGCCGCCGACCTGTGGCTGTTCGTCACCACTGCCAACCGCTATGCCGACGCCGTGCCGTGGAAGCTGCTGCTTGACGCGGCCGGGCGGGACATCACCGTCGCGGTCGTGCTGGACCGGGTGCCGTCCGGGGTGGAGGATGAGGTGGAGACCGACCTTCGGTCGCTGTTGAATGCCCAGGGGCTGAGTGGTGCAGACGTGTTCCTGGTTGGTGAGTCGAGCCTGGACGAACGGGGGATGCTGCCGGATGCCGCCATCCTGCCGGTGCGCGAATGGCTGCAGGGGCTGGCCGCCGACGCCACATCCCGCGCCGGGATCGCCCGCCGCACGCTGCACGGCGCGGTGCGCTCCCTGGGCGGACGGGTCGCCGGCATTGCCGAGGCGCAGCGGGCACAGTACGACGCCGGCGAGCGGCTGGCCGCCGATGTCCGGGAGGCCTACGACGCGGCCACATCGAGGGTGCTGGATGCCACCAGGGACGGCACCCTGCTGCGCGGCGAGGTGCTCGCCCGCTGGCAGGACTTTGTGGGCACCGGCGATTTTTTCCGCAGCGTGGAGACCAATATCGGCCGGTTCCGGGACCGGGTCGGGGCGTTCCTCACCGGCCGGCCGGCACCGGCGGTCCGCGTGGAGACGGCCATCGAAACGGGCGTGCAGGCGGTAATCGTCGACGAGGCGGCCAAGGCGGCCGAAGATGCGCACCAGCGGTGGCGCAATGACCCTGCGGGACGTCACCTGATCGGAGCGGAGGACCTCTCCCGGCCCGGTGCAGGCTTGTCGGAAAAGGTCGCGGCGGAGATCCGCGCCTGGCAGGGGGACCTGATGGAGCTGATCCGTGACGAGGGCCAGGACAAGCGGTTCAAGGCACGGATGATGTCCTTCGGGGTGAACGGGCTGGGCGTGGTGCTGATGGTTGTCGTCTTTGCCTCCACAGCCGGCCTGACCGGCCTTGAGGTCGGCATCGCTGGTGGGTCCGCCGTCGTCGGGCAGAAGCTGCTCGAAGCAATATTTGGCGAGGATGCAGTGCGGAGGCTGGCTCAGAATGCGCGCCGGAACCTCAAGGAGCGCTGTGAGAATGTGCTCGCCGCCGAGTCCCGCCGCTTCCTGGACCGGTTGCCGGAGCTGCCGGACGGCGCGGCCCGCGACTTGGACCGCCAGGCCAAGGTGCTGCAGAAACTGGGGGCGGAGGCATGAGCCGGCATCGCAGCAAGGCCGAACAGTCCAGTCTGAACGAGCGATTGTCCGCGCTCAACGAAGCCCGCGAACTCGCCGAAGGACGGCTGCCCGACGCGGCATTGGCCGAGGTTGGTGATGTGCTCGACCGGGCCGCGTCGCGGAGGTCGTTGTCCGCCAACCACACCGTGGTGGGCTTTTTCGGAGCGACCGGCAGCGGGAAATCGTCGCTGTTCAACGCCGTCACGGGCACCGGTGCCGCCACAGTCGCCGCCCGCCGGCCCACCACCGCTGAACCGCTCGCGGCGGTGTGGGGCAGTGAGGGGAGTGAGCCGCTGCTGGACTGGCTCAATGTCAGTCAACGGCACTGGATGGACGACGACGGCGGGCCGGGAGAGCGGGGCGAGCCGGGTACGGCGGGGGAGCGGCGTGCAAAGCCGGCGGTCGTGCAGCGAGCCCCAAAGCCGGCGCGAAACCGGCGTGCAAAGCCGGGCGCGACCGGAGGACGGCCACGCCGGCCCGACACCAACGCACCCGGGCACTTGATCCTGCTCGACCTGCCCGATTTCGATTCGACCGCGGCCGAACACCGCCAAATCGTCGAGAAGATGGCCGGACAGGTGGATGTGCTGGTCTGGGTGATGGACCCGCAAAAGTACGCTGACGCCGCCGTGCATTACGGCTTCCTCCGGCCGCTGGCGTCGCACGGCGCCGTCACGCTTGTGGTGCTCAATCAAGTGGACCGGCTGCACGGCGAGGAGGTGGACCAGGTGGTCGGCTCGCTGCGCGGACTGCTCGCACAGGACGGGCTCACGGGTGCGGAAGTCCATCTGGTCTCAGCGGTCACCGGCACCGGCATCGACGGACTGCGGGAGACGATCCAGCAGGTCACCGCACGTCGGGAGGCGGCCGCACAACGCCTCGCCGCCGACGTCGAACGTGCCGCCGGAACTCTTTCCGCCGCTTCCGCCGACAGCACCGCTGGCAGCACCACCGACAGCACCGGCCCGGAGCATCCCGCTGCCGGCAACGGCACCACCGGCACGGCCGAAGCAGGCAAGCGCGAGCGGCAACAGCTCGTGGACGGCCTCGCGAAGGCCGCCCGCGTGGAATCGGTGGTCGACGCCGTCGCCGGTTCCTATCGCCGTCGTGCCCGTGCCAGAACCGGATGGCCGGTCACTCGCTGGCTGGGCAGGTTCCGCCCCGATCCACTGCGCCGGCTCAACCTGGGCCGCGACGACGTCGTCCCCGAGGTGAACCGCAGTTCCTTGCCTGAGCAGGGAGCCGCGCAGCGTGCGCAGGCTGATTCGGCGGTCCGCGACTATGCAGACGCTGTCGGCAGCGGCGCGGCAGAGCCGTGGCGTGCCTCCATCCGCCGGGCGGCGGCGGAATCGCGGGAGCACCTTCCCGACGCCCTGGACCAGGCAGTGGCCGGCACCGACCTCCGGGCCGGCAAGGGGTCCTGGTGGTGGCCGTTAGTCGGGCTGCTCCAGTGGCTCGGACTGGCTGCCGCCGTCGTCGGGGCCGGCTGGCTCGGATGTCTCGCGGTGATGGGATACCTCCAGTTGACGGTGGCGGAGCCGCCCGCGGTCGAAGGGTTCCCGCTGCCGACCCTGCTGCTGCTCGGCGGAATCGTGCTGGGTATCCTGCTGGCGCTGATCGCCGCGGTGCTGGCCCGGCTCACTGCCCGCCGCAGGGCCAAGCAGGCCCGACGACGGCTGCTCGCTGCCGTGAGGAAGGTGGCCGAGGTGCACGTCATGGGTCCTGTCCAGGCGGAGGCGGAGGCACTGAGGAGCTTCAACGACGCGTTGGCGCGGGCCACGGCGTCCTGAATGTGCGGGCGGCGTCTGCTACTCTCCCAACATGACTTCAGAAGCGTTTGTGCCGGCCGGGTTTGAGCCGCCGACGTCGTTGGTCACCGATCGGTTCCGCCTTGAGCCGCTGGGGCCACAGCACAACGAGGCCGACCACGCGGCCTGGAGTTCGAGCATTGAGCACATCCGGACGACTCCGGGCTACCCGGACGGCAACTGGCCGCCGCTGGGCGGGATGACGCTCGAGGCCAACCTTGCCGACCTGCGCCGCCATGCCGCGGACTTCGCAGCCGGTACGGGGTTCACCTTCACCGTTCTGAACCCGGCCGACGGCGACGTCATCGGCTGTGTCTATTTGTATCCGGCGGCCTCGGCAGACCATGACGTGGAGGTCCAGTCGTGGGTGCGGGCCGATCGGGCCGAGCTCGACATCCCGCTGGCCGACGCGCTCGAGGCCTGGCTTGCCGCCGAGTGGCCGTGGGAGCGCGTCGACCGCTGCGGCCGATGAGCAGCGTCCGGCTCGCCGTATCCTGGCGCCTTAGGCTGATCCCGCGTCGGCCACCTTGTGCAGCGTCCTCAGATTCCGGGTGGTGGTTGCTTTTTTGAATTTGGGTTTGTTGGATAGTTTATTGATTGGTGAATCCAGGGTTTCCCCCACACGCACCTGCCAGGCGATGGCTTCGGGCCCCAGCCGCGTCTGGTTCTGATTCTGCTCCCCGCCGGCCAGCCGGTACAGCTCGTCGAGCACCGCCGGATCAGAGGAAAGGGTGACGTAAGAGTGGAACTCCTTCGAATCGGCAGGGTAGGGGGAAGCGGCGATAAACTCATTCACCCGCTCCAAGGTCAGCACTACGACCCAGGCCTCGTAGCCAAAGTGCATCCGCAGGCACCCTTCCACCAGGGTCTTCACCTCGGCCATGTCCGCGTCGGAGTCGCAGACGATATTTCCGGTGGCGAGCACAGTGGAGACGTTCTCCAGCGGCAGGGTCTCGACGGCCTCGCGCAGGTCGACCATCTTGATTTTGGCTCCGCCAACGTTGATTCCCCGCAGGAAGACCGCATAAGTGCTCATGAATGCACCCTAGCTTCTCCGGGTGGTGTCCTGTCGATGCAGCTCGTGGGTTGTGCGGCGCCCCCGGGCCTAATCTGTCACCTTCCGCAGCGCTTCGCTGAGGATCCGCGCGGAGTTGCAGACGACGTCGGCATACAGCCGGCCGGGCTGCCGGGTGAGCCGTTCCATCGGACCGGAAATTGAAACCGCGGCGATCACCCGTCCCGACGGGCCGCGCACCGGGGCCGATACGGAAGCGACACCCGGCTCCCGTTCGCCGAGGCTCTGTGCCCATCCCCGCCGTCGTACTCCCGCCAGCACTGTGGGAGTGAAACGGGCATTGGTGAGGCCTTCGAGCAGCCGGTCGTGATCCTCCCAGGCCAGCAGCACCTGGGCGGCGGACCCGCCCTTCATGGACAGTTGGGTGCCCACCGGAATCGTGTCGCGGAGTCCGGAGGGACGTTCGGCGGTGGCCACACAGATCCGCGAGTCACCCTGGCGGCGGAAGATCTGGGCGCTCTCGCCGGTCGCATCGCGCAACTGCAGCAGCACCGGCCCCGACGCCGCCGTGAGGCGGTCTTCTCCGGCCGCCGACGCCAGCTCACCCAGCCGGTTGCCCAGGATGAACCGGCCCTGGATGTCGCGGCTGACCATCCGGTGGTGCACCAGCGCCAGTGCGAGCCGGTGCACTGTCGGGCGGGCAAGACCGGTGCTCGTCACCAACTGGGTTAACGACGCCGGGCCGGACTCCAGAGCGTCGAGCACCATAGTTGCTTTATCGATGACGCCGACTCCACTAGAATTGTCCATAGAATGATACTGCCGTCTCAATATTTGAGATGCAAGTCCACTCAGTGGCGGACGGCCGGGGTTTTGTTGTTCAGTTACATTGAGCACATTCAAGGTGAAGGGAAAGAGACCATGGAACCGGTAGTTGAAGCCAAGACGCTTCCGGAAAAGGTGTGGGCCGACCATCTGGTCACCCGCGGTGAAGATGGCAAGCCCGATCTGCTCTACATCGACCTTCACCTGCTCCACGAAGTGACCTCGCCGCAGGCCTTCGAGGGGCTGCGGCTGGCCGGGCGGGACCTGCGGCGCAAGGACCTGACCATTGCCACCGAAGACCACAACACCCCCACGCTGGACATCGACAAGCCGATTGCCGATCAGACCAGCCGGACGCAGATTAACACGCTGCGCAACAACGCCGAGGAGTTCGGCGTCCGCATCCACTCGCTGGGCGATGCCCAGCAGGGGATCGTCCACATTATCGGCCCGCAGCTCGGCCTGACCCAGCCCGGCATGACGGTGGTCTGCGGCGACTCGCACACCTCCACCCATGGCGCGTTCGGTGCCCTGGCGTTCGGTATCGGCACCTCCGAGGTGGAGCACGTGATGGCCACCCAGACGCTTCCGCTGAAGCCGTTCAAGACGATGGCGATCACGGTCGAGGGTGATCTCAAGCCCGGCGTGTCCAGCAAGGACATCATCCTGGCGGTGATCGCCAAGATCGGCACCGGCGGCGGACAGGGGTACGTGCTCGAGTACCGCGGTTCGGCCATCCGGTCGCTGTCGATGGAAGCGCGGATGACCATCTGCAACATGTCCATCGAAGCCGGTGCCCGCGCCGGCATGATCGCCCCGGACGAGACCACTTTCGAATACCTGAAGGACCGCCCGCACGCCCCCGAAGGTGAGGATTGGGCTGCCGCCGTCGACTATTGGAAGTCGCTGGGCACCGATGACGACGCCGTGTTCGACGCCGAAATCTTCCTCGACGCCAATGAGCTCGAACCGTTCGTCACCTGGGGCACCAACCCGGGGCAGGGCGTCTCGCTGTCCGGCTCGGTCCCGTCCCCGGACGATTTCGGCGACGAGAACGACAAGGCCTCCTGCGAACGCGCCCTGACCTACATGGACCTCGAGGCCGGCACCCGCATGAAGGACATCCGGGTCGACACGGTCTTCCTGGGCTCGTGCACCAACAGCCGCGTCGAGGACCTCCGCCTGGCCGCCGACGTCATCCGCGGCCGCACCAAGGATCCGGACGTGCGCATGATGGTGGTGCCCGGCTCCGCCCGCGTCCGGCTGGATGCCGAGGCCGAGGGACTGGACCAGGTGTTCAAGGACTTCGGCGCCGAATGGCGTTTCGCCGGCTGTTCGATGTGCCTGGGCATGAACCCGGACCAGCTGCAGCCGGGGGAGCGGTGCGCATCGACGTCGAACCGCAACTTTGAAGGCCGCCAGGGCAAGGGCGGACGCACCCACCTGGTCTCTCCCGTGGTGGCCGCGGCGACGGCGGTGCGCGGCACCCTCAGCTCGCCCGCAGACTTGATGGACGACGACGGCGGGCCGGTTCCCGGCAGCGGTGGAGCTTCCGACGCCGTGACCGACGACTCAGCAGCCGGTGCAGCAGAGAAAGTGAGCCAGTCATGATCGAGAAAATCAACACCCACACCGGTATCGGCGTTCCGCTGCGCCAGTCGAATGTGGATACCGACCAGATCATTCCGGCCGTCTACCTCAAGCGGATCACCCGTACCGGGTTTGAGGATGCACTGTTCGCCAGCTGGCGCAAGGATCCCGAATTCATCCTGAACAAGGAGCCGTTCAATCAGGGCTCCGTGCTGGTGGCCGGTCCTGACTTCGGCACCGGATCCTCACGTGAACACGCGGTCTGGGCGCTGAAGGACTTCGGCTTCAAGGCGGTGCTGGCCTCCCGCTTCGGCGACATCTTCCGCGGCAACTCCGGGAAGCAGGGACTGGTCACCGCGCAGGTGCAGCAGGACGACATCGAACTGATCTGGAAGGTGCTGGAGGAAGCACCGGGAACCGATGTGACGGTCGACCTGGAATCCCGGTTGGTCACCTGCGGATCCATCGTGGCGCCGTTCGAGATCGACGACTACACCCGGTGGCGCCTGATGGAGGGACTGGACGACATCAGCCTCACCCTGCGCGACGAGCAGGCGATCAGCAACTTCGAGGCGACACGGGCCTCGTTCAAGCCGAAGACACTTCCGGCTCGTACCTGACTCATCCCGGGACCGGCGGTACCCGCGGCTAATGCAGATGCATTCTGTCGTCTGTCGGGTCGGTGGTGTACCGATGTGGTGCCATGGTCATCTCTGTGTGTCGCGTTGTGCGTGCCACATAGGGGCCCGTGATTGGTCTGCTCACCGGCCTCCCTAACCGGACACGCAGCCTGCGGTCATTCCATCGTTGCAGGTCAGCGGCAGGTGTGACCGGTGACGGTTGGTCTTATGGGACACCGAGTCACTGATCGCTCACGGGGAGCGGTAGCGAACTTCCGTCAGTGTGGAGCCATCCACACAGGGTTTTGCGGTCTCGTCCGTCGACATTCCCATTCGTTCGTAGAACTGGTTGAAATTCAAGGATGAATGGCAAGTTCGGGTGGTGTTGAGACTAGCGTTGGCATGCTTTTTGCTGTCGGCTATCTTGATGCTCGTTCCCCTGGCTAAAGTCGCACCCGCTCGCTACCACGGCCCGGACATTTACTGCATTACTGAAGTAACGGATCGGGCGCCTGGTGAGGCGATAATATCTGCAGGGCATCCGCCTGAAGGCCGCATTTCCCTCCTGCCGCTGGATGTAACGTGCCAGTATTACGCTGGCGATACTGCTCCGCGTATATCTGTAAGTATCTTTCCGGAGTTCCACGCGTTCTCCTACGCCGGATACGCATTTGGCTGCCTCGGAGCATTACTCATCGTCCTACGCATGATCACGGGACCAGCGACCCACGGGACGAAGGGATAGTTCTTACTAATCCATCGCTATGGGCAACGGTCAGTGGCAAATCAGGATGTTGGGCCGCCATAGAGGGATTCCGCTACTGAGTTTAACATGCTACCTTGTGGTGCATGGTACCTGTAGATGAACGCATTCTGTCGCATCTCCGGCGCGGCACCTTGGAATACTGCGTTCTGGCCCTGCTCCGTTCGGGCCCGCACTATGGCTTGGACATTGCTCGAACACTTACCAGCGGAGGGATTCTGATGAGCGGAGAGGGCACTCTTTATCCACTTCTTTCGCGATTGCGTAAGGCCGGCCTCGTAGTAACAAAGTGGCAGGAATCAACGTCCGGACCGCCTCGCCGCTATTACTCCCTCACGGCCGAAGGAGACAAATCGTTCGAGGCATTCAACGAGACATGGACGGCTTTCCGCAATGCCGTCGACTCAGCCCTGTCAGCTTCCCACGGCCGCAGCGCGGAGCCCGGAGCCGAATCTTTAGTGAACGAATTCCGTGTTACCCCCGCCCAGGATCCACTCAGCAATGGAGAGAGCTAATGGACACCACCGATGCTGCCACCATGTTGGTCGACACGTACCTCAATGACCTCGGCCGCATGCTGCAAAATGCCGAACCGGAGCTGCGATCAGAAGTGCTCGGAGGAGTTCGTGAACACATCCAATCAGCACTGGACGGTCGACCTGTCCCGCACACCGAATCCGACGTCAACGAAATACTCTTCGAGCTCGGCCCTCCCGAAGACGTAGCAGCGGCGTCACTATCCGGCACTAATGGCGACAGAGAGCCTGAAAGTCTTCCGGATGAACAGCCGTCTGTGGCCGGTCCAACTCCTGCTCCGCTGCTAAGTCGGACTTGGGTTCCTCGTACCGTCGGGCTTCTGGGCCTGGTGGGGATCGGACTATATCTCGCCGTACTGTTGGCCGGAGCGCTATTCTCCACTGCAGCGAAGAGCGAAGCCGCCTCTGCCGCCTCCTCCGCTAATCCCGTCGTACCAGCATTCTGGGAACAACTGTCCGTAGCCCTTGCTATGCTTCTATTCGTGGTGCCGCTATGGCTGGCTTCCATAATCTTGGTGGCGAACTCGCCGTTATGGTCGACAGGTCAGAAATGGCTGGGTATTGCCATTCTCCCCACCGCCGTGGCACTCAATATCGCAGCGATAGCACTGGCTTCTATCTCAGATGCGCAGACTCTGATCCTGATTTCAGGAGTTGTCGTGGCAACGGCTATCAGCGCATGGATGGCAGTAAACACATGGAAACAAGGCAGAGCATCAACCACGCCTGAATTACCCGCCCAGAGCCGCAACGAAACCAACCCGTAAAGCCATCCTGATCCGTCGGATGACATTTCTAAGCGCGGTTGTAGAGTTCGTAACGAACGATGCGCAGTTGATCTTTACCTTCGGCCGGTTGTCCTCGTTGAAGAAAGGAGCGGCTGAAATGAGCAAACCCGTAAGTCGTGGCCACTCGATCACAGATGAGGAGATCGCCGCGCACGACGACCAGCGGGATATGGGCCAGTCGGGTTGGTCATCCTTGCGTACGCTCTACGCTGAGCAGTTTCAAGGGGTCGTCCTGGATGCTGTCGGAGGGACCGGGATTTATGCCTCAGCCCTCGAGGCTTCTGGTCTGGACGTTGTGCTGGCGGACATGGACGAGTCCATGTTGGCAGCAGCCGGCCGCCGTGCAGAACCTGCGTAAATCGCTCGACGAATGTATCGGATGCCTGTCCATGCGGACCTGCTCCATCCTCAACCCCGACGACGAAGCGGCGAACGAAGGCAGCGGATCCCGCTGGCTACGCCGAAGCGGGAGTCAGTAAGCAGGAACCAGCGTCCACCCAGACCGCTCAAAGCGCAGAATCTCATTTCGCGTGAAAAGTTTCCGCTAGGGGATCCACAAATGACGCATGGCCAAGGCGATAGCTGGTCACGTTCTGAATCGTTTGGTCAATCTCACGGCCAGGATGCTTGCAGCTAACGCGCTCACCCACCAGGGCCAGGCGTCCAACAGGGTCAGGGCCGTCCGGGGGCCTAAGACCAAGCATGCTGGAAGGAACACACCGACGATAGCCCCAAGGGCTGCGGACGGTGCCCGCAGCAGGGGCGATATTCGCCCGATCAGTACATGGAGCCCCAAAGCACATGCAGCAGAGAAACCGGCAACAACCCCACCGATGAAGGATCCGAATATCACCGCCACGATGTAGGTGCCGAAGTCCGGTTGCCAAGCTGGGCTCGGAGAAGGACCAATCATCGAAAGCGGCATCAGGACGGCACCGAAGAGAGACCCAATGAAGACGCCTTTGAATAATGCCGACGCATAAGGTGTTTCTCTCCGGCTCCGGTGAGCTATGTCGTCCACTGTTGCCGGTGCACCATGAGCACTTTCATCCGTATTCCCCATAATCGAAGACTACTTCTCGTACACCCGGCAAGCGAGGAGAAATCCTGACACCACTGGACGATCCTCCACTGAGCTGTGTTTACCCCCTTATGTATTAGGACCGAGTAGGGAAAGATGAGCATATGCCAGGCTCATCCAGTGTGATTGTGCGTCGCTTATTCGCCCTCGTCCTCATCCTCGCCTTGTGGGCTCTCGTTAGTTGCGGTGGCGGGCAGGGCGTGGACCCCTCTCCGCATCCAGAAGGTACCGCCCCCGACTCGTCAGTAAGGCTCGTCGGCGCGGCGGAGGCGGACCTGCTCCTCTATGTCAGCAACCAGTCGTTCAACGATGAGGAGGTCCGCATAACGATAACGATCGATGGTGTGACAGTGGTCGACAGCGTTTTCCATGTCGAGGACCAGCACAACTGGATGAGCTTCCCGCTGACGCTGCACCCCGGCATCCACGAGATCACGGCGGAATCCGACTCCGGGGCGACATTCCGTAAGTCGTTCAAGGTGCCGCGCGGCAAAATGCGCTACGCGGTCATCGACCACTGGACTGAGGATGGCTCAGCAGACCTCACGTGGCTGTTCCAGCGACAGCCGGTGGGCTTCGCCTGAACGGGCACGGCTGCGCGAGGGTTTGCACCGACATCCATTACGCCACACCGGCTCATGATCCGCATGATTTCAACTTGTCCGTACCACCCGGGAGGAAGCTTTGTCCCGTAGCGGATCCCGATGGTTCTTCAGCGATGCATATGTTTCTCACTGATTTTCACCTGCTGGCTAAGAACTATTTACGGCGAATAGTGTCAGGCCAATCATCTGGACTTGTACCCTTGGCGACGTAGACATCGGCATAGTTACCTGTGAGTGCGATTGCTGTCTTGACGTCGACGCCTTGGATTTTCAGGGCCGTGGTCTGACCTACGACCTTCCAGCCATCGTCGGTGCAACCCAGAATGTCCGCTTCGCCAACAGGCGACGTCGGCCCTGGGGGCGTGGCCATCACTGCGCCATGCATCTCGTACGTCACACCCTGAAAGCGCATGCGCGCATTGCAATCAACAGACTGCGCGCTATCGCCCCCGCACGCCGTTATACTCATCAGCATTGCGGCCAAAAGAAAGTGACCGAAGAGAGCCCGCCACGTTGAAGTAGGCCCCATATGTCGTAGCCTATACCGACCCCACCCTCTGCGCGCTGACAAAGTCCGCAAGGGGTGTCCCGCATAGAAGGTCCAGGGCCGTCCCAAAAGACCATCCGCCTACGGGACGCCGACTAATCCAGGTCCTGGACTTACGAGACCTGTCGTCATATCAGGCGATGGCCTCGAAGTGCAGTCGGAGTCCGAGGGCGTGGGACACCTTGATGACGGTGGCGAGGCTCGGATTGCCTTCCGCGGACAGTGCCTTGTAAAGGCCTTCGCGGCTCATCCCTGCTTGTCGGGCGATTTGGCTGAAGTTGCGCGACCGTGCGATAGATCCAAGCGCTCGGGCGATGACCGTGGGATCATCGTCGCTTTCGTCGATGACTGCCTCCAGATAGGCGGCGACGTCTTCGACGGTGTTCAGGTAGTTCGCGGCATCGAATGGGGCGAAGGTTTCGGTGTTGGTACTCATTCGTGTGTTCCTTGTGTGCGGCGCCAGTTGTCGGCGATGGTGTGGCCGGCCCCGATGTCTGCCTCTTGGGTCGATTTGTCTCCTCCTGTCAGCAGTAAGATCAGGCGGTTACCTTCGTGCAAGAAATACACGCGGTATCCCGGGCCGTTGGCAAGCAGCGTCTCTGCATAGCCATTGAGTTGGACCCCCACATCGCGCAGTGATTGGATGACCTCGTTTCGCGATTGCCCGCCCACCCGAATCAGCAGACCGTCAGTTGCAGCTGTGCTCAGAAGATGATTCTCCTCTTCTCAGGCCGGACAACGACCTCGCATGATTGCCCCGACAGCGGATCCCGCAACTGAAACTCCTTGGGAGCCGGGCAGATGAGAGACCTCTCATGGATCGCTCACATCCGGCTCATGAGCGGCTGGTTGAGTGAATCGTAGTTGAACGAATGGTTACGCGGGACCCTACGAAGGAACAGGCGGGCGATTATGGGCTGGACGACGCAGGAGGACCTTCGGGTTGTTCTCTACTCCCACGACTCGCAAGGGCTCGGCCATTCACGGCGGAATCTGGCCATTGCGCACGCGATGGCCGCATCAATACCGCAACTTACCGGCCGGGCCGTGACTGGCCTGCTAGTCACCGGTGAATCCCATGCCACCCGCTTTGAGCGCCCGGACGGTTGGGACTGGGTTGTGCTGCCGGGGGTCAGCAAGGGCGCCGATGGTTATGTGCCGCGCAATCTTGCCATTGGTCAGGAGAAGCTGACCGGTCTTCGCTCGCACATGATGGACGCAGTCCTGCAGGAATTCCGCCCGCACCTGATGATCGTTGACCGTCATCCCTTCGGCGTCGATGGGGAGTTGAACCAGGCATTGATGGCACTGAGGAAAACCAATCCCCATTGCCGGGTGGTGCTTGGGCTGAGGGAAGTCCTCGACAGCCCCTCCGTGGCGAAACGGGAGTGGCGGAACCTGGGTGTCAACAACGTGCGCCGGTGCTTCGATGAGTGCTGGGTGTACGGCGACCCGGGCATCCACGACCCATTGGTGTCGGGCGAAATCCCCCAGGAGATGGCCGACATGGTCCGCTACACCGGGTACCTGGCCGCCGGCCGCCACGCTGCACGCCGCACCGGCGGAGCGAGCCGTCCGTACCTGCTCACCACGGCCGGTGGAGGGTCCGACGGACTCGACATCATGCTGACCGCTGCGCGGACCGTGGTGCCTGACGGATACGAGCACCTGATCATCACCGGTCCCCAGATGCCCAAAGACGACCGGGCACAGGTGGAACGGGCGGCTGTGGCCGGCACTCGGGTGCTGGGCAGCGTCAGGGATGCCTTGGCCGAAATCAGGGGCGCCTCGGCGATCGTCTCGATGGGCGGCTATAACTCAGTCTGCGAGATCATGAGCACCAGCACTCCGGCACTGCTGGTTCCGCGGATCACCCCCCCGGCGCGAACAGATCATACGGGCTGAGTCCCTGGCCAGATGCCATCTGGCGGATGTCTGCCACCCGGAAGAATTCACCCCTGCGGCAATGGGCGCCTGGCTCAGTACAGCCCTGGACACCCCTGTTGTTCGTTCTGACGTCGACCTTTCCGGGCTGAGCGCCGTTGGCCATCTGGCCGCGGCCTTGGTGGGGCCGGCTCCACCGAAGTTGGTATACCGGCAGATTGGGAGCGCAATGAAGCCGTCTAATGATTCCTTCACCGCCGATCGCGGGGTTGCCGGTTCCCGCGTTGCGTACGTGTTGAAGATCTATCCGCGCTTTTCCGAGACGTTCATCGTCACTGAGATCCTGGCCCGGGAGGCTGCGGGGGAACGGCTGGAAATCTTCTCCCTCCGGCCGACGGTCGACCCGCGGTTCCATCCGGAACTTGCCCGCGTGCAGGCGCCGGTCAACTACGTGGCGAAGCCCGCAAAGCTCAGCGAGGGCTGGGAGATCATCATGGCGGCCTGCGCGGCTCTTCCCGGCTTCGAGCAACGGTTCGCTCAACTGCTGCCTGAGCTGGTGGACACCGATCCGGCCGATGTCCATCAAGGCGTGGAGCTTGCGGTCCGGTTTGTCCGGCAGGGCATTACACATATCCATGCGCACTTCGGTTCCATCGCTGCCCGCACAGCGCGGATTGCTTCGGGGCTGACCGGCATACCCTTTTCATTTACGGCTCATGCCAAGGACATTTTTCATCAGGATGTGGACCAGGCAACGCTGATCTCGCTGATGACCGAAGCCGATCATGTGATTACCGTGAGCGATTACAACCTGGATTACCTCAGGAAGCTGTGTCCCGGCTGCGAGGCAACCATTCACCGTGTGTACAACGGGCTGGAGCTCGAACGCTTTCGCTACGAGGCCCCCGTCCCGCCGCATTCACCTTTCCGGATTGCCGCCGTGGGCCGGCTGGTGGAGAAGAAGGGGTTCGATCTGCTCCTCGACGCCGCGGCCACACTGGTCCGTGGCGGGTTGGCGCTGGAGCTGAGAATTGCCGGGGGCGGCCCGCAGTACGATCAGCTGGAGAAGCAGATCCACGACTTGGGACTGACGGAATCAGTATCCTTGCCGGGGCCCCGGACGCAGCAGGAAGTCAGTGACCTGTTGCGTTGGGCCGACGTGTTTGTCGCTCCGTGCGTCACCGGCCAGGACGGCAATGTTGACGGGCTTCCCACCGTGCTGCTGGAAGCCATGGCCGTTGGCGTGCCGTGCATTGCCAGTGATGTGACCGGCATCCCGGAGGTGATGGCAGACCGATATGGGCGCCTGACGGGCGTGCTGATCCGCTCGGGCGTGAGCGCCGATATCGTGGACGCTGTTTCCTTCTGTGCTTCCGAGTCCTTTGACCGCCAGGCAACGACGACGGCGGCGCGGGAGCTGATAGAACGATGCTTCGATTCAAGGAGCCAGGCATCCCGGCTGCGGAGCCTCGCTTCCGGGAATGGGATGACGCCGGAGGCGGAGCCCGGCAAAAAGGCAGGGCTGGCCGGGGTGGCTTCATGATCCGGCTTGCTTATGTGTGCATAGACCCCGGTGTGCCGGTTTTTGGCACCAAAGGTGCCTCGGTCCACATCCAGGAAATCATCCGTAGCTGGCGCACGTTAGGTGCCGAGGTGGCGATCTACTGCACCCGTGCCGGATCCACCGTCCCGCCGGACATGGGGGATATGAGGGTCGTGGAGCACCGCCTGCCCAAGAGCACGGGACCGGACCGCGAGCGGGCGCAGGCGAAGGCCGCGGACACCCTTGCGGCGCAGGCCATCAAGGATGGTGCCGATGCCGTGTATGAGCGGTACTCATTGTTCAGTGACGCGCTGGAGCGCATCACCACCGCACTGGACGTTCCAGGACTCCTGGAGGTCAACGCTCCCTTAATTGACGAGCAGCGCACCCACCGGGAACTGCAGGACGAGGACGCCGCGCTGGTGTGCCTGCGCCGCCAGGGTGCCGCCGCGGTCCGGATCGCCTGTGTTTCCGCGCCCGTGGCCGATTGGGTCGCCGAACGGATCGACGCCGGGGCCCACGACCGGGTGGTGGTGGCACCGAACGGGGTCAACTGCGCCCGTATCCAGCCCACCGCTGAAGCGGAGGGCCGTCCCGTCGTCGTATTTGTTGGAACCCTGAAGCCCTGGCACGGGGTGCGGACGCTGATCGAAGCCAAAGCGGCTGCCTCCGGTGACTGGGCGCTGAAGATTGTTGGCGATGGTCCCCAAGGCCCGGAACTCCGGGCGCTGGCGGCGAGCCTGGATGTCGACGTGAACTTCACCGGCGCCGTGCCACCGGAGGACATCCCCGCCGCGTTGGCCGGGTGTGCGGTGGCGGCAGCTCCTTACCCCGCGACCGGGCAGGCATCGGAGCAGTACTTTTCGCCCCTGAAGATGTACGAATACCTGGCAGCCGGCCTGCCGGTGGTGGCGTCACGGCTCGGCCAGGTGCCGGACATCATCGAGCACGGCATTACCGGTCTGTTGGTGGAACCGTCCCGGCCCGATGAGCTGGCGGCCGCCATCGACGAACTTGCGGCAGCGCCTCAGGGCCGGGCAGCCATGTCCGACGCCGCCCGGAAGCTGGCGGTCGACCGCTATGGCTGGGACGAAGTCCTGGCCGGCATCATCGAGGGGGTGGCACTGTGACCGTGCTGAAGGAGCGGCCGCTGCGGTGCACGCTGGCCATGGTCCGCCCCCACCTGCGCGGCCACAAATGGCTGATGGCCGGCGGGGTGACCGCATTGCTGTTCGAAGTGGTGTTCAGGGTGCTGGAACCCTGGCCGGTGAAATTCGTCGTCGACGCCATCACCCGCAGCCTGGGTGCGGACCTGGCCGGTACCGGACCGGCAGCGACGCCGGCGCTGCTGCTGGCCGCCGGGGCCGCCGTCGTGCTGTTCACCGGCATGCGTGCGCTGAGCAATTTCCTGGCCACTGTGGCGTTCGCCCTGGCCGGTTCCCGGGTCGCCACGGCTCTGCGGGCCCGCGTATTCAACCACGTGCAGTCCCTGTCGGCCGGCTACCACTCCTCGTCACGCAGCGGCGACATGGTCCAGCGGCTGGTTTCCGACGTCGGCAGGCTGCAGGAAGTGGCAGTCACCGCCGGGCTGCCCCTGCTCGCGAACTGCATCACGCTGGTGGCGATGGGAGGGGTGATGTTCTGGCTGGACCCGTTGCTGGCACTGGTGGTGGTTCTTGGCGCCGCCGGTTTTGTGTTGCTCTCGAGGGGGAGCACCGGCAAAATCACGACGGCGGCCCGGCGCACCCGCAAGGGGGAGGGCTCGCTGGCCAACACTGCCGCCGAAAGCCTCGGCGCCATCCGCGTGGTGCAGACCTACGGGCTCGAAAGCACGCTGGCCGAACGTTTCGGCAGCAGCAATGCGCAAACCCTTAAGGAGGGGGTGCAGGCCCGACGCCTCGCCGCCGCGCTGGAGCGGCGCACTGACGTCATCGTGGGTGCGGCCACCGCCCTGGTGCTGGCCGGTGGAGGCTGGCGCGTCGTCGAGGGGGCGATGACGCCGGGGGACCTGGTGCTGTTCCTGACGTACTTGAAGACGGCGATGAAGCCGTTGCGGGACCTGGCCAAATACACCGGGCGCATCGCCCGGGCCGCGGCTTCGGGAGAGCGTGTTGCGGAGTTGCTCGAAGAGCGCATCGATATTACCGATGCCCCCGGGGCCGAACCCTTGGGCAAGGTATCCGGAGAGCTCGGATTCCGGGCAGTGACCGCCGGCTACGGTGATGCTGCACCGGTGCTGCGGGATCTGGACCTGACCATCCGCCAGGGAAGTAAAACCGCCATCGTCGGCCCCTCAGGATCCGGCAAATCCACCCTGGTCTCCCTGCTGGTGCGCATGATGGACCCGGTGGCGGGAGCCGTGACCATTGATGGCACGGACGTGCGGGACGCAACGGTGGCATCGGTTCGTTCGGCCATGAGCCTGGTGCTCCAGGACGCGGTACTGTTCAGCGGCACTATCATGGAAAACATCCGGTACGGGAAACTGGACGCAACGGACGCCGAAGTCGAACAGGCCGCCCGGCTGGCCAATGCCCACGGCTTCATTTCCGCATTTGCCGACGGATATTCGACGGTGATCGGAGAACGAGGCGGCACGTTGTCCGGCGGACAACGGCAGCGCATCACCATTGCCCGTGCCGTGCTGCGTAACTCACCGGTGGTGATTGCCGATGAAGTAACCACCGGGCTGGATCATGCGTCCCGGTCGGAGGTGCTTGCGGGGCTGGATGCGTTGAGTGCGGGACGCACCACGGTGTTCATCACCCACGAAGCCTCGGTGGCGATGGCCAGCGACCGCGTGGTGTGGCTGCAGGAGGGCAAGGTGCTGCTGGAAGGCACGCCCGCCGAACTCATGCGGCAGCCGTTGTTCGCCTCGTGGGTGGAGCAGCACCGGGCGGCCAACGCCCGGCACTCATTATCGGGACCGCAGCGGCGGCCGGCGGTGCCGCCGCGTCCGGAACGGGCGCCCGCCGGGGGAAGCGCAGGAGTACAGGCAGGAGCGCAGGCAGGGGTGCGGGCATGACTGTCGACAGGAACGACCCGGCCGCCTCGGGGACCTGGGAGCCACCGGTTCGCCCAATAGATCCGGATTTGCCCGCCTTGGACTTGCTTTTTGACCCTTCCGCTCTCAGCACCGCCTTGGGGCGGCACGTGAGGGCTGATCATCTGCGGCACAAACCCGGGGTCTCCGCCGTCGCACGTCTTCAACCCGACGACGGCGGCACGCCCGGCTGGATTGCGGCATACCATCGTGATGCTGCCATCAAGGCCGAAAACCTGCTGCGTCGAAGCAGGCAGTGGTCCTCGGCAAACACCGGGGCGGCACTGATCCCCGTGCCGGGCCCGACCGGCCAGATGGTGGTCAGCGGGCCGCTTCGGCTGGACAAGAAGCTGCACAAGGTCCTGGCTCCGTTCGCCGGATCGGCCGTCGGGGAACCGGACCTGGCGAGGAATGTGCTCAATTACAACCCGTTCAGGCGGGTGGTGTTCTCCCTGCAGACGGATGCCGGGACTGTGGTGTGCAAGGCCGGGTCCGCGACAGTGGACACCACCGCACCGTTGCTGGGCAGACTCGCCGCTGCCGGAGTGCCGGTTGTGGAGGAATACACCCCGGCAGCGTTGCCGGACGGTCTTCCGGACTGGCCGCGGCTGCGCTACTACCCCTGGTTCGGGTCGACCGACCTCGCATCAATAGCAAGGCACCGGCCTGGGCCCTCGACGGCCGAGCTGAGCCGGGCGGCGGGCAGGGCACTCGCCAAACTCCACGCCCACCCACGTCCCGAAGAACCCCTGCCCGGTGACGCCGACAGCCGCCATGGGTATGAGCCCGACGGCCCGGGGAGACTCGCGTTGATGATCAGGGACCTTTCACGGCTGGCCCCGGAGCTCGGCGCCAGGCTGGACCGCTTGCGCAGCAAACTCGCGATACGGCTGGCCAGGACCGGCCAACAGGTGCTGACCCACGGGGACTTCTCCGCAGACCAAGTGCTGGTCGACGGCGGCCAGGTGCGCCTGGTCGACTTCGACCGTGCCTCGCGGGCTCCGGCAGCGGCCGACCTGGGCAGCTTCGCCGCCGTCGAACTTGTTGCTGATGCTCCGTCCACGCAGGGACGCGCAACGCGGCTGTTGCCCGGCCTGCTCGAGGGATACCGTTCCGGCGGCGGCACCGTGAACGACGCCGATATCGACGCGTGGACCGCCTTTCACCTGCTCGGACGCCTGAACGAACCGTTCCGCCAGTGCAGGAAGGGCTGGGAAGCTGAGATGGCGTCCCGGCTCACGCTGGCGGAGGAGGTGCTGCGGTGAACCGGTTGTCCCTGGCCGGGGTTTCGCGGGCCACGGGATCGGCGGTCTTGGAATCCCTCGATGATGCTGTCGCCGGTGCCATCGGTGTGCCGGTTGCGGTGAAGAGGGCGTGGCCGGCAAATGACGGTGAGCTCACGTTTGAAGCAACGGAGCGCAACACCGGCCGCATCCGGGCAGGGCGAGTGCACGCAGACGGGACCGTACAGGCGGGCGCATACTGCGAAGACCCGAAACTGGAAACCCTGGCAGAGGCCGCCCGCGCCGGCGACCTGCTGGTGCACAGGTACGGCCGCCGGGCAGTGATCCGCAGTACGGATCCTGAGGCGCCACAGTCCTTCATAAAAGTACTGCGCACCGGCAAATCCGCTGCCGCTGCCCGGGCACACAAGGATGCCTCGGCGCTCGCAGCCGGATCCGGCGTCGTCGTTCCCCAAGTTCTTGCCGAAGGTGCCGGAAGCATTACGCTGTCCACTGTGCCCGGCAGGGGCCTGCATTTGCTGGGGCGAGAGGTCGGGGCAGCAAGCCAAGGGCCGGATGACGACGGCGGGGCAGCCGCACGCTGGATGCAGGCCTGGCGATTTTTCCGCCGTCACTGGCCTCGGTTTGCCCGTCCCGTCGCTGGCGCAATCCCTTCCTACAGCGCCGACGACGAATGCCGCACCGTGGAAAAGTGGGCGGCACATGCCCGCGGGTTCGGGACACTGGCCGTGGGGGAGCGGCAGCTGGGGGACGCTGCCGACCGTGTGCAACAGGCGCTGCTCGCCGGCGAGGCCCAGAAGCCCGTACTGGCCCATCGGGACCTGCACGACCAGCAGATCCTGTTCGACCCGAAGCAGCGCTCGCTGGGGCTGATCGACTGTGACACCCTCGCGCCGGCCGAGCCGGCGCTGGACCTGGCGAATCTGGCCGTGCACCTGGAATTCCGCTGCTACCAAGGCCTGCTCCATCCCGCCGCGGCTGCTGCGGCGAAAGCAGAGGTGCGCCGCACAGCTGATCAGTTGGGCGTGGAGCCGGAGCGAACCCAAGCCTATTCGATGGCAACGGCACTGAGGCTGGCGTGCGTGTACTCGTTCCGGCCTCCGTATCGTCGGCTTGCCGAAGACTGGTTCCGCGGCAGGTTTCCGTCTTAAGCCGGCGCCGGTACGGCGGCAGGCAGCTCGGGACGGCCGAGTGCGCGATACGTCCAACCCGCCGCACGCCACGCTTCACCGTCGAGGCAATTGCGGCCATCGACGACCTCGGTGCGGGCGACCTGGCCGGACAGCCAGGCAGGGTCGAGTGAACGGTACTGCTGCCACTCGGTCAGCACCAGCACGACGTCGGCGTCCTCGACTGCCTCGGCAGTGGTTTCGGCGTAGTTCAGTTCCGGGAACCGCTGTGCCGCGTTGGCTGTCGCTTCCGGATCGGTAGCGGTCACCGCGGCTCCCTGCAGCTGCAATTGGGCGGCAACGTTGAGCGCGGGCGAATCCCGGACGTCGTCGGAATCAGGCTTGAATGCCAGCCCGAGTACCGCAACCCGCTTCCCCAGCAGAGATCCGCCGCAGGCCTGGCGGGTCAGGTCCACCATGCGGGCGCGGCGGCGCATGTTGATCGAATCGACCTCACGCAGGAAGGTCAATGCTTGTTCGGCGCCGAGTTCGTCGGCACGTGCCATGAAGGCACGAATGTCCTTTGGCAGGCACCCGCCGCCGAAGCCCAGCCCGGCATTGAGGAATTTGCGCCCGATACGGTCGTCGTATCCGATGGCGTCGGAGAGCATGGAGACGTCGGCACCGGCCGCTTCGCAGACTTCGGACATCGCGTTGATGAAGGAGATCTTGGTGGCCAGGAAGGCGTTCGCGGAGACCTTGACGAGCTCGGCAGTCTCGTAATCCATCACCAGCCGGGGGCAGCCGTTCGCGAGGGCATGCTGATACACCGCGTCCAGCATGCTTTGGGCATTTTCGCGTGTGCCGTTGGCCGATGTGCCGGCCTGGGCTGTTTGGCCGGCCCGGGCTGCGTGGCCGGCCTGGTCGCTCCAGCCGACCCGGTCGTCGTCGGGCAAGCCGTAGACCAGCCTGTTCGGGATGAGAGTGTCCTGGACCGCGAAGCCTTCGCGCAGGAATTCCGGGTTCCAGACGAGTGTCGCTTCCGGACAGCGGCGGGATATCGTTGCAGCGATCTGCCGGGCAGTACCCACCGGAACGGTGGATTTTCCCACCACGAGATCACCGGGGGCCAAATAGGGGACCAGGGCATCAACGGCCTGATGGACATAGCTCAGGTCGGCCGCGTGCTGGTTGAATTGTTGCGGCGTGCCGACAGCGATGAAATGAACCCTCGCTGCCGCAGTTGCGCTGATGTCGGTGGAGTAGGTCAGCCGGCCCGCAGCTGTCTGAGTTTCCAGCAGCTCGGGTAACCGGGGTTCAAAGAATGGTGGCAAGGCGTTGCTCAGCGCCTCCACCTTGTCGCGGTCCACATCGATGCCGACAACATCATGCCCGAGGCTTGCCATGCATGCCGAATGAACTGCGCCCAAGTACCCGCAGCCGATCACTGAAATACGCATAGTCCCACACCCTTCTGTTCACGCGCCGACCGCAGGAGTTGACCGGAAGATCATGGCACCAATGGCCGCATCATGGTGCCACGCTAGGCCGTTTGCATGAGTGGACGGTGAAACGATCATGAGAGCCGCGTGAGAATCGCCGACCCCGGTGGTCGACTAAGGCGCTCCGCGCCGCTCGGAGACCCGCCGCTCGGAGACCCCGCCGGCGATGCGGTGCGACTCTTCGAGCAGCTCGCCCAGCTCATCGTCGGGTACCGAATCGAGCCGGACCAGCACGAGTTGTCCGGATCGTTCGTGGTGCGGCGTCCAATAGTAGATTTCAGGTGCCGTGGCGGCGAGGGACTCACGTTCGTCGGTCTTCACGGTGAGCACCCCCGGTTCCCAAATACGCGCCATCAACGTTCGGGCAAACCATGCCGGCTGGCCCCAGCTGGGGCGCTCCGTCACTCCCGGCAGTGCGAGGCAGATGCGGCGTACGTCGTCTTCAGAGGCCATGGTCGCGGCGGGTCATGGAAGGAGCTTCACGGGAGCTGCCCCGGCCGCTTCCAGCGGGTGCGGCTGTTCGGCGGTTCCGTCCGGGATCGGTGCGCCATGGGGCGCCGGTTCGCCGCCGAGGGCTGACGGGCTCCGCTGGAAGAACGCGAGGCGGGCGGCGTCGGAATTATGCAGCACCCGGACCGCCGGACATTCCGGCAACACGGCTGGTGTCTCGATCTGGGCGGCGTCTTCGGGACGGTGCGGCTCTTCGGCGCACAGGAACCGCAGCCGCTCCAGGGCGGAATCGTCAATATGCCGGGCCTTGCGCAGGTTCACCACCACGCGCATTCCACCGGAGAGTGACCGGGCGCGGCGGATGACCGGCAACAGCGCCGAACAACCCGGACGAGTGAGGCACCCACGGACTTCAATCGCAGCGCAATTGAGATCGGTGTTGAAACGTACGAGTACGCGAAGCTTATGTTCCACGAAACACTCCGGGCGGTAGTACACGGGCAGGCGGCTGCTTCACCCTTGTCTGAGACATTACCCACACCGTTTTGTTACTGTCGAGTACTTTACGACGATGGTCCGCACCATCCATCACATCCGCCCCGCCCGTCACAACGCCGGCACAATTTCATCGCACGGGCCCGCTGCCTTGCGGAGCGGCCGAAAGCGGATCAGGCCAAATTGGCCGGGGACACGGGCGGCTATATTTCATCTCTGATGTGCCCAACTCTTACACTTAGTAAAGCCTTTGTAGTTGCCAGAGGTGTTTTCGTCAGAGTTAAGGGTATCCATGAGTAGTGTATTGACCGTTCGAGGCGGAGTACCGCTGGCCGGCCGCATTGAAGTTCGAGGAGCCAAGAATCTGGTTCCAAAAGCCATGGTCGCGGCGTTGCTCGGGTCCGAGCCGTCATACCTTCGCAGCGTCCCTGAGATTAAAGACGTCGACGTCGTCACGAACCTGTTGAAGCTTCACGGCGTGGACGTGGCGAAGGAGCCGGAGACCGGCGACCTTCGGCTGGACCCGGTGAACGCGAAGACGGCCAGTACGGTCGACATTGATGCCCACGCCGGCGATTCCCGGATCCCGATTCTCTTCTGCGGCCCGCTGATCCACAGCATCGGCGAGGCGTTTATCCCTGACCTGGGCGGTTGCAAAATCGGCGATCGGCCCATTGACTACCATCTGGATGTGCTGCGCCAGTTCGGCGCCGTCGTCGAAAAGAAGCAGACCGGAATCCATATCTCCGCGCCCAAGGGCCTCAAGGGAGCCAAGCTCTCGCTGCCGTACCCTTCGGTCGGCGCCACCGAGCAGGTGCTGCTCACCGCCGTCCGCGCCGAGGGCAATACCGAATTGCGCGGGGCGGCGACGGAGCCGGAAATCATCGACCTGATCGCCGTGCTGCAGAAGATGGGTGCGCTGATCACGGTGCAGACCGACCGCACCATCCGGATTGAGGGGGTCAGCGAGCTGTCCGGCTACACCCATCGTGCGCTGCCGGACCGTATCGAGGCTGCCTCCTGGGCATCGGCCGCGCTGGTCACCCGCGGGGATATCTATGTCCAGGGCGCCAAGCAGACAGACATGATGACCTTCCTGAATACCTACAAGAAGGTCGGTGGCGCGTTCGATATCAGCGACGACGGTATCCGGTTCTATCACCCGGGCGGCAAGCTCTCCCCGCTGGTGCTGGAGACCGACGTCCACCCCGGCTTCATGACTGACTGGCAGCAGCCGTTGGTGGTGGCGCTGACCCAGGCCCAGGGCGTGTCGATCGTGCACGAGACGGTATACGAAAATCGATTCGGCTTTACCGACGCACTGGTGCGGATGGGCGCGAACATCCAGGTGCACCGCGAATGCCTCGGCTCGGGCCAGTGCCGCTTCGGGCAGCGGAATTTCCTGCACTCGGCTGTCATTTCCGGGCCGGCGCAACTGTCAGGCTCAGACATTGACATTCCGGACCTGCGCGGGGGGTTCAGCCATCTGATTGCGGCTCTGGCTGCTACCGGCACCTCAACCGTTACAGGCATCGACGTCATCAACCGGGGGTATGAACGCTTCACCCAGAAGCTTGAGGCTTTGGGAGCGGACTTCGACATGACCAGCCGCTGAGGGCCGGACCTGAATGACACCCAAGATCCGCAATACCTTCCGGGTGCTGGCGTTTGTGCTGCGGCCGCTGATGAACCTGCTGCTGGCGAAGAAGTGGTCCGGCGCTGAGAACCTGCCCGACTCGGGTTTCATCGTGTGTCCCAACCACGTGACCGAGATTGATCCGGTCGTCGTCGGACACTTCCTCTACAACCACGGCGTGATGCCGCACTTCCTGACCAAGGCCTCGTTGTTTAAGGTCCCGGTGTTCGGAGCCGCGCTGCGGGAATCCAGGCAGGTTCCGGTCGAACGCGGCGGCAGCGCGGCGCAGGGATCGCTGGCGGTCGCCCGCGAGGTGCTCGACGACGGCGGCGGCATCATCATTTACCCGGAAGGCTCGCTGACCCGGGATCCGGATTACTGGCCGATGAAGGGACGCACCGGAGCTGCCCGGCTGGCCTTGGAGACCGGTGCTCCAGTGGTTCCGGTGGTCCACTGGGGTGCGCAGGAGTTGTTCCCCCGCTACGCCAAACGGATCCACCCATTTCCCCGCAAGACCGTCAGGGTGGTGGCCGGGAAGCCGGTGGACTTATCGGCTTTCGCGGACAGGCCCTTGGACAAGGCCACGCTGGACCAAGCCACCGACGTCATCCTGGACGCCGTCACCGCGTTGCTTGAAGACCTGCGCGGCGAATCCGCACCGCCGGAACGGTGGGATCCTAAGGCGAAGAACCAGACGGCCTATGGGCGGGTCATCAGCCGCGAAGCGGAAACGTCCAGCGCCGAAGACGCCGGTCAAGGTAGCGTGGACCCGGCGACGAAACGCGAAGGACAGGAACCAGGGAGCACTGCATGAAGGCTGCACCACCAACGATTGCCGTGATCGGCGCAGGTTCGTGGGGCACCACATTCGCCAAGGTGGTCGCCGACTCCGGAGCACCGGTTGATCGGCAGATCCGCATCTGGGGTCGGCGCGAAGAAATCGTGGCCGAGATCAATGAGCAGCGGACCAATTCCCAATACCTGCCTGGTATCGACCTGCCGGCAAACATCACCGCGTCCACCGACGTTGGCGCCGTGCTCACCGGCGCTGATCTGGTGGTTCTGGCCGTGCCGGCGCAATCGCTGCGCAGCCAGCTGCCCGACTGGGCTCCGCACCTGAGCAGCACCGCCGTCGTCGTCTCCCTGATGAAGGGGCTGGAAGTCGGCACCGATGCCCGGATGAGCCAGGTGATCCAGTCGGTGCTCGGGCTCGAAAGTGAACGGATCGCTGTCATTTCCGGCCCGAACCTGGCCAAGGAAATCGCCCGCGAGGAACCGACCGCTTCGGTGGTGGCCTGTGTCGACCACGACGTCGCCAGCTGGGCCGCGGAACTATGCACCACGACGTATTTCCGGCCCTACACGAACACCGACGTGGTCGGCGTCGAAATCGGCGGGATCGTGAAGAACATTATCGCGCTGGCTGTCGGAGTCTGCGAAGGCAAGCAGATGGGCGACAACACCAAGGCCTCAGTGATCACCCGCGGCCTGGCCGAGACCACCCGGCTGGCCATCGCACTGGGCGGGCACGCCGAAACCATGTCCGGACTGGCCGGACTGGGCGACCTGGTGGCCACCTGCTCGTCGCCGCTGTCGCGCAACCACACCGCCGGACGGCTGCTCGGTAAGGGACTGACGCTGGAGGAAGTCGCCGAGGAAATGACGCAGACTGCCGAGGGAATCAAATCCGCCCAGCCGGTGCTTGACGCCGCCCGGCAGCGCGGGATCGAAATGCCCATCACTGAAGCCCTGTGTGCGGTGCTGCAGCGCAAGATCTCCGTCGACGAGCTGGGCCCGCTGTTGCTGGCCCGGGAGCTGAAGCATGAGAGCGTGCGATGAGCGCCGCTGAAAACGGGCATAAACCGCGGGTCGCGATCCTCTTCGGCGGCCGGTCCTCCGAGCACGCCGTCAGCTGCGTCACCGCCGCCGGCGTGCTGGAATACATCGACAGGGATAAGTACGACGTCGTCCCGATCGGCATCGCCAAGAACGGCCAATGGTCGCTGGTCGCCGACGACCCCGCCCAGTGGTCGCTGACCTCGCAGACGCTGCCCGAAGTGACCGCGTCGGTCGAATCGCTGACCGTCGGACACAGCCTCGACGACCGCAGCCTCGTCGCCGTCGCGCCGGAACAGATGCCGCGGCACCTGGGGGAGATCGACGTCGTGCTTCCTCTGCTGCATGGGCCCTTCGGCGAGGATGGCACTATCCAGGGGCTGTTCGAACTGGCCGACATCCGGTACGTCGGCGCCGGAGTGCTGGCTTCGGCCGTGTCCATGGACAAGCACTTCATGAAGGTGATTTTCGCGTCCGCCGGCCTGAGCGTCGGGCCGTACGAAGTCATCACGGACAGGCAATGGAGCCGGAGCCGGGACGCCTCGCTGGAACGGGCCGCGTCGCTGGGATTTCCGGTGTTCGTCAAGCCCGCGCGCGCCGGATCATCGGTAGGCATCAGCAAAGTGTCCGACGCCGGCGGGCTGGCTGCCGCGGTCGAGGCGGCCCGGGAACACGACCCCAAAGTGCTGATCGAAGGAGCCGTCACAGGCCGGGAAATCGAGTGCGCCGTGCTGGGCGGCCGTGACGGGGGCGAATCCAGGGCCAGCATGCCGGGCGAGATCGTCGTCGCCCGCGACGGTGAGCACGAGTTCTACGACTTCGAGGCGAAGTACGTGGACGACACCGCAGCGCAGCTGTCGTGTCCTGCCGATTTGCCCGGCGACATCACCGAACAGATCCGCTCCCAGGCCGTGCAGGCGTTCGACGCAGTCGAGGCGGAGGGCCTCTCCCGGGTGGACTTCTTCTACACCGGCGACGGCAACGTGGTGATTAACGAGATCAACACCATGCCCGGGTTCACTCCGAACTCGATGTACCCGCAGATGTGGGCGAAATCCGGGGTCGGCTACACGGAACTGATCGACGAGTTGATCCACCTCGCCCTGACCCGCCGCACCGGCCTGCGGTAGCGGAGTCCCCCGGCGGTCCCGAACCGATCCGGGACCGGCCGCACCCCGCCGACGTAGGTAGTTACCCGCGAGTCAGCGGGTTGCAACGGGCTACCTCGAGGCGCAGGGGCTACTTCGGCGGGCAGGGGCGACGCCGTCGTCGTGCGTGGGTACCGGGCCCGGACGGGTGGCAGCCCCGTGGTCCCAGGTCCGGACGGGGCGGCCCCGGAGCTCCGGAGGCCCGGACGGGTGGCAGCCCCGCAGCCCCGCAGGCCCGGCCGGGCACCCGAACCCACACGTGATTTTGCCGACATTGCACTCCTGCAACTTTGCACTCGTGCAGAAATTTGGCAGAATAGTTGCGTGCCCGAACTAACTACCGACACCGCCTCCCTCCCTTTACGCGAGCGTAAGCGCGCCGAGACGTGGACGACCATCCATCAGGTGGCCGCGGACCTGACCCTCGATAGGGGACTGCAGGCAGTGACCGTCGAGGCGATCGCGGAACAGGCCAACATCTCGTCCCGGACCTTCTTCAACTACTTCAGTGGCAAGGAAGACGCGATCCTCGGTCTACAGGAACCGAAGATCGACGAGGAAGTGCGCGACGGATTCGCCTTGACCGGGGATCTGCTGAGCCGTGTGTCGACCCTGCTAATGACCGTCGGCCAGTCCACCTTCGGCGGCGACAATGCCACCAGCCGGCGCTTCGAAGTCCTGGAACGGTATCCCGAACTGGTCCAGCGCCGGCTCTCCTATATCTCCAAGGTCGAAGACCTGGTCGCTGAATTGGTCGAAGAGCGGCTGGAAGAGACCGGGCAGTGGCGGGCCGAACTGTCTGATGTGCCGTGCAGTGAGGCGGCGCGTGTGCTGGTGATGATGGCCAGCGCCGCCATGCGGTTCGCGATGCAGCGCGGCAGTCCGCCGGTCGGGCGCGACGAACAATTCGAGGCACTGGACAGTGCCACCACACTCTTTCGCAGAATCCTAAGGAAGGCCCTATGACCCGGAGTCCCGCACCGCAAGCGGCCGAATCGACAGCCAGGGAGAAGCCGGCGCTGATACTGCTCTTTAT
This sequence comes from Arthrobacter castelli DSM 16402, assembly GCF_000430705.1. Taxonomy (GTDB): domain Bacteria; phylum Actinomycetota; class Actinomycetes; order Actinomycetales; family Micrococcaceae; genus Arthrobacter_C; species Arthrobacter_C castelli. Next base: position 301,697 of record NZ_AUMN01000001.1, read on the forward strand.
CGGGCTGATGCTGTCCATGCTGCTGGCATCGCTCAGCCAGACAGTCCTGAGCACCGCCTTGCCCACGATGGTGGGCGAGCTCAACGGCGTGGACCAGATGTTGTGGATCATGACCGCCTACATCCTGGCCTCGACCATCATGATGCCGGTCTACGGCAAGATGGGGGACCTGATCGGCCGCAAGAGCCTGCTGATCATGGCCATCCTGCTGTTCATGTCCGGGTCCATCGTGGGCGGGCTCGCCGCGAACATGACGTGGATGATCGTCGCCAGGCTCATCCAGGGCCTCGGTGGCGGCGGGTTGATCATCCTCTCCCAGGCCATCATCGCCGACGTCGTTCCCGCCCGTGAGCGCGGCAAGTACATGGGCATCATGGGCGGCGTCTTCGCCGTTTCCTCCGTGGCCGGTCCGCTGCTGGGCGGCTGGTTCACCGAAAGCATTGGCTGGCGCTGGACGTTCTGGATCAACCTGCCCCTTGGCGCGCTGGCCCTGCTGGCCGCCGTCTTCTTCCTGCACCTGCCCCAAGGCAGCAACCGCAGGCCGCGCGTCGATTTTGCCGGGATGGGCGTGTTGGCCATCACCACCGCGTCGCTGGTGCTCGCCGCGTCCTGGGGCGGAGTCGAATACGCGTGGACGTCGCCCATTATCCTGGGTCTCTTCGCCACGACGGTGCTGGGGGCGATCGTGTTCGTGATGATCGAACGCCGCGCCGCCGAACCGATCATTTCCCTGCACTTGTTCCGGAAGTTGAACTTCAACCTCACCACCGGTGCCGGCCTGCTGATCGGCGTCGCCATGTTCGGTGTCCTCGGCTACATGCCCACCTATATCCAGATGGCGACCGGGCTGAGCGCCACCCAGGCCGGATTCGTGATGGTCCCGATGATGGCGATGCTGCTGGGCACATCGGTCAGCTCCGGTTTCGTGATCAGCAAGACCGGACGCTACAAGTGGATGCCCATCACCGGTGCGGCAATTATCGGCATCGCGCTGACCCTGCTCTCCACGCTGGACGTTGAGACCCCGCTGTGGGTGCTCTGTGCGTTTATCGGAATACTCGGCATCGGGCTGGGCCTGAGCATGCAGGTGCTGGTGCTGATCGTGCAGAACACCTTCCCGAACTCCCAGGTGGGAACGGCCACCGCGTCGAACAACTACTTCCGGCAGATCGGCGCATCGCTGGGCTCCGCCGTCGTCGGCAGCCTCTTTACATCCCGCCTGACCACGCTGATCAGCGAAAAGCTGCCGGGCGGTGCCGCTAACTCGGCCGGCGGGGCGGACAATCTGACACCCGCTGCCGTCCACAACCTCCCTGCGGCGGTCCAAGAGCCAATCATTCAGTCCTATAACGAGGCGCTGACGCCACTGTTCCTCTACATGGCGCCGCTTGCCCTCGTCGCGATTGTGCTGCTGTCCTTCATCAAGGAAGTTCCGCTGGCAACCACCATTGACCGGGACGCAAAGACCGCGCCGGGGGAGTCGGCGGACGACGACGGCAGGCAGCCGGCGGGGCAGCGCTCAGGGCTGGACGACGGCCGCAGGATCGGCGATCGGACCGGTGACGGGATCGGCGACGGGACGAGCGATGACAGTGAAGGCACCATGGGCGACCCGATCGAAGCCGAACACTCGCAGGTGCGCGCCGGTTCCGGAACCCGCTGATCCTGCCGCAACCCGCTGATCCTGCACGGGAACGCGCGGCGGATCTGGTGTGACGAAGCAAGGTTTGCGGCGGCTCTTATGATTGGTTGGCAGTACAACCGAGGATAACGCTCGGGTGGCCCAATTCCGGGCGGTGGTTGTACGCCCCGCGGTGCTGGGATAGATTACGTGCTAAGCCCCCTTGCCATGAGGGCGGTCCGGGCGATGCATGCGCGCCCGGGTGCGTCCGGCCAAACAGGAACCGCTGGAGGTCAAGCTCCATGGACCAGAACATTACCTTGTATGTGGACGGCAACCGGCGGCCGGTCACCGTCGATACCCGCACCACGCTGCTCGATGCCCTCCGTGACCGGCTGGATGTGACCTCACCGAAGAAGGGCTGCGATCACGGTCAATGCGGGGCGTGCACGGTGCTGCTCAATGGGCGCCGGGTCACTTCGTGCCTGGTGCTGGCGGTGGCGTACGACGGCGCCGACGTCACCACGGCGGCCGGGCTGGGCTCCGACGACGAACTTCATCCCGTGCAGCAGGCATTCCTGGACCGCGACGGCTTCCAGTGCGGCTACTGCACCCCGGGCCAGATCTGCTCGGCAGTCGGAATGATGGAAGAAGCCGAGCGCGGCAGCCCCAGCCATGTCAGTGCGAACCTGAACGATCCGGTGGAACTGACCGACGAAGAAATCCGCGAGCGGATGAGCGGGAACCTGTGCCGCTGCGGAGCCTATGTCAACATCGTCGCGGCCATCCGGCAGGCCGCCGACCCCGAGGCTGAACAGATCAGGCAGGCCCGCGCCGAACGGCAACGCAACGAGCCGGTGCTGCGTGAGGACGATGCCCCGACCTCGTACCAGGTCTCCGTGTCGGGAGAGGAGGGACGATGATCCCGTTCGATTACCAGCGCGCCGACGACGCGGACAGCGCGGTCGCCACCGTGACCGGTCACCCTCAGGCGCAGTTCCTCGGCGGCGGCACCAACCTGGTTGACCATATGAAACTCGGTGTAGCGGATCCCGAGCTGCTGGTCGACATCAGCCGGCTGCCGCTGGATGAGGTGACGGAGCTCGACGACGGCGGCCTGCGGATCGGTGCCACGGTCCGCAACAGCGACCTGGCGGCGCATCCGTTGATCCGCCGTCGCTACCCGGTGCTGGCCGAAGCCTTACTGGCCGGCGCGTCCGGGCAGTTGCGGAATATGGCCACCACCGGCGGGAACCTGCTGCAGCGAACCAGGTGCGTGTATTTCCAGGACGTCACGATGGCGTGCAACAAGCGCGAGCCGGGGTCCGGGTGCGCGGCGCTGGAAGGTTACACCAGGTACCACGCCATTCTCGGTGCTTCGGACGGCTGCGTCGCGGTGCACCCGTCGGATATGGCTGTAGCCATGGCGGCCCTCGACGCCACCGTGGTGGTGCTGGGCGCAGCCGGGGAGCGCCGCATCCCGCTGGCGGAGTTCCACCGGCTGCCCGGATCCGAGCCGCAGCGCGACACGGTGCTCGAACACGGCGAGCTGATCACCGCCGTCGACCTTCCGGCATCGACGCCTCGGCGGCAGGCGTACCGCAAGGTGCGGGACCGGGCTTCGTACGCATTCGCGCTGGTATCGGTCGCCGCCGTGGTCAAGGTCGACGCCGCCGAGGGTGAACCGTGCATCACCGATGCGCGCATCGCCCTCGGGGGCGTGGCCCACAAACCGTGGCGCGCTTCGCGGGCCGAAGAGACACTGAGCGGAGCCGCGCCGTCGGTGGAGAGTTTCCGGCGGGCCGCCGAGGCAGAATTGGAACAGGCCGATCCGCTGGGCGACAACGGGTTCAAGATACCGATGGTCCGCAACACCATGGTCGCCGTGCTGGCGGACCTGACCGGTGTGGAACCGGAGGCTGTGGCATGAGTGAAATCCTGGAATCAACCGAAATCGGCCGGCCCATGGTGCGCCAGGACGGCCCGGCGAAAGTCCGCGGCCTGGCTCCCTACGCCTACGAACAACCGGTGCAGGACCCGCTCCACCTGCACCCGGTGCAGTCCACCATCGCGCTGGGCTGCATCGTCTCCATCGACACCAGCGCAGCCGAAGCCTTGCCCGGCGTCGTCGCCGTCCTCACTCATGAAAATGCCCCGCGGCTGGCGAACACGGATGACGCCGAGCTCGCGGTGTTGCAGGGCCACGAGGTCGGCTTCCGTGGCCAGTTCATCGGCGCGGTGCTGGCCGAATCGCCGGAGGTTGCAAGGCAGGCGGCCGCGGCCGTCGTCGTCGACTATGAAGCCGAAGAACACGATGCCGACTTCCGTGCCGATCATCCGCAGCTGACTGAACCCAACGCCGCGACGGCTGACACGTTCGACGGCGACGTGGACACCGCGCTCAGGGCAGCGGCGCACACGGTCGAGGCGACGTACACCACTCCTGCGGAGCACAACAATCCCATGGAGCCGCACACCACCATCGCGCTGTGGGACGAGCGCGGGCTGACCCTCTACGACTCCACCCAGGGTCCTCACCCCGTGCGTCAGACCATTGCCCCGGTGTTCGGCCTTCAGCCGGACCAGGTGCACGTCATCGCACCGCATATCGGGGGCGGATTCGGCTCCAAGGGATTGCCGCATGCCAACGTGGTGCTCACCGCTTTGGCCGCACAGCGCAGCGGCGGCAGGCCTGTGAAACTGGCGTTGACCCGGCAGCAGATGTTCACGGTTGCCGGTTACCGCACGCCCACCATCCAGCAGGTGCGGCTGGGGGCCGACGACGACGGCCGGCTTTCCGCCGTAGCGATGGACGCGGTGGAGCAGACCTCCAAGATCAAAGAGTTCACCGAAGAAAGCGGCCAGCCGGCCCGGATGATGTATGCCACGCCCAACCGCCAGGTGACCCAGCGGCTGGCGCGGCTCGATATTCCGGTGCCGTCCTGGATGCGCGCGCCCGGAAAGTGTCCGGGCATGTTCGGCCCCGAAGTGGCGATGGACGAAATCGCCGAAGCCTGCGCACTGGACCCGATCGAGTTGCGAGTGCGCAACGAGCCGGAGTCCGACCCGGAGACCGGCAAACCCTACTCATCCCGGCGGTTGCTGGACTGCCTGGCCGAAGGAGCCAAGCGGTTTGGCTGGGATCGGAGGAATGCGCGGCCGGGCCAGCGGGTTCAAGGACGATGGCGGGTTGGCCTCGGCGTGGCCGCCTCCACCTACCCGTTTCTTCGCCAGTTCTCAGAGGCTAAAGTCAGCTACAGCGCGGACGGGACCTACGCGGTGCACATCGGCGCCGCGGACCTGGGCACCGGCGCCTGGACGGCGCTGACGCAGATCGCAGCCGATGCCCTGGGCGTTTCCGCGCATCGGATTCGGCTGGAAATCGGCGATACCGCGCTGCCGGTCGCCTCGGTAGCCGGCGGCTCGTCCGGAACTGCCAGCTGGGGCGCGGCAATCATCGCCGCCGCCGACGAATTCCTCGCCAAGTTCGGCGTCGAACCGGATCCCGGCGCTGAGGTGCAGACGGCGGCGCCTCGGGATTCGGCGCAGAAGGAGTACGCGATGCACTCCTTCGGTGCCCAATTCGCCGAAGTGTGCGTCAACGTGGACACCGGCGAGGTCCGGGTGCCTCGGATGCTCGGGGTGTTCTCCGCCGGTCGGATCATCAACGCCGGCACGGCCCGCTCGCAGTTCATCGGAGGGATGTCCATGGGTATCGGGATGGCACTGCACGAACAGAGCGTGATGGATGCCCGCTTCGGAAGCTTCGTCAACCATGATTTCGCCGAGTACCACGTACCCGCCAACGCCGACATTGCCGACGTCGACGCCGTCTGGCTCGACGAAGTGGATCCGCTCGCCGGGCCGCTGGGGGCGCGGGGGATCGGCGAAATCGGCATTGTCGGGGCGGCTGCCGCCGTCGCCAACGCCACCTACAACGCCACCGGAATCCGGGTCCGGGATCTGCCGCTGACACCCGATAAGTTCCTTTAGGTATCGACAGCTGATCCCGGGTTCTGTGACAGTGGCCGGTACCCGCCATCGCGTGCTGATGCCGGGTTCCTGCCTCACGCGTTCGGGCGAGGAGTAACCACGCCCCGATATGGCCTGTTTGCACCTGGAAGGGGCGCAATTACTCCTTGGGCGGACGCACAGAGCCGGTCAGGGGTCGAAGTGCGTCCTGGGTTCTTCACCGTGATTGATAGAAGCGACCACTTCCGCCGCCACGTTCCGCGCGGCGTTCAAGCAGGGGCCGTCGGCGAATTCATACTGCAACTGGTCCATGGCACGGGCGCGTTCGCTGCTGCTGGCCACGGTGGCGGCATGTTTGTGCCTGAATAGAGTGACGCCGCAGAGGACTTCATCGTCAGGACCCGCGAGCTTCCTGGACGCCAGATGCGTCAGTTCTTCCAGGAAATTCTCCACGTCATCGGTGCCGAGGAGCATGGTCTGCAAGCGCTCCAAAGTGGAGGTGCCGGCCACGCCGGTACCTGTGGTGCTCATTGATGCCCCGTTCAGTCCACGTCATGAATATGCGGTGCGCATAGGGCGACGCAGAGGGTCCGGCGGGGTTGCCGTAGGTGCGGTCCCAAGCACCAACCGCTTGTACTAAAAGCGATAGATTGGGCCGCGTCTTGACCGTGGAGTCCATACTACAGATCGTAGACCGGTGTGGTGAAAAGGAGGGCGCTGCAGGTCGCCCATGGGCGTCGGGGGAGTTTAGTTCTGCTCCCCGCCATGGTTGGAGCGGCCCGCCTCGTCCGCGTCGCCGGCTTCTGCCTCGTCGTCCGCTTCGTCGTCGGCAATCTTGGCGTGCCGTTCCTGCTCACGCCTCCCGTAGGTCGCTGCCCGAATCGCCTGATCTGTCTCGAAGCTGGATCCAAGGGCTCCGGCCACAGTTCCCATCGAGGTGGCCAGCCACGACAACTGAGCGTACGCCGCCCACGTTACAGGGTGCTCGAGTTGGGTCTGCATAAATTCGGCGGGAATGACAATAAAGGACCCCAGGAAAGCCCCCACGAACAGCAGGACATACATGCAGGTCACCCCGGCGAGCAAGGTGGCCACGGTGGCCGAGTTGTATAAGAAAGCGTCTTTGGAGACGCGATGGACCTTTGGCTTTTCCCAAAGATTGTTGTAGTGAATCAGCCAGAGCACCATTGCACCGATGGTGATGGCACTGATCAGCAGAAGCCGCAGTGGGCTGAGCGAATCTGCCATGATCCAAATGGTCGAATAGAAGATGCCGAATGCGGCGACTGCGGCAGCCGCCGCCACGGCGCTGGACAAGCTGGGCACCAGCAGCCAGGGCCGGTTGATGCGGACCATTCCGGAGAGTAGACGCAGCCGTCCGCGCAGCCCCCGGAGAGCCAAATGGGAGGTCCTGCCACCGGGGCCGGAGATCGTCGCCTGCCGCACCGGGGACTGGACCAGCGGCTTGGTCCACCGTGGGCTGGCCCGCCGGGAGACCTTGCGGTCGGGCTGCAGGTCGTCGTCGACCATCTCCCGCAGCACCCTGATGATCGCGTTCGCGACGTGACGGCGCGGCCGGAGGGCCCCCAGGGCCGGAAGCGATATGACGGCTGCCTGATGACTGAGGCTGGCTTCGGAAATGACCAGGTGTTTATCGCGGCGCAGCGGCAGCTCCGTGATCGCCACCATCATGTCCCAGCCGTTCTTCCGTTTGATCCGATCGCTGTTGCGCCACACGATAATTCCGCCGTATTCATCGAGCGGCAACGGCACGCATTGAACCTGGATGTCCCAGTCGATCTGGTCGGAGACTGAATCGGTCAGCACCTGTTTCAAGTCCCCGGCGATGCTCTCGGCTATCTCGTTTGGCAGGTCGGGGTCAGTGACGATTCCAACAGCGCGTCGCTCCATCTACTCCTCTTCCGGATCCCAGGACAGGGTGATCTGTACGCCGTCGTCGGTTTCAACGATGACCAAATGCAGGTCTTCGCCATAGAGATCCTCATGTCCGGCCCCGCCGTCGACTTTCGCAGCCTGGCTTGCCAGTCCGGCCATTGCCCGCGCCATCGCGCGCCCCCAGTCGCCCGGATGTTTGCTCGAAGCCGATTCGGATGCCTTGTATCTGCCTTCGTGGATAGCCATGATTAAACAGTAACCTTACCGTTATGGTTGAGCCACCCTGCCAAGGTCAGCTTTCTCCCGGTGGGGGCGTGTGCCCTGAGCGAGGATGAAGAGTGGACCTGAGCGGCGCTAGCGGCGCGGCAGTACTTCGTTCAGGTCGAACGCGACGGGCTGTTCGAGCTGCTTGTAGGTGCATGATTCAGGTTCCCGGTCGGGCCGCCAGCGCACCAGTTGAGCGGTGTGCCGGAACCTGTCGCCCTCCATGTAGTCGTACCGCACCTCAACCACTCGTTCGGGGCGCAGTGGCACGAAACTCAGGTCCTTGCCTGCGTTCCAGCGGCTGCCTTCGGATTTCCGGGGCGAACGGGCTCCAGAAGCGGTGGTTTCGGCGCTGATGTCTTCGGTCCAATTCCACGGATGGTCTTCGATACTGGTGACCAGCGGTTGAAAGTCGTCATAGAGCTCCCGCCGCTTGGCCATGGACAGTGCCCCGATCACACCCACGGACGAGAGTTCACCGTCGTCGTCATACAGGCCCAGCAGCAGCGAGCCAATCGCGTCGTCGCTACCCTTGTGCAACCGGTAACCGGCGACCACGCAGTCGGCCGTGCGCTCATGCTTGACCTTGTGCATCACCCGCCTGTCCTGTTGGTATGTCAACTCGCGCGGTTTGGCAATGATCCCGTCCAGGCCCGCGCCTTCCCAGCGGTTGAACCAGTCTGCGGCGGTGTCGACATCGTCGGTGGCGGGTGTGATGTAGACAGGGGGTCTGGCATCGGCGAGGGCGTCCTCGAGGCGGGCACGACGGCGGTCCATGGGCTGCGCTGTCAGGTCCTCGTCGTCGAGGGCCAGCAGGTCGAAGGCCACAAAACTGGCGGGGGTTTGGCTGCTCAGCAGTTTCACTCTGCTGTCGGCCGGATGGATGCGCTGCTGCAGCACCTCGAAGTTCAGCCCGCTGCCGGTGGGGTCGACGACGACGATCTCGCCATCCAGTACGCACCGGTCGGGCAGGTTCGCCTTCAAAGCGGTGACAACTTCGGGAAAGTAGCGGGTCATTGGCTTGCCGTTTCGACTGCCGATCTCCACCTCTTCGCCATCGCGGAAGATGATGGCGCGGAAGCCGTCCCACTTGGGCTCGTAGATTTGACCGGCCGGGATTGTCTTCACCGGCTTGGCGAGCATTGGCCTCACCGGGGGCATTACTGGAAGGTCCACACGCACAGCGTAACGCGATGTGGCATCAATCACGAGCTTACTGCACGGCCGGCCTGCCCCGTAAGGTGGAGGAGGCATGCACCGCCCCGGCGAGAACCACAGGAGAACCTCATGGTGAATATGCAGGCACTTCAAGACATTCTGGAAAAGAATGGCAACATCGTCGACCGTGAGGGCGCCAGGATCGGAAAGGTCGGGCAGATCTATCTGGACGACCAGACGAACGAACCGGAGTGGGTCACTGCCGCAACCGGCCTGTTCGGCTCCTCTGAGTCCTTCGTTCCCGTGAAGGGCGCGGTGGTGCACGGTGGCGAAGTGGCCGTCGCCTACGGCAAGGACATGGTCCTGGGCGCCCCGCGGATCGAAGCCGAAGGACATCTGAGCGCGCAGCAGGAATCCGAGCTGTACGCGTACTACGGGCTCGAACACCCCGGAAGCAATAGCGCAGCGTTGCGCAAGCACGTAGGGCGCGGGGACGGTCGAGACTCCTCTTAGGTCACAAAAAGTCCGGCAATGTAGGGTGGGTTCTGGTGAGCCGGGAAGTCTGGTCGGCGAGTACAAACGTCGAGCCTTCCCGGGAGCACTCTTATATGGCTGAACATTCGCCCGAACACAGCCCGCCGTCCGTACCTGCCCGCCGCAGTTCCGCTGAGTCGCTGCGTATCGGCCGGATCCTGAGGAAGGAGACCGTCGGCGGCTTACTGCTGGTCGTCGCCGCCGTCGTCGCGGTGGTGTGGGCCAATTCGCCGGCCGCTGACAGCTACTTCGCCTTGCGGGATTTCACCATTGGATATGAGCCGTGGCATCTCGAGTTGAGCCTCGGTGCCTGGGCCGCTGACGGATTGCTGGCCATCTTCTTTTTCCTGGTCGGCCTCGAGCTGAAGAAGGAGTTCGTCGCCGGGGACCTACGGGACTTGAAGAAGGCCGTCGTCCCGGTGGCGGCTGCGGCCGGCGGGGTGGTGGTGCCTGCGGTGATCTACGTGCTGATCAACCTGTCCACTCCCGAGACCTTGTCCGGCTGGGCGATTCCCACGGCCACGGATATTGCGTTTGCCGTTGCCGTGTTGGCTGTGATCGGATCGCATCTGCCCAGCGCCCTGCGGATCTTCCTGCTGACGCTGGCGGTCGTGGATGACTTGTTGGCTATCTCCATCATCGCGTTCTTCTACACCGACAATGTCCAGCTGCTGCCGCTGGCGCTGGCGCTGTTGCCCCTGGCTGTGTACACCTTCCTGGCCCAGCGGTTCCGCCGATTCTTTGGCCTCAAGGCCTCCGCAGCATGGTTTATTCTGCTCCCGATCGGGGTGCTGGTCTGGGCCCTGATCCACGCCTCCGGTATTCACGCCACGGTTGCCGGTGTGCTGCTTGGCTTCGCCGTGCCGGTGATTCGCAGCCAGGCAAGCGGCGGACCCGGGGCAGGGCCGGGCCTGTCGGAGATCTTCGAGCACCGGTTCCGCCCGCTCTCGGCCGGATTCGCGGTGCCTGTGTTTGCGTTTTTCTCCGCCGGCGTGGCCATTGGCGGGTGGAACGGGTTCGTCTCCGCCGTATCCGATCCGGTCGGCGCCGGGGTGATTCTGGGACTCGTGGTCGGCAAAGCAATCGGGATCCTGGGTACTACATGGCTCGTGACCAAGGGCACCCGGGCCGAACTCGATTCGTCGTTCAAATGGATTGACGTGCTGGGCGTGTCGCTCCTGGCCGGGATCGGTTTCACCGTCTCGCTGCTGGTTGCCGAGCTGAGCTTTGGCCCCGCCAGCATCGAGACGGCTCATGCCAAGGTGGGTATCCTTGTCGCCTCCGTGCTGGCTGCACTGCTGGCCTCGGTGATTTTGTTGGCGCGGAATCGTCAGTATCGCAGGATCGAAGAGGCCGAGGGGGCCAAGGCCAACCAGGACAACAGCCCCGACGGGCACCAGACGGACTCCGGGGAGTAACTGCTACATCCCGATCGCCCCGCGCAGCGCCGACGCATCCTTCGGCTGGTTGTCGGCCAGTACCTTCCGCGCCTCGGCCAGCCGGTCCGGTACATTCCACAGCAACACGCCGGCAACAACATTGCCTCCGTCGAGGTAGTAGACCACGCCCTTGCGCTGCGGCTCGGCCCAGTCCTCGACCATCTCCAGTGAGGCATCGACCGTGCCGACGGCCTGGTAGGCCATGTCGAAAACGTTGGAGTAGTAGTACGGCGTATGATCGTAGATCTCGTTGCTGCCAGCCATGGCCCGACCGGCCGCGCTGCCCATCAGCGTGGCATTGTCCACGTGCTCGATCCGCCGCCGTCCCAGAATCCGGTCGGGATAGTTCGCCACATCGCCGGCGGCATAGATATCCGGGACGCTGGTGCGCAACCCCTCGTCCACCACAATCCCGTCGTCGACCTGCAGCCCGGCCTGTTCGGCCACCTCCATGCAGGGGCTGATGCCGAGTCCGCTGACCATGGCGTCGAAGGATCGCTCGCTGCCGTCATCAAGGGAGAGTACGACGCCGTCACTCGTGGTCCTGCCGGAGGTCACCGTCGTGCCGGGGAAGAGTTCCACCCCGTGTTCAGCGTACGTTCGCTCGAATCGGGCGGCCAGATCGGCCGGGAACATTGAGCCGGTGAGCACCTTGTCGGGATAAATCAGGCTCGGCCGGGTGCCGTTCTGCACCAGCGCGGCGGCCAGTTCGGTGCCGATGTAGCTGCCGCCGACGACGGCGATGTTCCGGTCTTTGCCGCTGAGCCGGCGGAGAGCGCGGTAATCAGCGAAGCTGCGGAAGTAGATCGACCGTGGACCGGCCGGCACGTCGAGTCTCTTGGGGTGACCACCGGTGGCCAGCAGCAGTTTGCCATAGCGGATGCTGCCGCCGTCGTCCATCGTTGCGGTGTGCTCATGGGGATTAACGGCGCTGATCACCGTTTCGGTCATCACCTCCGCGTCGGTTTCGGAGGCGGTGTGCAGCCAGTTGTCCTCGGCGGTGAACTCCGGGTCGGTCCAGAGCTTCTTGGTCAGCGCCGGACGGGTGTACGGCGGGTCGACGTCGTCGCCGGCAATTCCAATAGTGCCGATGCTGTCCACCTCCCGGATGCCCTTCGCGGAGGCATCGGCAGCCATTCCACCGCCAATGATCAGGTAGTCGAATTCGGGAATCATGGGTGTCCTTCCTAAATCGTGGCGACTGAGCCGCCGTCGACCCGGTAATTAGCGCCATTGACGTAGCTGGCCAGGTCCGAGCAGAGGAACGCGATCACCGCCGCCGCCTCGTCGGCCGTTCCGCGGCGTCCGAGCTCGATGAACGGGCGCTCCTCGGGCAGGAAGGACGCGATCGCGCCGTCACGGTCCGTTCCCAATTGTTGAGCCCGCCGGTCCATCATGTCGTCGGTCATCGGGGTGGCGATGAAGGCGGGGGAGACGGTGTTGACCAGCAGCCCCTCCGCGGCGTAGCTCCGCGAGAGCCCCTTGGCCAGCGAAAGTACTCCTGCCTTTGCGGCGCAGTAGGGGAGTTCGTCATCGTAGGGCTGGACGGCGTCCTCGGAGGAGACAAACACGATCCGGCCCCAGCCGCCATCGCGCAGCTGTGGCAGGAACGCCTGCAGCACCCGGACCTGGCCCATCAGGTTCACGTCCAAGGTGTGTTGCCAATCGGCCTCGGAGATGTCATGGAACAAGCCTGCCGGACCGTGGATGCCTGCCGACTGCACGAGGATGTCGATGCCGCCCACCGCCGCGAGGACATGTTCGGCCAGCGCCTGCACTGATTCCGTGCTGGTGATGTCTGCCGCGAACGCGTGCAGCTTCCCTTCGGGGGCGTCCAGTTGGATGGCTGCGGTATCAAGGCGTTCCTGCCCGACGTCGGTCATCACCACAGTGGCGCCCTCGGCCAGCAGCCGGCGTGCCGTTGCCAGTCCGATGCCGGAGTCGGCCCCTGTCACCAGAGCCCGCCGTCCGGAGATGTTCAAATCCATATCCCGCCTCCTCGCTCAAGCGTGGGTTTCGGGCAAGCATACCCTAATTGAAAAGCATACTTACTAGGTGTCCGGCGGCCAACCTCCCGGTGTTTACATGCAGTCTGCATGGGCAGATAATAGACGCATGGTCCACCTTTAAGTGCGCAACGTTCCCGAGCAAACCCATGAAGTCCTCAAGGTGCGCGCCGCTGCCGCCGGGCAGAGCCTGTCCGAGTACCTTCTCGCCCAACTCAATACGCTCACCGCAACACCCAGTATCGAAGAGTTGACCACCCGCATTAACTCCCGTGAGCCCGTCGAACTCGAAAGTTCGGTCAGTGAGATTATTCGGGAAGAGCGCGACCGGGCGTGCTAGTGCTGGATGCCTCGGTGATTGTTGAATATTTGCTGGGGACGGAAAGGGGAAGGTTGGTGGCGCAGCGTGTCACCGAAGCCGATCAGTTGGCGACTCCCTATCTGAGTTCGATCGAGGGTGTGCAAACGTTGCGGGCGTTGTGCGCGCGTGGTGAACCCGCGCGGCGGAGGCTGTACGGGATATTGTCTACCTGCCGGTCTCCCGTTACCCGGCTGAGCCGCTGATTGCCCGGATGTGGCAATTGCGGCATAATCTCAGCGCCTACGACGCTCATTACGTGGCTCTGGCGGAAGCTTTAGGGGCAACCGTGTTGACCTGCGATCGCAGAATAACCAACGCGCCCGGCACCTCCGTCCAGTTCGAGGTCGTCGACTGAGGTCTGACGATCCATTGGCCAACGCGGGTGATCCCTGCTCCCTCGGGCCCCGACCTGTTGTCGCCGGCGGATATTAGACAGTAGGCTTACTGCATGCAGTCGCACTGATTGGAGCATCTGTCATGAGCGTGCCGGCGTTAAGCATTCCAGACAGTACTGTGGGATTTCTGCGTGACGGGTATGCGTTTATCAGTTCCCGCTGCGACCGGCTGGGCACTGATGCTTTCCGCACCCGGATTGCCGGACGGCCGGTGATTTGCATGCGCGGTGCTGAGGCGGCACGACTCTTCTACGACGGCAACCGCTTCACCCGGGCCGGCGCGCTTCCACCTAATACCGTCCGGCTGTTGCAGGATCGAGGCAGTGTGCAGACGCTCGACGGCGAGGCTCACCGGCATCGAAAAGCCATGTTCATGTCGCTGATGACCGTTGATTCACTGGACTGGCTGGTGGAGATTTTTGAGCAGACCTGGCACAGCTACGAGGGCTTGTGGCGGCAGTTTGGCCGCATCGTGCTGCACCACCAGATCCGGAAGGTGCTGACCAAAACGGCTTGCGAATGGGCGGGCATTCCGCTGCAGGAGCCCGAGGTCACCGAACGGGCCCGGGAGTTCTCGATGATGATCGACCAGGCCGGCTCCTTCGGTCCTGCGAATTGGTACGCGTTGCTGAAGCGCCGCGGCACGGAAAAGTGGGCCCGGTCAGTCGTTGACGGCGTCCGGGACGGAACAGTGCGGCCACCCGAGGGCAGCGCGCTGGCAACCATTGCCGATTACCGGGACGAGGACGGCGGACTGCTGTCGGCTGACGCTGCCACCGTGGAATTGCTCAATGTGCTCCGCCCGATTGTTGCCGTGGCACGTTTTATTGTCTTCGCCGCCGTCGCGCTCGAACAGCATGCCGGATGGAAGGAACGATTCGCATCCGGAGAGCAGGTCAACCTTGAGCCCTTCGCCCAGGAGGTGCGCCGCTACTTCCCATACTTTCCAGCTGTCGGCGGCACAGCCACGGAAGGATTCAGCTTCGGCGGCAGCCGGTTCGAGGCCGGAACCTGGGTATTGCTCGATCTGTACGGCACCAACCACCACAGTGGAATCCGGGAGAACCCGGAGACCTTCAGCCCCGAACGGTTCCACGACTGGGACAACAATCCATACACCTTGGTACCGCAGGGGGCGGGGATTGTCGATGAATCGCACCGCTGTCCCGGCGAACGCATCACCGTCGAACTCATCAAGAAAGCAACGCAGCTGCTCTCGACAACGGACTTCACCGTTCCGGCACAAGACCTGACGTTCAGCCTCGACCGGATTCCCGCGGTGCCGAACAGCGGGTTCGTTCTGCAGGCGCCCGGCTACCGGAAGAGTTCCACATGATGCACCGTGCTAGCCTGCCTGCATGTTTGCCTGCCGCGTCCTTGGCCACCGACTCCACTTCACGGCGCAGGGGACCGTCATGTCGTGGGAATGCGAACGCGGATGCGGCCAAGGCGGGGGACAGAAGACGTATCCCACGGCCGCCGAAGCTGAGCGCTTCGCCCGCGGGCTCAATCGGAAAGACTCCGACGACCTGGGGCGCCGGGCCCCGCTTATCGGGCTGCTTCCATTGCGGCTGTGGCGCAGATTGCGGGGCCGGAAGGACTGAACCGGATCATGTTCCGCCGAGGGGGCCGTTGGCCCGGAACAGCGAAGAGGGGAGTGGCATCTCATGAGCGGCACCGTCGAACTGGGCAAGATCACCACCCAGGTTCCCAGCAGGTTGGACCGGCTTCCTTGGTCCAGGTTCCACTGGCTGGTAGTCATTGGCCTGGGCAG
The DNA here is from genome assembly GCF_000430705.1 of Arthrobacter castelli DSM 16402. Taxonomy (GTDB): domain Bacteria; phylum Actinomycetota; class Actinomycetes; order Actinomycetales; family Micrococcaceae; genus Arthrobacter_C; species Arthrobacter_C castelli. Next base: position 317,117 of record NZ_AUMN01000001.1, read on the forward strand.
TGTGTGGATCCTGGACGGCTTGGAAGTGACAATGGTCGGCGCCGTCGCCGCACGGTTGACCGAGAATGGCAGCGGGATCAACCTCACTGCCGGCCAAGTGGGCATCGCCGCAAGTATCTATGTGCTCGGTGCGTGTCTGGGCGCCTTGTTCTTCGGTCAACTGACCGACAGATTCGGCCGCAAGAAGCTGTTCATGATCACGCTGCTGGTCTATGTCGTGGCCGCGGCGGCTACCGCCTTTGCCTTTTCGCCGTGGTACTTCTACATCGCCCGCTTCGTCACGGGAGCGGGGATCGGCGGCGAATATGCGGCGATCAACTCGGCCATCGACGAGCTGATACCGGCGCGACTGCGCGGACGCATCGACCTGATCATTAATGGCTCGTACTGGTTGGGCGCTGCGGGCGGCGCGGCCAGCGCGTTGTTCTTCCTGGACACAGACATCTTCCCCAAGGACCTGGGCTGGAGGCTTGCCTTCGGTTTTGGCGTGGTGCTGGCGTTTGTGGTGCTGTTTGTCCGCAAGAACATTCCGGAGAGCCCCCGCTGGTTGTTCATCCACGGCTATGAGGATGAGGCCGAGCGGATTGTCGGCGATATCGAGCAGGACGTCCAGGAGGACACTGGACAGCGGCTTGAAGAGCCGGAGGATTCCCTGACGGTACGGCAGCGCAGGACGATTTCGTTCCGCGAGATCGCCATGGTCGCCTTCAAGCGCTATCCCAAGCGGTCGGTGCTGTGTTTTGCCCTCTTCGTGGGCCAGGCATTCATCTATAACGGCGTGACGTTCAACCTTGGCACCTTGTTCAGCGGGTTCTATGGTGTCGCGTCAGCGAGCGTACCCCTGTTCTTCATTATTTGGGCATTGAGCAATTTCGCCGGTCCGGTGCTGCTGGGCCGACTCTTTGACACCTTGGGCCGTAAGCCGATGATTGCCGGCTGCTATATCGGCTCGGCACTGATCACGGTGTTACTGGCATGGCTGTTTGTCGCCGGCGTCGGAGGCGAATGGTTGTTCCTGGCGGTGCTGGTGTGTGTCTTCTTCCTCGCCTCCTCCGGCGCGAGCGCCGCGTACCTGACGGTCAGTGAGATCTTCCCGATGGAAACCCGTGCCTTGGCGATCGCCTTCTTCTATGCCATCGGTACCGCCGCCGGTGGCATCACCGGGCCGGTGCTCTTCGGCGTCCTCATCGGCTCTGGGGAGCGGTCGCTGGTTGCCCTTGCATTCCTGATCGGCGCGGCGGTGATGACGCTTGGCGGCGTGGCGGAGATCTTCTTCGGGGTGAAGGCAGAGCAAGCGAAGTTGGAGGACGTGGCTGAGCCGTTGACCGTTGCCGAAGCTGACGAAGCAGCAGCAGCCGGGCACGCCGGAGGGACGGCCGACGACGGAACCCGGGCTGACGGCGGCACATCGGCCGGCGCCGGGGCGGGCGCTGGAGGCGAAGGCAGTTCGCGGTTCCGGCCCGGGCCCGGAAGTGCGGGACTGTTTGCGCCGTGGCAGTCGGTTTCCAGCCGCCCGGATGATACTGAGACCTTGGAACGTGAAGTCGAATCGCTGGTCAATGCGGTGCAGGAAGTCGGTGTGGTCAGCGAACAGGAACTGGAAAGGATCGTCGCGGCGCGCTATTGGGGACCCGGCCGCTTCCGGGGCGCGCTGCGGCAAGCCATGAACGAAGGCCGCCTGCGCCGCGCCGGACCGAACAGAGTCGGCCCTGTGGAGTAGGCCGCCAGCCACCCCGCAATCTTAGGAACGGTAACTGCTACTCGGCACCTGCAATCGCGGCGTCGTCGGGCACGGTGTGCGGGTCCGGAGAGCGCCGGCGGAGCAGCAGCAGCGCCGCGGCCACCAGGCAGCAGATACCTGCCACCCGGAACGGGGCCGCGACGTCGCCTAACCAGACGGCAACGTGGCCGACCAGAATCGCCGAGACGGCACCGCCCAGCCAGCGCAGGAAATTATAGCCGGCGCTGTTCACGGCCCGCGGACCGGACCCGGCACTCATCGCACTGCCGGTGAACAGGGTGTTGAGGATGCCGGAGAAAACCCCGGACACAATGACGCCAACAATCACCACGGCCTTGTTGCCCGAGGCCATGGCAAAGAGGATCAGCGCATAGATGACGACGGCGGCCACCGCACCACCGCGCTCGCCCAGCAGCGCCGCGACCTTGGGCGCCAGCACGACGCCGGAGACCGCCACGCAGATACCCCAGCCGAAGAACACAAAGCCGATGAAGAATGCGCCCTCGCCGAGCACAAACGGCGCCCAGGCAATGATGGCGAAGAAGGCGGCAGTGTAGAACGCGGAACCAAGAGAGGTCAGCAGCAGGTCGCGGTTGCGCAAGGCCAGCAATGGGTCGACCAAGCGGATCGGCTGCCGTTCCGCCTTCGGTCCGTCCTGGGCCAGCATGGTGGTGCACAGCACCACGCCGAGGGCCATCAGCACCGCGGTGCCGGCGAACGGGCCGCGCCAGGAGACGCTGCCCAGTACGGCGCCGACCAGCGGCCCGACGGCAAGTCCGACGCCGAGCGCTGCCTCGTAGAGAAGGATGGCTCCCTGCTGGCCGCCGGCTGCCGCCCCGACAATCACGGACAGGGCGGTGGCGATGAAGAACGCATTGCCCAGCCCCCACAGCGCGCGCAGCCACACCAGCGCCTCAATGCTGTTGACCAGCGCGCAGGCACCGGCCGCCAGCACGATCAGCACCAGCCCGGTGATCAGCGTCCGTTTGGCCCCGAACCGGTACGAGACGACTCCGGTAAGCAGCATGGCGATCACTTGCACGCCGAGGTAAGACCCGAAGAGCAGCGTGGTTTGCGACGGCGTGGCGTTGAGTTCCTCGGTGATGGTGTTCAGGATCGGGTCCACCAGTCCGATGCCCATAAACGCGATGACGGCGGCGAACGCCGTCACCCAGACCGCCTTGGGCTGGCCGCGCAGCGCGTCAGTGAGTTTCGGGTGATCGGATTTCTGCGGCGCTGTGCCAGGTGCGCTCATCGTTGGCTATTGCCTCTCTTCGGTCTCGGTCGGTCGTCAGGTCGAGCAGTCTGGTCATGGCAGGTACGGCGGCCTCGAGTGCGGCTCGTTCCTCGCCGGTGAGCCTGTCCAGTTGCCGGGCGAAATACTGGTTGCGGTCTTCGGCGAGTTCTCCGACCTCGGCGCGGCCTTGGGTAGTCAGATCGACGACCACGGCCCTGCGATCGTCGGGATCGGCGCGGCGTTCCACCAGTCCCAACTTGATCAGCCCATTGACCACACTGGTGGCCGTGGGCAGCCGCACACCTTCCAGATTGGCCAGCGTGCCCATCCGCATCGCGCCTTTGTCGGTCAGCGTGGTGATCACCGACGATTGCGCTGTCGTCATATCCCAGCCGGGGCTGCGCCGTCTGATCAGGTGGTAGAGCCGGGGCAGCAAGGGCCGGAGCAATCGGGACAACTCCAAGGACTCAGCGCTCATAGTTAGATAGTCTAACTATTCGGAAAACTAATGTTAAATGGTCGACGGGCTATCGTGGCAGCCCAACCGACTACAGGTGCTTCAAGTAGCGTTGTGGTGAGGAGAGAAATGCTTGCCAGTTGGCCACAAGATCCAGCTCGTCCCACGGCTTTGGACGTATGCCCCAGCTTCCCACTTCCAGGATTTGCAACCAGAGTCCGCGCCCACGGAAACGATCCATGACCAGTTCCAGAAATGATTCACCATGGGACATTTGGTGAAATGTCAGATCTTGTTCGTGTTGAGGCGCTCTTGGATTCAGTTCAAGGTAGGTAAAGAGTCCATGCATCGTTTCTGCTCGAAGAAAATAGCCTCGACGTGTTGTTCCGGCGTTGCGAACCAGCTGCAGGTGGTTCGCAAGCTCGGATTCCGTAGACCGGGTCGTATGTTGTGCCCCGGTCGACCCACCCTCGGGCGAAAGACCGTAGGAAAGGGCGATAGCTTCTACCAGTGTGGATTTTCCGGAACCGTTCTCGCCTACGAACACGGTCGCAGGAGACAAGTCCAGCCCGTGATCAAGCAAATGAGCCACTGCTGGCAGAGTCGCCGGCCAACTGCGCCGGTCGAGCACATTCGCTGGATCTTCAAACAACTGACGAATCGGAAAACGTTCGAAGGCCATAACCCATTCTTACAGGGCCAGTATTCTAGATCCTTCCCCGCGCCCCTTGATGCGGATAGACGACCGTTCGAAAACGCGGTCGTCGCAGCGAATCCGGCAGACGAGCAGCCGTCAATGAAACGGCGCCCGGGCTGGCATGCCATTCTCCCCGCAAGATGTTCGGCCGGATTCCTTGACGTTCCCGGTAACGCAGAGTGGACTGATGTCCATGGGTAATGGCTCCGGCCGGGAGCCGGCGCGCGTGGCACAGGGCGTGGCGTTCATTCTGGCCACAGCTGCAACGTTGGCGCTGCTTCTGTCGCCCACCGTCATGACCGCGACAACCGGAAGCGAAGCTGGACAGACTCTGGAAGGACGCACCCTGTTGCAGGCGCAATCGGCGACAGTACTCGTCCCACTGGCAATACCGCTCATATTGACAGTGATCCCGCTGCTCTGGCCGGCACGAGCATGGAGGGCGGTCTCGCTGATTTGCATCATTCTTCTCGCTGGCTTCGTTGTCATTGGGTCAGCCTCAGTGGGGTGGTTTTACATTCCTGCCTTGATTGCCGGTTTGATTGCGCTCTTTCACCGGCCAAAGCCCCGGCAAACAGCCGGGCCGTAATCGGGTGTGTATGCCGAACATTTCCAGCTCCCGGTCGAGCTCAACACCCGGATTTTTTCGGCTCCTGCAATTGTTCAGGACGGTCGGAAATTTGCTGTCCCGCCGGACCTGTATGTGCCGCCACCTGCGGTTCCTTCGGAGCACCGATGACGCTCAAACCGGCCTCAGGGGGATAGAACCCAGGAACGCTTGCAGTTCAGCGTTGAACGCTGCGGGCTGTTCCAGGTTGGGGTAGTGGGCCGCGCCGCGGATGAGCGCGGTGCGTCCGTCGGTCACCGAGTCCGCGGCACGGGCGGCCATGCGAATATTGTCGGGGGTGTCCAGCGCGCCGGAAAGTGCCAGTACGGGTACTTGAATTTCGGCCAGTCGGCTCCAGGAATCCGGAACCGCCTCAGGCGCAGCGGCGTCGGGCCGTACATGGTTTGCAACGGTGCGGGTCACCATCTGCCGAAGGTGCCGCACGACGTCGTCGTCCATGTCTTCAAGCCGCCGTTTCGGGCCGGCTGCGAACAGCATGAACGCCTCGATCCAGCCCTCGGCATCGCCGGCCGCCGCTGTGCGTCTCCAGGTGTCGAGGAGGTCCAGGACCCATGGGTCTTCGAAGTCGGGTTCGCTCGTGCCTGCACCGACAACGACCACTCCGCGAACCAGATCCGGGTGCTCCAGGGCGGTGTCCAGGGCCGTGCCGGCGCCCATTGACAGGCCGATAAGGATGGCGGGGCCGGCGTCGAGATGCCGGATGAGTACGGCCACGTCGTCACAGTGACGAAACGGGGCAAACGGCGTGGACGAATGGCCATGACCACGCGCGTCGGGTACGACGACACAATGCGTTTGCGCCAGCTCCGGAACCTGAGGATCCCACATCCGTCCATCGAGTCCACCGCCGTGCAGCAGGAGCACCGGCGGGCCGGTTCCGTATACCGCATAGTGCAGCGTGCCATTGGCGACTTGCAGTGTGTTCATGGGTTTCCCCTATCAGCCAGTATCGGGTTGGGGCGATCGAGCCTTTGGTTTGCCAGCGAAAACGGCCGTTACCAGGCCAACGAGCGCCACGACGACGCAGCTGAGCAGGGCAGTATTGACGGCGTCGGCGAACACGTCCGGACGACCGAGCGTTCCCGGAATGCCATCGGAGAAGGGCGTATCGGCAACGTTGGCGACGATCCGGTCCTGCCATACACCCGACACCACCGCCACACCGAGCGCAATCCCCAGCAAGTAGGTGACGTACGAGGCACGCCAACCTGTCTCGGAACTCGCAGCCGGAAGATCGGCCCGGGTGAGCGTATCTGCCGGCGATTCGAGAAGACCGATGCCGGCGCCGAAGAGTGCCAATGGCGCGAGGAAGAACGTCCAGTCCACGTCCGTGGTGACGTGGGCCGTCCAATAGGTCCCGGCTGCGGCCAGAGCGAAGCCCGGCAGGAGCAGCCACCGGACATCGACCCGGGTGGTGAGTTTCTCGGCGATGGAGGCGGTGATGATGCTGGCGGCGATCACCGTCATCAACAGTCCGCCGGCGGACAGCGCCGAGTAACCGAGTTGCACCTGCAGGAAATGCGACAGCGCGAAAAAGATGCCGATACTTGCGAATTCGGTGGCCGCGCGTACGACATTGCCTGCGGCAAACCGGCGATATCGGAACAAGGCCAAATCCACCAGCGGCTGGGCGGCACGCGCTTCAACGACTGCGAACAGGGCCGCCGCGAGAGCAGACACGACGAAGGATCCCGTGATCATCGGTGCGCCCCATCCCCGCGTTGCCCCCTCGATCAGCCCGAACATTAAGGCGACGACAGCGAGGGCGCCGGATGACAGCCCCGGCCAATCCATCCGGCGTGGTGGATAGAGGGCGCGGGAGTCGGGAAGCAGCAGGACGGCACCGATGAGGACGGCGACAGCGAGCAGCGTGTCCATCCAGAAAATGAACTCCCACGATAAGGCTGTAGTCAGTGCGCCGCTCAACAGCGGCCCCAGTGCTCCACCGGCAAAGAACCCGCCCGCCTGGATGCCGAAGGCCCGCCGTTGCAACTGAGCCGGGATGGTTGTGCGGATAGTGGCGTGGATGGCCGGCTCCACCATCGCCGCTCCCGCACCGAGCACCGCTTGTGCCGTGACCAGGAACCCAATCGACGGTGCGGCCGCAGATGCGGCCGAAGCCACCGCGATGATTGAAATGCCGGTCAGGAACAGCTGGCGTCTGCCGCAAATATCTCCCAGCCGGGCACAAGGGATCAGCAGTAGGGCGAAGACGGTGAGGAATGCTCCCAGCACCCACGTGATCTCCTCGAGTGTGGCGCCGAAGTCCTCCATGATCGAGGGCAGCGGGATCGGCAGGGCGGCCGCATTGAGGATCACCACGAACGAGGCCAATGCCAGCAGCACCAGCATCGCCGTCGTCCGCCGCCCTAATCCGGCCGAGGGCGAGGTGGTCATGGCACTGCTGCCGGGCAGCCGTGTTCCGGAAATGGTGCCATACGATCAGGATAGTGGTCGTGTCGGAGCGTGCAGGCGAGCACTACGACATGCTGACTATGCGGAGAACAGCAGTGCGCAGCAGGGTGTCTTACCGGTTGACGTCGAGCTCATCGGGGAAGCGTTTCCAGGTGCGAAGCGGCGAGAAGCAGATCGGCAGCGATGCTGCGGCGGCGATGGCTGCCCACGCCCATAGGACGGGGACGACGCCGACCCACGCTGCCAGGGCGCCGCCGGCCAGGCTGGCGATAGGCATAATACCGAGCACGAAGAGGCGATTGCTGGCCGTGACGCTGCCCAGCATGGCTGACGGGGCAACTCGTGGGGTAATGCCCGAGCCGGCAACAGTGGACATCACGATCAAGCCGGCCCATCCGAAGCCGGAGAGGGCAAACCATACAGCCGGGTGCAATGGCAGGACCGGGGCCAACGGAAGCAATCCAATGACCGGCAGTGAGATGAGGCAGGCAAAGATCTTCGTTCGGCCGATACCGAGCCGGCGCAGTACGGGCACAGCTGTCAGTGAGCCGGCCAGGCCGCCCAGGGCGGAGAAGGTGCCGAGGGCAGCGTACAGTCCGGGGCCAATTTCGAGGACCGACAGGGCATAAACTGCGCTGGCTGTGTTGCCGAACATGGCCGCGGTGTTGGTCATCATTGACGAAAGAAACAGTGGTCGCAAATGCGGATGCCGGACTGTGAATGAGATACCCAGCCGGGCTGACGCCCAAAAATCCTGGCGGCTTCCATTTGACGGCGGCGGCTCACGATGGGGGATCCGGCCGATGAGCAGTGCCGAAACGAGGTAGGACACTGAAGCGGTGAACAGTGCCAGGGGTGCGGCGACGAGGCGCAGCAGGGCCCCGGACAGGGCGGGCGTTCCAACGGTGACCGTGGTCTGGGCTGATTGCAGTCGGGCGTTTGCCTCGTCGAGTTCGTCTCCAGTCACGATCGACGGGAGGTAGGTGCTGTGTGCCGTGGTGAAAAAGACGTCCGCGATGCTGACGAGGGTCACAGCCGCGAATACGTGCCACATGGTCAAGAACCCACAAAGGTACGCCACCGGCAGCGATGCGATCGTAATCGCCCGACACAGGTCAGCCGCTATCATCACCCGCCGCTTACGCATCCGGTCGACCCATACGCCAACCGGCAGCCCGATGATCAGGAATGCGCTGAGACCCAAGGCATTAATTACGCCGACGTCGAATGCCCCTGCCCCGAGCATCGACACCGCGATGACCGGCACCAACGTCCTGCTGGCCTCGTCGCCAACACTTTCGAGGGCACCAGAGAACCACAGCCGGCGGAACGCGGGACGGCGGAGAAGGCCCGGCTCAACAGGGACACCTTCATCGGAAACAGCATGTAAGGACATGCCTGACAGACTGTCAGGTGTAGCCTTACAACACAAGGCTTTTGGTTTCCGTATCGGTGACCACCAAGGGAGATGAGTGTGTATGGCGATTGAAGAGACAGGTCCGCATCCTTCGTTCTGCAGCTTCTGCGCAAAGCCACGATCCAGCACCTCGCGGCTGGTGGCGGGTCCCGGCGTCGCTATTTGTGGCAGTTGCGTTGAACGTGCGGCAAGGGTGCTGGACGATTCGGTGGGCGCGCCGGAGGATTTCGAAAGTGGCAACGGGCGGGAGTCGATGACCGATGAGCAGCTGCTGTCCCACTTACCGCAGGTGGCCGACGTCGGCGGGCAGGTCGAAGCGGCGCTCAGTGCCTGGGTGAGTATCGCCCGCGACCGAGGTATCAGCTGGGCCAGGATTGGCGGTTCCCTTGGGATGACGAGGCAGTCGGCGTGGGAGAGATTCCGCAGCCGCCCTGGCCCACTTGCCTCGGAATGACCCAGGCATCAAACGCTCTTCAACCGGACCGCCATACCGACGAGCGGGTGAAGCGAGCAGCTCAGGCACAGCCTATCGACAGGCGGCAGATGAAACGCATTCAGTAAGCTGATGGCAGCATAATCGCCGGGCTTGTCCTTGGGCCGGTTACGGCCGACTGCATAGTGATTGACTGGGACGTGTGCTGGGCACAGGAAGGAACACATGAGCGCATCCGAACTGCTGACAGGTGACTCCTGGCATACGGACCTCTTCGACATCCCCGCCTATTTGGCAGCACTCAATGTTGAGCCGGCGCCCCGAGTCTCGGTCTCCTCGAGCGGCTCCATTGGGCCCATGTCCACACGCTGACTTTTGCAAACGTCGACGTGCTGCTGGGAGACCATCCAGGAGTCAGCCCGGAGACCGTCCAGGCTCAACTGATCGATCGCGGGCGGGGCGGTTACTGTTTTGAGCATGGCCAGATATTCGCGGCGGCCCTCGAATATCTTGGATTCAGCGTCCGCCGCCATCTTGGACGGGTGCGTGGTTTAAGTAGCGCCCGGACCCACACGACCGTCCATGTCGACCTCGATGGACGTCGATACATGTGCGACCCGGGTTTCGGATTCAGCGTCACCGGCCCTATCCCTTTGGAAGACGGCGCCGTCCGCAGCGAGGGCGATCGACATTTCAAGATCGAGAAGCGCCAGGACTCGGGTGCTCCCATCTGGGCCCTGACCCGGCAGGGCAATGCCGAGCACTTCACGGACGAGCTGCCTGTTCATCCGATTGACGTGTACACCGGCCATCTCATTACTTCGACCAGCCCCCAGTCTGTTTTCACGCAGCACCTGATGGTCATGCGGCACACCGACGAAGGGCATGTGACGGTCACCGAGGGCGGGGTGACCACCCGCGTGCCTGGCCGCGAGACCGAGCATCGGGAGATCACCGCTGCCGAAGCAGTCCGCCTCGCCCGGGATCTGGGGGTGCGGCTGACGGAACATGAGGGCCGGCGCCTGCAGCGGGTGCTGGACGACCTGCAAGCGAAATGAGCCAGACGGGATAAGAATCCGTCCGACTATGGGGGGCTGGCTTGGCGAGTTGCAGCGTCGCACAATAGTTGCATGGGTGCATCCGCGGAGATAGATGCAAGCTACAGTGCTTACGACGAGCATCCGCTCAGCGAACCAGACGAATGGGGCGACCCGGACTCATTCCGGCGAGCGGCCGCAGCTTCATGAGCACTTCACATGTCTCCAGACGGATGGCTCAGGGGAGGGGCCGCTCGTGTCCTGGAAATCATTGGTCGGATGCGGTTGCGTTGCCGACCGTGCCCACCTGCGATCGGCGGATGGCGCGCCGTCGTGCATTGTCATGAGCGCCACGCAGCAGTTCGACGACGGTTGCCATGGTCTTGTCGTCGGGGCCGACGACGGCGATCCAGCCCAGCGCTCCGTAGACAGGATGCGGCATGAAGGTGTCCGGCGCTGCGAAATCGCGAGGCCCGAAGGTACCGGGGCTTTCACCGGTGAGCTCCGTGAACGTCGCCTTCGGGACGTGGATGTTCGCCCGCCACCGGCCGTCCGGGTCCAGGTCGGACTGGGCATCGTCGGGATAGTTCTTCGTCACGATGGTGGCGTAGGGCTGGATGTTCCGCGGGATTTGCCCATCCGGGGCGTAGTTGAAGAAGAAATCGCCCCATGCGACCTCGGGGAATCCGCTTCCCTCGCTCGGTGCGAGGACGAGGACCTCTTTAAAAGATCTGACTGTTTCAAGAATCTGTTCCATACTCATAGTTCAAGTATCTGCTTCAAGTGCGTATGGAGGGTTTATGCCTCACGCCAGCCCGGCCGTGCCGGGCCAGTGGCTCAGCACATCCACGGTGGCCGCAGCTTCGGGCTATTCCGTGCAGCAGGTCCGCGACCTCGAGCGGCTCGGCGTCATCCCGCCGGCAGCCCGGGCCGCGAATGGCTATCGCCAATTCTCGCCAAAGCATCTGCCCGCGTTGCGTGCATATCGGAACCTGGCTGCCGCCGTCGGGCCCGTGCCAGCACGGCAAACGCTCGCTGAAGCGCGTATTCTCCCGCTGGACCAAGCGGTGGCACTGATCAATTCACTGCATGTTTCGCTGGCCCGGGAGCGCGAGGACGCGCTTGCCGCCCTGCGCGCGCTCGACCTGATTGCTGCGGAATCCCACGGCCAGGCTGCCACTGTAGAGGCCGATCCGATGACGATTACGGAGCTCGCCGGGGCGCTCGGCGTCCGCCCGTCGACCCTCCGCTTCTGGGAGCAGGCCGGGTTGGTGAATCCTGAGCGGGTGACCACGCTCAACGCCCGCCGCTATCCGTCGGCGGCCATCCGTGAAGCGCGGATCACCGCCGCACTGCGCGCCGCCGGCTACAGGATCCCCGACGTCCAGCATGCCATCCAGTCCATCCGGCGGATCGATGACCTCGACACCTCAAGGGCGGCTTTGAGAACCCGGCTGGACGCAATCGCCCGGCGGATGCTCGCGCTGCTGACGGCAGGCACGGAGATCACCGAACTCATCACAGCGGCATAGTCCCGGCTCGCCCGCGGCGGCCCCTCCATGAGAGCGGGGTGAGCATTGGCCTCAAACGTTGACGACCTCACCCTCGTTCGGCACCCAGACCTTCCCTCGAGGGTCCCGGAAGGCGAGAGGGACGCCGCGGGATCGCTTCCAGTCTGTTGAATCAGAGACCTGGACGTGTACATGGGGTTCGGTGCTGTTGCCCGAGTTGCCGCATTGACCGACGCGCTCGCCGGTGTCCACCCGCTGGCCCGGACGCACCTGGAGCGTGTTCCGGCCCGAGGGCCACGGGCGACCGGCGCCCCTCGTGATCGGGCTCCCCATCGTGGACCGCAACCACCCGGCCCGATAACGGTGCCAGAACCGGTTGGCCGAAGCCGGCGAAAATCCCGGGCGGTTCGGCGGCCACCAGCGTGCGCCAGTTGCGTGGGGCGGACAGGCCGGCGTCGTCGACGGCGACGAAGTCGATGGCGTGCGACGTGCCGAAGGCATAGGTGCCATGGCTCGGAACGCGGCGGGCCGGACTGTTTTCCACCTTCCATGTGCCTTGGAAAGGAAAGTCGAGCGTCACGACTGTTTGGCGGGTCATCGTCATGTGGTCCTCGTTTCGATGCCAGGCCCATTCTCCGGAGGGCGCCAGCGTCATATCGCTGTGAGTCCAAGGACACCTGACCAGGGCAATTTTACTCGGTTTGACTCCGCAAGCCACGGGGGACTTAGCCGCACAGCTCCTCCTTCGTGCCGGGCTCGGCGGCAAAAGGGAATCCGTAGCTAGACAGTTACGTAAATAATTAGTTACGCTTTGTTCGTGGATGAGATCTTTGAGGCGTTGGCCGACACCAACCGGCGAATGATTATCGAGTACCTCCGGAGCGGGGAGATGAGCGCAGGTGCCATTGCCTCGAAGTTCTCCATTGCGCGTGAAGGAGTTTCGAAGCACCTTCGCATACTGCTGGCGGCCGGGCTGGTGTCTGTGAAACAAGAGGGCCGCAGCAGGGTCTACCGGCTTGAACCGGAAACCTTCAAGGAGCTGGACCGGTGGATGGACCCCTATCGAAGGTTCTGGGAGCAGCGTCTGGATGCGCTGGCCACGGAGATTCAGCGCGGCAAGCGCAGCCCTGCTTCCACTGCACCGCAGCCCACGTCCAATCGACCTGATATCAAAGGAGCATAACTGTGAATAGTCTCAAAGGAGAGATGGCCAATGTCATCCTTGGCCGGTTCCAACGTGAGACACCGGCGAAGAAGCGGGTGCACCTCATGCTCGAGCAGCACTATGACACCACCGCTTTGGATCTGTGGAACGCCGTCACTGACCCGGACCGCCTCGCCCGCTGGTTCGCATCGGTTGACGGTGATTTTCACGAAGGCGGTCACTTTGTCGTGGATTTTGAGGAAGGAGATGCCTCACAAATCGCGAGCGGAGAAGTGACCAAGTGCAGGGCGCCGGAGGAACTCCAGGTGACCTGGAATTTTCCCGGTGAAGAGCAATCTGGTGTTGAAATTTCGATCCATCAGGAGAGCGGTGGAGCGCTGCTGAAATTGAAACATCTCAGATTGTCAGAAAGAGCGGCTGCGGAGTATGGGGCCGGATGGCAGGCATACATTGAAGCGTTGGGGGCCGATCTCAATGGAGAATCAGCACGTGGGCCGGCCTGGGATGATCGTTGGAGCATCCTGCTGCCCGATTACCAAGAGCTCCTCGTGGCCCTTACGCGATCCACGAAGCCTGGCTCCACTTCGTAGCCTCAGGCAGGAATCGGATCGTATTGGCCCGGCCAGGTTCGGCTCGTTAGCCCACTGGTGCCGGGCTCGAAGCGACTCGGCTGAGCCGAACATCTCGACCACGACGGAGCTGGTCCAGAACAGCAGGATGAGCACGAAGCCCGTCAGCCCTGCCAGCAAGTGGATGCCTCGCAGCAGGTCCCGGGGATGCTGGAGCGTATCTGCGCACACCGTCGGTTGCGTAATGGCGGCCGCGCCGATGCTCCGAGTGGGCGCCCTAGTTGCTAAACTCTGCTGACGAAAGTCTTGCCCACCCTTGATGGTTACCCATTCGTTGCAACGAGCGGTATGAAGTACCGCTTCAGAGGTGTTGAGCCTGCGGACCAGCCGCGTGGAGGGGCTCAGACATGCTGCAAGTTAGCTGCGGATGGGGTATCAGCGGGAGTGGCCAAGGTGTACAGGACCGGGCTTTGTTGACCAGCTATTGACGAGGGGCGTAGCGTCAAAATCGAGGGGTCAACTGGCCCGTGAGGATTGCTTGAAAGAGCGAGGATTCAGGGGAAAATGAACTCAACGCAGCACGAAGAGCACGCCGGGTTCATTTATTCAGATCTCGACGACGATCTGCCGGCCGCCGAGCTGGTTGCACCCGGGGCATCCAACGATCCCGTAAAAGACTACCTGCGGCAGATCGGCAAGGCAGGGCTGCTCAAGGCAGCCGAAGAAAAAGACCTTGCCCTGCGGATCGAAGCGGGCCTCTACGCCGCTCATAAGCTTTCGGCCGGTGGCATCGATCCCAAGCTCAAGCGCGAGTTGGACTGGGTGGTGCATGACGGCAAGCGGGCCAAGAACTACCTGCTGGAGGCGAACCTGCGTTTAGTGGTGTCGTTGGCCAAACGATACACCGGCCGGGGAATGCCCTTCCTGGACATCATCCAGGAAGGCAACATGGGCCTGATCCGGGCGGTGGAGAAGTTCGACTACGCCAAAGGCTTCAAATTCTCCACCTATGCGACGTGGTGGATCCGGCAGGCGATCACCCGTGGATTGGCCGATCAATCCCGCACTATCCGCATCCCGGCGCACGTGGGGGAGACCCTCAGTAAGCTGGTCCGCGCGCAGCGGCAACTGCTGCAGGACCTGGGGCGCGAACCCGAGGTTGAGGAACTCGCCCGCGAATTGGACGTAACTCCGGAGAAGGTGGCCGAGTTGCAGCGCTACGGGCGTGAGCCGGTTTCACTCGACACGCCGCTCGGGGAGGACGAAAGTTCCAGCTTTGGCGACTTGATTGAAGACAACGACGCTGTCACCCCTCCGGACGCCGCCGAGTTTACATTCCTCCAGGAGCAACTCCATGCCCTGCTGGATACCTTGACCGAGAGAGAAGCCGGGGTAGTGGCGATGCGGTTCGGGCTGGTCAACGGCGAGCCGGCGACTTTGGACATGGTCGGGGACGTATACGGGGTCTCCCGCGAACGCATCCGCCAGATCGAGCGCCAAACCATGGCAAAGCTCCGCCATCCAGCGCGGGCCCAAACACTGCGGGACTACCTGGACTGATTTCGTCCGCGGCCTGCCGGCGCCGGAACGCGCACAGGTCAAGACCTGGTCGCGTCCCGACCCTCCGCCGGCGATGGAATCCGCCCTTCAGGAAAGTACGCCTCAAGAGCGGTGACCGGAACCCGGAACGAACGACCGAAATGAACTGATGGCAGTTCTCCGGAATGAATCTTCCGGTACACGGTCATCTTCGATACCCGCAAAATAGCCGCCACTTCAACGGCGGTGAGTAAATCGATCCCCTCGAAGTGCCCGGCCATCATCGGCTCCGGCTCCGGGCACGCCGTACTACAATTTCTGATCTCATTTTCATGCACGCCCCCCGCGCTTACACGCTCGGACTCTCCTGGCTGGAGCCGTCGTCGTGTGTAACACATGATACGCGGAAGAACGCCCCTGTCACAGAGGAAACACCGGCGAGTCAGCTCAGAATGTCCTTGGTGCTGAACCGCCCGTAGGCCAGAGCTCCGTGACAGTGCCTCATTCTACTTTTAAAAGTAATTACCTTATACCTATTGTCATTACGTTATGCTGTGTTTAGACTCACACCATGGCTCGGGCAAAGCACACTGAAATCCGGGAGTGGGTCGAATCGGAAATCCATTCGGGGCGCTTCTCTGTCGGCGACAGGTTACCGACGGAGATGGAGCTCATGCAGCGATTCGGCGTGAGCCGCAATCCGGTGCAGAAAGCGATGTCCGGATTGGTTGAGGCGGGCATCATCGTCCGTCGACGAGGGTACGGGTCGCTGGTTGCATCAGCGGGCTTACGCGGCAACCCGCTTCGACTGCTCAATCCGACGCTTACCGGGCCAGAGATCGAGGGCGGCCACAGAGTCGTCAGACACCACGTGGCTTCGACCGAAAACTTTCCGCTCAGTAAAGGGGTACTGCCTTCGGGGGTTCCGGTGGTGGAGCTCACCAGGATGAAGTTGGACGGCGCTTCGGCCCCGGTCATCCTCGAGCGCTGCGTCGTTGACCTCTCCAAGGTGCCCAATCTTCTCAATGAGCACCTTGGAGAACTGACAACAGTTGCCTACTACAACTCGTTGCATATCAACGTGCGTCGTGTCACTTCGGTACTTGACGCTGTGCACCTCGACGCAGCAGATGCCACGGAACTGGGGATCTCGACCCAGACGCCGGTGGTGAGGCAGGTACGAACGGTGTACATCGGCGAAGCCAAGCCCATTGAAGTTGCAGAGTTCATATTCCACCCGAGCAACATGACCTTGGAGGTAAGCCAAATTGACAGCCCATAAAACCAATCGCGTTGCGGTTGTAGGCGGCGGCATTATCGGCACTATGACCGCATGGCAGCTCGCGAGTCGGGGACTCGACGTCACAGTGTTCGAGCAGTGGAACACGCCAAACGACAGGGGCGCCTCAGCCGGTGAGTCACGGATCTTCCGAACCATCTACAAGGAGGGTCCTGAATATGTCCCATTGCTTAAAAAATCCAGGGACAAATGGGATGAGTTGCAAGCATGTCAACACATGGATGTGCTCGACATGTGTGGCGGGGTCACGATAGGCCCTCCAAGCGAACCTGATGTCGCGGCAGTCATTGACTGTGCCAAAGCGGCGGATTTGGACCACCGCGTCATTAACGCCAAAGAGATGGCGGAGGAGTACCCGCAGTTCGCTCTCGATGAGGACGAAGTCGGTGTCTACGATCCGGGCGCGGGGATTTTCCGGCCCGAACTTGCGGTGCTGGCTGCGCGCAATGAGAGCATCCGTCATGGGGCCGAGTACAGGTCGTACGCCAGAGTCCTCAACATTCGCTCCGTCGCCTCATGCGTCATGATCGATACCGCGGATGGTCCAATTGGGTTCGACTCCGTCGTCATCGCCACCGGGCCATGGGCCAGCGAGCTGAGCGGACTCGATCAGGCGATGGTCGCAGCCAAACGTCTGGTCGCGATGTGGTTCCCCGCTATGAACGTCTCCCTGCACCAGCCGCGATCGATGCCGATCTCCATTCGACGCAACGACGTGGGCGGCTTCTCCTGCTTCCCCGTAGTTGACGGTGCAGGGGTCAAGATCCTTCCGCACCATTTGCCGTGGCAGGACCTGGGCGATGTCAATGACCTGCCACGGTTCATCGAACCCGAAACGGTCCGCGCGACTGAACAGACCGTCCAGCGCCTGATGCCTGGACTGGACCCAACTGCCGTGCGTGTCTCGACCTGGACCGAGGGGTTCACGACCGATGGAGCGCCCGTCGTAGGCCCCTCGCCGCTTGATGACCGGATCATGCTCGCAGTAGGCATGTCAGGACAAGGCTTCAAATTCTCCCCAATGATCGGATCGATCATCTCCGATTTCGTGGAGAACGGGTCTTCCCGCGACTCACTAAGAATCATGGATCCGGACCGCTATATAAAGGAGCCTGTACGATGAACATCGGTCTTACTGCCCTCATTGCGATCGCATCGGTCGTTGTGATCGGCATTGGTGCGGGGATCGCCTTCTACGTCGGTCGCAAGAAGAATACCGAGGAAGATTGGATTGTGGGCGGCCGCAGTCTTCCGATCTACGTCATCGCATTTACCCAGTACGCAACGGCCGTCGGTGGCGGTGTCCTCGTTGCGCACGTCGGCATCTCCTATGCATGGGGATTCTCGGTGTATTGGTACGAGCTATTCGTCATTGTCGGCATGCTCATCCTGGCTCTCTTCGCCAACTGGTTGCGGAAGCGCAAATTCAGTACTATTCCAGAGATCTTCACCCGTCTCTATGGCGAGCACAAGACAATGATGACGATTGTCGCGATCGCGGTCATCATCGTCCCTTTCGGCTGGCTGGCCACTCAGTTCGTGGCATTCGCGAGCCTATTCAGCGAGGTGACAGGAGTGCCGTTTGCGCCGCTGATAATCGCGATGGCTATCATCACGTTGCTCTTCGTCCTTCCAGGCGGCCTGACCTCTGTTGCATGGACTGACTTTTTCTTTGGCGTATTCATGATCGGTATGTCTGTCGTCATCGCCGGATATGCGATCCACGCCGCCGGGGGATGGGGAGACGTAGTCGCCAAAGTGCCGGACGATATGTTCGCCCTGCCTGAAGGGCTTACGCTCGCCGGAGGCTCCACCATTCTTCTCTGGCTGTTCGCTATCCTGCCCGGGACACTGACGAACCAGCTCTACTACCAGCGAATCTTCGCTGCCAAATCCGGAAAGGAAGCCCGGACCGGGATTTATCTCAGCTGCGTCATGATTCTAATTGCCGGGACGTATGCGCTGATTATCGGTGTTGCCGTTCACGCGATGAACCCGTCGTTCGGAGTTGAAGGGCGTGAAGATGCGGCAGGTTGGTTCCTCACACAAGTTCCTGTGTGGTTGCTTGCGATATATGGGGCGTTCCTGATGGCAACCATCGTGTCGACGACCGGCTCGGCCCTCCAATCGGTGGTCGCCAACTTGATAAACGACCTCCGCAACGCCTTTGTGAATAGAGAGGCGGATACCCGCAACCGGATCTCCTTATCCCGCTGGTGCACGGTCGGCGTCACAATCGTCGCCGCCGTCCTTTCTATCGTCTACCCGCAGGCCCTGGGGTGGCTCGTAGCAACGTATGCGTACTCGGCGTCGATCCTGGCCGTGCCGCTGCTTTTCGGAATCATCATGAGCAAGCGGTACAACGTCAACGTAGCTGTGGCATATGCCTCGATGGCCGCCGGATTCATTGGGTGCGCCATCGCCCATGTGCTCGGGACGACAATTCCCTATGCAGTATTCGGGATCGTCGCGAGTCTCGTCGGATACATCGTTGCGCTGCTCATCGCCCGGCCCGCCACCGTTGCCCAGCAAGAGGAAGCGACTATCTCATGAGGATCTGCGTTATCGGAGCAGGCATACTCGGCTTGACGACCGTATACGAATTGTGCTGTCGAGGTCATGATGTCACGATCGTGGATCGCGAGCATGCCTTCGCCGGTGCAAGTCACCGCTCATTCGCGTGGATCAATGCGAACAACAAATCACCGGCCTCCTACCATCGGATCAATGCACTAGGCGTCGAAGAGCATCAACGACTGCAGGATCGGTTTCCTTCGGACAGAGAGTGGGTCCACATGAGCGGAAATATTCTTGCGGACTTTTCGGCCTCATATGCGGAAACCTACGCAAAGCGCATCGAAACGGCGGACGAAAACGATTACCCAGTTCAGCGGATCAGTCGAGACGAGTTAAAGGCGTTGGAGCCGGAGGTCGAGTGGCCGGATAATGTCGAAGGCGCTCTATTCTTCCCTGAGGAAGGGTACCTGGACAACGACATCCTCGCTGAAGAGATAATTGCCTCGCTTGAGACGCGTGGCGTCGGGATAGACCGGGCTGAAGCTGAGCGAATCGACAGTTGCGAATCATCAGCAACTGTTGTATTCACCGACGGCCGTGAGGCACAGTTTGATCGCGTGGTCATTGCCGCAGGAGCTGGATCACGGGAGCTTGGTGCGACCTCCGGCTGGGAAATCCCGGTCGCTGACCTCTCGACCCCATCGCCTCGGACCCACAGCCTGCTGGGCCTGACGAAGCCGAAAAATATTGGACTACGCCGAGTCATCATCTCCGACCGCATCAATGTCCGCCCGCGGCACGACGGCAGGATGTGGGTTCAGGTGCCCGGAATCGAAGTCCGGGTTGAAGAGGGAGAATCACGGAAGCTTCTCTCGGAAGTGGGCTTGGTGATGGAAGCAGAACTTGAGAGGCTTTTTGGCAAAGAAGTGCCGATGGAGAAAGTGATCTTCAGTGGCCGCAGTTTTCCAGAGGACGGTATGTCGATCGTCGGGCACGTCGATGAGTGGCGAAAAGTCTACTGCGCCATCACGCACAGCGGGATGACCTTGGCAGCACTTTTCGCACGTCTAACAGCCGACGAACTTGAGGGAGCGGAATCCGAGCTGCTGGCGGACTTCCGGCCTTCTCGGTTTGCCGGCGAAGTGATTCAACCTGCCGACGACAATTTCATAGGCAAGCAATGACACTTGACCTTGCGGGGTATTCGGCGGTGCGACCGGCCACACTCCACCGGCGAGTCAGCTCAGAATGTCCTTGGTGCTGAACCGCCCGTAGGCCAGAGCTCCGAAAACGGCGATGTAGCCCAGCTGCAGCAGCGCATTATCGGCGTACGAGTTCCACGCGATGGGTTGGCGCAGCAGGTCGGCGAAGCCGATCCAGTGGTGGCTGAACAGCCAGGGATGGAGCCACTCGAGCTGCGGGAGGCTATCCAGGATTTGCGACACCACCGCGGCGACCACCGTGGCGGCCATCGCACCGACCGGCATGGTGGTCATGGTGGAAATGAACAGTCCGATGGCGGTCAGGCCCAGCAGCGAGAGCGTCACGTAGCCGGCCAGCAGCACCAGTCGCACGGCGTATCCGGCGCCGCCGATGGTGTCGCCGGACAGCAGCGTCACGGGCCCTACGGGAAACAGCATCGCCCCGATGGCCGCTCCGGTGAGCACCACGACGGCGGTCGCGGCGAGGCAGAACAGTCCAGCTCCGGCGAACTTGACCAGCAGCAGCCGCACCCGGCCGGTGGGGGCGACCAGCAGGTAGCGCAGGGTGCCCAGGTTCGCTTCGCCGGCGATGGTGTCCCCGGCCACCACTCCCACAGTCAGCGGAAGGAACAGTGGGATGGCGACGGTCAGGGCGGTGAGCGAAACGAAGAGTCCGTTCTGGGTGATGCTGTCCAAAAAGGCCGGTCCACGGCCGGACGATGGACCTTCGGTGATCCGGACTGCCACGGCGATCAGGATCGGCACGGCCGCCAGGGCCGCCAGCATGGCCCAGGTACGACGGCGGCGGAACAGCACCGTGATTTCGGACGCCAACAGCGCGAAACCGGCGTTACGGGTGGAGTTTTCTGGCCCGGCATGTCCGGGGGAGTCAGTGGTCAATGTCGAACCCCTCTCCGGTCAGCGCCACGAAGCGGTCCTCCAGACTGGTGGCGTCGGCGGCGAAACCGCGCACTCGCACCCCGGCCGAGACTAGCGCGGCGTTGACGGCCTCGGGGTGCAGCCCGGGTACGGTCAGGTCCGCCGTGACCGTGGCGGCAGCCATCGGGCCGCCCTGGTCGGGCTGCAGCCCCAGCGAGGCCAATACCTGGCGCGCGTCGCCAACATCCGGGGTCTCGATCCGAAGCTGGACGTGGTCATGGCCCCGCAGCTCCTCGAGGGTGCCCTGGGCGACCAGTCGCCCGGTGCTCATCACCGCGACGTGGGTGCACATCTGTTCCACCTCGGCGAGCAGGTGGCTGGAGACGAAAACTGTGCTGCCGCCGTCGGCCAACGAACGGACGAGGTTGCGCACCTCCCGGGTCCCTTGCGGATCCAGACCGTTGCTCGGCTCATCCAGGATCAGCAGATCCCGCGGCGTCAGCAGTGCATTGGCAATGCCCAGCCGCTGCTTCATGCCCAGCGAGTACGCGTGTGCGCGCTTCCCGGCGGCGTGCGAGAGCCCCACCCGCTCCAGCGCTTCATTGACCCGTCGCCGCCTGGTGGAACGCGGCGCATATCGGTCGGCGGTGTCGAGGCGGTGCAGGTTCGCCCGCCCGGACAGGAATGGATAGAATGCCGGGCCTTCCACGAGGGCACCCACCCGGGGCAGCACTTCCGCTGCCGCGTCCGGCA
Organism: Arthrobacter castelli DSM 16402; assembly: GCF_000430705.1. GTDB lineage: Bacteria > Actinomycetota > Actinomycetes > Actinomycetales > Micrococcaceae > Arthrobacter_C > Arthrobacter_C castelli. Next base: position 338,614 of record NZ_AUMN01000001.1, read on the forward strand.
TCGCGCCATCGAGCAAACGGATGGTTCCGCTGGTGGCCGAGGCCAGTCCCAGCAGCATCCGGATGGTCGTCGTCTTGCCCGAACCGTTGGGCCCGAGGAAGCCGAACACCGAACCGCGCGGCACTGACAGTCCGACGTCGTCGACCGCCTGCTGGTGCGCGAAAGACTTGGTCAGCCCACTGGTCTCAATGGCTGCCGGCGCGGTCACCGTGCCGCGGCGGCCATCAGCGACTCGGCGCTGACGGCACCGATCAGTACCCGGCCGTCGTCGGTGAGCATCACCGAGACCAGCTCGGTTTGCAATACCTTGCCGCCATCGACCGGGCGCATCAACTGCTGCAGCGTCCGTTCACCCCGGTTGGAGTCGGGCCTTCCGTCGAGGGCGCTGTCGGCGGGCAGCGAGAGGATGCTGTTCCAGCCTTCGCCGATCACGGTCGGCTGCTCTGCGGTCTGGCCGGCAGAGCCACCGGGGCCGGGTTCGCTGCCCGGGCCACGCTGGTGTTCCTTGGCCATCGGGTGCTTCCCCTTGGAGGGCACGTCGGTGACGGAGGCGCTCTGCGGGGGCGTGAACTCGAACAGGCTGTCCGCCGGCGCCGTGAAGTCGATATCGGTGAAGGTGACTGAGTAGGCCGGCGCTGTGTCGCCCCGGGCAGTGATGGCGAAGCTCAATGGCATGCCGGTCTGCGAGTCGACGCCGAGGGTGACGGAGCCGATCAGCGTGTCGGATGTCTTCGGCGTCAACTCGAGTTCGTAGGCACTGCGTCCGGCGATCGTGGCTGTCCCCGAGACCGTGACGGTGGTGGAGGGTCCGATCTTGGCAAGGAACCGCTCCGCCAGGTCCGCAGGGGCGCCTGGCTTCAGGGCGTGGCCGGGCGTACTGGCGTTGCCGTGGGGGCTGGCATTCCCCTGCTTCTGCTTCGCGGCGTGGTCGGGCCGCTTGAGGTGGGTGGCCTCGTTGGTGCGGGAATTGTAGGTCCAGACCTCGTCGTCGTTGACAATGATGTCGCGCTGGGACATCTGTTCCATGATCTGGATGCGCAGTTGCTCGTCGTCCCCCACATGCACCTGCGCCTGGTGCGATCCGGTGAGCATCTCGAGGGTGTTGGCAGCACCGCCAGTCCCGCCATCGGGCGAAGAGTGCGGCGAGCCGCTGGAGGGCAGTTGGGGCAGACCGAGATCAGAGGTTTGTTTGACGGTGCCGGAGTATGCGGTGTCATCACTTTCGGCGATGAAGGTGAGCAGTTGCTGCGGCGTCTTGTCCGGCAACTGCGGCGCGGCACCGGCGACCGTGGGCACGGTTGCAGCGACGACGACGGCGGCCGGCGCGATGACGGCCGGCATCCAGCGCAGCAGGTTCTTTTTCATAGGTGGCACCTTACGGAACGCAACACCCGGTTCGGCGTGTTCTCTATGGGTTAACGCTACACCCGAAGCGGCCGGCAGATAACAGTTTGGCCTACCCTGCCCGGAACGGGCAGGGTAGGAGGCTGGCCCAACTATAGTGACGTAGAAGGGGAAGGGGGATTGACTCGTGAATTTCTTCGAATTCCTGGTGGCTCGTAGCGAAGACATGCTGGAGCTGGGGCTGGGACACGCCGCACTCGTCGGTGCCGCAGTGCTGATTGCAACTGTGATCGGCGTGCTGCTGGGCATTGCAACCTATCGCAAAGAGAAACCCCGCGAGGCAATCCTCGCCGTGTGTGGTGCCTTCCTGACCGTTCCCTCGTTCGCCCTGTTCGTCTTGCTGATCGGCCCACTTGGCCTGGGTTGGAAGCCCGTGCTGGTCGCGCTGACGATGTACGGGCTGCTGCCCATCGTGCGCAACACGATAACCGGGCTGCGTGAGGTGGATCCGGCCATTGTCGAATCGGCCCTCGGGATGGGCATGAGCCGCAGACAACGGCTGTTGCGGATCGAGCTACCGCTGGCCTGGCCGGTCATCATCACCGGCGTGCGCGTCACCACCCTCGTGCTGCTCGGCATCGCCGCGATCGGCTCGATCGTACTCGGCCCCGGCTACGGCGAATTCATCTTCACGGGGCTGGCGCGAGTGGGCACCCCCGTTGCCGTCAACCTGGTGCTCGCTGGAACCCTCGGCGTGATCGTCCTCGCCATCCTCTTCGACCTTGCCTTCTATCTGCTGCGCAAGATCACGACCTCCCAAGGAATCCGATGACCAGTCCAACCAATGCGACGTCCCATGACGGCCGGGTAATGATCCGGCTCGAGGAACTGACCAAGAAGTTCCCCGGCCAGAAGCAGAACGCGGTCGACAGCTTGACCCTGGACATTCCCGAAGGCGACATCGTCGTGCTGGTCGGCCCCTCTGGTTGCGGCAAGACCACCACGATGAAGATGATGAACCGCATCATCGAGCCCAGCTCAGGGCGGATTATTCTCGATGGCGAAGACGTCACCTCCAGCGACCCGGACCAGCTGAGACGGCGGATCGGCTACGTCATCCAGCAGATCGGCTTGTTTCCGCACCAGAGTATCGGCGAGAACGTCGGCACGGTTCCGAAGCTGCTCGGCTGGGACTCCAAGCGCATCTCCACGCGGGTCGATGAACTCCTCGAGATGGTCAACATGGAGCCGTCGCAGTTCCGCAACCGGTACCCGAAACAGCTCTCCGGCGGGCAGAAGCAGCGCGTCGGCGTCGCCCGCGCTCTGGGAGCCGACCCGGACGTGATGCTGATGGACGAGCCCTTCGGCGCCATTGACCCGATCACCCGCGACCGGCTGCAAAACGAATTCCTCCGCCTGCAGTCCGAAGTCCGCAAAACGATCGTGTTCGTCACCCACGACATCGATGAAGCCATCAAGATGGGCGACCGGATCGCGATTCTGCAGGACGGCTCGCATATTGCGCAGTATGACACCCCGGAACAGATCCTCACCGCCCCTGCGAATGACTTCGTCGCAGACTTCATCGGCAAAGGAGCGTCGCTGAAGCGGCTTAACCTCAGCCGGGTTGCCGACATCGGCCTTAAGCAGTTGCCCACCGTGCAGTTGGGAACCGACCGCGAGGGAGTCATGGCGGCGCTGCGGCAGACGGAACTGAGCGCCGTGCTGGTGCTCGACGGCGAAGGCAGACCCCTTCGCTGGGTCGGCGCCGAAGATTTGCAACGAGGCGGCGGCCGGCCGCTGGATGAACTCGGTCTGGCTCCCGAAGCCGCCGTGGAGGCCCGAGCCACCCTCAGCGACGCGCTCAATGAACTGATCACAGCCCGATACAGCATCACTATCGTGGTCGACTCCCGCGGCGTATATCAGGGGGTTGTGGATATCGACCAAATCAACGACGCCATCCGCACCATGCGCAGCACTGCCGTCGCAAAAGCCCGTGAGAGCCTGACCGACGACTCAATGGCGGAACAGGGGCGGCTGCCATGACTTCAGCCGCTGAAGCTCGAAAGCATGACAAGGACCAGGTCGTCTCGACGCCGGCGCGGACCTCCCGCCGCACCCTGACCGGGTATCTGGCCTTGCCGGTGATCCTGGCGGCGGTGTGTTTGGCGATGTACTTGTGGATCTCCTCGCTGGAGCTGGACAGCATCGAGGCGCGCTCACTGAACGCCTCGTCGCTGGCCATCGCCACGTGGGAGCACGTCCAGCTCACGGCCGTCTCCACCGTGATCACCCTGCTGATCGCGGTTCCCGCCGGGATCATCCTGACGCGTCCCTTCACCGGACGGGTGCGTCCGTACCTGTTGACCCTGCTCAACCTGGGTCAGGCCGTGCCCACCATTGCGATCCTGGTGCTGCTGGCAGTGGCGTGGCTATTCCTGGGGTTCCAAGCCGCCATCGTCGGGTTGGTGCTGTACGCGATCGTGCCGGTGCTGTTGAACACCATGGTCGGACTGGAACAGGTCGACGACTCCATCCTCGAGGCGGCGCGCGGCATGGGCTATTCAAAGATGGGCGCCCTGCGCAAAATCGAGCTGCCGCTGTCCGTGCCGATCATCCTGGCCGGCGTGCGCACTGCGCTGATCATCAATGTGGGCACCGCGACCCTGGCGGCGTATATCAACGCCGGCGGCCTGGGCGAAATTATTGTGGCCGGGCTGTCCACCAACCGTGTGACCGTGCAGATCGTGGGTGCTGCTCTGACGGCGGTGCTGGCATTGCTGATTGACTACATTGCCGGCCTGGCTGAAGACATGCTGCGGCCTGAAGGACTGTGAGGCAACCAAACGGCCCGACGACGACGGCGGGCCCGGACCGAGAAGAGGAACAGTGAACACCACTTACCGAAAGACAAAGATGATGGCCGCCTTTGCAGCCATCCTGGGACTTACGCTGACCGCCTGCGGCGGCGGTTCGGACGACGGCGGCAACGCCGGCGGGGGAGACGGCGGCGGGAAACTGGCCGGCGCCGAGCTGGCCGTGGGCTCGAAGGAATTCACCGAATCCAAAATCCTCGGCCAGATCACGGCCCTTGCATTGGAGGATGCCGGCGCGGAGGTCAACGAACGGATGGGCATCTCCGGCAGCGCCACCGTCCGTGAGGCGCTGGAGAGCGGTGAGATCGACATGTATTGGGATTACACCGGTACCGGCTGGGTCAACATCCTCGGCAACACCACCAAGAATGTTCCCGACGACCTGTATCAGGCGGTGAACAAGGCCGACAAGAAGAAGAACAACGTCGTGTGGCTGGAACCGGCGCCGTTCGAGAATACCTACCGTATCGCCGTGCCTGAAGAGTTCGGCCAGGAAAACAACCTGACCAACATGACCGAGGCGGCTGAGTTCATCCGGAACAATCCCGACCAGGGCGCGGTCTGTGCCGCCAGCGAGTTCATCAACCGCAGCGACGGGCTGCCCGGGCTGGAAAAGTTCTACAACTTCGAATTCTCCGAGGTGGTCGAGCTGGACCTGAACCTGATTTACACACAGATCGGCGAGTCCTGCAACTTCGGTGAGGTCTTCTCCACCGACGCCAGGATCGTCTCCAACAACCTCACGGTGCTCGAGGATGACAAGGGCTTCTTCGTGGAGTATCAGGGTGCGCTGACCATGCGTCAGGAAGTCCTGAAGCAGCACCCGGCGATTGAGAAGATCATGGCCCCGATCAGTGCAGCGTTGACCGACGAAGTCATCACCGAGCTTAACGGCAAGGTGGACACCGAAGGCCAGCTCGAACGTGACGTCGCCGAGGAATGGCTGAAGAGCGAAGGCTTCATCGAGTAGAAGTTAACGGGCATTTACGAAGCCCGGTCCAAGTCGTCCGGATCCTCGGTGCCGGAGGTCGACGATTCGGGTCGACGATTCGGGTCGTCGCTCCGAACGCGGGGCCGGACCGGGTCGGGGCGGCGTGTCCCGTAGTGGGCGCGCTGTCCCGGTTCGGGACGCGGCGGATCCTGTTCGCGGCTTGGCAGTTCCAGGCAGAGGTGGTGCAGTGGAGCGATAAATGCGGCCGGTCGGCGTGACGGTCTCGACCGTATGTCTGGTGCCGGGGATAGGTCTGGATTCGTATCCGGAGGCCTCTTTCGCCTGGTTGCACCGTTCACACAATCCCTGGCCGTTGTTTTCGGTGGATTGTCCACCGACGCCGTGGGCGAGGATGTGGTCAATGTGGCGGATTGGCGCATCGCAGTAGGGGGTGCGGCAGGTTTGGTCGCGGGCGATGATCATTCGGCGTAATCCCTTGGGGAAGGTCCGTGCGGTTGAATCCATGCCGATCAGTTGGCCTGTGCCCGGAGCGGTGTACAGGCGGCGGATCCATACGTCGCTTTCGGCAACGTTTCCTTGCCTGATGCGGTCTGAGCCGGAGCCTGTATCGGTGCCAGAGTCAGAGTCAGTACCGGTGCCTCCGGCGTCGTCTGTGTTGGCATTCCGGGGTCCAAGGAGGACGTCGCGGGCCCAGCCGGCCGGAACGGTTCCATAACCTTGCAGATGCGCCGGTTCGTGATCGCCGGCCAGCAGGGTGCGGTCAGTCATGACGAGTTGGATCTCGATTCCGGCGCCGCCGGCTGCACCGGGCAAGCCGTCCTGCTGGTGTTCGGGACGGGTGACACGATCCACCAGTGTGTCGGCCATAATCTGGCCCCGTCCACGTGTGTCACCGCTTGCACGCAACTGGTCGGCGACCCGCTGCAGTGCGGCCTGGACGGCCACGCCTTGGGCGACCGGCAGGAGTCCTGTCACGTAGGTCATCGTGTCCGGCGCCGGCCGGCAGGTAACTGTCCGCTCCGACGCGGCCTTGGCCGCACGGCGCACCACCGAATGCGGGTCACACCGGTAGGCCTCCTTCTTCGCCATGGCGGCCAGCTTCTTGTTGCCGAGGCCGTCCAGCGCCCGTGGATCGGCGGCAAGGGCTTCATCGACCCGGCTTCGGTCGGAGGCATCGAGGCAGGCGGTCTCTTTGACCAGGAGGGTCGCCCGCCACTCATTGAGTACTCCGGACGTGAGGGCGGCCAGGGTATGCGGCATTTCTGCAACCAATGCCTTGGCCGCGCCCAGGTGTTGTCCGCCCGCGTGGGGGCTGTCCTGCCGTGCCTTGCCGATCTCTCCGGCGACGCCTTCGCCGATTTTGGCTGTACGGACGCCGGCATCGGCTTGAGCCTGGCGTCGTGCCGCGTCATAGACAACGGTGGCCCGCGCCTGTGCCGCCGCGGCCGCAGACTTCAACTTCTCCAGGGCGGTGATCCGGTCCAGCAACTCCGCATCGCCGCCGGCCGGCTCCAGGTCACCCAGCACCATCGCGACATCGTCAACCCAGGAAGAGTCCCGGGTCGCAGGGCTCCCGTTGGTCACTCCGGTGGAATGACCGCCGGTTCCGGAGGCTGATGAGTGGAACATACATTCGAGATTATCCGGGCCGGCAACAACCTTCTACGGGCTACTGCCGCCATGTGGACAAATCCATGGTCACGCAAGGCGGTGGAGGACAAGAGGGACGGAATTACGCCTCGACGAACCGCCCCACGTTGGCCTGTGCATTCACCCCGGGCAGCGCTCGGGCGAACATCCGGTAGTAGGCCAGTTCCTCGCCGGTGCGTAGCGGCGGTTGGAGCACATCGCGCTCCCGCGCCAAGTCGTCGTCGCTGACCGTACCGCCGAAGTGAGCGCGGAGCACATCGTTCATGCCGGTGCCCTGTCCGAATTGTTCCTTGGGCCGCCACAACACCTCGTCGGGCAGCCATCCATTGAACGCAGTGCGCAGCAGCCACTTGGCGATGCGGTCGTCGCTGGTGAGCTTCCACGCCGGCGGCAGCGCCAGCGCCAGCTCGACCAGGTCCAGATCCAGGAAGGGCAGCCGCGGCTCAAGCCCGTGCGCGGCTGTGACCCGGTCCACGCGCTGCAGCCCGCCGATGTGCAGTCCCTCGATGGTCTCCAGCAGGTCTTCGTGCAGCGCTTCACCGCTGTCGTGCTGACCGTAGTGGGTGTAGCCCGCGAAGAGTTCGTCGGCCCCTTCGCCCGCCAGCACAATCTTCACCTCGGCCGCCGCCAGCTTGGCCACCATGTAGTTGGGCACGGCACTGTGCACCAGCGTCGGGTCGAACGACTCCAGCGAGGCGATCACCTCGGGAACCAGGTCGATGGCGTCGTCGGCGGTGTAGACGAGTTCGCGATGGTCGCTGCCCACGTGTTCGGCCACCAACCGGGCAGCCACCAGGTCGGCGCTGCCTTCCAGCCCGGCGGCGAAGGTCTTCAGCTTGGTTCCTTGTTTCTCCGCCTTCCGGGCCGCGATGGCCGTGACCACGCTGGAGTCCACCCCACCCGAGAGCAGCACCCCGGCCGGTACATCGGCCTCCATGGCGCTGTCCACGGCACGCACAAGCGTTTCGCGGATGGCATCGAACACCCACCGCGGCGGCTCCTCGTCGGGCTCGCGGCTCTTCAGCAGCACCGGCGCTCCGGTCGGGAACTCGGGGCGGGCAACCAACCCGTCGTCGGGCGTCCAGATCTGTCCGGGAGGGAACGGCTTGACGTCGGCAGACCAGTCGGCGTCGAAAGCCTTCAGTTCCGACGCGAACACTACGGTCTCCCCGCGCCGCGCCCAGTACAGGGGAGTAACGCCGAGCGGGTCGCGGGACACCGCGAACCGGCCATCCTCGGCGGCGATGATCAGCGCATAGGTTCCCCACAGCTTCTCGAACGCGGTAGTGCCCCTGGCATCGAACAGCTGCAGTGCCGCTTCGAGATCGGAACGGGTGGAGAACCGCTCGGCGCCCAGCACACTGCGGATCCGGTCGTGGTTGTACACCTCACCATCACCGACCAGCCACACACTCTGTGAACCGTTGGACAACGGCTGGCCTTCGCCGCCGGGCGCGACAATCTCCAGGTTCCGGCTGCCCAGCCACGCCGAACCGACCTGGCGCTGTCCCTCGCCATCCGGGCCACGATGGGCGAGCCGGGCAAGCATCCGCTGACCCATGGCCGGATCGGAGGGGTGGTGTATTGCGACAATGCCTGACATCGATCTCTCCTGGAATAGTTCGTTTCCTCGAGTTTAGACATGAATCTGCCGGTGGAGACCGTTGCGGCCGAAACGCTGGATTCCACTGCGCCTTGACCCGGTGCGTCGTTGCGCACTGTCCGGCACTATGATCAGGTGGAATAGGTGCCCGGCGCCGCTCCGGAGGGATGGAGACTTCCGCGTCTATCCTTCCAAGGGCATTGAATGCTGCTGGTGATCCGCCGAATGGAGCCGCCGGACTCAAATCTACACGTACGTCAGGGCAGCTAGACCTGCCTTGAAGGGATGGAGCATACCTGTGACTGCCACGACGACGAGCCCGGAGAAGGCCGCGGGCCCGGATATCCGGTTCGAGGCGGGACGCCGGCGCACGTTTGCCGTGATTTCGCACCCGGACGCTGGCAAATCCACGCTGACGGAGGCCCTGGCATTACACGCACGGCTGATCCAGGATGCAGGGGTGACCCATGGGAAGGCCAGCCGGCACGGCACTGTCTCGGACTGGATGGGTGTGGAGCGCGACCGCGGGATATCCATCAGTTCGGCCGCGCTGCAGTTCGAACACCACGGAACCGTCTTGAACCTGGTCGATACACCCGGCCACGCCGATTTCTCCGAGGACACATACCGCGTCCTGGCCGCGGTGGACTGTGCTGTGATGCTCATCGACGCCGCAAAGGGTTTTGAGCCCCAGACGCTCAAACTCCTCCAGGTGTGCAAACAGCGGGGCCTGCCCATTGTGACGGTGATTAATAAGTGGGACCGGCCCGGACTTGATGCGTTGGAACTCATCGATGAGGTCGGCCGACGCACGGACATGCTGCCGGTGCCGCTGACCTGGCCGGCCGGATCTGCCGACAGCTTCGAGGGCCTGATCGATCTTCGCCATGATCAGTCGATCGGACTGGAAGCGGTTGAGGGCGGAGCGCTGCCCGCCCGCGAGAGCGACGTCAGCGTATCGGAGCTGCCGGATGAGTCCGCCGCGTTGTGGGAAGCAGCCGAGGAATCGGCAGAGCTGGTGGGATCGGCGAACGGCGGATTCAGCCCGGAAGCGTTCCGCGCTGCCGAACAAACCCCGGTCCTATTCACGGCGGCCGCACGAAATTATGGTGTCCGGCAACTGTTGGACGTGATCGGCGAGCTCGCGCCTCCGGCCGTGACACGGACATCGGTCCACGGTGAACCACGGGATGTGGACAGCGATTTTTCCGGGTTTGTTTTCAAGGTCCAATCCGGCCAGAATTCTGCGCATCGGGACCATATTGCATTCATGCGGATCTGTTCAGGGATGTTCGAGCGGGGCATGGTGGTGACCAACGCCCGCACTAAGAAGCCTTTCGCCACGAAGTACGCCCACCGGATGGTGGGCCGGTCCCGCCAGGGGGTGGACACCGCCTGTCCCGGGGACGTCGTGGGGCTGGTCAATGCCGCAAGTCTGCGAGTTGGAGACACCTTGTACAGCGGGGAGCCGGTGGAATTCGCCGGGATTCCGCACTTCGCCCCGGAACATTTCACTGTGGCGCGTGCGCTTGACCCCGGACGTTATAAGCAGTTCCAGCGCGGCATCGGGCAGCTCGAGCACGAAGGCGTTGTGCAGGTGTTCCGGTCGGAGCGCCGCGGTGACCAAGCGCCGGTGCTGGCCGCCGTCGGCCCGCTTCAGTTCGAAGTTGCCGAACAACGGATGCGCGAAGAATTCGGTGCTCCGGTCAAACTCGAGGCACTTGACTACACCTTGATCCGAACCTTGGCCGAAGGCGCCAATACTGCGCCGCTGTCCTTTCGCGGCGGCGAAACCCTTCACCGCGGCGACGGGGAAGTGGTGGCGCTCTTCGCGGACCGGTTCAAGCTGACGCACTTTGACGAAGACTTTCCGGACGTGTCGATGAAGGTTGTTGGTCTCTGAGGCATCAGCGTGAGTTACTTCCGACACAGTGACCCTCGGCGTGACGATGGGCCGCTCTTCGTCGGAGACGATACGCAGATAGATGCTTCGCAGCGGCCGTCATCGGTAAATGTCACTGCGGCGGTCGATGTGCACTACTTCCAGCCAGTGTTCGTCCTCAACGATTGCATAGACGATTCGATAGTCCCCGGGCCGGGCTGACCGCAGGCCCGCCAACTCCGCGCGGAGTGGCTTTCCGACCCGCGGCGGGTTCTCGGCAAGCGGACCGAAAATGAACTCGACACACTGCCAGCACTGTATGGGAACCGGATTCAATATTGAGGGTCGGCCTTAAGCGGCTGAGGGCCCCGCAGCTCCTGGCCGCGGGACCCTCAGTGATCCATAACAGGGAACCCGTCCCTGTCTTCGTTTACAGTTTACGGCCGATGCAACTACGCGTCGACCAGTTCCCGATCTTGCTGCTGTGCCTCTGCCTTACGCCGCCGCAGATGCTGGACGGCGCTGAAGATCAGACCTGCGGCCAGCACGATATACAGGGTGATTGTGAACGGGCTGCTTACCAGCACGCCCAGATCACCTTCCGACACGGACAGCGCCCGGCGCAGTTCGGTTTCGGCCAGCGGCCCGAGGATCACTGCGATCAGCACCGGCGCCACGGGGAATGCGTACCGGCGCATCACAAACCCGAGCAGGCCAATGCCCAGCAGCAGCCACAGATCGATCGTCGAGGAGCTGATGGCATAGACGCCGAGCATGGCCAGCACCGTGATGGATGCGTAGAGGTAATGCCGTGGGATCAGCAGCAGCTTCGCCCACAGCGCCGCGAACTGCAGGTTCAGCACCAGCAGCACCACAAGGCCGATGAACATGGAGGCCAGCAGCGGCCATACCAGGTCGGCGCCGCGCTCGAACAACAGTGGCCCGGGCTGCAGTCCGTATTGCTGGAAGGCGGCGAGCATGATGGCGGCAGTGGCCGACGTCGGCAGTCCGAGGGCGAGCAGGGCGCCCATGGCCGTTCCCGCCGTCGCGTTGGACGCCGCTTCCGGAGCGGCCAGGCCCTTGATGGAGCCGGTGGTGCCGAAGTCCGTGTCGCCGTTGCGCTGGGCCAGCTTCTTCTCTGTGCCATAGGCCAGGAAGGTCGGAACTTCGGATCCGCCGGCCGGGATGACGCCGAACGGCAGCCCGAAACCGGCGCCGCGCAGCCACGCCGGCAGCGCCTTCTTGAACTCGGACGGCCGCAGCCACGGCCGGCCGCTGGGCCTGATCTGGCTGTGGTTCGGATCGCGGTGGATGCGCGAGGCGACGCTGATTACTTCGCCCAGGGCCAGCAGTCCCACCGTGATCACGATGATGGAGATACCGTCGAACAGCTGAGGCAGCCCCAGGGTGAACCGCGAAGTCCCGCTCGGTCCGTCCACGCCGACAACGGACAGTGCCAGACCGATGCCCAGCGCCGCCAAGCCTTTGATCATGGAGTCGGAGACGACGGCGGAGATCGCCAGGAACGCGAACGCGGCCAGTGCGAAGTATTCGGCAGGGCCGAACAGGGTGGCCATCTGTGCCAGCACCGGGGCGAAGAACACCACCACGGTGGTCGCGAGCAGGCCGCCGATGAAGGCGCCGATCGCCGCCGTCGCCAAGGCCTTGGCAGCGCGTCCGTCCTTGGCCAGCTTGTGGCCTTCGATGCTGGAGGCGATAGCCGAGGAATTGCCCGGGGTGTTGAGCAGAATGCCGGACGTGGAGTCACCGAACAGCCCGCCGAAGTACACCCCGGCGAACATGATGAAGGCCGCGGTCGGATCAAGCGAGAAGGTCACCGGCAGCAGCAGGGCCACGGCCATCGCCGAACCCAGCCCGGGCAGCACGCCGACGGCGGTTCCCAGCACCGCGCCGACGACCACCCACAGCAGGTTGATCGGGGTCAGCGCATCGGCAAACCCGTCGAACAGCAGGTTCAAGGATTCCATTTAGAGCACACCTTCCAGGAAGCCGGACGGCAGGTTCAGGCCGAGCAGCGCGTTGAACGCCAGCTGGATGGCCGAAGAAAAGAGGATCGCAAGGCTCGCGTCGAACAGCCGGCGCTTGCTTCCCAGCACAAAACAGACCATCCAGAACAGGAAGGCGGCGCTGAGGATCCAGCCGGCAATCGGGAGCAGCAGGATGAAGGCCACGATGGAGCCGACCAGGATGCCGACGGTCTTCCAGTCCGTGTAGGTCTTCGGTTCCGGTGTCTTTGGATCGGGCGTCGCGCCGTCGGCATCGGGGTCGAGCGCATCGGTGTCGTCCGGCCCGGATTCGTCAGCCGCTGCCTCTTTGCCCCGCGCCGGGTTGCGCAGGATCTGGAAGCCCAGCACACCGGCGACGGCGTAGAGCATGACGCAAATGATCGTCGGGAAGAACTTCGGGCCGGGCACGGTGTCGCCGGCTACGTCCATCGTGACGGTTCCCACGGTCAGGAAGATCGCCACCGCCAACACCAGCGCCACGACAACGAGTTCGCTGCGCCCGGTCCAAAAGGACCGCTTCGGTGCCGGTGCGGCAGGTTCAGTATTGGTGTCTGCTCCGTCCGTGCCCGTGCCCGTGTCCGGACGGGTTGCTGTCTTGTCAGTGATGCTCATAGTCCCAGATCTTCCACAATTGATTTGGTGCGCCGGATTTCCTTGTCGAGGAATTTGTCGAGTTCATCTCCGGTCATGAAGCTGTCGGTCCAGTTGTTGCGCTCCAGCGCGTCCTGCCACTCGGGGGTCTTGCGGGTCTCGGACATGATCTCCACGAACTCCGCCTTTTCCTCCTCGGTGATCCCCGGTGCGGCGGCCACGCCCCGCCAGTTCGCCATCGAAGCGTCGACACCCTGTTCCTTGAAGGTCGGAACGTCGATGTCGGGCAGCGGCTTGGGGGCGGAGATGGCCAGCGGGCGCAGGTTTCCGGCCTCAATCTGCGGGGCGACCTCGTTGTAGCCGGACATGCCGGCCGTCGTCGTGCCCGAAATCATCGCCGTCAGCGCTTCACCGCCGCCGGAATAGGCCACATAATTGACCTTTTCGGGATCGATCCCCACCTTCTTCGCCACCAGACCGGTCATCAGGTGGTCGATCGAACCCAGCGACCCGCCGGCGATAGAGGTTCCGCCGGGATCTTTTTTCCACGCGGTGAGGAAGTCCTCAAGGGTCTTGTAGGGGGAGTCCGCCGGGACCACCAGGGCCGCATAGTCATCGGAAACCCGTGCAATCGGGACGATGTCTTCCATGGTCTCGGGTGAGTCGGCGAGCTGGATGGCGCCGATCATCACCCCGCCGGTGACCATCAACATGTCATTGCGGCCCTCCATCTGGACGAACTGGCTCAACCCGATCGTGCCGCCGGCACCGGGGACGTTGACCACTTGGACATTATTGACAACGCCGTTGGCGCGCATCGCCTGCTGGTTTTCGCGGGCAAAGCTGTCCCAGCCGCCGCCGGGGGAGGCCGGCGCCATCAAGGTGAGCTTTGTTCTGGCAGTTGCGCCACCGCCGGCCGAAGCTGCATTGACGAAGGCCAGCGCGGCTATCACGACGACGGCCACCGAGTAGACGGTCCGCCGTATTGGGTGTTTTCTCATCAAGTTCCGTAACCTCTGTGTTGGATCTCCTCGTTGACTGGTTAATCACAGTGACAGAGATGTGAGCCGCAACACGGCGAAATTCCGGTTCTGAAAATAGAACCCAGTATTGAAACTTAAGTTCACGGCCGCGACGTTAAGGTTCGGATGATCAAGAGAAGACCTGGAGGTGTGGTGAACAAGGACCGGTTTCCGCTGCGCCTGCAGCTGCTGGGGCTGCAGGTGTTCATTGTGCTCGCCCTGGTCTCCGTGGTGCTGGCCTTCGTGGTCAAGATCGAGGCGGACCAGATCCGCGAAACCACCATTGAGAGGGTGCGCGACGTCGCCACCCAGACGGCGTCGCTTCCCGTCGTCGTCTCCGGGTTGCAGAGCGCGGATCCGCCCCGGGACATCGCACCGGTGGCAAAGCTGGTGGCCGACGCCGCCGGGGTGGATTACGTAGTGGTCGTGGACATGGATGGTATCCGCGCCGCTCATCCGGATCCGGGCCGCATTGGCGAGCACGTTTCCTCCAATCATGAAGACATCCGGCAGGGCGGCTCCTTCGTCGGCGTGCAGGAGGGGCCCGTGGGGGTCACCCTGCGGGCCAAGGTGCCGGTGTACGACGGCGACACAATCGTTGGAACGGTCTCCGTCGGGATCCTCGAGAGCCGGATGCAGGACGACCTGCAAGGCACCGTGGCCGCGCTGGCACCGTGGACCATCGGCGCCGTCGTACTCGGGGTGCTGGCCGCAGCGTGGGTGACCCGGATGGTGCGGCGGCGGATCTTCGGGCTGGAGCCGTCCGAAATCGCCTCGCTGATGCAGTCCAACGAGGCGCTGCTGCACAGCGTGCGCGACGGGGTGGTCGCCGTCGACCCCCAGGGCAGGCTCGGGCTGATCAATGACGAGGCCTCCCGCCTGCTGGGTATCGGACCGGACGTGGTGGGCCGGCCGGCAAGCGAGGTGCTCGACGACGACGTCGTCGCGCTGCTGCAAAGTTCTGAGCCGACGGCGGAGGAGCAACAGTATGTGCTCGCCGGTGAACGCGTGCTGCTTGCGGCGCGCAGCGACGCCTGGGTGGATGGACGGCACGTGGGACGGACCCTGGCCCTGCAGGATCGCACCGAACTGGAGAGCACCCTGCGGGACCTGGCCGGACAGCGCTCCACCGCCGAAATGCTCCGCTCGCAGACCCACGAATTCTCCAACCGGCTGCATATCGTCTCCGGACTGCTGGACCTGGGCGAAGTGGACGAATTGCGCCGCTACATCGGCACCCTGACCGGGTCGGACCCGGAGCAATTCCCGGACTCCGGCATCGCCGACCCCTCGCTGGCCGCACTGATCAACGCCAAGTCCGCTGTGGCACGGGAGGCGGGCGTCACGCTGACGATTGACCCGGAAAGCACTGTCGAAGACAGCTCGGTGGACGATGACACACTGACGGTGCTGGCAAACCTGATCACCAACGCCACCGAGGCCGCCGGAGCGGGAGGCGAGGTGCTGGTGAAGCTCGCGCTGGACTGCGGCGGCTCGACGATGACGGTCGGCGACACCGGCCCCGGCGTCGCCGACGACCAGCGCGGCAGCGTGTTCACCCGGGGCTTCAGCACCAAGTCCGTGGCCGACAACCCCCAACGCGGCATCGGGCTGGCACTGATCCAGCGCATCGCTGCCCGCCGCGGCGGCTCTGCGCACGTGGGCAGGTCCGCATTGGGCGGGGCCGAGTTTATCGTCAACCTGCCAGCGGAAAGGTGAGGCCATGGAAGAGACAAGCGTACGTACCCTGATTGTCGACGACGACTTCGCCGTCGTGGCCATGCACCGGCGCTTCGTCGACGGGCTGGAAGGCTTCGAAACCGTCGCCACCGCCACAACCGGCGAAGAGGTGGTGCCGATCGTGCGGGAGCGGGAGATCGATCTGGTGCTGCTGGACGTGTATCTGCCGGACACCAGCGGACTCGAAGTGCTGGGCCGGCTGCGGGCCGCAGGCTTCCATCAGACCGGCGTCATCATGATCACCGCGGCCAGCGAGCAGGAGGCCGTGAAACGGGCGCTCGGGCAGGGCGTCGCAGATTACCTCGTGAAGCCGTTCTCCAAGGACCAGCTATACGAACGGCTCCGCCGGTTTCGCTCTTCGCTGGCGGCGCAGTCGCCGGCGGGGCAGGAGCAGGAGTCGCTCAGCCAGGCCGAAGTCGACTCCCTGCTGGGCCGCTCGGTCGAGACGCCCGCGCCGTCGTCGTTGCCCAAGGGCTTGTCCGGGCCCACCTTCCAGCTGGTGTCGAAGACCCTCAGGGAGGCCGGTGCGGATATGGCCGCCTCCGAGGTCTCGGCCAGCTGCGGAATATCCCGGGTCAGCTCCCGGCGCTATCTGGAGTACCTGGTCTCCCGCGGTCTTGCGGAACTGCGCCCCCGTTACGGTTCCACCGGCCGGCCCGAACACAGGTACCGCTGGCTCCGCTAAGCGAGGAGTCGGCGAGCATCTGGGAGGAATACTACGATGCTGGGATGGACGAGTTGGATGCCAGGCTGCAACGGATCGGGCAGCACCGCTTCCGGGCAAAGTTCCGGCTGCGTGGCCGGGACCGCGCCGTCGTCGACCTGCGCGGCGTCACAACTGTGCGCCGACACGCCGAGGAGCTGATTGAGCGCCGGCTGGCCCCGGCTGAACCGCGCAACGACGGCCGCCAGACGCCCTACCGGGGGCATCCCGTGTTCGTCGCGCAGCACGCCACCGCAACGTGCTGCCGCACCTGCTTGGAGCGTTGGCACGGCATTCCCGCCGGGCATGAGCTCGACGACGCCGAGCGAGGCTACGTCGTTGAAGCGATCTGCCGATGGATCGCAGGGCAGTACGCTCCACTTGGCCCGCCACCGTGAGCCGGTCGAAGAGGCGGTTGCTCAGGCGGACGGCCCAGCCAGACGGATTTCACAACGGAGGCCACTTGAACGGGCGAGTCGGGCGTCGGCTGTGACCAAAGGGCAACCGTAGGTTTCGGCGGCCGCAATGTAGGCGGAATCGTACCCAGTAACGTTGTCGCGGAGCTGCCACATTCGGGGTAGCAGGGCAGTGGTGGCCAGCAGGTCGATTGTCGAGTCTGCCAGAGCGTCGAGAGCATCCAAGGCGCGCTGTCTGCTGATCCTGTTTCCGAGGTGTCGGCCGCGTATCGCAGAGAACGTCTCGACCACCAAGTGCTCAGGGGCTGCCCAGTGTGTGTCGCGGGCGAGCTCGGCCCGCGCCCTCTGACCGACTGAACCGTCATCGGTGAGTGCGTTGGTAAGCGTGGATGCATCTACGATGATCAAGCGACGTCGCTTGGCGATGCTGGTTGTCCATTGAGCTGGACATCTCGCTCGGCACGCGCACTGTCCAGTCCGTCAGTGGCCTCGCCGGATGACAGCCGGGATCC
The DNA here is from genome assembly GCF_000430705.1 of Arthrobacter castelli DSM 16402. Lineage (GTDB taxonomy): Bacteria > Actinomycetota > Actinomycetes > Actinomycetales > Micrococcaceae > Arthrobacter_C > Arthrobacter_C castelli. The sequence goes on from NZ_AUMN01000001.1 coordinate 355,935, forward strand.
GTCGTCACGCCCGGCGAAGCGGTCCAATAGGGGCAAGTTGGCTGAGCGTCGTGCCTCTTCCTCCACCAGTGACAGCAGGAAGGCTTGCAGCGACTGTCCTCGGGCGCGTGCGCGCTCGGACAGTGCCTGCCGTACATCGTCAGGGACATCGCGAATCTGCAAAGCAACCATGCATGCAGTTTACATGGTTCGCTCCGATTTGGGTACATTTCGAAAGCTCAGGACCCCGATAGTCCATGCTTGGGTAGTGAATTGCTGCTAGTGGCGAATGAATCTCGGACTCCTGATCGACGTGCATTCTTCATATGCGCATACGACTGTATACACTGGTATCCAGCAAACGGAAGAGGGAGAACCAGTGGAACAGAATATGCTCGATGCGGACGTCATCGTGGTCGGTGGGGGCAATGCAGGATTCACGGCGGCACACGCCGCAGCGATGCGCGGACGAAAGGTGTTGCTGCTGGAAAAGGGTGCGGCCGATATGGCCGGCGGCAATAGCTACTACACCGCCGGAGCCACCCGGATCTCTCATGCGGGCTTGGATGACATCGCCGACTTCGTCGAGCCGGACAAGCGTCACAGTGTCACCGAAGTTCCTCCCTATCCGGCCGCCGAGTACACCGCGGACCTGGAGAAGGTCACCGAGGGCCGCAACGACTCCGCGCTGACCGAGGTGCTGGTCTCCGAAAGCCAGCAGACGCTGCGGTGGCTGAACAGCCTGGGACTGAAGTACCGGTTGATGTATGAACGCCAGGCCTACGAACGGCCCGACGGAACCTTCCTGTTCTGGGGCGGTCTGCACGTGGGCAACGTCGGCGGGGGAGAAGGCCTCATCGCGGATCACACCCGCGTCGCCGCAGAGCTCGGCTACGAGGTGCGGTACGGGCAGCAGGTGCAGGAGCTGGTGTACGACGGCGGCAAAGTCACCGGTGTGCGCGTGGCGCAGCCGGACGGAACGCTGGCCGAACTGCGCAGCGAATCTGTGGTGCTGGCCGCAGGCGGCTTCGAATCCAGCCCGGACTGGCGTCGCCAGCACCTCGGGAAGGGCTGGGAGAACGCCAAGGTCCGCGGCACCCCGTATAACACCGGCGACCTGATCTCTGCAGCCCTGGCGGTCGGCGCGGGCCGTGGCGGAGACTGGAACACCTGCCACAGCGTGCAGTGGGATGCCTTCACCGCGCAGAACGAGTCCAACCGCGAGCTGACCAACCGGCTGACCCGGCAGAGCTACCCGCTGGGCATCATCGTCAATAACGAGGGCAAGCGGTTCCTGGACGAAGGCGCGGACTTCCGCAATTACACCTACGCCAAATACGGCAAGGAGATTCTCGCCCAGCCCGGATCCACCGCCTACCAGATCTTCGATGCCACCCTGCGCCCGATGCTGCGCACCGAGGAGTACGAAATGCCCGGCATCTCCGTCGAAACCGCCGACACTATCGAAGAGCTCGCCGCAAAGATCAAAGTTCCGGCAGAAGACCTGGCCAAGACCGTCGCCGATTACAACGGCTCCATCGACCGCTCCATCACCTTCGACCCAACGGTCAAAGACGGACGCAAGGCCGACGTCGAGCCGGTCAAGTCCAACTGGGCGGCACCGCTGGAAACCGGCCCGTTCTACGCCTACGGCGTCACCTGCGGAATCACCTTCACCTTCGGCGGCATCAAGTCGGACACTCATGGCAGGGTACTCAATGACGACGGCGGCCACATCGGCGGTCTCTACGTCTGCGGCGAGATGCTCGGCGGGCTGTTCAGCGCCAACTACCCGGGCGGCTCCGGCCTCGCCGCCGGTTCGGTGTTCGGACGCCGCGCCGGTACGCTGGCGTAGCCATGGACCATCAGAGTATCTACACGCGGCTCAAGGACGAGATCCTGCACGGCAAACACCCGCCGGGCACACCGCTGCGGGAAACCTCGCTGGCGAGCCGGTTCGGCGTCTCCCGCACCCCCGTGCGGGAAGCGCTGGGCCGGCTGCAGCACGAAGGCCTGCTCGAGCGCGGCCAGCGCGGACTGCAGGTGCGCCGCGTCGACCCGGAACAGATCCTGCAGGTGTACGACATGCGCATCATGCTCGAAGAGGAAGCCGCCCGGCAGGCGGCGGCCGCGCGCACCGAGATGGATCTGGTCCGCCTCGACAGCCTGCTGGAACGGGACCGCTCCCTAAGCGCCCCGGATGACGCCACCCGGATTGCCACCAACCTCGAGTTCCACGCTGCCATCTGGACGGCGGCGCATAACCCGGTGCTGGAGGACCTGCTGGAACGCCTCTCCACCCACCTGGTGCACGCGCCGACGTCGACGCTGTCGGTGGGGAACAGGTGGCCGGAATCGCTGGACGAGCACGCCGGCTTGGTCGAGGCGGTACGCACGCGGGACACAGACAATGCCGGTTTGCACGCGAAAGAACACATGACGACGGCGCGTAACCTGCGCCTGGAGATGTTCCGCCACTCTGCTGGCGGGTAGGTCAGCGTTGCCGCGCCGGCTCGACGCACATGCTGGTGGGGTTCAGTCGTTCGGAAGCTCGATGTCCCTGGCGTTGAGACACTTTTCATCCTGAGGAATCTGATCCACAGCGCCGCTCACATCCACCAGCACGGTGCTGGAAGCGACATTGTCCGGATTGATCAGCACCTCGGTGGCCGGATTGCGGCCGTAAGTGGTCAGAGTCCAGTTCTTCTTGCCCTCTTCAATTATCCAGTCCACGCCGTTGACCCCGACACACCTGTCGGTGGTCGGACCAGGTTCGGGCACGCCACAGCGCAGCACCACTTTCGACGGATCGCCCCACGCGGCCGTCGCCTGGCTGTCGGTCTCCCGCTTCTCAAATCCAGCCACCTTGTCCGGCAGTGCGATCATGATTTGAGCGCACTTCGGATCGGCGGCATTGGCCGCTGGCTCGACGTGGACGGTGGGGGTGCACCCGGTCAACGCAAGCGTGCCACCCAAAAGTGCGGCAATCAGGGCATGACGGAATCGGGCAACGTTTCGCATCCTCCAACCGTATCGTGCGATAGAATCGGGCCTTGCCTTGAACTCTAGGGAGTCAACTTAGTGAGCAACGTCTTCGATCAACCAGACTCATATGATGAACAACCCCGTAAGCGGCATACCACCCGGAATGTGTTGTTCGTCTTTCTGGGTCTATTTCTCATCGCAGCGCTGGTGGCCGGCACCTATATCTATAACCTGGCCAACACGTTCAACAACAGCACCCAGAAAATCGAGACGGCGTTCCCCGACGAGTCCTCTCGGCCGACCAAAGAACCCGAAGATAAGAACCCCGGTCCTGAAGCGGTGAACATCCTGCTGATGGGCAGCGACACCCGGGCGGACATGGGGAATCTGACCTCCGGCAGCCCCACCGGGGAACGATCCGACACGATCATGCTGATGCACATCCCGCCGGATCGCGAAAACGTCTATGTGATGTCCATCATGCGCGACCTCTGGGTCGAGATTCCCGGACACGGTATGAACAAGATCAATGCCGCCATGTCCTTCGGCGGGATACCGTTAACCGTTCAGACCATTGAGGGCATGTTCGACGACCGCATCGATCACGTGGCCGTCATCGACTTCCAAGGCTTCAAGGCCCTGACCGAGGCACTTGGCGGCGTGACGGTCAACGTCCCCTACAGCTTCTCGACGGGGGAGTACGCATTCGAAGCCGGCCCCATGACACTGGAGGGCGAACAGGCGCTTGCGTTCGTTCGCGAACGTAAGGCGTTCTCCAGCGGTGATTACCAGCGGGTCGCCAACCAACAGATCTTCGTCAAGGCATTACTGTCGGAGTTCCTGAACGCCAAGACGTTGACGAATCCGGGGCGTATTAGCGACGTCGTAAAGAACTTTGCGCCATACATCAGTGTCGATGAACAATTGGACGCTGGTCGTGTCGGAGAACTTGCCTTCTCGCTGCGTGGGGTGCGGAGCGATGATGTCAAGATGTTCACGCTTCCAACTCAGGGAACTGGCACCTCTGACGATGGCCAGTCCATCGTGCTGAAGGATGAGCAAGCCATCGAGCGCATTTCGCAGGCGCTCGATGACGGCACTCTGGGCCAGTACCTGCAGAGCCAAGGTTTGGTTAATAGTGGAGGCTGACTCGGCAAGGTATAGTACCTAAGGCCGCCAAGCAGCCACCCGCCCGCATACACGCGTTTATTACAAGGAAATTGGTGACATCACATGGAGTTGCAGGACTACCTGAAGGTATTCCGCCAGCGGTGGCTTTCCATCGTTATCTTTGCGATTGCCGGGTTGGCTATAGCAGCCGTATACACCTTCCTGCAGACTCCTCAATATGAGGCCAGAACTCAGCTCTTCGTCTCCGTTGGCGGGTCCGAGTCGCCCACAGATGCTGTCCAGGGCTCCACGTTCGCGGACTCCCGGATTTCCTCGTACGTGACGCTGGCGACGAGTCCGTCTGTTCTGGAGGCCGTAAAGAACGAACTGGATTTGGAGAAATCCGTAGATCAACTGGCAGGGTCCGTGACGGCCAGTTCCCCGTCGGAAACCGTGCTCATCAACGTCACAGCCACAGATCCAGACCCCGAACTTGCTGCCGATATATCGGTGACAACTGCGCAGAAATTGGTTCAGGCAGTTGAACGAGTCGAGGACGTGGGCCTGGTGCAGCTGAGCGTCTTCGAGAAGGCCGCGGTACCGACGGAACCGGTAACGCCGCGCACGACCATTAATTTGGCGTTGGGGGGCGTTCTCGGGCTGTTGATTGGCATGGGCGTCGCGGTTTTGCGGGAAATACTCGATACTCGGCTGCGGTCAGAGGAGGACATCAAGCGGGTCACCGATGCCGGCGTGCTGGGGACATTCGCTGCGGAGTCCGATATGGACCGTCATCCGCTAGTGACACAGCAGGAACCATACAGTCCGCGGGCTGAAAGCTTCCGTCAATTGCGTACCCATCTGCATTTCACCAACATTGAAGGCGGTTCGCAGAGCGTTGTCTTTACGTCGTCTGTCCCGGGCGAAGGTAAGAGCATCTCGGCCATTAACCTTTCCATCATGCTAGCCGAAAGCGGAACAAGAGTGCTGCTGGTCGATGCAGACCTCCGCAGACCCCGGGTGGCGAAGTATTTGGGGCTGGAAAATGTCGTCGGGCTGTCGACGGTCCTGTCACACCAGGTCTCTTTTGAAGACGCTGTTCAAAGCTGGGGGCCGGGTGGCGCACTAAACGTCATGACGGCCGGCCAGCTTGCTCCGAACCCAAGCGAGCTTCTCGGATCGCCCGTGATGGAGAAGCTCGTTCAGCAAATGGAAGAGCAGTATGAAGTTGTCATCATTGACGCTCCGCCGCTCCTGCCAGTGACGGATCCCGCGGTGTTGGGATCCATCGCCAGTGGAATTATTCTTGTGGTGAGCGCAGATGGCATGGTTAATCGGGACGAACTTGCACGATCAATTGAGAATATTGATGCTGTGAACGCTCGACTGCTGGGGCTGGTTCTTAACCGGCTTCCCATCACGCGTGGCAACTACAGCTACTACGACTACAAGCCGGATGCACCATCCAAACCACGTCGAGGCAAGGGAAAACGCGAGCTATCGGGCATGAGGCACCTCTAGACATGGAATCACCGAGTCCTTTTCGTATTCTCACGGTATGCACAGGGAACGTCTGCCGTTCCGCCATGGTGGAACGAGTCCTACAAGCAATGCTCGACCAAAGTTCGCCCGGTAGTTTTGACGTGCGCAGTGCCGGCACGCACGCGCTCGTGGGCCAAAGCATGACGGCGGAAATCGCGCAATTGGTTCGAGACGCAGGTGGAAGCGATACGGGGTTCGAATCAAGGCAACTGACGGGACAGGTGCTTGCTGAGCAAGACCTGGTACTGGCGCTAACGAGGGAACACCGGGCGAAGGTCTTGGAAATTTCTCCAAAACATCTTCGCCGCACCTTCACGCTGAGGGAATTTGGTCGTATGGTGCAACTCATTACCGAGGAATCAGGATCCGCCATCGAATGGTCGGCAACTGCTTACGACAGGTGGAAGCAGTTGATCCCCGCTGTCACATCCGTGAGGCACCAGGTCATTGGGACGGCTGCCGACGACGACGTCGTGGACCCGTACCGCAGAGACATGAGCGTACATCATCAAATGTTGCATCAGATCGAACCGGCCCTTGCCGCCTTATCTGGGTTTCAAACCCGCTCAGTAGAGGCGCAAGCCTGAACAAATTTCATTGGGGGACTAACGAGACGTCACTGGGGGCCAACGGGACGCTAAATGTGAAGGACGATGAAAATGGGACAACCGAGTGCCGTTCCCCGCCAATTTGGTCAGTTCGTCATCGACGCCCTTATCTGGGGCTTGGCAATATGCTTTGGCGTGCTCCTGCGTTTCGACTTCAACGCTGCAATGGCCAATTGGTCGTGGGTGTTTGTCTACTGCGCTATGGCGGCTGTATTACAGGGTGTCGGCGGTTCATTCGTTGCACTGTACAGGGGACGGTACAGGTACGGATCGTTCGATGAAGCGCGGCCCCTTGTCTGCGTCGTTGTCGGTGTCGGGGGAGTGCTTTTTGTACTCGGCCTCCTGCTCATCTCCGCCTCAGGTGTTCCACGGAGCACTATTCTCATAGCCCTCCCTGCAGCGTTCGCCATGATGGGAGCCGTACGCTACTGGCGCAGGATTGCTGTCGAACGCAAGCATCGGCCAGGCGATAATGCACAGCGTGCCTTGGTCTACGGTGCCGGACATCTGGGCGAAAATGTCGTCCGCAACATGCTTAAGGACCCGATCTCACCGTATGTGCCGGTTGGATTGATCGATGATGACCTTCGCAGGCAGCAGTTGCGATTGACCGGAGTGCCGGTTCTCGGTCAGGGGACCGACTTGGAGGAGATAGCCGAACGTACCGGAGCCAGCGCACTCATAATGTGTATTGCCCGGGCCGAAGCCGATACCGTCCGGGAAATTTCCGACCGGGCGGATTGTGCGGGACTGCGATTGCTGGTGCTGCCGCCCCTGGAAGAGATACTTGAAGGTGGCGGACAGCTTACCGACGTGCGCGATGTCAGGATCGAAGACATCATTGGCCGCCACCCGGTCGACACGGACATCGCCTCGATCGCCGACTATCTCGCGGGCAAGAGGGTTCTGGTTACCGGAGCCGGTGGTTCGATTGGTGCAGAGCTATGCCGCCAGATCGCAAAGTTCTCCCCCGAAGAGCTGATTATGCTCGATAGGGATGAGTCCGGGCTGCAAACTACGCAGCTTTCGATCCTGGGCCATGGTTTATTGAACAGCAGGGACGTTGTGCTCGCAGATATCCGTGATCGCGATGTCGTCGGTGGCATTTTCTGCGAGCGTCGGCCGCAAGTGGTTTTCCATGCGGCCGCATTGAAGCACTTGCCATTGCTCGAGCAGTATCCCGAAGAAGGTTGGAAGACGAACGTTCTGGGAACTTTGAATGTCATCGAAGCCGCGTTGGACATACAGGTGGACACTTTCGTCAACGTTTCCACTGACAAGGCAGCGGACGCGACGAGCATATTGGGTCGCACCAAACGGCTCGGTGAGCGTTTGACAGCATGGGCCGCAGAAAGGACAAACGGGACTTTTCTATCCGTTCGCTTCGGGAACGTCATCGGCAGCCGCGGCTCTATGCTGCCACTATTCGCCGGGCAAATTGAAAGAGGAGGGCCGGTTACCGTCACCCACCCTGACGTAACGCGCTATTTCATGACGATCCCGGAGGCCTGTCAACTGGTTGTTCAGGCGGGAGGTATTGGCCGGGACGGTGAAGTACTCATTTTGGATATGGGAGAGCCCATAAAGATTCTGGACGTGGCTAAGCGGATGATTAACATGACTGGCCGCGACATTCCGATCGAGTTCACCGGGCTCCGGCCAGGGGAAAAGCTCCACGAGGTGCTCATTGGGCAGTCCGAGCACGACGAACGTCCACTGCACCCCAAAATTTCACACGCTTCCGTTCCAGGTTTGGAACCTGGCGAACTTCCGGCATATGCCGTGGATGAAGGCGCTCCATCGGTCCTCCAGCAACCAAGCCAATCATAATGGCTCCAACCTGTCGGCCATTTGTCACAAGAGATTGAAGGTCATGAATATGAACACGTCTTATGCAGGCAAGAAAATTCTGATCACCGGAGGAACAGGGTCCTTTGGCCATACCGTGGCAAAGAAGCTCCTCGACCGTGATGTGGAAGAAGTACGGATCCTGAGCAGGGATGAGGCTAAGCAGGATGCGATGCGCCGTCAGCTTGCGGACCCGAGACTGCGCTTCTACGTGGGGGACGTCCGGGAATACCAGAGTGTTGATCGGGCCGTGAAGTCCGTGGATCACGTATTCCACGCGGCGGCGTTGAAGCAGGTTCCCTCCTGCGAATTCTTTCCGATGGAGGCTATTCGTACCAATATCCATGGCAGCGAAAACGTGATCAGGGCCGCTGAGGCGCATGGGGTTGCATCCGTTGTTTGCTTGAGTACCGATAAAGCCGTGTACCCAGTCAACGCCATGGGCATGAGCAAGGCGATGATGGAGAAGGTGGCTCAATCGCATGGTTTGAACAATCGTGAAGCGGAGACAATCGTATCCTGCGTCCGGTACGGGAACGTGATGTACTCCCGCGGATCGGTGATTCCGCTGTTTGTCGATCAAATAAAGTCCGGAAAGCGATTGACTATTACCGACCCGGATATGACCAGGTTTATGATGTCGTTGTCCGATTCTGTGGAGCTGGTCGAGTTTGCGTTCAGCAACGCGAACCAGGGAGACCTGTTTATCCGCAAGGCTCCTGCTTGCACAATTGGCGACCTGGCGAAGGCCGTCGGTAACCTATTCCAAATATCGCCCGAAATTGACGTGATTGGCACCCGCCACGCTGAAAAGGTTTCAGAGTCGTTGGCAAGCCGCGAAGAACTTGCCCGGGCGCGGGACATGGACGACTATTTCCGTATCGAAGCGGACACTCGTGACCTGAACTACAACGTCTTCTTCTCCGAGGGAGACCCCAATCAAGTGATGTACGACGACTATGATTCCCATTCAGTTTCACGTATGGATATACCAGAGATTGAAGCCCTGCTTCTAACTCTGCCCGAAATTCAGTCCGAACTGCAGATCGCCGGTATCGAGCCGCGAATAAGCGTTGCTGGATAGTGAAACAGTCTCTACAAAGCGAGGCGCTCTGCTAATCTGGAACGGCGATAATCCGCCGTTCCTCTGCAAACCGAACTGGATTGCTGCTGCGGAATTTCAGGCTTCGACGATGAGCTCGACAGCTGAGGCCGTGCATGCTGTAAGCGACACACCGTCCTCACGCTCAAGCCCACTTTCCGGCAAATGGGATCAGCGACATGCTGAACTAGAAGGAGGTTCACGATGGCCGACCGCGTGCTGATGTCGCCGCCCGACGTCGGACAGGTTGAGGAGGAGTACGTTCTCCAGGCAATGAGATCGGGTTGGGTGGCTCCCACCGGACCTGACGTCACGGCATTCGAGAATGAAATTGCTGACCGGGTAGGAGTTGGACACGCAGTTGCGCTGAGCTCCGGTACCGCTGCGTTGCATCTCGGCATGCTTGGCCTTGGAGTTGGGCCCGGCGACGTGGTGATCGTACCCACGATGACCTTTGTGGCCAGCGCGAATGCAGTGACGTATACCGGCGCCCGGCCCTGTTTCGTTGATGTCAGCCCTGACGATGGAAATATGGATCCTCAGGTGCTTCGGGATGCCATTTCCTACGTGCAGGCTGAGGGACACCATGTAGCAGCCGTAATGAGTGTCGACATATTCGGCGTATGCGCAAATAACACAGCTATCGCCAAGGTGTGCGCTGACGCAGGCGTGCCCTTGATCGAGGACGCAGCCGAAGCTCTGGGAGCTACAGATGAAACGGGCCAAGCTGCGGGAAGCTTTGGCAGGGTCGCAGCACTGTCATTCAACGGCAATAAGATAATGACCACCAGCGGCGGCGGCATGCTTGTCAGTAACGACAAGGAGCTGGCCGATCACGCACGGTTCCTGAGCACTCAGGCACGGGAGCCAGTGTTGCACTACGAACACAAACACATAGGCTACAACTATCGCATGAGCAATATCCTCGCGGCGTTGGGCCGGGGGCAGCTGAGCCGCTTGGACTCGATGATCGCCAGGCGCCGCGAAATCCGCGAGATCTATCACTCTCTGTTCGACCCGCTGCCCGGGATACGTCTTTTCGGCGCTGAGCAGGAACAGACGGCCAACTGCTGGTTGTCGTCGGTCGTGGTTGACCGTGAGGTGGCCGGCTTCTCGGCGAGTGAACTCGGCGAATTCCTCAACGGCCGCAATATCGAATGTCGTCCGTTGTGGAAGCCGATGCACCTGCAGCCGACTTTTGCAGACTCCCTCCGCTATGTGACAGGAGCAGCCCAGGGTCTCTTCGAAAGCGGCCTGACACTACCCAGCGGATCGGCACATGATGATGCAGTCATCAACGGAGTCACTGAGACGATTCGCGAGTTTATGGCGGCTGGAGCATGAAGGTTGCGGTCACAGGCGGGCATGGCTTCCTGGGCTGGCACACTGCGGTCAGGCTGCGTGCACTTTACGACATCGAGCCGGTATTGCTACGGCGCGAAGACTTCGCCGACCCATCCGGGCTTTCGACTGCACTGAGCCAAGTGGATACGGTCATCCATTTGGCCGGGGTCAACAGAGCCGGAACTGACGACGAGGTCGAGTCCGGGAACATGCAGATTGCAGAAGTCCTCGCGGAGGCGCTGACAGAAGCCGGCGGACGACATCACGTTGTTTATGGCAACTCCATCCAGTCCGAACTTGATAACCCTTACGGCCGGGGCAAGGCACGGGCGGGAGAGGCGCTGAAATCAGCACTGATGACTACCGGCGGCTCTGTAGCAAATGTGCTGCTGCCGAATCTCTTCGGCGAGCACGGCCAACCGTACTACAACTCCTTCGTCGCCACCTTCTGTCATGAGATTGCACATGGACGCAAACCTGAAGTGACCGGGGACAAAGAGGTGCGTCTACTGCATGCACAGCGGGCCGCTGACCTTTTGATCGAATCGTCCCTTCGTCGTGAGAATCACCAGCGGACCCCCGAGGGCGATTCTTTTCAAGTCAGCGAAATCCTGATCCGCCTTATCGACTTTGATGATGCATACGGGCAGGGTCAGATACCAGCCTTGACCGACCCTTTTACGATCGATCTATTCAACACTTTCCGGTCATATCTGTTTCCTCAGCATTTTCCGTTCCGACCCAACGTGAACGCAGATGAACGCGGAGAGCTGTTCGAGACGGTCCGGATGCACGGTGGGACAGGACAAACGTTCGTGTCCTCAACTGTCCCAGGGGCAGTTCGAGGCGAGCATTATCATCTAAACAAGATCGAACGGTTCTTCGTGCTGAAGGGCACGGCGGAGATAGCTCTGCGTCGTGTCCTGGACGATGAGATTCTCCGTTTTCGGATCACTGGCGATGAACACGGCTTCGTGGACATGCCCACGATGTGGACCCACAAGATCAGCAATGTGGGCGAAGATGAATTGCTCACCATGTTTTGGACGGATCAGCTATTAGACCCGGCTGCCCCCGACACCTACCGGGAGCACGTCGAGTCCGAAGGGAACCGAGGTCTGTGACTAAAGTAATGACGATCGTGGGTACGAGGCCTGAGATCATCCGGCTCTCCCGGGTGATAGACCGTCTCGACGATACGGTGGACCATGTGCTGGTTCATACGGGCCAGAACTACGACCGCCAACTGAACCAGGTGTTTTTCGATGACCTTGGACTTCGGGCCCCCGATCATTACCTGGACGTGAACACCTCGTCGCTGGGGCAGGTCCTTGGCGAGATCCTGATCAAATCAGAACAAGTACTTCTCTCGGAGAAACCCGATGCCGTGCTGGTTCTTGGAGATACCAACTCCTGCATTGCAGCTGTGATGGCCAAACGGATGCGTATTCCCGTCTACCACATGGAAGCTGGAAACCGGTGTTTCGACGAGAACGTTCCAGAAGAAACGAACCGCCGCCTCGTCGATCACGTCGCAGATTTCAACTTGGTCTATACAGAACATGCACGGCGCAATCTGCTGTCGGAAGGGCTCCACCCACGCAGGATTCTGCTGACAGGTTCTCCGATGCGGGAAGTCCTGGAACGATACCGGAACGAAATTGACGCCTCGGATGTGGTGGGCAAGCTGGCTCTTGAACCTCAGAAGTATTTCCTCGTTTCAGCCCACCGCGAGGAGAACGTTGACTCACCTGAACGATTGGGGCAGCTTGTTGACTGCCTGAAGGCTGTGTACGAGCAGTGGAACTTTCCTGTCATTGTTTCGACACATCCCAGGACACGGCGGCGCCTTGCTGCCTTGGACGCTGATCTTGGCGAGGCAGATATCCGGTGGCTGGAACCCTTCGGGTTTCACGATTACAACAAGCTGCAACTTGAATCGGCATGCACGCTCTCTGACAGCGGAACTATCTCTGAAGAGTCCTCCATACTCGGCTTTCCTGCGATCACTTTGCGGGATTCCATAGAACGGCCTGAAGCACTGGACAGTGGCTCGATCACCATGACGGGCCTTGAGGCGGGCAATGTTGTTGAAGCCGTCGATCTCGCATTGCAGGTTGGTTCCCGAGGCTTGTCGATGCCGGCGGGATATGAGATCAACGACACGAGTAACCGCGTCGTCCGCTTTATTGTGTCGACTTGGCGCAGGCATGCGCAATGGGCGGGCCTTCGCAAATGACCGATGGGACTGATCGTGAATCGACGGTGCAACGGCGTTCGCTCGGGGGGCATGTCGTGGAAGCTGGCTTGGCGGCCGTTGGCTTCGATGCCAGTGCCAATAACGATGTGGCGCTCGTTGAAACGGCGCGACCACACCGCTCACCATACCGGATCGTGCTGGCTCAGAACGCGTGGAACGTGGTTGACATTTCCACATTCTGGACCCTGCTGGGTAACTACCCGATGTCCCGCCGCCTTCGATATATCGTTCGGCGTGTGATTGCAGGGATCAATCTCCGCCGGGCAAAAAAAGTTGTTTGTCTTACTGAGTCGATGTCCGCCCTTTGTGCCAAGTACTCCAGTAATGTCGTCACGTCGCCTGTGACAGTCCCGGTTGACTTCCTCTCGCGGTCAGCTCCGCAGGCAGAAGCCGACTGGTCTGATACCGTCCTCGTTCCCGGGACCGTAACCTGGCACAAAAATCCGGTCGAGGCCATCCGGATAGTGCAAGCGCTTCAACGTAATGGGACGTCAATCGCCAAGGTCGTTTTTGCGGGCTCCGACGATGGCTCCGGTAGCTGGCAGGAAGTTGAATCGGCCGCAAACGCCGCCGGTATTCCCTGCTCGCGAATGAGGTTGTCGCGGGACGAGATGTCCATTGCATGTGCCTCGGCAGCGGCTGTGGTGATACCAAGCCATCTCGAGAGCTTGAGCCTTTCGATGGCGGAAGCATTGGCGACTGCTTCGATTGTCATTGCGAGTGATATTCCGGCGCATCGGGAGCTTGCCCGCCGGTTGGGCCGTGAGCCGGTATGGGGCCGTGATGAAGTTGGTCTTGAACGGCTTCAGGAGCAGGCTCTGCCGGATCTCGATGTCAACGGACTTTGGCGGGAATGGAACAGACTAGGCGAATCCCTTGACTTGCCAACGATGGCTGGTCCTCCCGAGGGGTAGGGCCGGAACATCAGCATCCGCATTATGGCACTGAATTTCAGTTAGAGGTATTCATGAACGCAAGCGCAAAGATCAGCGAACAGATGCGACGCGTGGCGGCGCGCTCCACCAGAGAAATTATGCGGCGTCGCGGAACTGATTTGGGTATGTACATGGGGTGTGGATTTCCCAAATCCGGCACCGTGTGGCTCTGCCAGCTTCTCGGCACTGCGTTGGGCGTTCCGTACCCGCGTGAGTACCGGTCTCCGATTGCGATGGCCTCGGTGATACATACCCACTGGCGCTATGACGCGAAGTATCCGGCCACCGCGTACATTAGGCGCGACGGTCGCGATGTCATGCTGTCACTCTATTTCTATTATGTTCGCGCTTTGGACCATCCAGGTAAGCCAAGCCGCGCGCGGAATCTGCGCGAAATGTTTGAACACATGTATGGGCCGGGCTTCGATGCGACAGCTGTACGTGAGAACCTGCCGAAATTCATCGAGACCCAGATGCGTTCTCCCCGTGGGTCCGAAGGGCTTGCCTGGCATCAACACGTCTCGGATTGGTGGCAGAGACCCGGGGTTGCACACGTGTCGTACGAGGAACTGCTCGCTGACCCAGTGCCGGCCGTCATGAGGCTGACTAACGAGCTGACTGGATCTGCGGACGATAATATCGCCCGCCTGGCTGCCGAACGGTGGTCGTTTGCCACGGCGGCTCAGCGCAAACCCGGGCAAGAGGACCGATCCAGTTTCATGCGCAAGGGAGTCGCCGGCGACTGGAGTAACTACTTCAGCCGCGAAGCCGGAGAAGTTTTTGACTCCTTTGCCGGCGCAGAGTTGGTGGAGTTTGGGTATGCGTCGGATAGAGATTGGTATCTGAATCTGTGAGGACTCTCAAAACCCAGGTACGTGCAGGCGCTCGAAGCATGGCTCTCGATGCCTTATCCACATGGCGCTCTGTCAGTGGAAGAGACAGGGAAGCGTTCGAACGCCCCCGGGTCTACTTTCCATACCTGCACGACGTGCCAGAGGACGAAGAAAACGCTTTTCGGGCGTTTGTCGAGATGTTATCGGACAGCCATACATTTCTCTCGTACAGCGATGCGATAGATAGAGTCCTCAATGGGCCAATTGATAAGCCCTATGTGGCGTTCAGCTTCGATGATGGTTTTGCGAGTAACATCGCTGCATCGAGAATCCTTGAGGAATATGGCGCAACAGGTTGCTTTTTTGTGCCACCGGGTTTTATCGATAGCAAACTACCGACCGCTGATGCGATGAGAGAGTTTGGCTTTTCCCCAGGGACCTGCGAGGAACCCATGACATGGAGCGATCTCGAGGACATGAAATCCAGAGGCCATGAAATCGGAAACCATACCTTGAACCACAGGACTTTGTCGTCCATTTCCGAGGAACAAGCGTCAGACGAAATATCACGGGGCGCTGATCGAATCCGTGGAGTCCTTGGTGAATGCCGGCACTTTGCCTGGCCGCGGGGTCAGTTCAAGCACATGACGGATATCGCGGCACGCACAGTATTCGAAACGGGGCACGACAGTTGTGCTTCAGCGGAGCGAGGGGCACATGTTCAACCGCTCCATAGTGATCCACAGTTGCTGTGCGTCAGACGTGACCACATTATGACATCGTGGCCTTTACGGCACGACAAATACTTTATTGGAAGGGCCAGCGAGACGGCGTCGGGACAATCGAATGCATGGCCCCACGGTTGGAGTGTCAGGCCATGACTTCACTGCCGGATTTCCTCGTAATTGGTGCTCAGAAGTGTGGCACGACAACGCTCTACGAAGATCTGCGATCTCATCCCCGCGTTTTCATCCCTGACAAAGAGACCTCCGGTTTAGTGGATCTCAAATTAGATGATGCGTCCTCAGTTGAGAAGTATTGCTCCATGTTCGAGCAGGGCGGAAGCCGCTTGAGCGGTGAAGTCTCCACCTTATACTCGATGCTGCCAATGTACGACGTGGCGCGGACCGCGGGACGGCTGTTGGGGGCAGCACAGATTTTGTACATAGTGCGCGAGCCGATATCGCGTGTGATCAGTCATCATCACCATGAATTCTCGGCCGGGGCTATGGGGCCTGATATCGACGTGGAGGTGGAACAGCGCCCCGAACTGGTCGACAACTCCCGCTACGCAACCCAAGTCGCGCCGTGGATCGACGCGTTTGGCAGGTCGAATGTTCACATCATTCGTTTCGAAGATTATATGGCGGATCGCCAGGCGGGAGCCGACGGCGTGTTCCGCAAATTGGGTCTTGACCAATGGAAACTGCCAACAGCCTCTGAGGCATTCAACACAGCCGATAATAAGTTCCTTGCGACCGGTCTTAGGGGGAAGGTTTCACGTAGCACGCCGTATCGGAGACTGATCAGACCGCTATTCCCGGAGGCCGTCCGCCGCCGGCTCATGCGCCTGGTCTTGCCCAAACCGCCAAAAAGACCTAATCCTCCCAGTGAAGATACAGTGGCAGAGCTCGTCCGTCGTTTGCAACCGGAAGTAGTGGCCCTGTCCGAATGGACTGGTGGCGAACTATGGTGGGATCTGAACACCGTCTTGGAGAACCACCGTGGTTAAACTCCAGTCCGGCCAGCCTCGCCGCCTCTCCCTGAGGCGAAACTTCAGCTGGAATTTTGCGGGCACCGTCACCTATAACCTTGCTCAGTGGCTGTTGTTGGTCATTCTTGCCCATGTTGCTGGTGCGGCGCAGGTCGGTCTGTTCTCTCTCATGCTGGCTATTTCGGCCCCGGTCTTCCTGACAGTCGGGTTGAACCTGCGAGTCCTGCAAGTTACCGATGCAAGCCGCTTTTGGCGGTTGTCGGAATATTTGGCACTGCGTCACATTCTGAACCTGTTGGCGGTATTGCTCACTGTCGCTGCGGGAGCCATTGCGGGGCTTCATGGTGAGGAACTTTTCGCGCTCGTCATCATAGCTCTGGCCAAGTGTGTCGAGGCGGTCAGCCAAACGTATTATGCGTACTTCCAGCAGCACGACCGTCTGGATCTGGTCGCTCGTGATTTGGTGGCGCGGAGTGCAACTGGTCCCATATTGTTCCTGATCGGGGTGGCTTACGGAGGGAATCTTGTATTTGGCGCCAGTGGCCTGCTGGTGGGGTGGCTGATACCGCAACTCCTCCTGGATCGCCCGAACGCCCGGCGCCTTGCAGCACAAGGCGGACTGGCACTACGTAGAGAGGGTGGCCTGGACTGGAGATCTATGGTCAGGCTGGCGCGCAAGGGCGTTCCACTGGGATTGGACCAAGGGCTGAGTTCGTTAGCAATAAACATCCCGCGATATGCGGTACAAGGCGTCCTCGGGCCCGCGAGTTTGGGAATCTACGCGACCTTGGCGTATCTCGCTCAGACAGTCCAGCTGATCACGTCGACGCTGACAACTGCAGCAATAAACCGGCTCTCTATTCATCATTACGAAGGCAGGAAGAAAGCGTTCCTGCGTCTGTTGACCAAGCTTACTGCCTTCGGGATGGCGGTTATGGCAGTGGCGATACTTGGTGCCTTCCTACTGGGAGAGCCCTTCCTGCAACTGGTGCTCGGCGAACAGTATGCCGATAGGAGCCTGCTGATCGCGCTCATGCTCAGTGCCGGTGTGACGACCTTTCAACGTGCGCTGTGTAAGGGAGTGGAAGCCGCGCGTCGGTTCAAAACATACGTCCTCGTGGATATAGCAACAACTGCGGGCGTTGCAGGTTTGTCTTGGTACTGCGTTGAGCGTTGGGGTC
Source organism: Arthrobacter castelli DSM 16402 (assembly GCF_000430705.1). GTDB lineage: Bacteria > Actinomycetota > Actinomycetes > Actinomycetales > Micrococcaceae > Arthrobacter_C > Arthrobacter_C castelli. The sequence goes on from NZ_AUMN01000001.1 coordinate 373,376, forward strand.
TTGAAGGCGCAGCTGTGGCGATGGCCGGCGGCTTTGGTATCGGCATTATCGTTGTCGGCGTTGTTCTTTTCGATGTAGTTCGTAAAATGCCCAAGGTAGCTGCATCCGAAGTCCGAGAAGAGCCTGGGAGTTGATCCGTGACCGTTAAACATGCTTCCTCGGCGGCGGAAGTGCGTTCTCGAGTAAGCCCGAGGCGGATCTCTCCCGCTCTCATCGCCTGGCTTATTGCTCTCGTGCTGTGCTATATCGGCGAATTAACGGTGTTGGGATCCAAGCAGACGCAGCTCGCCATCTCGCTCATCGGGCTGGCGCATAGTGTCTCGGGGTTCTGGTCAGATGGAGGGAAGCGCATTAGTGCGCCGGGCATTTCGTTCTTTGCCTCAGCTCTTTTCGTGTATTTTCCGGGAGCTTATTTAGCTCTCACTCCAGCCGCGATGTTTTACCATCTTGACCTGACTCGAGCGATTACGATCGTCCTGGTTATGCAGGTACTTGCTTATCATCTTGTGTGGCAGTATCGCAGGGTTTCGAACAGCTCCGACGTCAAGACGATACCGCCAAGTGTCGCTCGGCCTGGTATGGTCCTGGGGCTGGTTTTTCTGGCTGCTGGCGTGGGGGCATCATTCACAGCAGTGGGAGAAAACCCAATGGTGGATGCATTAGTTTACTCCGGGCTTGTTCTATACGGAGTATCGGCCCTGCACTGCAATCGTAATGCTCTATTCTCATATTTAGTCATTGCTGCTGGTTTCTTGATTTATCTAGAGATAATTTTCACTGGATTCGGGCGGTTGACGATCGGTTCCTTGGGGATGGCTTTGGCAATGGCGGCAACGCATCGCTGGTCTGGCCGCTTGGCAAAGTCCGCGCTGATCATCGGGACTGCTCCAGTGATCGCTTACATGGCCACGAAACGGGTCGATTTTAAGTCGACTATGGTCTCGAATGTAGATAGTTCGGTGACGGGACTTGAATCGGTGCTGAGCCCCCTGGCCAGATTTTCCCAACTCCTCGATATGTCTATTTCCGGTGTCCTCGACCATACTTGGGGAGAGTCGATATACGCGTCCGCGGTGGTGCTGATTCCAAGGGCGATCTGGCCGGACAAGCCGGTTGGTTTGGGCGCGGAATTGGGCGCGATGTTTCGCCCTGATCTTTCGGACTCATATTCAGCGCTTGCCCTGATGCACGGGGAAGCTGTATACGGTTTTGGAATCCTGGGACTGCTACTCTTGTTCCCGCTGTTTACCTGGATGGTGTCTTTGGTCGATAGACTCATCGTCAACTCACAAACGCGCACGACCAAGGGACTGTCAGACCTGGCATTGACGACCGCTGGCGTGACCCTGGCAGCCAGTATCGTAGACCTGACGTGGGGCGGGACGTTTACTTTTGCTTCAGCTGTTGCGCCCCGTTTGGTACTCATCCTGGGCGTCTACGCGATAGCCCGTCTCCTGGAAGCGGCAAGGCGCGACCCCGGCGGAAGCAGAGAGATGAAGAACCCGGGCGCGCACGTCCGATAAAGTGGTCCGGGCCGGCAGGAAATAGCTCACCAACTGACCGCGAACTTCCCGTCGCAAGTTAGCCAGACAGCAGCCGATTCATGAGCCACGTTGGTGCCGCGACAAGCCGCTGCTGGGTCGTAGTCAGCTCGTCGCGCCAGCGCTCATCTGCGATCAGCTTCGTAGGTCCGCTGCCGCCACGTCGAGGGTTTCCGACAGCAGCGTGACTGGTCTCGCGGGGACGCAGCTCATTACCGACGAATGTGGAGGGGTCGAATGCAATCCCGGAGACTGAGCAGAGCGCCTGTGTGACCGTAGCTGGCCGCTGCATCAGTTCCTCATATCGAATTTTCAGACCATGCTGCGCACGCCATCGACCCAGGGCAGCCGTCGAGTTGGCTGACAGCCAACGGAGTATTGCGGCCGACAATGAACCGCCTGGAGGTAACGACTCTTCGTTGCCTCGTTGAACATTCCGGGACCGCAGGGTAGAGGCTGCAACCGCCCGGGGATCACGAATGAGCTGGACCGTCGTTACATTATTGCTGTCATCCAAATCATGAAAGAGGAGTGCGGGCAATGTCTTGGATGTGTCAATCAAGACTTCTGAATCCGTGATTGACAGCGCCGAATTCACCAGGGCCGAGGTTGCAGACACCAGCCTCTGCTCGTCGGCAGTCCAGCTGGCAGGATCACGGCGCATCTGCGCAAGACGTCGTGGACGTGTGGTTCGCGATAGTCGGGCACGGGTGGTAGCCAAGGTCGAGTATTCATCACGGGTGATTCCGTGTTCAGCCTGAATCTGTCCGAGGGCTGCGCCCCAAACTTCGCAGTCGATTAAACGCTGACCGCAGGCGCAGCGATTGCCGCGAGCTGCGTCGCGCCAGAAGAGCGCCATCTCGCCGCCATCGAGGACTCTCGGTTGGGCACCGAGAATTTCGCCCAGAAGAGTCGAGCCGCTGCGCGCGGCGCCCGCGATATAGACGATGGCCGGCATCAGGCGTCCTTATTTGTGGTTGGCTGGTTGGGAATCGGCGTGCAAAACGCTCCGCAACGTTTCGCTGAGGAACCGGATATCAGACAGCAGCGAGTGATTGTCCACATACTCGCAATTCAATCTGACCTTCTCCGGCCAGATTACTTCCCGGTTGTAGCGTTCAGGGTCGTCAGCAACATTGAGCAACTGTTCCTCGTGGCGGAAAGCAATCGTTGCCGGTCCGGTAATTCCAGGCCGGACCGACAGTATCCGGCGGTCCGCGTCATCCAGAGTATCTGCAAAGCCGGGTACATCCGGCCGGGGGCCGACTAAACTCATATCCCCCCGGAGGACGTTAATCAATTGAGGGAGCTCGTCGATCTTCAACTTGCGCATCACGGCGCCGGACCGGGTGATTCTTGAGTCCGCACCCGTCGTGACCGTCGTCGTGATGAGGGGGGTGTTGCGCATCGTACGGATTTTGAGCAGTTGGAAAAGCTCACCGTGACGGCCCACGCGGCTTTGGCTGAACAGGCCGGAATGTTTGGTCTCCGCTGCTGCGACGATCACTGCACCGGCGATAACAGGCGCTGTGACAACGAGGAGAACGAAGGAGACGGTCACGTCGAATGCACGTTTGGTTGACTCACTCCGAGCATTTGGCGTTCGTTCAGGCATATCCAAGCTTTTTCATCGTGCTACCGCCTAAGTTCCTCAGGTGCCCGGCCGTTTTATCGCCGAGAGACTTTTGCCCCTGCCCAATGCTCCTGCTGTTGACGCCCTTGACGGCCTCTGAGCTGAAAGCGTCGCGCTTGTCGAGGAAGTCAAGGATGTGATCCAAGCCATCGGTGGGAGCCTGGACGAACTGTTCGTACTCAACATTGAGTACCTGATCATCGGGGAGTTTTTGCAGGCCGCGCAAGGAGGAGTCCACGCAGCGCTGCCACTGGATCATGGCCAACTCTTCCAGGGTGTGTTCATCCTGCAGCCGCTTAAAGTCGTGCGGCCTCGGTCCCCACCACGAAGTGACCTGTTGGTTCTGAGCCCGGGCCCCTTTATCGTTGCGCACCTCCAGCCGCTTCCGTGCCATCTTGGCGGCATAGAACGCCAGGTCGGAAGGCGGCGCATACCGTGCCTTGGCCAGGGTGTATTTCAGGTCGAACTCGGCGTTCCAGCGCCGCACGGCGGAAGCAGCGGCGTCAACACCATCTCGGTGGATAAATACATACTTTGCCTTGGGGAAAGCTTGTGCCACGAAGTCCACCCGCAAAGAGTTGGCGCAGGTCTTCTCAACAACGGTGTCAGCTTTATACTTTTCGCCGATCCTGGCGAATTGGCGATGCAGGTAGTGACACACTTCCGGCCGCGCCATACTCGCGGTGAAATCATCGGACTCTTCCCGCCTGTTACCGTGACGCCACACCAGATTGATCTCGTCACATGGCCAGGTGGCGAAACCCGGCAGCGATGTAAGGACATCCCGGAGCATATTGGTCCCCGAACGTGGCGCTCCGATGATGATGACATCCTGAGTCATGTATGAATTCCTAGGTTCTCTGGTGGCTTTGGGACAAAAGACCATCCCAACGTTCAAGAATAGCGGTTCGGCTGAACCGGCCACTGGCGACCGCGGTCACCTGCCCGCGTATGGACGGTAGCTCATCCTTGGCGGTGATGGTGTCGTCCAGTACTTGAGTCAGACCGGCCGTATCGCCGGGGGCCGCAACAAAGCCTATCCGTTCCCCGGAGACCATCCGGGCAAGTTCACTGTCTGGCTCCACTACTGCGATCACTGGAAGGTTCTCCGAGAGGTACGTGGCAACCTTGCTCGGATATGCGTAGCGAATTACTTCCGGAATGAGGGGCACCAATCCATAATCAGCGGTTCTCATCAGCGCTCGCGCCTGGGCGGGCGAGCCATGAGGCAGGAATCGTATGCGTAGGGACGGGCGGCTGGCCTCGGCTTCCGCCGCCAATGCCATGAGTTCTTCTTTCGCGATTCCATCTCCCATGAAAATGATTTCGAGCGATCCGGACCGCCGGTCGTCGAGGCGCCCCGCTGCGCGTACTATGTCTTGAAGACCTTGAAAACGCCCCAGGTTGCCTGCGAATACAACGCGAATCCGATCGACATCCGCTTCGCCGGCGGCACGTTCCAGGGAGAGCTCAGACGAGTCAGCATAATCAGGAAGATCGAAGTTGTTGATGATCTGCACGCGGTCGGCAATATCGTGATCCCGTTCCACGAGAACGTTGAGCATGTCTTCTGAAAGTACGACCACTGACGAGGCCTGGCGGCAGGTCCAGATATCCAATCGCAGCAGCGCCCGATAAATCAGGGGATTGGCGAACTCTCCGGACAGTGCGCCGATCTCCGGATGCAGGTCCATGCAGTGGTAAATGAACTGTGATCCCCGCATCCTGGCCGCCGCAGCGACGGCGAAGCCCAACAGCACCGGCGGAGCAGTCGAACACATGATGACGTCATATTTGCGGCCGAACGCGACCCGCAGGAAGACCAGCAGCGGGAAGAGACCCGTATTGATCAGCTTCTGCACCTTGCCACGACGATCCGACGGCAAGGGAAGGCGATGAACTTTGACATCGTCGACGACTTCACTTCGGGCACGCTTGCCGATGTTTGCGTCGGGCTTATATGACGGTTGCGATGTCAGTACGTCCACTTGCCGTCCGGCATCCGTCCACTGTGATGCAATGGTGCGAAGTATCGACGCGTATGGGGGAGTGTCCGGCCAGTAGTAGCGGTGGATCGCCAGAATCCTGGGTGTTTCCGGACTGGGTGTTTCCTGCGGTGACCGGGCCTTCAATGTGCCGCTGACTTTGGCAGCAAAACTCCGAAACGGCAGTTCAATCACCTTCCATACCAAGGGCCCGATTGCTTTCCGCGATACCGTAGCGGTCCGCTTTAAGGGCCGACGAAACTTGAGGTCAAAAGCCCGCCGTTCAGCCTACACGGTCATCCCGAACAACCTTTGAACATTTCGCGGCGCGCATCCGTCGCCCTTAATGTTTGTGACGACTGGGGCGCAGCTGGCGCCCATAGCACGCGTTCACGCTAGAATCGGCGGTTGGGCCAGTCGAATGAAGGCGGGAGCAGATCATCGAAAAGTCAGCGATTCATGACAGTGACCCTGTTGTGGAAGACATTTCCGAGACCGAACTCCTTCAACGCATTTTTCCCCTCCTCGACACCTCGGGGTCAGCGTTGCTCGGCCCGGGCGACGACGCCGCTGTGATCGCAGCCCCTGATGGCCGGACAGTTGTCACTATCGATACCCAGGTGCAGGACCAGGATTTCCGGCTGCGCTGGGCCAACGGCTATGAAACCACCGGCTTCGACGTCGGGTGGAAGGCGGGGGCACAGAACCTGTCCGACATCAATGCCATGGGGGCCGAAGCCACCGCCATGGTGGTCAGTCTGACCATGCCCGGAAAAACGCCCGTTGGCTGGGTCGAAGGCATGGCCCGTGGGCTGGACACTGCAATCAGAGAACTGGGAGGGGGCGCGTGTTCCGTTGCCGGGGGAGACCTGAGCCGCGGCAGCGAGATCGTGGTGACGGTGACGGTGCTCGGCCACCTCGCCGGCCGTGCTCCAGTGCTGCGCTCCGGAGCCATGCCGGGCGACGTCGTCGCCCTTGCCGGCACTGCCGGACGGGCTGCTGCCGGTTTCGCCCTGTTGGAAAGCGGACACGGGATGGACACTCTCGACGAGGATCAGCTGGCGCTGGTGAAGAACCAATGCCGACCGCTGCCCCCGCTGTGGGCAGGGCCGGCGGCGGCTGAGGCCGGAGCAAGTTCCATGATCGACCTCTCCGATGGGCTGGTGCGCGATTCCGGCCGGGTCGCCACGGCCAGCGGCGTCGTCGTCGACCTCGACCTTGCCGCCGTCGACCGCCTCGCCGCTCCGCTGCAATCAACCGCGGAACTGCTGGGCGCCAATGCCCGCGACTGGGCACTCGGAGGCGGAGAAGACCACGGATTGCTGGTTACGTTTAGAGCGGACAAAGAACTGTCGGAGGGCTTCACTAGGATAGGCTCGATATACGCTGGAGAAGCAGGAGTCACTATGAATGGCGACCCTCTGACGATCACGGGATGGGATCATTTTGCACACTAAAACTGCCGCCAACGCTGCCGGCATGCGGAAGTGGCTGAGCAAATCGGAAGAGTGCTTGGGCAACCACAGCGACCGCCTCAATGCCATCAATATCTTCCCCGTCGCGGACGGGGACACAGGCACCAACCTCTACCTGACCATACGAGCGGCCTCCAACGGCGCCGCCGTGGCCGAAACCGAGGACGTCGGCGAAGTTCTCGAGCTCGCAGCCCAGGCGGCCATGGAAGAAGCCCGGGGCAACTCCGGCACCCTTTTCGCCGTGATGCTGTCCGCAATGGCTGAGCCGCTGCACGGGTCCACGCGGCTGACCGGACCGCTGCTCGCCGCGGCGCTGCACCGAGCTCAGATCCGCTCCTGGTCCGCACTGTCCGATCCGGTGCCCGGCACCATGCTGTCGGTGCTGGAATCCAGTGCGGCGGCCGCGGGCACCGCCGGTCCGGCCGACGAAAGCAACGCCACCCTCAGCGATGTCCTCAACGGGGTCGTTGAAGCAGCACGCAAGGCCGTCGTCGACACGGAAGCCCAGCTGCAGGCACTGACCGAGGCCGAGGTGGTCGACGCCGGCGGGGTCGGCCTGCTGTTGATCCTGGACACCCTGCGTGCCGTAGTACTGCACGAGGACCTCCAAGAAGACCTGCTCGATGGGCTGGCCGGTTACAACGTGCAGGACCCCCACCTCTACGCCGATTTCCCCGACGGGGACGGGGTGGAAGTAATGTGCACCGTGAACCTGTCACCGCTCGATGCTGCCGGATTGCGGGCGAAGCTGGACGAGATGGGCGACTCGGTGATTATGAGCGCCGTGACCGAGGTGGAAGAGGGCTACCGGTGGCGGCTGCACGTACACACCGAAGCCTCCGAGCCGGTGCTGGAACAGATTCGTTCCCTGGCCGAACCGTCGAACGTCAGCGTCACCTCATTGTCGGGCACCCCGGCGTAGGAAGCATATGGTGGGCGATCAGCTGGCCAAAGGCGGCACGGGACAGGTGCCGTCCGAATACAGCTACCCGCTGGAGCGCCGGGTCGGCCGCAAAAGTGCCAACCCGCTGAGCAAAAACCTTGGCCTGCACACCGCCGGGCAGTTGCTTGACTACTTCCCCCGCGCCTACATGAAGCGCGGGGAACTGACGCCCATCGCCGACGTTCCGCATGATGAGAACGTGACGTTGATCGCCCGGGTGAACAGCAACGTCATGCGTCCGATGCGCAGTCGCAAGGGCAAGATCACCGAGATCACCATCACCGACGGTTCCGGCCGCCTCGGTGTCATGCATATCGCGTTCTTCCATGGCTACAAGGCGCACACCGAGTTGGTGGTGGGCCGACAGGCCATGTTCTCCGGCAAGGTCACCTCCTACCGGGGCCGGCTGACGCTGAACAACCCGGTGTACATGCTGCTCGATGAGGAGGACGGCACGGACAGCGAGACACTCGCGGCCCGTCCCGTACCGGTATACCGGGCCAACCACAAGGTCTCCAGCTGGGCCATCTCCACTGTGGTCAAGGTGCTGCTGAACGCGGTGGACTTTGAGCAAATGCCAGATCCCTTGCCTTACAACTTCGTGCGGCGGGAGGGGCTGCTGTCGCTTCGGCGAACCTACGAACAGATCCACCGCCCGGCCACGATGGAGGAAATCGCCCCGGCGGAGCGGCGGATCAGGTTCCAGGAAGCCATGGTGCTGCAGACGACCTTGGCCAAGCGCCGGGCCGAAATAACCCGCCAGGAGGCCACGGCAAGGTTACCGCGTTCCGAGGGGCTGCTGGACCGCTTCGACGCCCAGCTTCCCTTCACGCTGACAACGGGCCAGCAGCAGATCGGCCAGGACCTGACCTCGGAGCTGGCCCGGGACTACCCGATGAACCGGCTGCTGCAGGGTGAAGTGGGCTCCGGCAAAACCATCGTGGCGCTGCGGGCCATGCTGCAGGTGATCGACGCCGGTGGGCAGGCAGTCCTGCTGGCTCCCACTGAAGTGCTCGCTGCCCAGCACTACTATTCCATCACCGCGGCACTGGGCAGCCTGGCCGAGGGCGGCATGCTCGGCGGGGATGCCGAAGGCACCCAGGTGCGGCTGCTGACCGGCTCCCGCTCCACAGCTGAACGCAAAAAGGCACTGCTGGATGCCGCTGACGGGACTGCCGGCATCATCATCGGCACCCACGCGCTGCTGTCCGAAAACGTCAGCTTCTACGACCTTGGGCTCATCGTCGTCGACGAACAGCACCGGTTCGGCGTGGAGCAACGCGACGTGCTCCGCACCAAGGCGCATAGGCCGCCGCACCTGCTGGTAATGACCGCAACACCTATTCCGCGGACAGTCGCGATGACGGTGTTCGGCGACTTGGACACTTCCAGCTTGACCGAACTGCCCGCCGGACGCGCACCGATCCAGACTCATGTGGTGCCGCTGGCCGAGAAACCGGCGTGGAGGGACCGGATCTGGGCGCGGGCGCGCGAAGAGATTGACGCCGGTCGGCAGGTCTACGTGGTCTGCCCCAAGATCGGCGACGATCAACCCGAAGATGACGAGATGCTCGCACTCGAAGCAGGAGCCGGGGGTGCGGGTGGCCAGAGGAGTGCCGGTGGCGACGGCGCCAGCGCCGCCAACGGCGGTGCCGAAGACGATACATCCAAGCCCCTTGCCTCCGTTGCGCAGCTTGCCCGCTACACAGCTGAAGAGCCATCACTGCAAGGGGCGAAGATTGGCACGCTGCACGGGCGGCTGGATCCCGAGGAGAAGGCCGACACTATGGCGGCCTTCAACGACGGACGGCTGGACATGCTGATCTCCACCACCGTGATCGAGGTGGGCGTCGACGTTCCCAACGCCACCCTGATGATTATTGTCGACGCGGACCGATTCGGCATCTCCCAGCTGCACCAGTTGCGCGGACGTGTGGGGCGCGGTGAGCATGCCGGAACCTGCCTGCTGGTCAGCAGCCTCGATGCAGACCATCCCAGCCGCGCCCGGCTGGAAGCAGCCGCTTCAACCACCGACGGATTCGAGCTGGCACAGTTGGACCTGCAGCTGCGCCGGGAGGGCGATGTGCTCGGCGCCAACCAGTCCGGCGGGCGTTCCACGCTAAAGAAACTCCGCGTGGTGCACGCCGAGGACCAGGAAATCATCGAGAAGGCACGCGCCGAGGCCCAGTCCATTATTGAGGAGGACCCGGACCTCTACCAGCATCAGGCTCTGGACCGAGCCATCCAGTATTACCTCAAGCCGGAAGAGGAAGCGTTCCTGGAGCGGGGATAGCGCCTCGGATGGACAACTGCTTTTACAGCCGACGTCGGTGGCACTACACCGGTCTCTGCGGTCTTCCATGCTGGGTTGCGAGTCGATAACGTTTCGAGTCCGCAATCGATGTTCGGGACCGTTGGGAAAGTGCGAACTGTAAAATCTCCCGAATGGGGGAGACATTGTACACTCGCATTCATCCTGCTGAACGATTCGTTGTCGTGGCTATTGTGCTGTCCGCGTTCGGCCCTTACATTGTGGGAGGCATCTGAACCGAACAGGCCGTGGTCTACGCGTTGGCGGTGGCCGCCTTGGTGCTCCGTGCCGCGTTCATCCGCCCCGGCGGTGGAATGAGGTTCCTTATTCCGTGGAGCCTCGTTATTGTCGTCGCGATGCTGGGTGAGCTTGTCCCTCCCGCCAAGCACGCCAGATGGGGCGGCGGCGGTCTATTGGCCGGGTTGGATAACCTGTTGTTGCCGTTGGCAGTGATGCTCACCATCTGGTGCTGCATCGCCCCTTCATCCGCAGCGTCGCTGCTGCGCACCGGGGGAAAGTTGTACGTGTGGTGCATGACGGCCAACGCCACCTTGGCGATCGTCGACACCGGTTACGACTTGTCCACGTTCCTGCGCCCCTTCTGGTCACGCGAGGGGGACATGACAACAGTCGCGGCACGTGCCGAAGCTATGGGCCGGTTGAGCGGCATCATTAACCAGCCTTCATCGGCGGGCCTCGCTTATTCCCTCGCCGGACTGTTAGCCATCTATCTCTATACGCGGACACCGAGAAAGCTCTACCCGATCTTGACCCTTGTCACCATCGGTGGGCTGCTAACGGTCAGCAAAGTGTTCATACTCATCGGCATACCGCTCATGCTGCTGTACTTATTGAAGTCCAGTACCGGTTCCAGGAAGGCTGGGATACTGTTCGCCTTCCTCGTTGCGACCGGAGCGATATTGCAAACGGGGTTGTTCCAAGGGTGGAAGGGGCTCGACTTCCTCACACGATTGCTGTCCCCGCCTGACGACCAGTCGCTCATTGGGTTCTATACGGCCGGACGTTGGGTGGAGGACTCGCCCATGATGACCGTAATCATGGAGGCGTTGCGGGTCAGCCCGTTGACTGGTGTTGGTGCTGGTGGCTGGGATGTTGCCTATGACAGCAGTTGGGCGCAGACCATCGTGGTGTCCGGGCTGCTGGGCATCGTCGGCCTTGCGGCAGTGCTCGTTGGGTTCTTCCGGCTTGCGAAATTGACTCTGAATCCCGAACGTAAGCGGTTCACCCTGTTCCTGGCTGCGATGCTTTGCGCTGCCTCATTCGGGCTTCCAGCGTTGACCACTAACCGTATCGGCGTCATCGTGTGGACTATTACCGCCCTGCTGGTCCTTGCCCATCGCCAAGGCCCAGAGGGACGGCAAACGTGGATTACTCCAGGAGCCGACCGTAGCGAGTTGTTATTGGAACGTCCGCTTGGGAGCGCAACCGGAAGACCAGTTGTTCTTCGCCGGACAGACACTCATCCCGCTGGGCCGGCTAAACCTGCACGGTTGGGTGGCCTTGTGCGGGGGAAAGGTGCACCTTTCCGCGAGAGGGGGCTTTTCCGGCCTCTCCGTAGCCGTGTCTCAAGTCAGATTTTGGCAGGTCCCTAGCCCGAGGATCCCGGCGTTTGTGGCAATAGAAGCCGCGTCGGATGTCCAGCCGTACCGGTTAACCGTAATGGCAACTTTCAGTTCGGTGCCGAGGCCTAACAGCCCGCCCAATAAGTTCGTGCGCACTGATGTCACATAGCCGGAACCATCGCGTTCGGTGGCTGCGTTCAGGTTGAAGCCTGTGATGGGGGCCAGCACCGACCCGAGACCAGCCGTTGAGGCCTGCAGCTGCGCTTCGTCAAGGCTGTAACCCGCGGGAAGGTCCCAATAGATATCCACGGTCGATCCGATGCCGAGGAGCCCAGGACTGTACTCACACTCCTGAGTCAAAACGGGTGGGGGAAGCGTAGCCGCGCGGAACTGCTGCATGGCGAATTCCTGGTCCTGCCACGATGCACTGGTCGCCGTGACTCCGCCGACCGCCAACAGGCCCACGGCCAATGCCGCCCGCACCTTCGTCCCGCGCATAGTACGTCGTGCTGCATCCGTGTGACGTCTGGCCTTATTCCGCATGTGTCACCCCGGCGTCGGAGCGGCGACGGGAGGCCCACGCCGCCAGCGCGGCTCCGGATCCCACGGCGGCTATACCCAGAGCCAAGGACCATCCGAGTCCGGCCCCGGTGTCGGCCAGGAAATCTTCGTTGTCCTTCGATGGCGGTGCTGCCTGTATTCCGGGAGCGTTTGGACCACCCGACGTCGAATCGGTATCGGCGGAATCAGCGCCCGAAGCGGTAAGCTCCAGTTCCAGGTGCGCCGTCTCCCCTTGAAGCTGGCGATCAGCCCGCGCATCCAACGTCGCCCGGACCCGCAACTGCAGGCCAGGCTGGCGTGTGATCGCGTGCGGGTCGAGGGGTATGGCTTCAGCACTCAGTTGGGATAACAGAGTCGGCCGAACGATCATGTGGCTCCCGCTACTACAGCTGCCACGGGACCATTGCGTGCTGCAAGCGTCCACCCGCAGGGTCAGTTTGTTTCCCAGGCCTGCCGCCGCTCCGGAGCTGGTATCGCGCAGCTGTACGCTGAGATGCGCTGCCGATCCGCCGGTGAGGCGGGCATCAACACGCCATACCGCCGTCTGGCCCGGGGACAGCAGATGAGTTTTCCCGGCACCATGATTCTCCAGTTTCAACTGAGGAGCATCGTCGTTAGCAGAAGCAGCAGGAATGGACCCGAGTGACAGGCTCGTCAGCGTCGCGCAGAACAGCGCGACCGGAGTAAGCAATCGCCATCTTCTATCCACGGTTGCCTTGGTCCTCGAAGGTCTCCCCGCCGTCGTCGTCCACGGCCCCTGGACGCACGGAGCGGGGCCACAGGACCCATGTCACGAGCGCCGCAACGGCCAAGGTGATGATCCCCAGTGACGTCGGCGTGGATATGGCTCCGACGATGTATCCCAGTTCCGGGACCGAGAACATTACGATCCGTACCGTGTCGACAACATAGGGCCGCGGGTCGGGATGCTCGTTCGCGTCGCCCTTCATCGTGATGACTCGAGCGCCATCCTCGCCCGGGCGAATGGTCTGTACCCGGTGGGTGACGGGAAGCTCGTTGGGACGGTCCACAGTGACGACGTCACCGACTGCAATCTGCGACGCGGGAATTTCGCGGACCACTGCGAGTGAACCAGCGGGGATCGCAGGGGACATGGAACCGGTGCTGAACATTATCAGCGTGATCTTGAACAGCACGGCACACACCACCGCGATAATGCAGACGGCGCCGCCCACGGCCGCAACATTAAGCAGCGAATTGCGGACGAAGGCGGTCGCTCGATTGCCGATGCGGGTCCTCCGGTGCACCTTAGTTTCCTGGCTGCGCACTTCCGTCTCCGTCATAGTGGCAGCCCCTCACGATTCCACCCGGCCACTGGAGCCACTCAGTTTGATTCAGCCGCGAATTCCCAGGTTGCCGTCCCTGACTGGCCCTGGCTGATATCACCGGCCGTTACCTCGAAGCAAAGGTTCGCAGGCGCCCCGGGGCTTGACCCGTCGGCAGACTGAGCCAGTGCGAATGACGCACTGGCCGGGGTTGTACCCAGTGGCGTGCCCGCAGGCACGATTACTGTGCCGGCGTCGAGGTTGGCGCACCCGAACTCCGAGGTCTGGACCAACCGATAGGTGAGCCCGGCGACCGAACCTGTGGTGGTTGCCGTCGAGACGGCGACGTTCGCGTCATAGTCGGTCGTATTGTCGAGGCGCACCGCGAACGGGGAAGTGACGACGTCGCCCGGCGTCAGGTTGGCGGTGTCGACCGAGAACGGCAGCGTTGCGGCGTCCCCGGCGGAGCTGTGCTCCGTGAAATCCGTTCCGTTGGTGCTGCCTTGCAGATTGAACTCACCGGCGGTGAATTCCCCGGTGGCAAATTCAGAATCATTCCAAGCTGCCAGAGTAATGGCTGCGCCGACGCCCAGCACCAGGCCGCCGGCAAGAATAGCGCGGATCTTGCCGCTGGATTTCCGTGTCGAACTCATAAAGTTGGCTCTCTTTCCCCAGATAAGAAAGCTGCAGGTTCACGTCACGTGCACCCCAGCTGCACGCGCCAAGCGGCGGCGTATACTAGTTAGTGTAGTCCACGTTCCCGCGGGCGCGTCCCCTTGACGGGCCCCGTCGTGGTGGTCTTGATCACGAGTCGGGTCTTTCCGGTAGTACCCACGTTATCCCGTTTAATAGACACGCTGGCCCAGCATCATAGAGTCATGTCACGTCTCGAACCTCCAATCAGGTCACCTGTCACGGTCAGCCTACGGTTCGGGGAATGCGCTACACGGTTGAATCCCTATTGGAGCTCCTGTCGTCAGGCATGACCATTGACGAGGTGCTGGCGGATTATCCGGATCTTGAGCAGGAAGATATATACGCTGCGCTGGAGCTCACCCGAACAGACTCAGGGTCATAGGTGCTGACGCCATACAAACACAGCACTGTTGGGGCGGCACCTTGACTATTCAGAACATGTTCAGAATAATTGGGGATATGGATACTGCAGGAATTTCCCGGACGGTTCGTTCTTCTGAACTGTCGCGCCACTCCGCATCCGTGTTCAGGGCCGCCGAGGAGGGCCCTGTCACTATCACCAGACGTGACGGGGAACCGCTCACACTGGCCAAGTCGAGCGATATTGCATACGAGCAGGAGGGGCTGGAACTCGCAGCACAGCTGATGGCGGTTGCCCTCTCGGATGAGCCGGGGCCATTCGTCGACCGCTTGCGCGGTCCGTTCCCTTGGTTGGAATTTCTGAGCTCGACCGACCGAGACTCTTTCGCACGAGAGATCGTCGACGTTGCCCGGGCCTGCGCATCTGTGTCGCGTTTCGACCGGCTTCTGGTCACCTTGAGGGCCTGGCGTTCAACGGCTGAGGCAATAAGTGCCGGCTACACGCCCGACGACGAGCTCGAGTGGATGGAAGATGCTGACCCGGTTCTGGATCCACGGACTGCATGAGTTCGAAACAGGCCAGGGTTCCGCGACCGCTCAAGAAAGCAGAGTTCGACATCCGATTTGGTACCAACCAGGCGAAGCGTGGGTGGCAGGATCTCTTGGCAACCAAACGCAATGCGATCGTGGACGCCTGGGATTTTCTTGCCAGGAATCCTTCGGAAGAGTCGTCAACCAATCATCGGCTCAAAGGCGAATTGGCTACTGTGAGCCGAGAAGGCAGGTCCCACGATCGGTGGCAATATGAGCTCCCAGGCGGTGCCCGGATCTGGTTCTACATCGGGGGAAAGACCGTCCACCTCATTGATGCGCACACGCATCATCCGAACGAGACAAAGTAGGTTCTTATGAACAACGGTGACCACTGACACGGTTCACGAAGGCGCTTTGGCCACCGTACACAAGCTTGGTTCGTAATGCTGGTAGCGGCCAGTGGTCTGGTGCTGTCACGGTGGGCGGGCCTACGCTACAGAGATCAGCGCTGAAACGACAGAGGAGTGCCGATGGCAAAGACGCCACATGACCCCGCCGCGGTCGACGAGTATCTCGCCGGACTGATCTCTGAGGAGCGGAATGCGCTTGAGCAGTTGCGCGAGCTGGTCAAGACCACCGTCCCGGATGTCCGCGAACGCATTTCCTACGGGACGACGATGATCTTCGCCCGAAACAGGGACTTGGTGGGTATCGCCGCCCAGCCGAAGCACCTGTCGTTCTTCACCATGAGCCCGACGCTGGCCAAGGACATGGCCGAAGAGATCAAACAAACGCATAAGGTCTCCGGCGCCACGATCCATTTCACCGCCGACAAACCGCTGCCATCACCGCTGGTCTCGAAGATCCTCGATGCACGGGTCACGGAGGACGACGGTTAGCGGTCTGCGCTGAAGACGGCGGCAGCGTCGGCGTCGCCGATTTCACCGTTGACCCGGGGCCGCAATCCAACCCGCAGGGTGACTGGGTTGTCACAAGCACTCGGCCCGTCGGCGCAGCGATGTCAGCGAGGACGACGTCGTCGATCTTGTGGTGCGCTCGGCAAAGCTCCTGAAGCAGTCTGAGGCTGACGCCGCCCGGTTGAAGGAAGACCGGAAGGAAGCCGCCGCTCATGCCAAAGCCAAACTCCAATCTCGAAGCGACCGACCTGCTGGTGAACACCATCGGCAACTACTCGGGCACCCTGCTGTTCGATGACGGGTTCGGCGGCGACGGGACCGAGACAGAGACCCTGGAAATCATGGCCGACGGGGCCTGGAAGATTGAGCTGCTGTCCTTGGATGCGATGAAGTCGTTCGACGACGCCGAAGCGATCACCGGCACCGGCGACACGGTCTTCTATCACACCGGAGACAGCAGCATCGCCACTGTCAGCTACCCAGGTTCCAGCAACATCGCCATCATCCAGCATGGCTACGAAACCGACCTGGTGGTTGTGGGTTCGAGGTGGTTGGTTATAGCCTCTGGAGATGGGTGTGGCACCCGCCCCGGGAGACTGGGGGAGCGGGTGCCACACGTGCAGTCCTGCCGGGCTGCTGCTTGCGGGGTTTAGAGCAGTCCGCCCAGCAGGGACTCGTTGTCTTCGACGCGGTCAGTGCTGCTCTGTGAGGAGTTGTCGGCGTCGACGGTGGAATCGACATCGGGGTTGGCGTTCACGTCAGTGTCGTTGCCACTGAGGATGCCGTCCAGGTTGTCGGTCACGGACGTGTCGATGCCGCTGAGCACGTTGTTGCCGCTGGCGACATCACCGACGTCGACTGCATCGTTGAGGATGTTGTCCAGTGAGATGTTGCCGCTGTCAGCGATGCGGTTGTCGTTGACCTGGTTTGTGGTCTCGTTCATGGTGGACTCGACGCTGTCGCCGGAATGGGCGCTGGCCATACCGGCCCCGCCGACCAATGCCACGCCTGTGACCGCGCTGACTGCCAGGGACTTGGTGAAAAAGTTCCGCATTGTTATTGCCTCCATAATTTTTCCTATCGGTGTTTGAAGGACATCAGGGGTTCGGTGCGATCCCGTTACCGGATTGGTATGAATCAAA
Organism: Arthrobacter castelli DSM 16402; assembly: GCF_000430705.1. Taxonomy (GTDB): domain Bacteria; phylum Actinomycetota; class Actinomycetes; order Actinomycetales; family Micrococcaceae; genus Arthrobacter_C; species Arthrobacter_C castelli. The sequence continues at coordinate 390,343 of NZ_AUMN01000001.1, forward strand.
GAATTATTGAATTCGCCTCACACCAGCCGGTGCTGCTGCACAGGTGACCTGCTGGAGCAGCGTATGGGCGCAGCGGTCAGGCGGAGATGGGGTGCTTCCGGCCCGGCAGGAACCCCAGTGCCACCATGGCGATGAAGAGGCCCAGGTGCAGCCAGTTGTCGGCGGTGTTCAGCGGAACCAGATTGGCGGCTGACTCGGGGCAACGATCAGCCCATAGATCCACAGGATCGCGTAGATGATTCCACCGATGATCAGGTATTTGCTCGATGCCGGCCCGGTTTTGGCCATCGCGATACCGGCGATGCCGAACAGCAGGTGCACGATGTTGTGCAGGATTGAGACTTGGAATATTCCCAGCAGGAACGCTTCGGATTCGTGGCCGGCGAATTGCAGGGAGCTGTAGTTGCTGGTGATCCCGGGATGAAGCCGGCGATGCCGACCAGGAGGAAGACGACGCCGATTACCAGGGCGGCGGTCTGTACTGCTGAACGGGAGGTGTTCCCGCGGTTGCATGGGCTGCTGAAGTATTCATGGTTTCCTAACTGTCGGTGAACGAACCCGTTGAGGGCCACTGTTGCTGGCGCTATGTATGTGACGCCGGCCCGGCAACGGACTGGACAGTGTGGCGTTTGTGGGTGGGTTTATGCGGTGTCGACCAGCTTGGCGTAGATGACCAGATTCTTCACGAAGTCTCCGGAGGATGCGGTGAATCCGTCGCAGGTGATCAGTCGCAGTTCGGCGCCATCGGTGGGCTGATACACCGCCTTCGTGGGAGAATCCTTCTTCGAGTAGAGCTCGCTCTTGTATACCTCGAAAATGGCCCGGGTGCCATCTGTGCGGGTGATGCTGATCTGATCGCCCTGGTTGAGGGCGTCGAGGTTGTAGAAGACGCCGCTGTCATCGGCGGTGGAGTTGACGTGTCCGAGCAGTACCGCCGGGCCTCTCTGGCCTGGGGTGGGGGAGCCGGTGAACCAGCTGGCCGGGGCTCCCTCGTGCTCGGGTGGAACCTCAAGGCTCCGGTCGTCGCGCAGGCCGGTTTCGATGATCTTGGAGGTGCGCTCCAGTGCCTCGATGGTGAGGCTGACCGGTCGGGAGGCGTCCATCGCCGTAGCGCGCGGGTCTCCGGCAGACTCACTTGGGGCTTCCAGCGCCTGGTTGGCCGGTGCCGTGGCTGTTGACGCCGGGCCCGGGCCGTCATCGGGGGCGCCGTTTGATTGGCCGGTGGGTCCGCAGCCGGCCAGCAGGCATAAAAGGACCGTCGCCTCCGCTTGGAAGCGGAGGCGACGGTCGCTCTTAGGCTCGATCATTGTGGTCAATGATCTGTTGCCGGGTCCGGACTTTACCGGCCGGCGACCTTGGAGCGGCGGATGGCGTAGCCCGCGCCGGCTGCGGCGATCAAGCCGCCGCCGAGGGCGTACATGCCCATCTCGTTGGTGCCGCCCTGCTCGGTTGGGGTGACGCCGGTGTCGGCGCCGCCGGCGGGCATCATCTGCAGCGGACCGCACAATGCCGGAGCCGTGGCAGCCAACGGCAGCTTCGCGGCACCGGGCAGGCCACTCATGGTTTCCGTGGCCGCGGCGGGCTGGTTGGCCGGGTTCAGACCATGGACCACGGCCACCGCGGTGCCGTTGGCCAGCGCATCCTGGGTCTTCTCGTTCAGCTCGAACGTCTCCTTATAGGTGTAGGAGCTGCCCGAGGGGGCAACGGTAACGTCCGTGGCCGTCGAAGCGTCCTTGGCTGCGCTACCGACCGACAGCGTGGTGCCGATCGCGCCGTAGGCCGGCTTACCCTCGACCGTGCTGATCACACCGTCACCGTTGGCGTCATCGGCCATCGTCGGACAGGTGCCCTGCGCGCCGATGTGGATGTGCTGCACGTGCGGGTAAGCGGCATCCTTGAACGTCTCGGCCAGCCCGGACGTCTCAATGGTCACCGTGGCCTCGCTGCCTTCGACAGTGACCCAGGCTTCACCGGAGGCGCCGCTGTTGTTGACCTGATTCAACATGGTCGAGTACGAGCCCTCGGCATGATCGGCCATCGCCGGGGCAGCTCCCATGGCGGTCAGGCCCAGCGCAACAGCCGGAGCCAGCAGCATTGTCTTCTTCATCAGTTTCATAGTCAGTCTCCTCATAAAGGGATACTCACGAACCCAAATCTTGGGCACGCCACCAGTGCTTCGTCGTGGCCCCCGTCACGGATGGGTCAAAAAACCAAAAAACTTCCGGCACTTTGCGCAGCACCGGTCACGACCCTGCCAGAAGCCGGTGGGCGCGGGCCCGTGGCAGATGCTCTTCTATCTCTTTCGAGATCCTCACTGCCGCGGCGAGCAGTTTCCGCTTCCCGACGGCAGTCCTTCGTCGGCGCGGCTGCCTGATGGGACCGGCAGATCGAGGGTTTGTCTATGTCTGAAGCGGGATTTGGGCGACGATTGGCATGGTGGGTGTTTTCGAGCCGCCTTCAGGCTCGACGGTGATCGCCAGCGCCGAATACGGGTCTATGCCTTGCACCACTGTCGTCGTGGAGGACTTTTCGCCGGTCATCGTGCCGACTGATTGGGGAGCTGAGCCGTCCTCGGGCAGCCGCCACATTTGATACACCTTGCCCGACTGCGGGGCGGGCACATCGCGCAGCGTCACCACGGCTGCATCGAGGTCCTCGGACCGCTTGATCTGGGCGACACCGCCGGCCGGGAATTCGACCGTGGCGCTGTGGACGTCAGCGGCCTGGACGACCTGTTCGCGCAACGATGGGTCGTCCAGATTCTGCGCGACAGTGACTGAACCGATCGCCACGGCGGCGGCCGCGGCCGCACCGATGACCCACCGCCGCAGGGTCGAAGGCCGGTTGCCCTTCCGGTGCCGGCGTCGTGCCAGTTCATCCGTTCCGTGGTCTGTCTCGTCCTGGCCGGGTCCGGTGGAGGCAGCGTCGGCAGCTCCGGAGCCCTCACCGCCGGACGGATCGGTCGAGACCTGCTCAAGGATGCGTGTGCGTAAACCGGCCGGTGGTTCCGCCTCATAGGTGGCGTAGACAGCCGTGACCGTCGCCCGTGCCTGACGCACCCGATCCAGGAAGTCGAGGCGGATCTCATCGGAGGCAGTGGAGATGTACTCGTCAATCACGTCACGCTCGGCGTCACTGACAGCATCGAGCGCATACAGTTCGGCCCACCGATTGATCCGCCCCTCGGCAATGTCCTGGCCGACATCTTCGGCGAACTGGCCCGTTTCGTTCATCTCAACTCACCTCCAAACAATTCCTCAAACGCAATAATCCATCCCGGATCCGGGATTTAACGGTCGGTACGGCGGCGCCGAGCTTTTCGGCCACTTGGCGATACGTCAGGCCGCCGTAATAGGCCAATTTCACCGACTCCTGCTGCCGGCCGGTCAGCGTGTCCAGACACTGAACCACCGCCTCGGCTTCAAGCCGACCGGTCACACTGTCCACGACATCGTCACGCTCGACATCGCCTGAAGCGGCGAGATAGCGCGCTTCCCGATCGGAAGAGCGCTGCTGCGAACGCACCTTATCGACGGCCCTGCGGTGGGCGATGGTCATCAGCCACGCCATCGGGGACCCGGCTGCGCGGTGATACTGGCCGGCCGTCTTCCATACCTGTAGATAGACCTCCTGAGTGGCGTCTTCACTCAGTTCGGTATCGATCAGGATCCGGTGGGCCAGCCCAAAAACGCGGCGCACCGTGCGATCGTAGAACAGCGAAAAAGACTCCTGGTTGCCCTGCCCGACGTCGAACAGCAGTTGGGCCAGGTCCTCGTCACCGCCCGGTTCAGTCGATGACAGATCCCGACCCTCCACACCGCCGGGAGCCGACTGGTCCGGCCGGCTGTATCCAGAGAAGTCCATAACACCTCAGCATAACTGTGCCGCCGCCGCCGACTGGACCACCACCACGGCAGGCACGCTTAAGAAACCTCCACACCGGCCATCGGCTCACCTCATCCCGGACTTGTACTCACACGTAATTCGTTCCCAATCCTGTTGCGGATGGGTCCAGACCAGCGATGAAGCTATTCCGGTGCGGCGGAGGGGTTTTATCCGTCCTTTCCTTGTGGGCGGAGTCGTTGGATCCGCATGGCACGTGTGCCTTTGGCGGCTTCTATCGCCTCGAACCGGACTCTTTGGCCGGGGTAGAGGAATCGGTATCCGTGTCCGGTGATCGCGGAGTAGTGTGCAAACACGTCCTCCCCGCCGTGATCGGACCTGATTGCCCCGTATCCGCTGCGGCGGTTGAACCATTTCACTGTCCCGGTCAGCATGAGAAGGCTTGATGAACGACCGGCGGGCCCGGGCACCCTTTTGTCCAGGGTGGCGGGATCCCGCCCGCCGGTGCTTGATGCACCCGGTTAGTTCCGGGCGCTGGTGCGGTTGCGGCGGATGGCGTAGCCCGCGCCGGCTGCGGCGAGCAGGCCGCCTCCGAGGGCGATCGTGGCCGTCCCGCTGTCGCTGCCTTGCTCGGCGCTAGTGACGCCGGTGTCGGCACCGCCGGCGGGCATCATCTCCAACGAACCGCACAGCGCCGGGGCCGTCGCGGCCAGTGGCAGCTTGGGTGCGAGGTTGCTCTTGGTCCCGGCCGCTGCTGCTGGCTGGTTGGCCGGGTCCAGCCCGTGCACGACCACCACGCCGGTGCCACCCGCCAGCGCGTCCTGAGTGGCCCCATTCAGGTCGAAGGTGCGCTCATACGTGTAGGCGTCCCCGGACGGGGCGACGGCGACGTCGGTACCTGCAGTCGGGCCGGTGTCACCGGTCAGTGACAAGGTGGTGCCGATCTTGCCGTAGGCCGGCTGACCCTCGACCGTGTCGACGATCCCGTCACCGTTGGCATCGTCTGCCATCGTCGGACACGTCCCCTGCGCCCCGATGTGCACGTGCTGTACATGCGGATACGGTTCGCCCTTGAACGTCTCAGCCAGCCCCTTCGTCTGGATCGTGACCGTGGCCTGGCTGCCAGTGACTTCGACCCACGCCAGGCCGGTGGCGCCACTGTTATTGACCTCGCCCAGTGTTGTCGAATACGTGCCTTCGGCGTGGTCGGCCATCGCCGGGGCGGCTCCCATCCCCGTCAACCCCAGTGCCACCGCCGGTGCCAATAACATCGCCTTCTTCATCTTCTGCATCACAGCCTCCTCATGAACGAAAAGAAGCGGGGCCAGACTTTGACTCCGCACACAGGTGATTCGAAGTGAGGAACATCACGGATGGGTCCCGGAGAGCAGTATTTTTGCCACACCGGTCGGCGGGTCAGAGCTTGCGTCCGACTGTTTGGGCGGGGGAAACGGGGCGGCCGTGGCGGTGAGCAGTCTGGAGTTCGTGCCGCCATGACGGACAGCCGGCGGTACCGGTGAAGGAATACACCGGGTGATACGTGCGCTGACATGGTGGAAAGCGACCGTACGTGTCTCATGGCCGTGAAGTCGGCCGATGTGAAGAAGGAGGAAGCAATCATGTCTGAGCAGCAGATCAGTGCAACCAGGACGATGGACGCCGCTTCCGATGAAGTGTTCAACGTGTTGTCCAACCCCGAACAGCACGCCAGGATCGATGGATCGGGCCTGGTTCAGTCGGATGAAACGTCGAACCGCATCACCGACACTGGCCAGACCTTCACCATGAACATGGAATGGGAGAAGATGGGCGGTGCCTACAAGACAGAGAACCATGTGGTGGGCTTCGACGAGAACAAGTTGCTGGCCTGGATGACCGCGCCGGCGGGCGAGGAACCGCCGGGCTGGCAGTGGATCTGGTCTCTGCAGTCACAGGGATCGACGACCACGGAAGTGACCGTCACCTATGACTGGAGCCATGTCACCGATAAGGACGTCCTGCACAAGGTGGGTTTCCCGGCTATTCCGCAGGAAGATCTCGAATCGTCACTGGACAACCTCGCCGCAATGGTCTCCCGGAACTAACCGTCGTGGGTATGGCGCATGCTGGCAATGAGAGGGCCATAGATCGGCCACGTGGTCAGGCGCAGGTCTCCCCGGTCGGACATGTCCGATGCCAATGTGGTCAACCCGTCGTAGATTGATTCGACTTCCGCATCAGGATCGGCGATGGCGATGACCTTCCCGGCGTCGTGCACGATGGTCGACCACCGCTCTCTGCATTGTTTGTCTCACTCTGTATCGGGGGTGGAGACGTCGTGCAGGGCTCGGGTCAAGTGACGCAGATGCGAAATGCCTTCGTCCACTCGTTGGAGGATGTTTCATAGGAGACCTCCTGGTATTCGTGCCGGGATGGTTGCCGTCGCGCCTTCCGCAGCGTCGACACGTGGTAACGAGGGGTGGCGCGCCGGCTCTCACGGGCGAAACGCACCGATTGCCAAGCTGAATCCAACTCCCGGCTCATGGGTTCGGTCTCGTTGAACGAGACTGCGGCCTGATCGGTATTCCAAGGCGGTCGAGAACTCATCGGCCATACTGGCCAGCACGCCGCCCATCCGACGGTTGATGCTGTCGATGTACCGGGATGTCTGCCGGTCCCGCAACGGAGGCGCGAGCAGCATATTGACGGCCACCCCGACGGCAACGCCGGTACCAACTTCGATCAGCCGGTTGAGCAACAGCGACTGCTGACTGGAAAGATCTCCCCGAGAACGAAGATAGCGGTGGTGGCGATCGCGATTCCTTTATCGCGAATCCACGAAATGCCGCAGTAAACGCCGGCCGATAAGGGCAACAGTCGCACCCGTGGCCGCTTGTAACCTCGTCCCAGTCTCGGTCTCGCCCGAAGCTGGATCAGACGGGTCCGATGTGGGAGGCATGCCTTCTTCCTTTCGCCAATACGCAAACCTTTCGCTGGGTCTGGGCAGTCATCGCCCGGCGATCGTCGAAATCTGGACTCCCCGCGAGATTTCACTATACGATGAAGGTAGTCAGCGCACTTACTAGTTCGACCGGTGCGGCTGGACGGAACCGCGATGGGTGAGGAGCATCGGCGGTGTCTTCACCGTGAACCGTGTTGGAAGGGAATTGATCATGCAGATCGAGAAGTCACAGATCATCGACTTGCTCAACTCCAAGGCCGATGACACTCAAGGCGCCGTTGCCGATTCCGTGCTCCCGGAGACGGTGGACACGGATAAGGACGCCGTCCTATTGGCAAAGTTCGGCCTGGACCCTCAGGATCTGGAAGAACAGCTGGGCCGGCGAGCCGGCAATTAACCTGGCAGCTGAGCGCGTCATGTGGAAAGGAGAACCATGAAATTAGAGGCTATCCGCGGCGTCTATGAGCAACAGGGACCGTTCGCCACGGTGTATTTGGAGGGCCGGTCTCCGTCTGATGACGCCGGGCAGCAGATCAGGCTTCGGTGGGACGACCTTCGAGGACGATTGGCTGAAGCTGGTGCTGAGGAAGCTGTCCTTGAGTCCCTCGATGATGCCGTGATGGTCGAAGACATCGCTGAGGTCCAGACTGATGGACGGATCCTGGTCGCCAATGCTACAGGTGTGGTGCTTAATGACGCGTGGGACGCCGCATTGGGTGCAGGTGATGCTGCTCATTGGTCAGCGCAGCCCGAACTCGGTGCCTATGTGCGTGAGCAGGCCCGATCCGTGCGGTTGCTGGTTGCCATTGCTGACCAGCACGGTGCCGTGGTGCGACGGCTCGTTGTGGCAGAGTCTCACACTCTTGACCAGCGCTCAGAGCGATCGGTGGGATCGGAGAGCGACGAATCGGCCCACAAACCTCGTGAAGGGGCGCTGTCCCACAAGCAGATTCAGCGCCGCGCGGATGAGGCGGTTAAGCAGAACGTGCGTGGAGTCGCCGAGCATCTCGACCAGGCGGCCACGAGCTGGAAACCAGACCTGGTGGTCTTGGCTGGTGAAGTCCAGGGACGCACTGCATTGCGAGACGAGTTGCCCAAAGCCCTGCAGGACCACTACGTCGAGATAGACAGCGGCGGGGTCGAAGACGAAGACGCTGAAGAGGCGCTGGCCGGAGAGCTGCGCAAGGCAGCCGGCGAAGTCAGCGCCGAACGATCCGAACAACACCGGCAACGCTTCGAGCAGGCGAAAGCCCATAATCTAGTCGCCGAAGGCGCTCAAGCTGTTGCGCTGGCCGCCCGGATGGGAGCGGTGGAGACCTTGTTGTTGGAGTACGACCGTTCCTCCAGTGAGGAAGCCTCGCTGTTGGCAGCCGCCGCCGGCGTTGACGCTGAGGCCGGACTGATCAGCACGCAGGTTGAAGACGCCGTCGCCGCAGTGTTGCGATTTGAAGCACCCCGGGAAATGACCAATGAGGAGAACCAATGACCAGACGTGATGACCTTCGGGCGCAGAAAGCACTCCAGGGGGCGGACTTCCCTGCCTCAAAAGCAGAACTGATCGGCTACGCCGAGAGCCACGACGTCGATGCGAAATCTCTTCAGGCGCTCCGCGCCCTCCCTGAACGACAGTTTGAAACCATGGACGACATGATCGAGGCAGTGCCCCAGCAACCGGAAGGCGAAGACACCTCCGGCGGGGCGGCGCGCTGAACGCAGCGCTCCCGGAATCATCGTCAGGAGCCAGGCTGCTCACGACGGCCTGGCTCCCGGCGTCCAGCGAATCGCGACAGGTTTCCGATCCAACCGAACCACAAGGTCCATTGCCGCCCAAGACCATTAGTTGAGGAGAAAATTCCCCACTTTGACCCTGAACGGATCCCCGGACGGGTGGTGCACGCCCGGGGCGCCGGCGCTCACGGGGTATTCCGGGCCACCAAGCACACCGACGAGGGTGTCTCCGATTTGGTGGGCAACAACAATCCGGCAGGCGACCGAATCCCCCGGGATAATAATAAGTACCCTTGCTATTAGTTCGGGTGCCGTCATACCGTGAAGGTGAGGGCACCGATGACCGGTGAGCCCCGTAATTGGAGAAGGTATTGGAAAGTAGGGGAGAACATCATGGCAACGTGCGATACATGTGGCAATGAGTACGATCGGACTTTCACAGTTACCAAAGGAACCGAGTCCGGGACTTTTGACAGTTTCGAGTGCGCCATTCATGCGATGGCACCTGCCTGCGGGCACTGCGGCTGCAGGATACTCGGACACGGGGTGGAGGCCGGCGGCAACACCTATTGCTGCGCACACTGCGCCCGGCAATCGGGGCATGACGGCGTAACCGACCGTTCCTGAACCAGCAGGCGGGCACCTCGGTGCAATCGAACATATTCCCCGGTGATCCTGAATCGAGGATGGATTGATAGCCCGAGGAATAGCCGTCCCGCATCCTTTTGGCAGGAGCGAGCATGAGCGATCAGCACACTTTCCAGAATCCCGCACAACGCTACCCGCGTATCGCCCCGCCGGAGCAGCATCAGCGCGAGCCTGGCCTGGACCGACAGTTGGAACCAGGGGCGGACCGCGGCGAGCATACCTATCGTGGCACTGGTCGATTGGAGGGGCGCAGGGCCCTGGTCACCGGGGCAGACTCGGGCATTGGTGCTGCCGTGGCCATCGCCTATGCACGGGAGGGGGCCGACGTCGTCCTTTCCTACCATCCCGATGAAGACGCCGACGTGCAGCACGTCGTCAGCGTGATCGAGGAAACCGGTCGCAAAGCGGTGCCCGTCCCGGGCGATATCACCGATTGGCAGCACTGCACTGACCTGGTTGCAACTGCAGTTGACCAGCTCGATGGGCTGGACATTCTGGTCAACAATGCCGGCAAACAGATCGTGTCCGAACGACTCGAAGACCTCAGTGATGAACAATTCGATCAGATGTTCAAGACCAACGTTTACGCCATGTTCTGGATCACCAAAGACGCGCTGCCGCACTTGCCGGCCGGCTCAACGATCATCAATACGACATCGATCGAGGCCTATCAACCGCCTCCCATCAGGATCGATTACGCCACCACCAAGGCAGCCATCAATACGTTCTCCAAGGGCCTCGCCCAGCAACTCGCCCCTCGGGGAATCCGTGTAAACACCGTCGCTCCCGGGCCGGTTTGGACGCCGATCCAGCCCACCGACGGCCAACCGCAGCAGGACCTGCCGGAGTTTGGCCAGTCCACGCCGCTGGGCCGCGCCGGGCAGCCGACCGAAATGGCACCAGCGTACGTGTTCCTCGCCTCACCCGAATCCAGCTACGTGGCAGGGGAGACGCTCAACGCCAACGGCGGCGTGGCCACCCCCTGACCCGGACAGACGGTGGGGTAAACGGACTCATGACATCGCGGCTGACATAGCTGCGGCCCGGATGCACCGCTGCGAGCGGTAGGGAAGGTGCATGCACGCGATCACCGCAGCAACAGGCGGGGCGGATTCCCATGGTTTTTCGGGCCAATCCTATTTTGTCAGTGCCGCAACCTATTCTTTTGGTAAGTGGTTTTCATCACCTTGGAAACCGCTCATTGGAAGGATGAAGGGAGGCGCGGCGATGTCGGTACAGGACAGCAGCAACGACGACGACAGCTTCCTGTGGCCTGAAGAGGTTGCGCTCGGTGACCAGGCTGCGCCCGCACCGATATCCGCTGCAGCCCCTCTCGGCGCGCTGGACGACGCCATCGACGAAGTGCTGAATATTGACCCGGCCGCTGTAACCGATGTCGGCGCCCTGGAGATGCTGGAGCAGCTCGCACGGGGGCGTCGCCGGCTGGAAGCCGCGTGGCTGCGCGCCGTCGCCGTGGCTGACCAGCTCGACGCCACGTCCGTGGCAGGAATCCCGGCCACCTTGCAACAGCACCTCACGGCCGGTACCGGTTCCAGCCCGGGACGTGCCACAGCTGACATCGCGGCAGCCCGGGCCCTTCATGGCGAACCCACCCGTGAACTCATCCGCACTCCGGAAACTGACCGTGGGCCGCTGGCACCAATGGGGCAACTGTTGGCTGCGGGTGAGACCAGCGCCGCGCATGTGGATACCGGAGTGAAGACTCTGGAACAGGTGCCCGACAGGCTGGCCACCGAAGAAAACCTCGCCACCGTCACTGACTTCCTGACTGAACAGGCACCAATCACGACCCCCAAGCAGATAAAGATCCTGGCCAACCGCCTGATTCGCCGCCTCGAACCAGATACCGGCGATCACTACGATGCCGAGGCGTATAACCGGCGGTCGTTCACTATGACGACAGACATTACCGGCATGGTGCATGGCACCTACCAGTTGGACCCAGCAGCCGGTGCGGAGCTGATCGCGATTCTAAGTCCGTTGGCTGCGCCCTATCCGGAGCAAAAGGATGAGAACGGTTCCACAATCGCCCGGGACACGCGCTTACCGAAGCAGCGGCGGGCCGACGCCTTCGCCGAACTAATTCGTGCCGGCGCGACCTACTTAGGACCGGTCAATCATGCGTCACCACCGGTCGCCGCACCGGCCGCCCCGCAGGCCGCTCCGACGGTCGGCAGCTGCGATGGCGGGGATGAGGGTGCGAGTGGTGCGGAACGCAGGCGCAGTATGCCAGCAAATGATGGCGGCGCTGGAAGCTCGGGAGGCGCTGGCAGCGCTGGAAGCTCGGGAGGCGCTGGCAGCGCTGGAAGCTCCACGAATACCGGGCAGGGCGTGCCGCAGATCCCGGACTTGTTCGGCCTGGACGGCTCGACTGCCGGCAGCCCGGACGGGGATCCCGCCATCGCCGAGGGGGCCGCAACTCCCGTGACAGGTGAGTGGGAGCGGCTGGCGCGTCAAACAACCCCCACCAGGCCTGAAAAACCGCCCGGGAGCAGGGCGGGGAAGCTGCGGCTCTCCCGAAGGCAGAACCGGGTCAGCATCGTCACTACGATGGATCAGATCAGAACCATAGAGGACCGAAGAACGGGTCGACGCACTGCAGTCGACCCCACCGACTCACACTGCGCGCAAATCGAGTCCATAAGCGCTGGCACTTTGGCACTGATGTCCTGCGATGCCTTGTTCGAACGCGTCGTACTCGATGCCAAGGGAGCTTTGCTCGATCTGGGAATTCCGGTCCGTCTGGCATCGCCTGCGCAGAAGCGCGCTCTGGCGGTCAGGGATTGCGGTTGCATAGTCCCGGGCTGCAACCGTCCACCGGATTGGTGCGAATGTCACCACATCATATGGCACACTCATGATGGTCCCACAGACACCGGAAATCTGGGACTGGGGTGCGGTACCCACCACCGTGCCTTTCACGCCGGATTGCTTGAAGCGACCATGATTGACGGCATTCCATATGTCCGCGCCACCGCGAAGGGGGCCAGAACGACCGGAACCACTTTCCCGCTCGGTAGTGTCGCCCACCGGGATCATCCAAGCTGGATTCGCAACAGCTATTTCGACCAACTGAAAAGCGCAGACAACGCAGCGAAGGCAATTGTTATCCCCTCGTATGAGGAGCGCCGCTCGGCAGCATGAGCCGCCATCGGCCCGCAACCCCGAGCAGGGGACGGGACCGCCCCTCGTTCGTTATCCCGCTGCCAGAAGAAATGTTGCACTATACACTGATCATGGTGGACTTGGGGTTAGATAGGCAGCGGGTCTCATAACGATGTGCTGAAAGTTGTCGATGTGAATACTGTTAAATGTGTGACAAGAAACCATTTTGTGATGTAGTCTCAATTCTGCATCAGCGACACACCGCTGATGTCCTTGACAGATTGCCAAACTCTGCCGCTGATCAAGGTCCGTTCGCACTTTACTAAGGCAGAGGCGGAGGAACCGAACGCGGGCTTTTGATAGCCCTAGGGGTGAAGACGCGCAAGAGCCGGGCACGACCCGGCCAGCCGTCCGGGTGGCTCCCATCCGAATCCGACAGCTAACTTCGCAGGCATTGGGAGAGGCATCTTTCGTGTCGAAATACGCACGCCACCGCGCGGATACCCCCGGTAATTACACACTGACTAGTGCGTCCAAGGCTGTGACCACACACGCCGGATCGGTTGGACGCCCGGCCGCCGTCGTCGCCGCAACATCCGGCATGCTGCTGGCCGGTGCTGGCGCCAACGCAGCCAGCCACACGGTGCAGCAGGGTGACACGCTCAGCAAGATCGCTGCACAGCACGGCGTAAGCCTGCAGAAAGTCTTCCAGCTCAACAATATGGGTTGGAATGACAGCGTTATCTATCCAGGTGAGCGAATTCAGTACTCCACGAGCGGCAGTTCGTCGCCATCCGGTTCTTCATCGTCCGGCTCGTCGGCGGCTTCCAGCTCGGCCAGCACGCACACGGTGCAGGCGGGCGACACCCTCGGCCGGATTGCCAGCCGCTACGGTGTCAGCCTGCAGAAGATCTTCCAGCTCAACAACATGGGAATGAACACCATCATCTACCCGGGTGACGTCATCCAGGTCTCCGGAGGCGGCGGTGGAGGCAGCGCTGCCCAAGCGCCGTCGAACGACCGCGGGGTCACCACGGTGGGTAATGATGTACAGCGGATTTCTTCGTCGGGAATCGCCGCCACAGCCAAGTCCTACACCGGCGTTCCCTATGTCTGGGGAGGTGAATCGCTCTCCGGGTGGGACTGCTCCGGATTTGTGCAGTATGTCTACGCGCAGCACGGCATCGATCTGCCGCGTGTTTACCAGTGGCACGACATGAACCGCACCAGCAACCCGCAGCCCGGCGACGTCGTCGTGCAGAACGGCGGCAGCCATGTGGGGATTTATCTCGGTGGCGGCAAGATGATCAGCGCGCTGAACCCGTCGCAGGGGACAATGGTGCACAACGTGAGCGCCATGCCTGTGGTTGGTTACTACACCATCTAGTCGTCTATTGGGGAGCCGCCGAGTGCTGGACCGGCTTGGCCCCGCGCAGATGAGTCAATGGACGGGCCCGCATTGCGGGGCCCGTCCGTTGTGCTTTTCGGGGCACTCATGCAAGAAGTTCGGTCACTTTGCGCCCTTTGTGCACAATGACCATTTTGGCTAAACACGGACTCCGTGGTGTGCGGAGCCGCAGAGCCGACTCGGTCTCCCGTATCGATTTGGTTTTCCGCGCCAGGTTGTTGCCTGGCGTTGTTATCTCAAGTCCTGGCGCTTGGAGCTGAAGCCGTCGCGCTGCATAATAGGATGCACGGCATGCCAAACTACGGATTCAGGGGAATGCAAGTGCACCGGCGGCGTTCCACACTCTTCGGCGGTCTACTGACCGGCGTCCTGTCAGTCGGCTTGATGACTGGCTGCGCCGCGGACACTGACTATCCCATGGCTTTGGCCACCAAGCTGCAGACGAATGTCCAGCTGGTCACCCAGTTGGCCTCCGACGGCGACTATGAGGCGGCGCTGACGGGTCTGCAGCACTTGCGGCGGGATCTGGCCGCCGCCAGGAACGATGGCTCCGTTGGCGCTGACCGCGTGAGGGAGATCGAAGCCGCTATTGCGGCAGTGGCCCAGGATCTGAAAGCAAAAATCGGCGCCGAAAAGAAAGCGGACAAGAAGCGAACACCCTCGCCGGAGGAGGAAACATCGCAGGCTCCGCCGCCTGTTCCGGAGATGCCGTTGGATCCGGGTTCGTCTCCGGAAGCGCCGGCACCTGTCCCGGAGCCGATTCCCGAACCGGAGGGGTCACAGTCCAGTACTCCGACGCCAACTGTGACGCCGACACCTACGCCCACCATTGAGGAACCAACACCGACGCTGACGCCCACGCCGGAGGAGACGGCAACGGTGCCAAGCGCCCCGCCGTCGTCAACCGCTCCCGGTACGTCCCTACCGACCGGGTCGCCGGGCCGTGGCAGCCCGGGCACGCCGTCGGAAAGCGCCTCGACCGGTGGAAGCGCCGGTTCAGGAACGCCCACCCCGTAGCGGTTTGCGCCAGGTCTGGTGGCACCGGGGTTCAGTCCTTTGACGTGCGAGGCGGTTCCAGGGGTGGTACCGGCATAGACGTGGCGTTTCGACGGCCCGTAAGCCATGATGGGGTTCACCCTGGTATTCTCGGACGGCCCGTCGTTCCGGTTCTCTATGCCGCCGCCAACCAAGAGGCGGCGGTGAGTGAATCGTTGCTCCACGATGTTCCCCAGTCCGGCGGGAGACTTCGGCGGGCCGACTACGAGAACAAGGTGATGGCCCGACTGGCCGCCGGCCGCGATCTACGTCTTGCCTCTTTTATGGGAGCTGGACTCCGGGCCTTGCGGGTGAGAGCCAGGGGTCTTACAGCTACGGGCGCGGACAGGTACGGCGAGACGGTCGCCTGGGCGGAAGTAGCCCACATGGCGGGTTTTGACGGGCTGGTCTGGGTGAGCAGACACTGCAACACTGACCGGGCATACGTACTGTTCGGCGACCGTGTTGCAGAAGAAGATGTAGCAGTCGACCCCTCGTTCGCCCGGATCGTTGCGCTCTCTTCCGATGTCGATTGGCTGAGCGACTTCTGCACGCCTCTCCATATCGGAATCCGACGCTGAAAAACGGAAGCCGGCGCCTGAATGTCGGAACGACGAGCGCAGCGCAGGAACCGACAGGAGGCGTCCCAAGCGGGACGCCTCCAACGTATGTGTGGGCTTTTAGCCTTCGCAGTCCTTGCAGTACATCATGCCGTTTTTCTCGCGGGCGATCTGTGAGCGGTGCCGGACCAGGAAGCAGGACATGCAGGTGAATTCGTCCTTCTGGGCCGGGACAACCCGGACCAGCAGTTCCTCGCCGGACAGGTCCGCCCCCGGAAGCTCAAAGTCTTCGGCTTCCTTCGCTTCGTCGACGTCGACGGCGGAAGACTGCTTGTCGCTGCGGTGGGCCTTCAGCTCCTCCAGCGACTGGCTTGAAGTCTCTTCCTCTGTCTGACGCGGGGCGTCGTAATCTGTTGCCATTTAGCTGGACTCTCCAATTTCTCTTCGTTGGGTACTTATATGAACAAACGCGCGGCGCGGTTTATTCGATCCTTCGTCCGGCAATTTTTGTCCCCTTGTGGCCTCTGTGGTGGGACGGTGAAAACTGCCGTGGTGCCTATGGGGTGGGCCGGGTTGCGGGCATTGTGGCGCGGCGGGGAACGGCCAGCGTCCGCGGCTGTTGGGGCAAGTCTGTCCTCTTCGTGCTCTCCGGCACCCTCCGGGCCCGGGGCCGCGGAAACGCCGTTTTCGTATGTGCATTGTCATTCCCCGTGCAGGTGCCTTGTGCAGGGCAACAGCAATGACAGAAAGTCGATGGGAAATCGTGGTCTGGAGTCCGGAAAAGGCCCCCGCAAACAGTGGCGAAACCATAAAAAGCTCCCGGCGAAGATTTTCAGGGCCACTGCTCGACCGCCAATAGAGTACATAAGGTACTGCATTCACGCAAACGCGTGCAGCAGTTGGTTCCCGGAGGCTCCTAAGCGGCCACCTTCGGCGGCAACTGTGGCGCCCGCGTGGCCATGCGCACGGTGTGGAATTGGTCAAGGTTGTCCCCGGAAATCGGCAGTCTGACTCCCGTATGCTGCGTTGCAGAATTGTGACACCTCAGACGAAAACGCACACTTTGCACGATCGGCATAACACGTGACGCAGGTATCATCTATCAGTGCGGTGCAGGACTATGACGACGACGGCGGCTGCGAATCCGCCGGAGGTGTGCGATGAGGACTATAAGAAGGAAAATCCGGACGCCGTGGACGACTCTGTGGAGCCTGACGCGGACGAATGCGACGAGACGCCGGAGACCGGGGAAGTTCAGGCTGAGCAGGACGAAGACCCGGCATCTGAGGACGGACCTTACGCCGAAGAGACTGAAAGGCAGGCCAATGATGAAGAGTACGGAGAGACCGAAGCCGAAGCGCAGGAGGTAATTGAAAGGATGGCGGGCCGGTTGAGGTCTGCGCCTGCCGGCAGAGGCTTGATTCAGGAACCACCGCGCCGGCCGAGTAGCGCTTTGAGCCAGTCCCGCGAGCGCCCGCCGGCACCGAAGCCCCGGTAAACGACCCAGCTCACCCCACCGGTGATCACCATCAGCGCCAGTACGCCGACGAAAGCCGTACTGGTGGCAATCGAGACCACCAGGGCGGCAATTCCCGCAATGACGAGGAGCAATCCGAGCAGGATGTGGCGCCCGGACGAGCGCTTCAGCCCTTCCTCCGACAAGGAGACAGCCAGCTGGGGGTCATCCGCTTCCAGTTGCTGTTCCAACTCGGCAAGCTGACGCTTTTCGTGGTCAGAAAGAGACTCAGACATCACTGGCTCCATCCGCTAAGAGACTGCCGGGCGGCTGTTTGACCGCCTGCTTTAAGTATATGGAGCAGGGGCGTTTTAGGGAAACGTTCGGCCGTTCCGGATGCCGTCCCGATCCGCATTGTGCTGCCTCGCTCCGTTGCTGACAGTTACCTTCTCATCCCTTAACACTAAGGGTGCTGTTGAATTACCTCAATGGCCGATCCTGGGGTTCTTGCTCGCGCCGCATCACGGTCACTGGCTGGACCGCGGTCACAGGATCGGGGAACGTTCCATTGCCAGCCCGGGCGGCTATGTGCGGGGCCCTGCCCGGTGGTCCTGGTTGAGGCGACGTTTACAATCGTGCCGTCCTGGTGCCTCGGGGAGGGCATGCGAAACGTGCGGCCATGAACCTTAGGCTCGGGCATCCTCCCAGCCGCGTCCCTGGCGGTATGTGGCCAGCAGCGTTCCTGCCCCCCCGTTCGGTGGAATTCGGTTCGTCCTGGTACAGGGCGGCCTGGGTGGACTTGCTGTGGCCGATGATCTCTTCGGCGGCAAGCTGTGCCTCGGCGAGATTGGCGCCAAAGACGCCGCTGCGGGCCGAAAGCTGTTCGACGTCGACCACCTCTGCGTCGGTCTCGCTCAAGGGGATGGTGTATCCGGGTTCTTTGTCATTGACCGGGATTTCGTAGTGGTCGTCATCCTCGGGCTGGCCAATGATGTATTCGACGTAGTAAGCCATGTTCCATCCTTTCGGTTCGGCGGCAGCGACAGTTAAGGCGTTACCCGCTGGTTGAGCAGGAACTGATCCAGCTCGAGCAGGAATCGGTTTTCGCCCATGAGCGTCAGCATGACGTGGTTGACCGTCTGGCCGTGTTCGTTGGTGGACTTCACGTACGAGCGGGTCTTGGCCGCGTGCTTGGTCCAGGGTGTGCTCTTGCCGAATCCGCCGATCACCATGTCCAGTTCCTTATGTTTGAGATCGAGGACAAGTTCATGTTCGACCCCGCGGTTCCACTCGATTTCGGCGTTGTGACGGGCGGCGAATTCGCGCACCAGGTCCGGTTCGATGCCTTGGGGTTCGCCATTGGCAGGCAGCTTTACCCACTTGCCGTTATCGGCAACGCCGACCTGCAGGGTGCCGCCCGTTATTTCCTCCAGGGTGCCCAGCGGGTCCGTGGGGATGGAAAGGCCGGAGCAGCCGGTCAGCGCGAGCAGCAGCGCCGCCCACAGGGCGGATAACGACGTCGTCCGTCGGCCCATGCCGGTGGTCACCTCCGCGATTGAATTTCCGTAGGCGGTGATTCTCCTCGAACTCTAACACTATTAGTCAGTAGACTGTCTTTATAGATGCAGGATGCCGGACCGAGGAGGAGCCGTGAAGAATTCCCGCTGTACCAGCACGCTGAAGAGGGCCGCAGTTGCCGCAGGAATCGTCACCGCCGGCCTGGGTTTGACCGCTTGTGGCGAGGAGGAAGCGGACACCGCCGGTTCGGAGCAGAAGGTCAGTATCGACGAGCTCCTGCAGACTCCGCAACAGTATGTCGACCAGACTGTCGTGGTCTCGGCCGATGTCAACGATGACATCAGCCCGCAGGCGTTTTCCATCGCCGGCACGGATGAAAGCCAAATCCCGCCGCTGCTGGTGATTCACCTGGAGGATAAGAACGATCCGGCCGAAGAAGGAACCAGTTTTGACCCCCAGGACGGGGTGGAGGTCGAAGTAACTGGAACGGTGGAGGGCTCCCTCGACGTGAAAGAGCTGGAGCAGCAGAGCGGCAAGGACCTGAATGAGACAGCGCTGGAGAACTGGGCCGGCCAGCCATACCTCAAGGCCACGGACGTGGAGGTCATCGGCGACAACTGACCAGCGGTAGTGGTGATTGGGTTGTACCTCGGCCGGTACGGGACAATGGACGCATGCGTCTGATTCTGGTCCGGCACGGACAAACCAGTTCCAATGTTGGCGGCTTCCTCGATACCGAAAGGCCCGGTGCGGACTTGACCGGGCTCGGGCGGGAACAGGCGGCGAAGCTCATCGACGTGCTGGGGCGCGAGCCGATCGAGGCAATTTATGCGTCGACCTTGGTGCGCACCCAGCAGACCGCAGCGCCGCTGGCCGAGCTGTTCGGGCTGCAGACCCAGGTTCGTGACGGCCTCCGCGAAATCAGTGCCGGTGAGCTGGAAATGCTTTCGGACGAGGCGTCCATCCGGACTTATCTGGAGACCATTTTCGCTTGGGGCGCCGGCAAACTTGAAGTGAGGATGCCCGGTGGCGAGACTGGCACCGAGGTCTTCGACCGCTATGACGAAGTCATTGCCGAGGCCGCGGGCTCAGGGGCGGGCACCGCCGTCGTCGTCAGCCATGGCGCGGTGATCCGCAGCTGGGCCGCCGGCCGGGTCGATAACATCACCACCGATTATGCGGGATGGCGGCCGTTGAACAATACCGGCGCCGTGATTCTGGAAGGCGACCCGGGGACCGGTTGGCACGCACTCGATTGGGAAGGTGAGGCACTCGGCGGGCCGGGCGTGGACACCCCGGCCACCGACGGCCCGGCAGGGGAGCCGGTCGACGTCGACCAGTGAGGATGGCCGTCGCGGCGCGCAACCACCCGGTGCAACCTGCTGGGCGTGCAACCTACCGGGCGCCGCAACTCGTGCGGCACCACTGCTGGTTGCGGTAGCGCCGCTTCCTACTCCAGGCCTTGGCGGCGGCGCTTCAGGCGCCGCGTGATATCGAAGATGGACAGTGCGGCCGCCACCACCGACAGCGCCACGGCGGCGAGCATGATATACAGCCAGACCAGCACCGAGATCATACTGGCGCCCGGCGAATGAAGCACCGCTAGCCCGCCCAGAAGCCCGGCAAGCCAAAAAACACATACACCCACGAGAACTGCGGCGGCCGGCACGAATTCCGCCTTGCCACCGAAGTCTGGCCTGTTGCCCCCGATTCTGTCCTCCATGCAAGAATTATGTGGCTAATGAGACTGCAATAAACCGTTCCGACACGCGTCGTTACACGATCGCTATCATAGTCACGAAACGGGAACGTCAGTTGATGCGGAATCGCCGGCGTTTCGGCGCCATGCGGCGGAGTTTCGCGATCAAGGAAGTGCCCGGCGGCTTATCGTCCTGCCGGCCGATCAACTCGTAGTAGCGGCTCAGCGGTTCCGGACCCGGATGTTTCCGGACCAGCCGGTCGTATTCCTCGCTGCTGAGCACTGCCGGAAGCGCTGAGGGCGGATCGGTCGGCGAAGCGGGGGAATCAGAGGAACTAAAGTCGTTGGTCATCAAACTCTCCACACAGGCGATGATTGGCCGCTGCTCAACACTGCCCATCCTAGTCAGTACGGCGTGTCGCGGCTAATGCAACACGCTGTGATCCTGGCAACGGGGCCACCCGTGGTCGGTTCTGCGAGTAAGTTGCATCAACTGCGCAACTTGGCGTCCCGACATGCTTGCATCGCGCAGTGACGTGGGTCATGCTTGGGGCAGCCCGGGCGTTATCCGGGCCTCGTTCCTGTGCATGAGGAGAACCAGCTGTGGACATACAACTCTTATTGGCGCTGGTGGTGGGAATTGCCACCATTATCGTGCTCGTGTTGCGCACTCGACTGGACGCCTTCGTTTCGCTGCTTATTGCCGCCCTGGTGACCGGGCTCATCGCGGGCCAGCCGGTATTGGAGATCGTCAGTTCCATCACCACTGGTTTTGGCAACACGCTTGCCTCCATCGGCATTGTGATCGGGCTGGGCGTGGGCATCGGCAAGATCCTGGAAGTCTCCGGCGCCGCTAACGCCTTGGCGCTGGCGTTCCTGCGGGCGTTCGGCAAAGGCCGGGAGCCGTGGGCCATGGGCAGTGTTGGGGCGCTGGTGTCCATTCCTGTCTTCTGCGACTCCGGCTACGTCATCATGAACCCGCTGGCGCGCTCCATCGCCCGGGTGAAGCGCGGAGGTTACGTCACGCTCGCGCTCGCGCTGGGCTGCGGTATGACGCTGACACACCACTTGGTTCCGCCGACGCCGGGACCGTTGGCCGTAGCCGGCATCCTCGGGGCGGACCTGGGGGCACTGATCCTCGTGGGGCTGGCCTTCACCGTGATACTGCTGCCCGTCGTGGTCTTCTATGCGAAGTGGATAGGTCCCAAATTGGAATCTTCGGTCATCGAAGAAGTCCGGGAGCACGTGTATGGTTCCGTAACCGCTCAGGGTCGCGGCGGCCACCGTGGTGCCGCCACCACGTTTGCCGATGACGACGTCGACTCCGACGCAGCTGAGCCCGGCGCGGTTGACTCCGACGCCGGCCATCTGGAACCTGCCGATCCGTCCACTGAGCTTGGCACGCCTCCGGCCGGTGCCAAGCCGCACCGGGTGGGTGCCGTGATGGGGTCGCTGCCGCTGGTGATTCCGCTGCTGCTGATCGTCCTCAACACCGTGACAGCGGCCATCGACCAGGCCAATCAAGGTGTTGTCGGCGCCGAAGAGTATGAGCCGGCCTCCTGGGCGGTTCCCTTCGCGTTCGTCGGAAACCCCGTTATCGCCCTCGTGATCGGCATTCTGCTGGCCGTCTACATGCTGCTGCCGCGCTGGACTCCGCGCACCAAGGTGCAGGGCTGGTTCGCCGAAGCCGCTGCCTCGGCCGGGTTGATCCTGCTGATCACCGGCGCCGGCGGGGCGCTGGGACAGGTGCTGCGCGACTCGGGCGTGGGCGATGCACTGGCCGAGGCAATCGCGGCGACCAACCTTCCCGCGTTCCTGGTTCCGTTCCTGATCGCCACCTTGGTGCGTGTTGCCCAAGGCTCCGGCACCGTCGCGATGATCACCGCAGCGTCGGTGACCGCGCCGCTGGTGACATCGCTCGGCGTCGATCCGCTGATTGCGGCGCTGGCCTGCACCGCCGGTTCCATGGTGTTCAGCTACTTCAATGACTCCTACTTCTGGGTGGTCACTCGGTTCACCGGGCTGGACGGCACGGCAGCGTTGAAGGGCTGGTCCGGGATTACGACGGCGGTCTGGGCCGGCTCCATCCCGTTGCTGTTCATCACCAGCCTGATCGTCGGTTGATCGGTGGAATGTCTTCGGGCAGCCTGGGCCGCCGGGGCATCCGGCTGAACCATGGCGGCAGATTCACGCAGGCGGACACGTCAACGGCATGACAAGCTGCTGGCCCTGGTTCGGTCGGGCCGGAACGGAGTGCACGAGCTATCCGCCGGGCTGGGGGTCTCGCCGTCGACCGTGCGCCGGGATCTCGCCCGGCTGAACGAAGCGGGCGAGATCACCCGCACCTACGGCGGCGCCGCGGCCTTGGGGTTCGTCGAACGGGAGCTCAGCGAGCGGATGCATGTCGAGCCCTCGGCCAAGGTGGCCATCGGACTTGCAGCCGCAGAGCTGGTGCCCGAGCATGGCACGATTTTCATCGACGCCGGCTCCACCTGCGCCGAGATGGCCGGCCACCTGGGTGGCCGCAGTGGCCTCACCGTGCTCACCCGCGGGCTGGAAATCGCCGTGCAGCTGGCCTCCGATCCGCAGCTGGAGGTGGTTGTTATTGGCGGGCAGGTGGCGCGGAAGAGCCACGGGACGACCGGACCGCTGAGCGAGCAGTCGCTGAACAGGTACATGGTCGACGTGGCCTTCCTCGGCGTGGACGCCCTCGACCCGCACGACGGCGTGGGGGAGCCGACGTTGGCCGAGGCACAGGTCAAAGAGGCCGTGGCAGGCCGGGCGCGGCGCGTCGTCGTGCTCGCCGATGCGACCAAACTGGACCGTGGTGCGATGCCGGCGTGGGCTCCGCTGCCGTCGGGGTGGTCCCTGATCACCAACGCCGCGGACCCCGAAACACTCGAGCGCTACCGATCCGCCGGGGTTGATGTGACAACCATCGCGGGAGTGGGCGCGGGACAGTGACTTTCCAGCCTCCGGCATTGGCTAGACTTGGACACATGAACAGCGATGGGACCGAGTCGGGCCATTCCCGTACCGGCACCGCGGCGCACCAAGCGCCGCGAACAAGCGGCGCCAATGGGGGCGGTGTTGTGCTCGGCGGTCGATACCGGCTCGGCGAGCGGCTGGGCCAGGGCGGGATGTCGACGGTCTTCCAGGCACAGGACCAGGCGCTGGGCCGCGCTGTGGCCGTCAAGCTCTTCCGTTCGGACGTTGCCGACCAAACGGAACTGGACCGGCAGCGCGGTGAAGTGCGGGTGCTGGCGGGGCTGAACCATCCCAATCTGGTGATGGTCTATGATGCCGTGACGGACACCGATTCCCTGGAAGCGCGCACCTACCTGGTGATGGAATTGATACAGGGGATCGACCTGCACCGCGCCCGGCAACGGGCGGATCTGAGCAACGACGACGACGGCATCGGCCCGGACGAAACCGCCGATATGGGTGCCGGGCTGGCCGACGCCCTGGCCTATATCCACGAACGCGGCATCGTGCACCGCGATGTGAAGCCGGCCAATATTCTCCTCGGCGACGGGACCGGGCCACAGCGGAAGGGCCACGCCAAGCTGACTGATTTCGGCATCGCCCGGTTGGTGGACAGCGCCCGGATGACCGCCACCGGACAGTCCTTGGGAACAGCGACCTATTTCAGTCCGGAGCAGGCCCAGGGGCTGTCCATCACCAGGGCCAGCGACATTTACTCGCTCGGGCTGGTGCTGCTTGAATGCCTCACCGGGAAGGTGGAATTCCCAGGTCCGGCAATTGCGTCGGCCGCCGCGCGGGTGCAGCGTGACCCGCAGATTCCGTCCTGGCTGGGCGAAGGCTGGGCCGAAGTGCTCACGGCAATGACCCGGCGTGATCCGGGTGCCCGCGCGGACGCGTCCGCCATAGCCGCAGCGCTGCGCTCCGGCCCCCGCGCTGGTGCCCTCGGGGCGGCTTACAGCCTCAACCCGGAGACGGAGGCGCTTCCGTCGACGGGGCAGACGGAAACGTCGCGGCGAGGTTCCGAAAGGTCCGCCGCTGCCGCCGCCGGTGGTGCTGCGGCTGATCCCGCGGCAGCCGACTCGGCTGAATCAGGGCCGCCGACGTCGCAAATGCCGGCAGTAGGTGCTGCTGGTTCCGGCAACTCCGCCGGTGAATCAACGGGGCAGCGGGACGGAGCGGACGCTTCAGCAGAAGCAGCGCCCACCGGCCGCGCTGCCGCAGTCGGAGAGCGGACAAGCGCGCAACGAGAGGCTCCTGCGCGGCATGACGGTGGCCGTGGCACCCGGCGGCGGGGGCCGAGCGCCGGGCAATGGGCGATCGTGGTGCTGGTGCTGGCCGTAGTGGTCATCGCCGCAGGCATACTTGTGTATCTGTCGCTCGATTCCGGCGCCACCCCGGCGCCGATCGACTACCCGCCGGTGCCTGGCGAACTCGGCAGGCATCTGGAGAACTTGCAGGAGAGTGTTAACCCTTGATGTTGGACAACGCCCGGACTGCGTTGCGCGGCGCCGCGGCAGGCGCCGTCGGCCTCGCTCTTCTCACCAGCTGCGGCACCTCCGATTATGCGGCCGCCGGCGAACTTCAGCAGAGCGTGCAAACGGTGACCCAGTTGGCCGCCGACGGCGACTACGGCAAGGCCTTGGAGGCCCTGCGCGAATTGCGCGGGGAATTGGAAGCTGCCGACAGCAAGGGAACCGTTCCTGACCAGCGGCGGGAACAGATCGAATCCTCCATCGAGGATGTGGCAGCGGGTCTTCAGGCCAAGATTGACAGCCGGCAGGGCAACGACCAGCCGGGGGATCCGGCCACTTCCGTTCCTGTCGATCCCGTCCCGGAAGACAATGGCACCCCGGCCGACGGAGGGTCCAGCACCGACGAGACCGAAGAACCTTCGCCGGAAGGACCCGATCAGGCCGAGGACAGCCCCGCTGAGTCCCCTTCGGCGCCGGAGCGGCAGCAGGAAGAGCCTGACGAGCAACAGACAGAAACTGACGACGCCGACGTCGGCGGTAGCCCGGGTGCCGGTTCGGGCGATGAGGGCAACGGTTTCGGTGAGTCACCTGGCAATTCCGGTGCTCCTGGCAATCCCGCCCCCGGCAATTCGGGTGACACTGGCAATCCCGCCCCCGGCAATTCCGATGACACCGGCAACTCCGGAGCGCCCGGTGATTCGGACGATGCCGGCAACTCCGGTGGTCCTGGTGATTCGGGTGATCCGGGCAACTCCGGCGGCGGCAGTGCGCCCGGCGGGGGTGAATCCGGTCCCGGCGGTTCCAATCCGGGCCCAACGCCTCCCGGCGGGGGCGACGGCTCCTCCGGCACTGGAGACACCGGCAACCTGGGTAATTCCAGCCAAGGCAGCAGTGCTGATGCTCCGGGCGTTCCCGGCCAGGGGTGAAGCCTGGACGTGGCCACCCGGGCCAGTGGGAAAGCGGGTCAGTAGGACGGCTCCGCGAACCAAAGTTGGGTCTCGCCGTACTTCTTGCTGGAGAACCACTCCAGCCCGTCGGGCCATTCCGGCTCGGCGGTGCGTGAGGATCGCTCCACCACAACCACCGATTCTTCGGCCAAGTGCGGCACCAGCAGTTCGAGGACTGCAGCGAGTTTGCGCTGGGCGAGATCGTACGGCGGATCGATAAAGACCAGGTCCCATCTGCCGGCGCTTTCATGCTGCAGGAAGCTTTCGGCCTTGGCGTGGTGGACCTTGACTGCTGTCTTGTCCAAGGTCTTGTTCGTCAGGTCCGCGTTCTGGCGGCACACCGCTGCAGCGCGGGCGTTCATCTCCACCAAATGGACCACGTGGGCCCCCCGGCTCGCACTTTCGATCCCCAGGGCCCCGGCACCGGCAAAGAGATCCAGCACCCGGGCGTCGTGGATGATGTTGTACGACTCCAGCTTGGAGAAGAGCGCTTCCTTGACCCGGTCCGTCGTCGGACGTGTCCCGTCACCGGGGACCGAATACAACCTTGTTCCGCCCGCGGCCCCAGCGATGATGCGACTCATGAAACCAGCGTAACGCGCCGAGGGACCGCAGTACGCCCCGACGCGTCTCGGCCACGCCGTCGGGGCGGGGGACGGTGATCAGGTGACCGGGTAGTTGTGTGGGCGGGTTTTCGCTTGCCGGTTCATGTCCTTTTGCACCGTGATGGTGGAATGCAGGCCAACCACGAGCGTGATCGCGCCGACGATCCAGGCCGTGACAGCTGCGGCCAGCTCATCGCTGAAGACCATGAGCCACGGGGAGATAAACAGTCCCAGGCCCATAGCGGCCTGCAACCAGTCCATCATGAGCACCACCGGGGTTCCCAGCGCGAAAATCCCCGCGATCGCGATCAGCAATCCACCGATGATCAACGCCATACTGGCGATGGATTCGGCGGGGGTCCAAATCGGGCACAGTGCCGTATAAACACCAACGACTACGCCAACCCAGTTCTGCCATGTCCGCCATGCCGCCTTCACCGAAATCACTGTCCTTCCGATCAGCTGCCCGGTCCAGTACCCGCCGTGCGTGCTTCCTTCCCGGGGCGCCCCGATGGAAATAAGCATGCTGACGTCCTTGATGCTGAGATTACGCCGCCTTGCACGGGTGGTCAATCATCGCCCCGACACGCATGATCGGGGCGGCAGGTCATCTCCACGCGGGCATCGCACGGGCCGGGCGGATGTCGTCCACGCCGGGCGGGCATCATCCGGTGTGCAGGGTTGGCGGGATTCGTTGCACTTCGCCAAGGGCCGTGCCTAGTCTAGTAAGTATGCTGACCAGTCACACGCAGTTCACGTCTCCGGCCGCGGAACCGTTGCATGGCATCGACCGTATGATCCGGAACATTGAAGCCGGCCGCTTTGAACGCAGTCTCTCGGCGCTGACCGCCGCCGGAGCTGTGGTCACGTCCGCCGAGATCTTTTTCGAACACGACAGCGCCAGCTTCGGCAACAAGAACATGTGGCTTCCGGTGATCGCCGGGCCAGTGGGCGCGGCGGCGGGAATCGCTGGCTATTGCAGCCAGCGGATGGCCAAGACTGCGTTGCCGATCGCTTCGACCCTGATCGTCGCAAACGGTCTGCAAGGGCTGTATCTGCACGGCAGGGGGATCCGGCGAAAGCCGGGCGGTTGGAAGAACTTTCGCTACAACATGGAAATGGGCCCGCCCCTGTTCGCCCCGTTGTTGGTGACAATGGTCGGTGGCATGGGGCTGCTCGCCTCGATATTACGGAGGGAACAGTGACGAAGAGTCCAATACCGTATCCTCGATTCCCCGGTTTCGATGTGATGGAACAGGCCAAACATTGGGACCAGGTCACCCGGGAACTTGTCGAGTCCCGGCTCCAGCCGCCGGACGGGGACTCTTTCTTCAGCTTGAGCGAGCGGGCTGTCGCCGCCACGCTGTGCGACCAGCTCACCGGCCAGCACGAGGACCCCAGGATACCGGTGGTGCAGATGATCGAGACCCGATTGGCCGCCAACAGGACCGACGGGTGGCACCACGCAGATCTTCCTCCGGACCGGCGTACCTGGCAGCAATCGCTGCGCAATCTCGATGCGGATGCGCACGAAGCACACGGAACCGACTTTCCCACGTGCTCATTGGACCAGCAGGCGCAGGTGCTGACCAGTATCCAGAAGACCTCCGGGCTGTGGCATGGTCTTCGGGCAGACGAAGTCTGGAACTTGTGGATGCGGTATGTGTGTGCCGCGTTCTATTCACACCCGTGGGCCTGGAACGAAATCGGCTTCCCGGGTCCGGCGTACCCTCGCGGGTACAAGAACATCGGGATGAATCGGCGCGAGTCCTTTGAAGTCGGTCAGGAGCACCCGGAACAAGGCCCGGTGCCGCACCAGTGAGCCGGGTACGGGACCGCAACAACTCGGCCTGGCTGCTGCCCACAGACGGTACGCGGACCAACCACCGCCAGCGCCGCGAGATGCGCCGCTATGCGGAGTCCGACGAGGTCGACGTCGTGGTCGTCGGCTGCGGTGCCGGCGGGGCCACGGTGATCCAGCGGTTGGCCCGGGCTGGTTTTTCGGTCGTCGGGTTCGACGCCGGGCCGTTCTGGGATCCGGATACCGATTGGGTCAGTGACGAGGCGGGATCGCATGATCTCTTCTGGACCGACCCACGGGTGATCTCCGGGACGGACCCCGTGCCCTTGGGCGCCAACAATTCCGGACGCGGCGTTGGCGGGTCGATGGTTCATTTCGCCGGTTACGCGCCGCGCTTTCACCCCAGCGATTTCCAGACCGCCACATTGGACGGGGTCGGCGCAGACTGGCCCATCAACTACGAGGATCTGGAGCCTTACTACCAGGACATGGAAGAGGAGTTGCCCGTAGCCGGCGAACACTGGACCTGGGGCAAACCGCATTCCTACCCCCACCGGCCGCACCCGGTGGGAGGTAATGGAGAAGTCTTCCAACGCGGCGCCGAGGCGATGGGCCTGACGGCGAAGGTGGGCCCGGTGGCGACCACGAATGGCCGGTTCGGCAATCGTCCGCATTGCATCTACCGGGGTTTCTGTCTGCAAGGGTGCAAGGTCAACGCCAAGGCCTCCCCGCTGATTACCCATATTCCGGATGCGTTGGCCCACGGCGCTGAGATCCGCCCCGACTCCATGGTGAGCCGGATTGCGGTGGATGACAGGACCGGAAAGGCCACCGGCGTCCACTACATCAGCGACGGCGTCGAACACTTCCAGCGGGCCGGTACGGTGGTGGTGGCCGGATACTCCATCGAGACCCCCCGGCTGCTGCTCAATTCACGCTCCGCCCTGTTCCCCGATGGACTGTGCAACAACTTCGATCAGGTGGGCCGGTATCTGATGGTCCAGGGAGCCGCGCAGACCTCGGGGCGGTTTGAGTCGGAGATCAGGAAGTACAAGGCACCACCGCCGGAAGTCAGTTGCGAGGATTTCTACGAAACGGATCCTTCCAAGCCCTATAAGCGCGGTTTCTCGCTGCAGACGGTCGCGCCGCTGCCGGTGACGTGGTCGGAACATCTCACGGCCCAGGGCCACTGGGGCGCCGATCTGCGACGCCGGATGACCGACTATGTGCATTGGGCCAGCTTCGGAACCTTATGCGAATTGCTGCCGCAGGCCGACAACCGGGTCACGCTGGATCCGCAGACCGACCAGCATGGCCTGCCGGTCGCCAATTTCTCCTACTCAATGTGCGACAACGACCGTCAACTGCTGGACGCGGCCCAGACCACCATGGAAGAGATGCTCCGTGCGGCGGGGGCCGCCGAGACGATCACGATCAAGCGGTTCGCCCATCTGGTCGGCGGTGCCAGGATGGCCGACGACGAACGTCACGGTGTGGTCGACGCCGACTGCCGCAGTTTTGCGGTCCCGAACCTGTACATCACTGACGGAAGTGTGCTGCCCACCCAGGGAAGCGCCAATCCTGCCCTGACCATCATGGCCGTGGCGGCCCGCGCAGCTGAGGGGATGATCAAGTCCGCTCAGGCTCAGTCAGCTCAGACGTAGCCACTGCGGACACAGCATTCAAAGGAGGAACAAGAAATGGCTAATCAAACAGTCGCTGCTTACCTTTTGAAGCGCCTGCGGGAATGGGAAATTGATAAGGTCTTCGCCTACCCCGGCGACGGCATCAACGGGATCGTGTCGACCTGGTCCGAAGCCGAAGAGGAGGACGCTCCCCGGTTCATCCAGTCCAGGCACGAGGAAATGAGTGCCTTCCAAGCGGTCGGACATGCCAAATTCACCGGCCAGGTGAGTGTGTGCATGGGCACCTCCGGGCCGGGTGCGGTGCATCTGCTCAACGGCCTCTATGACGCGAAACTCGATCATCAGCCGGTAGTGGCGATCGTAGGCCAGACCAACCGTACCGCGATGGGCGGCTCCTACCAGCAGGAAATCGACCTGGTCAGCCTGTACAAGGATGTCGCCAGCGAGTACGTCCACATGGTTAACAGCCCGCAGCAGTTGCCCAACGTCCTTGACCGGGCCATCAGGGTGGCGCTGAGTGAACGGGCGCCGACGGCGATAATCATCCCGCTGGATATCCAGGAAGCCGAGTATTCGCCGCCGACCCACGCATTCAAGATGGTGCCTTCCAGCCTGGGGATCAACCTGCCCACCGCGGTGCCGGATGCGGACGCCGTCGAACGGGCTGCAGCGATCCTCAACGAGGGCAAGAAGGTGGCGATTATGGCCGGTGCGGGGGCCCGTGACGCCCGCCGTGAATTGGACCAGGTCGCCGACCTGCTGGGGGCGGGCGTCGCCAAGGCGTTGTTGGGCAAGGACGTGTTGTCGGATGACCTGCCGTACGTCACAGGCGCTATCGGACTGCTGGGCACACGGCCAAGCTTCGAGATGATGCGCGACTGCGACACGCTGCTCACGGTCGGCTCCAGCTTCCCGTACTCGCAGTTCCTGCCCGAATACGACCAGGCGCGCGCCATTGACATCGACATCGACGGCAAGTTCATCGGCATGCGCTATCCCTACGAGGAGAACCTGGTCGGTGACGCGGCCGCCACCCTGCAGGCGCTGATTCCGCATCTGCAGCGCAAGGAAGACCGTCAGTGGCGCGAACAGATCGAATCGAATGTGGACCGCTGGTGGGAAGTGATGGAAGCCGAAGCCAACGTCGGCGGCAAACCGATCAACCCGCTGCGGCTCTTCTCCGAACTGTCCAAGAGGATGCCCGACGACGTCATCGTGACAGCGGATTCGGGGTCGTCGGCCAACTGGTACGCGCGCCAGCTGAAGTTTACGGAAAACATGCGTGGATCCCTCTCCGGCACCCTGGCCACGATGGGCCCGGCCGTACCGTATGCCATCGGAGGAAAATTCGCCCATCCCGACCGTCCGGTGATCGCCATGGTCGGAGACGGCGCCATGCAGATGAACGGCATGGCCGAACTGATCACCATCCGGCGGTACTGGGAGGAATGGTCCGACCCGCGGCTGATCATCTGCGTGCTGCACAACAACGACCTCAACCAGGTCACGTGGGAAATCCGCGCCACCGAGGGGTCGCCGAAGTTCATCGAGTCGCAGCGCATGCCGGAGGTCTCATACGCCTCCTTCGCGGAGAGTATCGGGCTGCGGGCGCAGACCATTGATGACCCCGAGGACCTCGGGCAGGCCTGGGCGGACGCGTTGGACGCGGACCGGCCGACCCTGCTGGACGTCTACGTCGACCCGGATATGCCGCCGATTCCTCCGGACGCGACGTACGCGCAGGCCAAAGACACGGCCATGTCGCTGATCAAGGGCGATCCGGATCGATGGGGAGTCATCAAGGAAGGTGTGAAGACCAAGGCCCAGGAATTCCTGCCGCACAGGGACTCGGACTCGCAATGACCTCCTCGGCATCGGACCCGGTGGTCGATGGTGTTCACGCCTCGGCATACACCGTGCCGACCGACGCTCCGGAAGCGGACGGGACCCTTGCCTGGTCGTCAACGACGATGGTTCTGGTCCAGGTCCAGGCTGCCGGGCACACCGGTCTGGGCTGGACCTATGGCCCGCCTGCGTGCGCCGCCGTCGTCAGCGACACTCTCGCCGGCGTCGTCGGCGGGCGGACCGCGATGGATGTTGGCGGCAGCTTTGAGGCAATGGTGAGGGCCGTCCGGAATCAGGGCCGGCAGGGAATCGCCGGATACGCGATATCCGCCGTCGACGTGGCCTTGTGGGATCTCAAGGCGCGGATCCTCGACCAGCCGCTGTACCGATTGTTCGGTGCGCAGCGGGCAGAGGTTCCTGTCTATGGCAGCGGCGGCTTCACCAGCTATAGCCACGACCAGCTTCGCCGCCAATTAACCCGGTGGGTAGAGGCTGAGCGGATGCCACGGGTCAAGATCAAAATCGGTCAGTCCTGGGGCAGCGATCAGGGCCGCGACCTGGAACGGATCGCCCAGGCACGGAAGATCGTCGGCGACGAGACCGAACTCTATGTCGATGCCAACGGTGCCTACAGCCGCAAACAGGCCGTCCGCGTGGCCCGGGCGGCGGCCGGCGAGGGCGTGGTGTGGCTCGAGGAACCGGTCTCGTCCGACCATTTGGAAGCCTTGGCCGAAGTCCGCGCGGCCGTGGATATCGATATCGCGGCCGGAGAGTATGGATTCGACCTGTTCTATTTCGAGGCCATGTGCGCGGCCGGGGCAGTGGACTGCCTCCAGGTGGACGCCACCCGGTGCGGGGGCATGACCGAATGGTTCCGGGCGGCCGCCGTAGCCGCCGCCCACGGACTTCAGGTATCCGGCCATTGCGCGCCTCATCTGCATGCCCATGCGGCGGCAGCGATCCCGAACATGCGCCACTTGGAGTGGTTCCATGACCACGTGCGGATCGAGAACCTGCTGTTCGACGGCACGCTGCCGCCCACAGGGGGAGCGGTGCGCCCCGATCCTGACGCCCCGGGGCTGGGGCTGACGCTGCGAACCGATGATGCGGCCCCGTATCAGGTGGCTTGAGTCCGCGGTTCCGGACACGCAGCCGCCTGCCACGAAACAGACGAGATCAACCATCAAGAAAGACCAAGAAAGACTAAGAAAGACAAGGGAGAATAATTATGAAGGCATCGACGACGTTGAGCTCAAACCTGCAAATGATTCTGGTGGACCTGGTGGAGCTGCATGTGCAGGGCAAACAGGCCCACTGGAACGTCGTGGGGACCAACTTCAGGGATCTTCACCTGCAGTTGGACGAGATCGTGGCCGACGTGAGGGAGTTCGTCGACCAGATTGCCGAACGCATGCGTGCCCTGCACGCCGTGCCGGACGGCCGCTCCGCGACGGTTGCCCAAACCACTCGTCTGCCGTTGTATCCGTCAGGCCAGGTGTCGACGTCGGCGACGGTTGACCTGATCACCGAGCGCCTGGAGACGGCGGTGAGCACCATGCGCGATGTTCACGATCAGGTGGACGGCGAGGACCCGACGACGGCGGACATTCTGCACGGCTTCATCGAGAAACTTGAACAATATGCCTGGATGGTCAGTGCCGAAAAGATGCAACCCTGACCGGCAAGGCTCGGTCGCGCCGTCGGCTTCCATGCGTGCGTGTCATGGAAGCGCTGATCGAATACTACATATTCTCACCCTACAACTCAGCCAAAAACACGAAACCAGTTGACGGCACCCCTGGTCAGTCGGCGGCGAGGCTCCTGGCGGCGTCGACGATGTGAGTGGCCGAAATGCCTGCTGCATCCAGCAGTTCGGCGGGGCTGCCGGAGGTGGGCAGCGACTGTACTGCCAGCCGCTTCAGCTTCAGCGGCACCTGCTGATCGCTCAGGGCTTCAGCCACGGCCGAGCCGAGGCCTCCGGCCGGGTAATGGTCCTCAACGGTGACCAGTCGGCCGCCGGTGGCCCGGCAGGCGTCCAACAGCGTCGGCACATCCAGCGGCTTGACCGAATACAGGTCGATCACTCGTGCCGCGATGCCTTCGTCGGCCAGCTGCGCGGCCGCGTCCAGGCACTCATGGAGAGTCACTCCGGCGCCGATCAGTGCAACGACGTCGTCATCGGTGGCGCCGTGGACCTTGGAACCGCCGATGGGGAACCGTTCATCCACCCCGTACAGCACGGGGTAGGGGCCGCGGGTCGCCCGCAGATAGGAAATGCCGTCGGTATCGGCCATCGCCTGCACCAGATGCGCCGTCGACGGTGCGTCGGCCGGGTACAGCACGGTGGAGGTGTGGATGGCGCGCATAGCTGCGATATCTTCGAGGGCCATCTGGGAAGGCCCGTCCTGGCCGATTTCGACGCCGGCGTGGGTGCCGACCAGGCGGATGTCGACCTCCGAAACGCCGGCCATCCGGATGAAGTCATGGGCCCGCGAGACCAGGAACGCGGCGAAGCTCGCGGCGTAGGGGATATAACCGCGCACCGACATGCCGACGGCGGAGGCGACCATCTGCTGTTCGGAGATGAACATCTCGAAGTATCGTTCGGGGCAGACCTCCTGGAATTCCGCCGCCTTGGTCGAATTGCCAACCTCGCCGTCGAGCACGACGATTTCCGGCCGTGACGCGAGCGCGGTCAATGCTGCACCGAAACCTGCCCGGGTGGCGATTGACTCGCCGATTTTCCAACTTGGAAGGCTGACGCCGGCGTCCGGATCCGGGGTGATCGCCGGAGTGCCGGCTTCGGGCAGGGCCGTGGTGACGCGGAGATCGGTATGGCCGCCGAGGCTCTCAATGGCCGGGTCGGCGATGTGGGCGGGCAGGGGCTTGCCGTGCCATCCGTCCTTATCCTCGACGTCGGGCACTCCCTTGCCCTTGACGGTCCTGGCCAGGATGACGGTGGGGGTGTCGGTTGCCGCCCGCGCCTCGCTCATTGCCGCGTCGATGGCGGCCCCGTCGTGGCCGTCGATGACGATGGCCCGGGCGCCGAAGGCTTCGACCCGGGCGGCGTATCGCTCCATGTCCCATTCGAACGCGGTGGGGCCGTCCTGGCCGAGGCGGTTGACGTCGACGATGGCGGTGAGGTTGCCGAGCTGATAGTAGCCGGCCTTGTCCAATGCCTCCCACATGGAGCCCTCGGCCAGTTCGGAATCGCCGCATAATGCCCAGACCTGGTAGGGGAGACGGTCCAGGTGGCGGCCGGCCATGGCAATGCCGACGGCGTCGGGCAGACCCTGCCCCAGCGAACCGGTGGCGACATCGACCCACGGCAGCACGGGGGTGGGATGGCCCTGCAGCCGCCCGCCGAACTGCCGGTAGGTGTCCATCAGTTCGGTGTCGTCAATGACCCCGACGGCCCGGTACATGGCATAGAGCAGCGGCGAGGCGTGGCCCTTGGAAAAGACCAAGTGATCATTGGTGGCGGCGTCGGGATGCTCCCAGTCATAGCGCAGGTGATTGGTCAGCAGCACCGACATCAGATCCGCAGCCGACAGCGACGACGTCGCGTGCCCCGACCCGGCAGCGGTGGTGCACCGAATCGAATCGACGCGCAATTGGGCAGCCAGATCGGCTATAGTTTCGGCCTGTTGCGGGTCCAACGTGGCGGTAGCGGAGTTCTTGACGGAATCTGCAGTCATCAGATGGCCTCCTTCATCGAGCGAAGCTAACGACTCAAGCTCAGGACACTCGGCCGCGGCGCGGCCAAGTCTCGTCTACTATCGACCCTACGCCCGGTGGGCATACGGTCACAGCCCCGACCGGAAAGCATGGAACACCCCGGGAATGCGAAGGGTGCCTGCGGTCGAAGACCTCCCGGATGGTCAGGAGGTCAGGACAGCTGTGGTCAGGAGAGATACTGTTGCAGCACCACGGCCTGGTTGTGTTCTTCATCCTTGGCAGCGTAGAGCAGCGTCACTGTCCCGTGCTGCTCGACCAGTCGGCGGAGTTCGTCCAGTTGCTCGCTGCCGCGGATTTCTTTCTTGTACTCCTTCTTGAACTCGCCGAATTTGTCCGGATCATGGCCAAACCACTGCCGCAGTTCCTTGCTGGGCGCAATCTCCTTGAGCCAGTCATCAATGGTGGCGTCTTCCTTCTTCATCCCGCGGGGCCACACCCCGTCCACGAGTACCCGGTGGCCATCCGAGGATGCAGACGCCTCGTATATCCGCTTGATCTTTACAGCCATAGGTCCTGTCTACAACACCCTCGTTGGTCCAGTCCATGGCCCTTGAACCGCCACTGTGTAGATCGTCAGGCCTATTAGGTTTCTCGCCCTGGAAAGATGGAACGTGGACAATGCCCGTCGTGATGCTGGTCGCTTTCGGCGGCATATTCCTGGCAAGACGAAGCCGGCGTCGCCATCGAGACTAGATGAAATCCGCAAAGGGGCCTCAATCGGCGTCATCAGTCGTGTTCGACTGGTGTACATTTGATAGCCAGGTATCCAGATCTCGGGGGTGTTTGAACACCACAACCGCTGGCACATCTGGATCCGCTTTCATCTGCGCAATGGCCAGATGCTTCCGTTTGAAGCGCTGGAATTGCTGCACCGGCGTGCGGCCGAGGAGCGTATGGCACGTAGCGTCGATGATTTCTATGGCAATAGCGAGCCGCCCCTGCCCATCGGCGTCCGGCCGGCGTCGGCGAGTGAACGACGCGATGCCACTGCCTGAACCCTTTCGTGGCGAGGTGTGGGACGTTGACTTCGATGACTTCGGGATGCACCCTGCGGTCGTGCTCAGTGTCAACGCGCTGAACGTTCGGCTTGGTCACGTCGCCGTAGTACCAGTGACCGGCACTTCAGGACCGGAGCAGACCCACGTGCCGCTCACCGCTGACGCCGGGCTAACCCGATACGAGGAGCCCTACGCCGATGTCACCGCCCTCCAACCAGTGACCAGAAGTCGACTGCTGACACGGCGTGGACTGCTTACCACAGATGAGATCGGTCGTCTCGGTCGCCAGATCACCACGTATCTCGGGCTGTGAGCGAGGAGGCGGCAACCTCTCACAAGTCGATCGACATAGGGTGAAATAGGGACTCTGCTTCTCACCCGGGCTCCGGTGAGCCCGCCAGGTATCCGGCCGACTCGAGCATTGCCGCATGGACGAACGCCTGGGGGAAATTGCCGCGCAGTTGACGCTGCCCGATGTCGTATTCCTCGGTGAAGAGTCCGGGGGAGCCGCAGGCGGCCCTGTTGCGTTCAAACCAGCGCAACGCCTGGGTGGTATCGCCCTGTTGGTGGACGGCCATGGCCATGTCGAACCCGCACAGCAGGAAGGCGCCCTCTGCCTGATAAAGCGGCCGGTCGTCCTGGCGGAACCGGTACACATAGCCTTGGCTGCTCAATGAGTCCCGGACCGCCTCGATGGTGGCTGTGGTGCGTGGATCGGTGGCCGCCAATGCACCGCGCAGAGGTGGACGCAGCAGGGACGCGTCAACACGGTCGTCGTCGGGCGCGCGTTTCCAATAGCCGGTGGGATGCACCGACGTCCTGGACGTTTCGGCGACGATCCGGTCCGCCAGCGACAACCACCGGGCGGCTGTCGCCGTCGAGGCGTGGCCCGCAAGCCTGCGCAGTCCGGCGGCGCAGATCAATTTGGAATGTGTCCAGTGCCTGGTGTCGAGTTCCCATAACCCGGCATCGGGCTGCGTCCATTGTTTGGCGATGGCGTCGACACAGATATCCGCTGCTTGCCA
Organism: Arthrobacter castelli DSM 16402; assembly: GCF_000430705.1. Taxonomy (GTDB): domain Bacteria; phylum Actinomycetota; class Actinomycetes; order Actinomycetales; family Micrococcaceae; genus Arthrobacter_C; species Arthrobacter_C castelli. The sequence continues at coordinate 427,370 of NZ_AUMN01000001.1, forward strand.
ATGCTCCAGTCCCATCCGGTCATGCCCCGCCGCGGCGGCGAATAGCGACAGTGATTCACCAAACGCGTCCAACTGATATTGCCGGTTGGCGCGGTTGCCGACCACATCGCGACCTCCCGGGTAGCCGGGCAGATCCAGGTTCGCTTCATCCGGGACGTCACCGCCGGTGACCGTATAGGCGGGCCGCAGGTTTATCCCGTCTTCCAGCAACCGTCCGGAGATGAAGTGGACAGCGTCGTCCAGGAGCGGAAAGTTTCCACAGGCCGCCACCGCCTGACCGGCATAGCACTGGTCCCGGATCCATGCGTATCTGTAATCGTAGTTGCGGCGCTCATCGGCCCGCTCCGGCAGCGACGTGGTGGCGGCTGCGACCATGGCACCGGACGAACTCGTCAAACCTCGCAGCACCGCATAGGACTGCCGCGCATCGGGTCCGGCGATCGTGTCCTCCAGCTTCGGCACTGATTGCTGCCATGCCGCCTTGGTCTCGGACCAGCAATATTGAGCGCCGGGCGCCTCTGCCGGTAACTGCCGGGAGGAAACCTCCAGCACAAGATCGTGGAAGCCGTCGGCGGCGACCTCGATCAGCTGCTCCAGATGCCCTTCGCCCTGCCGTCGGGCGTGCGGAGCGCCGGTCAAGCGGAAATTGAGCGGGCCGGAGCTGCCTGACCACACGCCGTCCTCGGAGTGCAGGTCGGCCATCCCGTGGCGTCCGAAACCGGCGCGCACATCCAGCAGCAACCGCACCTGCGCGTCTCTCTTCAGCGCACGAACGCGCCGCACCAACACGGCCCTGTCCTCGTCGCCGGGCAGCACCAAGGCATTGTCGCACTCGATGGTGCCATCGGTAGTGACCCAGCGGTTGCTCCAGATCAGCGAGCCCTCGCTATAGCTGCCTCCGGAGACGAATCGCTCCGCTGTGGGAGTGACCGCGAACAACCCGGTGCCACCGATGAGGGTGGAAAACACGCCCTCATCGTGCCAGCGCGGAGCGCACATCCACGCCACATCCCCGCGCGGACCAATCAACGCGCCTCGTTCACCGTCGGCAACCATCGCGTAATCGCGCAGGACCTGTGGAGGGTACAAGTCGTAGACGGAATCAGTCATTCTTGAGTCTAAGAACAATGACCCGCGTCTTGCCACCCCCGCCGAGACCCGGCCCGTCACCGGCCAGGCTTGGCACCGTTCATGCCGCCGGAGGCCAGGTCAGCGCAGCTGGTCGAGATCCGTTCCCGTCCGCACTGCGGCCGGATGCGGCCCGGCGGCCAGCAGCGGGGCCGTCCACTCGGCCGGCCACGGGCGTTTCACACCAACCAGCACGATGTTGCCCGGGTAGCGACCACTGAACATGGGCTCGTCAGCCAATGCGCCGACGTCGTCCACCACCTGCTCCAACGCGCGGACCTGGCTGCGGGTGAAGGACAGCGGCGGCTCGTCGCCAACATTGACCACCAGAATGCCATCGGCTGCCAGCACCTTGGCGGCCTCTGCATAGAAATCCGCGCCCGTCAGATGAGGCGGTGATTCAGGTCCGGCAAAGACATCCAGCACCACGACGTCGAACGCCCCTGGGGCAAACTGCTCCAGCTCCTCGCGGGCATCGCCAATGTGATGGTGCACGTCGGCGCCGGTCGGCAGCGGCAGGTGCTGGAGGACAAAGTCGCTCAGCTCCCGTTCCTGCTCCACAGCGTGCTGCACAGAGCCGGGACGGGTGGCGGCGACATACCGGGCCAGCGTCAGCGCGCCCGCGCCCAGATGCAGCGCCCGGATTTGAGCACCGGCCGGGGCCGCCAGGTCGACCACATTGGCGATGCGGCGCAGATACTCGTAGAACACGTCGGCAGGTTCGGCCAGATTCACATGCGACTGCTGGGCCCCGCCGATGCTGAGAATGTAGGCCCCGGGCACCAGTGCATCCTCATCGATTGTCGCGTGCAGACCTGACCATCGGAGCAGCCGGCTGGGAACCATTCCTCCAGACTACTGCTGAAACGGCCCGACGACGGCGGCGGCGCCCAGCGCACACAGCACCAGTGAGCTGGCCAAAGCAATGAACTGTCGTACCCGCGGTCGCTGCACGAAGGCACCCCACAGCCCCGCTGCCGAGCACAGTGCCACATACCAGGCTCCCGAGAGGGCCACGAATATGGCGGCCAGGGCCATGTTGTTCTCCAACGGGCCGAGCCGTCCGAGCTGGAACTGGGGGATCAAGGCCACGTAGAAGATGGCGACCTTCGGATTGGACAGGTTGCAGATCAGCCCCTGGGTGAAGAAGGCACCGCGCCTCGGTGGGGTCTGCAGCTTCGCCGCGGGAACCGTGCCACGACGCATCTGCCACCACCCGAGCAGCGACGTGAGCCCCAGGTACAGCAGGTAGATCCCGCCGGCGACGGCGAGCACCGTGTAGGCGGTCCTGGATGTGCGCAGCACGGCCGTCAAACCGGCGACCGCGAGGCAGGCCAGAATCGTCAGGCCGGTCATCACACCGGCCGCCGTGGCGATGGCTGCGGGGCGGCCGCCCCGTCCGGTGTTCCTCACGACCAGGGCGAAATCCGGGCCGGGAACCACAATGATCACCAGGCACACGCCCAGGAAGGAAGCCAGATCCTGCATCTTCTTTAGCCTACGTCCCGGGCGGCACCGTCGGCGTTTGTTGAGTGTGGGTCAGCTACGGGCTGAGGGAGCTACGCCACCGCGTCACGCGTCATTCTCCACGGGTCTTTCGCTTCAGGAGCAGCACCAGCGTCTTTGTCATGTAGCTGCCTCCCGTCACTGGGATGCCGTTTACCAATTCCCAGCCCTCACGACCGAGCCGATTCAATTCTTCATCGATTGCTGTCGTGGTGACGTTTTTGGTGAGCAGGCCTTTTGGATTGTGCCTGATGACCTTGTATTGCGAGTCGCCACTTACCGCTGCGACTCACACCGGATGGCCGTGCGTTTGAGACTGCTGTCATGTAAACGAACGTATAAATGACAAGGAGTCGCGGCATGCTCATCGGTTACATGCGGGTCTCGAAAGCCGATGGTTCGCAGACGACCGATCTGCAACGCGACGCCCTGCTGGCCGCCGGCGTCGATCCAGAGCGGCTGTACGAGGATCACGCCTCCGGGAAGAAAGACGACCGCCCGCACCTGACCGCATGCCTCAAAGCACTCCGGCCCGGTGAGGACACACTCGTCGTGTGGAAACTCGACCGGCTGGGCCGGAACCTGCGCCATCTGGTGAACACCGTCCAGGATCTCACCGACAGGAACATCGGGCTCAAAGTGCTCACCGGTGAGGGCTCCGCCATCGATACCACCACGGCATCGGGCCAACTCGTGTTCGGTATCTTTGCCGCCCTGGCCGAGTTTGAACGAGCACTCATTTCCGAACGCACCACCGCTGGACTCGCCGCCGCACGCGCCCGAGGCAGAAGCGGTGGGCGGCCCTTCAAAATGACTGCCGCGAAAGTTCGATTGGCCATGGCTGGCATGGGCCAATCCGAAACCAACATCGGCGAACTGTGTAAAGAACTCGGCGTTACGCGGCAAACGCTCTACCGCCACGTCTCTCCAACCGGGGAGCTCCGCCCCGACGGGCAGAAAGTACTCACGAAGCACCCGGCGAAATCGAGCCGGTAACGCCCCAAAACAAGCGTGTGCAGTCGGGTGTGGACATTTGCGCAGACAGCTTCGGACATTGACAACGGCGTGCCATCCGACACGTACAGAACCAACTTCCGGTACGGTGCAGTCATGGATATTGCGTACGCAAGAGTTTCCACGGCGAAGCAGGACCTGGAGCGGCAGATTGATGCGCTGCGCGCCGAAGGCATCCCGGAGAAACGCATTTATGTGGACAAGAAGTCCGGGTCCACCACTGACCGGGCCGGGTTGGCGGCCGCTTTGGACTATGCCCGCGACGGTGACGTGATCGTCGTGCATACCCTGGACCGGCTCGGCCGGACCGTCCGCGATACGTTGAACATGATCCATGACTTGACCGAGCGCGGCGTCGGTCTGCGCAACCTCGCTGATCCCATCAAAGTCGATTCCGCGAAACCCGATGATCCGATGGCGCAACTGGCTTTGGTGATGCTGGCGCTGTTCGGCCAGATGGAACGCACCTACGCGATCGAGCGTGCTGCCCACGCCCGCGCGGTGGCCACCAGCCAGGGAAAGAAAGTAGGTAGACCATCTGTCATCGATCCGGCCAAGCTGGCTTACGCCGAGCATCTGCGCAATAACGGCTATTCGATCACAGCGATCGTGGACAAGACCGGAATCACCCGGTCCAGCCTCTACCGCCACCTGCCACCAAGACAGCCCGACTCCGTGATGGCCGATGGATCATAGATGTCCGCTGAGTACTGCGGGACGGTCGAAGTGGACGAGGTGACTGGCGGCCAGGCCAGAAAGATCGAAGAACTGGAAGAGGCCCTGGCCAGCCGCGATATCATCGGCCAGGCCAAAGGTATCCTGATGGAACGCTACAAGATCACCGCAGAGCAGGCGTTTTCCTTCCTCATCCCAGCCCAGCCAAGACCCCAACATGAAACTACGCGACGTCGCCGCTCATCTCACCCGCACCGGCGACATTCAACTGTAAAGACGCGCCGGACAGGTGCAACCTGCCCCTGACGGTGCAGGTTTGCGCAGGCGGGTCCGGAAAAATTGCAGCATTGTGCAGGCGGGTTTGGACATCCAAATATCCAAAGGCGACTGCACAAGACCCGAATTCATGCGGTTGGCCGTGCAGCCGCCTTCTGAAACTGACACAGAAAATTGGGGTTTCGCCTGTCATGACGCGGCATCGCTCATGGTCCACTCATCGTCGACTGGAACTGGTCGAAAAACGGGTCACAATGGGCCCATTTTGGTGCACGGTTACTGCTCGCCGTCGCGCTCTCGCTCCTTGCGCTGCCTGCACCGCTGGCAGCGCCCACAGATGCCGCCAGCACACTCCGCCGGCGCTTGGATTGGCCACCCGGTCTTGAGGGCCTTGACACGGGGCCGTCTACGAACGGTGCGGGACTCACCGTCGTCGTCCCATTCGTAAGGCACCCAGTCATCGGCCAGCTGCTCTGGATCGTGAGCCCACACGGCCATGTGAGCCTCGCGCCAGGCTGCTTGAGAGCCCCACACCGGCGGCACGGCGGGGCACCGATGCCCTTCGCGCCAATGGCGAGCGACGGAGGACTTGGGAACGCGGAGAGCTGTGGCCGCTTCTCGCACCGACATCCCTGCCTCGCGTGCATCGTAGACAGCGATGTGCAAGAGGTTCGCCTCGAATGGGGGTCTGAGTAGCAGCCGTACAGGATATGGCGCTAAGCCGGGGTTATTGCTGGTGAGGTAGCCATAGACGGTTGTGCCAGGCACGCTGTACAAGTCTGGCGATTTGCTGTGCGGTCCAGTCTCGTGAGTCAGGAGAAGGTCCTGCCGGTTGAATTGAACCGGCAGGACCTTCAGGCACTACTTCCTTCGCTTACCTAATCTAATGTTCACCAGCTCATCGGAATTACGGGGATAGCGGGGGCCAAGAACCACATGACCAACATCGGGATACCGATGTAAAGGCCGTATGTGGCCCATTGGTTATCAAATCCATCTGCGGTAGACCGTCGTTTGGCCACGATACTGACTGGAAGGCCAATCGGTGGCAGTAAAAAGGCCAGAATGAGACCAACGATTCCCATAGGCGCGTTTGGATCCTTGAGGTACTGTTGCGGGTGACCAATGAGGGGCTGACTCATTTTTCCCTTCTCTCTCGGAAGTCGTATAGAGTGTGCCGACTTACAGGTACCTCCAAGTCTTCCAGACTCGGCCACCAACGCCAATGTGTGTTGTCATTGCGCGTGACACGGTGACCGGGAATCCCTCAAAATATGCCGAGACGGTGAACTGGTGTTGCTGGACCAGCTTGTTTCCGGTGAACCAGCCTCCGCAGTACTGCATATTTATGGCACCACCGACAATGTAATCGGTGTTGCAGGCGTGATAGCCACTCACTCCGCGATAGCTGTTCGTGGACCAGGCCCGATTACCGTCCGCGTAGGCACGGCCTCTGTGGGTCTGTAGATAAGCCACGCCGTTCACCTGTTGTATCCAGTTCCTGGTCACGATTCTGTTGCCGGCCAACACCGATTGCGCTAGTTGTGATTTGGCGGTGGCGCTTAGACCTTCGTCTGACCATATATCCGCTAGGGTTGGAGTCTTTCCGGCCGAAACCGTGGTCGTGATAGTGAATTCACATATGTCCAGGTTCGGGTCGGCTATGCCCTGTTTTTGAGCTATGTCCTTAACCTGCTCGACGCAGTTGGGATCGTACTCAGTGACGCTTGTCGTGGTGCCGAGGGCAACCTCGGTGAGATTGCCTGAATTAGGAACCGGCTCATCGGCCATAGCCGGTGAGGCTGTCGATAGAGCCATCAACGCCGTTACCCCAAGGACTGCGATCTTCTTACCCAAGGAGAGTGCACCCGGAGGCTTCGAGATATTCATTCATTCCCCTTCTTCAGCGAACAGTAAGCTACTGCTCAGTAATTATTGAGACTTGCTTATTCAGCGAATCGCGAGGCCATCGATTCGTCAATGTTTCACTTCGAGGATTCGAAAAGCGTTACACACACGTAATAAGCGGGGGCGGCTCACAGACCTTGTATTCCCAGATGTCCATGCTTGCCTCTCCAGTCCTTGGCTGGAGCGAAGCGCCTCGATGCCCCGACCACTGCCAGTGGGCTAAATCACATCAACGCTATAGCGATCGCGAAGGGGAGGGCAACAGCACCCTTACTTATTCGACGATGTCGTGCAGCGTGGCCAATCGGCGGGCGCCTTCAGTCAACTTGTCGTCGGTTTTGCAGAATGCGAATCGGAGCAGCGAATTGGTTCGCTCGGCGCCTTCGGCGTGGCAGAAGGCTGGCACCGGGATGGCTGCCACGCCCACCAGCTCAGGCAACTGGCGCGCCAGATCGATTCCGTCGGTGAAGCGGCCGCCGCCGAGCAGGGGAGCGGCGTCGGCGATGACGAAGTAGGTGCCACGGGGGCTGTAGACCTCGAAGCCGGCTTCGCGCAGCCCGTCGCTGAGGACGTCCTTCTTTCGTGCCAGTTTGTCCGCGATGCCGTTGTAGAACTCGTTACCCAGGCCCAGACCCTGGGTGACAGCCATTTGGAAGGGCGTCCCGGAGCTGTAGCTCATGAAGGTCTTCACGGTGCGGATCTGCGCGATCAACTCGTCGGGGCCGGAGACCCAGCCGACTTTCCAGCCGGTAACGGAGAATGTCTTGCCCGCCGATGAAATGGTGATAGTCCTGTCCGCAGCTCCGGGCAAGGTGGTCACCGGGGTGTGGGCCACTCCGTAGGTGAGGTGTTCATACACCTCATCGGTGACGATGACGGCGTCGTGCTTCCGTGCCAGCTCGACAATCTTCGTCAGGGTGGCGCGGCTGAATACCGTGCCCGTGGGGTTGTGCGGATTATTGACCAGCACCACTCGGGTGCGTGCGTTGAAGGCGGCCTCCAATGCCTCGGTATCCGGTTCGAAGTCCGGAGCGTGCAGCGGCACGGTGGTGTGGGTGGCGCCGGAGAGCCCGATGACCGCCCCGTAGGAGTCGTAGAAGGGCTCGAAGGTCAGTACTTCGTCCCCGGGGCGGGTCAGTGCCAGCAGCGTCGCCGCGATCCCCTCGGTGGCGCCGGTGGAGACGATGATTTCGGTTTCCGGGTCCGGGTTCAATGAGTAGAAGCGCTGCTGATGCTCGGCGATGGCCTCCCGCAGTTGTGGCAAGCCTTTGCCCGGGGCGTACTGGTTGTGGCCATCGGTGATGGCTTGCCGCGCGGCCTGGGCGATTTCTTCAGGTCCGCCTTCATCCGGGAAGCCCTGGCCGAGGTTAATGGCATTGTTCTTCACCGCCAGGGCCGTGATTTCCTCAAAGATCGTCACCCCAAGATGGCCGTCGGCGCCCAACAGGTTCGCTCCGGCGGCCGTGCGCTGCCATGGGGCCAATCCTCCGCCGGTATCCGGCGACGGGCGTGCTGATTCGTCGGGCATTGCAACCTCTTTACTGTCCTGCTCGTGCTTGGTCCTCTGCAACGAGCATAATAGGTTGGCCCGCGGCCGGCTCACCCGAGGGTTAATAAACTCCTCCTCCGGAGCAGGCGGCGGCAATGCTGCAGCAGGCGGCGGCAATTGGGAAATACCCGTGGAGGATATTGCGGCCTCTTTGCGCTGCCGGAACATTTTGCTCTGAGTCTATTCCCATTATCGCCCTGGGTCTACGGGTTGAGATCTATAGCGGTGCGTCTGGAAACCAAATGCGTCAGAAGTGTAGATTCATAGACATGTTGCGCGCAGTTTGCCCCGGTTCCTTTGATCCCCTCCATAATGGCCATGTCGAGGTGATAGCCCGTGCGTCAAGTCTGTTCGACGAGGTTATTGTGGCCGTGTCCAAGAACCCTTCCAAGAAGCCGCGGTTCAGTCTCGAGGAGCGCATGGATATGGCCCGGGAAACGATGACGCTGTTACGGGGCATTACCGTGGAGCCGATGGGGGAAGGCCTGCTCGCGGAATTCTGCCGGGACCACGGTGCCGGGGTCATTGTTAAGGGACTGCGATCGGCCGTCGATTACAACTACGAAGTTCCCATGGCCGCAATGAACCGGCAGTTGACCGGAGTGGAGACCGTTTTCCTCTCAGCCGACAGTCACTACACGCACCTGTCATCGACACTGCTCAAAGAAGTGTCCGGTCTGGGTGGAGACATCTCGGACTATGTTCCCCGGGCTGTCTATAAGAGGCTGAAGGACACGCGCTGACCCATCCGGCGTCGAAGTCGGCTTCGGATACGTCATATCAATGGTGCGTAATTTAGCCATAATGCCCCCCGCCAGCGGCCGGTAACAAGCGTTAAACACCGTCATGGTCACGCGGTTTCTGCGAATTGTATTCCCCGGCTGCCAAAGCCCGTATGGAGTCGTCAGTTTATTCCGAACGCGAAGAGTCGGAAAAATCCGGGTGAATATATACCAAGATACTGACAGTTGGCTTATGCTGGGGGCATTCGAAAAGTTCGAAGTTCTGATTCACACTGGGCTCTAAGCCAGCCGGATTCAGATCATGACCAAGTAAGGATATCTAATGAACTTCTTGGAAAGTTTCGATTGGCCAGGGATGATTCAGAAGGTCGTCGTCGCGCTGATCATCCTGCTCGTCACCTGGCTTATTGCCAAAGTCGTGAAGTGGGCCGCCGGCAAGCTGGTCGGTAAGTTGAAATTCCTCCAGCGCGAGGGTGCGGACGGAAAGCAAATAGGCGAGTCGTTCGGGACAATAGCGGCGCTCATCGTGTGGCTGTTTGGCTTGGTGGCAATCCTGCAGGTATTTGCGTTGGCCGAAGTTCTGGCGCCGGTCCAGGACCTGCTCGGGACGGTAATGGGTTACCTGCCCAACATCATTGGGGCAGGAATTGTCTTCTTCATTGGTTATGTGATCGCAAAGATCGCACGCCAACTGATAGAGGCCGCCCTCAACGCGGTGGATCTGAGCGCCATCACCAAACGGTTTAAGAGCAAGGATTCGACTGACGATCCTGCCGAACGCGGGCAAGCCAACGCCAGGATTGCCTCAGTGGTCGGCAACCTGGTGTTTGCCATCATCATCATCGTCGTTGGCATCAGTGCTTTGCAGGTGCTCGGCATCGCGGCTATTGCCCAGCCGGCCACCCACATGTTGAACCTGATCCTCAACGCCATTCCGCAGATCATTGCTGCGATCATTCTGCTGGCCATTGGCTACGTCATCGCGAAGTTCATTGGCACCCTGCTGGAAGGGACCCTTCGCGGTGTGGGAACGGACCAGGCGGTCGGCAAGTTGGGAATCGTCCCCGAGGGACAGAGTGCTTCGTCGATCATCACCACGATCGTCAAGGCCGCGATCATGGTCTTCTTCGGCATCATGGCCGCACGACTGCTGCAGTTTGCTGAAGTGACGCAGATCCTCAACGAGATCCTCGTGCTGGCCGGCAACGTCCTGTTCGGCGGTGTGATCATCGCCGCAGGCTTCCTGATTGCACGGATCATCTTCAAGTTCATGGGTGCCGGCACGGTCTCAAAGATCGTCAGGTACTCCGTGATCGCACTGTTCGCTGCAATGGGCCTGAGCTACATGGGCATCGCCGATTCGATCATCAACCTCGCATTCGGCGCGATTGTGGTCGGTGCCGCGATTGCCGCAGCACTTGCCTTTGGCCTCGGCGGCCGCGATGCCGCTGCACGGCAGCTGGCAAAGATGCAGGCAAAGCAGCAGGTGAATCCGGATCAGAACCCGGATCGCGGTTGAGCCTGAAATGAAGTAACCGGATCAGGGCGCCGGCGGCACATGCCGCCGGCGCCCTGTGACGCTGGAACCGCATCGGAATAGGTGGTTAAGGATTGCGGCGTTCCAGTTGGACAATCCCAGTGACTGTCTCCGGGCGATGAGTTTGGCCGTGGTGTCCCGTCTATATCCACACATTCGATCAACCGAGGAGAGCATCATGACTGCCACCTACACCTTCGACGTCTTCTCAAGCCTCGACGGTTTCGGTTCCTACGCGGAGCCTGGCGATTGGGGTGGCTACTGGGGCAAACCTGCCGGCAACCGTGGTCTCATCCACCTTGGAAGAGCCCCTCGATTGGCCTGACGCGACCGTCGCGGGCGGCAACGCCGTCGACGTCGTCGACCGGCTCAAGAAGCAATCCGAGGTGCCGTTGCGCTCGCACGGCAGCCTGTCGATGAACCGGGCGCTGATGGCCGCCGGACTCGTCGACCGCGTCCAGGTGACGCTATTCCCCGTGATCACCGGACAAAGTGGAGCGGACCCAATCTTCAAGGGGGCGGCGGACTTCGACCTCGAGCTGATCGACAGGCGAACGCTCGATGGCAACATTCAGGAGCTCATCTACCGGCCTGACCTGCATGGCTGATCCAAGTCCACGTCCAGTACTTGGCGCGCACATGGGAGGTAAGCCCGTCGAGGCTCCGGGGACCTTCGCAAAAACGCAGTATCGTAAAGGCCCGTGTTGGTTTGGGCATGGACCTGCCGGCACTGTAGACTGGTTCGTCGGTCATATGTTTTACAGGAGTTCTCATTAGCACTGCCAATCAGCGTGAGCTGAATTCGCCTTTGATGCACAGCGTCAAGGAGCTGGGACGCAGTCCCGGCAGTATGCGGACGCTGGAGGAACATGTACCCGCGCCAAGCGATCTTGGTACTCCTCTGATCGGTGTTCAGTCCGGATCCGATATGGATATGCGGGTGAGGCTCGAGGCCGTACATGAGGGAATCCTGGTGTCAGGGGCAGTCGCCGTCGATGTGACAGGCGAATGCGGCCGGTGCCTGGATCCTATCGGGTACGACCTTGAGGTCGATGTGCAGGAGCTCTTCAGCTACGAAGGTCACGAAGACGTCGATGCTGAGGATGAGGAAGAGCAGCGTTTGGTTCAAAACGATACGATTGATCTGGAACCGATGTTGCGGGACGCAGTGGTGACCGCGCTGCCGTTCCAGCCGGTATGCCGGGAAGACTGCGAGGGCCTGTGTTCCGAATGCGGAATCCACCTCGTGGATGATCCCGGTCACCACCATGAGGTTCTGGACCCTCGCTGGGCTGCCCTGCAGGGCCTGAGCAGCGAACCTGCAGAGACTGCAGACAACGACAATGTGTTGGACGAGAGAGAAGAGAGATAGCCGTGGCTGTTCCCAAGCGGAAGATGTCCCGCTCGAATACCCGTTCCCGCCGGTCCCAGTGGAAGGCCTCCGTGCCGAACCTGGTGAAGACCGTTGAAAACGGCCGCGTCACCTACAGCCTGCCGCATCAGGCCAAGGTCGTCACCGACTCCGCGGGTACCGAGCTGTTCCTTGAGTACAAGGGCCGCAAGGTAGCCGACGTCTAAACAGGCTTTTGGCTGCTGAACAAGAATTACTGAAGCGTCTCGGCGTCGATATCGACGCCGAGACGCTTCGTCTTGCCCTCACGCACCGTTCGTACGCGTACGAGAACGGTGGCCTGCCGACCAACGAACGCCTCGAGTTCCTTGGCGACTCGATTCTCGGCTATGCAGTAACTGATTCCCTCTACCGGGATCATCCCGACCTGCCCGAAGGGGACTTGGCCAAGCGGCGTGCCGCCGTCGTCAGTACCCGTGCGCTGGCCGGTATTGCCCGCGAACTGGATCTTGGCGAGTATATCCTGCTGGGCCAGGGAGAGAAGCTCACCGACGGCAAGAACAAATCGTCCATCCTCGCCGACACGATGGAAGCGATCTTCGGGGCCACCTACGTGAGCCGCGGTATCGACGTCGCCAGTGAGCTGGTGATGCGCCTGACTGCGCCGCTGCTCGCCGACGCCGGCGCCCTCGGTGCCGGCACCGACTGGAAGACGAACGTGCAGGAAACCGCGGCCGGCGAAGGCCTCGGAGTGGTGCAATACGTTGTTGAAGGCTCCGGGCCGGACCATGCCCGGACGTATCAGGCGAAGGTGCTGATCGGATCCGTGGAGTACGGCACCGGTACCGGCCACTCCAAGAAGGAAGCGGAGAAGGAAGCGGCAGCTCAGGCGTGGAGGCAGCTCTCCACCAGTGGCAGCCGGTCCGACGGCACCACCGTGCAGCACTGACGTGCCCGAACTGCCCGAAGTCGAGGTGGTCCGCCGCGGTCTGGCAGGCTGGGTGGCCGGCCGGCGGATCGACGACGTCGAAATCCTCCACGAGCGCCCCGTGCGCCGCCATCTGCTCGGCGCTGAAGACTTGCGCGGCAATCTGATCGGGACCACCGTCGTCGATGCAGTCCGGCGGGGGAAGTTCCTCTGGCTGCCGTTGGTCGACGACGACGGACACGCTTCCGTGACCGGTTATTCCCCGGCCGGCGGTTCCCCGGTCGGAGGTCCCTCACCTGATCCCTCGCCACCGGTCCCGCGGTTCGCGTTGATGGCGCACCTGGGGATGAGCGGCCAACTGCTCATTGAGGACTCGGATGCCCCCGACGAGAAGCACCTGCGCCTCAGGTTCCAGCTCTCACATTCGTCCCCGGAGACCGCTGCGGAACCGCTGCCCGGCGAGCTGCGTTTCGTGGACCAGCGGATGTTCGGTGGGATGTTCCTGACCGAACTGGTCCCCACGGATGATGGCCTGCCGGGCGGACTGTCCGAAACTCCATTGCCATTGATCCCCGAAGAAGCCGCGCACATCGCCCGTGACCCGCTGGACCCGGCCTTCGACGTTGAAGGCTTCTTCCGGCGGCTGAGGAAACGCCGCACCGGCCTCAAGCGCGCCTTGCTCGACCAGGGCCTGATTTCCGGCGTAGGCAATATCTACGTCGACGAGGCGCTGTGGGCAGCGAAGCTGCATTTCGCCCGGGCGACCGACACCGTCCGCCGCAATGAGACCACCAGGCTGGTGGAAGCCTGCCAGCAGGTGATGCTGCAGGCACTGGAGGCCGGCGGCACCAGCTTCGATGCGCTGTATGTGAACGTCAACGGCGCCTCGGGGTATTTCGAACGCTCCCTGAACGTGTACGGGCGCGAGGGCGAGCCGTGCCGGCGGTGTGCCGCCCTGGGCCTGGCCACCACGATCCGGCGTGACGTGCTGATGAAGCGTTCGTCCTACACCTGCCCGGTATGCCAGCCGCGGCCGCGCAACGGCCGCTGGTAAGGACCCTGACGCCTTCGGCGATTCTCAGGCCCGGCTGAGCGTCTTCAGTCCTTCAAGCACCCCGTCGGAGAAGGCCGGCCATGCGTCGACGGCCCATTGGGCGAAATCCCGGTCCGTCAACACCACACACGCCGCCCCGGCCTCGGGGTCGACCCAGAGGAATGTCCCGGATTGTCCGAAGTGGCCGAAGGTGCGGGCGGAGTTAGCGCTGCCGGTCCAGTGCGGGCTCTTGCCGTCGCGGATCTCGAACCCCAGCCCCCAGTCATTGGGGGATTGGCGCCCGAACCCCGGCAACACGCCGTCGAGCCCGCCGAAGACCACGGCGGTGGCCTCGGCCACGGTGTCTGAATGCAGCAGGGTGGGCCGCTGCAATTCAGCAGCGAAGCGGGCCATATCCGCGGCTGTCGACTCGGCCCCGGCGGCCGGAGATCCCTTCAGAACCGTCGCTTCCATGCCAAGCGGGGCCAGCACACCCTCCTGCAGGTACGCGGCGAACTCCATCCCGGTGGCTTCGGCGATGGTTTCGCCGAGAACCTCGAATCCGGCGTTTGAATAGACGCGACGTTTGCCCGGCCGCTGGCGCTGCACGTGCTGGTCGAATTCCAGGCCGGAGGTGTGCGCGAGCAGATGGCGGACCGTGGAGCCCTCGGGTCCCGCCGGGTCACCCAGGTCGACTGCGCCTTCCTCGATCGCCATCAGCGCCGCATAGGCGGACAGCAATTTGGTGACCGATGCCAGGGGGTAGGAGCGTTGCGTCTCGCCGTGGCTGGCCAGGATGCGCCCGTCGTCGGCGACGACGGCGGTGGAAGCGTGGTCAACGGGCCATGCGTCGATTACGGCGACGCTGTCTTTGAGGCTGGGCATGACTCCAATGCTAGGCGAGATCGGTGCCTGCGCCGGAATTTGCGGATAATAAGGTGGCTGATTACTCTTCACAGACCATGAGCGTCGGGAGTAGCGTCGAAGGTGCCCCGGGAGTCCGGAGGCAGCGCGACAAGCATGGCCATCGCAGGATCGTCAGCAGGAGGGGAGCAGCATGGACGATATGAGCCAGGTTCGTGAAGGAATGATGGTCGTGGACCGCTCCGGCCAGGAGGTCGGAACCATTGAGGATCTCAAGGAAGGCGATCCGGAGGCCGTCACGTCCGAAGGCCAGGCCCCCGACGGCGGGAACAGCCTGGTGGGTGACGTTGCGGAGGCCCTGGGCACGGGTGCCGATGTGCCTCAGCAATTTGCTGAACGTATGCTGCGGATCGGCTACATTAAGATCGACAGCAAGGGCCTGTTCAGATCCGACTGCTACGCCGCGGCGGACCGCCTCGACAGGGTGGAAGGCGGCGTCGTCCACCTCAACATCGACAGCTCCGAGCTCATCAGCTGAGCGTCTGGGCCAGCCGGACGCTGGGTCAGCTCCACGCTGGTCAGCCGGACGCCCTGCCCCCGTAGTGCGCCGCGAGCCGCGACAACCCCTCGTCGATACTCACCTCAGGTGTCCAGTCCAGCACCTGGCGCGTCTGCCGTTGGTCGAACCAGTGTGCGGTGGAGAGTTGCTCGGCCAGGAAACGGGTCATCGGTGGTTCATCCTCGCCCGGTGCAACAGTCCAGACACGCTCGATGACGGACCCGGCTGCGCGTGCCAGCCACCCAGGAATGTGCCGGGTCGGCGTTGGAGCCCCGCCGGCCGCGCAGATGCCCGCGATCAGCTCGCCCACCGGTCGCGGCTCGCCATTGGTGACCACCAGGGCACGGCCATGCGCATGGTCCATCCGGTTCAGCGCGGCGGTAATGGCGGAGGCCGCATTGTCCACGTATGTGGTGTCGATCAGCGCGGCGCCACTGTCCAGCAGCGGCAGCCTGCCGGACTTGGCCCGTGCGACCACTCGTTCGACCAACTGGGTGTCGCCGGGGCCCCAGACGATGTGCGGACGGACCGCCGCGACCCGGAATCCGGGGGAGTCCATGCCCAGCGCGAGAAGTTCCGCGGCCGCCTTGGTGCGGGCGTAATTGCCCCGGGCGTGCTCCGGACTGGCCGGCCCGGCACCGTCACCCACTATTGACCAACCGTGGTGGGCAACCGAGGGAGAGGAAACGAAGACGACGTCGGACACGCCCGCTTGCCGCGCCGCAGTGAGCAGCCGGCGGGTGCCCTCGATATTGACGTCGTCGAATTCTTCGGCTTCGCCGGCAAAAGACACCTTGGCTGCCAGGTGGATCACGGCGTCGATCCCGTCCACGGCGCGCTCAACGGCGCCGGGATCGCCGAGGGAGCCACGCCGGTCCTGGGCGCCTTCGATGGATGAGGCGCCGCGCTGGAAGGTGTAGACGCGGTCGCGGCGTCCAAGCTTCGCGCTGCGGGCGATCAGCGCTTCGGCGACTGCGCGTCCCAGCATGCCTGACGCTCCGGTCACCAGGATGTTCATGCCGTCCCGGGTCAGGTTCGTGGCGTCGGGGTCGGCGCCGGTCATGGGGCGGTCATCTTCCCGCCGGCCAGCACCTCGGCCGCCCAGCCGGCGAGCCCGGCCCGGTCGATCTTGGCGTTGTGGCGGATGTCTGTGGGCAGTTCGGCGACGACAAGGACGGCGGATATACCCGCGTCCGGATTCGCTGCTGCCGCCGCGGCACGGACAGCCGCGGTCAGCGCAGGAGCCGCCAAAGACGGACGGTCGGCAGGCGGCAGGGTCTCGACGACGGCGACCGGCACTTGCGCTCCATCGGGGCCGACGCCGACGACGGCAGCCCGGCCGACGTCGTCGACCGCTTCAACCGCCTGCTCCAAGGCGACCGGGGTGAGCACTCCAGAGGCAGTGGGGATGATGTGGCCCAGCCGGCCTTCGACCCACAACCGGCCCTGGTCGTCCAGGTGGCCGACGTCGCCGGTGCGGTGCCAGCAGCGGGTGCGCGAACTGCGGCGTTCGGTCGCCCACAGGCGATCGTAGTGGTTTTTCACATGCGGGGCGCTGACGAGGATTTCACCTGTCACCGCAGGGTCCCGCGTCAATGCTCCGGTTGCGGCGGCATCCTCGTCCAGGCCGCTGATGGCAATCTGCGCGCCGGAGACCGGTCGGCCGACACAGACACCGTTGCCGGCTCCGGTGCCGGGTCCAGGTTCCCGGGTGTCGGTTTCGGCGTTGGTCGGCAAGCCACCCTCCGCGCCGGCGTGCGAGCCCGCGCCTGAGCCCGCCCCGGCCTGCGAGCCCGCGCCTGAGCCCGCCCCGGCCTGCGAGCCCGCGCCTGAGCCCGCCCCGGCCTGCGAGCCCGCGCCTGAGCCCGCGCCGGCCTCCGAGCCCGCGCCTGAGCCCGCCCCGGCCTGCGAATCGGCGTCCAGGCGCGCGTGCCGGATGCCTTCGAGGTCGATATCCGTGATCGGCAGGGCCTCCGTCATTCCATAGGGAGTGTGCAGCGAGGCCTGCGGCAAGAGTCCGGTCAGCTCATCGAGTAGCGGCTCCGGGATGGGAGCTCCCGCAGAAAGCAGCACCTGGACCTGCTCGAGGGCGCCGCGGTTCGCAAGTGCTGCGGCTGTGTCCAGCACGTTGCGCAGCGCCGACGGCGAGGCGAAGACGGCTGTGGCGTTCACCGCAGCGGCTGCCTCGGCCAGGGCAGTTGCCGTTAGGGTTTTCGGCGCTGTGACGTCCATGTCCGGGGTGACGGTGGTGGCACCGAGGGCCGGTCCGAGCAGCGCGAATGGCGCGAACCCCGCGACCAGTGAGGTGCCCGCCCTGAGCCCGTAGGTGTTGGCGACGGCGTCGCGCATGGCGGACAGTTGGCGGTGGGTGTAGACGACGCCTTTGGCCGGTCCCGTCGAGCCTGAGGTGAACAGGATTGCGGCCTGGTCGTCGGGCCCCGGCTCCTCCGGGTGCTGCCCTCCGGACCGTCGTTCGGCAGCGCCGCGGGCAGCGATTTCGGCCAGGCTGTGGGTGACACCGAGCAACCGGCGCCGGGCAGGGGCCAGGGACGCGGCGCTGATGCGTTCGCCGGGCCATCCGAAGAGCCGGGCCGCCGTCAGGCCGCGTTCGATGCCGATCACGAATTTCGGTCCGGCGCCCTTGACCGCGCGGCTCAGGCCTTTGGTGCCCAGCCCGGCGTCGGCGACGACGATGATGGCGCCAATGCGGACGCAGGCGTAAATCAAGGCGGTCAGGTCGGACCCGGGCGGCACCAGCAGGCTGACGCGGTCTCCGGGTTTGACTCCCGAGGCTGCCAGACCCGAGGACAGGTTGCGAACACGCTCGGCGAGTTGGGTCCAGCTCAGCGACGAGGCGGTGCCGGATCCTCCGACCATGTCGACGACGGAAGTGGCGGTGTCTCCCGCTCGGCGGTCGAGCTCGGCCCACAGCGGGCGGAATTC
This sequence comes from Arthrobacter castelli DSM 16402, assembly GCF_000430705.1. GTDB lineage: Bacteria > Actinomycetota > Actinomycetes > Actinomycetales > Micrococcaceae > Arthrobacter_C > Arthrobacter_C castelli. Next base: position 445,384 of record NZ_AUMN01000001.1, read on the forward strand.
TTTGGTCGCATCGGTGGCAGTGCCCGACGCGGACCGTTTTGCTCCGCTTTGGGACATTTTGCCGTGCGCGCCGCCGGTCGTTTGTCCCAAACCGGAGCGGATCCCGCCGTCACGGGTTCCGCTGTCGTCGCCGCCGTCGTCGTAGGTTGCCGCCAGCCAATCCAGAATGGTGCCGGCGGTATCCCGGTCTTCCATCACCAAGTGCCCGGCGCCTTCGAAACGGTGCACATCGGCCTGCGGAAGGCGGTCCATCAGATCGCGCAGGTAGCGGTCCGAGAAAACCGGATCGCGCGGGCCCCACAGCAGCAGCGCCGGCACGTCGAGGGTGCGAACTGCCTCGGCGACAGCCTCCAGGGTGGGATAACTCGGGTGCGATGGGGAGCCAGGAATGTCGGCGACGAAATTCGCCACCCCCTCCCGGCGGGAAGCGCGGCGGTACGGGGCCATGTACGCCGACCGTACATCCGCGGGCAGCGGGGGGTGGGCGAGCGCGTGGGTGACCCGCAGGAAGGCGCTGCTGGACTTGGTGCCCCATCCGTGTACGGCCGGGTTGAGCGCGACCTGCAGCGGCGCGGGAATGGCGGCTCCCTGCGGCTGATGGATCGCGGTATTGGTCAGCACGACGCCGGCCAGCTGGCTGCGGTGGCGGGTCGCCCAGCCGAGGGAAATGACGCCGCCCCAGTCATGGCCGACGGTGATCACCTGCCCGCTCAATTCCAGCGCGCCTGTCAGGTCGTGCAGGTCGGTGATGCGGTCTTCGAGGCGGCGGAAGGTGCCGGTGCGGTCGGAGAACCCCATGTCGAGCTGGTCGACTGCCACCACGCGCCACGGCTCGGGGCTGTCCGTTGCGGCGCGCAGGAGTCCACGCCAGAGGTACGACCAGGTGGGGTTGCCGTGCACGCACAGCAGGGTGCCGACAGGGGAGAGTCCGCGGGCTGCAAGTTCCGGGCCGTTGTCCAGGACGTGCCAGTCGTTGACTGTTCCGGACGGGTCCACTGACGCGGTGGAGGGCACACTGATTCTGCGGGACCAGTCCAGTTCAACACCGGGCCATACTGCACTTACCAAACGAGTTCCATCATGGTCGTGTTCAGCCCGGAACCGACACCCATGCACAGCACCCGGTCCCCGCTGTTCAGGTTCTGCGATTCCATCGCCAGCGTCATCGGCAGCGACGCCGGACCCACGTTGCCCCACAACGGGAAGGTCATCGGGACCTTGGCCGGATCCAGATTGATCGCATCCACAATCGCATTGGTGTGCGCGGTGGAGACCTGATGGGTGACGTAGCGGTCCATGTTGGCCCAGTCCCAGTTGTCGTCCTGTGCCTCATGCCAGGCGGATTCGACGAGCTCAAGGCCGCCGTCCATCAGGCCCTTGGCGTCGGTATACATGCCGTCGACACCGCCGACGCAGAGCTCATGATGCTCGGTCGCGGCGCGGGATACGCCGCCGACCACGCGGTGGGAACCGGTATGCGCGTCAGCTGGACCGACCACTGCCGCGGCGGCACCGGAACCGAGGGTCAGCGTGGCGAACTCACGCATGAAGTCCTCGCGCGTGGTGTCCGGGTGGTTCAGCCGGCGCAGCGTGGCTTCCTGGGTGCTCTGGGAGTCTTCGCCATTGACGATGACCGCATACTTAATCTGGCCGCCGTCAATCATATTCGCCGCCAGATTGATTCCGTTCAGGAATCCCAGGCACGCATTAGTGATATCGAAATTAAGCGCCGACGACGGCAATCCCAGCCCGTGATGGATCTTCACGGCCACGGATGGTTCAAGGTTCTCCCGGCTGACGGATGTATTGATCAGCATTCCGATTTGGCCGGGCTCAATCCCGGCGGCGGCCAGCGCCTTGGCGCCGGCTTCCATGGCGGCGTCGACAAATGTGGTGCCCTGATCCCACCATCGGCGCTCCTTGATACCGGCGACGCGTTCCAGCAGTCTGGTGGACAAGCCCAGCCGTTTCAGTGCTGATCCGAGGTCCCGGTCGAAATCCGACGAAGGGACTATGACGGGCGCCTCGACGCTTGTCACCGCCAGCAGGGCGGTGTTGGTATGCCGAAACGTTGCGTTGCCGATCAAATCGTTGCCTTAAGTGTGTTACTGACTGGGAAGCCTGTCGTTGCTGGGCGCAATAGACAGGCCAATTAGTTAACTATGCACCCATCAGCTGAGTTCCGCATATGCCGCCGAAGGAACATACCTCACATTTCCTGCTGGCATGCACACGTTAGCAGCGGTGGCAACTATGCTGAAACCGGATCATAGAAAGGATGCTTGCTATGTCCACGGCGCTGCTCATTGTCGATATGGAGAATGCATTCTTTGAGGCGGACCCGCTGCAGGAGCTGTTGCCGGAGCTGACGGCGTAACGAACGTTCAGGTCCCCGCGATGGCGGGGTTCCGCTGGACGGCGTCGACGCCGGCGCGGCAGGCTGCCCTGCCGGCGCGGCCGGGCAGCATCGGGGCGGTGCGTGGATGTTCGGGCGGGGAGTAAACCGGGGTGAATATGCGGTGTTTGTACCTGGAAGCCGCAGTTTTACTCCTGATGGGAACGCAAACCGCCCAAATGAAGGCCAAAGCAGGTCCGGCACAGTAAAATCGGTGCCAACCAGCCACCCCCGAAAGAGCCAGCACCCTTGCACCTGAAGAGTTTAACCGTCCGAGGCTTTAAGTCGTTCGCGTCCAAGACCACGTTCGACTTCGAACCCGGCGTCACCGCGGTCGTGGGGCCCAACGGCTCCGGCAAGTCCAACGTGGTTGACGCACTCGCGTGGGTGATGGGCGAGCAGGGGGCCAAAACGCTGCGCGGCGGCAAGATGGAAGACGTCATCTTCGCCGGCACCACCGGAAACTCCGGCCGCGCACCCCTGGGCAGGGCGCAGGTTTCGCTGACCATCGATAACGCCGACGGCGCGTTGCCCATCGAATACTCCGAAGTGACGATCTCCCGGACTCTGTTCCGCGCCGGCGGCTCCGAATACGCGATCAACGGCGCCAACTGCCGCCTGCTCGACATCCAGGAACTGCTCTCCGACTCCGGCCTGGGCCGGGAGATGCACGTGATCGTCGGCCAGGGCCAGCTGGACAAGGTCCTGCACGCCACCTCCGAAGACCGCCGCGGGTTCATCGAAGAAGCCGCCGGCATCCTGAAACACCGTCGCCGCAAGGAAAAAACGGTCCGCAAGCTGGAGGCGATGCAGGGCAACCTGGACCGGCTGAACGATCTGACCGGCGAGATCCGGCGCCAACTCAAGCCGCTGGGCAAACAGGCCGAGGTGGCCAGGCGTGCCCAGACGGTGCAGTTCGAGGTGCGCGACGCCCGGGCCCGTCTGCTGGCGGACGACTTGGTCAGCCTCACCACCACCCTGGAAAAGAAAGTCGCCGACGAAACGGCGTTGAAGGAACGCCGCGCCGAGGTGGAGAAGGCGCTCGAGGCCGGGCGAAACCGGCAGACCGAACTGGAACGGCTCGCCTCGGAGGCAACGCCCAAGCTCCGCGCGGCCCGCGACGCCTGGTATCACCTCTCATCCACCCAGGAGCGGCTGCGGTCCCTGGGCAATCTGGCCGGGGAACGACGGCGGCTGCTGGGTTCGACAGAGGAAGCCCCGGACACCGGCAGGGACCCTGACCAACTGGAGCAGCAGGCCGCCGAGGTGCGCCAGGAGCAGGCCGGACTCGAAGAGACAATCGAGGAGTTGGGCGCGTCCCTGGAATCCGCCGTCGAGCTCCGCGCCGAAGCCGAAGAGGCTGCCGCAGCCGAAGAGAAGCGGTTGACTGACATCATGCGGGCCGCAGCCGACCGGCGGGAGGGGCTGGCCAAGCTCACCGGGCAAGTCGGTACCGCACGTTCGCGGGTGGAATCGGCTGAGGCTGAGCTGGGCCGATTGCGTCAGTCGATCACCGACGCCGACGAACGTCGCGCCAAGGCGCAATCGGAATTCAGCGCCCTCGAAACCCAGGTGGCCGGGGCGGAAGAAGGCGAAGAAGGGCTCGACGCCGAATACGAACAGGCCAATGAAGAGCTTGAGTCGGTGCTGGCCGAAATCGAGTCGCTCAAGTCCGAGGAACACGAAGCCGATCGGGACCGTGATTCACTGTCCGCCCGCCGCGAGGCGCTGGAAGTCGGGCTGCAGCGCAAGGACGGTTCCGAAGCTTTGCTCGATGCCGGGGTGGAGGGTGTGCTCAGGCCGGTGGCGGACCTGCTGACCATTGAAACCGGGTATGAGACGGCCATTGCCGCAGCGCTTGGACCGGCAGCCGAAGCAGTGGCAGTGTCGGACGCGGATGCGGCAATCCGGGCGTTGAACCAGGTGAAGGACGACGACGCCGGCCGGGTTGAGCTGCTCGTCGCCTCCGGTGATCGACCCGGTGATCGACCAAAGGAGCGCCAGCGACTGCGTGGAGATCCTGGTGGAGATCCGCGTGGAGATCCTGGTGGAGATCCGGATGGAGATCCCGCCGGAGTTGCCGGACTCCCCGCCGGTGCGAAACCCGCCATCGGGCTCGTCACCGCTAAGCCGGAAATCTCCGGCGCCATCGGCACGCTGCTGGCCGGCGTCGTCGTCGTCGACGACATGGCAACCGCCAGCGAGGCCATCACCGCGAACCCTGCACTGACCGCCGTGACCACCGAAGGCGACCTCTTCACCGCGATGTCTGCGCGCGGCGGGTCGTCCACCGCTCCGAGCCTGCTCGAAGTCCAGGCAGCCGTCGAAGAAACGGCGGCGCAGCTGAACGAAGCCACCGCGCGGGCAGAACGTGCCAGGTTTGGGCACGCCGCCGCCGAAGCCAAACGGCAGGAAGCCCAGAGCCGGTCCGACGCTGCCTTGGAGCGACTGCACGAGTCTGACGCGCAATTCTCCGCCGTCGCCGAGCGGCTGGGACATCTTGGCTCGACGCTCCGCTCCGCTGTTGGCGAATCCGAGCGGCTGGCCAAACTGGTGGAGGCTGCCGAGGCAAATATCGTCGTCGAGCAGGAGGCGCTGACTGCCGCGACCGAGCGGCTCGCCGCGGCTGAAGATGCTCCATCCGACGAGGAACCATCGACCGAATACCGTGACGAGCTGGCGACGGCGGCCACGGCGGCGCGACAGTCGGAGACCGAAGCCCGGCTGGCATTGCGCTCGGCCGAGGAGCAACTCAGCGCGGTCGGCAACCGGGCGATGTCCCTGGAGCGGGCCGCCGAGACCGAGCGGCGCGCGAAAGCACAGGCCGCCGAGCGAGCGCGGATCCGCCGGGAGCAGGCACGTAAGGCTGAGGCCGTGGCCAAAGGTGTCGATACGGTGCTGTCGCACTTGTCCGTCTCCGTCCACGCCGCCGGCGTCGAACGGGACCGCGCGGAGGACGTCAGGGCGGCATGGGATTCCGAGCTGGCATCCATCCGGACGGCGAACGAGAAGTACGTGACCGAGTTGGCCGAGCTGACCGATTCCGTGCACCGGGACGAGCTGGTCCGTGCTGAGCAGCGGGCCCGAATCGAAGCTCTGGAGAACAAGGCGATAGAGGAACTTGGGCTGACGGCCGATCACTTGGTGGCCGAATACGGGCCGGACCAGTTGGTGCCCACGCCGAAGGAACCAGAGCCGCTGCGGAAGCCGAAAACCAAGCCGAAGCCGGACAAGTGGGCGGCCCTCGACGCTCCATTGACCGATGAGGAGAAGGCCGCGCTGGAATCGGGCGATGGGGACGACGACGGCGGGACAGCGGCGGACGACGACGGCGGCGAAACGGGCACGGATACTCCAGGTGACGATTCGGACGTATCTGCCACCGAGGTTCCGGAGGGAGTCCCTTTCGTACGGGCCGAGCAGGAGAAGCGTCTGAAGCGGGCTGAACGGGATCTGGCTGCGCTCGGTAAGGTCAATCCGCTCGCCCTGGAGGAATTCGCGGCGCTGGAAGAGCGACACCAATACCTGACCGCTCAATTGGAAGATCTAAAGGCAACGCGGAAAGACCTGCTCGACATCATCCGCGAGGTCGACGAGCGTGTCGAGCAGGTGTTTACCGAGGCGTTCCAGGACACCGCCGAGCAGTTCCAGCACGTGTTCAACCGGCTGTTCCCCGGCGGGGAGGGGCGTCTGGTGTTGACCGATCCGAACGACATGCTGAATACCGGTGTCGAGGTGGAAGCACGCCCGGCCGGAAAGAAGATCAAGCGTCTCTCGCTGCTCTCGGGCGGGGAACGTTCACTGACGGCCGTTGCACTGCTGGTGGCCATCTTCAAGGCGCGGCCCTCACCGTTCTACGTGATGGACGAGGTCGAAGCGGCCCTCGATGACACCAACCTGGGGCGGCTGATCACCCTGTTCGAGGAACTGCGCGACTCCAGCCAGCTGATCATCATCACCCACCAGAAGCGCACCATGGAGGTGGCTGACGCGCTCTATGGTGTGTCCATGCGCGGGGACGGGATCACCAACGTCATCAGCCAGCGGATCGGCGCCGACGCCTGACGCCATCCGCACCGGCGGGCCTGGCCCCGGCGTGGGCCTGGCCCAGGGGAACGTCCGCCCGGGTAGACGCCTCGCTGCCTGCGCCGGAGGCATTCCGCTCCGTTTTGGGACATCCTGCCGTGCGCGCCGGCGGTCGTTTGTCCCATCCGGGAGTGTTTTGGACCACCCCGGACCGCCGACAGGGGTTTGCTGCGTTTCGGGATTGTGCATCCACGGCGCCGTGGATGTTAAGTCCCTGATGGCAGCCGCGGGTCAGCCGATCGAGCGGGCGAGTACCGACGTCGCCCACCCCGAATCACGGCCGTACGGGCCAAGTTGCCACGTCCCAAATCGGTGCTGAAGCGCGAAACCCGCGGCAGCGGCGTCGGCGTCGAACTGTTCCACCGAATACTCGTGCCCGGCGGCGAAACCAGTGACCAATCGGCCACCCGCGGCCAGCAGCGAGGCGAAATTTCGCAGCACCTGCCGTTCCGATCCTGGTGCCAGGAACACCATCACGTTCCCGATGGCGGCAATGAGGTCGTAGCGGGCCGGGCATCCACCTGCCTCCATCCACTGCGGAGCCAGGTCCAGCAGATCCGCCTGGACGAAGTCATGCCCCGGTCCGTGGAGATCCCGCGCCGTCCGCAGCAGGTCCGCGTCTTTGTCCACGCCGACACAGTGATGACCGCGCAGGTTCAGTTCGGCGGTCAAGCGTCCGGAGCCGCAACCGGCATCGAGCACCGTGGAGTTCCTATCCAGCAACGCATCGATGAACCGGGCTTCACCGGCGATGTCCGTGCCTTCGGCGTGCAGTTGGCGGAACCGCTGGTCGTATTGATCGCGCATTCCTTCGTTGTCGCTGCGTTCCCACCGTGTCTCGTCACTCATAGTTCTATTGTGCTGGATTCGCCCCGGAACAGGTGCCAAGTGCGGGCCGCGCGGCAGGCATACACCACGACGAGGGCCTCAGTCTGGTTCGCGGGCTGGCTCCCGGGAGACGGTCTCGCGGCCATTCAACCAGATCCCCGCGGCGCCGAGGGTGATGAGCCCGGTCAGCCCGAACGCCCAGGTGTAGGAGAGCCGGTCGGCAAGGAACCCGGCCAGAATCGGGCCCAGGATTCCTCCTGTGTCGGCCATCATTTGGAAGGCCGCGAGTACTTTGCCGCCACTTTTGTCATTACCGACGACGTCGGCGACCACCGCTTGTTGTGCCGGGTTGAGCAACCCGGACCCCAGCCCGGCAATGACCGAGACGACCAGGAAGGGCCACACTGACGTGGTGAAACCGATAGCGCCGGTGGCCAGGCCGTTGACCACCAGGCCGGTGATCACCATCGGTTTGCGTCCGATACTGTCGGCCAGACGCCCGGAGAACGTCAGGGCCGCGGCGTTGCCGGCGGCGAAAACGGCCAGAGCGATACCAGCCAGCTCCGGGCCCGCGCCCAGTGCAGCACCGGCGAACAGCGGAATTAACGCGACTCGGACTCCAATCGAGGACCATCCGTTAGCGAAGCTGGAGACCAGTGCCGAGCGGTAGGCGCTGTCGCCGAACGCCTCCCGGAATCCCATCGGCTCCTGCTTCTTCGCTGTGTCTTTCGAACCGAGTGAGACGTCTTTGAGGCGGAAAAAGACGACGGCGGCGGCCACTATCAGTGCCAACGCGTAGACCACAAACGGCACCCGCAGCCCGAAGCCCGCCAGCAGACCGCCGAGGACCGGGCCGCCGATGCTGCCCAGCAGGAAGGCAGAGGCGTACGCGCTGGAGACCCGGCCGCGGATCGTCGGAGGCGCCAGCCGGATGATCAAACCCATAGCCGAAACGGTGAACATGGTGGAGCCGATACCGCCCAGACCGCGGAAGACCAGCAACTGCCAGTAGCCCTGGGCGAACGCGCAGGCGCCGGTGGACGCGGCAACGATCAGCAACCCGGTGATATACACCGGCCGTTCGCCGAGCTTGCCGATCAGTTGGCCGCCCACGGGTGCGAAGATCAGCCGGGTGAAGGCGAATGCGCTGACGATGACGGAGGCGGCTGCGACGCCCACGTTAAAGCTCTGGGCGAACTGCGGCAGCACGGGCGAGACCAGTCCGTAGCCCAAGGCGATCACGAACGCCGCGGCGATCAGCACTCGGATTTCCCGGGGGATCGGCAGCCGGGGCGGACGGGCCTGATGGGTTTCGGAGGCTGGATCGGCTGGGCCGGTCGGATTGCCCGGGTCGCCGGGATTGCCCGGCGTCGGAGCCGCCGCGCCCGTGGATCCGGCGTTGCGGCGCAGGCGGGGGAATTTGAGCATGGCAGATAAAGTCTCTCAGACTTGTGCTGCAGGTGGGGACTCGGCTGCGGGCGGACTGGCACCCGGCCCACCCGTCACCGGCAGCGGGCACTCGCCGCCGGCCGTGTGAGAAGCTGGAACACGTGACTGACTCAGGTATTCTTCCGATCATTTTGTACGTTGTGCTGGCCATCGCTGTGCTGGGGGTGCTCGCCGCCGTCTTCATCAAGACACGGCGCACCAAGGACTCATTCACCTCCACCCGGGACGCTAATGATCCCGCTCCAGGCGGGGGCACCGACACCCTCGAACGGCCCGGCGAAGCACCGCCGCGTTCGCAGCCGGCACCGCCGGCCGAAGACCTGGACGGGACCGCGTCGGTCGAAGACGACCTGACGGGCCTCGAGCAGCTGGAAGTCGAGGCCCCCGAGCCGGTGGCGGGCCGTCTGGTACGGCTGCGCGAGCGGCTCTCCAAGTCGAATAACGCCCTCGGCAAGGGCCTGCTCGCGCTGTTGTCCAGCGACAAGATCGACGAGGATGTCTGGGACGAGATCGAAGAAACCCTGCTGATGGCCGACCTCGGCACCGAGCCGACCATGCAGTTGATGGACGCGCTGCGCGAACGGGTCAAGGTGATGGGAAGCCGCACGCCGGAGCATGTGCGGGAACTGCTGCGCGAGGAACTGATCAAGCTCGTCGATCCCACCATGGACCGCTCACTGGCCGACGACCGGCACGATGATCGCCCCGCCGTGATGATGGTGGTCGGAGTCAACGGCACAGGCAAGACAACGACGGTCGGCAAGCTGGCCCGCGTGATGGTGGCGGAAAACAAAGACGTGATGCTCGGCGCGGCCGATACCTTCCGCGCCGCGGCGTCGGAGCAGCTGGCAACGTGGGGCGAACGCGTCGGCGTCCCCACTGTGAAATCCGACGTCGAAGGGGCCGATCCAGCGTCGGTGGCCTTCGAGTCGGTCAAGGCGGGGATCGACGGTGAGGTCGACGTTGTGATGATCGATACCGCCGGCCGGTTGCAGAACAAGGTCGGGCTGATGGACCAGCTGGGCAAGGTCAAGCGGGTGGTCGAGAAACAGGCAACCGTTGACGAGGTGCTGCTGGTGCTCGACGCCACCACGGGTCAAAACGGCATGGCGCAGGCCAAGGTGTTCTCCGAGGTGGTGGATATCTCCGGAATCGTGCTGACCAAGCTGGACGGCACCGCCAAGGGCGGCATCGTCGTCGCTATCCAGCGCGAACTCGGCGTGCCGGTCAAGCTGGTGGGGCTGGGCGAAGGCGCCGACGATTTGGCTCCGTTCGACGCCGAGGAGTTCGTCGACGCGTTGCTCGCGTAACGACCGCCGGCACGACCCGCGGCCGGACCGGCATCGTGACCCGCGGCAGGACCGGCATCGTAACCCCCGGCCGGCGGGTGGTCTGCCGACGAGAATTTACACGCGCGCAACAAGAACTGCCGTTGCCTGAAACATCGGCCGGGCATGCTCGGATACCAGCGGGAAATTCCCGCGGTATTTTCGAAGGGCAGCGACATGGAACTGACCGCACACCACATTTGGGTCATGATCTCGGCCGCCCTGGTGCTGTTAATGACACCGGGACTGGCCTTCTTCTACGGGGGAATGGCCCGGGCCAAGGCCGCCGTAAACATGATGATGATGAGCTTTGTCTCCGTGGCGCTGGTCGGGGTTGTCTGGGTGCTCTGGGGATATTCGATGACCGGCGGCGAAGGGGTCGCGCAACTCTTCGGCAATCCACTGGCGTCCGCCGGGCTGGAAGGGCTGTCACCGGACGGGCTGATTTCGGCCGGATACGGTGCCACCTTCGCCATCATCGCCGTGGCACTGATCAGTGGCGCCATCGCCGACCGCACGAGGTTCTCCTCCTGGTCGGTGTTTGTCCCGGTCTGGGTGACTGCTGTCTATTGCCCCATGGCCTACATGGTCTGGGGCGGCGGCCTGCTCACTGAAGACGGACTGATCGGCCGTACCTTCGGCGCGGCCATCGACTTCGCCGGTGGCACCGTGGTCCACATCAGCGCCGGTGTGGCTGCACTTGTGCTCGCGCTGATCCTCGGCAAACGGCACGGATTCTCCAACAGTCCGTTCCACCGGGCACACAGCGTGCCATTCGTGATGCTGGGCGCGGCACTGCTGTGGTTCGGCTGGTTCGGCTTCAACGGTGGGGCAGCCGGTTCAGCGGCCGAAGCAGGACTGATCTGGATCAATACGCTCGCCGCGCCGGCTGCGGCGATGCTGGGCTGGCTGGCGACCGAGCGGATCCGCGACGGACGGCCGACGTCGGTGGGCGCTGCTTCCGGTGTGGTCGCCGGGCTGGTGGCCATCACCCCCGCCTGTGCCAGCGTCAGTCCTGTCGGGGCTTTGGGGCTTGGCCTGGTGGCCGGTGTCGCCGCGGCGCTGGCCGTTGGGCTGAAGTACCGGCTGGGTTTCGATGACTCGCTCGACGTCGTCGGGGTGCACTTGGCGGCCGGGCTGGTGGGGACTATCGCGGTCGGGTTTATCGCGCTGCCCGACGACGGCGAAGGTGGCGGCCTGTTCTACGGCGGCGGGTTCGACCAGCTGCTCGCCCAAGTGGCCGCCGTCGTCGTCGCCGTGGTGTTTACCGCGGTGCTGACAGCGGCCATCGGATTCGCCATCCACCGCACCATGGGCTTCCGGGTCAGCCACGAGCACGAAGTCACCGGCGTCGACCTGGCCGAACACGCCGAATCGGCCTATGACTTCGACGACGGCTACGCCGAAACCTCCACCCGCGGCGACAACAAGGCCCGCATCCCGGTGACGTAGACGGCAGCGGTGCGCCGCTCCGCGACGACGGCAACGAAATTCCTCGTCCCTCGGAATATTAAAGCCGTCTTACGCGGAGTGGCCTTCCGCTGTTATCCGCCGTCGTGCAGGGCCGCGGTCTTAGAGCGGGCGGATGGGACGGGAGGTATCCCAGTTGTCCGGGCCGAGTGAGCCGGCCGGGTATTCGGCCAGCGGCACCTCACCGGCCTGCCACGCGGCCAAGGTCGGCTCGACGATCCGCCAGCATTCCTCGGCGGTGTCGCCACGCACGGACAGCAGCGGATCGCCGTTCAGCACGCCTTCGAGCACTTCGCCGTAGGGCAGCACTTCCGCCTCGTTGAGTTCCGCCTTCAGGTCGACGCGGTTCAGCTCGAAGATGTCCCCGGGACCGTTGACGTCGATTTCCAGTTGCACCACGCCCGGGCCAAAGCCAATGACCAGGCGGGTCGGCTCGTCCGGTCCAGTGAAGCCGGTGGGCAGGTGCGGCACCGGTTTGAACGTGATCACCGCGCCCTTGCGCGGCTGGCCGATCGCCTTGCCCGAGCGCAGCACGAACGGCACACCGGCCCAGCGCCAGTTATTGATCGACACCTCCACTTCAGCCAGGGTCTCGGTGCCGCGGCCGGGATCAATCCCGTCTTCGTCAGCGTAATCGGGCACCTTCCGGTCTCCAACGGTTCCGGCGGTGTACCGGGCCCGGCGGGTGGCGGCCGGATCGATGGTGCTGGCGCGCAGCACCGCGCTGATCCGGTCCCGCAGGTCCCGCTCGTCCAGCGTCGCCGGGGCATCGAGGGCCAGCAGCGCCATGATTTCCAGCAGGTGGCTCTGGATCATGTCCCGCAGCGCGCCGGCGGTGTCGTAATAGCCGGCCCGGCCCTCCAGAGTGAGTTCCTCGTCGAAGAACACCTCCACCTGCTCCACGTGGTTGTTGTTCCACAGCGGTTCCAGCAGCCGGTTGGCAAACCGCAGCCCGAGAATGTTCAGCACCGTGACCTTGCCCAGGAAGTGGTCCACCCGGTGGATATGGTCTTCGGGGACGAGCCGGACGAGGTCGGCGTTGAGCTGCGCGGCGGATTCGGCGCTGGAGCCAAAGGGCTTCTCCATCACCAGCCGGGTGCCGGCGGGAACATCCGAGGGACCGAGGCGTCCGCACGCCTCTTCACTCACCGACGGCGGAAGCGCGAAATACACGGCCACCGGCGGTTCGAGACTGTTCAACAGCGAGGCCAGGGCGCCGTCGGCCGTCACGTCGAGCTGATGGTATTCGGAGTCGGCGATATACCCCTCCAGCCGCGGCCAGGCGTCGTCGTCGGCGTCACCAGCCCCCTGGGCGAACGACTTCCGCACTCTGTCCTGCCACTGGTGCCGGCTCCAGTCACTGGTTCCGGCGCCAACGAGTTTGAGCGAGCCCGCTCCGCCGCGGCTGATCAACCGGCCCAGCCCGGGCAACAGCAACCGGCCGGCGAGGTCGCCCGAGGCGCCGAGGATCAGCAGTGTGTTGATTTCCGTTTCAGTGTGCTCCACGGAGCTGTTCGATGCAGTCACAGTTTCAGCATGCCACCTATCGGCCTGCTTCTGACAGAGTGGCGGGTACGACGGCGGCATCTAAGGCTTGATACCCTTTAATGCCAGTTGCATATCCACCTTTGACGAAAGAAGTGCACTCCGCGTGTTCAATTCACTGTCCGACCGGTTGGCATCGACGTTCAAGAACCTGCGTGGCAAGGGTCGCCTGTCCGAAGCCGATGTTGATTCCACAGTCCGGGAGATCCGGCGCGCCCTGCTGGATGCCGACGTCGCCGTGTCCGTGGTGCGTGCCTTTACTGCGCGGATCAAGGAGCGGGCGCTCGGTGCTGAGGTCTCCGCAGCCCTGAACCCGGGCCAACAGGTCGTCAAGATCGTCAACGAGGAACTGGTCAACATCCTCGGCGGCGAGACGCGGCGGATCCGGCTGGCGAAGAATCCGCCTACGGTGATTATGCTGGCCGGTCTGCAGGGTGCCGGAAAGACCACGCTGGCCGGAAAACTGTCCAAATACCTGGAAGGCCAGGGCCACAAGCCGATGCTGGTCGCGGCGGACCTGCAGCGTCCCAATGCCGTCAACCAGCTGCAGGTGGTCGGAGGACGCGCCGGCGTGCCGGTGTACGCCCCGCATCCCGGTGCCACCTCAGAGCACGACAATCCCACGGGCGACCCGGTGCAGGTTTCCCGTGATGGCGTCGCCGAGGCGGAGTCCAAGCTGCACGACGTCGTCATTATCGACACCGCCGGCCGACTCGGCGTGGATGCCGAAATGATGCAGCAGGCCGCCGATATCCGTGCGGCCACCAACCCCGACGAAGTGCTGTTCGTCATCGATGCGATGATCGGCCAGGACGCGGTGACAACCGCCCAGGCGTTCGAAGAGGGCGTGGACTTCACCGGCGTCGTACTGTCCAAGCTCGACGGCGATGCCCGCGGTGGTGCCGCACTGTCGGTGGCGCAGGTGACCGGCAAGCCGGTGATGTTCGCCTCCACCGGTGAGGGCCTGGACGATTTCGAGTTGTTCCACCCGGACCGGATGGCCAACCGGATCCTGGATATGGGCGATATGCTCACCCTGATCGAGCAGGCCGAAAAGTCCTGGGACCAGGATGAGGCCGCCCGGATGGCCAAGAAGTTCTCCGACCAGGAAGACTTCACCCTCGACGACTTCCTGGCCCAGATGTCCCAGATCAAGAACATGGGCTCGATGAAGAAGATGCTCATGATGATGCCCGGCGCCGCCGGGATGCGTGAGCAGCTGGAAAACTTCGACGAGCGGGAGATCGACCGGGTCGAAGCCATCGTCCGGTCCATGACACCGCATGAGCGCGCGGCCCCGAAGATCATCAACGGTTCCCGCCGGTCGCGTATTGCCCGCGGCTCCGGTGTGACAGTATCCGACGTCAATTCCATGCTGGAACGCTTCGGCCAGGCCCAGAAGATGATGAAGCAAATGGCCAAGGGCGGCGGCATGCCGGGGATGCCGGGTCAGCCGGGCCAAGGCGGATACAACGGCGGCAGCCGGAAGAAGCAGCAGCAGAACAAGAATAAGAACAAGAAGAAGTCGCGTTCGGGCAACCCGGCCAAGCGGGCGGCCGAGGAGAAGGCGATGGCCGAGCGGCGGGCCAACGGCAACAAATCGGTGCCCACCGGTACCTCATTCGGCGGCAGCCAGGACCAGGATTTCGATCCATCGAACCTTCCGTCCGGCTTCGACAAGTTCCTCGGCGGCGGCCGGTAGGTTGGCCGCTGAACGTGTTGTTTTTGTGCACGGCAGCGGCAAGTTCGGTGCGGCTGCGTGGCCCGTCCAGCACCGGCTGGCGGGTCGATACGACTGCCTGTTCGTCAAGCGTCATGGTTTCGATGCCGCCGCAGCACCTGAACCAACCGACTTCGACGCCGATACCAGGATTGTGCTGCAGAACCTGAACGGCCGGCCCGGGCACGTGGTGGCCGCCAGCCAAGGTGCCATCTCCGCCATGATGGCGGCGGTGGCCAGACCGGATCTGGTCAAGTCGCTGAGCTTGTTCGAACCGGCCTGCCTGTCGCTGACCGCCGACCTGCCGGCCACTATGCAGCACCGTGCACTCGTCGGTCCGCTGTTCGAGCGCCGCCAGAGCATGAGCGACACGGAATTCCTCCACGAATTCGTCCGCCTGGTCTTCTCCGCTGAAGCGCAGGCGCCGCAGACCGAAGACGCCCAGCGTTCAGCGGCGAGATTGCGGATGCAGCGGCCCCCGTGGGAAGCGCCGCTGGACATTGTCCCGGGCGTACCCACCCTGGTGGTCACTGGTGCTTGGGAGCCGCTCTACGAGGAAGTCGCCGGATATCTGGAAGGCACCGGAGCGCGGCACCTGCACGCCGGCGGCGACCATCGTCCGCAGGACACCGGGACCGGGCATCAGGCGCTGGAGGAATTCCTCGCCGGCCACAACTGACCGGACCGCGTAGCGGGGACGACGGCGGTGAGCGTGGCCAGCACGGCCGCACCCGTTCCGAGGGCGAAGGCAGCCGCAGGGCTGAAAGCATCCACCATCAGTCCGCCCGCGGCTGCGGCCAGCGAAGCGCCCGCGTTCACGGCCGTGTTGATCCAGTTGGACGCTTCAGTCTGGACCTCGCTGGTGGTCAGCGCGTCCGCCAGCAGGTAGCCGGTGACCAGTGACGGTGCCAGGAAGAAGCCGACGACGGCCAGCCCACCGGCGAGCAGCAGCAGAGATGACGCGGGAATCAGCAGCGCACTGGTCAACACCAGCGCCCCGGTGATCAGCACCAGCCGGCGATGCGGTGGCCAGCTCCAGTGACGGCGCCCATAGAGCAGTCCGCCGACCGCGCTGCCACCGGAGAAAGCCGCCAGCAGCAGGCCGGCCGAGAGTGCGGGATCGGCAACCGACGCGTGGCCCTGGGCGAAAGCCGGCGCGGCCACTTCGATGGCTCCAAGCACAGCGCCCACACCCAGCAGTGCCACCAGTGCGCCGCCGAAGCCGGGCTGACGCAGCGGACTGTTGTGCCGGGTCCGTGGCGCGAGACGGGGCAGTTGCCGGCCGGATACTCCGCTGGTGACCATCCCGACGGTGCCGGCGACTGACAGGGCAGCGGTCAGCACCAGGGCCGCCGCAGGATTGGTGGCGGCAATGACCAGACCGACGATCAAGGGTCCAGTGGTGTACAGCAGTTCGTCGGCGACAGCGTCGAGGCTGTAGGCGCGGGTGAGCAGGCCCTGGTGGTGTTCGGCAAGCCGCGACCACAGCACGCGCATCGACGGGCCCAGTGGAGGGGGAGTGGCGCCGGCGGCCGCGGACACCCCCAGGACCAAACCCACTTGGGAGCCGTCACCGAGCAGCAGCACCAGCGCTGCCAACGACATCGCATACAGCGCGGCCATGGACGGCAGCGTGAGCCGTTGGCCGTAGCGGTCGACCAACCGGGCCCGCAGCGGTGAGGTCAGCACATTGGCCAGTCCGAACAGGCCAAGTGCCGATCCGGCGGCTGTGAAAGATCCGGTGCCGTGCTCGACGGCGAACAACAAGGCCAGGCTCGCGGTGGCGATGGACATCCGCCCTGTCAGCGAGGGAAGGAAGGCGCGCAGGGCACCGGGCAACCGGAGCACAGTGCGGTAGTCCGCCGGGCCGCTCATCGCCGGCTCCCGCCGCCGGGTGCCGGGTCACCGGGTGTGCCGCCGTCGGGTGCCGGGCCGTCGTCGTCCGGACTGCCACCGGAGGTCCCGCCATCGGCGAGCTCGAAGAGGAAGAGCGTCGAGCTGATCTTCACCAGTTCCGGTGTGCCAGTTCCGGAGTCCGGATCCGCCGCGGCGGCAGCAGCGTCGGAGGCCGAATTGTGCAGCACCTCTCCGAGCCTGCGTGCCAGGCTCCGGGCTTCTTCGAAATCCCGGCGCCGGACGGTGAACTCGGCGTCGGTGAAGGTGATCCCGGTGCCCGGCCGGTAGCTGCCCGCCCGGCGCATCAATTCGCTGGCCATCGCCGCGGCGAGTTGCCGATGGTCCGCGACGTTTCCACCGGTCAGGTGCTCCCCGCTATCGCCGGGGTGGCGGTACCGCTTGGCCCTTCCTCCGCGGACCGGAATTCCTTCGGTCGCCACGAGCAGACCTGCCGCCTGAAGCCGGCGCAGGTGGTAGCTGACATTGGCCTGGGTCTGGCTCAACTCCCTGGCCGCCTCCGCGGCACTCATAGCAGTGCCGGCGAGGATCGACAGCAATTGCAGCCGGAGCGGGTGGGCGAGGACCCGCAGGCCCGGGATGGCGTCGTCGCTCATGCAGTGAGTCTGCAGCATCCCGAACCACCTGTCAAAGAACTGTTTGGGGGTAAACCGGCATCATCGGTGTATCCAGCACGTGGGGTTCACTGCCGCGTGTTCGAGGCCGGTTCGGGGCGTATCACGACGTTGCCCACCTTCCCGCCCGTCTCCACGTAGCGGTATGCCTCCACGATTGTCTCCAGCCCGTAACGTCGGTCGACTACGGGGACGAAAGCCCCGGAGGCGAGCAGTCCTTTGATCTCCTCGACCACGTGCCTGCCGTCCTCGGGGAACGGGAACACCACCCGCCGAGCGCCCGACAATCGTCCGGGCAGCAGCGCGGTGAGACCGGCCAACGGGAGGTTCTGCCATCCCGGCCCCGGCTCGGTGGACACGTACCGGCCACCGGGCAGCAGGATCCGCCGGCAGCGTCCGAAGGTGCTCTTGCCGACGGCATCCAGGACGACGTCGTACCGCTCCGGGCGGGCGGTGAAATCCTCGGCGAAGCGGTCAATGACCAAGTCTGCGCCGAGGCCGCGCACCAACTCGGCATGCTCGGACGCGCACACGGCGGTGACACGAGCACGCAGGTGGACCAGCAGCTGCACCGCTGCCGAGCCGATCCCGCCGGTGGCGCCGTTGACCAGCACCCGCTCACCGGGCTGCACCCGGGCACGCCGGATCGCCGAGCGTGCATAGTGGGCGCCCTCGGTGCTCGCCGCGGCAAGGTCGAGGTCGACGCCCTCCGGTATCCGCGCGATCGAGGAGGTCTCCGATACCGCCAGCAGTTCGGCATGGGCACCGAACCGGCCCTCGAGGTAGCCGAAGACCCGGTCACCCGGACCGAAGGCAGTGACTCGCCCGCCCACGGCGACGACGTCCCCGGCGTACTCGGTGCCCAGGATCGTTCGGTACGGGCGACGGAGCCCGGTGGACGCGCGCATGAACCACGGACGCGCGGCCCGGTAGGCGCAGTCGGTGCGGTTCACCGTGGTGGCGCGGACACGGACGAGCACCTCGTCGGCGCCCGGTTCCGGTGCCGGGACGTCGAGGATCCGCACCACCTCCGGCGGCCCGTACATGGTGTTGACCGCTGCTCTCATCGGCGCCTCCCACGCCCTAGTATGAGCGGATCGCGGACAGAGCGGAAGCGGCCGGCTGCAGGCATCCCAAGATCCTCGGATCCCGGGTCAGGATCCTGGTGCTAAATGCTGCCGTGGTCATGGTGGGCGGGTTGGAGCCAAAGGACACCATGGTTGATCAGGTCGGGGAAGGCCGCCCAGTAAGCGATGACGGCATGCACCAGCCGGGGTGCGACGCCACTGGTGTCGCTGACCAGCTCTACGAGGGCCGCCGGCTCGCCAGTAGTGAGCTTTCAGTTATATTCGCGGCTTGGCTGGATTGTACTCAGTGTTACTATGTACTAGTAGTAAGTAACACTGAGTACCGAGGAGGCAACGCGCCGTGGGCAAACAGGCGACGGAAATGCTCAAGGGAGTCCTGGAGGGCATTGTCCTGGCGATCCTTACCGGGCGGCCGGCCTACGGCTACGAGATCACGGCATGGCTCCGGGAGCAGGGATTTTCCGACATCGCCGAGGGTACCGTCTACGCCCTGCTGGTCAGGATCGAGCAGCGCGGCCTGGTCGACGTGGAGAAGGTCCCGTCCGAGAAGGGGCCGCCGCGCAAGGTGTTCACACTCAATGCTCAGGGGCGCGACTATCTCGAAGAGTTCTGGAGGACCTGGAGCTTCCTCACGGATCGACTGGGACAGCTTCGCGACCATACCGAATATGAGCGCGAAGAAGGAGAGAGGTAGCTATGGTCAGCAAATGGATCGAGACGCTGACGGGGTCGCTCGAGCAGAAGAAGCAGTACAAACAGGCAAAGGCACGCCTGGATGCGTTGCCTGAACCGTACCTGACCGTGGCGAACGCCCTTAATCGGTACGTGATGTACTACGGCGGCGTCACCGATGGCGAGACCGTCGTGCAGATGTTCGTCGACTTGGCGGACCTGTGGGAGCGCGCGGCCGTCGACGGCACTCCCGTCGGCGAGATGGTCGGCGATGACCCGGTCGAGTTCGCTGAGACTTTTGCCCGGGCCTACGCCGGCAAGCAGTGGATCGATAAGGAGCGCGCCCGCCTGGTCAAGGCTATTGAAGACGCTGAGCGGAAGGAGTTGAAGTGACCACCGCACCAGCCATCCGCGTGAAGGGCGTCGAGAAATCGTACAAGGAGCTGCACGTGCTCCGCGGCGTCGACCTCACCGTCGAGCGGGGCAGCATCTTCGCCCTGCTTGGATCGAATGGCGCAGGTAAGACCACGCTGGTGCGGATCCTGTCGACGCTGCTCAGAGCCGACGGGGGTACCGCGAGCGTCGACGGCGTCGACGTCGCCACCCAACCGGGCAATGTGCGCGAAGCCATCAGCCTGACCGGTCAATTCGCCGCCGTCGACGAAATCCTCAGCGGGCGGGAGAACCTCATGCTCGTGGCCCGGCTGCGGCACCTCAAAGACCCCGGAGCGATCGCCGATGAGCTGCTGAATCGCTTCTCGCTGACCGACGCGGGAGGACGGAAAGTGGCGACGTTCTCAGGCGGTATGCGCCGCCGGCTCGATATTGCGATGAGCCTGATCGGAGACCCGCCGGTGATCTTCCTGGACGAACCCACCACCGGACTCGACCCCGAGGCCCGCATCGAGGTGTGGGAAGCCGTCAAGGATCTCGCCGGGCGCGGGACGACAGTGCTGCTGACCACGCAGTACTTGGACGAAGCCGAACAACTGGCCGACCGGATCGCGATCCTGCACCAGGGCAGGATCATCGTCAACGGCACCCTGGCCGAGCTCAAGGCGCTGCTGCCGCCGGCCGAGGTCGAATACGTCGAGAAGCAGCCCAGCCTCGAAGACATCTTCTTCGCCGTCGTCGGCGACACCGGCGGAAACAACAAGAGCAGCACCGCCGGTCAGGGCACTCGAGAGCACAAAACCAGGTCGACCAAGGGGTAACGAACAACGATGGCCACGCATTTCTTCGCCGATACCGCCGCCCTGACGGGCCGGTCGCTGCGCCACATCACTCGCAGCCTGGACACCATCATCACCACCGCGGTGACCCCGGTCGCTCTGATGCTGCTGTTCGTCTATGTGTTCGGTGGCGCGATCGAGACCGGGTCGGATTCGTACGTGAGCTATATGCTGCCCGGTATCCTGCTGATCACGATCGCCTCAGGCATCGCCTACACCGCCTATCGGCTGTTTATGGATATGCAGAGCGGCGTCTTCGAACGCTTCCTATCCATGCCGATTTCCAGGTCCGGGGTGCTGTGGGCGCACGTGCTCACATCAGTGACCGCCAATCTGATCTCACTTATAATCGTCATGGGTGTCGCGCTCCTCATGGGTTTCCGCTCAGGGGCGACACTGCCGGCGTGGCTGGCCGTGGCCGGCATCTTGGTCTTATTCACCCTGGCATTGACATGGCTGGCGGTCATCGCGGGACTATCCGCGAAGACCGTGGACGGAGCAAGCGCGTTCTCCTACCCACTCATCTTCCTGCCATTCATCAGCTCGGCGTTCGTGCCAACGGAAACGATGCCCGGCCCGGTGCGCGCCTTCGCCGAGCACCAGCCAGTGACCTCCATCGTCAATACGATCCGTGACCTGTTCACCCAACAGCCGGTCGGCGTCGACATCTGGATCGCCCTCGCCTGGTGCGTCGGCATCCTCATCGTGGGGTACGCCCTCGCCATGGGCGCCTACCACCGCAGAATCACCTAACGTGGCCGGATCTCCACTTGCCGAGCAGCGGCTATGCTGGTCGATCCGTCCCACGTGAAGCACAAAGCAACGCACGCCGGGTCACCGCAATCCCATCGGTTTATGGGGCGCGCACTGCTGCCCGCTCGTCCGGCCGGAGGTCCGATGTCGTCCGCGCGACGAAGGCGCAGGCGGCGAGGACCCCTTAAACTGAACGGCATGGGCGAACGACTGCATATCAAGGGCCACATTCTCACCGGCCCCGACGAAGTGCTGGGCCAGATGTGGGTCGATGATGGCAGAATCACCTTTACGAAACCCGCCGGGGGAGACTTTCGCACGCTGGAAGGGTGGGTGCTGCCCGGGTTCGTCGATGCGCACTGCCACATCGGCCTCGACCACAGGGGCCTGGTTCCCGACGAAGTGGCTGAAGAGCAAGCGCTGACCGACCGCAACGCTGGCACCCTGCTCGCCCGCGATGCCGGCGTCGTCAACGACACCCGCTGGGTGCAGCACCGCGAGCACCTGCCCCGGCTGATCCGCGCCGGCCGGCATATTGCCCGCAGCCGCCGCTATTTCCGAAACTTCGCCGTTGAGGTGGAGCCCGATGAGCTGGTCGCAGCGGTCCGGGAGCAGGCAAGGGCCGGTGACGGCTGGGTCAAACTGGTCGGGGACTGGATCGAGCGCACCGAAGGTGACCTGACGCCGTCGTTCCCCGCCGAGGCCGTCAAGCGCGCAGTCGCGGCCGCCCACGAAGAGGGTGCGAGGGTGACGGCCCATTGCTTCTCGGAACAGTCGCTGGATGACATGCTCGACGCCGACATCGACTGCATCGAGCACGCCACCGGAATGCGCCACAGGCATATCGACCGGTTTGTCGAACAAGACCTGCCGATTGTGCCGACGCTGATCAATATCGACACCTTCGACGACATCGCCGGCTCGGCCGAAGCCAAGTACCCCACGTACGCCGCGCATATGCGCGATATGCACCGCCGCCGGCACGACACCATCGCCAAGGCCTATGAGGCCGGGGTCCGGATTTTCGCGGGCACTGATGCCGGAAGCAGCATTGCCCACGGCCGGATCGCCGACGAGCTGGCGGAGCTGACCAGGGCATCGCTGCCCGCGGCCGCCGCGCTGGATGCCGCCACCTGGTCCGCCCGCCGCTGGCTGGGAGCCGAGGCGATCAGCGAAGGTGCCAGTGCCGACGTCGTGATTTGTTCAGGCGACCCGCGCGCCGACATCCGGCATGCCGGATCGCTGAAACACGTGGTGCTGCGCGGAAACGTGGTGCGCTGATATGGAACGCTTGAAGTCGCTGATCCCCGATGGCCTGGCTCATTGGTGGTCCGACGCCGGCCAGTGGGAACGTCCCGCACCGACGCCTGCCCAGCTGCGGAGGGACGTCGTCGGTGCCATGATTTTTGTCCTGGCCAGCGTCCTGCTGCTGGAGCTGACCCGCAGTTTCGGGGCCCTCAACTCGGACGACCACGCCGTCTGGCAGCAATACCTTGCCATCCTGCTGATGACGCTGCCGCTGACCGTACGTCGGCGGTATCCGCTGTCAGTGATGCTGGTGCTCTCGGTGCTGTTCATCGGGCTTGCCCTGTGGATCCCGGCGATATCCATGCAGCTGCCCTTCCAGGTGGCCTATTTCGCCTCGCTGTATACCGCGGTGGCGTGGGCGAAGGACCGTCGGCTGTTGTGGTTGGCCACCGGGGTGGTGATTACCGCGATGTTCACCTGGCTGGTGCTGTCGATGACGGTGGCCTCAGCCGTGGACCAGATCATGGAGCAGGCCATGGAAAACGGGCAACCACCGGGACCGTGGCCGCCGGTGGTTTCGGCTGCCATGTACAACTTCCTGATCAATATTGGCTACTTCGGCGGTGCCGTGATGGCCGGGCAGGTCTCCTGGCGCAATGCGTTGCAGCGGGACCAGCTGGCCGGGCAGGCGGCGAGGATTGAACGCCAGTCCGTCGAGCTGGCCCGGCGTGCAGTGGTTGACGAACGGCTTCGCATTGCCCGGGAGCTGCACGACGTGGTGGCGCACCATATTTCGCTCATTGGCGTGCAGGCCGCGGCGGCCCGACGGGTACTGGACAGGCGCCCGCAGGTCAGTGCCGAGTCGCTGCAGGTGATCGAGAACTCCAGCCGGGATGCGGTGTCCGAAATGCGCAGCCTGCTCGGAGTGCTGCGCACCGATACGGAACTGCCCGACGGCGGCGCCCCAGGTGGCACCGATGGAGCGGCCGCCGCCGGCGCCGCTGGTGGCAGTGACGACGGCGGGGTCGCGGCCGGGGTCACGCCCGCCGGGGATGCCATGGCTGCCGGTGGAAGCGCCGGCGACGGCGCGGAACCCGCCGCCGGCAACCACCTGCCGGACACGCCTGCCTCCAGCCGCCGTCGTGCCGATCCGTCTCTGGCGGACCTGCCGGCGCTGGTGGAGGAACATCGCGCTCTCGGCCTGGACATCGAATACACCGACGTCGAGCACGAAAGCGGTGCACTCTCGGAGGTGTCAGCGCCTGTGGCCCTTTCCGTGTACCGCACAGCGCAGGAGTCGCTCAGCAATATCCGCAGGCACTCAACCGCCACCCGAGCGACCATGACGCTGCGCACCGGCGAATCGGAAGGTCGGACATGGATCGAACTGGAAACCGTGGATAACGGGCGGCCGAAGCCACCGGCGGAGGACAGCTCCGGTTACGGACTCCGGGGTATCCAGGAGAGAGTATCGTTGCACCGCGGCACGTCCGACATCGGCCCCCGTGACGGCGGCGGTTGGCGGGTGCGGGTGAGGTACATGCTCCAGGCCGAGACGTCGATGACAGGCAGGGGAACGCTATGACGCCCATACGGGTACTGCTGGTGGACGACCAGGCGCTGGTCCGCTCCGGGTTTGCCGTGATGCTATCGGTCGAAGATGACATCGAGGTGGTCGGGCAGGCCGGAAACGGTGCCGAAGCGGTTGAATTCGCCGCCACCCACGATGTGGACGTGGTGCTGATGGATGTCCAAATGCCCCAGCTCGACGGGATTGAGGCGACAGAGCAAATTGTCGACGCCGGACGCGGCAAGGTTGTCATCCTGACCACTTTCGAACGGGACGACTACCTGTTCGATGCATTGCGCGCCGGAGCCAGCGGCTTCCTGCTCAAGAACGCGGACCCGGACGAACTGGTCGGGGCTGTCCACGCCGTGTCGGAAGGGCACGCGCTGCTGGCTCCGGAAATGACCGTGCGGTTGATCGGGAAGCTGACCGAGCAGACCCGTCAGCAGGAGCAGGCGCCCGCCCGTGGTGTTGAACTATTGGAGCGGCTGACCGAGCGGGAGCGTGAAGTGCTGCAGCAGATGGCACGTGGCCATAGTAATGGGGAGATCGCCCGCGGCCTGTTCCTCAGCGAAACGACGGTCAAGACGCATGTTTCCAACCTGCTGGGAAAGATCCAGACCCGCGACCGGGTGCAGGCCGTTGTCTTCGCGTATGAATCCGGACTCGTCCGTCCAGGGGCCTGACTGATTCGTCAGGACGCGTATGACCGCATCGTCAGGCCGCCACGGCCGCTGCCGGTTCGTCCGAACGACGGAGCCGCACGGCCCCTAAATCGGTCCCGCGGCCGATCCGGACGGTGCCACACTCTTCCTAAGCTTGAGGCATGCTTCTTCGAAGCGCGAAGCACACCGGAACCTGGTGAAGCCAGGATCCGACAGAACAGGATGGGGCATCATGCTGCGGATAGAAAATCTGAGGCGGACTTTTGGAGACGTGACGGCGGTCGACGACGTCAGCTTCACTGTCGAACCCGGACGGATGACCGGATTTGTCGGAGCCAACGGAGCCGGCAAGACCACCACGATGCGGATGATTATGGGCGTGCTGGCCATCCATTCCGGACAGGTGGAATGGAACGGCCGCCCGATCACCGCGGCGGACCGGACACGTTTTGGATATATGCCCGAAGAACGCGGGCTGTATCCCAAGCAGCAGGTGCTGGACCAGCTGGTTTACCTCGGCCAGCTGCGCGGCATGAGCCAGGGCGATGCCCGCCGCGAAGGAGTCCGCTTGCTTGGCCGGTTCGAACTGGAGGGCCGGCAGAAGGACAAGCTCGAGTCGCTGTCACTGGGCAATCAGCAACGAGTCCAGATTGTGGCGGCGTTGCTGCACCGCCCCACGGCGCTGATCCTTGACGAACCATTCTCCGGGCTCGATCCGGTGGCCGTGGATTCCATGGCCGACCTGCTGCGCGAACGCATTTCCGAAGGCACCCCGGTGCTCTTCTCCAGCCACCAGCTCGATCTGATGGAGCGGCTGTGCGACAACCTGGTCGTACTCTCCCACGGCCGGCTGGTGGCCGCCGGCGACGTCGCCGAGCTGCGACACCAGCAACAACAGCGTCACCGGGTGGTGACGGAGCCCGACGCCGGCTGGTTGCGTGAGCTGGGCGGCGTCACCGTTCTCGACGTCGAAGGTCCCAAGGCCGTCGTCGAAATCGTTGACGCGGCGACACGCCGCACCGTCGTCGAAGAAGCACTGAAGCGGGGCGGACTCGACGAGTTCACCCCTCTTGTGCCGAGCCTCAGCGAGATCTACCGGGAGGTAACCCAATGAGCGCCCCCGCCACCACCGAACAAAACCGCACCGCGCCGGCATCGTCGGCATCCCATGTCACCAACGCCTGGTCGATCGTGACCCTGCGCGAAGTCATCGTCAAGATCCGCGACCGCGGCTTCATCATCTCCACGCTTGTCACGTTGCTGCTCATCGCGGGCGGAATGGGGGCCAGCGCCTTCATCGAGAATCAATCACAAAGCTTCACCGTGGCCGTCGTCAGCCCACAGGCCGGCCAGATCGTCCAGGGAACCGGATCCGACCAGTCCGGCGAAGGGGGACTGACGGTCGACACCATGGAGACCGAGACGGCAGAGGCTGCGCGATCAGCGGTGGACGCCGAGCAAGCCGATGTGGCACTGCTGAATTCCGAGGACGGCTGGACTCTGGTCGGCAAGGACTCCGTCGACGACGGGCTCAGCACAGCCGTGGGGCAGTCGTTGTCCGACTATGTCCTGCAGATGAACGCCCAGGCCGCCGGGACAACTGCCGAGGACCTGACGGCCGGCAGCGAACTGGACGAGGAAGTCCTGCAGGGAAGTATGGACGACGAGGCGCTGCATGGCATCGTGTCCTTCGTCTTCAGCTTCCTGTTCTATATGTCAGCGATCATCTTCGGCATGGCGATCGCCCAGTCCGTGTTGGAGGAGAAACAGAACAGGGTGGTGGAAATCCTCGCCACGGCCATTCCGATCCGGCAGCTGCTCTACGGGAAGGTCATCGGCAATACGATCCTGGCGATGGCGCAACTCGCCTTGTATGGCGGGGCGGCGTTGGTGATGGTGAACCTGCTAGGAGACACCACCATGGTGGGCAGCATTATCGCCGCGTCGGGGTGGTTCTTTGTCTACTTCCTGATTGGATTCCTGATCCTCGCCGCGGGTTTTGCCGTGGTCGGATCGTTGGCCAGCCGCCAGGAGGACCTGCAGTCGAGCACCACGCCGGTCATGGCAGTGATCTTCGCCGCCTTGTTCGCCGGGATTTTCGCTGAGGGCACGTGGTTGACCGTCGCGTCCTACGTTCCGGTGGTGTCGTCGGTGGCCATGCCCGTTCGACTGCTGGAGGGCAATGTCGCCTTGTGGGAACCACTGCTGTCCATCGTGGTGGCGCTGCTCGCCGCCGTCGTGCTGATCCGGCTGGGGGAGAAGATCTACCAGCGTGCGGTGCTGCAGTCCGGCGGGGCGCTCAGCCTGCGGAAGGCGATGCGCATCGAAGAGTAATGCGCCTCGAAGAGTAAGGGCAGGACACAGTGTGTGCCCCGCCGTGGCGATGGGTGTTCACCCTCGACGTAGTGCGTGCCCCGGCCGTGGCGATGGGTGTTCATCCCTGACGTCGTGCGTGCCCCGCCGTGGCGATGGGTGTTCACCCTCGACGTAGTGCGTTAGCGCCGAGGTAGCGGGTTGCAACGGGCTACCTCGACGGAAACCCCCTACCTCGGCGACGGCCCCCTAATTCGGCGGAAACCCCTGCCTCGGCGACAGCCCCGGCGCCGGGCTGGAATAAAGGTGAAGCTTCAAGTAGTATTAATTGCATGAACCTTCAAGCAAGGCACCAGGACCTTCTTCCCGCGAACCTCTCGATGGGTACTGTGATGCTCAAGGTCGGCGACATGAACAAGATGTCGACCTACTACCAACAGGCGCTCGGTCTCGACGTCGTCGCCGAAGCCGACGGCGGCCTCTACCTGGGCCGGGGAAGTACTCCGCTGATTCATCTCGCGCCGGCTGCAGGCTTGCCGGTGGCCTCCCGAGGGGATGCCGGCCTGTTCCACACTGCGCTGCTATTCGAGGATCAGGCATCGCTGGCGGCTACAGTGGCCAGCGCCGTCCAGTACGACCCGCGCGGATTCGTGGGCAGCGCCGATCACCTGGTCAGCGAAGCGTTTTACTTTACCGACCCCGAAGGCAATGGGATCGAACTCTACTACGACCGCCCGCGTGACACCTGGAGGTGGGAGAACGGCACGGTCGCAATGGCTTCGAACTACCTGGGCCCGCAGGAGTACCTCAATTCCCACCTGACCGAAGCTTCGGTGACCGGCAGGCGGCAGGCGGGTGCCGGCGTGGGACACGTCCATCTGCAGGTCGGCGACGTCGAGACCGCCCAGGACTTCTACATCGATACGCTCGGATTCGAGAAAACCGCGGGATGGCACGGGCAGGCACTGTTCGTCTCAGCCGGCAAATACCACCACCACATGGCCATGAACGTCTGGAACAGCGCCGGTGCGGGGCCGCGGAAGAACACGCTGGGGCTGGGCGAGGTGCTGATCACTGTCCCGGACACCGACGACGTCGGCGCATTGGGCGAGCGGCTGGCCCACCGGGGGATCACGGCCAATCACGATAGCGAGGAATTGCGCTTCGAGGATCCCTGGCGCAACACCCTGCGGGTGGCCGCGGCCTGAACCTCCGCCAGTGGGGTGTGCCGGGCGCCCCTGCCGGGTCCGCCGGGGCCTGCCGGGCGCGCCGGCCGGGTCTGCCGGGGCCTGCCGGGCGCGCCGGCCGGGTCTGCCGGGGCCTGCCGGGCGCGTCGGCCGTCATGCCCGGTCAAACTGTGGGAGCCGCGGCCGAACCGGTCAACTCGCGGAAGGCCGCGGTTGTCTGGCACAATGGAACCCGTACTCGATCGGCGTGGCCCCTCTCACCGCGTGCGCATTGTGTCCTCAGAACCCCCATTAATGGCCCCGCCCCACGGGTGCAGGAACCGGGTTCGCCTGAAGATTTTACCAAGGAGTGACCACACAAGTGGCCGTAAAGATTCGTTTAAAGCGCTTCGGCAAGAAGTTCAACCCGCAATACCGCATTGTCGTCATGAACAGCAAGGCCAAGCGGGATGGCTATGCCCTCGAAGAGGTCGGCAAATACCAGCCGATGCAGGAGCCTTCGTTTATGGAGGTGAAGTCCGAGCGTGTCCAGTACTGGCTCGGCGTAGGTGCGCAGCCGACCGAGCAGGTTCAGGCTATCCTGAAGGCTACCGGTGACTGGCAGAAGTTCAAGGGTCTGCCGGGCTCCGAAGGAACGCTGAAGCAGCCCAAGGAGAAGGAAGCGTTTGTCGCCCCGGAGGGGAAGTCGGTCGTTACCGAGGCCATTACCCCGAAGAAGAAGGGTGGCGACTCGGAAAAGGCTTCGGAAGAGGCCCCGAAGGACAGCTCCGCTGCTGAGAAGGACGCTGCCAAAGAGGCTCCGGCCGCAGAAGCTGAGAAGGCCGAGTAGTTTTGCTGGCAGATGCGCTCGAACACCTGGTCCGTGGCATTGTTGATAGTCCCGATGATGTCGATGTGTCGATGAAAACCAACCGCCGCGGCGACACCCTCGAGGTCCGCGTCCATCAGGATGACCTCGGGCGCGTGATCGGCCGGCAAGGGCGGACCGCCCGGTCGTTGCGCACGGTGATTGGCGCACTGGCTGACGGCGATCCGGTACGTGTGGACGTCGTCGACACAGACCGCCGCCGCTGATTCACACCGGACGATATTCGTGGCTTTCGGCCCCGGCACCAGATGATGGTGTGCGGGGCCGAAGCTGTTTCAAGGCGCGTACAACGCCGGATTCAAGGCACAACGGGACAGGAGGGCCGATGCAGGTACAGGTGGCACGAATCGGCAAACCGCACGGAATTCGTGGTGAAGTAACCATCCAGCTGATGACTGATGAACCGGAAAGCCGGTTTGTTGCAGGTGCCAGATTCGACGTCGAGCCGGCCGGGCTTGGGCCGCTGACTGTTTCAAAGGCGCGCTGGAACAAGGAGATCCTGCTGCTCGGCTTTGCGGAAATCACAGACCGCAATGCCGCCGAACAACTGCGCGGTGCGAAGCTGTTGCTCGATGCCGAAGCCGCCGACGATGACGATGAGGACACCTGGTACGAGCACGAGTTGGTCGGCCTGAGGGTGCGTGCGGCCACCGGTGAAGGATATGACGACGTCGGAGTCGTCACGGCCTTGCGGGTGCTTCCCGCTCAGGATCTGTTGGTCATCGAAACTTCCGACGGCGAAGAGGTGCTGGTGCCCTTTGTGGCCCAGCTGGTCCCGGAGGTCAACATCGACGACGGGTTCATCCTCGTTGATCCGCCCGAAGGCCTTTTTGATGTCAACCGTCCGGCCGAGGGCGGAGGGCACGGCAGCTAGTGCGTATCGATGCCATCAGTATCTTTCCGGAGTATCTGGCCCCGCTTGAGTTGTCGCTGATCGGCAAAGCGCGGCAGGAGGGGCTGCTCGATCTGCGGGTGCATGACCTGCGTACGTTCACCACGGACCGCCACCGCACGGTTGACGACACTCCCTATGGCGGCGGTGCCGGTATGGTCATGAAGCCCGAGCCGTGGGCGCAGGCGCTCGAATCGGTGCTGGACGCCGTCGGACCATCCAACGGGCACCCGCCGGCCGATAACGCGGCGGCAGACGGCTCCTCACCTGTGCAGTCCAACCGGCCTCCGACGTTGATCGTCCCGTCCCCGGCAGGGGAAGTATTCGACCAGCGTATGGCCCATGAACTCGCCTCGCGGGAGCACCTGGTCTTCGCGTGCGGGAGGTATGAAGGCATTGACGACCGGCTGCTCGACTGGGCGTCGGGACAGTTCGATCTGAGGCCCGTCAGCCTCGGCGATTACGTGCTCAACGGGGGAGAAGTTGCAGTACTGGCCATCGTCGAAGCGGTTGGCCGGCTGCTGCCCGGCGTCGTCGGCAATCCCGATTCGCTGGTTGAAGAGTCGCACGCCGACGGCCTGCTGGAATACCCCGTGTACACCAAACCCTCTAACTGGCGGGGGCGTGACGTGCCGGAGGCGTTGCTCAGTGGTAACCATGCCGGAATTGCCCGGTACCGTCGCGAGCAGCAGCTCATCCGCACCGCGGCGCGGCGACCGGACCTGATTGCCCGGCTGGATCCGGATGCTCTCACCGGCGTCGACGTCGACGCTCTGTTGCAGCTGGGCTTCGAGGTGCAGTCCGGGCGTGTGGTCCGGGCCTCCGGGGACTGACCCGTCAGGCGCCTGGCCAGCCGGGTTTGTCCGGATTTCGGCATCGGCGCGCTATGTGGCAGAATTAAGCTTCGTGTTTCCTGGGTTCGCCCCTGCCACAGGGGGAGTGCAGCCGACAGGCAAACACACCGGACCCGGCGGCCTATCCGCCGGACGGTAGATCTCAGTTTTCCGGCAAGGTTTTCCGCCGCGAGCGGGCTTCGTTGCCGTGACCAACGTGGGCGACCTGTGGCGTTCACCAGGAGCGACTAAATGCACATTCTCGACAGTGTAGACGCAGCCTCGCTGCGTGACGATATTCCCGAGTTCCGCGCCGGCGACACCCTCAAGGTTCACGTGAACATTATTGAAGGTAACCGTTCCCGTGTGCAGGTCTTCCAGGGCTATGTGGTGGGCCGCCAGGGCCACGGCGTGCGTGAGACCTTCACCGTGCGCAAGGTGTCCTTCGGAACCGGCGTCGAGCGTACCTTCCCGGTCCATTCGCCGATCATCGACAAGATCGAGGTCGCCGCGCGTGGCGATGTCCGCCGTGCGAAGCTCTACTACATGCGCCATCGCAAGGGCAAGGCCGCCAGGATCCCCGAGAAGCGCTAAGCACTCGTCCATCACGAGTGCATCCCAGGCTGAACGGATACGGAAACAGCTCCGGGAAGTCCACAAAACGCCGGTCCCGGAAGCTGGGCTGGCGTTTTGTTGTCCCGGCCCTCATTGCCGGAGTGCTGATTGCCGCCGTCGTGCGGGCTCTCTTTGTAGAGATCTATTTCATCCCTTCCGGATCCATGGCTCCCACGTTGCAGGAAGGCGACCGGGTGCTGGTCAATCACCGGGCCTACGACGACGAAGCGATCGAGCGCGGGGACCTGGTGGTTTTCGACGGCAGGGGTTCGTTTGCGCCATTGCACAGCGATGCTCCCTTGCCCGTGCAGGCGTTGCGGACCGTTGGCGAATGGCTCGGAGTGCTCGGCAGCGACACCACCTACGTCAAAAGGGTCATTGGCCTGCCCGGCGATAGGGTCACGTGTTGCGACGACGAAGGGCGGCTGATGGTCAATGGAACGCCGCTGCAGGAGGAATACCTGTATCCTCAGGATGCACCCAGTGAGCTGGAATTCGACGTGAGGGTCCCGCACGGTAAATTGTGGTTGATGGGGGACCACCGCTCGGTATCGGTCGATTCCCGGTCGCTGATGGGTGCCCCGGGCGGCGGGTATATCCCGATTGACCGGGTGATTGGCCGTCCCGCGACTATCATTTGGCCATGGGACCGAATCGGTCCCGTTGAAGAGGCTCCCACCGTCGGGGCGACAGCATTAACTACGAAGGGTGCGTAATGCCGGACAGTACCGCCAATCATGCCGATGACGGCGCCGATCCAGGCAAAACTCCCGCTGACGAGACGCATTCGGACGGCCCGGGCAGTCGTTCGGCGCGCCGGGCCGACGCCGGACGGAAGAAAGGCGGCAATTGGGGCTGGCTGCGCGAAATCGTGGTGATCATCGCGATTGCGCTTGTGCTGTCGTTTCTGATTAAGACATTCCTGTTCCGGGCATTCTTCATCCCTTCCGGGTCCATGGAGGACACGCTCCGGATCGATGACCGGATCTTCGTTAATCTGTTGGCACAAGAGACCGGGAAGATTGAACGCGGCGACATCGTGGTGTTCAAGGACAACATGGGATGGCTCCCGGAAACTCCTGCGCAGGCGGAGGGCGGGACCAACTGGCTAAACGAGTTCCTGACGTTCGTGGGACTGCTGCCTGACAATTCGGAGCAGCACTTGGTCAAACGAGTCATTGGGATCGGCGGGGACCATGTCGTTTGTTGTGACGCGCAGGGGCGGATCTCAGTTAACGGCGAGCCCATCGAAGAGCCCTATTTATATCCTGGCGCGACGCCGTCCGAAATGCCCTTTAACGTGATGGTGCCCGAGGGTAAAATCTGGGTGATGGGTGATCACCGCAATGCCTCAGCCGATTCCCGGGAGCATCAGCGTGCTGAGGGCACCGGCTTCGTCGATCTGGACTCGGTCCTGGGTGAAGCCGTAGTGGTTGCCTGGCCCCTGAGCCACTTCGACATTCTGGGCAGCTATCCCGACGTGTTCGAGGATGTTCCGGACAATCCGCAATCCGGGGCGCTGCCGACGGGATCGCCATGAGCAAGAGTCCAACCCTTCGTTATGAGCGTTCACTTAAGTCGTCGGGACACCGGCTGGTCGCCGGTTGTGACGAAGTTGGACGTGGCTCGCTTGCCGGACCGGTCAGCGTTGGCATGGTGGTGGTCGATGTGACGGCCGTGCGTGCCCTGAAGGGCGTGCGGGACAGCAAACTGCTCACTGTGGCCGACCGCGAAGCACTGGTGCCCAGGATCCGGCGCTGGGCCGTCTCCTACGGCGTCGGACATGCGGGTCCGCAAGAGATTGACGACGTCGGCCTGATGGTGGCGTTGCGGCGTGCCGGCAACCGGGCGTGGGCGGCACTGCAGTTGCACGCGCGGCCGGATGCGGTGGTGCTCGATGGCAATCACGATTGGCTCTCGGCTAAGGATCAAGCCGCCTTGTTCGAGTCGTTGGCGGATCCGGATGGCGTGGCCGGCGGCATGACTGACGCGGATGACGGAGGCTTCCGTGGTGACGTGGGCGCCGTCGGCGACCTTAGTGATGCGGCCGACGTCGGCGACGTCCTCCCCGGGGCCGAATGCACAGCCCCCGTCTACACGAAGATCAAGGCCGATATGCAATGCCTCAGTGTCGCGGCGGCGAGTGTGTTGGCCAAGGTGGAGCGGGACGCGCACATGGCTGAACTCGCGACGGCATATCCCCAGTATGGATGGGAGATGAACAAGGGCTACGCCACTCCGGCCCATCGCAAGGCCCTCAACGAATACGGCCCCGCCATGGTGCACCGCCGTAGTTGGAACCTGATGGCACCACAGGTCGAAGAGACCAGCGATGAGATGGCGGTTGAGCTTTGAGCGCCGAGGATCTGGAAAACTACGAAACCGATATGGAGCTGCAGCTCTACCGTGAATACCGGGACGTCATTGGACTGTTCTCGTACGTGGTTGAGACGGAGCGTCGCTTCTATCTGGCCAACACAGTGGATGTGCAGGCCCGATCCGCCGACGGCGAGGTCTATTTCGACCTGAATCTGCAGGATGCCTGGGTGTGGGACGTGTACCGGTCGACCCGGTTCGTCAAACACGTCCGTGTGATCACCTTCAAGGACGTCAATGTGGAAGAGCTCGTGAAGAATGACGAGCTCGAAGTTCCGAAGGATCCGGGCGCCTCGCTCTAATCATTCCCGGCTTTACCCGTCCTCCACAGGCTGGCGGCCACCCGCCTGCGTCCACATAGCCCGGTCGGGCACTTTCGGTCTCCTTCGCTGCCACCAAAGCTGGTAGCGGAGGTTATCAATGAAAGCGAAAGACGAAGTGGGTCAGCGCGGGGAAGCAACGGCCGCACGCTATTTGGAAGAGTCCGGTCTGCGAGTCATCGACCGTAATTGGCGCTGCAGCGACGGGGAAATCGACATCGTTGCCCTCGATGGGGATGTGCTGGTCGTGGTGGAGGTCAAAACACGTAGCTCGTTGGACTACGGCCACCCGTTCGAAGCGATTAATGAGCCCAAGTTGCAACGGCTCCAGCGGTTGTCGGCTGCCTGGCGGAGGTTTCATCATCTGCGTATCCGGAATCACCGCATTGATGCCGTTGCGGTGATCGAAGCGGCGGATGCTTCGGCAACAGTTGAATATTTGAAGGCGGTTGGATAATGCCGCTGGGAAGAACCTACGGGGTCGCTCTGGTCGGACTGACCGGACACGTGATTGAGGTTGAGGCTGATATCGGCCAAACGCTTCCGGCTTTTGTGCTTCTTGGCCTTCCGGACGCCTCGCTTCATGAGGCCAAGGACCGGATTCGTTCGGCTGCCCAAAACTCCGGCATTCCGCTCAGCCGGCGGAAGATCACGGTTAATCTGATTCCGGCGACACTGCCAAAACGCGGGTCCAGCTTCGATCTGGCCATCGTGACGGCAGCATTGCGGGCCGCCGGAGATATTCGCAGTCCCGGCGGCACGGTGTTCATTGCAGAACTCGGACTGGATGGGCGTTTGCGGCCAGTCCGGGGCGTATTGCCGGCCGTGATGGCTGCCGTGCAGGCAGGCCATCGAGAGGTGGTGGTTGCCGCTGCCAATGCCGATGAAGCACGTTTGGTCCCTGGTGCGCACGTGAACAGCTACCGCACGTTATCGGAAGTTGCGCTTGCGTTGGGCGCCGACCCATCGACTCTCGTACTTCCGGCAGAATCCGATTCTGCGGCCACAACAGCGCAACTACCTGCAGAAGGAGCCGACCAGGAGAATCCGGCTGAAGCGCCGGACATGGCAGATGTGGCCGGACAGCCTGATGCCCGCCTCGCGTTGGAGGTGGCTGCGGCCGGCGCCCACCATTTGCTGCTCACCGGTCCGCCGGGTGCAGGCAAAACTATGCTGGCCGAAAGGCTTCCAGGTCTGCTTCCGAGTCTGGACGATTCGGCCGCCATGGAAGTGACAGCGGTTCATTCACTGGGAGGAACTGCCGCACAACGGTCAAGCCTGGTCCGCCGGCCGCCGTTCGAGAGCCCGCATCACACCGCTTCGGCCGTGTCGATTATTGGTGGCGGTAGCGGGATACCACGACCCGGCGCGGCTTCGAGGGCCCACCGTGGGGTACTCTTCCTGGACGAGGCGCCGGAATATCAAAGGGGAGTGCTCGACGCCCTTCGGCAGCCACTGGAGAACGGACGGCTCGTGATTCAACGGGCGGCAGGAACAGCAGCATATCCGGCACGGTTCCAGCTGGTGCTTGCCGCCAACCCGTGTCCATGCGGGCAGGCATCGGGTAAGGGCATCGACTGCACGTGCACGCCGCTCAAGCGCAGACAGTACTTTTCCCGCATCTCGGGTCCGCTATTGGACCGGGTGGATATTCAATTGTCCGTGCCGCGTGTGAGTCTCGCGGAGTTCTCCAGTGGGCATCGTTCCGAAAGCACCCACGCCGTCGCTGCCAGGGTCCAGCGCGCGCGCAACCGCCAGCAGCAAAGACTGGCCGGCTTTGGATGCACCACTAACGCGGAAGTATCCGGTCGCGTTTTGCGCAATGAGCTGACGCTTGACCGGAGCGCGACCAAGGATCTGGATCTGGCCCTGGAACGGGGCACACTGACAGCGCGCGGATACGACCGTGTATTGCGCCTGGCGTGGACATTGTCGGATCTGCAGGATGGCAAACGCCCGGACCGCGACGACGTCGGACGTGCCTTGGCCTTCCGCCAAAACGTGAATGCGGCATAGACGAAAGGCTCATGATGACCGATTGGACTCTACGAACAGCACGGGCCGCATTGTCACGGCTGATGGAACCAACTGACCTGGTTGGTATGGCGCTGATTGAAAGTGCCGGCGCTGTTGATGCACTCCGCATAGCGACTGGTGCGATCAAACCAAGCACCAAAACCAAACAGGATATTGCCGAAATCCTGAATATGGAGGGGGCCAGTCCGGTCCGTGCTTCGCTGCCGGAGGCGCTCAAGCGTTGGTCACCGCGGGCAGCCGACCTCGCCCCTGCACGGGACATTTCAACCATTGAGCGGCTCGGCGGGCGCTTCCTGATACCCGAAGACGACGAGTGGCCGGATGCACTGCTTGATCTCGGGCTCCGTCAACCGATCTGCCTGTGGGCCCGCGGCGGGGGCGGGCTTACGGTTCCCGCTGAGGAACGGAGCGTTGCGTTGGTTGGGTCCCGTGACAGCACGAACTACGGCAACAGCGTCACCGGGGACTTAGCAGCAGGACTGGCTCACCGCGGTATGAGCGTCGTCTCAGGGGGAGCCTACGGAATCGATTCGCAGGCCCATCGGGCCGCCCTCACCGTCGCGGGCAGGTCGGACGAGCTGCCAACCATCGCGGTCTCCGCCTGCGGGCTCGATCGGTATTACCCGTCCGGAAACGAGGATCTGCTGCGGGCCATCAGCCATCAAGGTATGTTGCTGGCGGAAGTCCCTCCAGGATCCTCGCCAACGCGGTGGCGGTTCTTGCAGCGGAACAGACTGATCGCGGCCTTGTGCTCGGTCACGGTGGTCGTGGAAGCACGCTGGCGTTCAGGTGCGCTGAATACAGCACACCATGCCGCTGATTTAAGCCGGCAAGTCGCCGCCGTTCCCGGCTCAGTTCATTCGGCTAATTCAGCAGGTTGTCATCGTTTGCTTCGGGAGGGATCCGCCATCTGCGTGACAGACGCCGGCGAAATCGCGGAGTTGGCTGGATCGATGGGACAGCAATTGCCCTCGGAGCCAAAAGGCAAGACTGCCGACCACGATGGGCTGAACTTGGAGGATCTCTTGCTGCTGGACGCATTGCCCGTCAGAGCAGCAGCACAGTCCGAAAAGCTCGCCTCTGTGGCCGGGTTGGGCCATGACGCCGTACTGGCGGGCTTGGGGCGATTGCAGTTGGCAGGCTTGGCTGAGTCAGCCGGCGGAGCATGGCGACGGATCAAGCGCGCCGGATGAACGAATACCGGCATGCCGGAGGCCGGCTTCAACACCAGCGCCGACATGGCACATATGATGAAGCCAAGGGCATTTACGGGAGGTGCGGATATGGGTGCCACGGGGTACGGCCGGGGCATGGCCGCAGGCACCGGCGACGCCGGCAGTCACGGTGCAGCGGCGGCCGAGCACCCCTTCCAGCAAGCCGTCGATGAATTCGGCAGGTATATAACTGCTGAACGCGGTCGGTCCAAACACACTGCCAGGGCCTATGCCACGGACCTGCATAGTCTTTTCGGCTATGCGGCCGTCGGGGGAGTGGCAAGGCTCCCGGATATCGACCTGTCCGTGCTGCGTAGCTGGCTGGGCGAACTCAGCAGTTCTGGACTTGCCCGATCCACCCTCGCGCGCCGGGCGGCCACAGTCCGGACCTTTATGTCCTGGGCTCTGAGGGAGGGTCTCATTGAGGTCGACCCCTCCATACGTTTGAAGGCGCCGAAAAAGAACAGCCCGTTGCCGCACGTTCTTCACCAACAGCAAATGTCACGCATGTTTGGGTCCTTGGCGGATGCCGCGGAAAGCGGAGAGCCACTTGCGGTCCGGAATCGTGCGCTTGTCGAATTGTTGTATGCTACGGGGCTCCGGGTCGGGGAAATGGCGGGCTTGGACATCGACGATGTGGATCCTGAACGCCGCACCGTGAGGGTGCTGGGTAAGGGAGACAAAGAGCGGACGGTTCCATTCGGCGTTCCGGCAGCGGTGGCGATGGATGATTGGCTCCGGAGAGGGCGCCCTGCGCTTAGCACCAGCAATAGCGGTGCGGCGATATTCCTGGGAAAGCGGGGGCGGAGAATCGATCAACGGCAAGCGCGGGATGTCGTGGAACGGCACCTGAGCGCGCTTGGCGATACGGCAGCAACGAGCCCTCATGCCTTGCGGCACAGTACCGCAACGCATCTGCTCGACGGTGGCGCGGATTTGAGAGCAGTTCAGGAGATCCTCGGCCACAATAGTCTCGCCACCACGCAGATCTATACGCATGTGTCGGTTGAGAGATTGCGGCAGAGTTACCAGCAGGCCCATCCACGAGCTTAATCCGTAGCTACGCGAGGTATTGCCCTGCGATTGCATCAGCTCGTAGCCATCGGTCGACACGGGGATGGGAATCGCCAATACGTTATCTGTCTGTTATCTCTAATCAGGCATCTGTTCCTATTTTGTCGGTGGTCGGTTCTAGTGTTGGTGGTATGGAGAACAGGTCAGTTGCAGCAGTGGTTTCGTCGTCGGGGTCCCCGGCGGCGGATGCTGCTGCCGGCCGGGTTCGGGCACCGGTTGGGTCTGAGTCTGGTCTGGTTGTTGAGGTCACTGCCGCGCTGCAGAACTTTTCCCGTCGGGCGGTGTCGGGGCAGTCGGGTGTGGTCACGGCGGAGGCTGCGGCGCGGTTCGCGGCCTCGGTTGAGGAGCTCTCGCGGACGGTGGAGCATTTGCAGGTGGTGGCCGCGGGCCGGTTGGAGCAGGTCCGCGATGAGGCCGAAACATCGGGTACGGCTGATTGTTGGGTGACGCCGGAAGGCAAGCGGCAGGGCGAGTACCGCAATACTGCCGATTATTTGCGTGACGTGGTGCGGGTGAACCGTCCCGAGGCGGCCAGGCGGCTGAAGTTGGCGGCCGGGTTGTTGCCGGCGGCGGGGTTGGCGGGTCAGCCGGTGCCGCCGGCTCATGAGCAGTTGGCGGTGGCGATGGCCCACGGGCGGGTCCCGGCCGCCGCCGCGGTGGCCGCCCAGACTGCGCTGGGTAAGGCCAAGGCTACCGGGGCTGGCCCGAAACACTGGAGGCAATGGAGGAATCACTGGCCCGGGTGGCTGTCGAGCGGGATCCGCAGTTCGTGGCCGTGGCCGCCGCGAGGTGGTTGAACCATATTGATCAGGACGGGCCCGAACCCTGCGAGGCCGAACTACGCCACCGGCAGGGAGTGTTCCTGCGCGGTAAGCGGTCCGGGTTGCACCGGATGGAGATCCTGGCCACCGACGACCAATACGAACATCTGATCACCACCATGAATGCCGCCGCCAACCCCAGAGCCCGCGGCTGCGGACCCAACACCGACACCGGCAACAGGGCCGCCAGCGGTGAGGGCGGAAACAGCGACAGCGGCATCCGTCCCGGAAACGGCGCGGGAACCACCAGCGCCAGTAGCAGCAGCGCCACGGAAAGCACCAGCGGCGTGGAGAGCACAGATGGTGCCGGTAGCAACAACTCAGACGGTACCGGTGCCTCGACCGGTTCGGCCCCCACCGGCGACACTGGCGCCGGCGATGGCACTGGCTCGGATGCCGGAGATGGTGGCCCGGTGCCGGTGGCGGCGGTTGATCGGCGGGCAATAGCGCAGAAGCGCCTCGACGGGCTGGTCGCCGCCTGCGACGCCGCCCTGGCCACCGGAGGGCTGCCCGACACCGGCGGGCACCGGCCCCAAATCATGGCCGTGATCGACTACCAGGAACTCCTCACCCAACTTACCGAAGCAAAAGGCGGTACCTGCGGTGACGGGGCGGGGACGGGCACAGTCTTCAGCACCGGACGCTACGGTCCGGATGCCGGCGCCGGGGCCACCGGCGGGACCGGGTCGTACGTGTTTTCCGGGCCGGTCCACGCCGCGAATATCCGCCAGTTGGCCTGCGACGCCGAGATCATCCCGGCCGTGCTGGCCGGCAACGGCCAAATCCTCGACCTGGGCACCGGCCGACGGATCTTCCCGCCGAACCTGCGCCGGGGCCTCGTCGCCCGAGATGGCGGATGCGCCTTTCCGGGCTGCACCATGCCCGCACCCTGGACCGAGGCTCATCACATTCAATACGCCTCCGACGACGGAGAGACCTCGACTGATAACGGGTGCCTGCTGTGCAGTTTCCATCACCACCTCATCCACAAGGAAAAATGGGCCATCACCGTCCACCACGGGGTTCCCTGGTTCACCCCACCGGCATACGTCGACCCCGACCGACGACCAATCCGCAACCACTACTTCAACCGCACACCCCACCGGCCGAACCACCGGCAAACCAAAATCGAACTCGCCGACACCGGATAAACACGACGCGAGGTCAGATGGTTCAGCTGGTACGGCACTCCAGCCGGTGAAGGCAGCCCGGACAATCGCCTCTTGTCTGGTGAAGAGGAGCGCTTGCACCTTTCAACAGTCACGCATCCCGGGTACGCTACTCCGTCGTTTCGCGACGCGATTCAGGCGTACCGGGATGCTGCCGCGACGGTCTGCTGCATATAGCCACCGCCGAAGAGGATGGCGTGTACCAGTAGCGGAAACAGTTGATGAAGTTCCACCCGATCCTCCCAACCGTCCACCAGCGGATGGACCTCCTGATAGGCGTCGACGACGGTTTCGAGGTGGGGCAGACCAAACAGCGCCATCATCGCCAAGTCGGACTCACGGTGTCCACCGTGTGCCGCCGGATCGATCAAGACCACCCCTGACTCCGTCCACATAACGTTGCCGGACCATAAATCGCCATGGATTCGTGCCGGGCCGTCGCCGTCGTCGAAATCGCCGCCCGCAAGACGGTCGGCCACTGATTCCAGCACCCTGCGTTCCCGGGCATCCATGTCAGCCCTGTGCACCGCTGTATCAATCATTGGCCGGAGGCGGGAGTTGGACATAAAGTCACCCCAGTGGTCGTAGTGCTCCAGTGATACCGGAAGTGGCTCTGACAGTGGGCCGAAGTAGCCATCGCCCGTCCAATGTTCCGGTGCGGCTCCGAATGCCGTGGCACCTGCATCATGGGTGTGCGCAAGCTGTCGGCCGAATAGTTTGGCCGCTTGCCGAGTGGGTCTGGCGGCAGTCAATCGCTCCAATTCCAAGGATGATTCGTCCACCGCGATTACCTGCGCGCAGGCTGCGCCCCCTGGCGCCGCGTCCAGCCATTGCAGAGATGCGGCCTCATAGGGAAAGAAGCCTGAGGGGGCATTCGGGCGGTGTTTCATGTATCCGGCCATGGCAATACGCTAACCCGTGACAGCAGTGGCA
Source organism: Arthrobacter castelli DSM 16402 (assembly GCF_000430705.1). GTDB lineage: Bacteria > Actinomycetota > Actinomycetes > Actinomycetales > Micrococcaceae > Arthrobacter_C > Arthrobacter_C castelli. The sequence goes on from NZ_AUMN01000001.1 coordinate 486,610, forward strand.
ACAATGCGCGGCCTAAATGCGGCGTCGACATTGCCGAAGCGCGTTATACTCGAGCGTGTCGACTAAATTTGTCAGTGGTGCTAATTGCACTGGCGCAATTCCTGTTTGTACGGCAGAATATGGGAGAGCAGGACTGTGGGCTGAATTGAAACGGACCGCACGATAGCGCAGAACTTCATCGAGAGCTGAAGGTCGTTGGGGAAGACGTACCTACAGCTATGGAGGATGGAATGTCTGTTGCAGCGACGCGCGGTGTCTTGTTCGTGCACTCGGCCCCGACTGCGTTATGTCCGCATGTCGAGTGGGCCATCGGATCCGTCGTGGATAAGCGAACGGATCTTGAGTGGACCGAGCAACCGGCTTCTCCGGGAATGTTCCGTGCCGAACTGTCCTGGACGGGCAAGCAGGGCACCGGGTCACGACTCGCGTCGGCCCTGCGCGGATGGGCACATTTGCGGTATGAGGTGACTGAAGAGCCAAGCGCGGGTGTCGATGGTGGACGCTGGTCCCACACACCCGAACTTGGCATATTTCACGCCACAACGGATGTGCACGGCAACATCATGGTCTCCGAGGACCGCATTCGCTACGCCTATGAGAATGGTGCCGGGGATCCGTCAGCTGTATACCACGAGCTTTCCCTTGCTTTAGGGGAGGCATGGGACGAAGAGCTCGAACCGTTCCGCCACGCCGCCGAAGGGGCGCCCGTACGGTGGCTTCATCAGGTCGGTTGATGCCTGATGCACATGCACGCGCAATGACTCCATAGCAAGAAGGACGGCCGGTCCTGGCGGATCCGGCCGTCCTTTACGCGTGTCGCCTGTGTTGAACCCGGACGTGATGAGTCCGGATCCCATTGGCACCACATCTTCCGGAATCGCGCGAGGGCGAGGTGCACCAGTTCGAGGCAGGTGGCCTGCTGGGCCGTTGTCCCTTATGCGTTGCGGATTGCAATCACCGCGTTGTGGCCACCAAATCCGAACGAATTACTCAGTGCCACCACGTCGCCGTCGGGCAGTTGTCGTTCGGAGGTGATGACGTCGAGCGGGATCTCGGGATCCTGATTGTCGAGGTTGATGGTCATCGGCGCTTGGCGTTCGTGGACCGCCAAAACCGTGAGCACAGCCTCCACCGCACCGGAAGCTCCCAGCAGGTGCCCCGTCTGCGACTTGGTCGCCGAGACACCAACGTTGTCAACGTGCTTGCCCAGGGCCTCCCGCAGGGCTGTGTACTCTGGCTTGTCGCCAACGGGCGTGGCAGTGGCGTGGGCGTTGACATGAACGACGTCGTTCGGCTGCACCCGAGCATCGAACATGGCGGCCTTAAGCGCCCGGGTGGCGCCCAGACCCTCCGGATCCGGTGCGGTGATGTGGTACGAGTCGGAGGTGACTGCAGTACCGGCGAGCTCGCCGTAAATGCGCGCGCCGCGGGCCTTGGCATGCTCTTCAGCCTCCAGCACCAGTGCGCCGGCGCCTTCACCCATCACGAACCCATCGCGGTCAACGTCGTACGGACGCGACGCGTGCTCCGGGTCGTCGTTGCGGCGGGAGAGCGCCTGCATGGAGTTGAACGCTGCCAAAGGCATGGGGTGGATGGCAGCTTCGGCGCCGCCGGATACGACGACGTCGGCACGACCGGAGCGGATCAGATCCAGCCCTTGATGGAGGGACTCAGTTCCTGAAGCGCAGGCAGACACCGGAGTGAACGCGCCCGCACGCGCACCCAGGTCGAGGCTCACCGCAGCAGCGGGGCCGTTGGGCATCAGCATGGGGACCGTCATCGGAAGCACCCGCCGCGGTCCCTTTTCCCGCAGCGTGTCCCAGGCATCAAGCAACGTCCATACGCCTCCGATACCGGTGGCGAACGACACGGCGAAGCGTTCCTGGTCCAGGTTCTCTTCCAGCCCGGAATCCTTCCATGCCTCCCGTGCGGAGATGATGGCGAACTGCGTGGACGGGTCCATGCGCTTGGCCTCGACGCGGCTGAGAACCTCGGAGGCCGGCGTACTGACCCGTGCGGCGAAGTGGACAGGCAGATTGTATTCCTCGACCCAATCGTCTTCCAGGGTGCGCGCACCGGAGACACCCTGCAAGGAGTTCTTCCAGGTTGTCGGGACATCACCGCCGATGGGACTCGTGGCGCCCAGGCCGGTAATGACTACTTTGCGTGCCATTAATTCACTCTCTCCGCCGATGTGTGTGCCGGCCGCTTCGCCGGCGGTTTCAAAACTCTATGGAATGACTGGCCGGTACCCGCCCGTCACACATTATGTGGAGGGGCTGGTACCGGCCAGTCACAAACTGCGCTGTCGGGCCGACCGGGCATCTGGGTGCATCGGTCGGCCCGGCACATATCAAGCCAGTCGTTGGCCGAAGCCAGTCCTTAGCCCTGCTGGGCGTTGGAGATGTAGTTGACGGCGTCACCGACGGTCTTGAGGTTCTTCACCTCTTCGTCGGGGATGCGCACGCCGAACTTCTCCTCAGCGTTGACGACGATGGTCATCATGGAGATGGAGTCAATGTCCAAATCGTCGGTGAAGGACTTGTCGGCCTCTACGGCCTCAGGGGCCAGCCCGGTCTCTTCGTTGACGATCTCTGCGAGTCCGGACTGGATTTCTTCATTGCTGGCCATGGATGGCTCCTTTTCTTTCTTTGCCGTTATTGACGTGGATATTGTTCACAAACCAGGGTCTGCTGTGGAAAGACTGATGCAGCTTCTGCTCAGGGCAGTTCCACCACCTGGGCACCATAGACGAGCCCTGCCCCGAAACCAATCTGCAGCGACAAACCTCCGGACAGCTCCGGATTTTCGTTCAACAGGCGGTGTGTGGCCAGCGGGATGGAAGCGGCGGAGGTATTGCCCGCATCCGCAATGTCACGTCCGATGACTACGGAATCGGGCAGCTGCAACTGCTTCGCCAGTTCGTCGATGATACGCATATTGGCCTGGTGGGGGACGAACGCAGCGAGATCGGCGGCCCTCACCTCAGCGGCGTCGAGGGCTTGCTGTGCCACCTTGGCCATCTCCCACACGGCCCAGCGGAACACGCTTGGCCCGTCCTGGTACAGGGTTGGCCAGCGGCTCTCGTCGCCACCATTGGCGGCAGCGCTCCTGCCGGCGGCCTTGCCGGCCGGCCCGTGGTCGCGCAGCACCAGCTGGGAATCGGTCATGTTGATGGTTTCCCACTTGCTGCCTTCGGAGCCCCACACCGAAGGTCCGATGGCGGGCGTGTCGGAGGGGCCAATGACGACGGCGCCGGCGCCGTCTCCCAGCAGGAACGAAATGCTCCGTTCGGAGTTGTCAATGTAGTCGGAGAGCTTCTCCACCCCGACCACCAGGGTGTATTCAGCCATGCCGCTGTGCACCAGTGCGTCGCCTTGGGCGACCCCGTAGCAGTATCCTGCACAGGCCGCCGAGATATCGAAGGCAGGGGCGGGGGCGGCTCCCAGCTTCTCCGCCAGCAGGGATGCGCTCGATGGCGTCGGGTACGGGTGGGTGACCGTCGAGACGATGACAGCTCCCAGCTGGGAACCTTCAATGCCCGCTGATTCCAAGGCGTCCCGGGCGGCACCTTCGGCCATATCAATGACTGAAACGTCGGCCGGCGCCCGGTGGCGGGTGACGATTCCGGTGCGTTGACGGATCCATTCGTCCGAGGAATCGATCCACTGGCAGACGTCGTCGTTGGTCACGGTGACGCTCGGGCGGTACGAGCCGAACCCCATGATCCTGGTGTGTTCCCGCAGGGGTGTTTGCTTCATCGTTTACGCGCCTTCCTCTGCGGCTTCGGTCGTCATCAGGTCACGTGCTGCGGTGAGGTCGTCGGGAGTCTTCACCGCGGCAGCGGTGGCGCCGGGCAGGCCACGTTTAGCCAGACCCGCCAGTGTACCTGCCGGCGGAAGCTCAATCAGGCCATTGACGCCCATGGTCGTGAACCGCTCCATGCACAGGTCCCAACGGACCGGGCGGGAAACCTGGGCTACCAAGCTGTCCAGGTTGGCGTGGCCATCAACGACCATCCCGCCATCGTAGTTGGACAGCAAGGTCACTGCCGGGTCGCGCGGCTGCAGTTGGGGACGCAGCTGTTCCAAAGCACCAAGTGCGGGTGCCATATGTTCGGTATGGAAAGCGCCGGCAACCTTCAGCGGCATCACACGTGCCTTTGCAGGAGGGTTGTCTGCCAGCGCCTGCAACTGTTCCAGTGTGCCGGCGGCGACGGTTTGCCCGGCAGCGTTGACGTTGGCTGCTGTCAGCCCGGCCGATTCGATGGCGGCTGCTACTTCGTGCTGATCTCCGCCCAATACTGCGCTCATCCCGGTTGGTGTCTGCGCTGCAGCGTCAGCCATGGAGTTGGCCCGCCGGCGTACGAATGCCATGGCGTCGGCCTCAGTGAGAGCGCCGGACAATGCCGAGGCTGTGATTTCGCCCACCGAATGCCCTGCGAAGACGATTTCGGACGCCCGCGGGTGGGAAACAGCTTCGCCGTCGAGCAGCACTCTGGCGGCCACCAGTCCCGCGGCGACGATTAACGGCTGCGCGACGGCGGTGTCCTTGATGGTCTCGGCATCCGACTTTGTCCCGTGCAGGACGAGGTCGATTCCCGCCATATCGCTCAACTGTTGCAGGTGATCGGCGACGCCGGGCAGCTCGAGCCACGGGGCGAGGAAACCAGGACTTTGGGAGCCCTGGCCGGGACAGACAATTGCAAGCACCATTCAAGCTTTCCAAACAATAGAGGGACGGCGCGTGTTTCGGATGACGAAGCTGATCCGGACACGTTGTAGGAAGTCTACAACTTCACGCTACTTACTGCGGCCGTTTTGCCGTTCGTGTTGGGCCTCTTCCACCGTGGCCAGCCGGCCCATGACGAGAGCTGTTTGCAGCACGAAGGCCTCGCGGGGCAGCAGTGGATCCCAACCGGTGACTTCGGTGACCCTGCGCAGCCGGTAGCGGACCGTGTTGGCGTGGACGAACAGTTCCCGGGCGGTGGCTTCGAGCGAATGGCCCAGGCTCAAGTAGCTGGACAACGTTTCAACCAACCCGTTCGAAGCGGCAAGCAGGGGGCGGTAGATGCCGGCCACCAAGGCCCGGCCTGCGGCGTCATCGCCGGACATCACGCGCTCCGGCAACAGGTCGTCTGCCGCCACCGGGCGGGGCGCCATGGGCCAGCCGCGGGCCGCCACCAACCCGGCGAATGCTGCCTGCGCCGATCCGCTGGCCTCAGCGAGCGAATCGGCGATCGGGCCATGCACCACCGGCCCCGGCCCGAAGAGTTCACTGATCCGCTGGTAAGCCGATTCGTGTCCTTTCATCCCGCCCAGCACCAGAATCAGCCGGTCGCCTTGGATACCCACCAGGGTGTCGGTGGCGAAGCGTGCAGTCGCCCGCCTCAGCTCGCTGACAAAGGAGGGACTGGGATCGGAAGGGGAGGAGCCCACGATGACGGTGATGGCCGATTGCGCGGTCCATCCGACAGCGGCGATCCTGGAGCGCAGCGCGTCGGAACTCTCTCCACGCAGGATGGCGTCGACCACCAGGGCTTCCAGCCGCGTATCCCAGGAGCCGCGCGTTTCGGCGGCTCGTGCGTAGACATCCGCGGCGGCGAAGGCCACTTCGCGGGAATAGCGCAGCACGGCTTCGCGCAGATCAGGCTGGTCGGCTTCCGGGGCCAGATCCGGAACCTGGTCCTCGACAACCTGGACGACGGTGCGTATCAACTGGAGCGCCTTCTGCAGGGAAATCGAACGAGTCAGCTCCGTCGGTGCGGCGCCGAACACGTCACTGAGCACCCACGCCGGTGACGACGGATGCTCATACCAGCTGACGAAGGACGATATTCCCTTTTGGGCGATCAGGCCCAGCGCAGAGCGCTCATCGGCGCGGAGATGCCGGTACCACGGCAGCGACGCGTCCAATTGCCGCAATGTGGTGGTGGACAAGGACCCGATATTGGACCGCAGTCGTGCCAGTGTTTGAGACTTGGGTGCCGACTGCGTTGTACGGCGGGAAGCATCCATGCCCCGAGCTTACGTCCTGAGGCGGGCCAATCGCGATTTGTGCGAAGCCTACAATTGCCGGCAAGCAAAGTCGGTGCCGATAGGGTGGACGCATGAGCCAATCGTTTTTGACTCCGTGGCCGGGGGCCTGGGTCATCTGCGCAGATATCTGCCGGATTGTGACGTTGCTATGCGCCGGATTGGCTCTGGTCTTTTGGGGGCCGGACAAAGTCATTGCGTTCCTGGCTGTGACCGGGATTTTGCTGATTCCTCGTGTGATGAGGATGCCGGGGCCTTTCGACGCGGCTCTCGCCCTGACGATGCTTGTCTCAACGCTGACCGGGGCGATCGGTTGGTACGAACATGTCATGTGGTGGGACAAGGTGGCCCACTTTGTCACAACCGGTTCCGCTGCCGCCATGCTGTCCCTGATGGTGGCTGCCTGGGGGCTGGTCGACCGTCTGTTCGAATCCGACCGGCCGCTCTATCGGACCCGCGTCACGGTGCAGACGGCCTCGCTGGGGATGAGCGTCGCGCTGATTTGGGAAATCATGGAGTGGATCTACAAGGACATCAACACCGACGATCCGCCAGCGACCTATCTGGATACCATGGCTGACCTCCTGGCCGGGGCGCTGGGTTCCGTCGCTGCAGCCGGTGCGCTGCTGCTATGGGTGCGGGCAGGCGGCGCTGCACCTCATAGCGACAGCGTTGAAGGCACGCAGCTGGGAGCCAGACCGCTGCATTCGAGAAACCAACGTTTGGAAGAGCCGGGCGCCTGAGCCTGTCGCCTGAAGCCCGGCTACTCCTGCTCCCTACTCGGCTCCGCCGGCGGCTCCCGAACTGCCCGCGTTGACGTCGAGCAGCTGGTACTTGTCCATAGCCTCACCCGGAGCGCGCCAATCGACTTCGCCACGGCGGGCGAGCATCTCCAGGGCGCGGACGACCATGGAGTGGCTGTCGATCTTGAAGTAGCGGCGGGCGGCGGCGCGGGTGTCGGCAAAGCCGAACCCGTCGGCGCCCAAAGTGGCGAATTCATTGGGCAGGAACTGGCGGATCTGGTCCGGAACGGCCTTCATGAAATCCGTGACGGCCACGATGGGACCCGTGGCGCCGGCCATCTGCTGAGTCACGAAGGGAGTGCGCGCCGCGGCCGATGGGTCGAGGAAGGCTTCTTCCTCGGCGGCCAGTCCGTCGCGGCGCAATTCGGTCCATGAGGTGACCGACCAGACGTCGGCCGAAACCCCCCAATCCTCTGCCAGCAGCCGTTGGGCTTCGACGGCCCAGGGCACGGCGACGCCGGAGGCCAGCAGCTGGGTGCGCGGTCCGTCGATGTCTGCCGGCTTCAGCAGGTAAATGCCCTTGAGGATTCCTTCCACATCGGTTTCCTCAGGCGCGGGCGGCTGGACGATCGGTTCGTTGTAGGCGGTGAGGTAATAGATCAGGTTCCGGTCTTCCGAGTCCGGTCCATACATCCGGTTCAGGCCATCCCGCATGATGTGGCCGATCTCGTACCCGTAGGCGGGGTCGTAGCTGACGACGGCGGGATTGGTGGAGGCCAGCACGGGAGACTGTCCGTCGGCGTGCTGCAGCCCTTCACCGGTCAGCGTGGTCCGGCCGGCGGTCGCTCCGATCAGGAAGCCGCGGGTCATTTGGTCCGCTGCGGCCCAGATGAAGTCGCCGGTGCGCTGGAATCCGAACATCGAGTAGAAGATGTAGATCGGGATCAGCGGCTCGCCCTGGGTGGCGTAGGAGGTTCCGGCGGCCGTGAACGCGGCGATTGAACCGGCTTCGTTGATTCCCAGGTGCAGGATTTGGCCCTGTTCTGATTCCTTGTAGGCCAGCACCAGCTCCCGGTCCACCGACAGGTAGTTCTGCCCCTTCGGGTTGTAAATTTTCGCCGTCGGGAAGAAGGAATCCATCCCGAAGGTGCGGGCCTCGTCCGGAATAATCGGCACGATGCGTTTGCCGAATTCCTTGTCCCGCATCAGGTCCTTGAGCAGCCGCACGAACGCCATCGTGGTGGCTGCTTCCTGCTTGCCGGAGCCGCGCCAGGCAGCCTCGTAGGCCTTCTCGTCCGGAAGGTGGATCTCGTTGACCTGTTCGCGGCGTTCGGGGACGTAGCCGCCGAGTTTGTGGCGGCGTTCGGTGAGGTATTTGATTTCGGGCGCGTCGGCCCCGGGGTGGTAGTAGGGCGGTTCCTTGGGGTTGGCCTCGAGTGCTTCGTCGCTGATCGGGATCCGCAGGTGGTCGCGGAAGTCTTTGAGGTCATCGACGGTGAGTTTCTTCATCTGGTGGGTCGCGTTACGGCCCTCGAAGTTGGTGCCCAGCCCGTATCCCTTGACGGTCTTGGTCAGGATCACCGTCGGCTGCCCGGTGGCCTCGGTGGCGGCCTTGTACGCGGCATAGATCTTGCGGTAGTCATGGCCGCCGCGCTTCAGACCCCACACCTGCTCATCAGACATGTCCGCGACCATGTCCTTGGTCTGCGGTGTTTTGCCGAAGAAGTGTTCCTTGACGAACCCGCCGGACTCGGCCTTATACGTCTGATAATCCCCATCCGGGGTCGAATTCATAATATCGACCAGCGCCCCGTCGGAGTCTTTGGCCAACAGTTCGTCCCATTCGCGGCCCCACACGACCTTGATCACGTTCCAGCCGGCCCCGCGGAAGAAGGCCTCCAACTCCTGCATAATCTTGCCATTACCACGGACCGGCCCATCGAGACGCTGCAGATTACAGTTGACCACGAACGTGAGATTATCCAACTGCTCATTGGCGGCCAGCTGCAACAACCCCCGCGACTCGGGCTCATCCATCTCCCCATCCCCCAGGAACGCCCACACCTGCTGCTGGGAGGTGTCCTTCATCCCCCGGTTGTGCAGATACCGGTTCGACTGGGCCTGATAAATCGCATTCATCGGCCCGATCCCCATCGACACCGTGGGAAACTCCCAAAAATGCGGCATCGACCGCGGATGCGGATACGACGAAATCCCATGCTCACCGGCCGAGGCCTCCTGCCGGAACCCGTTCAAATCCTCCTGAGACAGCCGGCCCTCCAAAAACGCCCGCGCATACATCCCCGGCGAAGCATGACCCTGGAAAAACACCTGATCACCACCACCGGGATGATCCTTACCCCGAAAGAAATGATTCAACCCCACCTCATACAGGGTCGCCGCACCGGCATACGTCGAAATATGACCCCCCACCCCAATACCGGGCCGCTGCGCACGATGGACCAACACCGCAGCATTCCACCGCAACCACGCCCGATACCGCCGCTCAATCTCCTCATCCCCGGGAAACACCGGCTCCTGATCCACCGGAATCGTATTCACATAATCAGTCGTCGTCACCATCGGCACCCCCACCGACTGCGCACCAGCACGCTGCAACAACGACCGCATAATAAACTGCGCCCGCTCCGT
>NZ_AUMN01000002.1 GCF_000430705.1 Arthrobacter castelli DSM 16402
GACGAGCCCCAGGCCGGCGGTCTCGCGCAGCCGTCGCAGCAGCTCATCCTCGAGCAGCGTCAGCATCTCATGCGGTCCGTCCGCCGTGGCCAGCCGGTCTCGCAGCTCAGCGACGGCGTGCCGGCCCCACACCTGCTCCAACATCACCGGCCGGTCACACAGCTCGGCCGCGGGCATCGGCAGGAACGGCGCCGACCCCCACGGCTTGAGGTGCACGCCGACTGACCGGGTCCAGAGCGGGTAGCCGAACTCCAACGTGCGGGTGGGCGTGGTGACCACGCAGCCGTCGGCGTACTCGGCCGTGTCGATGTCGGCGAGCTGGCGTAGACTATTGATATGGCACAGAGGTTTGCGGAGTACGTTGAGGCGGGTTACGAGCTGACGCCTGACGAACGGCTGGAGGCCGCTCGGATGCTCCGCTTAAGCGTTGATCAGGACACCGACAGCGAACAGGCCGATATCGATGGTGCGTGGGATGACGTGATTGACCGACGTGTCGCGGAGGTCGTCAGTGGACAGGCCAGACTCGTAGATGGACGCGATGGCTTGACTCAAATCCGCGCTGAGCTCGCTGCGCGTCGTAAGTGACGTATCGATGGCGTGAGCATGAAGCAGCCCACGCCGAGCTCCGTGAGGCTGTGCTTTTCCTCGAGGACGAACGCGAGGGCTGGGGCGACAAGTTCGCTGACGCTGTCGAGGCCGCAATCAATAGCATTCTGGATTCTCCACATAGCTGGGGTCTGCACAGAGGTGAGCGTCGGAAACCGGCCGTCCGCACCAGGAGCGTCGCGGGATTTCGATACGACATCAAGTACATCGTCCACAATGACGAAGTCGTCATTGTGGCGTATGCGCACGAGCGTCGCCGACCCGGCTACTGGACGAATCGCCTCAACGAGTAACCTGCTTGGTGGGCTCGGCCGCTCGTCATGCTCAGCGGACACGGTCGAGGCTCCTAAGTTGGCACTGATCTGTAAGTGGGGACCTTCCCCGAGATCTGCGCGTCCCGCAGGGGATCCGCTAAGGGGCTCATGCCGGCCCCTGTGTTCAACATTTGTCAAACGTGCGGTAAGATTAGTGCCATGTCTACATCGATCGGTTTCCGTCCGACGCCGGACGACGAGCGCATCCTGCGCGAGGCGGGGCAGCCCGGCGAGAGTACCTCGGACACGCTGCGCCGCGCGCTACGGCTGCTGGATCACCAACGCTGGTTGGCCCAGTTCCGCGCAGACGCTGAAGCGCTAAAGGGCGAGGACATCAACACGGAGCCAGAGGCCTGGTGATCCGCGGGGCCGTCTACAGGGTCGACTTGGGTCGCCCTCGGAGCCACGAGCAGGGCGGCAAGCGATTGGGTCTGGTCCTGTCCCCGTCGGACTCGCCGTTGTCCGTCGTCACCGTGGTTCCTACGTCCACCTCGGCTGGCCTATCTGTCCATCGTCCCGAGCTCGAAGTCGCTGGTCGATCGACGCGAATGCTGGTCGACCAAATCCGCTCGATCGACGTGGACTACGTCGTCGGTGACCCCGTCGACTACCTCATCCGGGATCAACTTGCAGAGGTCGAGCTCGCGCTGGCCCATTACCTCGGAGTTCAGGACGTGAACCCACCCCGGTCTTCATAGACGGCGACCGGTCAAGGATCCTTAGGTGACACACGTCGCCAGCCGTGCGCCGGCCGGCCTACTGGACGAGTCGCCTGAACGAATGACCTGGGCGGTGGCGTAGATGTGGGGGAAGCATGGCGTGTGGGGAGGACTTTGCCGAACCAGCCACAGCAGCCGATCAGCCCTGCAATGCCCGTTCGATACCGTGAAGGGCGTAACCAACTGCCTGATCGTCAGAGAGTTGGCCGCCGCGGGCGACTGCGGCTTCAAAGTCGTCGTCGCCGATCGCCTTCCTCAGCGACGAGGCCACCGCCGACATCCGCTCCTGGTCGGCGCCGAAGGCGGTGGCGCCGGTGCGGGGATGGACAACAGCCCCGTACAAAACTGCAGCATCAAGGTTCGCTTCGAGCCGGGCGAATAGGTCAATCAAGTTGCGCAGCGTGGTCCACTGGTGGACCCAATCGTTGACCCGGTACCAGTGTTCGATTACCTCGTGGAATGACCGGAGCGCGTCGCCGGTATCACCGTGGCGGCTGCGCAGGGTGCCGATGGACACCCGCGCGACTCCGGCTGTGAAAGAGTTCCGGACCGTGTCCGCGATGGCGACGGCGTCCTCGAAGCGGGCCAGCGCTGCGTCGGCGTCTTCGGCGGACAGGAGTTCACCCCGGCAGTAGGCGGTCCACGCCAGATGGGTGGGGTTTCCGCACAGCTCGGCTGCCTCCTGAACCTTGGACATCAGGCGGCGCGCGGCCGGGCGGTCGCCACCGTAGATGCATGACAGCACCTGGTGCAGATAGGCAAAAGCGGTGTTGTAATGTTCGTGCGCCGGAACCGTCACCTCAAGCGCCTCCCGGGCGTAGCCGAAGCAATCGTCCAGGCGTCCTTCATACAAGGCCACGACGGCCAGTGTCTCCAGCGGCCGGATCTTGGAGAGCGGGTCACGGGCGGCGGCAAGACCGCGCTCGGCCAGCCCGATGGCTCGGTGGAGGTCGCCATGATGCCCGGCTCGTTCGGCGGCGGCCCCCTGCACCTGCGCCAGCAACCGGTGCCACCGGTCGCCGGTCAGCGCCAGCGAAGCCTCGGCCCAGCCGTGGACCTCATCGCGCAGGCGGAAGAAGGCGTAATAGTGCAATGCGGCGGGCAGCCGCAGGGCCAGTTCGACGTCGTCGGCGCCGATGGCATGCTGGTGAGCCGCTCGCAAATTGTCCAGTTCATCGTCGAGGCGTGACACCCAGGCAGCCTCGTCCGGACCGCGTATCTGCGGTTCGGCCGTTTCGGCCAGGCCGGCATAATATTCCGCGAACCGGTGGCGCAGCAGATCGGTGTCACCGTGTGCGGCAAGGCGTTCGGCGGCGTACTGGCGCAGCGTTTCGAGCAGCCGCAACCGGTCGCCCGCAGTGCCTGTCCGGTCCCTGACCAGCATGGAAGCGTCGACCAGGCCGGCAACCAACACCGCCACAGAACCGCGCTCGATACTGCCCGAGCAGCACACCTGTTCGGCCGCATCGAGGGTGAAGCTGCCGGCGAAGACGGACAACCGGGAGAAAACGATCTGCTCCTCGTCGGACAACAGGTCGTAGGACCAGTCGACGACGGCGGACAGGCTGCGGTGCCTCGGATCTGTGCGCGGACCGGCAGTCAGCAGGCGGAACCGGTCATCCAGCCGGCGCCGCAGCTCGTCGGTTCCGAGCGCCGGCACCCGGGCGGCTGCCAGCTCAATGGCGAGCGGGACGCCGTCGAGCCGTTCGCAGATTTCCGCGATAGCTTCGGCTGAGGACCCATCGAACGCAGGATCCGCGGACGCGGCACGGTCGCGGAACAGTCGGACGGCGGCAGCTGGTTCGGCGGCAGCTGCCGGCTTGTGCCCTGCGGCTCCATCCGGTGCCTCGGCTCCTCCCGGTGCAACAACGGACAACGGCTCGACAGGCCACCGCTGCTCGCCCTCGATGTTGAGCGGCTGCCGGCTCGTCGCCAGCACTGTCACCGCCGGGCAGCTGGAGACAATCGCCTGCGCCAGGTGGCTGACGGTATCGATCACGTGCTCGCAGTTGTCGAGGATCAACAACAATCTCCGGCCGCGCAATACGTTCAGCAGGCTCTGCATGACCGTTGCCCCCTGTTGCTGCTTAATTCCCAGGGCAGTCAGCAGCGACTCTTCGACCGCCGCCGCCTCCCGGATCGGTGCCAATTCGCACAGCCAGGTGCCGTCGCCGTACTCCTGGGACAAAGAGGTCGCGACCGCCGCCGCCAGCCGGGTCTTGCCGACGCCTCCTGCGCCGGTCAACGTCAGCAGCCGCACCTGCCGCAGCTGGTCGATGATTGCTGCCATGTCGCGGGTGTGGCCCACAAAACTGGACAGGGAGGTGTCCACGGCCCGGCGCGCCTGCGCGCAGGCGCGCCGGCACATGGACGGTGCCTCCGCCGTCGAACAAGCCTTGGTCAACGCCCTGCTCTTCCGCTATCAATCCGACCAGCCGGCAGCGGATATGCAGGCCTGGAACACCGCTTACGCCAACAAGATGAGGACGCTCCACCGGCAGTTCGGCGACGACCCGGATGTTGCGGCCCACTTCGTCGAAGCACTGATGAACCGCAGTCCTTGGAAAATGTGGGACCTGCATTCCGGACAGCCCGCCGACGGCGCCGACACGGAGGAATGCCTCGATGTCCTCGCCGACAGCATGGGGCGGGTGCGTGCCGCGGGTCTGCCCCCGCACCCGGGCCTATGGCACCTGTATCTGCACCTGATGGAAATGTCGCCGGTGCCGGAACAGGCGCTGACCTGCGGCGATGAACTGCGGAACCTGGTGCCCGACGCCGGACATCTGGTGCATATGCCAACGCACATTGATGTCCAGTGCGGAAACTACCGGGACGTGGTCGACTCGAACCACGCCACGACGTGCAGTCGTCCTGTTTCTGCAGCGCGCCCGTGTCGAAGGCCCCGGCTGAGTTCTCCGTAGCCGGCGGCGGCTGTTGCGACAAGCCGTCGGCCGCCGCCTGCTCCGGCGAGTGCGCGCATCCCCACAACTGACAGGTGCTCACGGCCGGCTTTGGCGCTCGCAGCCCCGGTACTAGTAGAATCGATGTATCGGCGTTGACCCGGATATCACCGGCGAGCTTCCGGAAGAACGGAACCACCCGCACCGCAGCGGGGATTCCCAGTAGAACCGGACGGGTAAGCCCGTCACAGCAGCTAACGAGCGGCGACCGTTCGACAGCTGGCAACAGCCGTCGGCGGTGGCAAGTGAGGTGGTACCGCGCCAAGTGGTGCCGGCGCGACGCAGCGGTCATCAGGTGGCCGGCGTCGACGGTGGCAGCTGACGTCCTCGCATCCTGTACCGGCCACAACCAGGATGTCCCAGATGCCTCAGAATTATCCCAAAGCCACCACCGCCGACTCCGCCACGGCGGCCGCTACATCTTCACCCTCTTTCCCGCAGATCGAAGAGCGTGTGCTCAAGTACTGGGACCAGGACGGCACCTTCCAGGCAAGTATCGACGCCAGGGACCCGGGCGAGAACGGCGAGAACGAGTTCGTCTTCTACGACGGCCCCCCATTCGCCAACGGGCTTCCACACTATGGCCACCTGCTGACCGGCTACGCCAAGGACCTGGTGGGCCGTTACCAGACCCAGCGCGGCCGCAGGGTCGAGCGCCGCTTCGGTTGGGACACCCACGGTCTTCCGGCCGAGCTCGAGGCGATGAAGCAACTCGGCATGACGGATAAGAAACAGATCGAAGCCATGGGCATCGACAAGTTCAACGATGCCTGCCGGGCTTCGGTGCTGAAGTACGCCGACGAATGGAAGGACTACGTCACCCGCCAGGCCCGGTGGGTCGACTTCGACAACGACTACAAGACGCTCAACGTCGAGTACATGGAATCTGTGATGTGGGCCTTCAAGTCGCTCCATGAAAAGGGCCTGACCTATAGCGGTTACCGGGTGCTGCCGTACTGCTGGAAAGACGAGACGCCGCTGTCCAACCACGAACTGCGGATGGATGAGGACGTCTACCAGATGCGCCAGGACCCGACGGTCACTGTCACGTTCCCCATTACCGGCCCGGCCGACGACGACGGCGGCAGCTCAGGTGCCGCCCGGCTGGCGGGGGTCAAGGCTGTGGCGTGGACGACGACGCCGTGGACCCTGCCGACCAACGCCGCCCTCGCCGTCGGCCCCGACATCAACTACGTCGTCGTGCCCGGTCTCGACACGGGCGCGGGGCGCCCTGCTCGACCAACGGCGGTCGACGAAGCGAGCGCGGTCTCGATGCGGCGAGGGGCGCCTTACTCGACCACCGACGCGGTGGTCGACCAAGCGAGCGCGGTCTCGATGCGGCGCGGGGCGCCTTACTCGACCACCGACGCGGTGGTCGACCAAGCGAGCGCCAGCGAGCGCGCGGAGACCCGGTACCTGATCGCCGAGGATCTGCTCGGCAGCTATGCCAAGGACTTCGGTTACGACACCGCCGAAGAGGCGCACGCCGCCGTCGTCGACACCTTGACCGGCCGGGAACTGGACGGGTTGGGCTACGAGCCGCTGTGGGACTACTTCGCCGACCCCGAACGCGGTGGCTACCGCAACGGCTTCCGCTTCCTGGTCGCTGACTATGTCACAACCACCGACGGCACCGGCATCGTGCACCAGTCGCCGGCCTATGGTGAAGAAGACCAGAAGATCACCGAAGAGGCCGGCATCGGCGTGATCCTCTCCGTCGACGAAGGCGCGAAATTCCTCCCGCTGTTCGCCGACGGGCCGCTGTCGGCCATCGCCGGTGTCCAGGTGTTCGAGGCGAACAAGGCGATCGTCCGGCAGCTGAAGGAATCGGGCCGGCTGCTTCGCCAGTCCACCCTCGATCACTCCTACCCGCACTGCTGGCGGTGCCGTAACCCGCTCATCTACCGCGCCGTGTCCTCCTGGTTCGTCGAAGTATCCAGCTTCAACGAGCGGATGGGCCAGCTGAACCAGCAGATCAACTGGATCCCGGAGAACGTCAAGGACGGCCAATTCGGCAAGTGGCTGGAAAACGCCAAGGACTGGTCCATCAGCCGCAACCGGTACTGGGGCAGTCCCATCCCGGTGTGGCAGTCGAACGACCCGGCCCACCCGCGCACCGACGTGTACGGCTCGCTGGCCGAACTCGAAGCCGACTTCGGGCGGATACCGCGCAACCACGAGGGCGAGCCGGACCTGCACCGGCCGTTCATCGATGGACTGACCCGCCCGAATCCGGACGATCCGCGCACCCCCGAGCAGGGCGGCTCCACCATGGTCCGGGTCGAGGACGTGCTCGACGTCTGGTTCGATTCAGGGTCGATGCCCTACGCCCAGGTGCATTACCCGATGGAAAACGAGCAGTGGTTCAACAACCACAACCCGGGTGACTTCATCGTCGAGTACATCGGCCAGACCCGCGGCTGGTTCTACACCCTGCATGTGCTGGCCACGGCGTTGTTCGACCGGCCCGCGTTCCGCAACGTGATCAGCCACGGCATCGTGCTGGGTTCGGACGGGCAAAAGATGTCCAAGTCCCTGCAGAACTACCCGGACGTCACCGAGGTGCTGGACCGGGACGGCTCGGACGCGATGCGCTGGTTCCTGATGGCCAGTCCCATCCTGCGTGGCGGCAACCTGGTGGTCACGGAGCAGGGGATTCGCGACGGCGTCCGGCAGGTGATGCTGCCGCTGTGGAACGCCTGGCACTTCTTCAGCCTGTACGCCAACGCGGCCGACGGCGGCAACGGCTACGACGCCAGTGCGGTCTCGATGCCTGACTCGACCAACGCCCCGGTGGTCGACCAAGCGAGCGCCAGCGAGCGCGCGGAGACCCGCGTGGAGACCCCCACCGACCCCCTCGACGCGTACATCCTGGCCAACACGGGCGATCTGGTCCGCTCCATGACGACGGCGCTGGATGCCTTCGATATCAGCGGCGCGGCCGAAAACCTCCGGCTCTATCTGGATACGTTGACCAACTGGTATGTGCGCCGCAGTCGGCAGCGCTTCTTTGCCGAAGACCCGGCCGCCTTCAACGTGCTGTACACCTGCCTGGAGACCGTGGCCCGGGTGGCCGCCCCGCTGCTGCCTCTGGTCAGCGAGGAAATCTGGCGCGGGCTGACCGGCGGACGATCGGTGCATCTGACCGACTGGCCGGAGGCGGCGGCCTTCCCGGTTGATACCGGGCTCGTCGAGGACATGGATCGCACCCGGCAGATTTGCTCGACCGGTTCCAGCCTGCGCAAGGCTGCGAACCTGAGGGTGCGCCAGCCGCTGCAGGAATTGACAGTTGTCGCACCTTCCGCCGAACGGCTGGACGGCAACTATGCCTCGATCATCGCCGACGAGCTGAACATCAAGTCCGTGCGGCTGGTGGATGACACCGCGGCGCAGCCGGAGGAGTTTGGCATCAGCCAGAAGCTGGTCGTCAACGCCCGCGCCGCCGGGCCCCGGCTGGGCAAGGATGTGCAGGTGGCGATCAAGGGTGCCAAGAGCGGCGACTGGTCCGTTGACGACGACGGCACAGTCACTGCCGGCTCGCTGGCGCTGCAGCACGGCGAGTACTCGCTGGAGACAGTTGTTGACGATGACGGCGGATCCGGCCGGGCGGTCAGCGTGCTTCCCGCCGGCGGTTTCGTGGTGCTGGATACCGAATTGACCGATGCGCTGCGGGCCGAGGGAATGTCCCGTGACGCGGTGCGGGCGATCCAGCAGGCCAGGCGCGATGCCGGGCTGCACATCAGTGACCGCATCCGCACGGCCGTAACGGCCGAGCAACAGGTCCTCGACGCGATCGAGGCCAACAGCGAACTGGTCAAAACCGAAACACTCACCGACGACCTGGTGTTGAACCCCGCCGGAACCGGCACACCAGGCGCAGGAAACGGACCCGACGCACGCCCGGACGCGGCGGCCACAGATGACGCCGACGACCTGATGGCCGTGGCAGTCGAGAAATTGGAGGCCTGAACATGGCACACGACGACGAGTTTTCCGTCGAAAGCGTATATGCGGACCTGCTCTCGAGGGCGCCGGAGTCAAAGATGGAACCGCGTCTCGACCCGCTGTTCCGGGTGATGGAACTGCTCGGGGACCCGCAGAAGGCCTACCCGGTGATCCACCTGACCGGCACCAACGGGAAGACCTCGACGGCGCGGATCATCGAAGCCGGGCTGCGGGCCCTCGGGCTGCGGACCGGCCGCTACACCAGCCCGCACCTGGCCAAGGTGACCGAGCGGATCAGCGTGGATGGCGAACCGGTCGCCGACGCCACCTTCGTGAAGATCTGGGACGAGATCCGCCCGGTGCTGGACATGGTGGACCACGAACTCGCCGATGAGGGCGAGCCGCGGCTGACCTACTTCGAATGCCTGACCATCCTGGGCTTCGCCGTCTTCGCGGACGAGCCGATCGACGTGGCAGTGGTTGAAGTCGGTCTCGGCGGAATCACCGACGCGACCAACGTCGCCGATGGACAGGTCGCCGTCGTCACGCCGATCTCCGCGGACCACACGGACCTGCTGGGCGAGACGCTGACGGAAATCGCACTGGAGAAATCCGGGATCATCAAGGAGGGCGGCTTCCTGGTCAGCGCCGCGCAGCCGGTGGAAGCCGCCCAGGTACTGCTGGAGCGGGCCCAGGAGGTTGAGGCTCCGTTCCGTTTCCAGGGGGTCGAGTTCGGCGTCGATGCCCGGGTAATGGGCGTCGGCGGACAGCAGCTGACCATATCCGGCCTCGCGGGCACCTACGAAGATCTGCTGCTGCCCCTGCACGGCATTCACCAGTCGCAGAATGCCGCCGTCGCCGTCGCCGCGCTGGAGGCATTCATCGGAGGCGGCCAGAAGGCGCTGGAGACCGATGTGCTGCGCGAGGCGTTCGCCGAAGTGACCTCGCCCGGGCGCATGGAGGTGGTGCGTGCTGCGCCGACCACGATTATCGACGCCGCGCACAATCCCGACGGCGCACGGGCCACCGCTGGTGCCGTGCTGGAATCCTTCAGCTTGAGTAAATTGGTGATCGTGCTCGGGGCCCTGCGGGAGAAGGATGCCCAGGGAATCGTGACCGAACTGAAGGACTCGCTCGCTGAGCTGAATCCGGTCTTCTGTTTCACCCAATCATCGTCACCGCGTGCCATTCCCGCGGAGCAGCTGGCCGAGGACGCCGTCGGATGGGGCGTCCCTTCGGAGTCGGTTTTCGTCCAGCCCGCCCTCGACGACGCCATCGAATGGGCGGTGGCGCGCAGCGAAGAGGACAATGATTTGGCCGGAGGAATCCTGATTACCGGCTCGATCACCGTCGTCGGCGAAGCCCGCACGCTGTTGCTGCCAAAGGGGAGTGCCAATGGCCCGGCTGACTAAAGCCCAACGCGAATGGCATCCCGATAAGCCGCGCAAGCGGCGTTCCATCAAGGTGATGTTCGGCTCCACTGTGCTGGCGCTGGAAGCCTTTGTGGTGTTCTTCGCGACCCTTGTCGCGTTCGGGATCGAAGCACAGGGCCTGCCGCCGGCGGTGCTGCTGACGTGCGGTATTGCACTGAGTGGCGTACTGGTGGCCGCCTGCGCGCTGCTGGCCAAGAGCTTCGGCGACACCGTTGGATGGCTGCTGCAGGTGCTGCTGATCGCGACCGGGTTTATCGTCCCGATGATGTTCCTGGTCGGTGTCCTGTTTGCCTTGACCTGGTGGTACGGGATTCATACCGGTGCCCGGCTGGACCGGGAAAATGCCCGGAGGGATGCTGCGCAGGCCGAGTGGGAGCGCGACCATCCCGAGCCAGGCAATTAGAGTTAAACCGCTATCCATCGACAACGATTCAAGGAGACATCTATGAGCACTGAACGCACCCTGGTTCTGATTAAGCCCGACGGCGTATCCCGTCAGCTGACCGGAACTATCCTGGCCCGCGTGGAGGCCAAGGGCTACACCCTGGCCGACCTGAAGCTGACCAACGCGACCCGCACACAATTGGAGCAGCATTACGAGGAGCACGTGGGCAAGCCGTTCTATGAACCGCTGGTGGAGTTCATGCTCAGCGGGCAGATGGTGGTGGCCATCTTCACCGGGGAGCGGGTCATCGAAGGTTTCCGGACCCTGGCGGGATCGACTGAGCCGACGGTTGCCTCTCCGGGCACCATCCGTGGCGACTTTGGCCGGGACTGGGGCTTGAAGGTGCAGCAGAACCTGGTGCACGGATCCGACTCGCCCGAGTCGGCCGAACGCGAGATCGGAATCTGGTTCGGCTGACCCGAAACCGCCGGCGCGTCGCGGCCAACCGATCAGTCATCAGCCAAAGTTGCCGATGAAGAACCTGAATATGATGCTGGTGATAATGCCGAGGTAGGCAAGGGCCACCAGCACCCAGGCCCATTCATTGACCACCCGGAGCAGACCGTCCGGCAGCTTCAGGACGCCGTGGTTTGCGTTTCGGACGGTGACCCAGACGAACATCGGAATCATCATCGCCCACACCACCATGCAATAGGGGCACAGGGCTCCGATGACGTAGACGGACTGGAACCACAGCCATCCGATGAATGCCATGCCCAGCGTCACCCCGGTCTGCAGCCCGATCCAGTACCAGCGACTGACACTGCCACCTGCCAGCAGCACCATTCCGGTGGTGATGGGAACGGCAAAGGCAACAATGCCGATGAGCGGATTGGGGAAGCCGAAGAGGGCAGCCTGATCGGTCTTCATCACTGAAGTGCAGGAGACCCACGGGTTAATGTCGCAGCTGGCAATATAGTTGGGGTCGCGGAACAAGGCCAGCCGTTCCAACACCAGTACCCAGGCCGCGAGCCACGCCACAGCGCCGGTGATCACCAGAAACAGTCCAAAGCTGCGCCGGCCGGTCAACCGCGGCGCGTCGTCCCGTGCTGCCGGTCCGGAGTCGGGCCTGCGGCCGTCGTCTCCGGGGTGCTTGCGGCCGCTGGAAGGACCGGTTTCTCGCGCTGATTCCACTATGTCTCCTGGATCTGTTCGCCGGGCTGTCTTGTCGATTCTAGTTGGCAACGGCGATTCGACGCGGTCGGTCCATAGCCGGGTTGTACTCGGGGCGCATGACCGCCTACCTGAGAACTGAAGGCCTATGTGAGACAATGAGTCCAGGTTGGGTGGCGAGCCACATTCGTCTATCCAATCCAGTGAGAAGCTTGTGGGCGATGCTTCGGGCGAAGAGCTCCCGTGACGGAGGGCACCTGAAATCCGCCGATAAACCACTGCTGGTGAAAAAGGTAAGGCAGCAGGGAACGAGCTACCGCTGGCCGGTGAGTGATACTGCACCCCAAGTGATGGTGCGAGCTCACGGGTACCATGACGATTTCCGTCTGGCGCGACGGCCTACGGCCCGCGGCGCAGACGACAACTGTCCCCCGGGGACCGGAATGTGGCCGGTACCGCCAGGGACTGGAGTATAGCTGTATATGGATAATGATCAGGTTCCATCAAGCGATTCTGAACAACCCGCTGAACAACTGAACGATCAAGCCGCCCCGGCGGCTCCGGCCGAAAAGCCCGCACGCCGCAGCAGGACACGGAAGTCCGCACCAGCTGCGCAGAGTGACGCCGCGGCGGGTGAAGCTCCGGCGGCGGAAAGCGGGAGCCCGACTGCGGGAAATGACGCCGCGGCGAGCGAAGCTCCGCCGGCCAACAATGACACCGCCGGCGGAGATGCACCAGCCGACGAGCCGGAGACCACGGTCACCGCCGATAGCACGGGCAGCGCCGGCGCCACGACCCGGAAAGCGGCGCGGGCGCCCGCCAAGAAGAGGACTGCGCCTTCCCGCGCCGGCGGCAGAAACGCGAAGTCAGGCAGCGACGACGGCGGTACCGCAGGCAGCGCCACCGACAGAGCCGACGACACCAACGACACAGCCGGCACCGAAAGTGCCGCTACGACCGGCGGCGCCGACGCAACCACCGCCGGGGCCGCAGCCGGCACAGGCGACCAGCCAGGCCACCAGGATGAGCGGGAAGCCGCCGCTCAGTCGGCCCCTGCCACCCCGCCGGTGTCGGTGCTCTTCCAGGCCCCGGATTTGAGCGAAATCCGGTCGGGCAAGGACAAGTCGCCTTCTTCGGAGTCCGCCACTTCGCCTTCCGCTGGCCCGGATTCTCCCTCCGGGGCGACAGCTGAGGAAACCGCCGGCTCCGGTGGTGACGCTGACGGCGACGGGGGCAGCAACCAGCCCCGCCGTAACCGGCGGAACCGGAACAGGAACCGGAATCGGGACAGCGGCAACGGCGACAACAGTGGCACCGGCGGCAACGGCGCCGATGACGGAACGCCCGCCAGCGAGCAGGACGACTCCGGCGACACCGGCAACGGCAGCAAGGGCGATCAAGGAAATGGCGGCAACGGAAGCGTCAGCGGGCGCCGTCGTCGTCGGCGTCGCCGCGGTGATTCAGACCTCGAACTGACCGGCGGCGATGACGATGGCGACCCGCCCAATACCGTGACCAGGGTGAGGGCCCCGCGCCAGCACAGCGAGGCACCCGCGTCGGAAGGGGTGACCAGCGTCAAGGGCTCCACCCGGTTGGAGGCCAAGAAGCAGCGCCGGCGCGAATCCCGGGAGTCAGGACGCCGGCGGCAGGTCATTACCGAGGCCGAGTTCCTCGCCCGGCGGGAGTCGGTCGACCGGACCATGGTGGTGCGGCAAAGCGATGAACGGATCCAAATCGGCGTGCTGGAGGATGGCGTGCTCGCCGAGCATTTTGTGTCCAGGACCCAGCAGGACTCGCTGATCGGCAATGTGTATGTCGGCAAGGTGCAGAACGTGCTGCCGTCGATGGAAGCAGCGTTCGTCGATATCGGGCGTGGACGGAATGCGGTGCTGTACGCCGGCGAGGTCAATTGGGATGCCGCCGGGATGGGGAACCAGCCCCGCCGGATCGAGAACGCTCTCAAGTCCGGCGATTCCGTCGTCGTGCAGGTCACCAAGGATCCCGTGGGGCACAAGGGTGCCCGGCTGACCAGCCAGGTATCACTTCCGGGCCGCTACCTGGTGTATGTGCCGGGCGGTTCCATGACAGGTATCTCCCGCAAGCTTCCCGACGTCGAACGCAACCGGCTGAAGAAGATCCTCAAGGACCGGCTGCCGGACAACGCCGGGGTGATCGTCCGCACCGCCGCCGAAGGTGCCAGCGAACAGGAACTGACCAACGACATCAACCGGTTGCGGGCGTTGTGGGAATCCATCGAGTCCAATTCCACCTCGAATAAGACCGTCCCTCCGGAAATGCTCTATGCGGAGCCGGACCTGACCATCAAGGTGGTCCGTGACGTGTTCAACGAGGACTTTTCCAAACTGGTCATCTCCGGCGACGAGGCGTGGGACACTATCGAGGCCTACGTCACCTACGTGGCACCGGACCTGGTGGGCCGGCTGGAAAAGTGGACCAAGGACGAAGATATCTTCGCCGCCTGGCGGATCGATGAACAAATCACCAAGGCACTGGAACGGAAGGTCTTCCTGCCCTCCGGTGGCTCGCTGGTGATCGACCGCACCGAGGCCATGACCGTCGTCGACGTCAACACCGGCAAGTTCACCGGCAGCGGCGGCAATCTCGAAGAAACGGTCACCAAGAACAATCTGGAGGCTGCCGAGGAGGTGGTCCGGCAGCTCCGTCTGCGGGACATCGGCGGCATCATTGTCATCGACTTCATCGACATGGTTCTGGAGTCCAACCGCGACCTGGTGCTGCGGCGGATGGTCGAATGCCTGGGCCGCGACCGGACCAAGCACCAGGTGGCTGAAGTGACCTCGCTCGGCCTGGTGCAGATGACCCGCAAGCGAATGGGCACCGGGCTGCTGGAAGTGTTCGGAGAGGCATGCGAACACTGCGCCGGCAGGGGAGTCGTAACCCATGGCGAGCCGGTGGAACAGCACAAGGTCGACCACGGCCACCACCAGCAGCACCTGCGGTCCGAAAAGCAGTCGCGCAGCGAAAAGAAGCGCAGCCGGAAGCAGCGGCAACAGGAGAACCAGCCGGCCAGGCAGGCCAACAGCGAGGAGTCGGACAGCGACCGGCAGGCCAAGGCTGACGCCGCCCGGGAGGCGCTGGCCAATATTGCCGCCGCTTCCCATACCTCCGGCGAGCACCCCAAGGAAGACGCCGAAATGCCGGAAGCGCAGCAGCCCACGGGTAAGGAGTCCGGTAAGCAGGGTGGTAAGCAGTCCGGTAAGCAGTCCGGTAAAGGCACCTCCGGCGAGGAGGCTGCTGCCGCAAGCGAACAGTCCCGGGAGCCGGCTCAGGCAGGTCGCTCGAAGGTGGCAGCGGACGAAGGGACTGTGCTGACGATCCAGGGCGAACCGGTCGTGGTGCCTAAATCGGACGCCTCCGAGGCCGCCGAAGCCGACCAGGAGCCTCGACTCACTCTGGACAGCTTGACGGAGGCCTTCGAAGGCCAATCCGGCAAGGGTGCACCAGAATCCGCCCGGCAGCCCGGCCCGGAAAGTCCTTCCGTCGCAGGCGCCGGCAAGCGACGCCCGCGCAGGCATCGTTCCGCACGCAGCGCGCAGGGCGCGGCTAACAGCAACCCGGTGGAAGCGTACGACGACGAGTCACAGCCCGGATCCACCCAAGCCGCCCACCGACATACCGCAATGACCGGCGCTTCCGGCTCCGGGGAGAAATCCGCCGAATCCGCCGGTGCTGCTGCCGCCGACGGCGCCCCCGAGGCCGATGGCGCCCCCGACGCCGGGAAGCAGGCGCCTGCGCCAATGGTGCTGGGAACCGGCGTACCGGCATCTGAGCTCTAATTGCTATAGAGTCAAAGACAGTGACACGGGGTGCTCCGCACCAGGAGCTGAGAACCACACCCGTTGAACCTGAACCAGTTAGCACTGGCGAAGGGATGTCGCGTCGGCATCTGGAACTGTTGCACATCAACTGCGCAGCACGATTGCACTGCCGCTGATGTCCTTTCGCTGAGCGAAGCGAAGGAAACAGATGAGACGCAAGGACAAGTCCATCCCCCGGGTGCTCAGTATCGCCGGCACCGACCCCACAGGCGGGGCAGGAATTCAGGCCGACCTGAAGAGCATCGGTGCAAATGGCGGATACGGCATGGCAG
Organism: Arthrobacter castelli DSM 16402; assembly: GCF_000430705.1. Classification (GTDB taxonomy): domain Bacteria; phylum Actinomycetota; class Actinomycetes; order Actinomycetales; family Micrococcaceae; genus Arthrobacter_C; species Arthrobacter_C castelli. Next base: position 15,674 of record NZ_AUMN01000002.1, read on the forward strand.
TGGTCACTGCATTGGTGGCCCAGAACACCGGGGGCGTACGCTCTTCCCACACCCCGCCGGTGTCGTTTCTACGGGAGCAGCTCGACGCCGTCAGTGACGATGTGGTGATCGATGCGGTCAAAATCGGCATGCTGGGTCAGCGGGCGGTGATTGAAACCGTCGCCGAATGGCTGCAGCCAAACCGGCCGCCCGTCGTCGTACTCGATCCGGTAATGGTGGCCACCAGCGGTGACCGGCTGCTGGCGACCGACGCGGAGGAAGCGTTGTGCGAGCTGGTGAACCACGTCGACCTCGTGACACCAAATCTTGCCGAATTGGGCGTGCTGCTGCAGGAGCCTCCCGCAGCTGACTGGGATGAAGCCCTCGAGCAGGCCCGGCGGCTCTCCACCCGCCATGGCACCGCCGTGCTGGTCAAGGGCGGGCACCTGGCCTCCGGCGGATGTCCCGATGCCGTGGTCGACATGTCCCTGCCGGCCGACCAGCAGGTCCACGAGCTCAATGGCCAGCGGATAGCCACACGGAACACCCATGGCACCGGCTGCTCGCTGTCCTCGGCGCTGGCTGCCGTGCGGCCACAGACAGAGAGCTGGATCGAAGCCCTGTCGCTGGTGAAGGACTGGCTCGGTACCGCGCTGGAACAGTCACAAGTGCTCGACGTCGGCAACGGCCGTGGGCCGGTGCACCACTTTCACCGGTACAAGACGGAGGCGCCGGACACCTTCAGCCGCCGCCTGTGGGAAGACACCGCGGGCGTGAGGGGCCGGATCTTCGCCCTGGAGTTCATCGGGCAATTGGAGCGCGGGACGCTCGGGCGGCAGCAGTTCGACTATTATCTGAGCCAGGACGCCGTGTATCTTCAGGGCTACGCCCGGGTGCTCCACACCATCTCGTCGCTGGCCCCGACTGAAGCGGACAGCGTCTTCTGGGCCGACGCCGCAGCCAATTGCATCAACGTCGAAGCCGAGCTGCACCGCGAATGGCTCGGCACCGATGCAACGGCCGCGTCTGCCGGCCCGGTGACTGAAGGCTACCTGCAGTTCCTGGAATCGGCCGCGGACACGGACGATTACGCCGTTGCCGTGGCGGCAGTCGTGCCGTGCTTCTGGTTGTACGCGCATGTGGGCGAAACCCTGCACGGCCGCTACCTGCAGCAACCGGAAGCCGCTGCCCATCCGTACCGGGCATGGCTGGATACCTACGCAGATCCGGCCTTCCGCGCTGCCACCGACCGCGCGGTGCGGATCATGGACTTTGCTGCGGCCGCCGCAGGCCCCGGGAACCATGGACAGGTCCGCGAAGCGTTTACGACGGCGGCGGCGTGGGAGCTGGAGTTCTTCGACGCGCCTATGCCGCTCCATTTGCGGCAGGGAGCGAATCTGGCGTATTCTTGATCCTCAGTGCAAATAGCCGCGTAGCGAGCCGTGTCCAGATACGTGCAGCCGTTGTTGCGCACGCACATAACCGTAGCGGCTTTCGCATTCGCAAACTTTTAAGTATGAAACGTCGAGAGAAGTGAGTTCCCAAGTGGTGTACGCGATTGTCCGCGCAGGCGGCCGCCAAGAGAAAGTCTCGGTAGGAGACTTCGTTACCCTCAACCGCGTCCCCGGAGGAGCCGGCAGCACCATCGAACTGCCGGCCTTGCTGCTGGTCGACGGTGAGAAGATCACCTCGGCGCCGCAGGACCTGGCCAAGGTCAAGGTCAGCGCCGAGATCCTGGAGGACCTGCGGGGCAAGAAGGTCGTTATCCAGAAGTACAAGAACAAGACCGGCTACAAGAAGCGCCAGGGCCACCGCCAGGAGCTGACCAAGGTCAAGGTCACGGACATCGCATAGTCCATGCCGGGTGGGTTCCACCCGGCACCGAAGTTCGACTGAACTTCACCCGAACGGGCACCGACGCACAAGTACAGATTCTTAGAAGGCAGGCAATCAGATGGCACATAAGAAGGGCGCCAGCTCCACACGTAACGGCCGCGACTCCAACGCTCAGCACCTGGGCGTGAAGCGTTTCGGCGGCCAGGTCGTCAAGGCAGGTGAAATCCTGGTCCGCCAGCGCGGCACCCACTTCCACCCCGGAAACGGTGTCGGCCGTGGCGGCGATGACACCTTGTTCGCCCTCGACGCCGGCGCCGTCGAATTCGGCACCCGCCGCGGCCGCAAGGTCGTGAACATCGTCAGCGGCACCGCGGCACAGTAGCTTCCACGACCCGCCGGCGGCGCTGTGCAGTGCCGAGAGCCTGCGGCCGGGAGCGCGGTCGAAGACTGAATGGGGGCGAGCCATCCGGCTCGCCCCCATTGCATTTAACCGACAGTGCATTCAACCAACGGCATCAACCGAGCCGTTAACCAGCAGCTTTAACCAACACCTGTTGACCGACAGGGCATCCAACCAACATCGAGCGACATCGAAGGAGACACAGTGGCCAGCTTTGTGGACCGGGTCGTGCTGCACGTCTCCGGCGGTACCGGCGGACATGGGTGCGTCTCGGTCAAGAGGGAAAAGTTCAAGCCGCTCGGCGGTCCCGACGGTGGAAATGGCGGACACGGCGGGGATGTGATCCTGCGCGTCGATCCGCAGACCACCACGCTGCTGTCCTACCATCACGCCCCTCACCGCAATGCCGATAAAGGCGGCGCAGGCAAGGGCGGCATGCGACACGGAACCACCGCCGGGACGCTGGTTCTTCCCGTCCCCGACGGCACTGTGGTCAAAACCCGCGACGGCGAGGTGCTGGCCGACCTGACGGGGGCCGGAACGGAATTTGTCGCCGCTGCCGGCGGCCAGGGTGGCCTGGGCAATGCCGCGCTCGCCTCCCGCAAGCGCAAGGCACCCGGATTTGCACTTCTCGGCGTCCCCGGCGAAGCACGCGATGTCGTCATCGAATTGAAGACAGTCGCCGACGTCGCGCTCGTCGGGTTCCCGTCTTCGGGCAAATCGAGCCTGGTCGCTGCCATGTCGGCGGCGCGGCCAAAGATTGCCGAGTACCCCTTCACCACGCTGATTCCGAATCTCGGGGTCGTCGAGGCCGGATCGACCCGCTTCACCGTTGCAGACGTTCCAGGACTCATCCCGGGGGCCAGCCAGGGCAAGGGCCTGGGGCTCGAGTTCCTGCGGCACGTGGAACGCTGCGCGGCCCTGGTCCATGTCCTCGACTGCGCGACGTTGGAACCGGGCCGGGATCCGCTGTCCGACCTGGACGCCCTGGAGCGCGAGCTTCAAGCCTACGAGGTGGACGCCAGCTATGCCGGAGCGGACCACCAGGTGCCGCTGAACCAGCGCCCCAAGCTGGTGGCGCTGAACAAGGTCGATGTTCCGGAGGCCCGGGAGCTGGCGGAATTCGTCCGTCCCGAACTCGAAGAACGCGGTTATCAGGTCTTCGAAGTCTCCGCCGCCGCCCACGGCGGGCTGCGCCAGCTGACGTTCGCCATGGCTTCACTGGTCGACGCTGCCCGCGAAACCATCGAGGCGTCGGAACCGGCGCGCATCGTGCTTCGCCCCAAGGCGGTCAACGAGTCCGCGTTCGCCATCCGGCGCGAGGAGAAGAGCGGCGAACCGCTGTTCCGGGTGACCGGTGCCAAACCGGTGCGCTGGGTGCAGCAGACCGACTTCACCAATGACGAGGCCGTTGGCTACTTATCCGACCGGCTGGCCAAACTCGGCGTCGAAGACGAGCTGTTCAAGGGTGGAGCCGTCCCCGGCTCCACCGTGGTCATTGGCGAAGACGACGCCGTCGTCTTCGATTGGGAGCCCACCATGGTCGGAGGCGCCGAACGGCTTGCTTCGTCCCGGGGCAACGATCGGCGGCTGGAAGATTACGACCGGCCGACCCGTGGCGAAAAGCGTGAGTTGTACCAGGAGCGCAAAGATGCCCGCGCCGCTGCCCGGGCGGAGCTTGACGCCGAACGGGACGCCGGGATCTGGACCGGCACAGACACCTCTGACCGAACAGATGAAGAATCCGCCGAATAATCGACGACGCCACCGATTAGGAACGAATGACCTCAAAACGTACCCTGCGAACCCGCTCATCTCTGGACACCGCCCAAAGGGTGGTCGTTAAGGTAGGTTCCTCCTCATTGACCTCCGTCGCCGGAGGGATCGATGAGCAGGCGCTGATCAGTCTGTCGGACGTGATTGCTGAACGGCGCAAGCAGGGCACGGAGATCATTCTTGTCTCCTCGGGCGCCATCGCCGCTGGTATCGCCCCGTTGGGCCTGGACCGGCGCCCCAAAGACCTGGCCTCGCAGCAGGCGGCGGCCAGCGTGGGGCAGGGGCTGCTGATGTCGCGTTACAACCAGTCTTTCGGCGCCCACGGTGTCAAGGTCGGCCAGCTGGTGCTGACCGCCGATGACCTGATCCGCCGCAGCCACTATGCCAACGCCCACCGGGCCCTGGAACGGCTGCTGAATTTCGGCGTCGTGCCCATTGTGAACGAAAATGACGCCGTCGCCAGCCACGAAATCCGCTTTGGCGATAATGACCGGCTCGCCGCCCTCGTCACCCACTTGGCCAAGGCCGACGCCATGATCCTGCTCTCCGACGTCGACTCGCTCTACGACGGGCCGCCACAGCACGGCGCCCAGCGGATCAGCCAGGTCAACGGCCCGGCGGACCTGGAAGACATCAAGATTGGCTCGACCGGTGCGGCCGGGGTGGGAACCGGCGGGATGGTGACCAAGGTCGACGCCGCGAGGATGGCTGCCGCATCCGGCATCCCCGCGCTGGTGACCAGCACGGATCAGGCCGCGCAGGCGTTGGCCGGCGACGACGTCGGGACCTGGTTCGCGGCGAAGGGTCGCCGCAAGCCGATCCGGCTGCTGTGGCTGGCGCATCTGGCCAGGATCGAGGGGACGTTGGAGCTCGACGACGGCGCCTCCCGTGCCGTACGTGACCGCCGCCGGTCGCTGCTTCCGGCGGGCATCACCCACGTCAGTGGAAATTTCGAAGCAGGGGATCCCGTTGAAATGGTGAACCGGCAAGGCGACGTCGTGGCCCGCGGACTGGTCAATTATGACTCTGAAGAACTTCCTAAGATGCTGGGCCGCACCACCCGCGACCTGGCGCGGGAACTCGGCAGCGAATACGAACGATCCGTGGTCCACGTCAATGACCTCGTGGCGTTCAAGACTCCGCCTCCACGCTGAATCGGCCCTGACCGGCCGCCGATAACCGATATGCCTCAACGATAGAATGGATTTATGACTATCAGCGCCCAGCAATCGTCTGAACAAGAATCGACCGGACAAACCGCGGCCGGTAACGCCGGCTCCGGGCAGGCCGCAGTATCGCCGGTGGAGGCCGCAGTGCACTCCATCGCCGACCAGGCGCGGACGGCCTCGCGCCGGGTGGCCAGGGCCAACCGCGGTTGGAAAGACCGCGCACTGCTGGCCATCGGCGAAGCGCTGATGGCCAAACAGGACGTCATCCTGCGCGCCAATGCCCTCGATGTTGAAGCCGGACGGGAGAACGGAACCAGCAAGGCGTTGCTGGACCGGCTGAGGCTCGATCCGGACAGGATTGCTTCACTGGCCTCCGCGCTGGAGAACCTCGCATCGCTGCCCGATCCGGTGGGCAGCGTGGTCCGCGGGCAGACCCTGCCCAACGGGCTGCGGATGCGGCAGGTCCACGTGCCGATGGGTGTGGTCGCGGCGATTTACGAGGCCCGGCCGAACGTGACTGTCGATATCGCCGGATTGGCTATCAAGAGCGGCAATGCGGTCATCCTGCGCGGCGGAAGTGCCGCGGCCCGCACCAACGAGACGCTGGTGGGCATTATCCGGGATGAGTTGGTCAGGACATCGTTGCCGGCCGATGCCGTGCAGAGTGTCGATGAATACGGCCGCGAAGGGGCCAACGCGCTGATGAAGGCACGCGGCCGTGTCGATGTGCTGATCCCGCGTGGCGGCCGCAACCTGATCCAGACAGTCGTCAACAACGCCTCAGTGCCGGTGATCGAGACCGGCGAAGGCAACGTGCATGTGTTCGTCGATGCCACGGCGGACGAAGAGATGGCCGCCGACATCGCGGTCAATGCCAAGACGCACCGTCCCAGCGTCTGCAACGCTGCCGAAACCCTGCTGGTGCACAAGGACTCGCCGCATCTGGGCACCCTGCTGACCCGGTTGAGCGAGGCAGGCGTCCGGCTGCATGTGGACCGGCGGGTGATGGCCGCCCTGCCCGGGGGAGTCACCGCAACGGAGGCAACCGACGACGACTGGGCCAGCGAGTACATGGACCTGGAAATGGCCGTGGCGATGGTCGACGACGTCGATGAGGCGATGGAGCACATCCGCACCTGGAGCAGCGGCCACACCGAGGCCATCGTGACGAACAGCCTGGCCAACTCCGAGCTCTTTACCGCAGAAGTCGACTCCGCAGCGGTGATGGTTAATGCCTCCACCCGGTTTACCGACGGCGCCGAACTCGGATTGGGCGCCGAAGTGGGAATCTCCACGCAGAAGATGCATGCCCGCGGTCCGATGGGCCTGCCGGAACTGACCACCACCAAATGGATCGTCAATGGCAACGGGCACATTAAGCCCTGACCGACGCGACTCGACAGTGACGCTGCACGACAGCGACGCGGCGCCGTAACCGCGCAGCACCCTGACGGACGCGCCGCCGGCGAACGCGTAGGATGTAGTCCAGATCCTTTTCAGCAACAGTTGGTGCTGATTTCAACATAAACCAGGGGAGAGACATGCTGACACCGCTTCTTGGGGTCGTTCAAATTTCGGCAGAAACAGCACAGCACCACACCGAGTTGCCGATGCCGGCATGGCTCTACGGCGTCGGGATCATGGGCGTGTTCCTGCTGCTGATGCTGACCACGGTGGCCTTCACGAACCTCGGCAACCGCCATGAAGCGCATGACGAGCACCTCGACCCGCACAAGACCTTCCCCGTTGAACAGCGCCACGACGACGAAGAGCAGATCAATTACTGATGTGCCTGCCCCCGGGCCCTCCTCCGCCTCAGCTGTAACGGAAGCAGAGGAGCCCGGCGGGCGAACGGGCTTTCGCCTGGGGGTGATGGGCGGCACGTTCGACCCCATCCATCACGGCCACTTGGTGGCCGCCAGCGAAGTGGCGGCCGTTTACGGTCTCGATGAAGTCGTTTTCGTGCCGACCGGGAGGCCGTGGCAGAAAGACGGCCGCAGGGTCAGCACCGCCGAGCACCGGTACCTGATGACCGTGGTGGCGACCGCCTCCAACCCCCGGTTCACTGTCAGCAGGGTGGATATCGACCGGCCGGGCCCCACCTACACCATCGATACGTTGCGTGATCTGAAGAATGCCCGCCCTGAAGTTGATATGTTCTTCATCACCGGTGCGGACGCAATGGCACAGATCATGTCATGGAAGGACATCGACGAACTCTGGTCGCTGGCGCACTTTGTCGGGGTCACGCGGCCCGGCCATGAGCTGGATGATCTGGGACGCAAGGATGTGAGCTTGCTGGAGGTGCCGGCGATGGCGATTTCCTCAACTGATTGCCGGACGAGAGTGGAGGCGTCGAAGCCGGTCTGGTACCTGGTTCCCGACGGCGTCGTCCAATACATCGCAAAGTACCGGCTGTACCGGGATGGCCAATCAATCAACAGCACTGAATGAGTTTATGAATGAGTGAGGAACGGCAACCGGAAGGCGGCGGTTCAGCTGTACGCGCGCCTGGACGACGGCGGGCGGCCGATTCGCCAGTGGACGCCTCGCCGGAACGAGCGGGCGAACGGAAGCCGCGGGCCCGCGCCCGCGACCGTGAGGCGCTGCGTGCTCATAAGCCCCTGGCCGCCGAAGACCGGAAGCCGCAGCAGCAGCAGCAAACACAGCTGCAGTCCCGGCAGCCGCCGGCCGCCGGACAGCACCAACAGCAGGTTCCGCCGCCGAATGATCCATCCGCCGCGCACAATCTGGCGATGGTGACGCCGCTGGAGTTCGTGCACGTACCCGGGCGGGAACATCCGGTGATGCAGCCGCCGCCGACGTCGCACATCCCGGTTGTTACCTCCGCAGCGGTCCGGCCTGTTGCCGGGCCCGCAACAGCCGGCGCCGGTGGCGCCGGAACAGATTCCGCCGGTGAAATCGTCCCGGTCGGCGCCCATACCGCTCACGGGCTCGAGCCATTGGACAGCATGACAGGGGGGCTTGCCCGTGTGAACCGCCTGAGGCTCATCCAGACCCTGGTGGTGGCGCTCGGTGCCATTGCCATCGCGGTCGGGCTGATTATGATTATGGGCAGCTGACAGGGCCGCCCGCACACAACAACACTTGAGGAGATTGGTGAACGCAACCGACGAGTCCATCACATTGGCACGACAGGCCGCCCACGCGGCGTCGGACAAATTGGCCGAGGACATTGTTGCCCTTGATGTCAGCGACCGCTTGGCAATCACAGATGTGTTCGTGATCGCCTCGGCATCCAGCGAACGGCAGGTGAATGCAATCGTCGACGGCGTTGAGGAGCAACTGCTCAAGCACGGCCTCAAACCAGTCCGTCGCGAAGGACGGTCCGAGGGACGATGGGTATTGCTCGACTACGCCGAGATCGTGGTCCATGTCCAGCACGAAGAGGACCGCGTCTTCTACGCCCTCGAAAGGCTCTGGGGCGACTGCCCGGCCGTTGATCTGCAACTGCCGGAGCGCGATAGCAACAGTGGCATCGGAGACACCGGGGGCACGGGCCGCACGGAACAGACGGACGACGCCGCCGCGGCCGGCAGCGACTCCGGTACAGATCCGGCCGGGTAGGCAGGCAGTGTCCGGACAAAAGCTGCCGGCGTGGCATCCTGCCCGGACCCGCCGACGGATCATCCTCTGGCGGCACGGGCGGACCGGCTGGAACTCCGAGGGCCGGTTCCAGGGCCAGGAGGACATTGAGCTGGACGATGCCGGCAGAGAACAGGCAGCGACCGCGGCCAGGCATCTGCAGCATACCGATCCGGCGAGAATTATCTCCTCGGACCTGCGGCGCGCCCGTGACACCGCGGAGGCGCTGGCCCAGCTGACGGGCACCGGGGTCGACACCGATGCGCGACTGCGCGAAACCTATTTGGGCCATTGGCAGGGGCTGACCTTTGCCACCATCAGTGAACGTTTCCCCGACGAGGTCGAGCAATGGGCGGCCGGTTCCGTTCAGGTGCGTCCGGGCGGGGGAGAGACCCGTGCCGAAATGGCCATCCGGATGGGTGACAGTATCAGCGAAGCGGCCGGGACCCTGGGGGCCGACGAAACCGTCGTCGTCGTCACCCATGGGGGAGCGGCACGGGTGGCGATCGCGCATCTGCTCGGGCTGCCCCCTGAGCACTGGGGTGTGCTGTCCGGACTCGGAAATTGCAATTGGTCGATGCTCGAAGAGGTCGAAGACAGCGCCCTGGAGGGGAAAGTGCGTTGGCGGTTGACCGAACATAACGCCGGAACGTTGCCCAGGCCGGTGACAGTCCAGGAGGGATAGTCAAAATCCGTGCGGCTGATGTGAGCCTGATGTGGGCCTGATGTGGGCCGATTTGGAATCCGGGAAACGTCTGTCCTAAACTAAATAAGTTGCTTCGGCGCGGGAAGGGTTTCCCTCCCGTTGCGGGGCAAAATCCGGGGCTGTGGCGCAGCTGGTAGCGCACCTGCATGGCATGCAGGGGGTCAGGGGTTCGAGTCCCCTCAGCTCCACCCGACGCACATGAGGCCCCAACCAAGCCAACGGAAACGCTGATTTGGTTCGGGCCTCATTGCTGTTTCGAGCCCTTGAGGGCGCTGGGGTTGCCCTCCGTATCCAGCAGCATTTCGAAGGGCCATTAGTTCTCGACCCGCCAGTTCGTAGTCGTCGATGTAGACTTTGGTGAAACGTCGCCCTCTCGTTCTCCGCTCTCCGTAATGGTGATCACATGCTCACCTTCGAACGTCTCCCCGTAGTCGGGCCCTGCATGGCCATTCGGCCTCCGGGCCACGCCCGGCACGTGGTGGATGTGATCGGCTTGAACGCACGGCGGCTGCGCCCAGCCGACGTGTCCCTGTGGCGTGGCATGGGATCGCTCGGCGCTGAACGGTTCGCCGGCTGGGGGCAGGGCGTGATCGCCCCAACAGACGCGACGGTGCTCTCCGCACACGACGGAGAACCGGATCGACCCACGGTCAGCTTCGTACGTGACGTTCCGAAGGTTCTGGTCATCAGTCCCCTTCGGGCTGGGAAGATCCTCAGCGCGATGGCGGGCAACCATGTCGTGCTCGAAGTCGCCGGTGGATTTGTGTTGCTCGCCCACCTGCGTCGCGGCTCGGTCGTCGTGGCCGATGGCGACGCGGTGACCTGTGGCGACCAACTCGGTGAGGTCGGCAACTCTGGCAACTCGCTGGTGCCCCACGTTCATGTGCAGGCCATGACATCGGCCGATCCATTCACCGCCGCGGCGCTGCCCTGGCAGATCACCGCGCTGGGCCGTTACCTCGACGGCACCTGGGGGTCTACGCCCGGTCTGGTTCCGCTCCGGACGCCAATGCGCTCGCCCTGAAGCCATCAGCCGTCGACATGTTCTGGGACCCCGCAGTTCATGCGCCGGGGCTCGTCGCATCTTGAAGTTCGCCGCTGGATCCACGCCAGGTTCCTGACAAGAACACACTGGATATGTCCGAACCGCGCAGGGATGGGACACTGGAGAGATGGACGCGGCGACTCTCCTCGACAGCGAAGCGATCCGGGGCGCTTGCGAGCAGTATGGCGTGGAGCGGCTCCGGGTATTCGGATCGGCGCTGTCGGATCGGTTTGACCCGGAGCACAGCGACATCGACTTCCTGGTTGACTTCCTCCCCGGGGCGCGGTGACCTCTTCGATGACTACTTCGGGCTCCGTGAATTGCTGGGCAAGATCGTCGGTCGCGAAGTCGATCTCATTGTCGCCCGTGCCGTGCGGAACCCCTATTTTAGGGCGTCCGCTTTCAGCAGTGCGGAGGATGTCTAAGCGGCCTGAGTCCGCTGCGCGCGTCTGGGATGCCTCCGAGGCAACGAAGGCCATATGCGACTTCGTGGCAGGCAAGACGAAGACCGAGTTCTTCGATGAGCTGCTGTTGCGGTCTGAGGCCGGTTCGGCACCCGAGGTTCCGGAGTCATAGCCCGATTCCGTCCCGAGCCGCCGCCCTCGGACCCGCCGCGCTCGAGAAAGCGGTCAGAAATCGCGTACGGTTACTCTGACTACTAATTGGCAGGAGCTGTCCTCATGCCCAAGACTGCCCGCGACCGCCTCGCACGACTCCTCGCGGGGACAGGCCCGACGAGGGCCGACAGCGCCATGCTCCGCCTGCCCGGCGACGTACTCACGCTGGAAGTCGCCAACCTTAGCCCGACTCAAACCCCGATCCGCGCGGCTCAGGCAAAACAGCTGATCGGGGCGGCCCACCCTGCCCAGTATGGACGGGGGGAGGACACGCTGAGCGATACCTCGGTGCGCGACACCTGGGAGGTGGCCCCAGATCAGGTAAACCTTGGCGGCCCGACCTGGCAGGCTCATCTCGAGGCGGCGTTGGATGACTTCTGCGACGAGCTCGGCCTGCCTGCCGGTGCGCGATTGACCGCCGAGCTGCAGTCCTTGCTCGTCTACGGCAAGGGCCAGTTCTTCCTGCCCCACCAGGATTCCGAGAAACATGAGGGGATGGTCGCGTCCCTAGTGGTCATGCTGCCGTCGGTGCACACCGGCGGAGAGCTCGTCGTTGACGACGCCGGCAGCGAGCAGACCTACTGCGGTTCCCGTGACGACCTTGTCCTGGTCGCGTTCTATGCCGATCGCCGCCACGAGGTCCGGCCGGTCCGGTCGGGCTACCGAGTCACGCTGACCTTCAACCTGCTCCTCGCCGATCCGAGTGCGACCTCCGCGGCCGCTCCGGTTGCCGAAGCGTCATCCTATCTCACGGAGCACTTCACCACGCGCGTCTCCAGCCCGTACGGCGGCCGCGACCTCGGCGAGCCTACGCGGCTGGCGTTCCTGCTGGACCACGAGTACACCCAAGGCGGTCTGGCAGCTGGCCGCTTCAAGGGCGCGGACGCGGAGCGGGTCGCGACGCTGCGCTCAGCCGCGGAGCAAGCCGGGTGTCAGAGCGTGCTTGCCCTGACCGAGATCAAGGAGACCTGGGACGTCCTGCCGGCCGAAGACCCTTGGCCGTACGACTGGTACGAGGACGAGGATGACGACGATGAGCTCGCCGACGAATCTGTTCACGAAGATGATGACGATTTCGAACTCAACGAGCTGATCGATGACGAGATCACTCTTGGGTGGTGGACCAGCCCTGACGACACCAGAGCGGAGACAATCCGGCTCTCCCTGGGCGACCACGAAGTCTGCACGGCCACACCCACGAAGTCGCTGACGCCGTACGAGACCGAGTACGAGGGCTACACGGGTAACTATGGCAACACGTTGGACCGGTGGTACCGTCGGGCAGCGGTGGTCGTGTGGCCGAAGGAGAAGTCCTTCGAGGCGCGCGCCGAGGCGAGTTCAGCCTGGGCACTGCGGACTCTCCTCGACCGGATTGACGCCGGCGACCTCGACGGAGCACGTGCGCACGCGGCATCGCTGGCGCCGTTCTGGCTCCACCTCGAGGATGAGTTTCTGGCGCCTGCACTTCGGGTTGCGGCGGAGCTGCGTGACGCCACGATCGCGCGAGTGGTGGCGGCGCCCTTCCGCATAGAGATGCTGATGGCCGACCATGGTCCGCTTCTGGCGGCACTCGCCCGGGAGTACGGCGACCCGTGGTTGCTGGAGCTTATCGCCAGTTGGGAGTCCTCGAACCGGTCCGATGGTGTGAATCGACTCACGTGGGGCGCCGAATCCCTGCTTCCGTTATGCCAGAAGCTGCGCGAGCATGACGCGGACCAGATTGCAGCTGGGTGCGCTGACCGGGTCTGGCACTGGCTGTGGGGCCGGATTGAGATGTGGATCGGGCAGGATCACCCCGAGCGACGACGTACAAACTTGGCTGAACTTGGAGTGCCGCTGGCACGGGTGCTGGAAGCCGCGTCCCACGATCTCGGCGCCACCATTGCCGACGCGCTGCGATCCTCGGGCGACAACGTGGTCGAACTCTTGGTTCCGCTTTTGCGGGCCCATCGCCCGCCACCGACTCCTGCACTGGTCGCCATCGCACACGATTGCCGGAGCCGGCTGACCCGGCTCGGGGACCGTCCGGCACGAGCCGAGGGCGACTGGTCGATGACCTGGACCGGATGCGGATGTGACGTGTGCGATCGGCTGGCACAATTCCTGAGAGCCCACTCCGAACACACCGACGAATGGCCGCTGGCCAAGCCGGGCCGCCAACACGTTCACCAGCAGATCGACGCCGCCGACCTACCTGTCCGGCACACAACCCGCCGACAGGGCCGACCCTACACCCTGATCCTGGCGAAGACCGACGACCTGTTCCACCGCGAGGATAAAGTACGCCGGCAGGCACGGACGGATCTCGCGTGGCTAACGTCGGCGTTCGGGTAAGCGAGCCAGGCGCCATATACCGAAGCGCGTCAGCAGGTATCAGGTGGGGCCTGTATCAGTTGAGTCCGGACCGTTCCAGCACGTAGTCGATCATCGGTTCATACAACTGCGGAGACACGTTGTCGTCCAGCGGTACGGCGACCTGCAGTTGGCCCTGCGCTTCCGAGACAAACAGGCCCGGGTCGTTGCAGTCCGCGAAGCCCATCGCGTCGATTCCCGCCTCGGCTGCGTGGCCGGCCCACCCGTGATCGGCGACCACCAGATCCGGCAGCGGCCCGCCGTCGGCCTGCAGCCGGGCCAGCACCGATTCCATGGGCACCGGCAGGTGGGTATGCATCAGGCTGCCGTGTTGATGCCACATCACTACGTGATTGATCTGCCGGATGTCGCCTGCATCGAAGCCGATGCCGGCCGGGATCGCGGCAACGGGACAACCGGCACCGGCCATGGCCTGGGCCAGCGCGGCGTGCACCGGCAGCAGCCCCGCCGGGTGCCCGGTGGCGAAGAGCAAAGTCTCCCGTTTGGCAGCAGCCGCGGCAAGCCGTGCCGCGAATCTGTCGAGGGCCGCCACACACAACCGGGCGCTGATAGTGTCCTGGCCCTGGCGGTGTTCTTGGTCGGAGCTGGTGCCCACTCGGTGATGCATCAGCTCAAACACATCGTCGTAGGTCCACCGGTGGCTCCACCGGACGCCGAACCCGAGATCTTCCGCCCCGTCAATGAACCGGTGGATGTGGCGCACATTCACCTCCCGCGGGGTGGCGACATGGCCGGTGATGCGTACTGAGTCCAGGTATTCTTCCAGCTGTTGCGAATTCACGCCTCAAGTCTAGTGAACCGGCCGCTCACTCCACCCCGGAGGTGCCCGAGTGGGCCGCGACCGCGAGCTGGTAGCTGTCCGCCGTCAGTTCAGCCGTGTGCTGCCACCCAAACCCCTGGGCGTAGAGGGCAGCGGCACGGCCCAGGGCGCGGCGGGTTTCGTCGTCGTCGTACAACTGTTCCAACGCGGTTGCCCAGTCTGCGGGCGCATGCCCATCGATCAGCAGGCCGGTACGGCCATCGCGGACCGCTTTACCCAGACCCCCGACGTCGGTGGCAACCACCGGAATTCCGCAGGCCTGGGCCTCCAGGGCGACCAGACCAAACGATTCACTGAACGACGGCATCGCCACCACGTCACTGGCCCGGTACCAATCAGCCAACTCGGCCGGCTCCACCGGCGGGAGGACCGTGACGACGTCGTCCAGCCCCAACCGGCTCACCTCCGGCCCCAGCTCGAGGGCCTCGGAACCGCTCGGCGCCCCGAGCAAAGTGACACGAAGAGGAAGCTCCGGGCGGCGGCGCCTCAGTTCGGCAGCCGCCTTGATCAGCACCTGAGGACCCTTATGCCGCTGGATCCGGCCCGCGAACAATACATGGAAGATTCCTATGTCTGACCGCTGGCTGGAGTCGCTGCGGGCGCCGGGTTTGAACACTGACAGGTCCACCCCGGGGGCGATCACGTCAATGCTGGCGGGATCGGCCCCGTACAGCCGTTCCAAGTCGCCGGCTTCGGCCTGGGTGTTCGCGATCAGCCGGTCTGCCTGCTCCACAATCCGTTGTTCGCCGGCCACGCGCGCCGCCGGTTCCGCCCGGTCGGCCGGGCCCAAGGACTGGTTCTTCACCTTGGCCATGGTGTGCATCGAATGCACCAGCGGGGTGTCCCAATGGTCTGTCATCAATAATCCGGTCATTCCCGAAACCCAGTAGTGCGAATGGATGACGTCGAAATGGCCGTCCGCGAGCAGAGCCTTGATCCGATTCATTGCTCCGGCCAGGGATGAGACGTGCCGGGGCAGCTCTTCCTTGGCCACGGTTCGCGGACCGGCGTGAATATGCCGCACCAGCACGCCGTCCGACACATGCTCAATTTCGGCTTGATCCTCGGCATCGGCACGCGTAAATATTTCGACTTCAATGCCGGACTCGGCCAGCGCCTGCGCCAATGACTTGATGTAGACGTTCATGCCTCCCGCATCACCGCCACCGGCTTGCCGCAGCGGGGAGGTGTGCAGCGACAACATCGCCACACGGCGGACCCGATGCACCATCAACCCTTCTTCCTGCGCCCTGCCATGGCTTCGATTCTAGCTGTCCCGGGTCAGGCCGGCAGCTTGACCGATCGGCATGACCGGGCAGCGTGACCGATCTGTCATGACACACTGTTGTTATGACGGATGCGACGCCACGCACGGAATCCGCACGCGACCGGGTCACCAACTTCGCCGCCCGGGCCGAGGACGCCTTTCACATGTTCCGTGAACGGCGCGCCCGCCGGAGGGACTACACCGAGGCCATCATCGCCTACGCAGGCTATGGCTCCACCGAATGGGTGCGGGTACTGGGCAGGGTGTTGCTCACCCGGCAGCCCGCCCACCACCGGCACATGCAGTCAACAGCTGCGAACGTGCGCGGCTGGCGGAGCTTCACCAGTATTCCGGTGGCCGACGCCGAGGTGACAGTCCGCTTGAACGGAACCAGCCATGTTGTCACCGCCGACCGGGGAGGCGTGGTGGATGTGGTCGTCGACGCCGGCCTGTCCCCGGGATGGCACACCATCACTATGGAAACCGCGCAGTCGGAACCGGCCGAAGCAATGGTGTTCATCGTCGCTCCGGACACGACAACCGGCATCATCTCCGATATCGATGACACGGTGATGGTCACCGCGTTGCCCCGGCCACTGCTGGCCGCCTGGAACACCTTCGTGTTGAACGAGCACGCCAGAACGCCGACTCCCGGAATGGCCGTGCTGCTGGAGCGGTTGTCCAAGACGCATGACGGCGCGCCGGTGATCTACCTGTCGACTGGAGCCTGGAACGTGGCGCCGACGTTGACCAGGTTCCTGACCAGGAACCTGTACCCGGCCGGGACCTTGCTGCTCACCGACTGGGGCCCGACGCGCGAGCGCTGGTTCCGCAGCGGCTCCGAACACAAACGGAGCAACCTGGCCAGGCTGGCACGGGAGTTCCCGCACATCCGCTGGCTGCTGATCGGCGACGACGGGCAGCACGACGAAGACATCTATTCAGAATTTGCCCGCAACCTGCCCGGTCACAGCGCCGCTATCGCTATCCGGGAATTGTCCGTCAGCGAAGCAGTGCTCGCCGGTGGCCGCGCCCGGGACAGCAATCGCGGCCACAGCGAAGTTCCTATGGTCTATGGGCCCGATGGCGCGGGCCTGGCCAGAAAGCTCGAGCAGCTTGAGCTACTATAAGATCAGTGACTGACAACACTTTCGACACCCTCGACAGGCCGCAGCGCGCTACCCCGCAGTAACAAAGCTATAACACGTTAAAACCGCGCCAATTCAGGGCATTCAGGGGCCTTATGCTCCTTTGAGGCTCGGCTATATCTGAATTAATCCCATATCGTTACGCTCACAGTGAACGAGGCGTTGTTAGGCTCTATTACTAAAGCACATGATCCAACGGGATTCTGCAGACAGTACGTGGCCTTGTACTGCCTTAGAGCGCCGCCGTCATCTCCTACCGTTCAGGGGACGCCGGTACGGTGCATCGTCCCACTACGCATAATGGTGCTCGCAACGGGGAACTACACCAAAGATATATTCACCGTGGGGGCCCATGGATTGGGAAGAGTGAACGAGAACATTGCCCTGAAGGCCGAGAACATGTACAAGGTTTTCGGCCGCCGCTCCGCAGAAGTTGTCCAGAAGCTGCAGGACGGACAAAGCCGGGAGGAACTGAGCCGGTTCGGCACGGCAGCTGTCATCGATGCGTCCTTCGAAGTCCGCCGAGGCGAGATATTCGTGGTGATGGGCCTGTCCGGTTCGGGCAAGTCCACACTGATCCGGATGCTCAATGGGCTGCTGCCTGCCACTGCCGGAGCCGTGACCATCGGCGACACCTCGCTGTCTGAGATTTCAGACAAGGAGTTGCGGCTGCTTCGCCAGCAGAAGGTTTCGATGGTGTTTCAGCACTTCGCCTTGATGCCGCACCGCACCGTGCTCGACAATGCCGCCTATGCCCTCGAAGTGCAGGGGGTTGAGCAGTCCGAACGCGAAGAACGGGCTGCCAAGGTGCTCGAACGCGTCGGCCTGGGAGGCTGGGGCGAGAAGTTCCCCTCCCAGCTCTCGGGCGGCATGAAACAACGCGTGGGGTTGGCCCGCGCCTTGGCGGCTGAGACTGAGGTCCTCCTGATGGATGAAGCCTTCTCGGCGCTCGACCCGCTGATCCGGCGGGAGATGCAGGAGCAGCTGATCGACCTGCAGCGCGAGCTGGACAAAACGATCATCTTCATTACCCATGACCTGAACGAAGCAATGTTGCTGGGCGACCGGATTGCGATGATGCATGATGGCCGGATCGTGCAGATTGGCACCCCGGACCAGATTCTCACCGCCCCGGCGAGTGATTATGTCGAGCAGTTTGTCCAGGATGTTGACCGCAGCCGTGTGCTGACTGTCGAATCTGTGATGGACGCCAGCCCGGAAGACGTTGAATTCGTATCACGTCCGGGAATGACGCCGGTGAAGGCCGACACCCTGCTGTCGGACGTCTTCGCCGTCTCCGCGGCGAACGAAAAGCCGCTGGCAGTGGTGGATGGCCAAGACCAGGTGGTTGGGTCCCTCGGTCATGGAACCCTGCTGTCTGCCCTGAGCAATCCAAACGCGGATCATCCGAAGACCCTTGTGGAAGAGCAGGACAAGTACCAACGACCCACAACGGCGCCTCAGGCTGAAGGCGCCGGGGTTGCAGGCGGCGATGCCCCCAGCGCGGATGATGACAAGCGTAAGGGAGGTGTCAGCTGATGGAGTTCGAATTCACGATTCCGCTGGGCGACTGGATAGAGTCCGGGTTCGGGTGGCTCGAAAGCACGTTCCAAGCCGTATTCGATTTTGTCTCATTCGCTGCCGAGTCGATCTACACAGGGCTTGAATGGATCCTGTTGACCCCGCCGTTTTGGGCCATCCTGCTGGCGCTGGTAGCCATCGGGTGGTTGGTAAAGAATTGGAAGTTCGCCATCGGCACTGGGGTGGGACTGCTTCTGGTCTACGGCGTCAATATGTGGGATCCGATGATGGAGACCTTGGCTCTGGTGATGTTGGCGAGCTCCCTGGCGATTTTGATGAGCGTACCGTTGGGGATTTTGGCGGCTAAGTCTGAAGTGGCGTCCGTCATCTTCCGGCCGATCCTCGATTTCCTGCAGACAATGCCGGTGTTCGTCTATCTCCTTCCGGCGGTGGCATTCTTCAGCGTCGGGGTGGTGCCAGGTATCTTTGCGACGATCGTGTTCGCGGTGGCGCCAGGGGTGCGCTTCACCGAACTAGCCATCCGTGGTGTCGACAAGGAAGTTGTCGAAGCCGGACAGGCATTCGGATCCTCACCGTGGCGGATTCTGCGTCAGATCCAGATCCCGCTGGGCGCGCCGACCATCATGGCCGGCATCAACCAGGTAATCATGCTGTCGCTGTCCATGGTCGTCATCGCCGGGCTCGTCGGGGCGGGTGGCTTGGGCCGTGAAGTCTCCCTCGCGCTCGGCCGTGTAGACACAGCGCTGGGCATGGAAGCAGGGATTTCTGTAGTAATCCTGGCCATCTATCTCGACCGACTGACCGCAACTTTGGGCAAGTCGTCAACACCGGCGTCGACAGCCTGATCGTTCGAATAAACCCTGCTCCGCGCAGGTGAAAGGAAAGAAGATGAAAAAGCGTTTTACCTCAATCGCAGCAATGGGGATGATTACCGCGCTGGCCTTGGCAGGATGCGGTGGCGACACCGGTGGCTCCGAAGGCGGCGGCAACACCGACGGCAGTGGTGGTGGCGGTGGCGAGACTTCCGCAGCCAGCCTGGAAGGCAAGGAACTGACCATCGGCGTGTTCAGCGGATGGCCCGAGGGCCGTGCTGTATCCGAACTGTGGCAGCACATCCTCGAAGAAAAGGGCATGACGGTCAACTTGGAAACCGCCAAAGCCGGCCCTGCCTTCAGCGGCCTGGCCGCTGGCGACTATGACCTGCTGATGGACGTGTGGCTGCCGACGACTCACGAGCAATACCTGAAGGAACACGGAGACAGCATCACAGAGCTCGGCGCCTGGAACGATGCGGCCAAGCTTACTATTGCAACCAACGCGGATGCGCCAATCGATTCGCTAACGGAACTGGCTGAGAACGCCGAAAAGTTCGATAACCGACTGATCGGCATCGAGCCGGGTGCGGGCTTGACCGAGGCCACCACGGAAGAAGTCATTCCCACTTACGGGTTGGAGGGCATGGAATACATCACCTCCTCGACTCCCGCCATGCTTTCGGAGCTGAAGTCCGCGATGGAGGCTGACGAGAACATCGTCGTCACGCTGTGGCGCCCGCACTGGGCCTATAACGCGTTCGACATCAAGGATCTGAAGGACCCAAAGAACACCTTGGGGACTGCCGAAAGCATTTACTCCTACGGGTCCAAGAACATCAAGGAGGAATACCCGAAGGTCGCGAAGTGGATTTCCAACTTCAAGATGAAGAACGACCTGCTTTACTCACTCGAAAATGTCATGTTCAACAAGAACGAGACGGATAAATACGATCCGATCATCGACAAGTGGGTTTCCGAGAACCAGGAGTACGTGGACAGCCTGACCGCCAAGTAGGCAGTCGCGCTGACTCAGCTGCTGAACTCAGGCCAGCCATCCGGACCGCTCCGGTGGCTGGCCTGAGTGCTGTCCGGCCCGGTTCAAGCAGCGGGCGCGGGCCTGCGTGCGCCGGTGCTGTGTCAGGAGCGCACGGACCTGTCGGGAGCGATATCCAGCTCTGCCAGGATCTGCGCCAGCAGATTAATGAATACGCCCACTTCCGCCGTCTGCTTGTCGCTGATCAGCAGGGAAAAGAGATTTCGAGCCAAGCGGATCTCCGGCACATCCAGCACGACGACGCCGTCGGGCCGGTTCAGCAGCGCAAGTTCGGGGACCAGCGATGCGCCGATACCGGCCGCCGTCATCTGCAGGCTGGCATTAAAGTCGTCACTGAGTGCCACCCGCCGCGGATGCAGGTTGCAGCTGGCGAACAACCGCTCGATGACCGCCGCATCGCTGGTTCCGGGGTGGTGGAGGATCCATGGCATGTCGGACAGCTGCGTCGCGCTCACCTGGGAGCCGGCCCCGATGCCCCAGGACTCTGGAAGCACCACCCTGAAATCGTCGTCGCCAATCCACTGCTTATCAATCGTCGACGGCCACGCCAGGCCGGTCTGACCGACTTGATAGACCAGCGCAACGTCCAACTCGCCTCCGGACCGCAGCCCCTTGATGGTTTCGGCGGGCTCGGCCACCGACACCCGCAGGCTGATCCCCAGATCGTGCCAGGCCGGCATCTCCATCAGCCGGGGGAGCACATGGGTCGCAAGACTGGGGAAGATCCCCAGCCGGAGCTCCTGTGTGGTGTTCTTATGGGTCCGGGACGTGGCCGCCAGCAATGCCTCCATATCCGAAAGCACCCGGGTGGCGTGCCGCGACATCACCTCGGCGGCTTCGGTGGGCAACACACTGCGGGCGGTGCGGTGGAAGAGTTCGGCCCCGGCTTCCTTCTCCAAGGTCGACATCTGCTGGGACACAGCAGAGGCCGTGTACCCCAGGCGGCTTGCCGCTGCGGCGAACGATCCGAGCCGGATAACCTCCAGCAATGTCCGCAAATGAATCGGATTGACCATAAGGAAAACTGTAGCTCACAGCGACGTCCGCGGCCCGGGCAGTAGAATAGTGGCGTCATACCTTTACGCCCGGCCTGCATGTTGCTGGTACGTCAGGCGCCCATAGCCGGTAAACTGGAGTGCGTTAGGCTCCGCATCACACGCGCCGGACATAGGGGACTTGAGGTAACTGACATCGATGTTCCTGGCTATGGAGAGTTGTGAAGAGGAAAAATTCCCCGGAAAATGGGCGGTCGCAGCGCCGCCCGTCCGCATGGATTCTCTCCGCAGCCGCCGTGGTGGCGCTGGGTATTGCGGGCCTTGCCGGAACAGCAGCCGCCGAACCTGAGCAGGGTGAACGTCAGTCAACGACGGGCCAACCCGTCGACACCTCGGGCTTTGTCGACGGGGCCACATACATCGTCACGCTGGCCGAGGATCCGGCCACCATGTACGACGGCGGCGTCAGCGGCATTGCTGCCACCACCCCTGATGAAGACGGGCAGTTCAAGGCAGATTCGGAATCGGTGCAGGAATACCGGAAACATCTGCTGAAGCACCAAAACGAGACAGCCGCAAAGGTCGATGCCGACCCCTCGTCCCATTACACCCTGACGATTAACGGCTTCGCCGCCGAGTTATCCGCCACTCAAGCCAAGAAGCTGGCGGTGCAGAAGAACGTCGTCGCAGTTGAGAAGAGCCAGCTGCACAACGTACAGCAAAGCAGTACGGATTTCCTGGGCATGGGCAGCGACCGCGACGGAAGCGGTGGAGTGTGGAACTCCGTTGGCGGTACCGAAGAAGCCGGAAGGGGCGTCGTCGTCGGCGTCATCGATACGGGCATTGCACCCGAGAACCCGTCATTCGCCGGCGAAGAGCTGGAAAGTGAACCCTCGGCCTCCACGCCGTACCTGGACGGTGACGACATCATCTACCAGAAGGCCGACGGCGGAACGTTCACCGGCGCCTGCCAGAGTGGCGCACAATTCATGCCGGACGATTGCAACACGAAGCTGATCTCCGCAAAGTACTTTGTCGAAGGATTCGGCCCCTCCAATATCGGCACCCCGGAGACGGACGGCGAGTACGGGTCCCCGCGCGACGGCAATGGACACGGATCGCATGTCGCCGGGACGGCGGCCGGCAACTTTGGTGTCGACGTCACTGCCGATGAAGCACAGACCGACTCGATTTCGGGCGTCGCCCCCGCGGCGAAGATCGCGGCCTACAAGGCCTGCTGGACGGGCAACTAAGTCGGCACCACCAAGGACAATGGGTGCGCGACGGCCGACGTGCTCGCGGCCGTCGAAGCCGCCACCGCCGATGGTGTGGACGTGATCAACTATTCCATTGGCGGCGTGCCGGCCGAAGACACCGTCTCGGCCATCGAACGGGCGTTCCTCGGGGCCGCGAACGCCGGGATCTTCGTTGCCGCGTCGGCCCCGAACCCGGAATCCGCCTCCCCGGCGTCGACCAATTCGGCACCGTGGATTACGTCGGTGGGAACCAGCAGCTACCGAACGCCCCAGGCGAGCCTCGTGCTGGACGACGGGACCGAACTGACCGGCGCCTCGACAACGGTGACCGGCGAAGGGGTGGGGAGCGCACCACTGGTCCTGGCCGGCAATGCCGCGTTGGACGACGGCACAGGCGCCCGACAGTGTGCGCCCGATTCCCTGGATCCGGACCAGGTCAACGGCAAGATCGTGGTCTGCGACCGCGGCGGTGATATGAAGCTGACGGCCAAAGCTGCGGAGGTGGCCGAATCCGGAGGCACAGCAATGGTGCTGTTGAACACGTCTGATGGCGACGACGGCGTACAGGCGATCGACTACGCCGTTCCGACGGTGCACCTGGGGGCCAAGCACCGGCAGGCGGTACGTTCCTATGCACAGGAAGAGGGCGCGTCCGCATCGATGGTCAGCGAGGCGACCGACCGGCTCGAGCTTCCCGCTCCGCAGCTGCCGGCATCCGCCGGCATAGACCAAGCCCCTGAGGAGAACACGGACGACGATCAGTCCCCTGAGAAGGACACGGGCGCCGATCAGTCCAATGAGCAGAACGCCACCGGCCAGCCACAGGACGGGGACCCGCCGAAGGACGCAGCCGCGGACGCGACCACAGACTCCGATCAGCAGCCCCTGGCCGGAGCGGGGGCCTTCGTCACCCCCGACGTCGTCGCTCCGGGAACGCACGTACTCGCGGCCGGGGCGAATGCCCGGGACGAGGACCCCGTGCAGACGCGGATGTCGGGCACGTCGACGGCGACGCCTCACGTGGCCGGCCTGGCGGCGGTCTATCTGGGTGAGCATCCCAACGCGTCGCCGGCGGAAATCAAGTCTGCCCTGATGACAACGGCCTCCAATACCGTCGATGCCGGCGGGGATCCCCGCACTGACGTGCTGGCCCAAGGCGCCGGCCATGTCGACCCGGGTCGCTATCTGGACGTCGGCATGTACTTCCCGGCAGGCACGAATGAATGGGCCGGTTACTTGGAAGGACTCGGCTTCGATGCCGGCACGAATGTGGCCGCAGCCGACCGGAGCCAGTTGAATCTTCCCTCAATCACCATCGGGCAGATGGACGGAACCGAGACGGTCAAACGCACTGTGGTGTCGACTGAGAAGGGCACCTACAAGCCGTCGGTGAAAATGCCGGGGGTTGATGTGTCGGTCAGCCCGTCACACCTGAAGTTCAACAAGGCGGGGCAGCAGAAGACGTTTGAAGTCACCTTCAAACCCACCAGACCGGCCGGCGAAACCGGCGATGAGATTTCCACCGGGTACCTCACCTGGACATCCAAGGGCGGAGACACCATCCGCATGCCCCTGGCTGTTGCCCCACAGGACCTGGCGGCCCCTGACACGGTGAATGGCAAGGGCGCCACCGGAAATTTGGAGATGACAGTCGCCCCGGACGGTGAGGGTGAGACCGCCATTAACACGATGGGACTGGTCAAAGGCCATGTTTTCAAACCTGCGCAGGGCCGCTTCATCGACGGTTTCCTGGGCGACCCGACCGGCGGAGGCAAGGTGGAAAGCTTCGGTCACAGCGGCAGCGCACTGGCAGGACAGACCATCGGATACGAGACCGAGATTCCCAGAGGCACCCGCCAGGCACGATTCAGCCTGGACGCGATGAACAACGGGGCCGATCTGGATCTGGTGGTGGTCAAACTCGACGGCGACGGCATTCCGGCCCAAGTATGGCAATCGGCCTCCGGGTCACCCGACGAAACGGTGGTCATCGACGACCCCGCCTCATCCGCCTACCTGGTGCAAGTCAAGGTGCAATCCCCGCCGCCGGCCAACACGATGGCTGAATTCGAACTGACCAGTTTCGCCATCCCCTCGGCGGCCGACGGGTCGCTGGCGGCCACGCCGAAGAGCGTCACAGCCAAGCAGGGACAACTCCGGCAGATCAAGCTGTCCTGGGAAGACCTGGACCATGACTCGGTCTACCGCTCACTGGTGGACTACTCCGGCAGCACAGCCACTACCGCGGTCAGAGTGGAGACCGGAAAGCCCTGAGGCGCAGCGGCCTCCAGAGGGATAACAAGGGGCTGACAGGGGAACATCGGGCCCGTTGCAATTGTTATACCGGGCGCATAGTTCCATACCTGTTGTTTCGCCCGACTATCTGGATTTATGGCAGCTTCCGTCCCCATTCACGACACGCCGAACCACCGCGACACGGTGGATATTTTCCTGTGGAGCTCCTCCTCCACAGCTGTGGACGACCGTCGTGTCTGCCCCGTAAATCCGGGCATGTGGAAGCAAAAATCAGCTCCCCGGCTGTGGACTATCGGCGGCGGGAATGACATACTTGTAATACATCATCTTGGGGTGGCTTCCATGAGGGCGCACTAGATGTAGTATCGAAGAACAAGATCGCCACGCTGGCGGGGTCACCGGATGAGGCGGGAAACAGCCTTGAAGATGAGGCATCCCGTTCCGGCCGGAAGGCCCAACGCAATGCAGTTAAGAGAACGTTCAAGGGGAGAGGGACCATGACCGTAACGGTATACACCAAGCCAGCCTGTGTTCAGTGCAACGCAACCTACCGCGCCTTGGATAAGAAGGGCATCACCTACGAGAGCGTTGACATGTCCCAGGATGCCGACGCTTTGGAACGCGTCCGTTCCCTCGGCTACATGCAGGCCCCCGTTGTCGTGACGGAGAAGGATCACTGGTCGGGATTCCGCCCGGACAAGATCAGCGAACTCGCTGACACGGCAGCGACGTCGGTGGCCTGAACGACAGCCACCGTCTTCCAGGAGCAGCTCCCATGCCAATACCGGTCATGATGGAAGGGGATTCGACCTCCACCGGAGTAGCGGCGCAGCCGGACAGCACCTGCGCGTCGTTGATCTATTTCTCCTCGGTGTCCGGAAATACGCACCGGTTCATCGAGAAGCTCGGGATAGAGGCGGGGCGGATTCCGCTGCGGACCAAGGAAGAAACGCTGCAGGCACAGCGGCCGTACGTGCTGATTGTCCCCACCTATGGGGGAGTGTCGGGCAAGGGCGCAGTGCCAAAGCAGGTGATTAAGTTCCTCAATCGTGAGGAGAACCGGAACCTGATCCGTGGTGTGATCGGGGCCGGAAATACGAATTTCGGGGAAACCTACTGCCTGGCAGGCGATGTGATCGCCACCAAGTGCCAGGTGCCCCACTTGTATCGATTTGAGCTGATGGGAACGCCAGATGACGTTTCCAGGGTTTATGAAGGATTGGAAGAGTTTTGGACACGACAGTTGCAGAGCCGGAAGTAGCAACAGAGAAGCCGATGCCGGCGGCTTTCGAAGGACTCGGATATCACGAGCTCAATGCGATGCTTAACCTCTACGGGGCGGACGGACTGATCCAGTTCGACGCTGACCGGGAGGCTGCGCATCAGTACTTCCTGCAGCACGTTAATCAGAACACCGTGTTCTTCCACAGCCTGCGCGAAAAGCTCAACTACCTCATCGAGCACGACTATTACGAGGCCGAGGTGCTGGATCAGTACGGCTTCGACTTCATCAAGTCCTTGTTCAAGCAGGCCTACGGCCACAAATTCCGTTTCCAGACCTTCCTTGGCGCTTTCAAGTACTACACCTCCTACACGCTGCGCACATTCGACGGAAAGCGGTACCTCGAACGCTACGAGGACCGCGTGTGCATGGTCGCCCTTGGCCTCGCCCGCGGCGATCAGGAACTGGCCCGGCAGCTCGTCGACGAGATTATTAGCGGCCGCTTCCAGCCCGCCACGCCAACGTTCCTGAACACCGGCAAGAAACAGCGCGGCGAACTGGTTTCCTGCTTCCTGCTGCGCATCGAAGACAACATGGAGTCGATCGGACGCTCGATCAACTCCGCCCTGCAGCTGTCCAAGCGCGGCGGCGGCGTCGCCTTCGCGCTGACCAACATCCGTGAGGTCGGGGCACCGATCAAGCAGATCCAGGACCAGTCCTCGGGCGTCATTCCGGTGATGAAGCTGCTGGAGGATTCCTTCTCCTACGCGAACCAGCTGGGGGCCAGGCAGGGTGCCGGCGCGGTGTACCTGCATGCCCACCATCCGGACATCCACCGGTTCCTGGACACCAAGCGGGAGAACGCGGACGAGAAGATCCGCATCAAGACCCTGTCCCTGGGTGTGGTGATCCCCGACATCACCTTCGAGCTGGCCAAGAAGGATGAGGACATGTACTTGTTCTCTCCCTACGACGTCGAGCGCGTCTACGGGGTGCCGTTCTCCGACATTTCGGTCACCGAGAAGTACTACGAAATGGTCGATGATTCCCGGATCAAGAAGTCGAAGATCAAGGCACGGGACTTCTTCCAGACCCTGGCCGAGATCCAGTTCGAGTCCGGCTACCCCTACGTGATGTTCGAAGACACGGTGAACCGGGCGAACCCCATTGATGGCAAGATCATCATGTCCAACCTCTGCTCGGAGATCCTGCAAGTCTCCGAGCCAACGGTCTATAACGACGACTTGTCCTACCAGGAAGTCGGCAAGGACATCTCCTGCAACCTGGGCTCCCTGAACATCGCCAAGACGATGGATTCATCGAACTTCGGCGCCACCATTGAGACCGCGATCCGGGGCCTGACCGCCGTTTCGAACATGAGCCACATCTCCTCGGTGCGCTCGATCGAGAATGGCAACGACCAGTCGCACGCCATTGGGCTGGGACAGATGAACCTGCACGGTTACCTCGCCAGGGAACGGGTCCACTACGGCTCCGAAGAGGGCCTGGATTTCACCAACATGTACTTCTACTCGGTGGTCTACCACGCACTGCGCGCGTCGAATGAGATCGCCAAGGAGCGGGGGGAAGTCTTCGGCGGCTTCGAGAAGTCGGATTATGCCAGCGGCGTGTACTTCGAGAAGTACACTGAGCAGGTGTGGGAGCCGAAAACCGAGCGGGTGCGTGAACTCTTCGCTGACGCCGGCGTCGCCATCCCCACCCAGCAGGACTGGCTGGAGTTGAAAGCCTCGGTGATGGAGCACGGGATCTACAACCAGAACCTGCAAGCGGTTCCGCCCACCGGTTCCATCTCTTACATCAACAACTCGACGTCGTCCATCCACCCGGTGGCTTCCAAGATCGAGATCCGCAAGGAAGGCAAGCTCGGGCGCGTCTACTACCCGGCCCCGTACCTGACCAACGACAACCTGGACTACTACCAGGATGCCTACGAGATCGGCTACGAGAAGATCATCGACACCTACGCCGAGGCCACCAAGCACGTGGACCAGGGGCTGTCGCTGACGCTGTTCTTCAAGGACACCGCCACCACCCGTGAGATCAACAAGGCGCAGATCTACGCATGGCGCAAGGGCATCAAGACGCTCTACTACATCCGCCTGCGGCAACTCGCCCTGGAAGGCACCGAGGTGGAGGGTTGCGTCAGCTGCGCACTTTGACGGATTGACGACGGCGGCGGGGCTCGCCGCCGTCGTCACCTCGCCACACAACCAAGCACCGGGTCTCGCTCCCCACCCGCCCCCTAACCTCGCAGGCTCGGCCAGGGAACCCCGCGGGTGTGGGCCCAAGCTCGACCACCGGGTCTCGACAAGCTCGACCACCGAGAGGAATTCAAAATGACAGAGAAAGTGGCGCTGCTCAGCCACGTTGAGGCGATTAACTGGAACCGGATCCCG
The DNA here is from genome assembly GCF_000430705.1 of Arthrobacter castelli DSM 16402. Classification (GTDB taxonomy): domain Bacteria; phylum Actinomycetota; class Actinomycetes; order Actinomycetales; family Micrococcaceae; genus Arthrobacter_C; species Arthrobacter_C castelli. Next base: position 43,973 of record NZ_AUMN01000002.1, read on the forward strand.
GACGAGAAGGACAACGAGGTCTGGAACCGGCTGGTCAATAACTTCTGGCTGCCGGAGAAGATTCCGCTCTCCAACGACGTCCAGTCCTGGAACCAGCTCACGCCGGAGGAGCAGGAGCTGACCATGCGCGTCTTCACTGGCCTCACCCTGCTGGATACCATCCAGGGCACCGTTGGCGCCGTCAGCCTGATTCCGGACGCGGTCACCCCGCATGAGGAAGCGGTGTACACCAACATCGCCTTCATGGAGTCGGTGCACGCGAAGAGTTACTCGTCGATCTTCTCCACGCTGTGTTCCACGAAGGAAATCGACGATGCCTTCCGCTGGTCGCAGGAGAACGAGAACCTGCAGCGCAAGGCGCAGATCATCCTGGACTATTACCAGGGCGATGATCCGCTGAAGCGCAAGGTGGCGTCCACGCTGCTGGAGTCGTTCCTGTTCTACTCCGGCTTTTACCTGCCGATGTATTGGTCGTCCCGGGCCAAGCTGACCAACACCGCTGACCTGATCCGGTTGATCATCCGCGATGAGGCCGTCCACGGTTACTACATCGGCTACAAGTTCCAGCGCGGGCTGGAGAAGGAAACCGAAGAACGCCGCCAGGAGATCAAGGACTACACCTACGAGCTGCTCTACGAGCTGTACGAGAACGAGGTGCAGTACACCCACGATCTCTACGACGGCGTTGGCCTGAGCGAGGACGTCAAGAAGTTCCTGCACTACAACGCCAACAAGGCGCTGATGAACCTCGGCTACGAAGCGATGTTCCCCTCCAGCGTCACGGACGTAAACCCGGCCATCCTGGCCTCGCTCTCACCGAACGCGGATGAGAATCACGACTTCTTCTCCGGATCCGGATCCTCCTACGTGATCGGCAAGGCCGTGAACACCGAAGACGAGGACTGGGACTTCTAGGACTGGACCACAGCAGCGGCGCCCGGCTCCGTATCACCACCGACGGAAAGCTGAATAAGGCCACGCCTGGATGGGTCAAGGAGTTGGCGGGTAAAAAGCTCTAAAAGCAGGCCGAGGTGGTGTCATCCAGCGACCAGCTCGCCGTCGTCGTTGGCAGCGAAGTGACTGCCGAAGGGCGCGCTGATGCCGTTGAGCCTTTCGCGCAACCACTCAACGTCAGATGCGGCCGCTCGATGCAGCCGCATCTGGCGTACCTGTACCGGAACCATGCGTAGTTCACGAAGCTCCCGGGTCCCGGCGTCGACTGCGACCAGGTACAAAAGCCGCAGGTCGTCACGGAACTGCTCGTTGCCGCCGATTCCTTCGTAGTCGTTGATCAGGTCAACGCAACCGTACAGAATCGGTTTGCCCCGATAGATCTCGATCGGGCGCGGGTGGTGCGACGAATGTCCGTGGACGATGTCGATCCCGGCGTCGACGAGGCGGTGGGCGAAGCGCACCTGTTCATCCGGGATGTCGTACCCCCAGTTCGAACCCCAGTGTACGGACAACACCGCGAGGTCACCGGCGCGCCGGCGCCGCTGCACTGCCTCAATGACCATGGCGGCGCTGGCATCGGACAGGTCGGGCAGCAATGCCAGGCCGGGCCGGCTGGGGCCGGCGGCATCGGCAGCAGACACCCCGCTGGAAGTCAGCGCCACCGACAACATCAAGATCCGGCCTGCACCGGCATCGACGACGGCGGGTCGCCACGCTTGTTCCGTGTTCCTGCCAGCGCCGGCAGCGCTCAGTCCGGCGCCGGCCAGTGTGTCGAGCGTTTCCTCAAGGCCGCGGACTCCGAAGTCCAGCACGTGGTTGTTTGCCATGGCGCAGACATCGATGCGGGCAGCGGCCAGGACCCCGGCATTGCCGGGATGCATGCGGTAGTGGATGCCTTTAGCGGGAGCGTAATCGTCGCTGCGGGTCACGCTGGTTTCCACATTGATCAATCGCGCGTCCGGGTCGGCCTCGTCGAGTATCGACAGCGCGTCACCCCACGGCCAATCCACCTCGACTGGTTTCGGTATCGGCCCATTGGTCTTCTCTGCCAGCGTTACGTAGCCGCGGGCGTCCCGCATGTAGTGCTCATGCAATTGCGGTCCGCTGGGGCTGGGCAGAATCTGGTCCAGTCCCCGGCCCGTCATGACGTCTCCGGCCAGGAACACCGTCATCGTGCCGGAGGTAATACCCACATTGCGCAGTTTACGACGGCGCTTCACGGACTAATCGTCGTACACTGGCGAACCACGAAGTGCAGAAGTCCATCGAAGTGGGGAATAATAAGGCGCGGACCTGCCCCGACCACATCAAAGGCACCATGACTGACTCGTATTACCGACAGCTCGGCGATGGCCGATTTGAATCGACGATTCTGGCACAGGGTGCCTGGAATCCAGAAGAACAGCATATGGCTCCCGTGTCGGGGTTGATCGCCCATTGCCTGGAGCAGCACGAGCCGAGGCCGGACATGCGGATGGCCCGGATCAGCTACGAGATCCTCGGCATGATCCCCGGCGGCGAATTCGATATTACGACGACGACCATCCGGCCGGGCCGGACGATCCAGCTCATCCAGGCGGAGATGTCCGCCGGTGGCCGCACAGCCGTACGGGCCAATGCATGGCGGATGATCACCAGCGACACCGCCGAGGTGGCGGCGCTTGAAGATGAGGCCATGCCCGGCGTCGAAGAGGCTGTCCACTGGGACGGCATGGACGAGTGGCCGGGCGGCTACATCGCCTCGCTGGATATCCGGGTGATCCCAGGGCACCGCAGGGGCAGGGGACAGGCATGGATCAATTCGCCCTACGCCATGATCGAGGGCCTGGAAACCACCGATTTCGTCCACCTGCTGGGCCTGGTCGATACAGCCAATGGGGTTTCATCCAGGGTTCCGCCGGGACCGGGCAACTACATGTTCCCGAACCTCGATCTGCAAATGCATCTGTACCGCAAGCCAACAGGAGAGTGGCTGGGGCTGGATACCAAGGTCACTTTCGCGGCCGACGGCGTCGGGCTCACCTCGACAGTGCTCAACGACGTCGATGGCCCGTTCGGCCGTGCCGAGCAGATCCTGACCGTCCGCCAGCTTCCCGGCTCCTGAGAGCCGTTGGCAGGTCTATGAATATCGATGCGCCGCGGCCGCCCGGGCTGTCTGAATCCCTGTCCGTGATCAACCAGCAGACCTCGCTGGGAGCTGTCGCGGACCTGGAGCATGCCATCACCATGCTCCATGAGGCCCGTGCCGGACAATTGGGGCCCTCGCTTCGCTTCTACATTCCGCAACCGACCGTGGCGTTCGGCCAACGCGACACCCGGCTGCCAGGCTTCGAAGCGGCACGGCAGGCGTGCCTGGACCACGGTTTCACCCCAATGGTGCGCCGGGCGGGAGGACGGGCTGCGGCCTACCACCAGGGTTGCCTGGTGCTCGACCACATCGAACCGCATTCCGATGCCATCGCCGGCTCCAAGAAGCGTTTTGCCTTCTTCGCCCGGCTGCTTGCCACCGCGCTGGGCTCCGCCGGGGTGGATGCCGGCGTCGGCGAGATCCCGGGCGAATATTGCCCGGGCGAATACACCGTGCACGGCCTGCGAAGTCCGGACCGGCTCGATACGGCGCTGAAACTCGTTGGTACAGCCCAGCGGGTGGTATCCGGGGCGTGGCTGTTCTCGTCTTCCATCGTCGTTGCGGATTCCGCCCCGCTTCGCGCCGTGCTCGCGGACGTCTATGCGGCGCTGGACCTGGAATGGAATCCGGCCACCGCCGGAGCCGCCGAGGATCTGGTTCCCGGCCTGGGCCTCGATGCGGTGAAGACCGCGATATTGAGCGCATACGCGGCCTACGCCGGACTGCAGGCCGGGAGAGTTCCAACAGGCGGCTGACGGCGGCGCTGCTGACGGCGCAGCGCCTGACGGAACAAACATATCCCCGGACACCCGGCGCTGAGGCCGTCACAATCGTCGCCTGCAGCCGGGGCGGATCCTTCGCCCGTCGGTCAGCCGCCGCAACCGCTGACCCGCTGCTGCGGTCAATTCCCGCACGAACACTTCCGGTTTCCTCGCCATCAAACTCACCTCCAGCCTTAAGGCCGGAGAGGTCGATCGCAAGCATGACACGGTTACCTGCCCAAAGCCGCCCGACGACGCGCTGGCTTGCACTTCCACTGAGGTGGAAATTATCCAACCCCACGGCGGGGCGAAGCACCTGAAAAACCAGCCCGAACGCGGTGGACTGTGAAGCTGCACTTTGGCCGCCGGTGCGAGCGAACTGCGGGACCGCTTATAGAACCCCGGGGAACGTCCCCACGTCGCCCGGCCACTATGGCTCAAGTGGGCGCGGCTTTTCGTTATCTTACCGTTATATGCGGTGGCTTCTGTGTGCCTATTTTGTCGTACCCGGGTGGTTGGCTATGGGTATGGGAGTTCAAAGGAATGTTGACGACGACGGCGGCGGACTGCCGGGTGCCGGTACCGGCGCTGCCGGGACCGGTGCCTCCGGTGCCTTCGGCTCTGACCCTGGTGGCGCTGGTGCGGCTGCCGGTGAGGAGGGGCGGCCGAGCGTGGAGGCTGAGCTGGATTTGACCGTGGCGCTGTTTCGGGCCGCCGGGTTCCGGGATGAGCCGGTGCTGGCGAGGGGAATCGTGAACGGGCTGGCCCATGTCGATCCCGAAACGTTGGATTATCGGCAGGCGGTGAATCTGCTGGACGAGGCCGCCCGGCTTGCCTCCGCGGCGGAGGCGTTGAAGGTCAAGGCGGTGGCGCGGGTGTGTGCCACGGCCGGCGACCGGGTCGATGAGGAAGATGTGTTGCCGCCGGCCGGCCCCGATGCCGACCGGTTGGCGTCGATGGTGGCCGAGTCGGAGATCGGGGCGGTGTTGGATGTGTCGAAGCGGGCGACGGAGAAGCTCATCGGGCACAGTAACCTGCTCACCGGCGGCCTGCCGGCCACGTTGGAGGCCCTGGAGAACGGGGAGTTGAATCCGGACCAGGCGGAGGTGATCGCCGATCAATGCGGGTCGCTGCCACCGGAGGCGTATGCGGGGTTTGAGGCCGAGATGGTGGCCTTCGCCCCGGGCCGGGCCAAGCACCTGGTCGCGGCCAAGGCACGCCGGGTGCGGGAACGCTCACACCCCGAGACCATCACACACCGCAAGGAAAAAGCAGCCGCCGATCGGACGGTGGTCCTCGAGCCGGTCGAAGACGGCATGTGCTGGCTGAGCATGTATTTGCCGGCCGAGGCCGCCACCGCCGCGTTCAATCGGCTGACGTCCCTGGCCCGCACCTTGCAGGGCCCCGACGAACCCCGGGACTTGTCGCAGTTGCGGGCCGATGTGGCCGCGGACCTGCTCCATACCGGCACCGGCACCGGACTACCCCCGGCGGCACTGTCGGGCAGTGTCAATGATGTCTTCTACGGCAGCCGGCCGCCACCGGGGACCCCGGACGGGACCGCCGCCCCCGGCACCGCAGGAACCACCGGATGCGCCGGCGGTGGTGCTCCGCCTGGTTCGGGTCGGATCCCCAATTATGCCGGGATCAAGGCCGAAGTGACGGTGGTGGTGCCGGTGTTGACCCTGATGGGATTATCCGATGAGCCCGCCGATCTTGAAGGGTACGGTCCCGTCGATGAGGACACCGCCCGACAATTGGCCGCGAATGCTCCCTCGTTCAAGCGGTTACTGACTCACCCGGAGACCGGCGCGCCGTTATCGTATGGGCGGGACAGCTACGCGGTGCCCAAGGACCTGCAAAAAATGGTCCGGCTGCGGGACCGGACCTGTCGCGGATACGGGTGCAACAAGGCCGCACGCCACTGCGAAATCGACCACACGATCCCGTACCCCGGCGGTGAGACCGAGTTAGGCAACCTCAAGGCGCAGTGCAAGCCGAGCCATGCGCTCAAGACCGCGAAACTCTGGTCCGATATCCAACACCGCAACGGGAGGGTGGATTGGACCTCACCGGCAGGCAGGGAATACACCACCACCCCCGAGGGCCCGCTGCCCGACATGCGACCGGCCCCCGACATCGCCGCCCTACTCGAGACAGCCAAACACCACGCCAAACCAGCACAGGGGCCGGGCAAGAAGCCGGCCCGGAAGGACCCCTGGCAAGTGCCCAAGACCAAAAAGGATGGCATCGCCGGCGACGCCACTCACGGCAAACCGGTAAACGACCCCACCGACCCAGCACCCTTCTAAATCCCGAGGCCGCGCAAGGACCACTTCGGCCAGACTACGGTCGTATGGTGCTAGTGCCTCGTCAAGCGGCTTTGGGCAGGTAACCGTGTCATGCTTGCACTAGCTTCCCTGGCTTCCGCGCTCCTGCGTCGACCATCGGCGGTTACTCGCCGCGGGCCAACCACTCGTCCAAGTGCGGGGACTCATCGCCGATCGTAGTTGATCCCCCGTGTCCCGGGTGCACAACTGTCTCGGGCGGCAACTCGAACAGCCGATCCCGGATCGACTCAATGATGACCTCGAAGTCGCTGAAGGAACGACCGGTCGCGCCCGGGCCGCCATTGAACAGCGTGTCGCCGGTGAAGACGACGCCTTCGCTGGGCAGGTAAAAGCACGTGGACCCGGGGGAGTGACCAGGGGTGTGGAGGGCCTTGATCCGCTGCCCGGCCACCTCGAAGATGTCCCTGTCCTGGATTTCGTGGTTCGGGTCGATCGACGGGAAGACCCGTTCCCACAGCATCAAATCCGACGAGTGCAGGTGGGTGGGAGCCCGGACGGCGTCACTCAGCTCCTGGACCACCCTGATGTGGTCATCGTGAGCGTGGGTCAGCAGGATGGCAACTACATTTCGTCCGTTGATGGCTTCGACGATGGCGCCCGCGTCGTGCGGAGCGTCGATGACGATGCACTCGTCATCGTTGCCGACGATCCAGACGTTGTTCTGCACATCCCAGGTACCGCCGTCGAGCGAAAATGTCCCGGCAGTTTCCAAATGTTCAATCCGCAATGCGGATCCGCTTGTTGTCTCTGTCATCCCAGTTCCACCACCGATCGCAGTACCTTGCCTTGTTCCATTTTGCTAAACGACTCTTCGATCTCATCGAGCTTGATCCGCTCGGAGACGAAGGCGTCGAGGTCCAGCCGCCCCAGCCGGTACTGGTCGACCAGCATCGGGAAGTCCCGCGACGGCAGGCAGTCACCATACCAGGACGACTTGAGTGCGCCGCCTCGACCAAACACGTCGAGCAGCGGCAGTTCGATCTTCATGTCGGGGGTCGGCACGCCCACCAGGACCACCGTGCCGGCCAGGTCCCGGGCGTAGAAGGCCTGCTTGTACGTCTCGGGGCGGCCCACCGCTTCGATCACGACGTCGGCGCCGTTGCCTCCCGTGAGTTCCTGGATGGCCTCCACCGGGTCGGATTCGCGGGAGTTGACCGTGTGCGTCGCCCCCATCGACGTGGCGGTCTCCAGCTTGCCGGCGTCAATGTCGACGGCGATGATCGTCGTCGCGCCCGCCAGCCGGGAGCCGGCGATGGCAGCCGTTCCGACGCCGCCGCAGCCGATCACTGCCACCGAGTCGCCGCGGCTGACATTGCCGGTGTTCATCGCGGAGCCGATGCCGGCCATCACACCGCACCCGAGCAGCCCGACGGCCGCCGCATCCGCGTCAGGATCGACCTTGGTGCACTGCCCGGCCGCGACCAGGGTCTTCTCGGCAAAAGCGCCAATGCCCAGCGCCGGGGACAATTCCGTACCATCCTCGAGCGTCATCTTCTGAGTCGCGTTATGTGTATCGAAGCAATACTGCGGCTCACCACGCTTGCAGGCGCGGCATTGGCCGCACACCGCCCGCCAGTTGAGGATGACTTTGTCACCGGGGGCGATGTCGGTGACGTCGTCGCCGACGGCGTTGACCACGCCTGTCGCTTCGTGTCCGAGCAGGAAGGGGAAGTCGTCGTTAATGCCGCCCTGCTTGTACTGCAGATCCGTGTGGCAGACACCGCAGGTGAGGATGTCCACCAAGGCTTCGCCCGGGCCGGGATCCGGCACCAGGATATTCTCCACTGTCACGTCCGCATCCTTGTGGCGCGCGATCACTCCACGCACTGTATGAACCATGTAGTCCTGTCCTCTCCGCCGGGCACCATTGTGATGGGGCAACCGCGTCTCTTCCGGTAACGGGCGTTTCGGTCATCGTAGGTAACAGGCACCGCCGGTTCCTATGATGGCCTCATGAGCGAATCCGTAGTTCCCATGCCCGCCGCCGACCGGCGTGCGTTTATCCAGGATTGGAAGGCATGGCACTTGACCCGTGAGGCCACCTTATCTGATCCATTCGGATGGTTGTCCGTGACGGACATGCACTGGCTGGACACGACGGCTCGCCGCTTTGCCGATATTCCCGGCCAATGGGCCAGCACGGAAACAGGCGTATGGGTGCAGCTGCCCGAGACCGAGGAGCTGTTTGTCGACGGCGGACAGGTCACCGGGTTCCACAACTTCGGTGCGCTCCGTGAGCGCCAGTCAATTACCGTTCGGACGGCGGATTTCGCCGTCGAAATCGCCCGCCGCGGTGGCGGAGACCTGATTCGTTCCCGGCGCCCCGATGCCCCCGCGTTGAAGGCTTTTTCCGGCGTGCCGACCTTCGAGCCCGATCCCCGCTGGCAGCTGGCCGGCATGTTCATCCCGAACAGGCGTCCGGTCACCGTGGCATCGGTGCTGGAACGGGTGCAGCACACCTATGATTCGCCCGGATCCCTGGAGTTCGACCTGGCCGGCCGGACCCACCGGCTCACAGCGTTCCCGGGCAAGGAACCGAATTCTTTCCAGGTGCTGTTTACCGATAAGACCACCGGCTCGGCCACGTCGGCACTGTGCCGGACGATGTTTGTCGCGCCTCCGGCGTCGGACGGTTCGGTGCTGCTGGATTTCAACCGGGCGGTGAATATGCCGTGCTCGTTTACGCGCCATGCCACCTGCCCGCTGCCCCCGCCTCAGAACAGGCTGCCGTTCGCCGTCGAGGCGGGGGAGAAGGAGTACGTCCCCGGTGCGGCCGGCTAGGCTGCGACCCGGTTCTGGACCTCTGCCAGTGACGGATTGGTGGCGCTGGAGCCATCATTGAACAGCACTGTGGGAACTGTCTGGTTGCCGCCGTTGAGCGTTTCGACCAGCTCGGCGGTTCCTTCGACCTCTTCGATATTGATCTCGGTGTAACCGATGCCCTTGGCGTCCAGCTGCGACTTCAGGCGGCGGCAATAGCCGCACCAGGTGGTCGAAAACATCGTAATGCTGCCGGCGTCGGGGGTGTAGTCCACGGTTGCTCCTTGTAGTGGCGTTGTCGCTGTCAACTGGGTCAACGCCGTCGTCGTCGAGCTCATTCCCACAGCAGTCCGCTGACCGGCTCGATCAGCTCGGGTCCGTTGTTGCGGACGCTGTTGACCTGGTTGCTGACCGTCCGGGGCACCAGCCTGGGTTCGGGCATGGCATCGAGCAGTTGGGCGACGTCGGCCGTGCTGGTGGTGTCCGGGTCCAGCCAGTCGTCATAGAAGTCAGGCGGGACAATCAGCGGGGTCCTGTCGTGGATGTGCCCGAGGGAATCAGTGGCCGCGGTGGTGATCACGGTGCAGGTGCGCAGCCACTTCTCGGGGTGGTCCTCCGGCAGTGCGGGGTCCGGCCAGTACTCGTATAATCCGGCGAAGGCCAGGATCTGCTCATCGGGCCCGTGCAGGTACATCGGTATTTTTCCGGTGTCTGTTTTCTGCCATTCAAAGTAGCCATCGGCGGCCACCAGCGCGCGTCTTTTCGCCGCGGCCTTCCGGAAGGATGGTTTCTGCGTCACCGTTTCGGCCCGGGCATTGATCAACCGTGCCGCGGCCTTGCGGTCCTTTGACCACGAGGGAACCAGCCCCCACCGTGCGCCGGCCAGCTGCCGGGAATGCTCCGCGCCGTTCCGGGATTGGCGTTCGACGACGATGGGCACCTCGTCGGTCGGGGCCACATTGTAGGAGGGAGGGATCTGCTGCTCGTAAGGTTCATCGATATCGAAGGAGGCAACGAGGTCGCCGGTGCTTCGAGCCATCACATATCTGCCGCACATGCCTCCATTATGGTTCAGGTGCGGCGATTCCGCTGCGGAAGCCGCGGTTACGGGTGCCGGCCGGTTTACTCTGCCGGGTCTGCGGTGTCTGCCTGGTCGATGACTTCGATGCGCACTGTTCCGTCCTGGTCAACAGACAGTCCCGGATTGAAGACGATTTCCCACCGGAAACCGTCCGGGTCGGCGAAGTAGCCGGAACAACCGCCCCAGCTCATCCGGCGGGCGGGCGCAATAATCGTTGCACCTGCGGCTTCGGCTTGTTCCATGACGGCTTCGACTTCCTCGATGCTGTCCACATTGTGGCCCAGGGATACAGGCGCGACAGCTGACGGCTCGAGGTCCGCCTCGACTGCGAACTTTTCGGCGTCGTACAGGGACAACAGCAGGCCATGGCCGATCTGGATAAAAATCACTTCGCCGGGAACGTCCAGGGTCGGCACCCACTTCAGCCCGTCGATGTAAAACCTGCGCGATGCATCGAGATCGCCCACGGCCAGGGTCAGCACATCGACGTTAGGTTGCATGTGTCGATATTCTCACACGATTCATAAACGTGGGCTGAAGGCCCAACGTACGGGTCTGTTGCGGGGTGTCCGTGATGGGCTGAACGACTGATCTGTATTTTGTCACCGGCCGGGCGTACGCTTAAAACCATACTCGAACACATATTCGATGAAGCAGTATGAGACAGGTAAGAGACACGGTTGGGAGGTGGCTGAAGTGGGACTCTTCAGCGAATCGGTAGAGGTGGTGTGTTCACCTTCCGGGCAGCCGCTGCGGCTCCAATGGGGGAACCGGAGCTACAAAATCGCGGCGGATCCATTGCGCTGGTATGAGCGGCGCAAGTGGTGGGAGGAGGAGCTGCGGGCCGAACGGGGCCGCGGGGCAGGACTGGTGGACCATGAAATCTGGCGGGTCCAGGCCAGGGCGAATGAGCAGTCGGAGCTGCGGACCTTCGACATCGCGTATCAGGCGGACACCGGGCGGTGGCGGATTGTGAAGATCCATGATGCCGTGCGGGAGCTGAGCGCGTAAGGGTTGGACGGACAGAAACCGCGATGAGTTTTACCCATCTACATGTATCGACCGCTTTCAGCGCCCACTATGGTGTGTCGTGGCCCGATGAACTGGCCGCCGCGGCTGCCGCTGACGGTGCCAGTGCCTTGGCATGCACCGACCGCGACGGGCTCTACGGGACGGTGAAACACCTCAAGGCATGCGCCAGCGCGGGGATCGACCCGATCGCAGGGGTGGATCTGGCCGTACTGGATCATGGCCAGGCTATCGGCCGGGTGGTCATCCTGGCACATGGACACATCCAGGGGGCGGGATACCGGGCGCTATGCCGGCTGATCTCGGATGCGCATGCCGGGACGGGAGCGCAGTCGCACCAACCGGTCGGCATCACCATGGAAGAACTAGCCTCCCGCTGCCTGGATCCTGCCACCCTCACCCCGGTATTGACCGTGTTGCTGGGCCCGTATTCCGACGTCGGCCAGGCGTTGCGCGCCCATCGGTATTCCATGGCGCGTTCGCTGATCTCCCGGTGGCAGCAGCTGATGCCGGACGGCAGTCTGGCTGCTGAAGTGGTGACGCATTTGAGCCCGCCGGGACAGTCGTTGAGCACCGGGCATGCGGTGAAGCTGTACAAACTGGCAGCCGAACGCAATCTTCCGGCGGTGTTAACCAATGCAGTGCGGTATTGCGATATCGACGGCGCGGCCACGGCCGATGTGCTGGATTCGGCCCGCGCCCTGACCGCTTTGGAGAAGCTCTCTGACCTGCAGCCCAATGGCCAGGGATGGCTGAAACCGGCCCGGCAAATGAAGGCGCTGGCTGCCGAAATTTCCAAGGCAGCCGATCTGGGCCGTGCCGGTGCCACCCGGCTGTTGGCGGCGACAGAAGAATTAGCTGACCGCTGCCGGATGGATCCGGTCTCCGACATGGGGTGGAAACAGCCGGTGGTCCCTGAAGTGTCGGTCATCGGTGTTGAATCCGAGCCGCTGACCGAGCTGTGGAACCGTTGCGAGGCCGGTATCGGCCGCAGGTTCGCCGGGATGTCGCATCAGCAGGAAGAGCGGGTGCAAAGTCGGCTGGACCATGAAATGCGGATCATCGGCCGGCTCGGGTTTTCCTCCTACTTCCTCACCGTGGCGGAGGTATCAAAAATGATTACCGGCATGGGAGTCCGGGCGGCTGCCAGGGGATCGGGCGCTTCATCGCTGGTGAATTACCTGCTGCACATCAGCCATGTGAACCCGCTGGAGCATGGCCTGATCTTCGAGCGCTTCCTCTCCCAGGACCGCTCCACCCTGCCCGATATTGATATCGACGTCGAAAGCGCCGAACGGCATAACGTGTACCACCGGATCTTCGAGCGGTTCGGACCCGAACGGGTCACCTTGATGAGTATGCAGAACGGGTACCGCGCCCGTGGCGCCGTCCGTGATGCCGGGCTTGCCCTGGGGATGGATGAGGACGACGTCGGCACCATCGCCAAGCAGCTGTGGCGGTTTTCGGCCGGCAAATTCCGTGAAGCCATGGCTGAAAAGCCGGAGCTGAGGGACTTTTCCTCCCAAGTGGACCAGAACCAGCAGCTGGACCTGCTGGTCGATCTGACCGAGCGGCTGGACCGGTTGCCCAGGCATATTTCCATGCACCCGTGCGGGGTGATCCTGGGAGACAAGAACCTGTTGGACCGCAGCCCGGTCCAGCCCAGCGGGCTGGGACTTCCGATGTCGCAGTTCGATAAGCACGACATGGATCCCATGGGGATGTTGAAGCTGGACGTACTCGGCGTGCGGATGCAAAGTTCGATGGCCTACGCCTTAAACGAAATCATCCGCATCCATCCCTCCGCCGCGGAGGTGGCCTCCGCCGGCGGACACCGGAAACCGGACGGCTCCATCCCGGACTTCATCTCCGGCGATGGACAGATCAGCCTGGACGCGGTGCCGCTCGATGACGAACCCACCTATGAACTGATCCGCAGCACCCACACCCTGGGATGCTTCCAGATCGAATCCCCGGGACAACGCGAACTGATCGGCAAGCTCGCTCCCGCCGGGTTTAACGACCTGATCATTGACATCTCGCTGTTCCGCCCCGGACCGATGAAGTCGGATATGGTCCGACCGTTCCTGGAGCACCGGCATGGCTGGGCACCGGAGAATTATCCGCATCCGGACCTGAAACCGGCGCTGGCGGAAACCCACGGCGTCACCGTCTTCCACGAGCAGATACTGCACACGTTCCATGTCTTTACCGGGTGCAGCATGGCCCAGGCAGATGTGCTTCGACGCCAACTGGGTGACGAGGACGCCGAACCGGCGGTCGAGGAGTTCTTCCGGACCCGGGCCATAGCCAGGAATTACCCGCTTGAGGTGGTGGACAAGGTATGGCACACGTTGAAATCGTTCGCCAGCTTTGGTTTTTGCAAGGCACACGGCGCGGCCTTCGCAGTTCCCACCTATCAGTCGGCCTGGCTGAAGGCACACCACCCGGAGGCCTTCCTGGCCGGCATTTTCGAACACGACCCCGGGATGTATCCACGGCGCCTGCTGGTGGCCGAAGCGCGGAGACTGGGAATTGAAATCCTGCCCCTGGACATCAACCGCAGCACAGGCCAGTACCGGGTGGAACGCATTCCGGATACGGAACCACCGGCCGGGGAGGGGAGCGGGGGACCACCGGTCGGGAACGGGTGCGGGGGACCTGCGGCCGGGGAGAGTAACGGGGGACCACCGGTCGGGAACGGGGAGCCCGGTTCCGGCGGCCGGCTCGGGATCCGGTTGAGCCTGGCCGGGATTTATGGGTTATCCCGGACTGAACTGAAGCGCATTGTCGCCGGACAACCGTATGACTCGCTGGCTGACCTGCGCACCCGCGCACGGGTGAGCAGGGCCAATTTGAAGCGGTTGGCTCAATTGGGAGCCTTCGATGCGCTGAACCGCACGATGCAGGGTAAAGGCAGCCGGGCGGACCTGATCCACCATTTAAACAGTGCCCCGTCCCGGCCCGCCCAGCGCAAACACCAGCCTGCTGCCGGCCAATTGACCCTTCCGCTCGGCGACCTTGAACTCAGCGGCTTGAAGCCGCAACTGCCGGAACCGGGCATGACCGAGAAGGTCCGCACGGAGCTGGATCTGTTGTCAGTCGATGCCAGTGCCCACCTGATGGACAGTTACCGCCCCCTGCTGGAGGAGCTGGGAGTCAGGCAGGCGGAGGAACTGCTGCAGCTGCGTAACGGCACCGAAGTGATGGTCGCCGGAATCCGGGTGGCCACACAAACTCCGCCCATGCGCGGCGGACGGAGAGTGGTCTTTATCAGTGTCGATGACGGTACGGGGTGTGTTGACTGCACCTTCTTCCACGAGGCGCAGCAGCAAGCCGGGCCATTGCTTTTTGGCACCGAGCTGCTGCTGGTTAAAGGAATCACCCGGCGCACCGGGCCAAAGGGGATCGGCCTGCAGGCGACCGCTGCCTGGGACCTGTCGGATGCCGACACGTTGCCACTGCCGGAGCGATCTTCCCGGCTCGGCCGGGAAACCGCTGCCGGGCCGCTCAAATAGCCTTTCCACGGGCCTCTGACGCGGTTTGGGTGTGAAACGGAATCCCTTGACAGTGTCCAGCAATCACGCCACAGTTCAGGTAGAACGACTTGCCCCACAGATATCGTTTTCCTCCGCGGAATATGAGTCGTGACAAACAGAGGTGGCGCCATGAGTACAGTTCCCGCACATGCACGTGTCGTCGTTATCGGCGCCGGAATCGTCGGAAATTCCATCGTTTATCACTTGGCACGTCTGGGCTGGCGGGACATTGTGCAGATCGACAAGGGGCCATTGCCGAACCCCGGAGGTTCCACCGGGCACGCCTCGAACTTCATTTTCCCGGTGGACCATTCGCGGGAAATCACAGACCTGACCCTGGACAGCGTCCGCCAGTACAAAGAATTGGGTGTCTTCACCGAATCAGGCGGCTTCGAAGTCGCCCGCACCGACGAACGGATGCAGGAACTTACCCGACGGCTGTCTTCGGCCCGGGCCTGGGGGATCGAATCAGAACTCGTCAGCCCGGAGACGGTGGCCGAACGTGTCCCGTACCTTGATCCGGAGATTATCCGCGGGGCGTTTTGGACTCCGGGAGCCGGCGTCGTCGATTCCCAGCGCGCGGGCACCTTGATGCGCGAAAAAGCAGCCGAACTTGGGGCGCTGCAGGTCTTCCCAACCGTTGAAGTCACCGGCATGGATGTCGAGTCAGACCACATACGCCGGGTGCACACCGACGCCGGGGACATCGAGACCGACACCGTCGTCGTCGCCTGCGGGGTCTGGTCGCCGAAGCTGGCGGCCATGGCCGGTGCGACGATCCCGCTGAGCCCCACCGTGCACCAGATGATCAGCGTCGGCCCGGTCCCGCAGTTCGCCGATACCAGCGGCGAGATTTCCTTCCCCATCGTCCGGGACATGGACACCGGCTGCTACGAGCGCCAGCACGGCGGCGACATGGAAGTCGGCTCCTATGCGCACCGGCCCATCCTGCACGATGCCGAGCAGATACCCTCCATCGCGCAGGCGAAACTCTCGCCCACCGAAATGCCGTTCACCGAAGAGGACTTCGATCCCCAGCTGGAGCAGGCGCTCGAGCTGATGCCTGACGTATTAGGCAACACGGACGTCGAAATCCGCTACGCCATCAACGGGCTGCTGTCCATGACCCCCGACGGCAGCCCGCTCCTCGGCGAGAGCCCCCAGGTCGACGGCCTCTGGTCCGCCGCGGCTGTCTGGGTCAAGGAAGGCCCGGGAGTCGGGCGGATGATGGCCGAGTGGATGACGACCGGAACGCCCGAATACGATACCCACGGCTCCAATATCGCCCGTTTCTATCCGTGCCAGCGCACCAGGACCAACGTGGACGCCCGGTCCGCCGAAGGCTTCAACAAGACCTACGGCATCGTGCACCCCGGTGAACAGTGGCTGAGCAACAGGAACGTGCGGTTGTCCCCAATGCACCGGGCCGAAGAAGAGCTCGAAGCGGAATTCTTCGAAGCGGTGGGCTGGGAACGCCCGCAATGGTATGAGTCGAATGCGCCCCTGCTGGCCGAGTACGGCGACGCCGTGATGAGGCGCGACGCTGAATGGGACTCACGATGGTGGTCACCGATCATCAACGCCGAACACCTGGCCATGCGCGAACGCGCCGGAATCGTCGATCTGTCCGCGTTCGCGATCTTCGACGTGGTCGGGCCGGGGGCGCTCGATACCGTCCAGCGGGTGGCCGTGGCCCAGATGGATGTGGGCGAGGGCAAGGTCGTCTACACTCCCGTCCTGGACGCGGTAGGCGGGTTCCGTTCGGACCTGACCGTGATGCGCCTGGGCGAAGATCAATTCCGGGTCGTAACCAGCGGTGGCAGCGGGAACATCGATCGCAAGTGGTTCTCCGACCGGCGCGTCGACCCGGCGACGACGCAGATAATCGACAGGACCTCGGAAATGACCACCATCGGTCTGTGGGGACCGCGGGCACGCGATATCCTCGGCCGGGTCACCGACGCGGATATCGGACCGGATGGGTTCAAGTTCGCCACCTGCCGGAGCATTGAAATCGGCCCGCTGAACGTACTCGCCTCGCGGATATCCTACGTCGGCGAACTGGGCTGGGAGCTCTACGTGCCGATGGAGCAAGGTGCACGACTGTGGTCGCTGTTGGTCGAAGCCGGGCGGCCGGACGGGCTGGTCCCCGTGGGCAACGGGGTATACGGCACCACGGGGCGGATGGAGAAAGGTTATCGTTCCTTCGGTGCGGAGCTGGACGCCGAGAGGACCGTGGTGGAGGCGTCGATGACGCGGCCGAGAGTCAAGACAGCAGATTTCATCGGACGCGATGCCTACCTGCGGCAACGTGCCGAGCCGCCTGAAACAATCCTCTGTTCACTGCAGGTCGACGACCACCGGTCCAGCACCGGCACCGACCGGTACATGCTCGGCGGCGAACACATCTGTGGTCCGGACGGTGAACCACTTGTCGATGGCCGCGGACGACATCCCTACGTCACGTCGGCCGGATCGGCACCGTCGCTCGGCGTGCATCTGCTGATGGCCTACCTCCCGCCCGAACAGGCCCGGGTCGGTACCAGGCTGGCCGTTGACTACATGGGGGACTTGTTCCCCATCACGGTGGCGGCCACCGACTCGACCCCGCTGTTCGACCCCGAAAACACGAGGATCCGGAGCTGAGAATGACGAATGTGCTGATCTGTATCAAACGTGTCCCGGAAATCTCGGGCGAAATCCTGCTCAGCGACGATCAGTACTCGATCGACGCCCGGCATGTTGGCTACACGCTCAGCGCCCATGACGAGTGCGCGATCGAACTCGGCGTCGGTCTGGCCAAGGACACCGGCGGGCATGCTCGGGTGCTAAGCATTGGCGCGGCCGGAGCCGCCGAACAGCTTCGGTACGCCGTGGCCGTGGGCGCCGACTCCGCAACCTTGATCGAGGCCGATCCCGAGGCCTTTGGCCCGGCGGACGTGGCCGCCGCGATAGCTTCCGAGGTCCGGCAGGCTCAGATGTCCTTCGAGCTGATTCTGGTGGGCAATGACGCCGCCGACACCGGAGACTTCCAGGTCGGCGTGCGGCTGGCCTACCAACTGGACAGGCCGGTGTTGACCGGAATCAACACCGCCGAAATCCGTGATGCAACGGTGCTGGCGCGAGGCGCCGGCCCGCAGGGCGTTGACGTATTCGAAATCCCGCTGCCCGCACTGATCGCGGTGCAGGAGGGAGGCGTGGAACCACGGTATCCATCGATCCGGGGCAGGATGAAGGCCAAGCGGCTCAAGATCGAGCAGAAGGCCGCGCCGCTGGAACCGGCAGGATCCGGCCGGGTGCGGCTGACCCTGCCGGAACCGAAACCCAGCACCGTGCACATGCTCGGTGAGGGACCTGATGCCGCACCGGCATTGGTCGACGTGCTGGCCAGGAGTGGAGTGCTGAACCGATGATACTTGTCCTCGTGGAAACAGGTGCCGATGGCGCTGCCGTCACCTCATTGGAGACACTGACCTTCGCCCGTCAACTGGCCGGGCGGCTCGGAACGCAGAGCGTCGAAGCTATGGTGACGGGCTCCCTCGAAGCCGCCGCGACGGTTCGGGACCAGTTGGCCGCCCAGGGCGTGGAGAGCGTCCATCATGCCGGCGGGCCGGGGATGGACCGCTACAGCGCAGGCGCTTGGGCAACGGCCCTGGCCGCGGTCCCGTCGGACTACGTGATGGCTGCAGGCACTCCGCGCGGCAGCGAAATCCTCGCCCACGTTGCCGCCCGCGCCGGAACATCAATGGCCGCCAACGTCGTCGACGTCGTCGACACCGATCCGGTGACCGTCTCCCGGCAGGTGATGGGAGGCGCCGCGTTCGAGCAGATGCGGGTGGACGGAAGTCCCACCGTGATCACCGTCGCCGGGCACGCCGTTGAACCGGCCGACGCCGCCCGGCCAAGCGACCCGGCGTGGCGGGAGTTCGAGCCAGAGCTCACCGAGGCGGACTTGGCAACAGCTGTGGTCCGGGTCGAAGAGGGCGAGGCGGACAACACCTCGGCGCTGACCGGTGCACGGGTCGTCGTCGGCGCCGGCCGTGGCGTGGGCGGGGCGGATGATTTCGACGATCTGCTGGAACTGACAGATCTGCTGGGTGCCACGCTGGGAGCGTCACGGGTGGTGACCAGCCTCGGGTGGAGACCGCACTACGAACAGATCGGCCAGACGGGCAGCAGGATCTCGCCCGACGTCTACATCGCCTGCGGCATCAGCGGGGCAGTCCAGCATTGGGCGGGATGCCAGTCGGCCAAGACGATTGTCGCCATCAACACAGACGCCGATGCCCCGATGGTTACCGGGGCCGATTACGCCATCGTCGGTGATTTGCATGAGGTGGTTCCGGCCATCAACGAGGAACTGCGGCGGCGGACTGCACCGGATGCGGCAGAATAGGGGCTGGTAGATTTTTACAGACGGTGATTCTTGATCGACAGGAGAGCAGTGAAGACGTCGGCGAGTAAGGCGGGCGCTGGTTTCCGCCAATCAAAGTGGTCCAAGTTGGTCTGGATCGTTCCCGTCGTGATCGTCGTCGCGGCCGCGGCCGTGATTGCTTCCCGATGGTTTCTGGACAGTGCGGCCGGACAGGACTTCCTAAGCCAATATTCCGGCCACAGCCGCGCCGCAGAAGGGACCCCGGCCGGTTTTCCCTGGTGGCTGCAATGGCAGCACTTCTTCAACCTCTTTCTGATCGTGCTGATCGTCCGCGCAGGGTGGATGGTCCGCACCCAGCAGACGCCGGAAGCGTACTGGACACGCACGGTAGGGCCGCGCAGTCGTCAGAATCCGCCGGCCAAGATGAGCATCTATCTGTGGTTGCACTACAGTCTGGGAACCTTATGGATACTTAACGGCGTCGTGTTCTACGTCCTGCTCTTTTCCACCGGGCATTGGAAACGGGTCGTGCCCGGCGGATGGGAGATCTTTCCCAATGCCATCTCGGCAGGGCTGCAGTACCTGTCGCTTAATTGGCCGATGGAATCCGCCTGGAATAGTTATAACGCACTTCAACTGCTTGCATATTTTGTGACGATTTTTATTGCGGCCCCGTTGGCCATCATCACCGGAATCCGACTGTCCTCACTATGGAGGAATAACTGGAAAATCAACCGCTTCTATCCGATAGAGGCCGCCCGGGCGGTCCACCTGCCGGTGATGTTCTACTTCGTGCTGTTCATCTTCGTCCATGTCGTGCTGGTGTTCACCACCGGCATGCGGCGCAACCTCAACTACATGTTCAGCAGCCAGGGGCAGGACACCGTCAACTGGATCGGTTTCTGGATCTTCGTCGTGGCGGCCATCATCGTGGTCCTGGGGTGGATCGCCGCGCGGCCGCTGTTCATGCAGTCTGCGGCGCAGCTCACCGGCAAGGTGACCCGGCGATGAGCGACGCGACTTGCCACCCGCTGATGCTGATACGGGGGAGTGGCCAGCATTTCTGTGCAAGCCCTGTCGTCGTGACGGTGGTGATGGGATACTGAGGACATGATGGCCGTTAAGTTGCAGGATCGTGCGGCGATTGCGCGTGCCTGTGAGCGGTACGGAGTGGCGCGCCTGAGGGTGTTCGGGTCGGTGCTGACCGACGGCTTCGATCCTGAGCGCAGCGACATCGACTTCCTCGTCGACTACAAGCCTGACGCGGAGCGCACTTTCCAGGCGCTCTTCGGGCTTCGTGCGGAGCTGGAGCGGATCGTTGGCCTGCCGGTAGACCTGACCGACGCTCGTAACGTTCGCAACCCGTACTTCGCAGAGTCGGCGTTCGGCACGGCGCAGGATGTTTATGCGGCCTGAGACGCCTGCACACCTGTGGGATGCTCTGCGGGCGGCGGAGAAGGCGCGCGCCATTGTCGACGGGCTGACTCGCGATGGCTACCTCGCCGACTGGATCCGACAGGCAGCAGTTGAGCGGCAGTTGGAGATTATCGGCGAGGCGCTGAACCGCATTCGCCGCGACGATGTCGAAAGCGCCAACAGAGTGCCCCAAGTCCATGCAATTGTCGCCACGAGAAACGTCATCGTGCACCGCTACGATGATGTCGATCACGTGCGCGTGTGGGCGGTATTGGAGCACGACATTCCCACGCTGATCCCTGTCCTCGAGTCGCTACTAGCCGAATACGGTCCGCCAACTGTCTGACGTTCCGTGCGCTGCAGTCATCCCACGTAGCGGTCATGGGTGGCGTCGGGTTTCGCGGCGAGGTGCTATCGCCCTCGGCTTGGATCCAGGGCATCGGTGCCAGCATCAATCTCATTTTCGTCGGCGGAATGCAGCCGGTGGCTGGGACCGTGGTCCCGACATGCTCTTTGGACCACGTAAACCCGGTTTAGAGCAGACGAATACTACATCCCGGACCTGTTGCGTTGACCATTCGCGTATCCGTGGTCACCAGTGATAGGTCAAGCACTTCGGCCAACACGACGTAGGTGGCTTCGTAGGCACTGAGATTATGCCGCAGTTCCCACATCCGGGGTAGCAGCGGCCGGGCGCCAAACCTCTCCAGATAGAGCTCGCCGAAACCATCCATCGCCTTCGCGCCCTGATTTTCGGTCAGCACCGAGCGAAGGACCAGTCGGCGAAGGGCATTCGCCACCTCACTGTCCAGCAGATACGGCGCAGCCAATGCTTCGGCTCCGATGCGCTGTGGCTCGATATCGTTCACCAACAATTCGACGATGACGCCGACGTCGACAACGATCACTCGCCACGACCGGCATGTAAAGCGCTGACAATGCTCTCACGCGGAACGTCGGCCGCAACGGCCCCTTTGTGTTTCGAGGATGATGGCGGAATTGACCTCTATAGCCTGGGTGCGCTGCGCCAAATGGGAGAGCTCGCGCACCAAGTACCGGGTCTCAGCGATACACCTTGAGCTTCCGCCGCCTCTGAGAGGACTTTGTGGACGTTCCGGCGGCAAAAAGCGCAATCACCTGGCGGAGTTCGGCAGCGTGCCGCGATGGTGGGGCGATGTTGGTGGGGCCCAACCGATGCCGATACCATCAAAGGGACCCTCGTCGTACGGGGGCCATCGCGTCGTGCTCCGGCGCGCGACATCACCTAGCATCGAGGAGACTCCCGTGGCAGTGCCCCAACACATCACCCTCATCGTCGACGGCGAAGAGCACCAGGTGACGGCGGGCACTACCGGAACCGAACTGTTCGCCGACCAGCGCGACGTCGTCGTCATCCGGGTCAATGATGAGCTCAAAGACCTGGACACCGAACTGGTTGAGGACGGGGCCCGGGTCGATCCGGTGGCGATTGGCTCACCGGAGGGCCTCAACGTACTGCGGCACTCGGCCGCACACGTGATGGCACAGGCCGTCCAGCAGCTGCGCCCGGACGCCAAGCTGGGGATTGGCCCCTACGTCACCGATGGGTTCTACTTCGATTTCGATGTCGAAGACCCCTTCACGCCCGAGGACCTGAAAAAGCTGGAAAAGATGATGCTCAAAATCGTCAACAGCAACCAGCAGTTCCGGCGCCGGGTGGTCACCGGTGACAAGGCGCGCGCCGAGATGGCCGACGAACCGTACAAACTCGAGCTGCTCGGGCTCAAGGGTGAGTCAGCCGAGGCCGAGCTGGATGCCGAACTGGACGGGGCCGAGGGCGCTTCCGTGGAAGTGGGCGCCGGCGAGCTGACGATCTACGACAACGTGGACCGCAAAAGCGGCGACGTCGTCTGGGAAGACTTGTGCCGCGGACCGCACCTGCCGAACACGAAAATCATCTCCAACGCCTACGCGCTAACCCGCTCGGCCGCCGCCTACTGGCGTGGCGACGAAAAGAACAAGCAGCTGCAGCGCATCTATGGCACCGCCTGGCCCACCAAGGATGATCTGAAGGCCTACCAGGAACGCATTGCCGAGGCGGAGCGGCGCGACCACCGCCGCATCGGGGCCGAACTCGACCTGTTTTCCTTCCCCGAGGAACTTGGGTCGGGGCTGCCGGTTTTCCACCCCAAGGGCGGAATCGTGCGGAAGGCGATGGAGGACTACTCCCGACAGCGCCATGCCGACGCCGGGTACGAGTTCGTGTACACGCCCCACATCACCAAGTCCAGGCTCTATGAGGTCTCCGGGCACCTGGACTGGTATCGGGACGGCATGTTCCCGCCTATGCATGTGGACGAGGTGACCGACGACGACGGCAACGTGGTCAAGCCCGGCCAGGACTACTACCTCAAGCCGATGAACTGCCCGATGCACTGCCTGATCTTCGAATCCCGCGGCCGCTCCTACCGGGAACTGCCCATGCGGATGTTCGAGTTCGGCTCGGTGTACCGCTATGAGAAATCCGGTGTCATCCACGGCCTCACCCGGGTGCGGGGCATGACCCAGGACGATGCCCATATTTTCTGCACCCGCGACCAGATGAAGCAGGAGCTGTCCACCACCCTCGACTTCGTCCTCGGGCTGCTCCGCGATTACGGCTTGGAGGACTTCTATCTGGAGTTGTCCACCAAGAACCCGGATAAGTATGTCGGCTCCGACGAGATCTGGGACGAAGCAACCAACACACTGGCTGAAGTGGCCCAGGCGTCCGGGCTGGAGCTCGTTCCGGATCCCGGCGGCGCCGCATTCTACGGCCCTAAAATCTCCGTGCAGGCCCGCGACGCGATCGGCCGGACGTGGCAGATGTCAACCATGCAGTTGGACTTCAACACCCCGGCGCGTTTCGAGCTGGAGTACCAGTCCGACGATGGTTCGCGGCAGCAGCCGGTGATGATCCACCGTGCGCTGTTCGGTTCGGTGGAACGCTTCCTGGCCGTGCTGACCGAGCACTATGCGGGCGCTTTCCCGGCCTGGCTGGCCCCGGTGCAGGTCGTGGGCATTCCGGTGGCCGAGGCGTTCAACGACTACATGTACGACATCGTCGACAAGCTCCGCGCCGCCGGTATCCGTGCGGAAGTGGATATCAGCACGGACAGGTTCCCCAAGAAGATCCGCAATGCCAGCAAGGACAAGGTGCCGTTCGTGCTGATCGCCGGCGGCGAGGACAGCGATGCCGGGGCGGTTTCGTTCCGCTTCCGTGACGGCAGCCAGCAGAACGCGGTGCCCGTCGACGACGCCGTCGGCCGCATTGTTGAAGCGGTAGCCAACCGGGAAAGGTAGTATCTGTGGCCACGCCGAAGCAGACAGCCGATCAGATGGGAGCCGAATCCATCACGGACGATTTCGAGATTCCGGGCGTGCCCGACTGCTTCCAGCGGCTGTGGACACCGCACCGGATGGCCTACGTCAAGGGCGGCCAGGATCAATTCAAGGACAGTGAGTGCCCCTTCTGTGCTGCTCCGGCCCGCAAGGACGAGGATTCGCTGATCGTCCACCGCGGCGAAACTGCCTATGTGGTGCTGAACCTGTTTCCTTACAACCCCGGCCATCTGCTGGTGTGCCCGTACCGGCATGTGCCCGACTACACGGACATCACCAGCGGCGAGACGGTGGAAATCGCTGAACTGACGCAAACGGCCATGCGTGTGCTGCGCCAGGTGGCCAAACCCACCGGCTTCAATCTCGGGATGAACCAGGGAACCAGCGGTGGGGCGGGGATTGCCGCACACCTGCACCAGCACATCGTCCCCCGGTGGGGAGGCGACGGGAATTTCCTGCCCATCATCGCCCAGACCAAGGCCATCACCCAGACCCTCGATGAAGTACGCGGCCAACTGACGGAGGCATGGCCGGCACCGGAAACCTCCGACACCGGCCGCTAAAGGGGCGAATGAATGCTGAATAAATACACCCGCGCGTTCTTTGCCGCCATCTTCACCCCGCTGGCCCGTCTGCTGGTGCGAATGGGGGTGTCGCCGGACGTGGTCACGGTGATCGGAACCGGCGGGGTGGCGGCCGGCGCGCTCATCTTCTACCCAATGGGCGAGCTGTTCTGGGGGACAGTATTCATTACGGTGTTTGTGTTCTCGGACATTGTCGATGGCCTGATGGCCCGGATGTCGGGCCATCAAGGCCACTGGGGCGCCTTCCTGGATTCCACCCTGGACCGGTTCGGCGATGCGGCCGTATTCGCCGGATTGGTGATCTGGTACTTCACCGGAGGCGCCAACTACCGGATTGCGGTGCTGGCCCTCGCCTGCCTGGTGCTGGGCAGCCTGGTGTCGTATGCCAAGGCCCGCGCCGAAGGACTGTCCATGACGGCCAATGTGGGAATCGCTGAGCGCTCCGAACGGCTCGTCGTGGTGCTGGTCACCACCGGCTTCACCGGTCTCGGCCTGCCCGAGCAGGTGCTGTTGACCGTGATGGCACTGCTCACCGTCGCCAGTCTCATCACGGTGCTGCAGCGTATCCTCACGGTGCGGTGCCAGGCGCTGGCGCCGCACCGTGGCACGGACTGAGCCGAGTCCGGCGGCGCGCCTAGTGCAGCGGTTTACGCCCATAAGTCACCGCATGGACCGGGCTGAGCACAAATGACCCCAATTCTTCGAAACCGTGGGCGGTCAACAGCCGGTCGTAGGCCTGACGCGGAAGCAACTGGTCGTCAATCTGGGCTTCGAAGAACTGAATGCCACACATGATCCGCCCGGGCACAGACCGGAGTCCTTCATCGCTGGCCGGGAACGGGAAATCCGAGATCACGAACCAGCCGCCCGGCTCCAGCGACTCCTTCACGTTCTTTGTCACCACGTCAATATCCCGGCATTCGTGCATCGAGATGTTGTTGATGACCACGGTCACCGGTTCTGCAATGGTCAGCTCCTCCAACGCACTGCGGACAACACGGACCCGCTCGGACAAGCCTGCCTCCTCGACGGCCCGGGCGGCCCGGTCAATAGAATGCTGATCGCCGTCGACGCCGGTGATCCGGCACAGCGGATAGGCTTCCGCCAGGCGGATCAGGCCGGAGCCTGTACCGCAGGACGTGTCCATCACCCTGCATCCGCGTGCCAGCGCATCCGCCGCGCCGGGGATCTGGTCCAGCCCTGCGGGTATCAGGCGCGTGTAAAACGGCAGTCCCGTGCCGGCCACTGATGCAATCCAGTCCGGGCTCGTCTCGTCCCACCAGAGCCGTTCACCGGTGGCCAGGTTCGCTTCAAACCGGTCAAGTATCTCCGGTTGCCGCATCAACTGATATGTGGCCCCGATGTATGCCGGTGAAGTGCGGTCCAGCAATAGGGTTTCAACGTGGGGTGCCAGCACGTAGCCATCGCCGGAACGCTCCAGCACGGCGGCTGCAAATGCGGCCCGGCACCATACCGACACGTAGAATCCGTCCAGATTCAGCGTCTCGGCCAGTTCGTCGGCCGTGGCGCCAGGGGAGGTCCCGATTCCCCTGAGCAAGCCGCTCCGAAGGCCAATATCGATCGTGCGATGAGCCATAAACCCGGCCGTATGGGCCAAGAGCACACCCGCCTGTGTCTGCGTGTCCGGAACTGCATCCCGGGCACCGGGCGCTGACGTCGTCGTCATGATGATCCCTCCAAAACATTCCCGAGTTGTCTGTTTCTCCAGCATGCGCCGGGGCGCGTTTGGCCTCCAGTTCCAGATGTGAATCGGATGGGTACTGAATCTGTACTGGTCGCCCACCCGGTCGCGGCGGTACTATGAAAATGCGTCAGGGGAGGCGGTCGTATGACCGGTTATGGCCAGTATTGTCCGGTTGCCAAGACCATGGAGGTCCTGGATGAACGGTGGACAATCCTCATCATCCGGGAGCTGTTGGCGGGCAGCCACTACTTCAATGACTTGCGCCGCGGGGTCCCTAAGATGTCTCCGGCGCTGTTATCCAAGCGGCTGCGCAGCCTCGCGCGGGCCGGGCTGGTGTTGCGCGATGATTCCGGCAACAGGATCCGCTACGAACTGACGCCCGGAGGACGTGAGCTGGCCCCGGTGATCATGGCTATTGGTAATTGGGGCATGCACTGGATGACGCAACTGGGGGAGGGCGACCTCGACCCGCACCTGCTGATGTGGGACATCCACCGCAACATCGACCTTGATGCCGTGCCGGATAGCCGGACGGTGCTGTGCTTTCATTTCACCGACGTGGAGCCGCGTTCCGCCACCTGGTGGGTGGTGATCGAAGGCGGCACCGTGACGGACCTGTGCGATGCCGATCCCGGATATGAAGTCCTCATCACCACGAACTCCACGCTGCTGACCCTGGTCCGCATCTGGCGTGGCGATGTCACCTGGAACTCGGCCGTGCGGGCCGGGGAGCTGACGTTTGCGGGCAACAGCGAGGCCCGCAGGGCCCTTCCGCAGTGGCTGAAGTTGTCCGTCTTCGCGCCGGCCACCCGGCCTCCACTGGTCGGGTGACAGGGCCGCCGGGACGATTATCGTTCGATGAAGTAACCTTTGTGCCCGGCGCCGGTGAGCGCGGCATAGAATGGAAGTGGAACAACCTTCTCAACACTTAGGGGCTTGCACGTGTCCAGCACTGAACAACCGCCGTCGTCCGCTCCTGTCACGGGTGGCAACCGGGTCAAGCGCGGCATGGCGGAAATGTTGAAGGGCGGCGTCATCATGGACGTCGTCACCGCCGAACAGGCGCGCATTGCCGAAGACTCGGGCGCCGTCGCCGTGATGGCACTGGAGCGCGTACCCGCCGACATCCGCGCCGAAGGCGGCGTGTCACGGATGAGTGATCCGGACATGATCGACAGCATCGTCAACAGCGTGTCAATCCCGGTGATGGCGAAGGCACGGATCGGCCACTTTGTCGAGGCACAGATCGTGCAATCCCTCGGCGTCGACTACATCGACGAGTCCGAGGTGCTGACACCGGCCGACTACACGAATCACGTGGACAAGTGGAATTTCAAGGTTCCCTTCGTCTGCGGCGCCACCAACCTCGGCGAAGCGCTGCGCCGAATCAACGAAGGCGCGGCGATGATCCGTTCCAAGGGCGAAGCCGGCACCGGTGACGTCTCGAACGCCACGACCCACATGCGCCAGATCCGCGCCGAGGTCAAACGTCTGTCCTCCATGCCCGAGGACGAACTCTATGTCGCGGCGAAGGAACTCCAGGCACCGTTCGAGCTGGTCCGCGAGGTGGCATCCGCCGGGAGGCTGCCCGTGGTGCTGTTTACCGCAGGCGGGATCGCGACACCGGCCGATGCGGCCATGATGATGCAACTCGGCGCCGACGGTGTCTTTGTCGGCTCCGGAATCTTCAAGTCCAATAACCCTGCAGCCCGCGCCGCCGCCGTCGTCAAGGCCACTACATTCCACGACGACCCGGACGTGCTCGCCGATGTCTCCCGCGGGCTCGGCGAAGCCATGGTGGGACTGAACGTGGACCAGGTGCCCGAACCGCACCGGCTGGCCCAACGCGGCTGGTAGTGCCAGATCGCTGAGCCGGTTTGGCGTCGGATACCAGCTAACCCAGCGAGAACTGATGCACGACGCTCCATGAGTCGGGAGCCGCCGTTACGGTGATCAGGACCGCATCGCTCGACCGTCACATGCGCCGGAACGCTCGACGCTGTCGCTTATGTCGTGCTCCTATGGGGGTGATCTTCGATTCGCGCGGCTAAGGGTGTCGTCGATGGCATCGTGAGATCTCATCCTCCTCGGCAGCTCAAGCTCGCATTTCGTCCACCTCGGGCCCACCGCATCCGAGAACTCAGCGAGAGGGTGATTCGACGGGGTCGGTGATGTTCAGGCCCAGATGTCCGGCGACAGTCTTCAGCGTCTGGTCGTGCGTCGCCACCGTGACCGGATCGCCGATCAGGAGCGCCGTCGCCAGGTGCAGGGCGTCGAGGGTCTTGACGTGCCGCTCGATGGATTCGGCGACGGTGTGGGTCTCCCGGCTGATCTCCAGCATGCCGACGCGGTCAAGGAGCGGCATCCCGTCAGCGAGCGGCCTGTCGTCGCGTCGTAGGACTCGGATCACCTCCGTGCGCAGGAGGCGGGAGGAGGCAAAGGTCGTCCCCGGGACCTGCATCCAGGACTGCAGTCGTTTGCGCTCGGGTACGTCCAGGATCGTGCGGAGGGCAACCGAGGAGTCGAGGTAGATCAGGGCATCAGGCACGAGTCAGTGATCTCCTCGCATCTCGTCGAACAGTGCGTCGGCCTCATCCGTCGAGTACGCGGGCCCGCCGGGGGCCGCCGGCCACGGTGCAGGTTCTGATGCCGGAGGGGTGTACCGCCCTTCGCGCTCCAACCGCGCCAGCGCCGTGTCCGATTCCCTGACGGCGCTGACCCGCCAGCGCGGCTTGCCCCGCTCGGTCACCACCACATCGTCGGTGCCGGCGACCTTGTCCAGGACGGCAGCGGTTTGCTGATTGAGCTCGCGCTTGGTGATCGTTCGCATGCACCAAGTGTACTACTTAAGTCTGACATTCCGTTGTGCGGTGCAGAATGCTCGCCGCACAAACCTTGTCTGCATGCATGCCGACCCTGCGACTACGGACGGTGGGACGGGGAACTCGTCAACTTCGGGCCGCGGCATCAACGTGGACCACGTTCCCGAACCGCACCGGTTGGCCGAACGCGGCTGGTAAGTGCAGCAGCGGTCGAGCCGGTCGAGTTCGGTGGTCGAGCCTGTCGAGTTCGGTGGTCGAGCCTGTCGAGTTCGGTGGTCGAGCCTGTCGAGACCCTAGCGGACGGCTATGCCCCATGCAGCGGTATTGACCGGCCAAAAGACGGAGTGGTGGAATCGCTGCCGGTGAGCCTGCACGGCAGCGAATCCGGCGCCGTTCACCGTCGCGATGGTGTCCCGGTGGGGATCGCATCCCTCAAAAACGAAGCCCCACGGCCGCCGAATCATCCGCTGTGCCCTGCCGCGGACGCTGCCGTCCGGGGCCGCAATGTGCTCCACGAAGCGGAAAGTACCGCCTGCGCGCAGGATCCGGCGTGCCTCCGCCACCACTTGGGACGGCATGCCCACCGTGCACAGCACCAGGGAGCACATCACCACGTCAACGGATCCATCGGGCAGGTCAATATGTTCGGCGCCAGTGGGAAGTATCGTCAGGCCGATGCCCGCCTGCCGGCATCGGCGTTTCAGCCGTGGATGCATCCTGCGGTTCGGCTCCACCGCGTACAAGTGAGTGCCGGGTTCGAGGTAGGACAGGTTTGCTCCGGTGCCCGCGCCGATCTCCACGATGGTGCCGGTGCCAATACCCCCGAACGCTTCGGTCTTGTGCGCATGCGCAGCGTGGTTGATGTAGCCGGCGAAGAACGTGAAGAACCATGCGTTGAATCGGCCGACCAGTCCATGGTCGAAGGCCGTCTGCGCATTCCCGGTTGGTCCGGAGCAGCCGCCGGAGGATCCGTTCACGGTGCCACCGCTCTATAGTCCGGTCCGGCGTGACGCCGGAACTATCTTCCAGTAGACACCCGGCCCCGGTCCCTGTCCATAGCCCGGCTCAGTGGCGGAAGACGATCGACATCGGCGTGGTTTGTGTCGTCTGGCCCTGCGGGTTGTCCGCGAAGATCGCCTCCAGGGTGGGGATGTCCAGCTCGGTGTCGTGGCCCAGCGCCACGCAGCCCAGGTCATTGGCGTCCATAATGGCCGTCCCGGCAAAGTTGTCCGCGTACTGAGCCGGCAGCTGCGCCGCCACCAGCCGGCTCAGCCGGGCCGCGACGCCGTCGGGATCCTCGGGGGCGAGCTTGACCGAGTGGGTGGAGGTCCCGACCTGGTAGCCGGCGGCGCCGTCAATGGCGTTGATGTTGTGCCCCACCACATCGTAGAAGACGCCCTTGCGGCCCTGCAGTTTACCGAGCACGCTGCGCCCGGAGGCGTACAGAATCCGGCCCAGCCCGACTTCGTCGATCGCCAACTGCATCGACCAGGGACTGGCCAGGCCGATGCCGCCGGGATTGCGGCTGACGAATTTGCTCAACAGCCGGGCGGCGGAGGAGACCTTGATATCCCACACCGGAATGGACCTGCCCTGGGTCATGGCAACGATCTTCTCGCTGACGAACAAGTACCACCGCTTGTCCTTTGCCACCGCCTCATGGTCCCCGCCGGACTCCGGCAAGCCATTGAAGAAGCGCTGCACATAGCCCAGCACCGCCGGGTCAAAGTCCGTCTCGCGGTAGAAGACGTCCGTCCGCAGCGGATAGCGGCGGTAGCCCGCGCCGTCGTCGAGCGTGAGATCCAGTTCCTTGCCCGGATTCGGCTCGTAGTCCGTTTTCGGTTCGCTGCCTTCCTTGACTTCCGATTCGTCGAAGTACTCCCGCAGCCACATCTCAGTGTTGAGCAACCTCCAGAAGACCATCGTGGAAGCGCTGTTCTTATCCTGCAGGTACTCCTCGAAGGCATACAGCACGGCGTCGTGGTCCCAGTAGGGCCGGTGTTCGAACGACGACGACAGGAAGATCTCGTAGATCCGTTCCTTCATCAGCTTGAACCATTCGGCCTCCGGAGTGGTGAAGCCGATCTTGTTGCGCCGGTTGCTGATCATTTCCGGCAGCAGGCCACGGGTGGCGTCGCGCAGCACGCGCTTGTTCCAGCCGCCCTTAATGATCGACTCGTCATCCAGGCTGAACAGGTACTTGACCACTTCCTTGTCCAGGAAGGGGACACGGCCCTCGAGCGAGAACCGCATGGTGTTCTTGTCCTCATAGCGCAGCACGGCGGGCAACGACTTGTAGAACAGGTCGTCGATCAGCCGGGCCTTGAGGTTGTCGGGAATGTTGGCGAACTTCTCGTTGGCATACTTGCCGGTGAAGTCCTTGTTCAGCAGCGAGCCGATGGACAGGCTCTTCCGCCTGGTGACCATGCCCCGCAGCCGGAACCGGCCCAGCCGGTAGAAAATGTCAAGCGCTGAAAACACTTCCCGGGCCAGCTTCTGGTACTGGCCGCGGGTCTTCAGCTGCCGCAGGTAGGCGAAGTAGTACGGGATGTAGCCGGCCATCATCTCGTCGGCGCCCTGGCCGTCAAGCAAAACCGTCACGTGCTTCGACGCTTCCTGCATCACCCGGTACTGGGCGTAGGGCCCCGAGGAGATGATGGGTTCCTCCTGGGTGCGGACGAAATCCTCTAAATCGGCGGCAAACTCCTCTGCCGCCGGGAGGATCTTGTGCGAGGTGACATTGCCTTCGCACATATCCAGTACGGCGTCGGCGTACTGTTCTTCGTCGTTGATTGAGTTCGGGAAGACCGCGGAGAACGTCTGCTGTGTGGAACCCAGCGAATCGGTGGCCTCTGCGTGCTCAGCCATCAGTTTATTAATGGTGACGACGACGGCGGACGAGTCCAGTCCTCCGGACAACGCGGTCCCCACAGGCACCTCGGACTGCAGCCGCAGCCGCAGACCTTCGGTGAACTGGCGCCGGTATTCGTTGATGACCTCGCGGCTGTAGGGAGTCTCGACACTGGACAGCTCCGCGAGTTCTTCCTTCAACCGGGTGTAAGGGCTGATGTGGAATTCGCCGGAGGAGGTATCAATGACCATCTTCTCGCCCGGCATCAGTTTCCGAATGCCGGCAAAGAAGGTCTCCGGCTCGTCGTCGTGAATCCGGAATTGCAGGTACCGGAAGAGGATCCGCTCGTTGGGGCGGTGCTCTATCTTGTCGGCGGCGAGGATGGATTTGATCTCGGACCCGAACAGGATCTGTGGCTTGTCGTCCGTTCCGGCGTTGGCATAGTAGAGCGGCTTGATCCCGAAATGGTCCCGGACCAGGACGACCCTGGAGCGCTTCTTGTCATAGATGGCAAAACCGAACATGCCGTTGAAGCGGTCGAACGCCTCGTCGCCCCACTCTTCGTAGGCCTGCAGCACCACTTCGGTGTCCGATACGGTCCGGAAGGTGCGGCCGAGTTCCTCAAGTTCCGCTTTCAGCTGAAGATAGTTGTACACCTCGCCGTTGTAGATCAGCACGACGTCGCCATCGGCGCTGATCATCGGTTCCTGCCCATGTGCGACGTCGATAATCGACAACCGGCGGTGGGCCAGTCCAACTGTTCCCTCGCTGTAGTACCCCTCGCCGTCGGGGCCCCGGTGCTGAATGCACTCGTTCATGGATTCGAGAAGAGGCTTATCCTCTTCGAATCCGCAGTAGCCGGCGATTCCGCACATAGTCCTACCTCGTCTATTGCTGATGAGTCTGCAGTCAATGCTAATGGTTATCGGGGCCCATACCGTCCACCACCCAACACGGGCTCTATGATGACTGAGTGACGAATCCACTAGCGCCGCCCGACGCACGGGGCCTGCGCGTCGGAGTACTGGCGTTGCAGGGCGACAATGCCGAACACCTCCGTGTCCTCGCTTCGATGGGTGCGCAGGCGGTTCCGGTGCGCCGGCCAACCGAACTGGCGATGATGGACGGGCTGATCATTCCCGGCGGCGAATCAACGACCATCGACCGGCTCAGCAGGATCTTCGACCTGGCCGGACCGCTGAAGGAGCGGATCGCGGCGGGAATGCCCGTCTACGGATCCTGCGCGGGAATGATCCTGCTGGCAGACGATATCGTGGACGCCGCGCGCAGCAGTACAGGGGAGCCGCAGCAAACATTCGGCGGCCTGGATATGACCGTGCGGCGCAATGCGTTCGGCCGGCAGCGTGAGTCCTTCGAGGTGGATCTGGACTTCGCGCAGCTGGATCCGGAAGGTGGCGTCGGCGAGGGCGGTCTTTCTGAGGGGGCTGCACCGGCACCGGTGCGGGCCGTCTTCATCCGGGCGCCGTGGGCCGATCGGACAGGTCCGGGCGTGCAGGTGCTGGCGACAGTCGACGTTCCATCTGCGGCCACTGCGGCCACTGCGGCCACTGCGACCGCTGCTGCGTCTTCTGCGGCGCAGCAGGGCGGGACCGTTAGAATTGTGGCAGTACGGACATCCACCTTGCTGGCCACCTCGTTCCATCCGGAAGTGACGGGGGAGCGGCGGATCCACGAACTTTTCATCCGAATGATCAGAGGAGAAGCGTAAAAGTATGTCGGGCCACTCCAAATGGGCAACCACCAAACACAAGAAGGCTGTGATCGACGCCCGCCGGGCCAAGTCGTTTGCCAAGCTGATCAAGAACATCGAGGTGGCGGCCCGGGCCGGTGGCGCTGACACGGCCGGTAATCCAGCACTCGTCGAGGCCATCACCAAGGCGAAGAAGACGTCAGTGCCCAGCGACAACATCGACCGGGCCGTCAAACGTGGTGCCGGCTTGCTCGGCGAGGCCGTCGAATATCACCAGATTATCTACGAAGGCTACGGGCCCAGCGGCGCGGCGCTGCTGATCGAGTGCCTCACAGACAACAAGAACCGTGCCGCCTCGGAGGTCAGGACTGCGGTGACCAAGAACGGCGGAAACATGGCGGACCCGGGGTCGGTGTCCTACATGTTCACCCGCAAGGGAGTCATCAGCCTGCCCAAAAATGACCTGTCCGAGGACGACGTGCTGCTCGCGGTGCTCGACGCGGGGGCCGAAGAGGTCAAGGACGAGCGCGACTCCTTCGAGGTCATCTCCGAAGCCACGGACCTGATAGAGGTGAGGACGGCCCTTGAGGAGTCCGGCATCGAATACGAATCCGACGAGGCAGCGTTCGTTCCATCGGTCAAGGTGAACCTGGACGTGCAGGATGCCCGGAAGTTCCTGCGCATTGTCGACGCGCTGGAGGACCTCGACGATGTGCAGAACGTGTACTCGAACGCCGACATCGACGACGACGTCCGCGAACAGCTGAACGAAGAGGAGTAGCGCCGCCGTGACTTTGCGCGTGCTCGGCGTGGATCCGGGCCTGACCCGGTGCGGCTTCGGGGTGGTGGACGTCGAGGCCAACAGGCGTGCCGGTCTCGTTGCGGTCGGGGTGGCCGGAACGGCCGCGGCCCAGCCGCTGGACAGCCGACTGCTCGCGATTTCGACCGCGGCTGACGAATGGCTTGAGACTCATCAACCCGACGCCGTTGCCGTCGAGCGCGTCTTCAGTCAGCTCAACGTCAGCACCGTGATGGGCACGGCCCAGGCCTCCGGCGTTGTTATTGTCGCGGCCGCACGGCATGGAATTCCGGTCGCGCTGCACACTCCCACCGAGGTCAAAGCTGCAGTGACAGGTCACGGTTCGGCCGACAAGACGGCGGTGACCAAGATGGTGACCCGGATTCTGCGGCTGGCCACACCACCGAGTCCGGCAGACGCTGCGGACGCGTTGGCCCTGGCAATTACCCACGCCTGGCGTGCTGGTGCCGGTGCCGGTGGTGCCAGTGGCGCCGGCAGTTCCGGCGGTGGTGCCAGTGGCGCTGAGCGGGCGGGGTCGCTGACGGCCGCCCAGCGTGCCTGGATGGAAGCAGAACGGTCGGAGAGAGCACGCAGGCCGGGCATATCGAGCAAATCCACTCAGTCCAGGCCCGGCCGCCCCTGATAGCACCTGATAGCCGCGGATAGCCGCACAGGGTGTGGCGGGCGGCAATATTAACGGCGGCGGACGGTAGGGTTAGTAAATATGTTCGGTAATTGCCGTTGGACGATGCCATATGGGAGGCTGCCGCGATGATCAGTTCACTGCAGGGCACGGTGGCCGAGGTCCACTTGAACTCAGCCATTATCGATGTGAACGGCTTCGGCATGCTGGTGCAGGCCACACCGCAGACCTTGAGCGGGCTCCATGCCGGCCGTGAGGCGCGGGTGTGCACGTCAATGGTGGTGCGCGAGGATTCGATGACGCTGTACGGCTTCGAAACTGGCGAGCAACGCGAAGTTTTCGAGACCTTGATCGGCGTCAGCGGCGTCGGCCCCCGGCTCGCGCTGGCCGTGCTCGCGGTCCATCAGCCGGAGGCGATCCGTGTTGCTGCCTCCGACGGCGATGACAAGGCGTTCAGCAAGGTCCCCGGCATTGGTCCCAAAGGCGCACGGCGGATTGTGCTCGAACTGGCCGGCAAACTGGTCCCCCTCGACGACACGGCACAGCCCCAGACCGGTGAAAGCTGGAAACCCCAGGTGCTTGACGCTATGACCAGCCTGGGATGGTCCGAGAAGGACGCCACGTCCGCCATCGAGCAGGCCACCAAGGATGCGCCGGAGGTCGCCGCCCGGGGCGACGTCGGCGAGATCCTCAGGCTGACCCTGCGCATGCTGGGCCAGGATGGTTCCAAGGGCTCTCGTGCCTCTGCTGCTCCTGCTGCTTCTGCTCCTTCCAAGGCACCGGCAGGCCGATGAGCGAAGACGACACGGCCGCAAATCCTCTGGTTTCTTCAGCCGAAGAGCCTGACGAAAGCGCGCTGGAAGCCGCCCTGCGGCCGAAAAACCTGGACGACTTTGTCGGCCAGCCACGGGTGCGCCGGCAACTGTCGCTGCTGCTGGAAGCCTCCCGGATGCGCGGCCGTTCCGCCGACCACGTGCTGCTCTCGGGCCCTCCCGGCCTGGGCAAGACCACGTTGGCCATGATTGTGGCCTCGGAAATGAACGCACCCCTGCGGATTAGTTCGGGACCGGCCATCCAGCACGCCGGGGACCTGGCGGCGATCCTGTCGTCGCTTGGCGAAGGCGAAGTGCTGTTCCTGGACGAGATCCACCGCATGTCCCGGCCGGCCGAGGAAATGCTGTACATGGCCATGGAAGATTTCCGCGTCGACATCGTGGTGGGTAAGGGGCCCGGCGCGACGGCGATCCCGCTGGACCTGCCGCAATTCACCCTCGTCGGCGCCACCACCAGGGCGGGCCTGCTGCCGGGGCCGCTGCGCGACCGCTTCGGATTCACCGGCCAACTGGAATTCTATGCCGTCGACGAGCTGGAACTGGTGTTGCGGCGCTCGGCCTTGTTGATGGACCTGAAGGTGAATTCGGCCGGCTTTGCCGAAGTCGCCGGCCGCTCACGGGGCACCCCGCGTGTTGCCAACCGGCTGCTGCGGCGGGTCCGTGACTGGGCACTGGTCCATGGCGTCGAGCAAATCGACTCCCGCACAGCCTCGGCGGCGCTGGACATGTACGAGGTCGACGAAAGGGGACTGGACCGGCTGGACCGGTCGGTGCTGAACGCGCTGATCACCAAGTTCGGCGGTGGCCCTGTAGGGTTGTCCACACTGGCCATCGCCGTGGGGGAAGAGCCGGAGACGGTCGAGACGGTTTCCGAGCCGTATCTGGTGCGCGAAGGTCTGCTGGGGCGCACCCCCAGGGGTCGCATTGCCACGGTGACCGCGTGGGAACATTTGGAACTTCCGCTACCGGCTCACATGTCGATGGCCGGGCAGGCTGAATTGTTCTCATCGTCTCCGGGAAGCGGCGAAAATAGACCAGAATGGATGCAGGAGACCGGCGAAGACGGAATTTAAGCACTTATCAGCTTAGACTGGTATAACGTCCGGCACCGTTGTCGTGCCCAACTCATTACAGGTTGAGCCATCGGACGGACGATTGTGCCAGGTGGCACAATGCACAGACCACAGATGTAGAGGAACGGAACACAACCTTGTTCGTACACGTTTTGGCCCAATCCAACCAGGGTTCCGAGGGTTCATTGCCATTCGACCCCTTCCTGCTGATTATGCTGGCCATCTTCGGCATTTTCATCTTCATGATGTTCCGCCGGAACAAAAAGGCCCAGAAGCAGATGCAGGAACAGCAGGCGAAGATGGCTCCCGGCGTGGAGGTCATGACCAGTTACGGGCTCTTCGGCACCGTGATTTCGCTCGATGAAGCCGAGAACAAGGTGGTCCTCGAACTTTCGCCCGGAACCCAGGCCACCGTTCACCGCCAGTCAGTGACCAAGATCCTGACAACGGTCGAACAAGACCAGGACAACCAGGACAACCAGGACAGCCAGGACACCGTCGTGCCCGACGACGCGTCCGCCCTGACCGGATCGGACGCCGGTCCGAACAGCGACACCGATCGGGCCGACAGCGCCGCTGATCGTCCTGACGAGAGTGCCCGGCGCCCTCACGAGGATGACAACGACAAGGACCGCTGAACACTATGGCTCGAACCGGTCCGGCCACCGTAGCCAGACGTGTCCTGGTATGGCTCGGTGTTGTCTTCCTGGTGCTGTCCGGCCTCCTCGTCGGAGGGACAGTCTGGGGCAACGCGAGTTGGGCACCCAAGCTCGCCCTCGACTTGGAGGGCGGCACTCAGATGATCCTTACGCCGGAAGTAGCCGGCAATAAAGAGATCACTGATCAGCAGCTCCAGCAGGCAGTGGAGATCATCCGCGAGCGTGTCAACGGGTCAGGCGTCACCGAGGCCGAAATCACCACTCAGTCCGGCGACAACGTGGTGGTCAGCCTGCCCGGCATTCCTTCGGCCGAGACCCGTGAGTTGATCCAGACCTCGGCTCAGCTCCAGTTCCGTCCCGTGCTCAAGGTCGGCAATGGTGATCCGGTGCCGCCAAAGGAGCGCACTCCCGAAGACCAGCTGCCCACTCCGTCGGCAGAACCCACCGGGGCGAGCGATTCCAACTGGATCGACGCGCAACTGATGAAGAAGTACGAGGCGCTGGACTGCACCGGCGAGGCGGCCCAGGCTCCGGTCAAGGACAAGCCCCTTGACGAGGCCGTAGTGTCGTGCGACCCGACGACCGGGACCAAGTACATTCTGGGACCTGTCGAGGTGCAAGGCGACTTGATCACTGATGCCGGCTTTGGGCAGGTACAGAACTCCACCGGCGCCAGCCTGGGCCAGTGGGCCGTCAACATCGACTTCAATAACAAGGGCACCGCCAAGTTCGAGGAAGTCACCAGCCGCCTGGTCTCGATGCAAGGCGTGAAGAACCAGTTCGCCATCGTGCTCGACGGCAAGGTGATCTCCGCGCCGCAGACCAACAGCGTCATCTCCAACGGCGACGCCCAAATCACCGGTGGCTTCACCGAAGACACGGCCCGGGCGTTGTCCGAGCAGCTCAAATACGGTGCACTGCCCATCAGCTTCGACATTCAAAGCGAACGGCAAATCTCGGCCACACTTGGCGAGGATCAGCTCCGTTCGGGGCTGATTGCCGGAGCCATCGGCCTGCTGCTGGTCGTGGTCTATTCGCTGCTCCAATACCGTGCCCTCGGCTTCGTCACGGTGGCTTCGCTGGTGGTGGCCGGTGTGATGACGTACCTGGCGATCTGCATTCTGGGCTGGACCGAGAACTACAGACTGTCCTTGGCCGGCGTGGCGGGCCTGATTGTGGCAATTGGCCAGACCGCTGACTCGTTCATCGTCTACTTCGAACGGATCCGTGACGAATTGCGGGACGGACGTGGGCTGGTCTCGGCCGTGGAGAACGGTTGGCGGCGCGCCAAGCAAACGGTGCTGGCTTCCAAGGCAGTGAACCTGCTGGCCGCCATCGTGCTGTACTTTGTCGCCGTCGGCAACGTGCGTGGCTTCGCGTTCACGCTGGGGTTGACAGCTGTCGCGGACCTGATAGTTGTATTCATGTTCACCCACCCGACGCTCCAAATGCTGGCGCGCACCCGCTTCTTCGCAGGCGGCCACAGGCTCTCGGGGCTGGATCCGGAGCGGCTCGGCGTCGTTCCGCTGTACCGCGGTGCCGGACGGGTGAGGACGGCAACGGACCGGACACCGCCGAAGAGCGGCAAGAACGCTGCCGCCGCTGGCGAAGCCGGTCGCCGGCAGACCATTGCCGAGCGTCGCAAGGCGGAGGCCGCCAACGGACAGGAATCGATGGCCGGCTCTTCCAAGGGCTCTGAAGAGGAAGGCAAGTAATGGCCCGGTTTTCCACATTCGGTAATGAGCTCTACACCGGCGAACGCTCCTATGACTTCATCGGGAAGCGCAAGATCTGGTTTTCAATCACCCTGGTGCTGATTGTCATCTCGATCCTGATTCCGATCTTCAAGGGCGGGTTCAATCTCGGCATTGATTTCCAGGGCGGTTCGCAGTTCACCGTGTCCAACGTCGCCAACGAGGACATCTCCAAGGGCGAAGAGGCCGTCACCGCCGTCGTTCCCGAGGCTGAGCCCAGGGTGACCAACATTTCCAACAACACCATACGGGTGCAGACGAACCAGCTGGACGATGAGCAGACCCTTGACGTCCGCGACGCGCTCAGAGAGGCGTACAGCGTCTCGAAGCAGGAAGTGACATCGACCTATATCGGTCCCGCGTGGGGGCAGGATGTCACCCGGCAGGCGATCCAGGGGCTGGTCATCTTCGTGGCCTTGGCATCGGTGCTGATGGCGATCTACTTCCGGACATGGAAGATGTCGGTGGCTTCCATCAGCGGCATGGTGACGGTGTTGATCACCACGGCGGGACTGTACTCGCTGAGTGACTTCGAAGTGACGCCATCGGCCATTATCGGCTTCCTGACCATCCTGGGGTATTCGTTGTATGACACAGTGGTGGTCTTCGACAAGATCCGGGAAAATACCGTCGAGATCGACAAGTCCACCAAGCGGACCTTCGCCGAACAGGTGAATCTCGCGGTGAACCAGACGCTGGTGCGCTCTATCAACACCTCGGTGGTGGCGGTGCTTCCCGTGGCCTCAATCCTGGTCATAGGTGTCTTCCTGTTGGGCGCCGGAACGCTTCGTGACCTGGCGCTGGCACTGTTCATCGGCATCCTGATCGGTGCGGCAACGACGATCTTCGTGGCCGCACCTATGTATTCCTGGCTGCGCGAGCGCGAACCCGAATTGCAGAAGCAGGCCAAAAAAGTCCGCCAGCGCCGGAGCCGGGAAGCCGCGGAGGCCGACCAGCAAACCGCCACGGCGTGAGGTTCATCCGCGGGTTTATGCATATCCCTTCACAGGCATAAACTGGGGATGTGGACGCGGCGGGAATCCGTCGATTCTGTATGCGTTTGTGTCTGCCGGTACGCCGGAGAAGGGAGCCCAGTGGCAGAACGGCCCGATTCGCAGTCGGCACTGCGTGGCACCTCCGGAGCGCTCGACGAGGCCGGTGAGAGCCCTCGCAAGCCGATGGTTCCCGCGCGGCCAGGCCCGGGGGCGGATGCTGTCGGCAGCGGCGCCGCCGTCGAAGACACAGCCGAAGGACCAACTGGAGCAACAACCGAAGGCACGGCGACCGCCACCGGTGCCGGGAACACGCCGGCGACGGGCTCGCGGCCGACGTTCCCGGGCCGGCGGGAACGCACCAGAGCGCGCATCGCCCGGCTGACCGGCCGGGGGCCGAGCGGGTATTCGCCCATTCTGGAACCCTTGCTCCGCACGGTGCGGGTCAATAACCCCAAAGAGGATTTCGACCTCATCCAGCGCGCGTTCGTGGTCGCCGAGCGCCACCACACCGGCCAGAAACGGAAGAGCGGCGACCCGTACATTACCCATCCGGTGGCGGTGTCCACCATCCTCGCCGAGCTGGGAATGACCGGTACCACCCTGGCCGCGGCATTGCTGCACGACACGGTGGAGGACACGGACTACACCCTGGAGCAGTTGCGGGTGGATTTTGGCCCGGAAGTGGCGATGCTGGTCGACGGTGTCACCAAGCTGGACAAGGTTACCTTCGGCGAGGCCGCCCAGGCCGAGACGGTGCGCAAGATGGTCGTGGCGATGGCCAAAGATGTGCGCGTGCTGGTGATTAAACTGGCCGATCGGCTGCATAATGCCAGGACCTGGCGGTTCGTCTCCGCCGAATCGTCCGCCCGCAAGGCCCATGAGACGCTGGAAATCTTCGCCCCGCTGGCGCACCGGCTGGGGATGAACGCCATCAAATGGGAGCTCGAGGACCTTTCCTTCGCCGCCCTGCACGGCAAAGTATATGAGGAAATCGTGCGGATGGTGGGGGAACGGACCCCGGAACGGGAAAAGTACCTGTCGACGGTACGCGAGCAGATCGCCGAAGATCTCAAGGCGGTGAAGATCAAGGCCACGATCACCGGCCGCCCGAAGCACTATTACTCGATCTACCAAAAAATGATCGTGCGCGGTAAAGACTTCGACGACATCCACGACCTGATGGGCGTGAGGGTGCTCGTCGACTCCGTCCGGGACTGTTACGCCACGCTTGGCTCTTTGCATTCGCGCTGGAATCCGCTGCCGGGGCGGTTCAAGGACTACATCGCGATGCCCAAATTCAACATGTACCAGTCGCTGCACACTACGGTGATCGGACCGGCGGGAAAGCCGGTGGAAATCCAGATCCGGACCCACGATATGCACCGCCGTGCCGAGTACGGTGTCGCCGCGCACTGGAAGTACAAGAATCAAGGCGGCAGCGGAACCGACCACAAGGCCGGAGATATGGACTGGCTGCGGTCGCTGGCCGACTGGCAGCAGGAAACCGCTGACCCGGACGAATTCCTCGATGCGCTCCGTTTCGAAATCAACGCCGCGGAGGTCTTCGTATTCACCCCCAAGGGCGAGGTAATGGCGCTTCCCTCCGGGTCCACCCCCGTGGATTTTGCCTACGCGGTGCACACCGAAGTGGGGCACCGGACCATCGGGGCGCGGGTCAACGGTAAACTCGTGCCGCTGAACAGCGAGCTCAACCACGGCGACTGGGTGGAAGTCTTCACGTCCAAGGCCGAAGGCGCCGGTCCCAGCCAGGACTGGCAAGGCTTCGTCAAGAGCCCGCGGGCGCGTAACAAGATCCGGCAGTGGTTCACCAAGGAACGCCGCGAAGAAGCGATAGAAAAGGGCAAGGACCAGCTCACCCGTGCGATGCGGAAGCAGAATCTGCCGCTGCAGCGGATGATGACCCACAATGCGTTGACCGCCGTCGCGCACGATATGAAGTACGCGGACATCTCCGGGTTGTATGCGGCAGTGGGGGACAGCCACGTCTCAGCCGCCAGCGTGATCGACAAACTGGTGGAGTCCCTCGGCGGTGGCCCGAAGAAGGCCGAAGAGGAAACCGACCGGATCGATGTGCCGCTGGCCCAGCGGCGCTCCAAATCCACCGACTCGGGTGTCATGGTCAGGGGAGTGGAGGACGTTTGGGTCAAGCTCGCCAGGTGCTGCACCCCCGTTCCGCCCGACCCCATTATTGGGTTCGTCACCCGCGGATCCGGTATTTCGGTCCATCGCGGTGACTGCACCAATGCCCAGCAGCTGCTGGATCAGCCGGACAGGATCGTCGAAGTCGAATGGGCGCCGACCCAGTCGAGTGTCTTCCTGGTCGAAATCCAGGTCGAAGCACTGGACCGGAAGAGCCTGCTCTCGGACGTGACCCGGGTGCTCTCGGAGTCCCATGTGAATATTCTGGCGGCCAGCGTGAATATTGCACGCAACCGCGTGGCTCTGTCCAAGTTCGCCTTCGAAATGGCCGATCCGCAATATCTCAGCCATGTGCTGAGTGCCGTACGGCGGATCGATGGCGTCTTCGACGTCTACCGCACTACCGATTCGCCGGCCCGGGAACAGCAGTAGTCGTCGCCGGGTCACGCGCGGCGATCAATGCATCAACCAGGGCGAGCGCGGCGCGTTTGCGAGGCACCCTCACCAGTGACTCCAGCCTGGCGCCGACGGTTTCGAGCGGGCAATCCAGCATCGGATGCGAAGT
Organism: Arthrobacter castelli DSM 16402; assembly: GCF_000430705.1. Lineage (GTDB taxonomy): Bacteria > Actinomycetota > Actinomycetes > Actinomycetales > Micrococcaceae > Arthrobacter_C > Arthrobacter_C castelli. Next base: position 86,881 of record NZ_AUMN01000002.1, read on the forward strand.
CAGCGCCTGCACCGCTGCGGCGGATTCGGCCTCCGGAGCGTACAGCGCCATGTCCACGGCTGTGCGCAGCGGCGTGGTGACGGCGGTTTCCGCGGCGCCGACCGCAGCGGCGTCATCGGCGGCCAGGCGTACTTCGTGCAGTTGGCAGCCACTGAAGGGCCGCAGCGCGGACGTGCGGCGCCGGTGGTCGATGAGCAGATTGATTTTCGCCGGAACCTGCCCACCGGTGTAGATCCACAACGCACTCTGCCGTCCGATCACGGCTCTGTCCCGCAGCGCGGCAGGCAGCTCAGCGGCCATCGCCCGGGCACGGATCTGCGGGCCCGGGCGTGCTCCGGCTCGCAGGTAGGTGGCACCACAGAGATGAACCAGCAGTCCATCGTGCGCCATGGCCTGCAGCTCGCTGGCCGAAAATGGCCCGTCCACCTGCAGCACGTCGTCACCGGACGCCGTCTCATGGGGCACCAGCGGGACGACGCGCCGTCCGGCGGGCTGAGCGTTCAAAGGCATAGGTCCAGCCTGCCGCGCTTCGGTCCACGGGCACAATCCGCCGGCGCGGCGACTGTGGATAAGCTCGACGCCGGGCCACCGGCGGCGCGGGCGGTGTCAGTGCAGATCTTCGGCCGACTTCTGGATCTGGTCCAGCCACTGCTGTCGGGCGTGCAACGCTTCCTCGGCCTGGGCGATCTTCTTCTGGTCGCCGGCGGCACGGGCGGCGGCCAAGTCGTCCTCGAGGCCGGCGATGGCCGATTCCAGTTGGTTCAACGCATTGCTGGTGCGGGCCTTGGTTTCCGGGTCGCTCTTGCGCCAGTGATCCTCGTCCGCCCCGCGCACCGCATCCTCGACCTCGCGCAGTCCGGCCTCGACACGCGACATGTCGGTGCGGGGGACCTTTCCGGCCCGCTCCCACCTGTCGCGAATGGACTGCAGGGACTTCTTGGCGGCATTGAGGTCCTTGACCGGCAGCAGGGCCCGCGCCTCGCGGATGAGTTCCTCCTTCACCTTCAGGTTCGCGGCGAACTCCTGGTCCAGTTCCGCGTTGGCCTCCTTCCGGGCCGTGAAGAACGTGTCTTGTGCCGCGCGGAAGCGGGCCCACAGCGCGTCGTCGTCTTTCCTGTTGGCGCGCTTTGTGGCCTTCCACTCATCCATCAGCTTCCGGTACTCACCGGTAGTGCGGCCCCAGTCCGTTGAAGAGGACATCTCTTCCGCCCGGGCAATCAACTCCTCCTTGGCGGCTTTGGCCTCGGCGTTTTCGCTGTCCAGCCGGGAGAAGAACGCCCTGCGGTGACGGTCAAACTGGGTGCGGGCCGAGCGGAACCGCTTCCAGAGGGCGTCCTCGGTGCTGCGGCCGAGCCGCATGCCGTTCTTTTGCGCGGATTTCCACTCTTCGAACAATTCGTTCATCCGGGCGCTGCTGTGTTTCCACTGCAATGTGGCCGGATCAGCGGCCGCGATGTTCTCGGCCTCGACGACGATGGCTTCGCGCGCCGCCGTCTCGGCGGCCTTCGCCGCCTCATGTTCGGCGCGCTCGGTCTCCTTCAGCGACTCAATGTCGGTGCGCAGCCGGTCCAGCCTTCTCTGCAGCGCAGGGACGTCGCCCACGATCGCGCGCTCGGTCACCTGCTCCTGGAGGTGCTCGTGCGCCTTGTTCATGTCCGTAGTCGGGGCCTTGGCGGTCACCCGCTGCTCCAGCAGCGCAATTTGTGCGGCGACGTCGTCATACTTGCGCGCGAAATATGCCAGCGCTTCCTCCGCCGTGGCATCGGGATACTGGCCGACGCTGTGCTCGGTTCCGTCCTCCTGCAGGAAGACATGGCCTTCATCGTCGACCCGTGCCCACTTGGCGGCCTCGGCGACCGTCGTCGTATGGTGTGCAGCTGCCGGGGCCGCGGGCTGAGCGGCGCTTGTGCCAACCTTCGGCGCTATGGCAGCCGGGGTCGGCGGTGGCCCGGGACGCGGCGAAGGCTTCGGTTTCGGAGCCGGCTGCTGCTCTTTTCGCTCAGGCTGCTCGGGCTGCTCGGGCTGCTCCGCCTGTTGCGGCTGCTCGTGCTGCTCAGGCCGGGCCTGAGGTCCAGCCTGTTCAGCAGTTTCGGAGGCCTGCGCGGCCTGGGGTGTTTCGTCGGGTTTCTGACTGTCTGTCACCGCTATAAGTCTTTCGCGTCGGGTCCGCCCCCGCACTCGCGAGTGCGAAGAACCTATTAGTTCAATGTGAATGAGTCTATCGTCACAGGCCCCGCCGGCGCGCCATCTGTCGAAGAGCCGCTGCCGGGTTTGATCCCGGCGGCAGCGATCTCCTTGACGACGTCGAGTCCGCCAGTCACCTGCCCCATCACCGTATACCCGCCGGTTTGCGGCGGTATGGTGCTGTCTTCGTACACGATGAAGAACTGCCGACCGTGCGAGTATTCCCCGGAGCCGCGGGCGACGGCGATAGTTCCGGCCGGATACTTCCCATCGGCCGGCGTGTTTTCGACCGGGCCCCACTGGTACTGCGGATCCGACGCGCCGTCACCGTTTTTGGACCCGCACTGGAGCACCTTCAGCTGCTTGCCTGTGGTCAACCGGTGGCAGCTCTTGCCCTTGAAGTAGTTCTTTTCGGCCAGGGTTTTAAACACCGAGACCGCCTGCGGCGCCTTGTCGCCGTTGAGTTTGACATCGATCGCGCCAAAGTTGGTGGCGATGGTTCCCGTGAAAGACTGACCGGCTGCCAGTGAAGCCGGCGGCACGGGGCCGCTGTTGGTCTTGCCGGCACTGGCCGCCGTCGGTGACTGTGCCGCTGAGGTTGACCGTGCCGATGAGGGTGACGGCGACGACGACGGCGTGGCAGTCGCGCTGGTGCCCGGGGTCGGGGCGCGGCTGGACGACGGCACTTCCATTGACTCTTCAATAGCCGCCATTTCGGCCACAGTCGGATTGTTGACGAAGGTGGTCAACTGCAGGACGACAGCCAGCACGACAACGACCAGCGCACTGAGCGAGGCAAGCATGTTGTCCCTCCGCCTGCGCTGCACCTGGGCCAGCCGCAGCTCCCGCTTGGCCTCCATGCGGGCCAGCCGGAGCCGTTGCTGCTGTCGGTTTTGGGCCACATCCCCTCCTGTGTCGGCTCAGTTGGCAAGCACCCGCCCGGCCGATACCGGCGCCTCGCGCACGCCGGTTCGCGGTCGGGAACCTCCACCACATAAAATGAACGCGCCGGGACCAGTGTAGGCGCGTGGCGCCGTGCCGCTTAATTCGGTAATCACCAGCAGTCAACCCGGTATACGCATCCCATATTAAGGAGTCAGGTATCTATGGCACGTACAGCTTCCCTCTCAGGGTTCCCGGAACTGCTTCCGGACGAACGGCTGGTGGAGCTGCACGTGCTCGACACCCTGCGCCGTGTCTTTGAACTGCACGGATTCTCTTCGATCGAGACCCGGGCGGTGGAAACCGTCGGGCAGCTGCTGCGCAAGGGAGAGATCGACAAGGAAGTCTATGGTGTCTCCCGGCTGCAGGAAGAGGATGGAACGGACGGCGAATCAGACGGCGGCCGGCCGGCAGGGGCAAGCGGCAGGCCCGATGACGACCAACTCGCCCTGCACTTTGACCTGACCGTCCCCTTCGCCCGCTACGTGGTGGAGAATGCCGGCCACCTCGTCTTCCCCTTCCGCCGCTACCAGATCCAGAAGGTCTGGCGGGGCGAGCGCCCCCAGGAGGGCCGGGCCCGGGAGTTCACCCAGGCGGATATTGACGTGGTCGGTCAGTCGCAGCTGCCGTTCCGGTACGACGTCGAGCTGGCGCTGGTGATTGTCGATGCGCTCGGTTCCCTGCCCATCCCGGACTTCCAGTTGCGGATCAACAACCGGAAACTGGCCGAAGGCTTCTACCGGGGGATCGGGCTCGAGGACACCGCCGGGGTGCTGCGCAGCATCGACAAACTGGACAAAATCGGTCCGGAAAAGGTCGCCGGCCTGCTGCAGAGCGAACTCGGTGCCACCGGCGACCAGGCGGAGGCCGCGCTGAAGCTGGCTTCCATCCGGGCCGAAGACACCTCCTTTGTCGAACAGGTGCGGGCGCTCGGTGTCACCAATGAGCTGCTGGACGAGGGCCTGGCCGAGTTGGAGCAGGTGATTTCGGAAGCGACCAAGCGGGCGCCGGGGCGGGTGCTGGCCGACCTCAGTATCGCCCGCGGCCTCGATTACTACACCGGCACCGTCTACGAAACTGTGCTGCTGGGCCACGAATCACTGGGCTCCATCTGCTCCGGAGGGCGGTACGATTCACTGGCCACCAAGGGCAACACCACGTTCCCCGGCGTCGGACTGTCAATCGGCGTCACCCGGATGGTGCAGCGGATCCTGAATCAGGAACTGGCCACCGCGTCCCGCCCGGTACCGACCGCCGTGCTGGTGTCGCTGAACAATGACGAAAGTTGGTCGTCCGCCCAGGACGTCGCCGACGCACTGCGCACACGCGGCATAGCAGTCGAAGTCGCCGCCACGGCCGCGAAGTTCGGCAAGCAGATCAAGTATGCCGACCGCCGGGGCATTCCGTTCGTCTGGTTTACCAACGACGACGGCACCCATGAGGTCAAAGACATCCGCAGCGGCGACCAGACGACGGCCGACCCCTACGTCTGGTCACCACCGGCCGAAGACCTTGCCCCCTCCGTCATTCCCGGCGGCTGAGGCGGGCTTCCCGCGGACCGTCGGGCCGGGCCCCCGCGGAAGCCCTGCTTGGCCGGTCTATTCAGCCGCCCTGTTTGCGCGGCACGGCGGCGCGCAGGATCACTCCCGCCAACAAAATCGCCAGCATCACCAGCACCGAGGACGTCGGCAGCGTGAACGCCAGCACCAGGCAACCCGCCAGCCCGGCCACGTTCAATATCCGGGGCCAGTACCACGGCCGGTCGGCCAGCGTCAGCGCCGAGATATTGGTCACTGCGTAGTAGATCAGTATGGCAAAACTGGAAAAACCTATCACCGTCAGCACATCGGTGGTCAGCAGCAGCACGATGACCGCGGCGGCGACGGTGATATCCGCGACGAATGGCACTGCGAACCTGGATCCGACCCTCGACAACGGCCGGGGCAGGTCCCCGTGGCGTGCCATGGCCAGGCTGGTGCGGCCCACCCCGGCGATCAGCGCCAGCAATGCACCCAGACTGGCTGCCGCAGCCGCCACGGTGACGGTGACAGTGCCCACCGACCCGCCGACGTCGCCGGCCAGGTCCAGCAACGGGGTGACGGTGTCCGCTAGCGGCGCACCGAGCGCATTCATCAAGCCGAAGGCCAGCAGCAGGTACAGCACGAGGACCACGGCCAGCGCCCCCACAATGGCCAGCGGAATGTTGCGCTTCGGCTCCCGCACCTCCTCGCCCATGGTGGCAATCCGGGCGTAACCGGCGAAGGCGAAGAACAACAGCGCGGAGGCCTGCAGCACGCCGGCAGCGGAACCGGGATGCAACCCCTCGGCCGGGGCGGCACTGGTGGGGTTGAAGGCGACCACCACCAGGAAGGCGAGGATGGCCATCACAAACGAAACGATGATCCGGGCCGCCAGGGCTGTGCGGGTAATGCCGGTGAGGTTGATCGCGGTGAGCAGCACGACGGCGGCGATCGCCGCGGCGGTTTCGTAGCCTGGGAGCACATAGAGGCCGAACGTCAGGGCCATGGCGGCGCATGAAGCGGTTTTGCCGGTAATGAAAGACCAGCCCGCGATGAATCCCGGCCAGGGGCCAAGCTGTTCGCGGCCGTACATGTAAGTCCCGCCGCTGGTGGGATAGACCCGGGCCAGCTGGGCCGAGGCGGTGGCATTGCAATAGGCCACGAAGCCGGCAATGAGCACCGCCAACGGCAGCCACGATCCTGCGGCGGCGGCAGCAGGAGCGAAGACCACAAAAACTCCGGCGCCGATCATCGACCCGATTCCTACAGTGGTGGCGTCGAAACCACCCAGCTGGCGCCTCAATCCGGCTGCACCACTCATCGCTGCCTCCAAGCAGTCCGAAGCGCTGGCATCCGCGGCCGCGCATCAACGGTAAACTCGAATGACGTTGCCCCTATTACCTTACGCGAAAGGACTGTTGTGCTGCGCACACACGAGCTCGGATCTTTGCGCTCCGACCACATTTCACAGACCGTCACACTGACCGGTTGGGTCGCGCGGCGCCGCGATCACGGGGGAGTGGCCTTCCTGGACCTGCGGGATGCCTCGGGTGTTGCACAGATAGTGGTCCGCGAAGAGGAAGTGTTCCACGCGCTGCGCAACGAGTATGTGCTGCGCGTGACCGGAAGCGTGGAAAGGCGGCCCGCCGGCAATGAGAACCCTGCCCTGGCCACCGGTGACATCGAAGTGATGGCAACGGACGTTGAAGTCCTCAGCACCTCTGATCCGCTGCCGTTCCAGATCGACGAGCATGTAGAGGTCGGCGAAGAGGCGCGCCTGGCGCACCGCTACCTGGACCTGCGCCGTCCGGGGCCGGCCGCCAACATCCGGCTGCGCAGCGAAGCCAACCGGGTGGCCCGCGAACTGCTCCACCAGGATGGCTATGTGGAGATCGAGACGCCCACGATGACCCGCTCGACGCCCGAGGGCGCCCGCGACTTCGTGATCCCTGCCCGCCTGGCACCGGGATCCTGGTACGCGCTGCCGCAGTCCCCGCAGCTGTTCAAGCAGCTGCTGCAGGTCGGCGGCTTTGAGAAGTACTACCAGATCGCCCGCTGCTACCGGGACGAGGACTTCCGCGCCGACCGGCAGCCCGAATTCACCCAGCTGGACATCGAGGCCAGTTTCGTCGAGCAGGACGACATCATCGCGCTCGGCGAGCAACTGATCAAGGCACTGTGGACGTTGATCGACGTCGATATCGAAACCCCGATCCAGCGGATGACCTACTGGGACGCGATGGCCAAGTACGGCACGGACAAGCCGGACCTGCGCTTCGGCCTCGAACTGACCGAGATGACCGACTACTTCGCCGGAACCGATTTCCGGGTCTTCCAGGCCCCGTACGTGGGCGCCGTGGTGATGCCTGGCGGGGCGGCGCAGCCGCGCCGTGCGCTCGATGCCTGGCAGGAGTGGGCCAAGCAGCGCGGCGCCAAGGGACTTGCCTATGTGCTGATCGGCGACGACGGCGAACTGTCCGGGCCGGTGGCGAAACAACTGAGCGACGACGAACGCTCGTCCCTGGCGGAGAAGACAGGTGCACGCGCAGGTGACTGCATTTTCTTCGCCGCCGGCGAGGCAGCACCATCCAGGGCGCTGCTGGGCGCGGCCCGGGTCGAAATCGGCCACCGCAAGGGGCTGATCGATCCAGACGACTGGGCCTTCGTATGGATCGTTGACGCTCCGATGTTCGAATCGGCCGAGACCGCCGAAGCCTCCGGAGACGTCGCGATCGCCGGTGGCAAGTGGACCGCCGTCCACCACGCGTTCACCGCGCCCAAACCGGAGTTCCAGGACACCTTCGACAAGGACCCCGAATCCGCTCTGGCCTATGCCTACGACATCGTCTGCAATGGCAACGAGCTCGGTGGGGGGTCAATCCGTATCCATCGCCGCGACGTGCAGGAACGGGTGTTCGATGTGATGGGCCTGGATCACGCCGAGGCGGAGGAAAAGTTCGGTTTCCTGCTGGAAGCCTTCAAATACGGAGCACCGCCACACGGCGGAATCGCCCTCGGGTGGGACCGGACCGTTGCCTTGCTCGCCGGTTCCGACTCCATCCGCGACGTCATCGCCTTCCCGAAGTCCGGCGGCGGCTACGACCCGTTGACCGGTGCCCCGACGCCGATCACCGCAGAACAGCGCAAGGAGGCCGGCGTCGACGCCAAACCCGTTGTCGATAAGCCCGGTGCGGGCACAGCTGGCGGCCCCAAGAGCTGACCATGGAAGCGGCGCCATCCGTCGGCCCGCCCCAGCCCTCTAGTCGTCGAACTTCACGAAAGCGCGGATGGGCGGGTCCATGTCGGAGGCCTCGGTGAATCCGAGGGACTCATAGAAGGCACGCTGGCCGGGTTCGGCATCGGAGACCAGCACCTTCTGGCGCACGTCCGGGTACTGGCCGAGGATGGCTTCCACCATTTGCCGTCCCAGGCCTGACCGCTGATACTGAGGATCGACCAGGATGTCCTGAATGTAGCAGATGGTGGCGTTATCCGAGACGGCCCGGGCCAGCCCGACCAGTTCGCCGTTCATCCGCGCGGTGATGACGTATGACGATCCGCTGATGGCGGCGGCGAGGGATTCCGGGGCCTTGGTATAGGCAGTCCAGCCAACGGCCGCATAGAGCCGGACCAGATCGCGCAGCGGGACAGAAGTGGCAGCGGCCAGATGGACCCGGGAATCGTTCATGGGCTAAGCATACGCCGCCGAGGTCGGCTTCGTGCAGGATCCACGTTCATCGAGGCTCCGGGCTTGCCCGGTGTGCATATCGCTTACTCACTCCCAGCCAGGCTTAGGTGATTCGATCCTTAGGTCCCTGGGTTTACGGCCGTCACGCAAAGCATGCACGTACGCGCGATCCTGTGTGATCCGCGCGCGTACCTGATCAGCTCCGCCGGCGGACCCATGACCGGGGATGACGACATCAACGTCGTCCGCCACGTCCTCAAGCAACCGCAGTCCAATCAGGTAGTCGTCAATCGGATTCGCGGCGTTTTCCACGTCGGGCATCGGAACGAAGAGATCAGAAAGCATGTCGCCGGCGCCGAGAATCCCGCGTTCTTCGATGAACAGCGCCGCATGGCCCGGTGCATGCGCCGGATGTTCGATGATCCGGACTTTTGGGCCATCCCAAGGAATCTGCACGGTTTGTGCGGGCAGACCGGTGATGAGGCCGTATAGGTCCAGCGGTGTCTCGTCGGCGATTTCCGGCGGTAGCCCGTCGTAGGCGCGGGCCTTCCAGTCCTCGTTCGACCGCACATCTCGCATAAAGGTCGCACAGGGGGCTGTGCCGTAACGGGGAGCTTGGCCGAGCTCGGCGTGCCAGAGCACGTGATCCCAATCGGGATGCGTCGAGAAGCCTGCCACAATGGGCTGCGCTGTCAGTTCCTGGATCCAGGAAATCACCGGGACCGATCACGGCAACGGCCGCGGCCGCCGGACCGTGGCCCGGCTCGGCCGCCCGGGCCGAACCTGCTGGCCACGGTCTTACCCAGGCTGCAGCAACTGCCCCGACCCGGCTGACGCCGCGCCCACGCCATTGTCCAGCCGTCATGAGGAAGGACCATCCGAGACGCGGTCGGAGTTTCCGTTCACCCGGCACGAGAGCCGGGCTACAGCCATGTCCGAAAGCAGAAAATCAGGTGACCGCCCTGCCGTTACCAGGATTCCAAGCCTAAATTTCCCCTACCCGCGGATTCGGGTCAGAGGCACGGGCCGAAGGCACGACCGTCGCACAAATCTCCAGAGCAGGTTATCTAATAGAAGGTGAGGGCTCATGCGTTTGCGCAGTCAGACCCCAGGTCATCGGGCGGGAGAGACAGGTCGGTCACGCATCCGCATTGATGTGCTGTTTCCGCAGGTCATCGGTCCTGGAGTCCAGTTCGTCGTTATTGCCTGAGCGCATGAACTCCGGCTTCTGTGCTGCGGTGGATGGATCGATGGCGACGCCCAGGTTCGCCAACTCCGCCATCAGTGGGATCGTTCGGATCCCGAGTTCGGTCAGCGAGTACCGTCCTTGCTTTCCACGCGGGGCCTCGGTTTTGGATAGGAACCCCGCACTCGTCAGATCCGCCAGGCGCCTGGACAGCACAGGTGCACTGATCCCTTCGTCGTTGGCAGTCAACAGTTCACGAAAGCTGCGACGGTCGTAGGCCATGACATCCCGCAGGATCACCAGGCTCCACTGATCTCCGACGACTTCGAGGGCTCGGTTGACCGGACATCCCGAACGTGGCGACGTGATCAAGACAACCTCCAAGTAGTTGCACTGTGTTACCAGCCTGATAGGGTCACTGGTGACAGTTTACAACCACTGAAGATCCCTGCAGGAGTTGGCATGAAGGCGTTCGTCTTACAGAGGTATGGGTCCCCGCTGCGCCAGGCAGACGTGCCCGAACCGGTCCTGGGCGACCACGAAGTTCTGGTGCGGATGAAGGCCTCGGGCGTCAACCACGGCGATGAGCGTCTTCGTTCAGGGGAGTTCAAGCAGGTCTTCCCGTTCAAGCTCCCGATGGTCGTGGGCAGCGAGTTCTCCGGTGAGGTGGTGGCCACCGGGTCCCTGGCCAACCAGTTCGAACCGGGGATGGAGGTGTTCGCCTATGCGGACCTGGCCAGGATGGGGGCCTTCGCCGAGCTGATTGCCATCGATGAGAAGGCCCTCGCGTCGAAGCCAAGCACGGTGACCATGACGGAGGCCGCGTCCCTGCCGGTGAACGGCCTGACCGCGTGGAATGCACTCGTGGAGATGGGGCAACTGCATGCCGGCCAAACCGTCCTGATCCACGGCGGGTCGGGGGGCGTGGGTTCGGTGGCCATTCAGCTGACCAGGCATCTGGGCGCTACCGTGGCCACCACGGTCAGCGCAGCCAATGCCGACCTGGTCCGGGAACTCGGCGCGGACATCGTCATCGACTACCGCACCGAGGACTTCGCAGAGAAGCTCTCCGGCGTCGACCTCGTCCTGGACAGCCAGGGCGGCGATACGTTGAAGAAGTCCCTGGGCGTTCTGCGGACAGGCGGCACCGTTGTCGGCATCACCGGGCCGCCGGACCCGGACTTTGCGGCGCAGGCGGGGGTCAGCCCGGTGGTGAAGGCTGTGATCCGCGGCCTGAGCAGCGGCATGCGCCGGCGAGCCCGCCGGTTGGGCGTGAACTACCGTTTCCTGTTCATCCAGCCTAATGGCGACCAGTTGCGCACCATTGCCCAACTCGTGGACCAGGGCACCATCCGACCGGTCATCGACCGGATTCTGCCGTTCGACCAGACCACGGCAGCACTAGGAGCGCTGCTGTCCGGAGGCATTCGCGGCAAGGTACTCGTCAGCACCGATTCGGCTGCGCACCGCGATGCCGAGGGAATGAAGGTCGACGGGCGATCGCAGACCACGGCACCGACGTGGGTGACGGCTCCGACCAAGCGGATCGTCGCGGGCGGCGAGACGTTGGCGTACCGAGAGCTCGGTGCCTCCGGCGGCACACCTGTTGTGTTGCTGACACATCTGGGGGCCACACTGGACAACTGGGATCCCCGCCTCATGGACGCGCTGGCCCGCCATCACCGCGTCATTGCGGTGGACCTGCCCGGCGTGGGCGCGTCAAGCGGAACCTTGCCCCCTGCCGTGAAGGGGATGACCGAGGCCGCCGTCGGCTTCATCGAGGCGATGGGGTTCACCGAGGTGGACCTCGTCGGCTTCTCCCTGGGTGGCTTCATCGCGCAGCAGATCGCGCTGGACCGCACCGGATTGGTGCGGCGCCTCACGCTGGCCGGAACCGGCCCAGCAGGCGGGGCCGGCATCAACCGGCCCACCGGAGCGGCGTATGTGTACTGGGACATGGTCCGCGGCGCAGCAGCGCGCACCGATGCGAAGGAGTTCCTCTTCTTCAACAGGGACAAGACCGGCAAAGCGGCGGCCAGGAAGTACCTGCAGCGGCTGGATGAACGCGTCATGGACCGGGACGCCCCCATCACCCGGCAGGCCTTCGGAACCCAGCTGAAGGCTATCAAGGCCTGGGGCAGGGCCGAGCCCCAGGACCTGTCCTCGGTCTCTGCCCCGACGTTGATCGCCAACGGCGACCACGACCGGATGGTCCCCTCGGAACTGTCCGAGGACATGCACCGCCGCATCCCGGACAGCAAGCTCGTGATCTACCCGAACGCCGGCCACGGCGGCATCTTCCAGTACTGGGAACAGTTCACCGAAGCCCTGCTGGAACACCATTCACCTGTCCACCGGTAAGGAGAAAACATGAACAACACGATGCGGGCCATCAGCCAGGACGAACTCGGCGGCCCCGAGGTCCTCAAGTCCACCACCATCGAAGTGCCCGAACCCGGTATCGGGGAAGTCCTCGTCCGAGTGCATGCCGCGAGCGGGGAATCCGCCTGGCCGGACTGTTCGTCGAAGCAGACGGCGCGGGCATGACAGCCCTGGCCGCGCTGACCATCGCCGGCCAGCTCACCCCCACCATCGCCGCGACGTTCCCCCTCGACCGGGCTGCCACTGCACAGTCCACCAAGTCCGGCGCCGGCAAGACGGTGCTGACCCTGGCCTGAGCTACAGCCCGACGGGAGTCTGTGCCCAAACGGGGCACCATCCCGGTACCCGCGTTGCTCTCCAGAGCGCATACGGGTGATTCCGCTGGATCACGCCCGACAACCGAAGGGTCCCACCAATGACAACGAGCCGTACCAGCGGCTGTCCGATGTCAGCGCCATCGCGCCGGGGGTTCCGCACGAGGCGAACGCGAGAGCGTTCAACGGGCTCCAGGGCGGGGCCGCCGACCTGGTCGACACACCGATCGTGCCCGTGGCATAACCTGCGGAGACACCCAACACCGACGAAAGAAGGCGAATCTGTGACGACACGACACCGGCAACAAGGGATCCGCTCGCGCACCCTGCGGTACCACAGCCCCGAGATGGACACGGCGAAACTGTTTGAGCGGTCCGGCCTCGAGCAGTTACGCGCCCTGGCCGAGGGCCTGGTACCGCCGCCGCCGATGAGCAGCCACATCGGCCTGGAGATCGTCTCGGTCAGCGACGGCGAGGTTATGATGACCGCCGAGCCCGATGAATCCCACTACAACCCCATCGGGTCGGTGCACGGAGGCTTCTTCGCCACCATCCTCGACTCCGCCTGCGGCTGCGCGGTCCACAGCACCCTGCCCGCCGGCGTCGGCTACACCAGCCTGGAAATCAAGGTGTCCTTCCTGCGACCGATCACCGCGGACTCCGGCACCGTCACCGCCCGAGGCTGGGTCACCCGCCGCGGTCGGAACGCGGCCTTCGCCGACGCCGAGGTTCGCGACGCCGGGGGACGGGTCCTGGCGACCGCCTCCAGCAGCTGCCTGATCATCCACCCCGACCCGGCGCTGTGACCACGCGACTCCGGATCCGGAACTTCGGGATGGCCACGCTGTTCTCTGAATAGAAGTCAGCATGCTTAGATGAAGGCATGTCGGTTTTCGTGCGAACCATACAGACCTCGGTGCCCTCGACTGTGCTGGAACAGCCGGCCACCAGGGACCGTTTCGCGGGCCAGCCCTCCGTCAGCCGGTTGGGCGAACGGCTGCTGCGGGCCGCTTTTGACCAGTCGGGCATCGACCAGCGGCACACCGTCATTGACGGGTTCGACATGACCCGGGGCGACGGCGGCAACAGCGGCGACTTCTACGACCGGGACTCGGGCACCCTGCTGGTCCCCGGGACCCGGGTCAGGAACGAGCTGTATACCCAGGAGGCGACCAAGCTCTATATCGATGCGGCGCGGCAGGCGCTGGAGGCGGACGAAGGTATCGGCCCCGATGACATCACTCATGTGGTCACCGTTTCCTGCACCGGCTTCTACCAACCCGGACCGGACTATATGCTTGTCCGTCAGCTCGGGCTGGATCCGCGCGTGCAGCGCTACCATCTGGGTTTCATGGGCTGCTACGCGTCGTTTCCGGCGCTACGGGCCGCCCGGTCATTCTGCGAGGCCGATCCGGACGCCGTCGTGCTGGTGGTCAGTGCCGAGCTGTGCACTCTGCACGTGCGTTCCTCCAACGACCCAGACCAGATTATCGCTTCCTCGGTCTTCGCCGACGGCGCGGCGGCCGCCATCGTCTCCGGTACGCCTGGTGCGGGGGCCGGCCTCCGGCTCGAGGCGTTCGATACCGCGCTGACCCCCGTGGGGGAAGCGGACATGGCCTGGACCATCGGCGACGAAGGCTTCGAAATGGTACTGAGCAGCTACGTTCCCAAAATCATCGGTGAACATATCCACGACGCCTTGGGGCCGCTCTTTTCACGACAGGCCGCCCTGGCGGGACGGCCGTACAAGGATGTGGAGTACTGGGCCGTGCATCCGGGCGGGCGCAGCATCCTGGACAAAGTCGAATCGAACCTCGAACTGCGGCCGGACCAGCTCACGCCGTCGAGGGAAATCCTGCGCCGGTACGGCAACATGAGCAGCGCGACAATACTGTTCATCCTCAAGAATATTCTCGACGACAGCTCAGCCGAGTCCGAAGAGCAGGTGTGCGCCATGGCCTTCGGGCCCGGGCTGACGGTGGAGTCGGCGTTGATGACCAAGCTGTCCCCGGATAAGGCCGGGACCCGCTGATGGCAGTGTGGCCAGGTCGGCTGGTCCGGCGGGACACCGATGCCACCGAGCTGATGGACGATCCCGGCGCCGATCCGCACCTGCTGGAACGCACTTATGATCAATTCCACTTGATCAACACGGTGATCGGCCGCTGGCGCCTGACCTATCGCTCATGGATCCGGCCGCTGCTGCGCCGTGAGGCGGTGAACAGCATCCTCGATATCGGGTGCGGAGGCGGGGACGTGACTCGGGCGCTGGCGCGGTGGGCCCTGCTCGACGGTTTCGCCTGTTCCATCCTCGGTATCGATCCGGACGAAAGGGCTTTTGACCACGCGGCGAGGAAACCGGCGATGCCCGGTCTAGCGTACCGGCGGGCCTACAGCGGTGAACTTGCCGCAGCCGGCCACCGCTTCGACGTCATCATCTCCAATCACATGCTCCACCACCTGAACGGCGACGAGCTGGACGGCCTGCTGGCCGACAGCGAGCGGATGTGCCGGATGCGGGTGGTCCACGCGGACCTGCAACGCAGTCCGGTGGCGTATGCGCTGTTCTCGACCGCGACATGGCCCGTGTTCCGCCGTTCCTTTATCCGGGCGGACGGGCTGACCTCGTTGCGCCGCAGCTACACCACGGCGGAACTGTCCGCGCTGGCCCCGCATGGATGGCAGGTCGCCCACCAACGTCCCTACCGCAACCTGCTCATCTTCGACGGTCCCGGTCCGGGTGGCGTGGCAGATCGGGCGGGCGGCGACCCGACCGGCCAGGCCGGCAGGGCGGCTCCGGGAGGCTGAAATGCTGGACGCCGTCGTCGTCGGGGGAGGACCTGTCGGGTTGTTTACCGGCGCGCTGCTCGCGCACCAGGGCCTCGACGTCCAGGTGCTTGAACAACGCACTGAGCCGATACGCCATTCGAGGGCCATCGGAATCCACCCGCCGGCGCTGGAGGCCTTCGACGGCGTCGGCATCGCCCGCGCCATAGTGTCCGAGGGGACCAGGATCCGGCACGGTTTGCTGCGCAGCGACGGGCGCACCTTCGGCTCGCTGGGGTTCGACGGCGTATCCGCAGCCCACCCGTACATCGTCGCCCTCGATCAACACCGCACCGAGGCCCTGATTGCCGCCCGGCTCGAACAGCTCCGTCCGGGGTCGTTGCGGCGCGGAGTCCAGGTCCGCGGGCTGGAGCAGGAAGCGGACCATGTCCGGCTGCAGGTCGCCACCGGCCATGGCGGCAGCGGGCTGAATGCCCGCATGGTCATCGGCGCCGACGGCGGCAACAGCCTGGTGCGCTCCGCCTGCCGAATCGATGTGCGCACCACCGTGCACGGCGACCAGTACCTGATGGGCGACTTCATTGACGAAACACCCGACGGACGGGCCGCTGTCATCTGGCTGGAGCCGCAGGGAGTGGTGGAGTCCTTCCCGTTGCCCCATGGACGCCGGCGCTGGGTCGTCCGCTTGCAAAGCCCCGTCACCGATCCAACCCCTGAGCTGCTGTCCGGACTGATCCAGGCGCGCACCGGCACCGCCGTGGCTGCCTCCGGCAACAGGATGCTCAGCGGCTTCGGCGTGCGCACGCAAACGGCCGGGCGCATGGTGGCCGGGCGTGTGGTGCTGGTCGGGGACGCGGCCCACCAGGTCAGCCCGATCGGCGGGCAGGGAATGAACCTGGGATGGCTGGACGCCGCCGCCCTGGCACCGCTCCTGCCCGACGCCGCGAACGGGAGCGGGGAGGCGAAGGCCTTGGACCGGTTCCAGGGAAGGCGCATGCGCTCCGCGGCGATCGCGGCACGGGTGGCTCAGCTCAACATGGCCATGGGCCGGCCGGTGGACGGGTACCGACTGCGCGGTCGCGACCTGCTGCTTCGCGCCCTGCTCACGGCCGGTCCGCGGGCGGCACTGGCGCGGGCATATTCGATGCGTTGGCTGTGACGGACACGGTCTTGTCAGCGGCGATGGAGGACGCGGCCGATACAGGAAGTAACCTGTGAAGAGTGAGCGATCTATTCAATCAGGACAGTGATAGCGACGGCTCAGCCGATACGTCCTATCAGGGGCCCGGACCGGCCGGGTCCGGCCCGAAGAGCCCCTTGGCAGTGCGGATGCGCCCCAGGAACCTCGACGACATCGTCGGCCAACAACATCTGCTGGGCGCCGGGTCCCCGCTGCGGGCGTTGGCGGCGGGGGATCGGGGCAGCGGCTCAGCCGGTTCGACGTCGGTCATCCTGTGGGGGCCGCCGGGCACCGGGAAGACCACGCTGGCCCATGTGATCGCCCGCGGACCGGGCAGGAAATTCGTCGAGCTGTCGGCCGTCACGTCCGGGGTCAAGGATGTGCGGCGGGTGATGGACGACGCCTTGACGGCCCGGGACCTGCACCGCACCACCACCGTGCTCTTCCTGGACGAGATCCACCGGTTCAACAAGGCCCAGCAGGATGCGTTGCTGCCCGGGGTCGAAAACGGCTGGGTGATTCTGATAGCCGCCACCACCGAGAACCCGTCGTTTTCGGTGGTGGCGCCGTTGCTTTCGCGTTCTTTAATGCTGACCCTGCAACCGTTGACGTCGGCCGACATCCAGGCCCTGCTCGACAAAGCCGTCCGGGATCCAAGGGGGCTGGCCGGCGAGGTGGAAGTCACGGACGAGGCCATGGACCACCTGGTCAGGCTGGCCGCCGGAGATGCCCGCAGGGGACTGACCGCCGTGGAAGCGGCCGCGCGCATGGCGCTGAGCGAACATTCCGGCGAGCAGCCCGGCGAAGATGGGAACACCGAAGAAGGTCCAGCCAGACCGTCCCGGGGCGCGGCTCCGATACGGGTCGGACTGGAGCATGCCGAACAGGCACTGGATGTAGCGGCGGTCCGGTACGACCGGGCGGGGGACCAGCACTACGACGTCGCCAGCGCCTTGATCAAGTCCATCAGAGGTTCGGATGTCGACGCTTCACTGCATTACCTTGCCCGGATGCTCGAAGCCGGTGAAGACGCCCGGTTTATCGCCCGGCGGATTGTGATTTCGGCCTCGGAGGATGTGGGCATGGCCGACCCGACGGCGTTGCAGACGGCTGTTGCCGCGGCCCAGGCGGTCCAGCTGATCGGTATGCCGGAGGGGCGGATCGTGCTCGCCGAAGCCGTGGTGCACATGGCGACGGCACCGAAGTCGAATGCCGCCTACATGGGGCTGAACGCGGCAGTCAGCGATATCCGGGCGGGAAAGGGAAGCACTGTCCCGGCGCATCTGCGGGACTCCCACTATCCCGGCTCTGAGCAGCTGGGCCATGGCAAGGGCTACCGGTATGCGCACGATGCCCCGAATGCTGTGGCAGCCCAGCAGTATCCTCCCGATGACCTGGTGGGCCGCGATTACTACCAGCCCACCCAGTTCGGCTCGGAGCGCGAGGTGGCGGCGCGGGTGGAAAAGCTGCGGCGGATCATCCGCGGCGGGTGACCCTACCGCGGTCGCTGGACTCCCCGTCGCGCCGGTTGTCCAGTCTCAGAGGGCCGGAACAGGGCCCGACACGAGCGACTGCACCTGCCGCAGCACGGCATCCGAGGTGCCGGCCGGCCCGGCGAACGGCAACCGGATCACCGCGGTGGTCGAATGGCATCCGCCAGCGCCGTCGACGGTGCGGCCGGGACAGCCGCCTGGGGCGTCGTCGGGCAGCAACGCCCTCCAGATGCACGCTGTGGCATCCCAGCGGCACTGAAGCGTCAAGCCATACTGGTCCACACCGATCATCCGGACCGACTCCACTGTGCCCATGCTCCCGATACCCAGCGTCTCAGTGTCCAGGTCCAGCGCCCTGACGGTATCCAGCACCGCCGGACCGTATTGGTCCTCAATGCCACGCAGCAGCGGACCTTCCCACCGGGCCAGCGGGTCGGGAACCGCGGACAGCACGTCTTCGGCCTCCACATCGTGACGGCCGGATCCATCTGTGAGCCGGGCCCGCTCCGGGCTGAAAGCGAACAGTTTGGCATCCGGACGGTATCCGAGCACTTCGGACAAGCGCACACCTGAGCATTCGGCCTGCAGCGCGCCGGGCACCGCCGCGGCGGGCAGCGGGGTGATTTTCCCAAAGTAACGGGCGGAGCTGCGCTCAATGTGGATGTCGGCGACCGGTGCCATCGACGAAATCTCCAAGGTGACCGGATAACGCAGCAAGCACCGGGACGCGTCGGAGTCTTCAGAGGAGCCGGCCTCAGCAGCGGCGTCGGTAGAGCCCGCCTGTTCCGAGGGGCGCATCTTCGATCCAGGACCGGCCAAGTCGCGCAGCGGGCATACTTCACGGTAGAGTAGGTCGCTGACGGGTGAATCAAGGCCAAGCCCGGCCAGCGTGTGTGTGTCCCCAACCAAGATGTACGCACCTGCGGCGGTCTCGGCATGAAGCACCGGCACGGCACTTTGGGTAGCGGCTGACCCGAGCGTGGCGGTCCCCGCACCCGTCAATAATGTACGCGCTACCTCAGCGGCACTTGGTTGCCGGTGTTCCATCGTGGTGTCCTCCTTTGCGTGGGCCAATACGACGGGCATGTGCAGCCGATCCGTTCCCCTGCGGTGTAGAGCCATAAAGGGAACCGATCGCAGGCGTGGTCCGGAAGGACCCGCCTCGGTAATCGGTGAGGCTAGCCTAACCTCTACTGACAGTATATATGGAAGGACAACGTGACTGCACAAGCACGTGCCCGCCGCCAAGCGCGGGCGTCCCGGGCCTTGGGCCTGGCACTTACCCCCAAGGCCGCCAAGTACTTTGAACGCCGCCCATACCCGCCGGGTGAACACGGCCGCGCCCGGCGCAAGCAGGACAGCGACTACGCGGTGCGGCTGCGCGAGAAGCAGCGGCTGCGCGCCCAGTACGGTATCCGCGAAGCACAAATGACCCGCGTCTTCGAGGAAGCACGCCGCACCCATGGCCTGACCGGTGAGAGCCTGGTCGAGCTGCTGGAAATGCGTCTCGATGCGCTGGTGCTGCGGTCCGGCTTTGCCCGCACCATCGCCCAGGCGCGCCAGTTGGTGGTTCACCGCCACATCATGGTCGACGGCGGACGGGTTGACCGCCCGTCCTACCGTGTGTCCGAGGGCCAGCTGATCCACGTCCACCCGCGCAGCGAGAAGATGACTCCGCTGCAGGTGGCTGCGGCCGGCGCCCACCGTGACGTGCTCCCGGATGTGCCGGCCTACCTGGACGTCCAGCTGGAGAAGCTGCACGCCCGGCTGGTCCGCCGTCCGAAGCGGCCGGAAGTTCCGATCACCTGCGAAGAGCAGCTCGTGGTCGAGTACTACGCCCGCTAAGAGCCACGCTGAATCCAGCTGCAGCGCCACACTCGACAGCCCGCGGCAAGCGCCGCGGGCTGTCATGTGGGTAAGGTACATAGCGTCACCAGTGCACCGAGCCGTTGCGGCCTGCGGCGCTGGCCGGTACATCGTTATACGAAAAAGGAGCAGTCCGCTATGTCTGGTGGAGATATTGCCGGCCTCATCGCCGCCGGCGTTTTTGCCATCCTCGTCGCCCTGTTGGCCATACCGGTGTTGAAACTCGGCAAGGTCTTCGACGAGCTGCGAACCACCATCCGCTCACTGAGTGACGAGACCACGCCGTTGCTCGACGAGGTCACCACGACGGTGTCCACCACGAACTCGCAACTGCGCAAGGTCGACGGCATCACCAACAATGTCTCGGACGCCTCCGCGAATGTATCGGCGCTGTCCTCACTGGTTGCGGCCACGCTGGGAGCGCCGCTGATCAAGGTGGCAGCTTTCTCCTACGGTGTGCGTTCGGCCTTCGGAGGCCGGGGCGGCCGGCATACACCACCCCGCAGCAGATAGCCACCGCCCAACATGTCCAACTCAATCTTCACAGCAGGAGAGGCACCATGACCAAGCGTCTGATCTGGGTCGGCATCGGCGTGACGATCGGCATTATTGCCGTGCGCAAAGCCTCCGAGGCCAAGGCAAAGTACGGACCGGAAGGGATCAACCGGGCGATGGGTTCGCTGGCCGACAGTGTCTCCGGATTCGCAGAGACGATGCGGCAGGGCATGAGCGAACGCGAAGCCGACCTGCGGATCGCGCTCGGTATCGACACGGAACAGCGGACAGGGTCCAGCCAATAGGGAAGTGCCCGCACGGGAATTGTCCGACAGGGAGCGGCCACCAGCTGGCCGGGTCACGATCCGGCGGTATCAGGCGGAAGGTATATTGATAGATGAAGTCGCACGAGATTGCACGGCGCTGGACAGAATTCTTTTCGGCCAGGGGGCACAGCGTTGTCCCGTCGTCGTCCCTTGTCTCGAATGATCCGTCCCTGCTGTTCACAGTGGCCGGTATGGTGCCGTTCATACCGTATCTGACCGCCCGCCAGACTCCTCCATACAACCGCGCCGTCAGCGTCCAGAAGTGCATCCGCACGGCCGATATCGAAGAGGTCGGCAAGACCGCCCGGCATGGCACCTTCTTCCAAATGTGCGGCAACTTCTCCTTCGGCGACTACTTCAAAGACGACGCCATCACCTTTGCCTGGGAACTACTGACCTCACCGGTCGAGGCCGGCGGATACGGCCTGGCCCCGGAGCGTTTGTGGGTCACCGTCTATGAGGACGGCGACGAGCGCGACGACGAAGCGCGCGCCATCTGGCACGACAAGATCGGCCTGCCCCACGAGCGGATCCAGGGCACCGGCAAGGCCGACAACTACTGGCATGCCGGCCAGGCCGGGCCGGGCGGACCCTGCTCGGAGATCTACTACGACCGAGGGCCGGCCTACGGCATCGAAGGCGGGCCCGTAGCGGACGAGACGCGGTACATCGAGCTGTGGAACCTGGTGTTCATGCAGTACCAGCTCTCCGAGGTACGCAGCAAAGAAGACTTCGACGTCGTCGGCGAACTGCCGAGCAAGAATATCGACACCGGCCTGGGCCTGGAACGACTGGCCCTCGTGCTGCAGGGCGTCGACAATATGTACGAGACCGACCAGGTGCGTCCGGTGCTCGATGCGGCGGCGGCGCTCTCCGGCAAGGAATACACCAGCGCCGAGTCGGACGACGACCCCCACCACGCCGATGATGTGCGGATGCGGGTGGTGGCCGACCATATCCGCTCGGCGCTGATGCTGATCAGCGACGGCGTCACACCCTCGAATGAGGGTGGCGGCTACGTGCTGCGCAGGCTGATCCGGCGGGCGGTGCGCGCCATGCGGCTCCTCGGCGTCGAGCAGGCCTGCCTGCCGGACCTGCTGCCCGTCTCCCGCGACGCGATGAAACAGACCTACCCCGAGGTGGAATCCGATTTTGAGCGGATCAGCCGCGTCGCCTACGCCGAGGAAAAATCGTTCCTGCGCACTATCGCCTCGGGTACTGCCCGGTTGGAGCAATCCGTCGCCGCGTCCAAGGCCGCCGGCTCGGCGCTGTCCGGGTCGGACGCGTTCACCCTGCATGACACGTATGGTTTCCCCATCGACCTGACGCTGGAAATGGCCGAAGAAGCCGGGGTGAAGGTCGACGAGGCCGGATTCCGGACCCTGATGAATGAACAGCGTGAGCGTGCGCAGGCCGACGCCAAGCAAAAGAAGCTCGGGCACGCGGATGTGTCGGTGTTCAACACCCTGCTCGCCGCCGGCAATACGGCCTTTACCGGCTATGACGAACTCACCACCGAATCCACAGTGCGCGGTGTGATCAAGGACGGCGCCAATGTCCCGGCCGCCCGTGCCGGCGAAGACATTGAACTTGTCCTCGATGCCACCCCGTTCTACGCGGAGGCCGGCGGACAGGCCGCCGACGTCGGCATGATCACCGGCGACGGATACGTGGTCGAAGTGCGCGATGTGCAGAGCCCGGTCAAGGGGCTGATCGTGCATAAAGGAACTGTCCGCGAAGGGGAAGTCAGCAGCGGCTCGCAGGCGCTGGCCGCCGTCGATCCCCAGCGCCGGCAGTCCGCCGAACAGGCACACTCGGGAACCCACATTGTCCATGCGGCACTGCACCAGGTCCTCGGCCCGGAAGCGATGCAGCGCGGATCGTTCAATAAGGCCGGCTACCTGCGGTTCGACTTCGCCTGGGGCGAAGGCCTGAGCCAGGCGGCGGCCAGCGAGGTCGAGGAAGTCTCCAATCTTGCCATCCGCAACGATTTTCCCGTCGAGACCAAGGTGATGCCGCTGCAGCAGGCCAAGGACATGGGGGCGACCGCACTGTTTGGCGAGGCCTACGGGGACCAGGTCCGGGTCGTGGAAATCGATGGTGCGTGGTCGCGCGAACTGTGCGGCGGCACGCACGTGGGATCCACCTCCAGGATCGGCTCCCTGACGCTGCTCGGCGAGCAGTCCGTGGGATCCGGGAACCGCCGGGTCGAAGCGTTCGTCGGGATGGAGGCCTTCCGCCACCTCGCCGCCGAACGCGCCCTGGTCACCGAATTGTCCGACATGATGAAGGTTCCCTCGGCCCAGCTGCCCGAGCGGATCTCGGCGACCCTGAACAAGCTCAAGACGGCCGAGAAGGAACTGGACCGGCTGCGCCAGGAACAGCTGGCCGCCTCCGCCGCAGCCCTGCTGGACTCGGCCCGTGACGTGGCCGGGGTGCGGCTGGTGACCCACGACGCCGGCGAGGTTTCGGGCGCGGACGATCTGCGGTCGCTGGCACTCGACCTGCGCAACCGGCTGGGCTCCGGGCCCTCGGCTGTCGCAGTGGCCGGACGGTCGAAGAACCGTCCGCTGGTGTTGGTGGCGACGAACGAACAAGCCCGCGCCACCGGCGTCAAGGCAGGTTCCCTGGTCAAGCTGGCGGCCGGCATCCTGGGCGGTGGCGGCGGCGGCAAGGACGACGTCGCGCAGGGCGGCGGTTCCGACCCCGGCCAAATCGCTGCCGCCTTGTCCGCCATTACCGATGCGATCGCCCGGCGGGGCTGAGCATTACTGTGTCATCGGCCGGTGGCCTGACGCCCGGAGTGCAACTCGGTGTCGACGTCGGGCTCGTGCGAGTGGGACTTGCCGTGTGCGATCCGCACGGCATGATCGCCACGCCGGTTAAGACCCTGAAGCGTGATGCGAAGAAGAATTCCGACGTCCGCGTGGTCATCCGCGAAGCCTCCGAACGGAATGCCACCCGGATTTTCGTGGGACTGCCACGCACCCTGCGCGGGGGCGAAAGCGCCTCCGCGCAGATGGCACGGGAATATGCTTCACTACTGGCCGCCGCTGCCGGCCAGGCGGGAATCGACGCCGAAATCCGGCTGATCGACGAACGGTTAAGCACGGTCAGCGCACACCGGTCCCTGCATGCCGCTGGTGTATCGGGACGTAATCATCGTAAAGTGGTGGATCAGGCAGCTGCAGTTGGCATCCTTCAACAAGCCATTGATATGCAGCGATCACTCAGCATGGACGTGGGGGACGTGGTGAGCCCCGGTGGCGGTGACGCGCCAGCCGGGCCAAACGGTCCGATTCCGGAGGAATCTGAAAGTCCGGTGCATCCTGCAAGGCGGGAAGGAGACGATCAGTGAGCCGTGTACACCCCGGCGACACTCCGGCTGACTCCGATGAGGAGGCAGGCGAGGCGCCCGACCCCCACGAGTTCCTCTACGAACACACCGCCGAACACATGCCCCTGAGCTCCCGCCGGGCACAGCGGCCCGCCCGGGAGCGGCGCAAGCGCCGCCGCCGGCGGACGATCGCGCTGACGGCCGCACTGGTCTTCTTCGCGGCGGTCGTCGTCTTCGCCGTTTCGTTCGTCGTGCCGTTCTTCACCGGCGGTGACGACTCGATGGCCGATTACCCGGGTCCCGGCACCGGGTCGGTGAAGGTCCAGGTGCAGCAAGGCGCCCCCTCGATCGGCATCGCGGAGAATCTGGTGGACAGCGGCGTCGTCGCGAGCACCGGCGCTTTCATGGAAGCGCTGGCCGCCGACGACAGCGGAAACGTGATCCAGCCGGGCACCTATGAATTGAAGCAGAAGATGCCGGCGGCCAAGGCTGTGGCCTCCTTGCTGAACACGGACCAGACGGCCGTGCATTATGCCGCGGTGGACCGGGGGCTGCGCCAGCCGCAGGTGTTCAAGGTCTTGTCCGAGGCCTCCGGAATCCCGGTGAAGAAATTCGAGAAGCTGGCCGCCGACCCCACCCGGTTCGGCCTTCCCAAGCAGGCTCCGAGCCTCGAAGGCTACCTGTCGCCGGGCGAGTACCGATTCCCGCTGGACGCAGGCGCCGCCGACATCATCAACATGCTGGTCGACAAAACATTCGCGAACTTGAAGAAGGCCGGCGTCGAAGGCAAAAAAGAACAGTACCGGGTTCTAACGGTCGCCAGCATCATTGAGCACGAAGGCAATCCGAAGAGCTATGAAGAGATTGCGGGGGCCATCCAGAACCGGCTGCATGAGCCGATCAAGGAAATCGGCCGGTTCATCCAATCCGATGCCACGGTGACCTATGGGCTGGGCCGCAAGAGCTACCAGGTCACTGACAAAGAAAAGAACGACAAGTCCAACCCGTACAACACCTACGCCAACCCGGGACTGCCCGTCGGGCCGATCGGTTCTCCGTCGCTGCCCGCGATTAAGGCGGCGGCGGATCCGCCCGAGAATCCGTATTATTACTGGGTCACCGTGAATCTGGATACCGGAAAGACATTGTTCGCAGAACGCCATGCCGGGCACGTGAAGAACGTCAACAAGTTCCAGCAATGGTGCGATAACCATCAGGGCAGGTGTCAATAGCAAGTGACAGGTCCCGCGCGCGCGGCCGTCCTTGGGTCACCGATCGGTCATTCCAAGTCGCCTGCGCTGCATCACGCCGCCTACCGCCATCTCGGTGTTGACATCGCCTACAGCGCGGTGGAGATGACCCCGGAACAGCTGGAAGCCTATATGGATGGGCTCCGCGGGGATCCGGACACTACAGATGATCAGGACACTACCGATAGCTGCTGGCGCGGTTTATCCGTGACCATGCCGCTGAAGTCGGCCATGGTGAAGTACGTCGACCGTCTCTCGGAGACGGCATCGGCCTTGGGAGTACTCAACACCGTCACGTTCGACGCCGGTGCCGCAGGCCCGACTCTGACCGGCCATAATACGGATGTCACAGGCATGATCCGGGCGATAAACCACGCCGGCGGGACTACTGAACGGTCCGCGGTCATTCTCGGGGCGGGCGGCACCTCGCTGGCGGCCGCTGCGGCGCTGGCGGCGCTCGGGGTCGACCGGGTGTCGCTGTGTGTCCGTGATCCTGCCCGCGCCGCGGATACTGTCCGTTTCGCGGAAAGGGCGGGGCTTCAGGTCTCCGTCGTGCCGATGCAGGACAGCGCCGCAGTGTTGTCCGGAGCCCGGCTGGTGATCTCCACGCTGCCCCCGCACGCGGCCGACGCCATGGCCGCAGCGCCCCGGTTGCAGGGCCGGGTCGACGGCGGAGCGGGGATCCTGCTGGATGTGGCCTATGAGCCCTGGCCCAGCGCCTTGGCACAGACCTGGCGGGGCCGTGGCGGCGTGATAGTCCCTGGACTGGAAATGCTCCTCTATCAGGGCCTCGAACAGGTGCGGATGTTCACCGGCAGCAGTTTCCACGACGAGCCCGGCGTCATAAATGCAATGTGTGACGCGGTCCGCCTGCCCCGGAGGGACCCGCGGCCGCCGGACATGGCAGGATAGTTCCCATGTTGCGATGGCTTACGGCAGGAGAATCCCACGGCCCCTCCCTGGTGGGAATACTCGAAGGTGTGCCCGCCGGCGTCGAGGTGACGACCGGCATGATCCAGGCCGCGCTGGCGCGCCGCCGGCTGGGTTACGGCCGCGGGGCCCGGATGAAGTTCGAGCAGGATGAGGTCACTGTCACCGGCGGGGTCCGGCACGGGCTGACCCAGGGCGGCCCGGTCGCCGTCCAAGTAGGCAATACCGAATGGCCCAAGTGGGAAAAGATCATGGCCTCCGACCCGGTCGATCCCGCCGACGTTGAATCCCTGGCCCGCAACGCGCCGCTGACACGGCCCCGCCCCGGACACGCTGACTTCACCGGAATGCAGAAGTACGCCTTCGACGAGGCCCGTCCGGTGCTGGAGCGGGCCAGCGCCCGTGAGACTGCGACCCGCGTGGCACTTGGCACCGTGGCGGCGCAGCTGCTCAAGTCCCTGGGCATCGAACTGGTCAGCCACACCGTGTCCCTGGCCTCTGTGGAAGTGCCGCAGGGCGGCCCGCTTCCGGTCCCGGAAGACGTCGCTGCCCTCGACGAGGATCCGCTGCGGTGCTTCGATCCGGACACCTCACAGGCGATGGTGGCCGAAGTCGATGCCGCGCATAAGGACGGCGAGACCCTCGGCGGAGTCGTCGAAGTGCTTGCCTACGGCCTACCGCCCGGTTTGGGCAGCTATGTGCACTGGGACCGGCGCCTCGATTCGCGGCTGGCAGCGGCCCTGATGGGAATCCAGGCCATGAAGGGTGTCGAAATCGGTGACGGCTTGCGTACCGCGGCCCGCCGGGGGTCTGCGGCACACGACGAGATTGTCCGGGATGAGCACGGACGGATCTCGAGGGCCAGCAACCGGGCCGGTGGAATCGAAGGCGGCATGAGCATTGGCGAGGTGCTCCGGGTCAGGTCGGCGATGAAGCCCATCGCGACCGTCCCGCGTGCGCTGCGCACCATCGACATCAGCACCGGCGAGGAAGCCAAGGCCCACCACCAGCGCTCGGACGTGTGCGCGGTTCCGGCTTCCGGGGTGGTGGCCGAAGCGATGGTGGCCTTGGTGCTGGCCGAGGCCGTGATGGAGAAATTCGGCGGCGATTCCATTTCAGAGACGCGTCGGAACCTGCACAGTTACCTGGCCGCGATCGACGGTTCATTGGACTCCTCGGGTATGCAATGACCAATCCGCCGATTGTACTGATCGGTCCGATGGCCTCGGGAAAGTCTGCGATCGGGCAGGAACTGGCCCACCAGCTGTCGGTGGCGTTTTCGGACACAGACCGCATTGTCACCCGGGCCCATGGGCCGATACCAGAGATGTTCGCACGATACGGCGAGCGGTTCTTCCGCCATAAGGAAGCCGCCACGCTGGCGCGGCTGCTGGAATCCGGCGAGCACGCCGGGACGGTGATTTCGGTCGGTGGCGGAGCCGTGCTGGATACCGGCACCGCCCAATTGCTCTCCAGCGGCGCCGCCGTCGTCGTCTACCTGGTGACCGACCTGGCAACCGTCATGCCGCGGATCAGTGGCAAGGGCCACCGGCCGCTGCTGGCCGAAGACCCTGTCACGTCGTGGGTGCGGCTGTTTGACTTGAGGCGGCCGGTCTACGAGCAACTGGCCGACCTCACCCTTGATACCCGGCGCGGAGACGTGCACGAATTGGCAGCACGGCTGATGGCCCTGCTGCAGGAAAGGAACTATCTACAGTGACTGTCGAGGACACCACCATTAATGTCTCCGGGCGCGCGCCGTCGGACAACTACAACGTCGTGGTCGGGCACGGCCTGCTGTCCCGGCTGGCGCCGATCCTGGGGGAGCGGGTCCACAGGGTGTTGGTGATCCATCCGCGGGCGTTGCGCACCACCGGTGACACGGTCCGCGAGGACCTTGCCGGTTCGGGACTGACAGCCGTGACCGCAGAGATCCCGGACGCTGAAGAGGGCAAGCACATCCAAGTCGCCTCGTTCTGCTGGCAAGTGCTGGGGCAGAATGATTTCACCCGATCCGATGCCATTGTCGCCGTCGGGGGAGGCGCCGTCACCGATCTGGCCGGTTTCGTGGCCGCCACCTGGTTGCGGGGCATCAAAGTGGTCCATATGCCGACCACGTTGCTTGGGATGGTTGACGCCGCCGTCGGGGGAAAGACCGGCATCAACACCGCCGAAGGGAAGAATCTGGTCGGCTCGTTCCATCCGCCCGCCGGGGTGCTGGCGGACCTGGACACCCTGGGCACGCTGCCCCGCAATGAGTTGCTGTCCGGAATGGCCGAGGTGGTCAAGTGCGGCTTCATTTCCGATCCGGAGATTCTCGAGGCCATCGAGGCCGACCCGGCGGCCGTTCAAGACCCCTCCAATCCAGTGGTCCGGGACCTGGTGGAGCGCGCCATCGCAGTGAAGGCAGGCGTGGTCTCCAATGACCTGCGTGAATCCGGGATGCGTGAGATGCTCAATTACGGCCACACCCTGGGCCACGCGATCGAACTGGCCGAACGCTACCAATGGCGTCATGGTGCCGCCGTGTCCATCGGGATGGTGTTCGCCGCGGAGCTGGCCCGGATGGTGGGCCGGCTCGACGACACAGTGGTGGACCGGCATCACAGCATCCTCAAGTCGCTCACCCTGCCGGTGACGTACCGCCGTGACCGGTGGCCCACCCTGCTCGATGGCATGCGCCGCGATAAGAAGGCCCGCGGGGACCTGCTCAGGTTCGTGGTGCTCGATGACCTGGCCAAACCGGGTGTGCTCGATGTCCCCGATACCTCGCTGCTGTTCGCCGCGTACCAGGAAATCGCAGCGTGAGACCCGGTGGTCGAGTAAGGCGTCCCACGCCGCACCGAGACCCGGTAGAATAGACAGCCGGACCTTTTTTGCGCCCCTGAAGCACCGGCCGGTTGAAGCACCGGCCGGCGTCGCACCAGCCGGTTCGAGACAATGATCCTCAACGAAAGAGACACTTGTGGCGACAAGCAACGACATCAAGAACGGAACCGTGTTGAATTTGGACGGGCAGCTGTGGAGCGTCCTGGAGTTCCAGCACGTGAAGCCCGGCAAGGGCGGTGCGTTCGTCCGCACCAAGCTCCGTAATGTCGTGTCCGGCAAGGCCGTGGACAGGACCTTCAACGCCGGCGCCAAGGTTGACATGGCCAACGTTGACCGCCGGGATTATCAGTACCTGTACCAGGACGGCGAAGACTTCATCTTCATGGACACTGCCGACTACGACCAGATCATGGTCCCCGGCGGCGTCGTTGGCAACGCCACCAACTTCATGCTGGAGAACCAGAACGTCAATATCGCCGTCCATGAAGGCACGCCGCTGTACATTGAACTGCCGCCGTCGGTCACGCTTCAAATCACTTACACCGAACCCGGCCTGCAGGGCGACCGTTCCAGCGGCGGCACCAAATCCGCGACGCTCGAGACGGGCTACCAGATCGGCGTCCCGCTGTTCGTGGACAACGGCACCAAGGTGAAGGTCGACACCCGCACCGGTGAGTATTTGGGACGCGTCAACGAGTGAGTGCACGTTCCAAGGCGCGCCGCCGGGCCGTCGATATCCTCTTCGAAGCGGAGCAGCGTGAAGCGGCTCCGATCGAAGTACTGCGCGGGCGCCGCGAGAAAACCGAACAGGTCATCAACCCCTACACCGCCGACCTGGTCGAGGGAGTCGTGGCCCTGCAGGAAACCATTGATGAGCACCTGCAGACATATTCGCAGGGGTGGACGCTGGAGCGGATGCCGTCGGTCGACCGGATTATCCTCCGCATCGGAGCCTGGGAGTTGTTGTACAACGACGACGTTCCGGATTCGGTCGCCGTCAGCGAAGCTGTGGCGCTGTCCAGGATGCTCTCCACCGACGAATCACCAACATTCATTAATGGGCTGCTGGGACGGCTGCAACAGCTCAAACCCGGCCTGCTGGCATGATACTTTAGCTACGCAAGCAACCTTTAAGGGCCGTCCAGTGAGGCGGGAAAGGAGGCAGCGCCCATGACGAGCATGCCCGGATCTTCACAGCGGAGCGACCCACGGTCGCGTGTTGTGCTCTCGGCTGCGGATATTGACCGCGCCCTGACACGCATTGCCCACGAGCTCCTCGAGGCCAACAAGGGCCCCGACGACCTGGTGCTGCTGGGGATACCCCGCAGAGGCTTTCCTCTCGCCGAGCGGCTGGGGCGCAAACTCGCAACTTCGGATCCGGCCGTGGACCCCCCGGCGATCACCGGGCAGCTGGACGTGACAATGTTCCGCGATGACCTGCAGCACCATCCCACGCGTTCTCCTATGCCGACCCAGTTGCCGCCCACCGGCATCGACAACAAAGTGGTGGTGCTGGTCGACGACGTGCTCTACTCCGGCCGCACCATCCGGGCGGCGCTGGACGCCATCGTCGACCTGGGCCGGCCGCGCATCGTCCGGCTGGCAGTGCTGGTCGACCGCGGCCATCGTGAACTTCCGATCCGTGCCGACCATGTGGGCAAGAACCTGCCCACCTCCACCCGGGAGAAGGTCCGCGTGCAACTGGCCGAAACGGACGCCGGCGAAGACCAGGTCGTCATCGAGGACCGGCCATGAGGCACCTGCTGTCAACATCGTCACTCAGCCATGCCGACAGCGTCGGCGTGCTCGACGTGGCCGAGGAGATGGCCGCCGTCGGGCAACGCGAGGTGAAGAAGCTGCCCGCGCTGCGCGGCCGCACCGTGGTCAACCTCTTCTTCGAAGACTCGACCCGCACCCGGACCTCCTTCGAAGCCGCCGGCAAACGGCTGTCGGCGGATGTGATCAATTTCGCCGTCAAGGGTTCCTCGGTGTCGAAGGGCGAGTCCCTCAAAGACACCGCGCAGACACTTGAGGCGATGAGCGCCGACGCCGTCGTCATCCGCCATCCTTCCTCGGGGGCGCCGCACCGTCTCGCCTCCTCGGGCTGGATCGATGCTGCCGTGCTGAACGCCGGGGACGGCACCCACGAACATCCCACCCAGGCGCTGCTGGACGCGTTCACCCTGCGCCGGCACGCCGCGCAGCTCGCCGGCCGGAGCTCCAGCGGCACCGACCTGACCGGCATGCGGGTGGCTATCGTCGGTGACGTGCTGCATTCCAGGGTCGCCCGTTCCAACCTCTGGCTGCTGAAGACCCTCGGTGCCGAGGTGACGTTGGTTGCTCCGCCCACCCTGCTGCCGGTGGGGGCGCATGCCTGGCCCTGCACGATCAGCTACGACCTGGATGAAACCCTGCGCGGCGGCGTCGACGCGGTGATGATGCTCCGACTCCAAGCCGAACGCATGAACCAGGCCTTCTTCCCTTCGACGCGGGAATATTCGCGCAGTTGGGGCTTTGACGAGGCCCGCCTGGCGGCGCTGCAGTCCGCGGCCGGCGATACGGTGATTCTGCATCCAGGGCCAATGAACCGCGGGCTGGAGATTTCCGCGGCCGCTGCGGATTCGGACCGGTCGCTGATCCTGGACCAGGTGCGCAACGGCGTGTCCGTGAGGATGGCGGCGCTGTACCTGCTGCTCTCCGGCGAACACCATCGAGGCACGGCAGACGTTCAGACCACGCAGAAAGGCACCTCCACGTGAGCGATTCGACGGGACGTTATCTGATCAGCGGAGCCGGCCTTGGCGCCGGCTCCGGCACGGATCTGTTGATTGAAGACGGACGGATTGCCGCCGTCGGCGCCGAGGCTGCCGGCAGCAACGCGGAAGTGATCGATGCCTCGGGCCTGATTGCGCTGCCCGGGCTGGTGGACATGCACACCCACCTGCGTGAGCCGGGCAGGGAGGACGCCGAAACGGTGGAGACCGGCTCGGCTGCTGCCGCGCAGGGCGGCTTCACGGCCGTACACGCCATGGCCAACAGCTCGCCGGTGGCCGACACTGCCGGCGTCGTCGAGCAGGTGCACCATCTGGGACTGCGCGCCGGCTGGGTGGATGTGCGACCCGTCGGCGCCGTCACCATCGGTCTCGAGGGCCAGCGGCTGGCTGAGCTCGGAGCGATGGCCGGATCCCGTGCCGGGGTGCGGGTCTTTTCCGACGACGGGATCTGCGTCGCCGATCCGCTGCTGATGCGCCGGGCGCTCGAGTATGTCAAGGCGTTCGACGGCGTCATCGCCCAGCATGCCCAGGAACCGCGGCTGACCGAGGGCGCGCAAATGAACGAGGGCGCGGTGTCCGCCGTGCTCGGGCTGGCCGGCTGGCCGGCGGTGGCCGAGGAGTCCATCATCGCCCGGGATGTGCTGCTGGCACAGCATGTCGGATCCCGGGTGCACGTCTGCCACGTTTCCACCGCCGGATCGGTGGAACTGATCCGCTGGGCCAAGCAGCGCGGCATCAAGGTCACCGCGGAGGTCACCCCGCACCACTTGTTGCTCACCGAGGACCTGGTGCACAGCTACGATCCGGTGTACAAGGTCAATCCACCGCTGCGCACGGACGCTGACGTGCAGGCCCTGCGGGCGGGCCTGGCCGACGGGACGATCGACGTCGTGGGTACCGATCATGCCCCGCACCCGTCGGAGGCCAAAGACTGCGAATGGGCCCAGGCCGCGATGGGCATGACCGGTCTGGAGACCGCCGTATCGGTGGTGCAGCAGACCATGGTCGACACCGGGATGCTGGACTGGGATGCCGTCGGGCGGATCATGTCCACCGGACCTGCCGCCATCGGCCAGGTACCGGGACAGGGCCGCCCGCTGGCCGTCGGCGAACCGGCGAACATCACCCTGGTCGACCCTTCCGCGCGCCGGCAGGTGGAACCATCGGCCATGGCCACTAAGGGACGAAACAGTCCGTTTGCGGGCCGCGAGTTGCCCGGGGCCGTGATCGCCACGTTCTTCGGCGGCCACCCGACCGTCCTCGACGGCCGGTTGAATACTCCGGTGCAGGAGGCGGCCGCATGGAGCAAATGACAGCCTTGCTGCTCGGCGGCGGCACCATCGTGGTGCTGCTGGCGTTGATCGGCCTCGGATGGCGCAATCGCCTCCGCCGGCAGCAGCACATCGGGACACTGCCGGAGGTACCGGCGGTGCTCTCACCGGCGATGGCGCAGGTGGCCGGCCAATATGTCGTGACGACCACCGCCGGAGACTGGCTGGACCGTGTGGCGGTGCAGTCCCTGGGGGTGAAGTCCAACGCCACGTTGAGCATCCACGCCCAGGGGGTGCTGCTGCAGCGAACCGGGGCCACCGACGTCTTCATCCCCGTGGCAGATCTGGTCGATGTGCGCTCCGAAAGCGGGATGACCGGCAAATTCGTGGAAAAGGAGGGGCTGGTCGTGCTGCGGTGGATGCTGGCCGGAGCCGGCGTCGACACAGCGTTCCGCACCCGGCTCGCCGCAGAGAGCAAACCGCTGCAGCAGGCCCTGACTGATCTTCTCCCCGACGAACACGGCACCGACGATTCCAGCACGAACAAGGACAAAAAGTGACACCAGCAGATACTCCCACCGCCGCAGTGCTGGTCCTCGAGGACGGCACCAGCTTCCACGGTTCCAGCTACGGCGCGACCGGCACGGCGTTGGGCGAAGCCGTCTTCGCCACCGGGATGACCGGCTACCAGGAGACCATCACCGATCCGTCCTACGCCCGGCAACTGGTGGTGCAGACCGCCCCGCACATCGGCAACACCGGGGTGAACCGCGACGACGCCGAATCACGCCGCATCTGGGTGGCCGGCTATATCGTCCGCGATCCGGCGCGCCGGCCGTCCAACTGGCGCAGCGAAATGAGCCTCGACGAGGACCTGCGCCGGCAGCGCATCGTGGGCATCCAGGGTGTGGATACCCGCGCGATGACCCGGCACCTGCGGGAGCGGGGTGCGATGCGGGCCGGGATCTTCTCCGGTGAGGACGCTGAGCAGCCGGCCGCCCGGTTGCTGGAGACGGTGCTCGCTTCCCAGGGCATGGAGGGCGCGCAGCTGGCCGAGGAGGTCAGCATTGACCAGCCCTACGTCATCGAACCGGCCGACCACGGCTGGCACTCCGATGCCGTCGGCAGCATCGCCGCCGTCGACCTGGGGATCAAGTCCATGACCCCGCAGCGGCTCGCCGAGCGGGGAGTGCGCGTACATGTGCTGCCCGCCTCGGCCACCCTCGCCGACATCGAGGACCTGAGGGTCGACGGGGTCTTCTACTCCAATGGGCCGGGCGACCCTGCCACGGCCACCGCTCAAGTCGAACTGCTGCGGCAGGTGCTGCAGCGCAGGATCCCCTTCTTCGGGATTTGCTTCGGCAATCAGCTGCTGGGCCGTGCCCTGGGCTTCGGCACCTACAAACTCCGCTACGGCCACCGGGGCATCAACGTCCCGGTGCTGGACCGTGCCACATCGAAGGTGGAGATCACCAGCCAGAACCACGGCTTCGCCGTCGACGCACCGCTGGACGGTCCCGTCGAGGCGCCCGAGGCCGGCTTCGGCCGGGTGGAAGTGAGCCATATCTGCCTCAATGACGACGTCGTCGAAGGTCTCAACTGCCTCGACGTGCCGGCTTTTTCGGTGCAGTACCACCCTGAAGCGGCCGCCGGCCCCCACGATGCGGCGTACCTCTTCGACCGCTTTATCGACCTGATGAAGACCCCGCTAGCCACCGGCGCAGCCCCGTCCGCCACTACCACCGGCGCAGCCCCGTCCGCCGAAACCAGCCAGGAGAAGCATGCCTAAGAGAACCGATTTGAACAGCGTCCTGGTCATTGGCTCCGGCCCGATCGTCATTGGGCAGGCGGCCGAATTCGACTACTCGGGGACGCAGGCGCTGCGGGTGCTGAAGGAGGAGGGCCTGCGGGTCATCCTGGTCAACTCGAATCCGGCCACCATCATGACCGATCCCGAGTTCTCCGATGCGACCTATGTCGAACCCATTACCGAAGAGGTGGTGGAGAAGATCATCGACGCCGAACGCCCCGACGCGGTGCTTCCCACCCTAGGCGGACAGACCGCGCTGAATGCCGCCATCGCGCTGGAATCCAACGGGGTGCTGGCCAAATACGATGTGGCGCTGATCGGCGCGAACGTTGAAGCCATCCAAGCAGGGGAGGACCGCGAGGCGTTCAAGGAGGTGGTGGCCCGTTGCGGCGCCGAATCGGCCCGGTCGAAGATCGTCCATTCCCTGGACGAAGCCTTCGAAGCGGCCGGAGAGCTGGGCTACCCGATGGTGGTCCGCCCCTCGTTCACCATGGGCGGGCTCGGTTCCGGGCTGGCCTACGACGCCGAGGACCTGCGCCGGATTGCCGGCGCCGGAATCCGCTACAGTCCGACCAACGAGGTGCTGCTCGAGGAGAGCATCCTGGGTTGGAAGGAATACGAGCTGGAGATGATGCGGGACACGAACGACAACGTCGTCGTGGTCTGCTCGATCGAGAACGTCGACCCGGTGGGTGTGCACACCGGCGATTCGATCACCGTCGCGCCGGCGCTGACGCTGACGGACCGCGAATACCAGCGGCTGCGCGATATCTCGATCAATGTCATCCGTGAAGTCGGCGTGGACACCGGCGGCTGCAACATCCAGTTCGCCATTGAACCCGACACCGGCCGCGTCGTCGTCATCGAGATGAACCCGCGGGTCTCGCGGTCCTCCGCGCTGGCCTCGAAGGCGACCGGCTTCCCGATTGCCAAGATCGCCACCAAGCTGGCCCTGGGCTACTCGATGGATGAGATCCCCAACGACATCACCCGCAAGACCCCGGCCTCCTTCGAGCCCACGCTGGATTACGTCGTCGTGAAGGTCCCGCGGTTCGCGTTCGAGAAGTTCCCGGCCGCGGATCCGACGCTGACCACCACGATGAAGTCGGTCGGGGAGGCGATGGCCTTTGGACGCAACTTCACCGAGGCCTTGCAGAAGGCCCTGCGGTCGCTGGAACAGAGCGACGCCTCGCTGACCTTCGAAGCGGTCCATGAAACGGACGTGCCGGAGCTGGTGTCCGCTGCGGCCCGCCCGACGACGGACCGGCTCTCCCAGGTGCAACGGGCCTTGCTCGGTGGCGCCGGCATCGAAGAGCTGTACACATCCACGGGAATCGACCCATGGTTCCTGGACCAGTTGCAGCTGCTCAACGAAGTTGCAGCAACGATCCGTCAGTCGCAGGGTCTGAGCGAGGACGTGTTGCGGCTGGCCAAGCGGCACGGTTTCTCCGACGAACAGATCGGCCGGCTCGCCCACATGCCCCCCGCCGTCGTCCGCGGAGTCCGGCATGCCCTGGGCGTGCGGCCGGTGTTCAAGACGGTTGATACCTGTGCCGCGGAATTCGCCGCCTACACGCCGTACCACTATTCCTCCTATGACTTCCAGGACGAAGTCGAGCAGCACGCCAAGCCGTCGGTGGTCATTCTCGGCTCCGGGCCCAACCGGATCGGGCAGGGCATCGAGTTTGACTACTCGTGCGTGCACGCCTCAATGGCTTTGGGGGATGCCGGCTATGAGACCGTGATGATCAACTGCAACCCGGAGACGGTTTCCACCGACTACGATGTCTCCACCCGGCTGTATTTTGAACCGCTGACCCTCGAAGATGTCCTCGAGGTGATCGCGGCCGAGCAACGCACCGGGGGAGTCATGGGCGTCTTCGTCCAGCTGGGCGGACAGACTCCGTTGAAGCTGGCCCAGGCACTGTCCGACGCCGGCATCCCCATCCTGGGCACCTCGCCGGAGGCCATCGACCTGGCCGAACATCGGGGGGCGTTCAGCCACGTACTGGAGTCGGCGTCGCTGCTGGCACCGAAGAACGGGACGGCGGTCTCGTTCGAGGAGTCGAAGAAGATCGCCGACGAGATCGGCTACCCGGTGCTGGTGCGCCCGTCCTATGTGCTCGGTGGCCGCGGGATGGAGATCGTCTACGACGAGGACGCGTTGGAACGCTATATTGCCAATGCCACCGAGATCACCATGGAGCATCCGGTGCTGATCGACCGCTTCCTCGAGGATGCGGTGGAAATCGACGTCGACGCCCTGTATGACGGCAACGAGCTGTACCTCGGCGGCGTGATGGAGCACATCGAGGAGGCGGGGATACACTCCGGCGACTCGTCCTGCGTGCTGCCGCCGATCACGCTGGGCACGGAGTTGATTGACCGGGTGCGGAAGGCCACCGAGGCTATTGCCTCCGGCGTCGGCGTTCGCGGGCTGATCAACATCCAGTTCGCCCTCGCCTCCGACGTGCTCTACGTGCTGGAAGCCAATCCCCGGGCCTCCAGGACGGTGCCCTTTGTCTCCAAGGCGACAGGCGTGCAGATGTCCAAGGCCGCCGCGCTCATCGGAACCGGCGTGAGTATCGCCCACCTGCGCAGTGTCTACAAGATCCTGCCGGAAGCCGGCGACGGCGGCGGGTTGCCGGCCCATGCGCCGGTTGCCGTGAAGGAAGCGGTGATGCCCTTCAGCCGGTTCCGCACTCCCGGCGGCACGGTGGTCGATTCGCTGCTGGGCCCGGAAATGCGATCCACCGGCGAAGTGATGGGCATCGACCAGTACTTCGACACCGCCTTCGCCAAAAGCCAGGCCGCAGCCAACAATGCGCTGCCGACGTCGGGCAAGATCTTTGTTTCGGTGGCCAACCGCGACAAGCGGTCGATCATCATGCCGGTCAAGCGGTTGACCGACTTCGGCTTTGAAATCCTCTCCACCGGTGGCACCGCGGATGTGCTGCGGCGCAACGGCATCCATGCCACCACCGTGCGCAAGGTTGCCGAAGGCCCGGGCGCGGACGGGGAAGGCACCATCGTGGACCTGATCAACGCCGGGCAGGTGGATATGATTTTCAATACTCCCTCCGGCGGCCAGGCCCGCGGCGATGGCTACGAAATCCGCGCCGCGGGGACATCGGTGGGACGGCCGATCATCACCACCGTGGCCGAATTCGGAGCCGCGGTACAGGCGATAGAGGCGATGCGCACCTTCAAGTGGGACGTCACCAGCCTGCAGGGCCACGCCGCCCGGCTCGCGACGGCCTTCGAAGAATCGGCAGCAGGATGACTCCGGTGCCGGTGCCTTCCGCACCTTTCGGACACCGCCTGCATCGTGCCGTTGCGGACAAGGGGCAGCTGTGTGTCGGCATCGATCCCCACCCGCGGCTGCTGGCCGACTGGGGGCTGGAAGACACGCCGGCCGGGCTCGAGACCTTTTCGCAGCGGGTTGTCGAGTCGGTGGCCGGTTGCGCAGCCATCGTCAAACCGCAGGTGGCGCTGTACGAGCGCCACGGCTCAGCCGGCCTGGCGGTGCTGGAGGAGACCTTGACCGCCGCCGCGGAGGCCGGGGTGCTGACACTGGCCGATGCCAAGCGCGGAGACATTGGATCCACCATGGCTGCCTACGCGGATGCGTGGCTCCGTGATGGCTCGTCGCTGGCCGCCGACGCTGTCACCCTCAGCCCGTTCCTCGGATTCGGCTCGCTGCGCCCGGCCCTGGACACAGCCCGCGAATCCGGGCGGGGTGTCTTCGTGCTGGCGCTGACTTCCAACCCGGAAGGCGCCTCGGTGCAGCACCGCGGGGAGCCTTATTCGGTGGCACACCGGATCGTCAAGGACGCGGCAGCGGAGAACGAAGGTCTCGACCGTGGGTCAGTCGGTGTGGTGATTGGTGCCGCAACGGGTGAGGCACTGCGGCGGCTATCGATCAATCCGGACCGGTTCAACGGTCCGATACTGGCACCGGGCCTCGGTGCCCAAGGCGCGACGCCGGCGGATTTGGCCGCCACGTTCGGGGCCGGTTATGGCCGGGTGCTGGCCTCCGCCAGCCGTTCGGTACTCGCCGCGGGGCCGGGCGGGCAACAACTTCGTGAGGCGGCCGAGCGGCTCCGCGACGAGTTGCGTGCCCAGCGCTGAACGGACTCGGCAACGTGTTGCGCGCCCGCCACGGGCGCCCCATCCTGCACTGCTTGCCCGCCGCTGAACAGGCCCCATGCCGCACTGCCTGCCCAGCGCTGATCTCAATGTTGATTTTGGTAGCTTCTTGCGGATAGGTTCGGTGCTAGTCCAACCAGTCGACCCACCGTCGTCGAACGGTACTGCGTCCCAGGAGTCCTGACGTGAGTCTCAAACCTTTGTCCGACAGCGAACGTACGGCCGCCCGCCATAAGGCGACGGCCGCCCGGGCCACCAGGGCAGCGGTGAAGGAGAAGCTCAAAGCCGGCGAAGCCACAGTTGCTGAAGTAATCGACAACAGTGCGGCGGATGAGGCGATCGGACGGTTGAAGGTATCGGATCTGCTGGAGTCGCTTCCCGGCGTGGGCAAGGTGCGCGCCGGCACCATCATGGCCGACGTCGGAATCGCCCCCACCCGCCGCGTCCGGGGGCTGGGCGTCCACCAGCGGAGCGCCCTGGTCAACTACCTGGGAGCCCGCTGACGTGGAGACTGCGAAGAACCGGCACGGATTGACCGTGCTGGCCGGGCCCACTGCCGTTGGCAAGGGCACAGTGTCGACGTATATCCGCGACCACTATCCGCATGTCCGGCTTTCTATCTCGGCCACCACACGTGCGCCCCGGCCGGGCGAAGAAGACGGGGTGCACTACTTCTTTGTCACCCCCGGACGCTTCGATGAACTCGTGGCGTCCGGCCAGATGCTGGAGTGGGCGGTGGTTCACGGGAAGAACCGTTACGGCACGCTGCGCAGTACTGTCGAACAGGCCGTGTCCGACGGGAAGGCCGTGCTGCTCGAAATCGACCTGCAGGGAGCACGCCAGGTCCGAGAGCAGATGCCGGAGGCCAATTTCGTGTTTTTGGCCCCGCCCAGTTGGGAGGAAATGGTCGGCCGACTGGTGGGACGGGGCACAGAAACAACCGATGAACAGCAAAGAAGGCTGGAAACCGCTAAACTGGAACTTGCTGCCGAATCCGAGTTTGACCACACGGTCATCAACGACAATGTCCCCCGGGCGGCAGCGGAGCTTGTATCACTCATGGGGCTGACACCCACCACGCACCCCTGAGAAGGAACGGCCGCGGTGGTGGCCGGCCCAACAGAATTTGGAGATTTTGTGTCGACATCCAACGAAGGCATCATCAACCCGCCGATCGACTCGCTGCTGGAAGCATCCGATTCCAAGTACGCACTGGCCATCTATGGCGCCAAGCGCGCCCGGCAGATCAATGCCTACTACGCCCAGCTGCATGAGGGCCTGTTCGAGTACGTCGGACCTCTCGTTGACACCAAGTTGAACGAAAAGTCGCTGTCCATCGCCCTGCGGGAGATCGACGAAGGGATGCTGGTTTCCACACCGGTGTCCGCAGCTGAACCGGCCGCCGACGCCGAATAGCCGCCTCCGGCTGCGTCGGTGCGGGTCATACTGTGCGAGTCATACTGGGAGTGGGCGGCGGCATAGCCGCCTACAAGTCCGCGTCCCTGTTGCGGCGGTTCACCGAGGCCGGCCATACGGTCACGGTGATCCCCACCCGTGCCGCCGACGAATTCGTCGGACGGGCGACCTGGGAGGCGCTCTCCGGGCAAAAGGTTCCGGACGGCATCTTCGACGACGTCGATAAGGTCAACCATGTCCGGCTGGGGCAACAAGCAGATCTGATAGTTGTCGCCCCCGCCACGGCCGACCTGATGGCCCGTGCCGCCGCTGGAATGGCTGACGATCTGCTGACCAACACACTGTTGGTGGCGGCCTGCCCGGTGTTCATGGCCCCCGCTATGCACACCGAAATGTGGTCACACCCGGCCACCCGCGACAACGTCGGAAAGCTGCGCAGCCGCGGCGTCACCGTGATGGATCCGGCCTCCGGGCGTTTGACCGGCACTGACTCCGGTCCCGGCCGGCTCCCGGAGCCGGAGGACATTTACGACGCGGCACTGCGGGTTGTGGAGTCGCCGGCCGGTCCCTTGACCGGCTCTTCGGCCGACTCTTTGGCCGGAAAACGAGTCGTCATCACGGCCGGCGGAACCCTGGAGGCGATCGACCCGGTCCGGTTCCTGGGCAACAGATCTTCCGGCAAGCAAGGAGTGGCCCTCGCCGAAGCGGCCGCGCACGCCGGTGCGGATGTGCATTTCATCGCCGCGCGCATGGATGTTCCGCCACCGGCCGGCGTCCGGCTCACCACTGTCGAATCGGCCCTGGAGCTGCGGGAGGCGACCATTGCCGCCGCAGCCGCGGCCGACGTCGTCATTATGGCCGCCGCGGTGGCGGACTTCCGGCCGGCGGAATTGTCCGGCAGCAAGATTAAGAAGCGGGACGACGGCGACGATCCCGTCATCAAACTGGTACGCAATCCGGACATCCTCGCCGAACTCGTGACCCAACGCGACCAGGGGCGCCTGCCGAAATCCACCGTGATCATCGGGTTTGCCGCCGAAACCGGCGATGACG
Organism: Arthrobacter castelli DSM 16402; assembly: GCF_000430705.1. Lineage (GTDB taxonomy): Bacteria > Actinomycetota > Actinomycetes > Actinomycetales > Micrococcaceae > Arthrobacter_C > Arthrobacter_C castelli. The sequence goes on from NZ_AUMN01000002.1 coordinate 128,063, forward strand.
GGTCTGATGTGCTCGGCTATGCCAGGCAAAAGCTGCAATCGAAGGGCTCCGATCTGCTGGTGCTCAACGAGGTCGGTGAGGGAGTGGTCTTCGGCCAGGACGAATCGGCCGTGCATATCCTCAGCCGCAGCACCGCCGACGTCGAGCAGGCGGCCGGATCCAAGAACGATATAGCCTCCGCGGTGATAGCCCGCGCCGCAGCGGAGATGGACGGACGCTGAGGCGCGCTCAATGCGCCGTCACACGCGACGGGGAACTGTGCCGGAACCCAGTAGAGTGATTCAGTGACTTCAGTTAATTCCGCCTTGCGTCTGTTCTCATCCGAGTCGGTCACGGAAGGCCATCCGGACAAAATCTGCGACCAGATCAGCGATGCGATCCTGGACGCCATGCTTCGCGCAGACAGCAACTCACGCGTCGCCGTCGAAACACTTGTCACCACCGGGCTGGTGCATGTGGCCGGCGAGGTCACCACCGACGGATACGTGGAGATCCCGCAGATCGTCAGGGACACCATCCTCAACATTGGTTACAACTCCTCGGACAGCGGTTTCGACGGTGCGCGTTGCGGAGTCTCAATTTCCATTGGACAGCAATCGGCCGAAATCGCCAGCGGGGTATTCACCTCCCTGGAGACCCGCGAAGGCAGCAATAAGGACCCCTTCGACGCCCAGGGCGCCGGCGATCAGGGGATCATGTTCGGTTACGCCACCGATGAGACCCCGTCGCTGATGCCGGCGCCCATCTCGCTGGCCCACCGGCTCTCGGAACGGCTCACCGAAGTCCGCAAAACAGGGGTGCTGGATTATCTGCGTCCCGACGGGAAAACCCAGGTGACGATTGGGTACGACGGCGACGTTCCAGTGTCCGTCGATACCGTCGTCGTCTCCAGCCAGCATGAGGCCGACGTCTCCCTGGAAACCCTCCGTGCCGATCTGGCCGAGCATGTGATCGACCCCGTGCTGGAGACGTCGAACCTTGACGTGGCCAACGTCCGCCACATCCTCAATCCCGGCGGTGCGTTCGTCATTGGCGGACCTGTCGGTGATGCCGGACTGACCGGACGGAAAATTATCGTTGATACCTACGGCGGAATGGCCCGGCACGGCGGTGGGGCCTTCAGCGGCAAGGATCCGTCGAAAGTGGACCGCTCGGCCGCCTATGCCATGCGCTGGGTCGCCAAGAATGTGGTCGCAGCCGGACTTGCCCGCCGCGCCGAAATCCAGGTCGCCTACGCGATCGGTCAAGCCCGCCCGGTTGGTGTGTACGTCGAGACATTCGGAACTGAAACCGTTGACCCTGCCCGGATTGAACAGGCGATACGGGACATCTTCGACCTGCGTCCTTTGGCCATCAACCACGACTTGGACCTGATGCGGCCGATCTACCAGAAAACCGCCGCCCACGGGCACTTCGGCCGTGACGAGGCGGAGTTCAGCTGGGAGCGCACCAACCGCGTTGCTGAACTGAAGTCCTGGTTCAACGCCTGATCCTGTTCTGTCGGCCCCCTGTGATGCAATAGGCCGCAAGGATGGATAGAAGGCTGCAGGGTTGGACAGAGGAGGTGACCGTGGACGACGCCGGTGAACAGCTGTCCCTGTTGCAGGGGTACACTCCCTCTGCCCGCCCCCCGAAGAGCCGGGACGCTGCGCCGGAGCTCCCTGTGGCCCAGGTGCTGATCGACTCGCCGCTGCCACATCTGGACAGGCTCTTCGACTATCTCGTGCCGGTCGAACTCGACGAACGCGCCCGCCCCGGCGTCAGGGTCAAGGTCCGGTTCGGCGGGCAGTTGCTGGCTGGATTCCTGGTGCGCCGCATCGCGGAGCCATCCACCGGGGCGCGGCTCAGCTTGCTCGCCAAAGTCGTTTCCAGCCAGCCCGTGCTGTCCGAGGACGTCTTCGAACTCGCTTCCAAAGTGGCGGCACGTTGGGCCGGGACTGTCAGCGACGTGGTACGCGTAGCCGTACCTCCACGGGTTGCCGGCGTCGAGAAGGAGTTCGAACCGGACACCACGGCGGGAACAGACCAGCCCACCACGGCGGGAACAGACCAGCCCACCACGCCCTCAACTTCGCTATTGTCGGCCTATACCAATGGCGACACCTTTGTCCGCCGCCTCCATCGTGGCGATGCCCCGCGGGCAGTCTTCACCTCGGTGCGCGGATACGGCCCGCAAGGATGGCCGCATGAACTCGCGGAAGTACTGGTGGCCGCGTACCAGAGTAATGCCGGCGCAATAGCCGTAGTCCCGGATCAGAAAGACCTCGACCGGCTCGAGGCCGCTCTCAGAGCAGTCATCCCCGGAGAGGCTTTCGCACGCCTGCACGCCGACGACGGCCCGACCCCGCGGTACCGCAACTTCCTCAGTGTCCTGCATGGCCGAACGAAAGTTGTTATCGGCACCAGGTCGGCGGCTTATGCTCCTGTAGCCGATCTGGGTCTGGTCTGCTGCTGGGATGACGGCGATGATCTCCACACAGAGCAGCGCGCTCCTTACCAGCACATCAGGGAAGTCCTGCTGCTGCGCGCCGCACAGGCCGGGGCATCAGTGCTCATCGGAGGGATCTCCCGGAGCACCGAAGCCCAACGGCTGGTCCGGAATGGCTGGGCACAGCCCATTCAACCTGAACGGCCCACGGTGCGGCAGACTGTGCCCCGAGTGGTTAATACTGCCGACAGTTTCGAACGCGCACGGGATCCCCTTGCCATGAAGGCACGGCTGCCGGAGGCTGCCTGGCGCGTGGCACAGGACGGACTGCGGAACGGCCCTGTCCTGGTACAGGTCGCACGTACCGGTTATGCGCCCAATATCGCTTGCCAACGTTGCCGGGAGCCGGCCCGCTGCACACACTGCAGCGGCCCACTGGCCCAGACTTCGCGCAATTCGCCACCGACCTGCAGGTGGTGTGCCCGACCGGCAAATGCTTGGACTTGTCCTTTCTGCAACGGGCAGCAACTGCGGCTCTCCACGGTAGGCGCGGGCCGTACCGCCGAAGAGCTGGGACGTGCATTTCCATCCGTTCCGGTGATTTCTTCTGCCGCCGACCACGTCCACACGTCGGTTCCGGATGCCCCGGCCCTCGTGGTCGCGACCCCGGGCGCCGAACCCGTCGCACCAACCGGCTATGCCGCAGCCTTGCTCCTGGATGGGCAATCCATGCTCAACCGCGAATCGCTCAGGGCAGGGGAGGAAGCACTCCACCGCTGGTTCAGTGCAGCAGCACTCGTACGGCCTGCACATGAGAAAGGCACAGTCGTCATTACCGCAGATGAGCAAAGTATTGTCGGCCACCTCGTCCGGTGGAATCCTGCAGGCGCTGCCGAACGGGAACTTCTTCAGCGCGAGGAACTCGGACTGCCTCCTGCCGTCAGGGTTGCTGCCATCACCGGGCAATCCGCAGCATTGAATCAACTGATTGAACGAGCCGACTTGCCCGCATCCATCCGCGTCGTAGGACCGGCACCAGCACCGGAGCCTGCGTCCGTGTCACAACGGATCGAGGCAGGGGAAGAGGTACAGGTACCCGATCGACGGACGTTGATCTTCTTCTCCTATGCCAAGGCTGCTGCTGTTACCGCTGCCCTCCGTGCCGCCCGTGCAGCCATGTCTGCCAAGCGCAGCGGAGGCATTGTCCACATTAGATGCGATGGGACGGATCTGATTTAGATCGTGTTCGCGTCATTGCCTCGCCTGACGGAACAGTCTGACCGCCCAGGGCGGGCATCCGCTGGCAAACCGAACGGCCCAGGTTGCTTTAGAAGGGGGGCACATCGTCGGGGTCGTTGGCCGGCTTTGCCACCCTCACCTGCGTTGCCTGTTTTGCTTGCTTCCTTGCTGACTTCGTTGCCGGTTTCGTTGCTGGCGCCTTTTCCGCCCTGTCGGGGTTTTTGGCCTGGTGTTTGGCTGTCTCAAGCAGGCCGGCGACGTCGGGGGCTGGTCGCATTTCGGGTAGTGGTCCGTCGGGGGTGTTGGTGTATGTGCGTCCTGCCGGTGAGGTCCAGTCCACCCTCCCGTCACGATGCTGGACATCGGACCACAGTCCCGCGGTCTTGAGGGCATGGCCGGGTTTGCACAGTGGTTTCAGATTCGTCAGTTCGGTCTGCCCAACCGGCCACGGCACAGAGTGGTCAATTTCGCAATGCCGGGCGGCCTTGTTGCACCCATACCCGCGGCACGTCCGGTCCCGCAACCGCACCAGCTTCTGCAAATCCTTCGGCACCGCATAGCTGTCCCGCCCATACGATAACGGGGCACCGGTCTCCGGGTGGGTCAGCAACCGCTTGAACGACGGGGCATTGGCCGCCAGTTGTCTCGCGGTGTCCTCGTCGACGGGACCGTAACCTTCCAGATCGGCCGGCTCATCGGATAACCCCATCAAGGTCAGCACCGGCACCACTACCGTGACCTCAGCCTTGATCCCGGCATAGTTGGGGATGCGACCCGAACCCGGGGGAGCACCACCGGCAGGCGGATCACCATTGGAACCAGGCACCCCGGGGCCGGCACCACCGGCCGAACCGGCGGCGGGAGGAGTGACTCCGGTAGCTCCGGCTACGGGAGGATCTGCGGCGATTCCGGCCGACCCGGCTGTTCCGGCGGTTTCGGAGGCTGCGGGGCCGTTCGGGGTACCGGGTGGCGGCCGCGAACCGTAGAAGGCATCATTGGCGCTGCCGGACAGTGCGGCTGGCGGTAGTCCGGTGCCAGTGCCGGTATGGAGCAGGTCCGCAGCCACATCAGCCCGCAACTGGGACAAGTCCCGGCCCTCGTCGGGTCCCTGCAGCGACCGGGCCAGACTGGTTATCCGGTTGAACGCCGCCACCGCGGCCTCGGCCGGTAAATACATGCTCAACCAGCACATGCCGTCCTCGACCGGCTCCACCAGCACCGTCCGATCCGCGGCCGCCTTCTGCTTGCGCCGCTTGATCGTCTCCGGGTGCGAACGCTCCCGCACCCGACGCGCTTTCGCCGCCACCAGATGCTTCGCCCGCCCCGGGGCGAACGCCACCATCTCGGCTTCAAACCCCGCATACGCCTGGCGCGGCAGCGACCCGCACTGATCCGCAATCACCTCGGCCTGCTGCGGATGCAACACCCCTTGAGCCAGGGCGTCCAGGGTGACCGGCAAGCCGGTCGTGAGTAAATTGCTGTGCCCGATCAGCTTCTCCGTCGCCCGCTTCGATAAATCCAGCACGGTGCCGATCTCCGACTCAGCAGCCATCGAGGCTAACTGATCGGCATCCGGACCCGCCGGAGGCAGAGGCCCTTCTTCATCGACCCGGTCGCCGGCGGTGGCACACACCCTCGAGACGGCTTTTGCTTTGAGGGCTTCGGCGGCGGAGGCGAGCTTGCCGGCCTCATCCAACAGATTCACCGCCTGCCGGTAGTCAAGGGTATCGGCATCGACATGGTCCAGCCCGTTCACAATCCCCCGGGCCAGCACCGGCTCATCACTGAACCCGGCGGCCCGACACAGCGCCACGATCACATCCAGCTCAGCCTCCACACTCGGCCGCCCCTCCTCGCCAGCAGCCGCACCAGCGCCACCGGCTGCACCAGCACCCGGACCGCCACCGCCGCCATCGTCGTCAACATCCACTCGAACCGTCATAGATTCAGTCAACCACCGCGGTACGACATTATTAGAAGAATCAGGCCCCCAAATATAACGGTCAGATAACGAACAAGGGCAAGTGGACAAGGGTCGCCCGAGACGACCTGCGGCCATCGCCAGCGGTCGAAAAAGCGGCCAGGCGGGACAGCTCTGGTGCCCAAGGGGGCGCCACAGAGAGGCTTCATCCGCACGACAGGAATCAGGACGCTGTTGAGGCGCATCAATGAGCTTCCGGCCGGTAACGCCGTGTTCGGATGACTTGCCGGGCCCGTGGAGCATGCCCGGACCTCTGCCCGGACGCCTCACTCCAGATCCGTCGCCCCAGATCCGTCGCCCCAGACCCGTCGTGCCCGCCTTTACCGGCCTTCGGCCCGGTTGCGCTTCACTTGATGTGCAAGCTCCAGCAACTGCTTCGCCGATACATCCCAGTTGTATTCACCGGCCCGCTCGACCCCGGCCGTGGACAGCGCCTGCCACTGCGCGGGTTCTGACAAGTCCCGGACGGCAGGTGCGAGATCCTGGGGCCGGTCCGGATCGACATACACCGCAGCATCGGCTCCGACTTCCCGGAAGATCGGAATATCGCTGGCAATCACCGGCGTCCCGATGGACATGGCTTCGATGATCGGCAGGCCATAGCCCTCGGCCCGCGACAGGATCGCCAGCGCCGTCGTCGTTCTCAATAGCCGTTGATATTCATCGTCCGATACACCGTTATGGAAGACAACGCGGCCTCCTGCAGGAACCAGCGACTCCAATTCAGCCCTCCGCCCGGGTGTGATCGGGCTCAGCAGGTGCAATGTGTAGTCCGGAAGGCCCGCCATACCGCGGATCAGCAGTTCGACGTTCTTGTAGGGCATAAAGGAGCCCATGTAGATGATGCTCTTCTCCGGGACTGCGTCGGGATCCCGGGGCGTCTGGCCGGATTGGGGAGCATTGGCGATGATGCGCACCGGACGGCGGGTCAACCGGTATTGGTTCATCAGCGATTTAGTGGTGTGGCTGATGGTGGCGACGACGTCGGCACGGTTCAGCAGCACCCGCTGCGGCCAGTAGGCCTTGTGGTACAGCCGCCACAAAATCCTCACCGGCGCCGGGAGGAAGCCCGGCGGCTGGGGGTTCTGGTAGTAGATCAGGTCGTGGAGCGTGAGAATCAGACCGTATTTCCTGCCCCAGCTGCCCATCGTCTGCATGGGGCAGAAGACGACGTCGGGGGCCAGCTTGTTGACCCGCCGGGCCACCAACAGCTCCATCGGGGACAGCGGACTGTTGATTTTCACATAGGGGACATCCGGCAACAGCGCCAGTTGCCGCTCGTCGTGGATCAACATGACGACGTCGGTGTGCGCGGCCACGGCTGCGATCAGCGAGGCGCCGAACCGGCTGATCCCGTCATGCCGCTCCATCCGGGTAAACCGGGCATCGATAAGGAGCCTCATGGTGGACCACCGTCCTGCGCCGCCTGGCCACCATCCTGCGCCGCTTCGAGGAACTCCATCATCAGGCCGGCAGCCTCCCGCGGTTTCTCGTAATGGATCAGATGCCCGACGCCGGTGAGGATCTCCAGTCTCGAATTGCTGATGGCACCGGCCAACCGCCGTTGTCCCGCCACCGACCCCAGGTCGTCGTCTTCGGCGGCGATCAGCAGCACGGGCATGTCCAGTTGGTCGGCCACGTCGCGGACAGTTCCAGTGATAGAGGCTTGGAAGGATTCCAGCACCACCTGCCGGTTGGCGAAGGCGCTGAAGTATCGCTGGTGCTCCGCGTGGATCCAGCGCCGCAGCCGGCGGTCCTTGGTGTGTGCCATCAGCTCACTCATCACCCTGACGATGACCCGGCTGCGCAGCAGGAACATACCCGCGCGTTCCGGCAGCGATGCGCAGAGCCGGTAGTACAGGGACGTCACCCGGGACAGGAACGCCTTGGAGCCTTCCAGGGCCGGCTCGCAGATGGGATTGATCAGCACCAACGACGCCGGCGGACGGCCGCTGGCGCTGGCCGCGTGAGAAGCGATGACGGAGCCAAATGAATGCCCGAGCAGCATCACCTCGTCGGGAAGCTGCAGCTGCTCGATCAGCAGCCGGACGCACCGTGAATAGTTGGCGACGTTGTGGGTTTGGGCCAACGGCTCCGATGCCCCGAAGCCGGGCAGATCAGGCACGATGATGCGTGCCTGGTCCATGGCGGCGACGATCTTGAGCAGCCCGTGATGGTCGCCGCGGAAGCCGTGCACCATGACGATCGTTGGATAGCTTCGTGAGGGGTCGGCAGGGGAGTAGTCCCAGTAACGGACAGTGGCACCGAGCACAGCGGTGCTGTGCGTTGTGGCCCGGTCGGTCAGCGGCGGGGCCACCATCAATTCACCTCGGCCGGGTGCGAGCCCATCCGGCGGCCGCTGTCCAGCCGGCTGATGGTCGCCATATCCTGCTCATCCAGCTCGAAATTGAACACGGCGATGTTCTGCCTGATCCGCTCGCCACTGCTCGCCTTCGGGATGGCAATGTGTCCCAGCTGAAGGTGCCAGCGCACGATCACCTGCGATATGGAGACATGGTGCTTGGCCGCCAGCTGCAGCAAGGCCGGGTCCTGCAGCGCCGCGCCGCGGCCCAGTGGGCTCCAGGCTTCCGTTGCGATGCCGTGCGCGGCGTGGAAATCGCGCAACTGCTGCTGCTGCAAGTAAGGATGCAGTTCCACCTGGTTGACCGCCGGCACCACCTCAGTCTGGTCCATCAACCGTTCCAGGTGCTCCGGTTCGAAGTTCGACACCCCGATCGAACGGACCCGGCCTTCGTGGTACAAAGTCTCCATCGCCTGGTAGGTCTCCACATAGAGGCCCTTCGCCGGACAGGGCCAATGAATCAGCAACAGGTCGACGTAGTCCAACTGCAGCTCGGCCAACGACTGTTCGTACGCTTCGATGGTGGAATCGAAGCCGTGCGCGTCGTTGACGATCTTGGTGGTGACGAACAAATCTTCCCGACCGACACGGTCGGCCCCGGCTGCGATCGCAGCTCCAACAGCGCTTCCGACGCCGGCTTCGTTGCCATACATGGTCGCCGTATCGACACTGCGGTAGCCCGATTCCAGTGCGAGTGTCACCAGCTCCGCCGTCCGGTCCGGGGGCACCTTGTACACGCCATAGCCGAGCTGCGGCATCTTAACGCCATTGGCGAGGGACACGGGCTGGACACTATGCATGGAAATGACTCTACCCACTCGCGGCGCTGTCATTGACGAGGCTCCGCGCGGTGACGTCGTCGAGAATGACATCGGTGGCCAGTCCGGCAGCGAGGGCACCGCGCAGTCCATTGATCTTCGATTGGCCGGAGACGACGCAGATGCGCCGCCCGGCCGCACGCAATACATCGAAGTCCGGGCCGCTGGAACGGCTGTTCATCGCGATCCCGTCATAGCTGCCGTCGGCACGGAAAAACATGGTCGCCGCGTCCCCGGCCACTTCGTCGGCGGCCAGACTGTCCAGGGCGGCACGGTCCAGATAGCCTCCGGTGTAGACATGGCTGGGTATCTCGGCGCCAATCGAGCCCACACCGAAGATCGCCGTCGTCATCCTTTCCTGCAGATCGAGCACCCGCCGCACGCTGCGCTCACCCCACATGGCTGTCTTGGTCGACGCCTGGTCGAAAAAGGCAGGGACCGGAAATTGTTCCACCCGCGCGCCATAGGCCCAACCGAACCGGCGCAGGATTTCGCTGGCATAGGTGATTCCGCTGGTTTGGGTGTTGCCGGCGCCATTGAGCTGCACGACTGTGCCGTCGTGAATCACCTTGCGGGTCAAGTGCCTGCTCACGGCGCTGATGGTGGAGCCCCAGGCCACGCCGATGATGGCATTCGAATCCAGCAGCGGTCCGATCGTCCGCGCCGCCTGAATGGCCACCCGCTCGAGGACCTCGGCCTCATGACCCGACTCCGTGACAGGAACCACGTGTGCCTGGACACCGAAGCGCTGGCCGATGTGCTCTTCAAGCTGGGGGGCCTGTTCGTGCGGATTCATGATCTGGATCTGCACCACACCGGTGTCGCGCGCCATGGTCAACAGACGCGAAACAGTCGAACGTGATGTTCGCAGTTCGCGGGCTATGGCATCCATGGTCATGTCCTGCAGGTAATACATCTGTGCAGCGCGCAGCGAATCGAGAGTGCGCGCATCCTGCGGGGGACCTGCGGCGCGGAAACGGCCGCCGCGGCGTGGACGCGGGCCGGCCGCGGACGGTGCGGGGGCAGGCGTTGAACCAAACATCGAGGCTCTCCTGTGCACATTCGTGCAATCGAGTTGACTAGTATTTCCAGCCATCTCAAGAATAATGGAGGAAGACGCCCCGGGCGTGATCGGCGAAAGTTTCAAGGGAGCAGCATTGGCAAGTCAACGAACAACGTCCGGGGGGCATGACCGGCCAGGATCGGGGCCGCACACCCGCGAGTCCGTTGAACTCTTTAAATCACGTGCCCATGCGCAGGTATTGATCATCGGCGGGGGAATCAACGGGGCGGGAACTTTCCGCGATCTCGCCCTGCAGGGTGTGGATGTCGCCCTGGTCGAACGCGAGGATTTTTGCAGTGGCGCCAGCGGCGCATCATCACACATGATTCACGGCGGCATCCGCTATCTGGAAAACGGGGAACTACGCCTCGTGGCCGAATCCGTCCATGAACGTAATGGGTTACTCAAAACGGCGCCGCATTACGTAAAGCCATTGGAAACCACGATTCCTATCTTCAGCACGTTTTCCGGTATGGTCGCGGCCCCGCTGCGGCTGCTCACGCATAGGCAGGGGAAGCGGACGGAACGTGGAGCCGCCCTGATCAAACTCGGCCTGAGCATCTATGACACCTTCTCCCGGCGCCGCGGGTCAGTTCCACGCCACCATTTTGCCGGCCGGGCGGGCGCATTGCGGGATATGCCGCTGTTGAATCCGGACGTTCGCTACGCCGCCACATACTTCGACGCCTCGGTGCACAATCCTGAGCGTCTCACCCTGGACGTTATCCGCGACGGGGAAGGCGCGAACCTGCATGCCCGTGCGTCCAACTACCTCAGCGTTGCCTCCTCGGCCCCCGACGGAATCGAACTGCGCGACCAGCTGACGGGGGAGACCTTTGACTTCACCGCCGACGTCGTACTCAACATGACCGGCGCGGCGGTGGACCAGACCAACACGGCAATGGGCGCCGCCACCCGCTACATGGGCGGCACCAAGGGTTCACATATCGTGCTGGACCACGACGGTCTGCTCCAGGCGTGCGCCGGACGCGAAGTGTTCTTTGAACACACCGACGGACGGATCGTGCTGATCTATCCCATTGGCGACCGCGTCCTCGTCGGCACCACCGACGTCGACCTGGCCGACGGCGAAGAAGCGGTGTGCACCGACGCCGAAATCGACTACTTCATTGACCTCATTGGGCATGTCTTTCCCACCATCACCGTTGACCGCGGCTCAATTGTCTATTCGTTCTCGGGAGTGCGGCCGCTGCCGCGCCATGACGACGTGGATCCGGGCTTTGTCTCCCGTGACTACCGGCTGGAACGGCGTCAAGAGCAGACACCGGAGGGGACCCGGACAACGGTGAGCCTGGTCGGCGGCAAGTGGACCACATTCCGCGCCCTCGGCGAGCGCGTCACCAATGAGGTGCTCGGGTTGCTCAACCGAACGCGGAAGGTATCCACTGACGAGCTGCCCATTGGCGGCGGCCGGGACTACCCCGCAGCCGACGCCGTTGATTCATGGGTGTCGAACGCGTCGGCCCCTGGCATGCCCGAGGACCGGGTGCGGATCCTGTTCGAACGTTACGGCACGCGGGCGACCGACGTGTTGGCCTATCTGCGCAGCCAGCCGGACCAGGTGTTCCATTCGACCCGGGAACTGAGCACAGCCGAGGTGCAGTACATGGCCGAACACGAGCAGGTGGTGCATCTGTGGGATGTGGTGATCCGGCGGACCTCGCTTGCGTTCCGGGGCCTGGTCACTTCGGAGCTGTTGGAGGAATTGGCGTCGGCCCTGTCCGGCCCGCTGAACTGGGACACGGTCCGGAAGAATTACGAAATAGAGCACACCTGGCGTGTATTGAACGAGCGCCATGGTGTACTTATCCAGAACCTGATCGCCTGAACCACCAGGAACTCAGGGAGCAAGGGGGGGGTTCCACAGACAGTGGACCTTCGCCAGTCGCATTATCGACCTAGTTAGAGGAGTCAAAGATGTCTCTGTGGGAAGTGTTCCTAGCCGAATCATTCGGCACGGCCATGCTGACGCTGCTGGGCTGTGGCGTTGTCGCCAACGTCGCCCTGGCCAAGACAAAGGGCAACAATGGCGGGTTCTTGATGGTGAACTTCGGCTGGGGACTCGCAGTCTTCGCCGGTGTCTATGTGGCATCCCAGTCCGGCGCCCACATTAATCCAGCCGTGACGCTGGGCCTGTTGCTCAATCCCGATACCCCGATGTTCGCCGAGGGGATTGAAGCGACCTTCGCCAACGCGCTGGTGTACTGGGCCGCGGAAATGGTCGGAGCAGTCATAGGCGCCGTCTTCATGTGGCTGGCACACAAGAAGCACTTCGACGAAGACCTCGATCCGGCCGCCAAGCTCGGCGTCTTTGCCACCGGCCCCTCAATCCGGTCCACTCCGTGGAACCTGGTCACCGAAATCATCGCGACCTGGGTGCTGGTCTTCGTGATCCTGATGTTCGGCAATGCCCCCAGCGGCCTGGGCCCGCTCGCCGTGGCCCTGCTGGTTGTCAGCATTGGCGCATCGCTCGGTGGCCCCACCGGTTACGCCATCAACCCGGCACGTGACCTCGGCCCCCGCATTGCCCACGCGTTCCTGCCGATCAAGGGCAAGGGCGGCGGCGACTGGTCCTATGCGTGGATCCCGGTGGTCGGGCCGCTGCTGGGCGGCGCCATTGCCGGGTTGATGGCGCCTCTCATCGCCTTCACGCCGGCAGGATAACCAAGTCAGTACAGTCGAGACCACAACCTGTATGTACCGGCCGGGAGGCAACGACCGCCACCGGTGAGGATGAAGCACATTCACTAAAGGAGTTAAGAGATGTCGGACTACATCATCGCCATCGATCAGGGAACCACCAGCAGCCGCGCCATCGTCTTCGACCATGACGGCAAGATCGTTTCAAGCGGGCAGAAGGAACACGAGCAGATACTTCCCCATGCCGGCTGGGTGGAACACGATCCGGCCGAAATCTGGACCAACACCCGCGAGGTGATTGGCACTGCGCTGTCGACAGCCAACCTGACCCGCCACGACATTGTGTCGGTGGGTATCACGAACCAGCGTGAAACCACAGTGATCTGGGACAAGAACACGGGCGAAGCCGTCTACAACGCGATTGTCTGGCAGGACGCCCGGACCCAGTCCATCGTCGAGGAGCTGGCGGCCGACGGCGGTGCTGACCGCTTCAAGGACAAGGTGGGGCTGCCGCTGGCAACCTACTTCTCCGGCACCAAGATCAAGTGGATTATGGACAACGTCGACGGGGTCCGCGAGCGCGCCGAAGCCGGCGACCTGCTGTTCGGCAATACCGACAGCTGGGTGGTCTGGAACCTCACCGGCGGCACCGACGGCGGCGTGCACATCACCGATGTCACAAATGCGTCGCGGACCATGTTCATGGATTTGCAGACGCTGCAGTGGGACGACGAAATCCTTGACGTTTTCGGTGTCCCCAAGTCGATGCTGCCCGAGATCAAGTCCTCCTCGGAGGTGTATGGCCAGGTCCACGGTAACCAGCTGCTGCGTGAGGTTCCCGTCGCCGGTATCCTCGGCGACCAGCAGGCAGCGACCTTCGGCCAGACGGCGTTCGACAAGGGAGGCGCGAAAAACACCTACGGCACGGGCAACTTCATGATCGTCAATACCGGCGAGGAAATCGTCCATTCCAAAAATGGATTGCTCACCACGCTGTGCTACAAGCTCGGCGACGCCAAGCCGGTCTACGCGCTGGAGGGCTCCATCGCGGTCACCGGATCGCTGGTGCAGTGGCTGCGGGACAATCTCGGGATGATCAAGTCAGCGCCCGAGATTGAGCAGCTCGCGGATTCGGTCGAGGACAACGGCGGCGTATACATTGTTCCGGCGTTCTCCGGGCTGTTCGCACCGTACTGGCGCGGCGACGCCCGCGGTGCCATGGTCGGACTGACCCGGTTCGTGAACAAGGGCCACATTGGCCGGGCCGCGCTGGAGGCCACGGCCTTCCAGTCCCGCGAGGTGCTGGACGCGGCCAACGCCGACGCCGGTGTGGACATGGAGGACATGCGGGTCGACGGCGGCATGGTCGCCAACGATGCCTTGATGCAGTTCCAGGCGGACATCCTCGGGATCCCGGTCATTCGCCCGGAGATCATTGAAACGACGGCGCTCGGTGCTGCCTATGCTGCCGGATTGGCCGTCGGTTTCTGGGAGAGCACCGACGAGGTGGCGGCCAATTGGTCGGAGGGCAAGCGCTGGGAGCCGCGGATGGACGCTGCGGAACGCGACCGCCAGCTCCGCCTCTGGAAGAAGGCAGTGACCCGCACGTTCGACTGGGTCGACGAGGACGTCAGGAACGCCTGAGCGCCGACGGCGCCGGGCCTGGTCGAAGAGGCCGGGTATTGACGGGTGCGTGCGGCACTGATCGCCGGCCGGCGCGGAGGACTTAGTCCTGCAGCACCTTTTCGGAAAGCCGGTCCGGATTGCCGAACCGGTGGGCCGTGATACTGACCGCCTGCTCGAGCAAAAACGGCAGCAGCTCCAGGCGGCCCGCCGTCGTCACCTCATCATCGTGGACCGCAAGATCCGGGTCCCCGGCGGTGGCTTCACAGAGCGCACTGTAGCCGCCGCCGATCAGCCGCACCCGGCTATATCCGAGCCGGCCCGCCGCCGCCCGGCGGTGGAAGTCCTCATCCGTCTCAGCGGTCAGGTCGGTACAGGTCTGCGGCAGCGCGGCAGCCAGTTCCTGGGGTAGCGGCTGCGCCGTGCTGACCTCGAATCCGGCCCCGGAGCGGGCCGCAGCCAGTACAACGCGGACCAAATCGGTCAGGCTGCCGGCCTGGTTGAGCCGGATCGTCACGCCGGTGGGCAGGTAGCGGAACTCGTTGCGTTCCAATCCCAGCGCCGTGACATCGATGCTGCGCCCGAATGTCGAGTCATAGGCAGCCTGGTCGGAAACGACTGACCGGGCGAGGAATGCCTGGTCCTGACCGCTGAACAACATGGCATGCATGATGTCGGCGACGGCGGGGACCAGTTCCACTTCCGTCATCGCCTCACCGGCGGCGGCGTGGCCGTCATCGGGCAGCGGCCGGCGATGCCAGTGAACCATATGGATCAGGTAATTCGGGCCACCGGCCTTGGCACCGGGGCCCACCGATGAGCGCTTCCACCCGCCAAATGACTGCCGGCGCACGATGGCTCCGGTAATACCGCGGTTAATGTACAGATTGCCCGCCTGGACCCTGTCGAGCCATACCGGCAGTTCATCGGCATCCATGGTGTGCAGGCCGGCCGTCAGGCCATAGACCGGTGCGTTCTGCAGCTCGATGGCCTCCTCGAACGTGTCGGCGGTCATCACCCCAAGCACCGGCCCGAAAAACTCCGTGAGGTGGAAGTGGCTGCCCGGCTGCACCCCGGCACGCACTCCCGGGGACCAGAGCCTGCCGGACTCGTCCAGTTGCTTCGGCTCAACGGCCCACCACTCGCCGTCGCCCAGGGTGGTCAGCGCATCTTCCAGCTTTCCGCCCACCGGCTCGATCACCGGGCCCATTTCGGTCTGCGGATCCGCCGGCCAGCCGACTCTCAGCGACGAAACGGCGTCGACCAGCTGGTTGCGGAAACGGGACGACTGCGCTGCAGGCCCCACCAGGATCACCAGCGAAGCGGCCGAACATTTCTGCCCGGCGTGGCCGAAGGCCGACTTGGCGACATGCTCGGCCGCCAGGTCCAGGTCGGCACTGGGCGAGACGATCATCGAGTTCTTGCCACTCGTCTCGGCCAGCAGCGGCAGGTCATGCCTCCAGGAGCGGAACAGTTTCGCCGTCTCATAGCCGCCGGTCAGGATCACCCGGCCCACGGCGTCGTTGGCAATCAGATGCTCACCGACCGGGCCCTCATCGACGTCGGCGAAGATCAATACATCCTTCGGCACCCCAGCGGCCCACAACGCTTCAACGATGACGGCGGCGCACCGCTTGGCCTGCGGCGCCGGCTTGACGATGACGGCGCTGCCGGTTGCCAGCGGGGCCAGCATGGAACCGGTCGGGATGGCCACCGGGAAGTTCCACGGCGGCGTGACGACCGTCAGCGGCACCGGGTCATAGCCAGCCGAGCCGGCCGAGCCGATGTTATCGAGCTCTTCGGCCTGCAGCGCATAGTAATTGGCGAAGTCGACCGCCTCGCTGACTTCCGGGTCTGTCTCGGAGATGGTTTTACCCGCCTCGCTGGCAGCGACCTGGATCAGCCCGGCCCGTTGCCGGGCGAGCTGCCGGGCGGCGGCGCGCAGCACCTCCGCCCGCGCCGGCGCGCCGCGGGCCGACCACGCCGGCTGAGCCTGCAGTGCCCGCGACACTGCCGCGTCGACGTCGTCGTTGGTGGCCAGGAACGACTCTTCAACCAGCTGCCGGCCCAGGGTGCACCCGGGAACGCCATCGAGAATCTGCCGGCCCCACTGCCGAATGTGCGGCAACGAGGAGTCGGAATTGGATTCGTTGTCGAATTCACCGCTGCCCAGCTCGAGAGCCCGTTGCGGGTCCTGCTGCCGATTCCGCTCCGGGACAAGGGTGTCGACGTGGTTCAGCGAGGCCAGGAAGCGTTCCTTCTCGCGTTCGAAGAGGGTGGGCTCCGAGGTCAGCTCGAAGACGGCGGACATGAAATTGTCTCCGCTGGCGTTCTCTTCCAGGCGCCTCACCAGATAGCTGATCGCCACGTCGAACTGCTTGGGATGGACCACCGGAGTGTAGAGCAGCAGCGAGCCGACCTCGTTGCGGACCTGCCGGGCTTGTTCCTCGGCCATGCCCAACAGCATTTCGTAATCAACCCGGTCCGCCACGCCGCGCCTCAGCGACAGAATCCGGGCGAAGGCGATGTCGAACAGGTTGTGCCCGGCCACGCCGAGACGCATGCCGTCCATGTTCTCGGGCCGGAACGCCCAGTCGAGCACCCGCTTATAGTTCGTATCGGTGTCCTGCTTGGTGCCGTAGGTCGCCAGGGGCCAACTGTGCACCGCCGCGTCGACATGCTCCATGGGCAGATTCGCCCCCTTGACCAGCCGCACCTTGACGCCCGCACCGCCGTCGGCCACCCGTTGCTTCGCCCACGCCGTCAACTCCTGCAGGGCGCCAAGGGCATCGGGCAGGTACGCCTGCAGCACAATGCCCGACTCGAAGTTCTTCAGCTCCGGCCGCGACAGCACCCGCTTGAAGACCGCCAGCGTCAGGTCCAGATCGTGGTATTCCTCCATGTCCAGGTTGATGAACTTCGGCGTCGAAGCCTCCAGGGCCATCTTGTACAGCGGAAAAAGCCGTTCGGCCACCATCTCGACGGTTTCGTCGAAGGCCCACATATTGAGCCGGCTGACGACAGAGGAAACCTTGATCGAGACGTAGTCGACGTCGTCGCGCGCCAGCAGCTGCTTCGTGCCCTCCAGCCGCGCGTCCGCTTCGGATTCGCCAAGCACCGCTTCACCCAGCAGATTCAGGTTCAGCCGGATACCGCTGTCATCGTCTCCCTGCAAGGTGGCGATCGAGTCGGCCAGCTTGTGCGGGCGGGCATCGACAATCAGGTGCTCCACCATCGAGCGCAGCGCCCGCCGCGCGATGGGCACCACGAGCCACGGGACGGCCGGACCCATCAGCCCGCCCAGCTTAACTGCGGCGCGCATGTACCAGGGCAGGAACCGAGGCACTTCCGCGGCCAGTCGGGACAGTTCGTGGGCCGCCACGCCCAGGTCTTCGGGACGGATCACCCGGTCCACGAACCCCAGGGTGAAGTCGAGCCCGGCCGGATCCTTGAGCACCTCGGCCAACAGGGCGGCGGAACGTGACGCCTTCGCCGAGGTCAACTGAACTGGCTCGGGGGCGGTCATATCATCGGGCAGATGCAGCCACCGGCGGACCATACTGACGACGTCGTCGGCGAGGTCCGCGGGACGAGGCTCACTTGCTTCAAAACTGTTCGTCATAATCTGACGATAGACCGCTAAAGGGCAGTGGAACCACCCTGGCGGGCTCACTGGCACCCTCCTGCGCTAAAGTAGGCATATGAAGACGCTCCTGCTTTAGCCGGCCGCGCAGTGCATCTGTGCGGCGTGCCCCTCCACTGTCGAGGGGCTTTTGCATGTTCATGCAGCAGGACCAGGAGCGAAACCGATTTGAAGGACAAACACAGAGTCGAGGCATTTGTGAGTGCGCAACCGGAAACAGGGCAGCCGGCCCGGGACAGCTATGACTTTGCTGCGATGGAGGCAAAGTGGCCCTCCGTGTGGGAAGACCTGAGGGTATTCGAACCTGCCGACGACGGTTCCCGCGAACGCCGCTACGTGCTCGATATGTTCCCGTACCCCTCCGGCGACCTGCACATGGGCCACGCCGAAGCATTTGCCATGGGCGACGTCGTCGCACGCTACCTGCGCCAGCGCGGCTTTGACGTGCTGCACCCCATTGGCTGGGACTCATTCGGGCTGCCGGCCGAAAATGCCGCGATCAAGCGCGATGCGCATCCAGCCGAGTGGACCTATGCCAATATCGATACCCAGGCCGCCTCCTTCCGGCGGTACGCGATCAGCGTGGACTGGTCGCGGCGGCTGCACACCTCAGACCCGGAGTACTACCGCTGGACCCAGTGGCTGTTCTTGAAGTTCTACGAGCGCTCGTTGGCCTATCGGCGCAAGTCGCCCGTCAACTGGTGCCCATACGACCAGACGGTGCTGGCCAACGAGCAAGTCGTCAACGGGATGTGCGAGCGGTGCGGCACCGCGGTGACGAAGAAGAACCTGAACCAGTGGTATTTCAAGATCACCGAGTACGCCGACCGGTTGCTCGAGGATATGGACCAGCTTGAAGGCCACTGGCCGGACCGGGTGCTGGCCATGCAACGCAATTGGATCGGCCGGTCAGAGGGCGCCCATGCGCGCTTCGCCATTGAGGCCGACGCCGGACTGCCGGGGCGGGAAGTGGAAGTATTCACCACCCGGCCTGACACCTTGTACGGGGCCACGTTCTTTGTGGTCGCGGCCGACTCCGACCTGGCCGTGGAACTGGTCGCGGCCGAGCAGGCCGCGCAACTGGACGACTACCGTGAACAGGTCAAGTCGCTGTCCGAAATCGAGCGTCAGTCGACCGAACGGCCCAAGACCGGCGTGTTCCTGGGACGGTACGCGGTCAACCCGCTCAATGGCGAGAAACTGCCGGTATGGGCCGCGGATTACGTGCTGGCCGAATACGGCACCGGCGCCATCATGGCCGTACCGGCCCATGACCAGCGTGACCTGGACTTCGCCCGTGCGTTCGACCTGCCGGTGCGGGCAGTGCTGGACACCGGCGAGGCGGACCCGGCCGAATCCGGTGTTGCCACCACTGGCGAAGGGACGCTGGTCAATTCCGGGTTCCTGGACGGCATGGATAAGACCGCGGCCATCGGCGCGGCAACAGCGAAGCTCGAAGACGCCGGGGCGGGGGAGAAGACTGTCAATTTCCGGCTGCGCGACTGGTTGCTGTCCCGGCAGCGTTTTTGGGGAACCCCGATACCGATCATCCACTGTCCGGACTGCGGGGAAGTGGCGGTGCCCGAGGACCAGCTGCCGGTGACGCTGCCCGAGGGGATGCGCGGCGAGGCGCTGGCCCCGCAGGGCACCTCGCCCTTGGCCGCCGCCGAGGACTGGGTCCGGGTGTCGTGCCCGGACTGCGGGGGCGAAGCCCAACGGGACACCGACACGATGGACACGTTCGTCGACTCCTCCTGGTATTTCCTGCGCTTCGCATCGCCGCACTTCGCCGACGGCCCGTTCGACGTCGATGCAGTGAACCAGTGGATGCCGGTGGCCCAATATGTCGGCGGCGTCGAACATGCGATTCTGCACCTGTTGTACAGCCGCTTCTTCACCAAGGTGCTCCAGGACATGGGACTGGTGCAGTTCAACGAACCCTTCAGCGCGTTGCTGAACCAGGGGCAGGTGATTAATGGCGGCAAGGCCATGAGCAAGTCCCTGGGCAACGGCGTGGACCTGGGGGAGCAGCTGGACGCATACGGCGTCGACGCCGTCCGGTTGACCATGATTTTCGCCTCGCCGCCCGAAGACGACGTGGACTGGGCGGATGTTTCCCCGTCCGCCTCCGCCCGGTTCCTGGCCCGCGCCTGGCGCCTCGGCCAGGACGTGACCAGCGCCGTCGACGTCGACCGCGCCAGCGGGGATACAGAACTGCGTGCCACCGTCCACCGGACGGTGAACGAGGCTGCCGAGCTGATCAACAGCCACAAGTTCAACGTGGTGGTGGCCAGGGCCATGGAACTGGTCAACGCCACCCGCAAGGCCATCGACAGCGGCCCCGGACCAGCCGATCCCGCGGTCCGCGAGGCCGCCGAAGCCGTCGCCGTGCTGCTGAGCCTCTTCGCGCCCTACACCGCGGAGGACCTGTGGGCGAAACTCGGCAGGGAAGCGTCAGTGGTCACGGCCGGCTGGCCCCGGGTCGACGAACAGCTGCTGGTGCGCGAGACCATCACCGCGGTGGTCCAGGTCCAGGGCAAGGTCCGTGACCGCTTGCAGGTTCCGGCCGATATCGGCGAAGCCGAGTTGCAGGCGCTGGCGCTGGAGTCCGAGGCCGTGAGCCGCAGCCTGGACGGGCGGCAGATCCGCAAGGTGATCATACGCGCTCCCAAGCTCGTCAATATCGTCCCGGCGTAGCCGCACGCAGCCGCACGCAGCCGCACCGAGCCACCCTGCAGACGCTGAGCCATGATGCCAACCGGGCCCATGCCGGATGACACCGGCCGCATTGCGGTGGTCACGGACTCCGCGGCGGCACTGCCGGCTTCCTGGGTGCGGGACGCTGCCGCCCGCGGCAGGTTCGCGGTGGTGCCCATGCCGGTGATGGTCGACGGCGATATTTTCGATGAAGGCGTTGACGACCTCCGCGACGCCCTGCGCGCAGCGCTCGAAGCCGGCAGCCCGGTCCGGACGTCGCGACCGTCCCCGGGACAGTTCAGCCGGATCTATGGCGAGCTTGCCGCGAAGGGGATCACCGGCATCGTGTCCGTGCATATCTCGGCATCGCTGTCCGGTACCGCCGATACGGCCCGGCTGGCCGCCTCGACCGCCCCGGTGCCGGTCAATGTGATCGACTCACGGACCGTCGGCATGGCCCAGGGGTACGGGGTGCAGGCGGCGCTCGCCGTGGCTGAAGCCTCAGGCACGATGGAGGCGGCAGCGGCGGCCGCAAGGCAGGCGTGCGGAGCGTGTTCGGTCTACTTTTACGTTCCCTCACTGGAACAACTGCGCCGTGGCGGGAGGGTCGGAGCGGCGGCCTCCTGGCTGGGAACTGTGCTGTCCATCAAACCGATTCTCGGGCTCCGTGACGGAACGGTGGTTCCGGTCGAACGGGTCAGGTCAACGGCGAAGGCCGTGAGCCGGCTCGAGGAACTGGCCCTGGCTGCGTCCGGATCCAACGACGCAGCCCGATGGGCGGTGCACCACTTTGATAACCGGCAACCGGCCCAGGAACTTTCCATCAGACTGGGACTGCGCAGTGGAGCCGCCGACGGCGGGCAGCTGACAACGCTTCCGGCGGTGCTTGCCGCTCACACCGGTCTGGGCACGCTGGGGGTGGTGGTGCCCGGCCCCGCCACAGACACCTCCTCCACAACCGAACCTTGATCCGGCGCAGTCCACATGGGGCAGCAGCTCGGTTCCGGCTGACGGCCCGGGTTCCTAGCGTGAAGCTATGGGCAAGCATGAATGGATGACGCGGCGGACGTCCCGGTCCAGGTATCAGGATGTCGGGCACCAACACGAACCCATGGCGTCCGGCAGCCGCACTCGATGGTGGGTCGGGCGGGCAGCGGCCTGGGTTGCTGTCGGGCTGGTCGCCGGAATGATTGCCATGTTGTGGTTGACGGGGGCATTCGCGGAGCCCGAACGCACAGTGACGAAGATCGCCACCGCCGGGGGCGCCGCGGCCGCGGCCGGTGCCCCGGGCGGGCAGGATGACAGCGGCGGCAGCACCGGCGGCGGTATCGGGAACAGCGACAGCGGCGGCAGCGAAAGCAGCGGCGTCGGGAACAGCGGCGGAACGGCCGGACAATCAGAGCGCAAACGAAAGACCGGAGCCGCTGTCGCCGGAGGCCGGCCAACGGCCACAGCGGGGTCCGCCGGTGAACAGGGGGACAAGCTGGTCGTGCACGTGGCCGGGGCCGTGAAGGACCCGGGCATTGTCACACTGGAGCAGGGCAGCCGGGTCCACGAAGCCGTCACCGCCGCCGGCGGCCCCCGGAACAAGGCGCAGCTGGGCGCCATAAACCTGGCGGCCCCGGTGCAGGACGGCCAACAGTTGTATGTGCCCGAACGGGGCGAAGTGCCGGCCAATGGGACGGCTGCTTCAGGGTCCGAACCGGCCACAGGCTCCGGATCGGTGTCCGAGGCGTCAGGCAACGCAGAATCCGGTGCCGAGCCCACGCCGGTGGTCAATATCAATACGGCTGATGAAACCGAACTGAGCACCTTGCCGGGTGTGGGGCCGGTACTCTCCGGGCGCATCGTTGACTGGCGGAAGGAACATGGCGCCTTCGGGTCGGTGGCCGAACTTGATGCAGTATCCGGAATCGGCGAGAAGATGATGGCCACCCTCACCGGGCTCGTGACCGTGTCGCATGGTCTCTGATTCGCGGTGGAAACCCTTCGTGGAAGCCGCCGTAGCGGCCGCCGAACGCCCGTACCCGAAGGATGGTGCGGAACAGCGGGAGCGCACTGGCGAGGCTGGAGAGCCTGGAGGGGGCCAGGCGGAACAGCCTTCACCAACGCTGATTTCAAGTCCGCCCCAACGACCGATGCACTGTGTCCGGGAACGTCATTGGCGTCCTTGGGACCGCCTCAGCCGGCTCAAGAACGCCATCGCCAACGCCGATCCCGGCGAGTTGCCGGCGCGCAGTTGGGATCTGCGTCTGCTGCCGGCGGCGCTGACGGGTTGGGCCGCCGCGGCCACCACGATCCGGCTGCCGCCTTCGACGGGCTATGCCATCGGCGGGACGGCACTGCTCATCGCCGTCGTGATCCTGCTTTGTGCCCGCAGATGGGCGTGGCCGCAGGTACTGGTCCCGCTACCGGTGCCATTGCTGATTCTGTCGATGGTCTCATTGTCGGCCGCCGCGAACATCGCCGAGCGCCAGGCGGGCCCCGTTGACGCCGCCATCGCCAACGGGGCGACGATAGGTGCGGTGGCAAAGCTCACCTCGGATCCTCGGCTCAGCGATACGGCCGACAAATACACCGGGGCGGATCGATACCTGGTGGAGGCCACGTTGCAACGGGCAACGAGCCAGGGGGTCGAGTTCACGGCGGCCACGCCGGTCCTGATTATCGCTTCAGAACGTTGGGAACAGCTCGAAACGGGCCAACGCGTGGAAACGGCCGGTGACCTGCGCGCTACCGGGCGCGGAGATGACATTGACGCCCTGTTGTTCGCCAAGACAGCACCGCAGGTGCTGGGACAGGCCGGGCCGTGGCTGCAGTACAGCGCAGCGGTCCGCAGCGCGTTCCGGCAACAGTCCCGGGAGCTGCCTTCCAACGCGGCGCAGCTGCTGCCAGGCATGGTGCTGGGGGACCGCGGAAACCTGGGAACCGGCTTGGAAACTGCTATGCGACGAACCGGTCTGACTCATTTGACTGCCGTCAGCGGGGCCAACTGTGCCATCGTCATCGGCACGGTCTTTCTCTGCGGATGCGCTGCCCGGCTGCCCAGGTGGTTGTCGGCCGCCGCTGCGCTGGCCGCACTGGCCGGTTTCGTCCTGCTGGTCCGGCCCGAACCCAGCGTATTGCGGGCAGCGGTGATGGGAACAATAGGTGTGGCCGCAGTGATCAGCGGGCGGGGACGGAAGTCGCCAACCTTACTGTGCCTTGCAGTCATAGTGCTGCTCGCCGTCGATCCGTGGTTGAGCGGCAGCTATGCATTCATTCTTTCGGTGCTGGCCACCGGCGGGCTGATCGTCTTCGGGCCAGCCTGCGCCCACTGGCTGTCCCGCTGGATGCCGTTGTGGGCTGCGCAGGCGGTGGCAGTTCCGATTGCCGCCCAGGCATTCTGCGCTCCGGTGATTGTGCTGCTGCAGCCTCAGCTGACCACGTATTCGGTAGTGGCCAATGTGCTGGTGGCCCCTCTCATCCCCCTGATCACGATCGCGGGAATGTGCTGTGTGCTGGCTATGCTGCTGTGTCCGCCCTTGGTGCCCGTGCTGCTCGCGATTGCCGGCGCGGGAGCGTCCTGGGTGGGGGCCGTGGCACATTTCTTCAGTTCCGCGCCGGGGGCCGTGGCGCCATGGCCGTGCGGTGCCGCCGGGGCGACCCTGATGGCCGTGCTGTCCCTGACGTCAATGGCGACATTGTGGCTGTTGGCGCATCCGGTCCGGCTCCGTGTGTACGCCTCCACGGTGTATCGGTGGTGCCGTGCGGCTCTGCCGTTGCCCGTGGCCGCCTTGATCCCCGGCGGCGTACTCGGTGCGGCAGCAGTATGGTTCGTTCACAGCGCGCCACCGGGCGGTGCGCCAACGGACTGGTCGATCGTGGCCTGTGACGTCGGCCAGGGCGATGGCTTGGTGGTCCGCACGGATGAGCATTCGGCCATCGTGGTCGATACCGGCCCGGAGCCCGCAGCCATGAACCAGTGCCTGGACGGGCTGTCCATATCCACCGTGCCGCTGTTGGTGCTGACCCATATGCACGCCGACCACACCGGCGGTGTGGCAGGGGTACTGGCCGGACGGGAGGTCGAACGGGCACTGATATCGTCGGCAGCCGGCGGGCCGGGCCACACGATTGACCTGCTGGAGGAGCATGACGTGGATATTTCCGATGCCCGCCGGGGCGCCACGGGCCACGCGGGTGCCGTCCAGTGGAGCACCTTGTGGCCCGCGGCCGGAAACGAAGCGGCGTCGGCGAACAATTCCAGCATCGTCATGTGGGTCACCGTGGAGCAGCAGCGGGGCGGCCCCTTATCGCTGCTGCTGACGGGTGACTTGGAGCGCGATGGTGCACGCCGACTGCTGGCCACCTCGGGCCAACAACCGATCCCGGGGGCTCTGAGCCGGGAAAGCGTGGACGTGCTGAAAGTGGCCCACCACGGCGCCGCCAATGGCGGGACAGGCTTCATCAGGGCGCTGACGCCTGAGCTGGCGCTGATTTCAGTGGGAGCGGGGAACGAATACGGACATCCTTCCGACGGCATCATTGCGGCGCTGCGGCAGGTGGGCAGCGAGATCCGCCGCACCGACAGGGACGGGCGGATCTATGTTGGCAAGCAGGCCGGTACATTGCTCACCTGGTCGGAAAGGTAGGGTTGAAACCATGACCGTTTCTGGATATCCCGCCCCTCGAACAGCGGGACTACGGTGACTCCGGCAGCCGGCAGCACGCGGGCCACCAGGACAGCTGGCAACGTGGTCTCCTGGCGCGCCATCGAGCCCGCGCCGGTTGTCCTCATCACCGGTGGCGAGGAGTTTCTGGCCATCCGGGCGATGGAACGGATCCGTCATCAATTGCGGCAGACCGAGCCGGACGTGGAACGTACCTCCCTGGACGCATCCGAGTACGCAGCGGGCCAGTTGGAGCTGGCAGCCAGCCCATCACTATTCGGCGAGGCCAAGCTGATTGAAGTCTCAGGCCTGTCGTCCATGAACGAGGATTTTCTCACCGACGCCACCACATACCTGTCTTCGACTGTGCCGGACGTGACAGTGGTGCTGCACCATGACGGCGGGGCGCGGGGCAAGAAACTCCTCGACGCCATCAAGGCCGGCGGAGCCCCTGTGGTTGAGTGCCAGCCGTTGAAGAAGGACGCCGAGAAGGTCGAATTCGTTAATCGCGAGTTCCGGGATGCCCGACGAAGTATCGAACCAGGCGGTGCCCAGGCCCTGGTTGCCGCCGTGGGATCCAGTCTGTCCGAACTGGCGGCCGCATGCTCACAGTTGCTCTCCGACACGGAGGGGACGGTTGGTCCGGATGTCGTCGAACGCTATTACGGCGGAAGAGTTGAGGCAACTGCCTTCAAGGTCGCGGATGCGGCCCTGGCCGGGCGCGGTTCCCTTGCCTTGTCAACGTTGCGTCATGCACTGGCGACCGGAGTGGACCCGGTTCCGCTGGTGGCGGCTCTGGCGATGAAGCTCAGGAC
Organism: Arthrobacter castelli DSM 16402; assembly: GCF_000430705.1. Classification (GTDB taxonomy): domain Bacteria; phylum Actinomycetota; class Actinomycetes; order Actinomycetales; family Micrococcaceae; genus Arthrobacter_C; species Arthrobacter_C castelli. The sequence goes on from NZ_AUMN01000002.1 coordinate 154,045, forward strand.
TGTGGCAAAGGTTGCAGGTGCCCGCGGTTCATCCGCACAATTGGCACGCGAGTTCGGCATGGCACCCTGGCAGGTCGACAACGCCAAGAGGGACGGTTCCGGCTGGACCCCTGAAGCACTGACCCGCGCGGTCCGGGTCACTGCCGACGCCGACGTCCAGGTCAAAGGCGCCGCACGGGATCCGGTGTACGCGCTGGAACGTGCCGTCACGATCATTGCCACATCGGTGAACCGGCGGCCATGACCGCCGAGCCGTCCGGAACGCTGCTCAAACTACTGTTGCTTGAACAAACCTGGAACAACCGCGGTTTAAACACCTATGGCCGGCGCCTTTGGCGCCGACCATAGATAAAGATCCTGAGGGTGCTCCACCTTAGAGGCTGCCGACCTTACGGGCGATAGCCGACTTGCGGTTGGCCGCATTGTTCTTGTGGATTACGCCCTTGCTGACGGCCTTATCCAGCTTGCGGCTGGCAGCGGTAAGCGCGGTCCCGGCGGACTCCTTGTCAGCAGACTTGACAGCGGAATTCACACTGCGGATTGCGGTGCGCAGCTCAGCCTTGACCGCATTGTTGCGCTGGCGCGCCTTCTCATTGGTGAGAACGCGCTTCTTCTGGGACTTGATGTTTGCCACGGATAAACTCTCTTTTGTCAGGCGGTGTTGGGTCAGTGAGGGCATTCAAGCTGGAGGACTGGCGCGGCGTGGGGATACCGGCGGCATCCAGCTTTCCGTGCCCGACGACCAAGCGCGGACACACAGCTATACAGCCTATCAGAATCGCCGCTGACACGAGTAGTTGCGCGCGCCGGTTCCGGGCCAGGGCACCAGCGGCGGAGCAATAGGACCGGGAACATGGGACACTTAAGACAAGTATCTGCTTTCGTCGACGTAAGGACACACTGAGTGACTCCCTTGGCCCGCACTGCTCCGGTGCCCGCCGCCACGGATCCGGCGGTCTTGAGGAACTTCTCCATCATCGCCCATATCGATCATGGGAAGTCAACGCTTGCCGACCGAATGCTGCAGCTCACCGGCGTGGTGGAGGACCGCACCATGCGTGCCCAGTACCTGGACCGGATGGACCTCGAGCGTGAGCGTGGCATCACCATCAAGTCCCAGGCCGTGCGGATGCCGTGGGAAGCAGACGGAACCAGCTACGCCTTGAACATGATCGATACGCCCGGCCACGTTGACTTCACCTACGAAGTCTCCCGTTCGCTGGCCGCCGGTGAGGGGGCGGTGCTGCTGGTCGACGCGGCCCAGGGGATCGAGGCGCAAACCCTGGCCAACCTCTACCTGGCCATGGAGAACGATCTGGCGATTATCCCGGTCTTGAACAAGATCGACTTGCCTGCTGCCCAGCCGGACAAGTATGCCGAGGAACTGGCGCATTTGATTGGCGGAGACCCCGACGACGTGCTCCGTGTCTCCGGTAAGACCGGCGCCGGAGTCGACAAATTGCTGGACAGGATCGTTGCCGAAATCCCCGCACCGGTGGGAGACCCCGTCGCTGCCGCACGGGCGATGATTTTCGACTCGGTCTACGACACGTACCGCGGCGTGGTCACGTATGTGCGCGTCGTCGACGGGAAACTCCATCCACGCGAGCGAATCCAGATGATGTCCACCAAGGCAAGTCATGAATTGCTGGAGATCGGGGTCAGTTCCCCGGAGCCGGCGCCGACAGACGGGCTCGGCGTCGGCGAAGTTGGCTATCTGATCACCGGCGTGAAGGACGTCCGCCAGTCCAAGGTGGGCGATACCGTCACCAACCTGGCCAAGCCTGCCGAACACCAGCTGAGCGGGTACCAGGAGCCCAAGCCTATGGTGTTCTCCGGTCTCTACCCGCTCGACGGGGCCGACTATCCCGTGCTGCGGGATGCGCTGGACAAGCTGAAGCTCAACGACGCGGCACTCGTCTACGAACCCGAGACCTCCGTCGCCCTCGGGTTCGGGTTCCGCGTGGGCTTCCTGGGACTGCTGCACTTGGAAATCATCCGTGAACGGCTGGAGCGCGAATCGAATATCTCGCTGATTGCCACGGCCCCCAACGTGGTCTACGAGGTGACCATGGAGGACAACGAGCAGTTCGAAGTAACCAACCCCAGTGAGTTCCCCGCCGGCAAGATCCTCGAAGTGCGCGAACCAATGGTCTCAGCCACTGTCCTTGCTCCAAACGAATTCGTCGGGGCCATTATGGAGTTGTGCCAGAGTCGGCGGGGCACCATGCATGGGATGGACTACCTGTCGGAAGAACGGGTCGAACTGAATTACCGGATGCCGCTGGCCGAGATCGTGTTCGACTTCTTCGACCAGCTCAAATCCAAGACCCGCGGTTATGCCTCGCTGGAGTGGAAGGCCGACGGGGACCAGGCCGCCGACCTGGTCAAGGTCGACATCCTGCTGCAAGGCGACCAGGTCGACGCATTCAGCGCGATCACCCACCGGGACAAGGCATACTCCTATGGCACGCTGATGACGTCGAAACTGCGTGAACTGATTCCACGGCAGCAATACGAGGTCCCGATTCAGGCAGCCATTGGCTCGCGGATCATTGCCCGGGAAAACATCCGCGCCATCCGCAAGGACGTGCTGGCCAAATGCTACGGCGGCGACATCTCGCGTAAACGGAAGCTGTTGGAGAAGCAGAAGGAAGGCAAGAAGCGGATGAAGATGGTCGGCCGCGTCGAAGTGCCGCAGGAAGCCTTCATCGCCGCCTTATCATCGGAATCGTCGAAAGACAAAACCAAGAAGTGAACCAGCCCATTGACGGGGGCAGGTGCCGGTAATGCCCTCGACACTTCCCGAGGGGGATCCTGCCCCGGACGACGGCATGCTCCCTGCACAGGTCCGCCAGGGCGCTGCCGGACGCAACTTCGGCCTGTACATCCATATACCGTTCTGCGCGGTACGCTGCGGTTACTGCGATTTCAACACCTACACCGCCACCGAACTTGGCCCCGGCGCGTCGCAGGACGAATACGCAGCCACAGCGATGGCCGAACTGGATCTTGCCGCCGGCGTGCTGACAGGGTCGGGGCTGCCCCAACGCCAGCTGAAGACCGTATTCTTCGGCGGCGGCACGCCAACCCTGCTGCCCGCGGACGATCTCGCTGCCCTGCTGCGCCACGCCGCCACATTGTGGCCGCTGGCTGCGGACGCTGAAATCACCACCGAGGCGAACCCGGATTCGGTCACCCCGGCGTCCCTGCAGCAGTTGGCCGACGCCGGTTTCACCCGGGTGTCGTTCGGTATGCAGTCGGCGGTACCGCACGTGCTCCAGGTCCTCGACCGCACCCACGCTCCCGAACGGGTGCCGCAAGCGGTCCGCTGGGCGCGCGATGCCGGACTCGCTGTCAGCATTGACCTGATCTACGGCACCCCGGGCGAATCCATTAATGACTGGGAAGAGTCGCTGTCCGCAGCGCTGAGCTACGGACCCGACCATGTCTCCGCCTATTCGCTGATCATCGAAGATGGCACGAAACTTGCCGCCCGGATGCGCCGCGGCGAGGTGCCGCCCATTGACGACGACGACCACGCCGACAAATACCTGGCGGCCGAGCGATTGATGGAAGCACACGGAATGCACTGGTACGAGGTCAGCAATTGGAGCCGGACCCCGCAGCAGGCGTGCCAACATAATCTGGCCTACTGGCGGGGCGACGATTGGTGGGGGATAGGCCCCGGCGCCCATTCCCATGTCGGTGGTGTGCGCTGGTGGAACACCAAGCACCCGGTTCCGTATGCAAACCGGCTCAAGTCAGGACGGTCGCCGGCAGCCGGCCGCGAAACACTCGACGCAACAGCCACCCACATGGAACATGTGATGCTGCGCACCCGGCTGCGCGAGGGACTCGCCATCGAGGCCCTGGGCGGCGCGGGAAGATCGCAGATAGCGCCACTGATCGCAGAGGGGCTGATTGAGCCAAGTGCTGCCTTCGGCGGCACCGTGGTGCTGACTCTCAGAGGACGGTTACTGGCCGACGGCGTGGTGCGCAGGCTGCTGCCGGGCTAACGGCTCGGCAGCAGCCTGCCCAACCAGGCGCAGCCAGCCCAGCCAAGCGCGGCCGGCATCGCCGGGTCAGTGGATCAGGCGCAGGTTGACGGGGTAGCGGTACGGTTCGCCCTTGTTGACACGCACCCCGGCCCTGACCGAGAAGACCGTCAAGGCAATCCAGATCAGCACAGCCAGCACTGCGCAGACCGAACTGATGGGGTCAATCAGTGCCAACAGATAGAGGAACAGCGCGAGCACCGTCGGCGGCAGGGTGAAATTCAGCGCCTCTTTGGATTCCTGTGCCGTGAACGGGCCGCGGTCCCGCAACACCAAGTAGATGATCAGTGACGGTACGCATCCGAGGATTCCGCCGAAATGGGCAATCGTGGCCCATTGCCGGTCCTCGGCCGAGGTCAGCGACTGCGCGTCGGCAGACATACCTTGATAAGGAGAGGGGCCGCGCTGATCACTGCCACCGGCCGGCGGCCGGGGCTGTGGTGTCCCATGCTGCCCATCCGGCCGGGGCTGCTCGTCGCGCCCAGGGGAATCTGCCACGTGAACCTGTTCCTCGAGTTCGGTAGGACACTGGACCATCCGGCGGGTGCAGTGTCGTTCAAGTCATTCAGTCGTTCAAATCTACTGCCTGCCGGAGTGCTTAGGCACCATTGTGGGCCACGGCGGCCCTCCGATCAATCCGGGGCAGCCTCGGGCGTGGCGGTCAGGAAGTCGATGACCTCCTCGACCCGGCCCAGCAACGACGGTTCCAAATCCGCATAACTGTTGACGGCAGCAAGGATCCGTTGCCAGCCGCGGGCCGCGGAGTGCTGGTCTTGATGCGGCCATCCCAGCCCCTTGAGGACTCCGGTTTTCCAGTCCTGGCCGCGCGGCACGTGAGGCCATTGGCGAAGGCCGAGTGCCGATGGTTTGACCGCCTGCCAGACATCCACATAGGGGTGGCCCACAATGAGGACATTCGACGGCGCTCCTCGCAAGGCCATGGTTTGTTTGGCGATGGCCGACTCTTTACTGCCCGACACCAAATGGTCCACCAGTACGCCGAGCCGCCGCTGCGGCCCCGGTGAGAACGTCTTCACGGCACCGGCCAAGTCATCGATACCACCCAATGGTTCGACGACAATGCCTTCCACCCGCAGGTCGTCGCCCCACACCTTTTCCACGAGTTCGGCATCATGCTTGCCCTCCACCCAGATCCGGCTGGCCCGTGCAGTGCGGGCGCGCGTCCCTTCCAGGCGCACCGATCCGGACGCGGTGCGTGCGGGACGCGCCGCACGTGCGGACCGATCTGAAGCGGCAGCAGCAGGGGCAACCACCTTCACGGCACGTCCATCGATCATAAAGCCGTACCCGAGGCCGAAGGAACGGACTTTGCCCCGGCGGTCCTCCAGAGCCACAACGTGCAATCCTCCGGACTTTTCCACCCGGACCACCGCGCCCACCCAGCCGGTCTGGGCATCTTCAAGCACCACCCCGGGCTCGGCAGCAACTTCGGGGGCGGCTTGCCGTTTCGGCTCGGCGGCCAGCTCCTGGGGACCCCATTCATACATGCACAACCTTCTTTCGAATTGCCTTCCGGCACGGGCCGGCACGAACAATGATGGAATAAGCCGAGGGCGTACCCATGTTAGCAACGCCGGTTGAACGTACTAGACTTAGCACTTGGGCATGTTGAGTGCTAAATAGCTATGTTGAGTGCGGAACCCCGTCGGGCGATTATCCGCATCGCCGGCGCAATGCGGGATCAGGAGGTGAAGCGTGAGCGAACCACGACAGCTGGAAGTGCTGCGGGCCATCGTTGAGGACTACGTCCACTCGCGCGAACCCGTCGGGTCAAAAGCGCTGGTCGACCGCCATCACCTCGGTGTATCCTCCGCCACCATCCGCAATGACATGGCTGCGCTGGAAGAGGAGGGGCTGATCGCTGCCCCGCACACCAGTGCCGGACGCATCCCGACCGACAAGGGATATCGGATGTTCGTGGACCGGATCTCGGCCGTGAAGCCCTTGTCCGCAGCCGAACGTCGTGCGATCCACACCTTCCTCGACCAGGCCGACGACCTCGATGATGTACTCGACCGCACTGTGCGGCTGTTGTCCCAGTTGACCAATCAGGTCGCCGTCGTCCAGTACCCGCAACTGACCAGCGCGGCAGTGAGGCATATTGAGCTGGTGCTGCTGGCCCCGCGCCAGGTGCTGGTGGTGATGATCGTCACCACGGGCAAGGTGGAGCAACGGATGGTGACCTTGCCCGAGGAAACGACCGAGGACGCACTCCAGCACGTGCGCGCCGCGTTCCTGGCCTCCACGAGTGGCGCCCTGCTGAGTCGATTGCCGGAATTGCTGACCACCGCGGTGACGTCGGCGCCTCCACAGGACCGGGCTGTGGCGGCTATACTGGGCAATGCCCTGGAGCAACTGGCGGGAATCGGCCGTGAAGATAGAATGGTCTTGGCAGGTACAGCCAATCTGGCCCGCTCGACGGGAGATTTCCCACTCTCCATCGGCCCCGTTCTTGAGGCCTTGGAGGAGCAGGTTGTGATGATGCGTCTGCTGACCGAAATGGAACAGGACGCACGGGGAGTGTCCGTACGGATAGGACATGAAAACCGGTACGGCGGGCTCACTGAAGCCTCCGTGGTCGCCACCGGCTACGGACCGGACGAATTGGCCAAGATCGGCGTGCTGGGACCGACGAGGATGGATTATCCCACCACGATAGCGGCGGTACGCGCGGTCGCACGCTACCTGTCCAGAATTCTGGCCGGCTGAGGTGTCGAAGAACTTTCCATGACAGTGAGCGGAGCATTACGCCGGCCGCTGTCCAGCAATACAGGAAGAGATCAGAGAGTTGAGCAACCACTACGAAGCACTGGGTGTGTCCCAGGACGCCAGCGCCGAGGAGATCAAGAAGGCATACCGCAAGCTGGCGCGCAAGCTGCACCCGGACGTTAATCCGGGCCCCGACGCGGCCGACCAGTTCAAACGCGTCGGCCATGCCTACGACATCCTCTCGGATCCGCAGAAGCGCCGGGTGTATGACACCACCGGCAATGAAAACGGCACCGACAACGGATTCGGCAGCGGTTTCTCCGGCCAAGGCTTCGCCTTCCAGGACATCTTCGAGACGTTCTTCGGCGGCGGCGCCGGAGGTGGCGGCGGTCCCGCCTCGCGGATGCGCCGCGGCCAGGACGCACTGATCACAGTGCCCATCAGCTTGCGCGATGCCGTCTTCGGCGTGAACAAGAAGATCGAGGTGGACACCGCCGTCGTCTGCCCCACCTGCGACGGCAGCTGCAGCCGCCCCGGAACATCGCCGAAGACCTGCGATATTTGTGGAGGCTCCGGCCAGGTCCAGCGCGCCGTGCGTTCCATCCTCGGCCAGGTGATGACGACGGCGCCGTGCGGATCGTGCCAGGGCTTCGGCAGCGTCATCACCGACCCTTGCCACGAATGTTCCGGTGAAGGACGGGTCCGCAACCGTCGCACCTTGACTGTCAAAGTACCCGCGGGCGTGGCCACCGGAACCCGTATCCAGCTCGGCCAGCAGGGCGAAGCCGGAGTCGCCGGAGGGCCCAGCGGCGATCTGTACGTGGAAATCAAGGTCGAGAGTGAACAGAACTTCGTTCGCGACGGCGACGACCTGCACGCCACCATCAGCGTTCCGATGACCGCCGCCACGTTGGGGACCGACATCAACCTGGACACCTTCGACGGCGAACGCGAACTCACCATCAAGCCAGGCACCCAGTCCGGTGAAGTTATCACCCTGCGGGGACTGGGCGTGACCCACCTGCGCGGATACGGCAGGGGAGACCTGAAGGTCCACCTCCACGTGGAGACCCCCACCAAGCTCGACAGTGAACAGGAGGAACTGCTACGCCAGCTCGCCTCGGCGCGTGGAGAGCAGTACAGCGACGGCAAGCTCGTCTCCAGTGGCAGCGGAATGTTCGCCCGGCTCCGGGACCGCCTCGGCAACCTCTAGGATGACCGAGCCCGTCTTCTTCGCCGAGCCCGGCCAGCTGACCGGGCTCCAGCCGGGAGCATTGTTGACCCTTGGCGGTTCCGAGGGTCATCACGCCCGCACCGTGCGGCGACTCGCTGTGGGCGAACCGATCGATGTGGTTGACGGCGCGGGGCGGCGTGCCTCATGCACGGTTGATGAAGCAACGCCCGGGGGCCTTCAGCTGCTGGTGGAATCGGTCGAGGATGAGCCCGCCAACGTCCACGAGCTCATCCTCGTTCAGGCGCTGGCAAAGGGCGGACGCGATGAAATGGCTATCGAGGCCGCCACCGAACTGGGTGTGGACGGTATCGTTCCATGGCAGGCCGAACGATCTATCGTACGGTGGAAAGCTGAGAAGGCGGCCAAGGGACGCAGCAAATGGGAAGCCTCCGTCCGGTCGGCCGCCAAGCAGTCACGGCGGGCACGCATCCCGCAGCTGGGTGATCCGGTTCATCTCGCCGCGTTAGCGGCTCTGTGTGAACGCGCGGACCTGGCACTCATTCTGCATGAGTCCGCCGCCAGCGGCATCACCGCTCTGCGGGATGCGCTCCCGTCAGCCGGGTCTCCGGGCAGGATTCTGCTGGTGGTGGGCCCCGAGGGCGGCATCAGCAGCCACGAGATCGATGCGTTAACGGCCGCAGGCGCCAGGCCGTTGCAGTTGGGAGGCCATGTGCTGCGTTCCTCCACCGCCGGTCCGGCCGCCACCGCAGTGATTAACCATCTGCTGGAGCGGTGGAACTAGGAGGTCCGGCCGCCACCGCAAAGTCTTTCGAGTCGACGAACCGCTGCTGGCTCCGTGAAGCGCCGGGATCCCCCTGGAAGACCCGCAGTTCATAACTGCCCTTCGGCAAGGTCACCGAGAAGGTGAAAGGGCCGGCGCCGTCGGGCCCCAGTTTCACTGAACCAGTCATCGGCCGGGACACCTCACGGGCGACGGACGCGCCGACGGCGGTTATCTCCCACCCCAGGATATTGTCCCGTGCCACTCCGCGTCCTTTGATCGTGACCTTGTTTCCTTTGAATACGGTTCCATCCTGAGGATCGATCACCCATACTGGAGCCGCCAACGACGCGTCCCGCACCATTGGCTCGCCCAGTGTGACGTGGTCGAACGCGCGATATCCGGTATGACCATCGACCAGGATGACCACTTGGATCTGCTCGTCCTGTGAAGTCAGCCCCGAGCTTGCCGCAGCCGCGGTGGCCGTATAGACCAATTGCTGGACCGCCCGCCGCGCCATTCCGGCGTCCAGGGGGCGGGCAAAGGCATCGGCGGACATATCGACGGTGATGACACCGTCCGTCGAAACAGAAGCGGCGACCGACGAAGCCGGCTGCCACGGGTTGAAATAGTCGTCGTCCAGCGGTTGCGCAGTGGTCATGGCAGAGATCGCGGTGGTAATCGGATCACCTTGGTGCTCCACCTCCCGGAACTCGCGGTAGAGGTACACGCTGCGGCCGCTTTCACCCAGCCAGTAGACCGGCGTCTGCGCCGCTGTCTCGGCCGATTCCAGCGGCACATTGGTCAGCGCCGACGACTGGGCGGCCGCATCGGGCGCTTCCATCGTCGTCGGAACAGGCATCGACGTTTCCATGGCAGGGCCAACCCGCTCCGCCGTGCAACCCACCAGCAGCAGGGAGGCCACCGTCAGCGCCGCCAGCCACCCGTGGAAGCCGCTCACTGACCCGATGCCGCCCCCACGCGCCCGTCGTAATCCGCTAATCGTTCTGCCGTTCTTTTCGTGTGTGAATGCCGTCCAGGCACGGCTGTCCCGTGCTCTTTATCAAGCTTGGCACAGGGGGCACCCCAGCAGACCGGTTATTTTCAAGACTCAATCGGACTGAGACCGGATTGATATTCTCCTGAGACCTTATGACGATCGCCGCGGCCGGTCGGGCAGTGGCCGATGTCCGCTGTGGGCGCAATATTGCAACGTGCCGTACCATTAAAGAGGCATTGGAAGATTAATTTGAGTAAGGGGAGATCAAGGCCGTGAAAACGGCCGCTCATATGACCGAATATCCAGTCGATTCCGGCCCGACCGGGGTGTCGACGGAAGTGATTTCGTTCGACTCGACAGAACAGATGGTCTCCTCGCTTGGTGCCCAGGACGAGGCACTCCGGTTCATCGAAGCTTCCTTCCACAACGTGACGATCCACGTGCGGGGCAATGAGGTTTCCATCAGCGGGCCCGGTGCTGAAGTGGACAGAATCGTCAAGCTGATAGAAGAGATCCGGGTGCTGGCCGCCAAACAGACGAATATAACTCCCGAACTGCTGCAGCAATTGGTCACCATGCTGCGCGAGCAGACCTCCAGCCGCCCCGCCGACGTGCTGACGCAGAATATCCTGTCCAGCCGCGGCAGGACCATCCGGCCCAAGACGGTCAACCAGAAAACATACGTCGACGCCATCGACCGCAATACCGTGGTGTTCGGCATCGGCCCGGCCGGCACCGGCAAAACCTACCTGGCCATGGCCAAGGCCGTGCAGGCGCTGCAGCACAAGGAAGTCAACCGGATCATCCTCACCCGCCCGGCCGTTGAAGCGGGGGAGCGGCTGGGCTTCCTGCCCGGGTCCCTGAACGAGAAAATCGACCCGTACCTGCGGCCGTTGTATGACGCGCTGCACGACATGATGGACCCGGAATCCATTCCGCGCCTGATGGCCGCGGGCACCATCGAGGTGGCTCCGCTGGCCTACATGCGGGGGCGCACGCTCAACGATGCTTTCATCATCCTCGACGAGGCGCAGAACACCACGCCTGAACAGATGAAGATGTTCCTCACCAGGTTGGGCTTCGGCTCCAAAATGGTTGTCACCGGCGACGTCACCCAGGTGGACCTGCCCGGCGGCACGCGCTCCGGCCTGCGGATTGTCTCCGAGATCCTGCAGGGCATTGACGACGTCGTCTTCCGCCACTTGGACGCGTCCGACGTCGTCCGCCACCAATTGGTCTCGGAAATCGTCTCTGCGTATGGACGTTGGGACGAGGCACAGCAGAACGGGGGCCAGGACACGCCGTCGCGGCGCAATGGCCAGCGCCAGGGATGGAAACCGCGGTAGAACCCATGAGCATCGAAATCAATAATGAAACCCCCACGGCCGTCGATGACGAGCAACTCAGCCGGCTGGGCCGGTACGTGCTGGACCAAATGCACGTGCATCCTCAGGCGGAACTGTCCATCATCCTGGTCGACGCCGACGCAATGGAAAGACTCCACATCGAATGGATGGACGAGCCCGGCCCCACGGACGTGTTGTCTTTCCCGATGGACGAACTGCGCCCCGGCACGCACGGTGCCCCCGGCGAATCCGGCGTGCTCGGCGACATTGTCCTGTGCCCCGCCGTCGCCGAACAGCAGGCCGCGGCGGCAGGTCACAGCGCCGCCGATGAACTGCTGCTGTTAACCACTCACGGGATGCTCCACTTGCTTGGTTATGACCACGCCGAGCCGGAAGAAAAGCGTGAGATGTTTGCCTTGCAGCGTCAATTGCTCTCCGGCTTCACCGGCAGGGACGCACCCTTGGAGACGATGCAGTGATCACAGTCACCATGACGCTGATGTGCCTGCTGTCGATCGTCGTCGCAGCGGTGCTGACCGCCTCGGAAGCGGCCTTCAGCTATCTTCCACGCCAGGAAGCCGAAGACCTGATGTCGCGGCGCGGCGGTAAATCGTTGCGCCGCGTGCTCGCCGATCCTGTCGCGCATCTGCATGCCCTCAGGTTCTGGCGGATCTGGTTCGAAATGGCAGGAGCAGTCGCCGTGGCGATTCTGTTGCACGACCTGCTCGACAATGTATGGCTGGCCGGACTGCTTGCCACCGTTGCCATGGCAGCGGTCGGGTTCGTGCTGGTCGGCGTCTCGCCCCGCCAGCTCGGCCGTGTCCGCTCAACGCCGATCGTGCGCTCCACGTCCTGGCTGGTCCGCGTGCTGCGGCTGGTGCTCGGCCCGGTGCCACGTTGGCTGGTCGCCCTGGGCAACACGGTCACCCCGGGCGAGACGACGTCGGAGGTGTTCTTTACCGAGGAGCAGTTCCGTGAACTGGTCACCCGCGCCAGCGAAGCGGACATGCTCGAAGACAGTGAAGCCGAACTGATTCATTCCGTCTTTGAACTCGGCGACACCAAGGTGCGCTCCGTGATGGTCCCGCGAATGGATGTCGTCAGCATCGATGCGGATGCCACGCTGCGGCAGGCCATGTCGCTCTTCCTGCGTTCGGGGTACTCGCGGATTCCAGTCATCGGTGACAGTGCCGACCAGGTTCTCGGGGTGATGTACCTCAAGGATGCGGCCGCAACTATGCACGGGCACAACGACGACGACGCCATGCCCGTCGCTGCCGACCTGTGCCGCAGCGTGCGCTATGTTCCCGAATCGAAGGCGGTCGCCGACCTGCTCTCGGAGCTGCAGCACGAATCGACCCACGTGGCGATCGTCGTCGACGAATACGGCGGCACCGCCGGGCTGGTGACTCTCGAGGACCTGATCGAGGAGATCGTCGGCGAAATCGTTGATGAATACGATACCGAGGCGCCGGAAGTGGAAGATCTCGGTGACGGCAAGTACCGCGTCAGCGCACGGATGAGCGTCGCGGACCTCGGGGAAATCTTCGATCGTGAACTCGATGACGACGAGGTCGATACCGTCGGCGGCCTGCTGAGCAAGGCCCTCGGCCGGGTGCCTATCGTCGGCAGCGAAGCGCAGGTGCAGTCAATCGTGCTGCGGGCTGAACGTACGGAGGGACGCCGTAACCGGATCAGTCATATTATAGTTTTCCAGCCAGAGCCGGCACCGGCACACGCCGATGAGCAGCCGGGACGCCACAACGAACCGGTGAACGCCTCATGATCATTGATACAGAAGTCGAAGGGTACCGCGCGGGATTTTCCGTGCTGGTGGGCCGGCCCAACGCAGGCAAGTCGACGCTGACCAACGCTTTAGTCGGCCGCAAGGTGGCCATCACGTCGGCCAAGCCCCAGACCACACGCCACACCATCAGGGGCATAGTCCACCGCGACGACGGACAGCTGATCCTGGTGGATACGCCCGGGCTGCACCGGCCGCGCACATTGCTCGGGCAACGGCTCAATGACTTGGTGGCGGATACGCTCAGTGAAGTGGATGCCATCGGCTTCTGCCTGCCGGCAAACGAAAAGATTGGACCGGGCGACCGTTACATTGCCCAGCAGCTGGGTGCCCTGCGTCGCAAGCCGGTGGTGGCGCTGGTGACGAAGACCGACCTGGTCCACCGGGGAGCACTGGCTCAGCAGTTGACGGCGGTCCAGGAGCTCGGAGTCGAAACTCTCGGCGCGGACGGCTTCACCGACATCGTTCCCGTTTCCGCCGCAGACGGCCACCAGGTTGACACCGTGACCGACGTGCTCATCGAGCAAATGCCGCTCTCGCCTCCGCTGTATCCGGGCGGCGAGCTGACCGACGAGCCCGAACTGGTGCTGGTGGCCGAGCTGGTCCGGGAAGCCGCGCTCGAAGGGGTCCGGGACGAGCTCCCGCACTCACTGGCCGTCGTCGTCGAGGAAATCGTTCCCCGTGAAGGGCGCAGTGAAGACAATCAAATGCTTGATGTGCGGGTCAATCTGTTCGTCGAGCGGTCATCGCAGAAAGCCATCGTCATTGGCCGGCGCGGCGAGCGGCTGCGTGAGGTCGGCACGGCGGCGCGCAAGGGGATCGAGGCGCTGCTGGGCGAACGGATCTACCTGGACCTGCACGTCAAGATAGCCAAGGACTGGCAGCGGGACCCCAAACAACTGGTGCGGCTCGGCTTCTAGCGCCGCGCCGGGTCTTCCAAGGCCCGGCCGGAGTCCGAGGACCGCCCGGTCTCGGTATCGCCGTAGCCGGGTCTGTTCCCAGGGTTCCGGTTCCTGAGGACCAGTGACCGGGGATTTTCCTTTCCGCGGTTACGCCGTTCACCGTTCCCGGCCACCGACGCCGACGCCGACGCCGAGAGGACGCTAAGTGCCCGACCGGGCGGGTCGAAGCGGCAGATCCTGTCCAACCGAGGGAATCCGGGGCTTTGGTCAAGGCTAATTCCGGGAGAAAGTGACCAATCGGCAGGGCACAGGGTCTGTCCGGTACGGCCCAGAGACCGCTTCGGACCGGACGGACCCAGCATGCCGCACCCGCAACCCCGCCCACGTGCGGGCACCAGCGGGTAGACAACCTCGAAGCGTTCCGGGCATGGCGCAAACCCGCGCACGCGCGGGGTTGCGCCATGCTGCCGGTGGTTCCGGGCGTGGTCCGGTTGGCTCACCTCCGCCCGACGGGCAGCTGCGCAGATCCGCCGACGTGCGCAATGCCTACCAGATCCGCACCCGCTGGCCGGGGTCCAGCCAGAGCTCGTCAGCCGGCCCGACGTCGAATGCCTCGTGAAACTCGTCCAGGTTCTGCACCACCGCATTGCAGCGGAATTCGTTGGGGGAGTGCGGGTCGATCGTCAGCCGCCGGACGGCTTCTTCGGGGCGGATCTTCTGCCGCCACGCTTGCGCCCACGAAGCGAAGAACCGCTGCGGGCCGCTCATGGAATCAATCACCGGGGCAGGGTGGCCCTGCAACGAAATCCGGTATGCCTTATAACTGATTAGCATCCCGCCCAAGTCCCCAATGTTTTCTCCCAGGGTCAGTGAGCCATTGACGGTGTGACCGGCGGCTTCGCGCGGACTGAGCGCGTTGTATTGATCCACCAGCCGGGCAGTGAGCGCCTCGAACGCTTCGCGGTCCGCGTCGTTCCACCAGTTGCGCAAGACCCCGTCGCCGTCGAACTGCGAACCCATGTCATCGAACCCATGCCCGACCTCGTGACCGATCACCGCTCCGATCCCGCCGTAGTTCGCGGCCATATCGGCATCAGCGTCGAAGAACGGCGGCTGCAGGATGGCTGCGGGAAAGACGATCTCGTTCATGGTCGGGTTGTAGTAGGCGTTGACCGTCTGCGGGGTGATCAGCCATTCCTGCCGGTCGATGGGCTTGCCGATCTTGTCCAGCTGCCGGGCCAGTTCGAACCGGGCCGACCGTCGGACGTTGCCCAGCAGATCGTCTGACTCGATATGCAGCTCCGTGTAGTCAATCCACGCGTCCGGATAGCCGATTTTAGTGTTGAACTTCGAGAGCTTATCGAGGGCTTTGCCGATCGTTTCGCCGCTCATCCATTCCAAGGAGGAGATGCTTTGCCGGTACGCCTCGAGCAAATTGGCAACGAGCTCCTCCATCCGTTCCTTATGCTCCGGCGGGAAATGCCGCTCCACGTAGAGCTGCCCGACAGCTTCGCCCAGCGCGCCTTCGACCAGGCCCACCCCGCGCTTCCAGCGCTCCTTGTTCATGGGCGTGCCGCTCAAGGCCGAACCATAGAAACTGAAGTCCTCAGCCACGAATTCCGCGGCAAGGAACGGCGCGGCGCTGTGCAGCAGCTGAGCGGCCAGCCAGTGCTGCCAGTGCTCCAGTGCGACGTCGGCCAGCAGCTTCTGGGCGCCGCGGATAAAGTCCGGCTGGGCCAGCACCACTTCGGCGCGACGGCCTTCATCGACGCCCAGCGCGGTGAACCACGTTTCGAGCGAGGGCGACATCTGCGCCAGGTCGGCCGCGGTGACGAGGTTGTACGTCAACTGCGGATTGCGGCACGAGACGCTGTCCAGATGGTGGGATGCGATCCGGGTCTCCAGTTCCAGCACCTTCTGCGGCGCCGCGGGATCGCCCACCCCGGCCAATGGCAGTAGCCGCCCCAAGTGCTCCAGGTACTGGTCGCGGATGCCGGCGAATTTGTCCTCGCGGTAGTAGGACTCGTCGGGCAGCCCCAAACCGCCCTGGACCAGGTGGAACACGCACCTGGTGGGATCGCCGGCGTCGTTATTGATATAGAACTGGTACAGGCCCGCCACCCCATCGGCTGCCAACCGGCCCATCAGGGCCATCAGTTCAGCGGCCGACGTCGTCGCGTACACGGCCGCCAGATCATCGGCCACGGGTGCCGCACCGCGGGCGTCAATCCGGTCTTCGTCCATGAAGCTGGCGTACAGGTCGCCGATTTTCGTCTGCAACGCCGTGGCGTCGCCACCGGCGTCGGCCGCATCCTCAATGATGCGGCGCACGGCGATTTCCGACTCATCCCGCAGTTGCGTGAAGGCCCCTTCCAGAGGCCTGTCATCGGGGATCTCTGTTCCGTCGATCCACCGTCCGTTCATATGGCGGAACAGGTCATCCTGCGCCCTGACCTGGTGATCAATGGTGGACATATCGAGCCCGGAATTCTGCATTGCAACGACCTTTCGCACAGTAGCTTTCATTCTCATCCTACGTGCCGTGCTAGGCTGAAATTGTGCGCGCAGGATTGCTTCTCCTTAGCTGCCGCAGCGGGGCCACACACTCGCCGAAGTGACAGGCCGATCCCTCGCTGCGGAGTTTCGTGTTGCCGGCCAACCCTTTTGACACCCGAAGAAGAAAAGGCCAACACATTGCGTAATGCACAAAAGCCCTCCGGAATGCCAACCCAAAAATACGTTCCGTTCCAGGACCAGATCACCGTGGAACTGCCGGACCGGACCTGGCCCGACAAAGTCATCCAGCAGGCGCCGCGCTGGTGCGCCGTGGACCTGCGGGACGGCAACCAGGCGCTGATCGATCCGATGAGTCCCGACCGCAAATTGAAGATGTTCAATCTGCTGGTCAAGATGGGGTACAAGGAAATCGAAGTTGGATTTCCATCCGCTTCACAGGCGGACTTCGATTTCGTCCGCCAGTTGATCGAGAGCGACCGGATCCCCGACGACGTCACTATCCAGGTGCTGACGCAGGCGCGCGAACACCTCATCGAACGCACCTTTGAGTCGCTCGAAGGCGCCGACCGTGCAATTGTCCACTTGTATAACTCCACATCCATCGTGCAGCGGCGGGTGGTGTTCGGCCAGGACCAGGACGGAATCGTCGATATCGCGACCACCGGGGCCCGGCTGTGCCGTAAATACGAAGAGCAGCTCAAGCACACTCACATCACGTATGAGTACTCGCCGGAGTCATACACCGGCACGGAACTGGAGTTCGCGGCCCGGATTTCCAATGCCGTCACCGATGTGCTGGAGATTTCCGAGGACCGTCAGGTGATCATTAACCTGCCCGCGACGGTGGAGATGGCAACACCGAACGTGTACGCCGATTCCATCGAGTGGATGCATCGGAATCTGACCAACCGCGAGAACGTGATTCTCTCCCTGCACCCCCACAACGACCGCGGCACCGCTATCGCCGCGGCGGAGCTGGGATACATGGCCGGTGCCGACCGGATTGAAGGCTGCCTGTTCGGCAATGGCGAGCGGACCGGCAACGTCGACCTGGTCACCCTAGGCCTGAACCTCTTCGGCCAGGGCATCGATCCGCAGATCGATTTCTCCTCCATCGACGAGGTCCGCCGCACCGTTGAATACAGCAACCAGCTGCCGGTGCCGGAGCGGTCTCCGTACGGCGGCGACCTGGTCTTTACGGCTTTCTCGGGCTCGCACCAGGATGCGATCAAGAAGGGCTTCGACACCATGGAGGCCGATGCAGCCGCGGCCGGCAAGACCGTCAACGAGATTCCGTGGGCAGTGCCGTACCTGCCCATCGATCCCAAGGACCTCGGCCGCAGCTACGAGGCAGTCATCCGGGTCAATTCCCAGTCCGGCAAGGGCGGGGTCGCCTACCTGCTCAAGTCCGAGCACGGCCTCGACCTGCCGCGGCGCGCCCAGATTGAGTTTTCCGGCGTCGTGCAGCGGCGCACCGACACCGCCGGCGGCGAGATCAGCGGGGACGAACTGTGGGATGCCTTCGTGGACGAATACCTGCCCGGCGAGTCCAAGGATGGCCAGCACTGGGGCCACTACACGCTCGGGTCAGTGACAACGGAGACCACCGGAGACAGCGCCACCTCGATGTCGGCTTCGATGACCATTGACGGGGTGCCGGAACGCCGCACCGCCATCGCCACCGGTCCGATCGACGCCCTGCTGCAGATCCTCAGCCGCGATGGGGTGGACGTGCGCGTGCTTGACTATTCGGAACACGCCATGACCAGCGGGGGCAGTTCCAGGGCCGCCGCGTATGTCGAGTGTGCCGTAGGGGAGCGGGTGCTCTGGGGCGTGGGCCTGGACGCCAACACCACCATCGCTTCGCTGAAAGCCGTGATCTCCGCGGTCAACCGGGCCATCCTGGACGAGTCCAAGTGAGACAATAGGACCGTGCCGTCCAAGTCATTCGCCTCCCGCACCTACAGGGACCAGGGTGTGGTGCTGCGCACGCATAAACTGGGCGAGGCGGACCGCATCATCATCCTGCTCACCGCCAAACACGGGCAGATCCGTGCCGTGGCCAAAGGCGTCCGGCGGACCAGCAGCAAGTTCGGCGCCCGGCTCGAACCGTTCATGGTGGCGGACCTGCAGCTGGTGGCCGGGCGCACCCTCGACATCGTCACCCAGGCGGTGTCGCTGGGATGGTACGGGCGGGACATCGCGGCCGACTATTCCAGGTACACCGTCGGCGCCGCCATGACCGAGACCGCCGAGCGGCTGACCGACGTCGACAGCGAGTCGGCAACTGCGCAGTACCAGCTGCTGATCGGCGGCCTCGCCGCCCTCAGCCGGGGGGAGTATCCGCCGGAAATGATTCTGGACTCCTACCTGTTGCGTGCCCTCGCCACCGCCGGCTGGGCGCCCAGCTTCACCGAATGCGCCAGGTGTTCCGCGCCCGGACCACATTCGGCGTTCTCGCCGGCATTGGGCGGTGTCGCCTGCCATGATTGCCGGCCACCCGGATCGGCAGCACCGGCTCCAGGCACCGTCGTGCTGCTGGCCGCCTTGCTGGAAGGAGACTGGACGCAGGCGGTGAAAGCCGAGGAACAACAGCGCAAGGAGGCATCAACGTTGGTGGCAGCGTACTTGCAATGGCATCTGGAACGGGCGGTCCGTTCAATGAAACTCGTGGAGCGGGTGTGAGCCGGACTCCGCCTATCGATCCGTGGCCGCATCCTTCCGGCGCGGTCCCGCCTGACATTCCGGCATCCTTAGTCCCCCGCCATGTCGCGATCGTGATGGATGGCAACGGTCGATGGGCCAACCGCCAGGGGCTGCCCCGGATCGAGGGACACCGCGCAGGCGAGGCGGCCCTGCTGGACGTGATGGCCGGCGCCATCGAAATCGGGGTCAAATACGTCAGCGTGTATGCGTTCTCCACCGAAAACTGGAAACGGTCGCCGGACGAAGTGCGCTTCCTGATGGGCTTCAGCCGCGACGTCCTGAGGCGGCAACGGGACCAATTGGACGAGTGGGGAGTGCGGGTCCGCTGGTCCGGCCGCCGCCCCAAATTGTGGCGCTCGGTGATCCGTGAATTGGAAACGGCCGAAGAGCGCACCCGGGACAATGACCGGTGCCACCTGAACATGTGCGTCAATTACGGCGGACGCGCCGAGATCGCCGACGCCGTCGCGCATCTGGCGGCCGATGCAGCGGCCGGCCGGATCCGCCCGGGAGGTATCTCGGAGAAGACCATCGCCAAATATCTGGATGAGCCGGACCTGCCCGACGTCGATATGTTCCTGCGCACCTCCGGAGAGCAACGGACCTCCAATTTCATGCTGTGGCAGGCCGCCTACGCCGAATTGGTCTTCATGGACACGCTGTGGCCCGATGTGGACCGGCGCACCCTGTGGGAAGCGGTCGAAATATTCGCCCGACGCGACCGCAGGTATGGCGGCGCCGTCGATGCGGCGAAAAAGAAGGGCAGGGCCGAACCGGCTCAGGGCCAATCCGCCAGCACGTAGGCGCGCGCCCATTGCCGCAAATCGGCGTAGGCGCCGGCGCGGACCGGCCCGGCGGAGAGCAGCACATCATGCATGGCCCCTTCGACCCGGTTGATAGTCACCCTGGGACCCAGTCCATGGGCACGGCGGGCCACTTGTTTGACGTCCAGCACGATGTCGGAGCGCTTTGCCTCTTCGGTCCATACAGGAGTTGCCAGCGAGCGGTCCGAGAGCATCACCAGCACCGGGACATCGATGTTCAGCCCCAGGGCCACCCTGGCCTGGCCCGCTATCACCGCGCGGACCCATCCGGCCCTGACCGGGAACCCGAATTCCCAGCGCCAATCCTGAATCAACTCCCACTCGCCATCAGCCTGGTTACTCAGGCTTCTCCAATAGGAACCGAATTCGGGCAATTTCAGCCGGGCCTGAGGACGCATTCTGGCCAATGGCTCCACCAGCGAGGCAGCGGCATTGCGCACCAGCGAACTGCCATGCTGTTCCAGCCACGGGCTGTTCAGGATCAGGCTGTGGATCCGTCCCGGATGCCGGTCTGCCCACAATGCAGACACCAAGCCGCCGGTCGAATGACCCATCAGGTGGATCCGGGGGCCGGCGGCATTCCTCCGGCTTTGATCCGCCGTCAACGCTGTGATGGCGGCGTCCAGGTCCGCATCGTAATCATCGAGCGAGGTGATGTACCCGGGCGTATGGTGTTTGCGCAGGCTGCGGCCGTGTTTCCGCAGGTCAACGGCGTAACAGGCCACGCCCAGTTCCGCCCAGAACCGCGCCAGCTCCGTATGCAGGAAGTAGTCATTCCAACCGTGGATGTAGAGCACGACGTTAGCCGGGGTCTGGCCCGCCGATCCGGCTCCCACTGTCGATGGCCGGAAGCGCACCAACGTGGCATGCACTGGCCCTTCCTCGTCGTGGCCCAAGGGGAGGTCGAGCTTCTCGAAACCTTCCCCGAGGACATCAGGCTCCCACTGAAGTCCGGTCCTGCTCCCCGTCGCCATCCCGCCATCATAGCCGTGCTCAGACGGCGGGTTTGCCCCGGACCCGCGAGGCGGCAACACTTAAGCCATGCGCTTTTACCCCGCCTTCTTTCGTCTTTTTTTCTCCGGCATGGAACCGGAGCGGGCCCACCAGGTCGGATTCACCCTGATTCGTGCGGCCCACCGTCTCGGGGCGGGAAACGCGCTCCGGCGGATCAGCCGCCCGGCGCCGGAACTGCAGACTGAGGCAATGGGTCTGGCATTCCCCTCTCCGTTCGGTCTGGCGGCCGGTTTCGACAAGGGCGGCCATGGCATCGAAGCGTTGGCCGATCTGGGGTTCGGCTGCGTCGAGGTGGGCACTATCACCGGCCAGTCCCAGCCGGGCAATCCACGGCCCCGGCTGTTCCGCCTGGTCAAAGACCGTGCAGTCATCAACCGGATGGGCTTCAACAACGACGGCGCGGCGGCCGTGGCACCCCGACTGGCCCGGGCACGCCGCCGGCTGCAGCAACGATACGGAGCCGGCAGGCCGCTGATCGGCGTCAATATCGGCAAGACGAAGAAGGTTGATCTGCACGATGCGGTGCAGGACTACCTGATCAGCGCGAAAGCGCTGGCGCCCCACGCTGACTACCTGGTGGTCAACGTCAGTTCGCCGAACACGCCGGGTCTGCGGCTGCTGCAAGATGCACAGTCGCTCCGTCCGCTGCTCGAACAGGTCAGGGAGACGGCTGACCAGGCCGCCGGCCGCCACGTCCCGCTGCTGGTGAAAATTGCGCCCGATCTGAATGACAGCGATATCGATGACGTGGCGCACCTGGCCACCGGGATCGGCCTGGACGGCATCATCGCGACCAATACCACCATCGGCCGGGAGGACTTGCTGACCGACACCGAGGAAGTCATGTCCTACGGCGTGGGAGGACTATCCGGCGCCCCGTTGAAGGACCGTTCGGTGCAGGTGCTGCGCCGGCTGAGGCACAGCTCCGGTCAGGGTTTGACGCTGGTCTCGGTCGGGGGAGTCGAAACCGACGACGACGTCGCCCGACGGCTTGCCGCCGGAGCGGACCTGGTGCAGGGCTACACCGCGTTCCTCTACGAGGGCCCGTTCTGGGCCGCCCGGATCAATCGAGGCCTCGCCGCGGCCGGACCTGTCAAACGGTAGGGTACTCGCCGCGCTTAACCAGCGGTTTGGGCAGCCGCAGCCGGCGGAACTGCGCGGACCTGGTCACGGCGTACCACGGGCTGCCGGACTGGACCTCGCCGAATTTCTCCAGCAACATCCGCTTCACCCTGCGGTACAGCAGGAAGCAATCGACAAAGACGACGGCAAACATCGCCCAAAAGGCAATCAGGATCCAGAACGTCAGCCCGGGAATCGGGATGAACGTAATCAGCACGAAGACGAACGCGGCGATAATCAGGAACTCGCCGGTGTTATATCTGGCATCGACGTAATCGCGGACAAACCGCCGTTGCGGACCTTTGTCGCGCAGCGGCAGATACTTCTCTTCGCCGGTGTCGAGCGCCTGGCGCATCCTCGCCCGCTCGCGCTGCTGGGCGTCCCGGTTCCGTGCCTTGGCTTCTTTGCGGTCGTTGGGCACCAGTGGCCGCTTCCGGGCCGCTTCCTGCGTCTTTCGCTTGGGTGTTGGCGCGCCCTTGCTCTGCGGCCCGGTGTGCGGGTCGGGATCCGACGACGCCCCGTTTTCCGCCATCGCTGGGACAGTATGGGCTTCATTCTTTCTTCCAAACACCCTTCCAGACTACCTTGCCCGCTGCCGTCCGGCGTTCGGCGGCCCGGGCTGCCTTCCGAACCGGACGACGGTATGGTGACCGCTATGAATGACGAATTGAGCAACCGGACCAGCGGCGATGCCGACGGGGTCGACGTCGCAGCCCTCCGTGAGGGCATCGATACCCGTTTCGACGCCGCCGTCGAACAACTCAAAGCACTTGTCGCGATCCCCGGCATTGCATGGGATGCCTTTGACCCGGCGGAGCTGACCCGCAGCGCCGAAGCCGTGGCCGAAACGGCCCGTGCAGCGGGCCTGACAGATGTGCAGATCCTGCGCGTCGACCAGGACGGCGTCTCCGGCGGGCCCGCCGTCGTCGCCCGGCGTGCTGCGGCCCCGGGTAAACCCACGGTGCTGCTCTACGCCCATCATGACGTGCAGCCTCCCGGAGACGCCGCCGAGTGGGCCAGCGAACCGTTCACCGCGACCCACGCCGGTGAGAGATTGTTTGGCCGTGGAGCGGCCGATGACAAGGCAGGCATCATGGCTCACATCGGGGCGTTGGAAGCCCTCGACGACGTTCTGGGAGACGACTTCGGGGTCGGCGTCACACTGTTTATCGAGGGGGAGGAGGAAGCCGGGTCCCCGACATTCCGACAGTTCCTGCAGACTCACCGCGATCTACTGGCCGCCGACGTGATCGTGGTCGCCGACTCGAGCAACTGGAAAGTCGGTGTTCCGGCCCTGACCACCAGCCTGCGGGGGCTTGTCGACGGCACCATCGAGGTCCAGGTGCTCGATCACGCCGTCCACTCCGGTATGTTCGGCGGTCCTGTGCTGGACGCTCCGACATTGCTGTCGCGGCTGATCGCCACGCTCCACGATGAGAATGGATCAGTAGCTGTCGAGGGACTCGCCCGCAGCGAGGACACCGCAGTGGACTACCCCGAATCCGATTACCGCACGGACGCCTCGGTGCTCGACGGGGTGCGGCTGGCCGGGACCGGCCCGCTGGCCTCGCGGTTGTGGACTCAGCCGGCCCTGTCGATTATTGGCATGGACGTGCCTTCCGTGGCGACGTCGTCGAACACGTTGCTGCCGCGTGCACGCGCCAAGTTCAGCCTGCGCCTGGCGCCGGGCAGCGACCCGGCCGAGGCTATGGAAGCGGTGCGGAGCCACGTTCAACGGCATGCGCCCTTCGGAGCCCGGGTGACTTTCACGCCCGGGGAGACCGGGGCGGCCTTCGCCACCGACACGGCCGAACCCGCCGCCCGGCATGCGCTGTGGGCCCTCGAACAAGCCTGGTCGGTGAATCCCGTGGAAAGTGGTATCGGCGGCTCGATCCCCTTCATCGCCGACCTGATGGATATCTATCCCCGCGCCCAAATCCTGGTCACCGGCGTCGAAGACCCCGACTCACGGGCGCACAGCGCCAACGAGTCCCTTCATCTGGGCGAATTCCGCAAGGCCATGCTTGCCGAGGCATTGCTGCTGGTCCGGATCAACAGCACCGGCCTATGAACCCGCGCCGGACACTGCCGCCACATCAGCAGTTACCGTGATCGGGCCACCGGACGTAGACTGGATGCGTGCCTGCACGTGGAATGCGCCAACGCGACGGACATCCCACGTCAATCTGCAAGGAGAGATATAAATGACTGCCACTTCCAGCGAAACCGCAACCGCCGCACCGGAACTGCCGCAGCACGAAGTCGAATTGTCCGACGTCGCTGCCGGCAAGGTCCGCAGCCTCCTCGAGCAGGAAGGACGCACCGACCTGCGGTTGCGTGTAGCCGTCCAGCCCGGCGGCTGCTCCGGACTGATCTACCAGCTCTACTTTGACGAGCGCGTTCTTGACGGCGACCACATGCGCGACTACTCGGGTGTTGACGTGGTGGTCGACAAAATGAGCGTGCCGTACCTGACAGGTGCCAAGATCGATTTCGAAGACACCATCTCGAAGCAGGGCTTCACCATCGACAACCCGAATGCCGGCGGCTCCTGCGCCTGTGGTGATTCCTTCCACTAGGAACTGCCGCTGCAGAGCCGCCATGCGGGGGCCGGCGACGCACGTAATAACGTGCCAGCGGAAATCCCGGACTAACGGTAAGCTCTACAGTGAGTAGTAGAACTTGATGATGTTCCCTGCGCCGAACGGCCGCGCGCAGGGTTCAATATCGCACTGGACAAGAGGAAGGGCCGCGTAGTGAGTTCGCAGAACCAGACCGGCAGCCGGCGCGCCAGATCCGTCAAAATCACGGGGCTGGCGCTGATTGGCGCGTTGGGATTGACCGGGTGTTCGGAAGCCGCGAAATATGGGTGGTTGCCCAGCACGCCTGGTACGACAACCGACAGCGACGAAATCATCCAGTTGTGGGTGAATTCATGGATCGCGGCGCTGGCCATCGGTGTACTCACATGGGGGCTGATCATTTGGTGCATCGTCGCCTACCGGCGGCGCCGCAACGAGACCGGGTTCCCCCGGCAGATCACCTATAACCTGCCGCTGGAGATCCTGTACGTTACGATCCCGATCTTCATGGTCATGGTCTTCTTCTACTTCACCGATACTGAGCAGCGCCAGATCACCGACCGCGCCGACAATCCCGACGTCATCATTGATGTCCGCGGCAAGCAGTGGTCCTGGGACTTCAACTACGTCAAGGCCAACAAGTACGACGCCGGAATGCAGGCCCATCTGGATGGCGAAGAGGGCGCTGCAGAAACCCTTCCGACCTTGTACTTGCCGGTGGACCAGACAGTTGAGCTGCGACTGAACTCCCGGGATGTCATCCACTCCTTCTGGGTACCCGCGTTCCTGCAGAAGCGCGACATGTTCCCGGGCAAGACGAACTACGTCACCGTCACGCCCACCCGCGAGGGTACGTTCGACGGCAAGTGCGCCGAACTCTGCGGTGAATACCACTCCGAGATGCTGTTCCGGGTCAAGGTCGTGGACCAGGCCGAGTTCGAACAGCATCTGTCCACGCTTGAAAGCGGCTATCTCGGCGACGAGTACGACCGCGATTCTTACCCGCAAGAGAAGGAATAAGGGGAGCCGGTGTCTACCTACGAATACTCCGCCAGCGATTCGGAAGCCACGGCCGCTCCGCGTGTGGTGCCGCGGTCGAAGGGCCGGCTGGTGGTCAATTGGCTGACCACCACCGACCATAAGACAATTGGCTACCTCTACCTGATCACCTCCTTCCTGTTCTTCTGCCTCGGCGGCGTGATGGCGCTGGTGATCCGGGCCGAGCTTTTCGAGCCGGGGATGCAGATCCTGCAGACCAAGGAGCAGTACAACCAGCTGTTCACCATGCACGGCACCGTGATGCTGCTGCTGTTCGCCACCCCGTTGTTTGCCGGTTTCACCAATGTGGTCATGCCGCTGCAGATCGGCGCGCCCGACGTCGCGTTCCCCCGGCTGAACGCCCTGGCCTACTGGTTCTTCCTCTTCGGCGGCATCATCACCCTCTCCGGGTTCCTCACCCCGCAGGGAGCCGCCTCGTTCGGATGGTTTGCCTACGCGCCGCTGTCCAATACGACGTTCTCGCCCGGGCTCGGTGGGGACTTATGGGTGTTCGGGTTGGCGTTGGCCGGTTTCGGCACGATCCTCGGCGCGGTCAACTTCATCACCACCATCATTTGCATGCGCGCACCGGGAATGACGATGTGGCGGATGCCGATCTTCACCTGGAACGCGCTGCTGACCTCGCTGCTGGTGCTGATGGCGTTCCCGCCGCTGGCCGCTGCCCTGTTCGGGCTGGGTGCGGACCGCAGGTTCGGCGCGCATATCTTCGACCCCGAGAATGGCGGCGCGATCCTGTGGCAACACCTGTTCTGGTTCTTCGGCCATCCCGAGGTCTACATCATCGCGCTGCCGTTCTTCGGCATCGTCTCGGAGATCTTCCCGGTCTTCAGCCGCAAGCCGATCTTCGGCTACAAGGGCCTGGTCTACGCGACCATCGCCATCGCCGCCCTGTCGGTGACGGTGTGGGCACACCACATGTATGTCACCGGCGCCGTGCTGCTGCCGTTCTTCGCCTTCATGACCATGCTGATCGCCGTGCCGACAGGGGTGAAGTTCTTCAACTGGATCGGCACCATGTGGCGAGGGTCGCTGACCTTCGAAACTCCGATGCTGTGGAGCCTCGGCTTCCTGGTCACGTTCCTCTTTGGCGGCCTCACCGGCGTCATCCTCGCCTCGCCGCCGCTGGACTTCCACGTCTCGGACACCTACTTCGTGGTCGCGCACTTCCACTACGTGGTCTTCGGCACCGTGGTCTTCGCGATGTTCGCCGGCTTCTACTTCTGGTGGCCCAAATGGACCGGCAAGATGCTCAACGAACGGCTGGGCAAGATCCACTTCTGGCTGCTGTTCCTGGGCTTCCACGGCACCTTCCTGATCCAGCACTGGCTGGGTGTAATCGGCATGCCGCGCCGCTACGCGGACTACCTGCCGGAGGACAACTTCACCTGGATGAACCAGTTCTCCACCATTTCCTCCTTCGTCCTCGGAGCCTCGCTGATCCCATTCTTCTGGAACGTCTACATCACGTGGCGCAGCAAGAACAAGGTCGCCGTCGACGACCCATGGGGCTTCGGTGGATCGCTGGAGTGGGCAACGTCCTGCCCACCGCCGCGGCACAACTTCACCTCGCTGCCACGGATCCGCTCCGAGCGTCCCGCGCTTGACCTCCACCATCCGGAGTTGTCCACATACGACGACGCATCATCGCCACCGGTTGCGGCCGGGACGGGATCCACCGACAGGGGAGAGGCAACCAAATGAAGGTAGAGACGTACATCTTCGGTCTGGGAATCTTTTTCTTCCTTCCCGCATCCATCGTGTACGGGTTCATGACCGGATGGGCGGAATGGGTCGGTATTGTGGGCCTGCTGCTCATCACCGGCCTGTGCGCGATGATTGGCTTCTACCTGGGGTTCACCGGCCGCCGCGTCGGTGCCCGGCCCGAAGACCGGATGGATGGCGAAATCCACGAGGGTGCCGGCGAACAAGGCCACTTCAGCCCGTGGAGCTGGTGGCCGCTGGCACTGGGTATGGGCGCTGCTATGGGGTTCCTGGGACTGGCCGTCGGCTGGTGGATCGTCTACATCGGCTCCGGCTTTACCGTTATCGCCCTCATCGGCTGGGTGTACGAATACAGCCGCGGCTCACACGCGCACTGACCCGTATCGGACCAGGTACACAAGGACCCGGCCGCCAGGAGTCATTCCTGGCCGGCCGGGTCTTTCAGTTTTCCGCTTTGTGAACTGAGCAGCCGCACCAATGAGTCCAACGCTTCAGCGGCCGCGGCGGTGTCGCCCTCATCCGGTGTAGCCAGTTCGACGGCGCAGCCGCATTCGTAGTCCTGGCTCATCACTGCCAACAAGGAACGTGCGTCAACCGCCGGGTGCCCGGGTTTGGCTATCGTCACTGGTTGGCCGCTATCGATGACTGCCCGCACAAACACGGCCGCTGCGCGCGCATGCAACCCCACCTCAGCAGTCACCATCGTGGTCCGGACCGGCATGCTGTTCCCCCTCGACTGACGTGATGTTAACTCCCCACCGAAAATAGCAGGTCCGGGCCGGACCTGGCATTCGACCGGCCGCGCCACTGTAAACTGGAGCCGGCAGCCGGCTACGCAGCACGAAGGAGGTGACCGGCCTGGCACGCACTTCCAGGGACCGGGAAACCGACATCCCGCCTGCCGCGGCCGCCTCCATCACCGGCACTATCGACCGTACCGGTGGGACCGCGATCTACGCACAGTTGCGCGACATCCTCCGGGCCTTCGCGGAGCGGGAGTGCGAACCGGGACAGTCCATCCCGTCGGAGCGGGAATTGAGCGAACACTTCGGGCTGGCACGAATGACCGTACGGCAGGCGGTCGACGCCTTGGTCAACGAGCAGGTCCTCGAACGTATCGTCGGCCTCGGCACGTTCGTCGCCCATCGCAAAATGGATCTGCAGGTAAAGCTCACCTCGTACAGCGAGGAAATGCAGCGCCGTGGCATGGTGCCCGCCGCACACGTGTTGAGTTTCGAGCAGATCAACGCCAGTGCGTTGCTGGCCCGCGAGCTCCACATCAATGAGGGGCAGCCGGTTGTCAGGTTTCGGCGGCAACTACTCGCCGATGGCGAGCCCATGAGCGTTGACGAGAACTTCATCCCCGCCTGGAGGGTGCCCGGCATTCTCGACGATCCTCCGCCGACGTCCTTGTACAACGTCCTCAGCGAACGGTTCGGGCTGGTGATGGAATGGGGCGAGGACATGATCGAAGCAACGGCAGCGTCGCCGTCGATCGCACGGCTGCTCAATGTCGAGATGGGTGCACCGCTGCTGCGCATCTCCCGCCACGCCTATGTGTCCCGCGCCATGGTCGACTATTCGGTGTCGTACTACCGCGCGGATCGGTATAAACTCTGGGTGCCACTGCAGCGCCCGGGTGTCCGGTCGCCACGGGCCTATTCTGCACACCGGCGCACCGGCTGACCACTGGCGTACCACCGCAAAGGGCGGACCCGGCCTTGGCTGGATCCCCCCTTGCATACCGCTGAATGCTGCTGGCTGTCGTGCTACTGCCGGGGCAGCGACTCCTGATCTTCATGCTCTGCCTCGACCTCGCCATGACCGCCATGGGAGTGGGCTGCTTCGACTTCGGCAGGCGTGGGCGGCGCCACCCTGTCCTCAAAGAAGATCCTGGACAGCACCCCGCGGGCCTTCTCGGCCGTAGTGATCTTGCCCTCGGCGTTCGGCTGGGGCGGCACCACCTCGGGGGACTCGTAGTTGACCAGCTTGTACTGGTGGTACTCATCCAGCGGCTCGTGCACTTCGATGAACTCGCCGTGGGGCAGCCGCACAATACGGCCCGTCTCCCGCCCGTGCAGGGCGATCTCGCGGTCCTTGCGCTGCAGCGCCAGTGCAATGCGCTTGGCCACCAGGAAGCCGATGATTGGGCCCAGGAAGAACAGCGCACGCAGCCAGTAGGTCACGTCATTCAAAGACAGGCTGAAGTGCGTCGCAATCAAGTCGGAACTTGCGGCCGCCCACATCACACAGTAGAAGACCACACCCGCAACGCCGATCGCAGTACGGGTCGGCGCATTCCGCGGACGGTCGAGCAAGTGGTGCTCCCGCTTGTCCTTGGTCACCCAGGCTTCAAGCCAGGGCCAGGTGAACATCAAGGTGAACAGCAGCAGGGCGGGCCCCAATGCTGGTATCAATACGTTCAAGCTCAGGGTAAACCCGAAGATCACGAACTCACCGACACCGGGCATCAGCCGCAACGCACCATCGACCCATCCGATATACCAGTCAGGCTGAGTACCGGCGGAAATCGGTGATGGGTCGTAGGGACCATAGTTCCAGATCGGGTTAATCGTGAAGAACCCGGCCATCAGCGCCAGCACACCGAAGACGATGAAGAAGAAGCCGCCGGCCTTGGCCGCATACACCGGGCCGACCGGGAAACCCACCACATTGTTATTGGTGCGTCCGGGGCCGGGGAACTGCGTGTGCTTGTGCACCACCACCATGAACAGGTGAATGGCGATCATCAGCAGGATGATGGCGGGGATCAGCAGGATATGCAGTACATACAGCCGTGGAATGATGACGGTGCCCGGGAACTCGCCCCCGAACAGGAAGAACGAGATGTAGCTTCCGACCACCGGAATAGCCTTGATGACGCCGTCGATAATCCGCAGCCCGTTACCGGAGAGCAGATCGTCCGGCAGCGAGTAGCCGGTGAACCCTTCGGCCAGGCCGAGGATCAGCAGGACGCTGCCGACGACCCAGTTCAGTTCGCGCGGTTTGCGGAAGGCACCGGTGAAGAACACCCGAAGCATGTGCACCGACACGGCAGCCACGAAGAGCAGTGCCGCCCAGTGGTGCATCTGACGCATGAACAAGCCGCCGCGGATGTCGAAGGAGATATCCAGGGCCGACGCGTACGCCACCGACATCTCCACGCCCTTCAGCGGCACGTAGCTGCCGTCGTAATGGGTCTCGGCCATGGAGGGGTCGAAGAAGAAGGTCAGGAACGTGCCGGTGAGCAGCAGGATGACGAATGAATACAGCGCCACCTCGCCGAACATGAACGACCAATGGTCAGGGAAGACCTTGCGGCCGAATTCCTTGACCATTCCGGAGCCGCCAACACGCTGGTCTACGAAATTCGTGATCCGTCCGACCCTGGTCTTTGGCTCATACTGTGCTGTTGAGGTGCTCATCCGCGCTCCCAATAACTAGGTCCGACGGGTTCGTGGAAGTCGCTCTGGGCGACCAGGTAACCTTCGGAATTCACGGTGATGGGCAACTGCGGCAATGGACGCACAGCCGGGCCGAAAATCACCTTGCACTCCTGGGTCAGGTCGAATGTCGACTGGTGGCAGGGGCACAGCAAGTGGTGTGTCTGCTGCTCATAGAGCGCGACCGGGCATCCGACGTGGGTGCAGATCTTCGAATACGCGACGATGCCCTCATAGCCCCAGTCTTCGCGCCCCTCCGACGGGTCAAGGTCCTCAGGGTTGAGACGCATCAACAGCACGACGGCCTTGGCCTTCTCCTCGAGCTTGTGTTCGGCCTCCTTGAGGCCTTCAGGGATCACGTGCACCGCGGAGCCGATTGTCACATCGGCGGCGCGAATCGGTGTGCCCGAAGGATCGAGGGTGAGCCGGACTCCTTCGTCCCACATCGTGTGGGACAGTTTGTCACCGGGCAGCGGGCCGAGGTCACGGAAGATCGCAATCGCTGGCAGGGGAGCGAGGACCATCGCACCGAGCAAGGTGTTGCGGATCAGCGGGCGGCGCTTAATGCCGGACTCGTCCAGAATGTCACCGACGATCCTTTCGGCGTCGGCGCGGTCAGCTTCTTTGGTGATGGGCTTCCTGGACTCCACGACCTCGTGGTCAGGCATCAGCGTCTTGGCCCAGTGGACAATGCCGGTGCCGATGCCGAGCATGGCGAAGGCCGTCCCCAGCCCCAGCAGCATGTTCTGCAGCCTCAGGGCCTCCACGTCGTTGCTGATATCAACGCCGAAGTATCCAATGAAGAACACCAGGGTGCCGATGATCGACACGATGAAGAGGATCGACACCTGCTTCTCGGCACGGTTCGCAGCCTTCGGGTCCTTGTCCGCGAGGCGGGGACGGTGGGGCGGCAGACCCGGATCCTGGTGGCGCTCCAGCTGCGAGGGGGCATCGCCGGTGACCCGCTCCGGAGTATTGGGATTGCCGCTATTTCGCTTGGCCATGATCCCCCTCATTCTGCAGTGAACTATTCATAGCTGAGTGTGAACTTTCGTCTGTCGCACCGGCGGTGATTGATTGGTCGGTCATGGCTACGAGGAGCGGGATGTCAGCCAGATGGTGAACGCGATGATGACCCCCAGGCCGGCCGTCCACACGAACAGCCCCTCGGAAACCGGTCCGAGGGATCCCAGATCGGCTCCACCCGGCGATGGGGTGGACTCAATGGTGTTCAGGAAGGCAATGATGTCCTGCTTTCCTTGCGGGCTGATCGTCGCGTCGTTGAATACCGGCATATTCTGCGGCCCGGTGATCATGGCCTCATAAACATGGACATCTTCCACACCGGCCAGCTGCGGCGCGAACTTGCCGCGCGTCAGTGCGCCGCCGGCGCCGGCAGCGTTGTGGCACATTGCGCAGTTGACCCGGAACAGCTGCCCGCCGTTGCCGGGGTCGGCATCGGACGTGTCAAGCGCCTTTTCACCGGGAATAGCGGGGCCGGGACCGAGGGAGGCCACGTAAGCGGCCATCTGCCGGGTCTCTTCTTCGTTGAACTGCGGAGGCTTCTCCTTTGCCTGCGGGCCCTGCATCTGCAACGGCATGCGTCCGGTGCCCACCTGGAAATGCACGGCGGCGGCTCCCACGCCGACCAGCGATGGGCCGGTTTCAGTGCCCTGCCCGCTCATGCCGTGGCAGGTGGCGCAATTGGCGACGAAGAGTTTCTTGCCTTCCTCGACGTCTTCGGCGGTGTAGGGCGACGACTGGGCTTTGGCTTCATTGGCCCCGCTGGCAACCGCGTAGAGACCACCAGTGAGCAGGAGCCCCATCAGCAGCAGCGCAATCGCTGCCAATGGGTGACGTCGCCGTTGCGATAATGCCTTCACGTGGTGGTTCCTTTGGTCTCTCGGAGCTTCGTGCGCCTCGGCGCTCTTTCAAATTCTGCCTCTTGTAGAAAAAGAGTCAAGTAAGGACTACTTCAGGAAGTAGATGATGATGAACAGAGCCACCCAGACAACATCGACGAAGTGCCAGTAATACGAGGTGACGATGGCGGAAGTCGCTTCGAAGTGGCCAAACTTCTTAGCGGCATAGGCCCGGCCAATAATCAGCAGGAAAGCGATCAGGCCACCAATCACGTGCAGACCGTGGAAACCGGTGGTGATGTAGAAGGCCGATCCGTACGAGTTGGAGGACAGCGATACGCCGTCGGAGACCAGATGCGCGTACTCGTAGGCCTGCACAGACACGAAGATCGCACCCAGAAGGAATGTGAGCAGGAACCACTCGACCATGCCCCATCGGGCAATATTGAACACCCCGCCGGTGCGGCGGGGCTGCAGCCGTTCAGCGGCAAACACACCGAACTGGCAGGTGAATGAGCTGGACACCAGGATGAGGGTATTAGCCAGCGCATACGGAACGTTAAGGTGTGCCGATTCCGTCGCCCACATCTCAGGTGCGGTCGAGCGCAGCGTGAAGTACATGGCGAACAGTCCGGCGAAGAACATGAGCTCGCTGGACAGCCATACAACGGTTCCAACGGAAACCATGTTCGGGCGGTTCAGCGTGGGGTTCGCCGGGGAGCTGGGGGCATGGGTTGCTGTCGTCACATAAGCCATTATGGCCGTAAAAGCTGCTCCAGCCCAACCCGACACAAGGATTGAAGGGAACTTTTTCTACAAAGGCGCGAAATTCCAGC
This sequence comes from Arthrobacter castelli DSM 16402, assembly GCF_000430705.1. Classification (GTDB taxonomy): domain Bacteria; phylum Actinomycetota; class Actinomycetes; order Actinomycetales; family Micrococcaceae; genus Arthrobacter_C; species Arthrobacter_C castelli. Next base: position 187,527 of record NZ_AUMN01000002.1, read on the forward strand.
GGTACATTCATCACACAACGCCATATTCGACCGTATTCGGTGCTCAACCTCATACATAGCTAGCATCTAAGGGTGAGCACTTCAGCATCGCCCCAGCCCCAGACAACTCCGACGTGGCCCCGGTTGCTGACGGCCTTGATCTCAGGACGGGATCTCAGCGCCGAAGACAGCCGCTGGGCCATGAACACCATTATGGAAGGCGCTGCCTCGGATGTGCAGATTGCTTCGTTCCTGACAGCGCTGAGGGCCAAAGGGGAGACGGTCGCCGAACTCACCGGCCTCGTCGAAGCCATGCTGGACAACGCCCGGCCTATCGAAATTGCCGGCCCCTCACTGGATATCGTCGGCACCGGCGGTGACCGGCTGAATACCGTCAACATTTCCACCATGTCGGCCTTGGTGTGTGCCGGTGCCGGCGCCAGGGTCGTTAAACATGGCAACCGGGCGGCTTCATCCTCGTCGGGCTCCGCCGATGTTTTAGAGGCGCTGGGAGTCCGGCTGGATCTGCCCATCGAGGGTGTGGCCCAGGCGGTGAATGCGGCCAACATCACCTTCTGCTTTGCCCAGATGTTCCACCCCTCGATGCGTTTCGCCGCAGCGGCCCGATCTCAACTGGGCGTGGCCACGGCGTTCAACTTCCTCGGCCCACTGATCAACCCGGCCCATGTGACCGCCTCAGCCGTCGGCGTTGCGGATCCGGTCATGGCCCCGCTGATGGCCGGGGTCTTTGCAACACGCGGCTGCCGTGCGCTGGTCTTCCGTGGCGACGACGGCTTGGACGAGATGACGACCACCGGCCGCTCCAGGGTGTGGGAAGTCCGCGACGGCTCGGTCACTGAGCAGATCTTCGATCCGGCGATCCTCGGTATCAAACGCGCAACTGTCGACGACCTGCGCGGGGGCGACGCCGGCCACAACGCCGAAGTGGCACGTCGGGTGCTGGCCGGGGAACCGGGGCCCGTGCACGACGCCGTCGTGCTCAATGCGGCAGCTGGATTGGTGGCCTTCGACGAGTCAGCTTCCGGCACGCTTGACGAAAGGATGAAAGCTGCGGCCTGGAGGGCACGCCAGGCGATCGCCGACGGCGCCGCGGCAGGTGCGCTGCAGCGCTGGGTAGAAGCCACCGCGTAGAAGCAGCCCGACCTGGACTCAAGTATGACTCAGCCTTCCAACCCCAGCGAAAAAGCGGCGTCCAAATCGTGCTGCGAGTATGAGCGGAAAGAGATGTGGGTGGTGGTTGCCACAACTCCGGAGACCTTGGAGAGCCGGTCGGCGATCACGTCGGCCAGTTCCTCGTGCTCGCGCACCCGTGCAATGGCAATAAGGTCCCACTCTCCGGTGACCGAATAGACTTCGCTGATGCCGTCCAGCCCGGAAATTTCCTCGGCCGATTCGGGAATCCTTGACGCGTCGGTCTTGATCAGGACGATAGCGGTAACCATGGTGGCCTTTCCTTCAGTGAACGTCTCGCTGCGCATTCAACGGCCGCCGCCATGCGCTCATCACTCATGATCGGCCGGGGCGTTGACGGGAAATACGCTTCGACACCAGAGTACCTATCAAGCGGTGGCCGAGCAGCACCACACCCAGGAATCCGGCGGTAACCAGTTGAAAGGCGAAGGCGAGGCCCCCTCCAGTGAGCCCGCGGAGCACCAGGCCACCGGCCACGGCCACCACCCACACGACGACGCCGGTTGGCCAGATGGTCAAAGGGGAGCGCCACGCGCGACTGAGCAGCCACCCCGCTGCCGCCGCCGTGAGAAATGGCCATGCAGTGGCGAGCACACCTGCCACCGAGACTCCGTGTTCATGAGTATCCCGGCCGATTGACGCAAAGAGCAGGATGACAATGACATCGGCGACGGCGGCAACTATGACGGGCATGTCCACCAGCCTATAGGTGGTGCACCGGATACGCTGGTCAGGCCGGAGTCCCCTGCACACCGAAGAAGTTGGAACATCCTGTACCACCCGGAGGGGTTGTAAACCAAGATACAAACTCATACGCTTGTAGCAATAGATACAAACGCTAGGGATTGTAAATCATGTACGCAATGACAATAGACCAACGAGCATCCCGCACCAGCGACGATCTGGTGGAGCCGCTGCTGCAGCGGCTGCACGGCTCCGTTCCTGTCGTCCGGCACTTCGAACGCACGGCAGGGGACGAGACGCAGGGGCTGCTGGATGATCCTTCCGCCGTCGTCCAACTGGCGTTGGAGTTGGCACAGACCGACCACTGGAGTGTGGGGATCGGGGTGGGGGAGGTGAAGATGCCGCTGCCTGCCAGCACCCGGGCAGCGGCCGGACCGGCCCTTGAATATGCCCGGACCGCGGTGGAGGATGCCAAGCACGCGGGCGGACACATCTGTGTCCGTGGTGAACATCCGGCGTGCGGCGACGTCGACGCCGTCCTGCAACTACTCGGGGCCTTGTCGCTGAAACGCTCAGCAGCGGCTGTGGAGGCGGGTAGCTTGCTGGCCGGGGGCGCCACCCAGCAGGAGATCGCCTCCCGCTTGGGGATCACCCAGCAGGCCGTATCTGCCCGGCTGCGGGCCGGGCTGTGGCAGGAGGACCAGCGCGTCCGCCAGCTGGCCGTGCGGCGCCTGGAGGAGGCAGCGGAATGACTATTGCCAGTGTGGTTCTACTGGCCGTGCTGGCCATCGCCGCGGCACCGCTGTACTTCCGGAAATATGACGAAGCCGGAACGGTGCGGACGCGCATTCTGCCGGTCGTGCTGCTCGTCCTGCTTGGACTGTCCGCACTGGCGGGTGTCCTCGGCAGCACCACGGCGGGAGCGGCTGCCTATTGCGTGGCAGTCTTGGCGGCCGGACTGGGCGGCGGGCCGGTCACTGTGGCCATTCTGCAGATTTCCTACAACCGCGAGCATCCCGACAATCACCAGGATGTCAGTGAAGCTCCGGTGCTGCGCGGCGGGGCCTGGATTGGATTCCTGGAGCGCGTGGCCATCAGTGGCACGCTGCTGGCCGGGTGGCCGGAAGGCATGGCTGTCGTGCTGGCCGTCAAGGGATTAGGCCGCTACTCCGAACTGGGCAGTTCCGCCGGTGTGGCGGAGCGCTTTATTCTCGGCACCTTCGCCAGCGTATTGTGGGCGGCCGCCGTAACCGGCGTGGGCTGGATGAGCATCGCCTGACAAGCCCGAAGGGGCGGAGGGCCCCTAAAAATAGGAACGGGCGATTCCCACCACCCGGTCGTCATCGTCGACGAGCAGGGGAGCGGACCATCGCTGATGCAGGGTGCAGGGATGGGAGATCGCCAAGGTCACCAGGTCGCCCGGCTGGGCCGGGTCGTCGTCGGGCACTTGGATGAAGGCATGCTGGTCGTTCAGCTCAAACACATTCCAATTGGAAACGTCCCGTCGTTCGGATCCTTCAAACGGCACAGCGCTTCTGGGAAGCGGCAGGCCTGAGTCCGAGTTCACGTCCCTGCGACCGGCCCCTGCAATGATCAAGCCGGGCTCGGGGCGGGAGAGAATCTGCGCCCACACTTCAATACTGGGAAGCAGTTGGCCCACGGACTCATTGCGCCCGCTGTCCAAGGGGGAGCGGCGGGCGTAGAAATCCGAATCGTGGGTCAAGTACGCGCCCGACCGGATGATGGTCGAAACCTCCAGACCGGGGAAATTATCGGGACCGAGCACCTCGGACACGCAGTCGAAATACAGGCTGCCGCCGGCGCTGGCGATGGCCGGAGCGTCCGCCCTGCAATCACCGGCGACGATCCGCAGCGCTTCGGCCATGCCTTCCAGGTACTGCTTCACGGCCGCCACGTCTTCTTGAGTCCGGCCATGTGAAACGGAGCCCTCATAGCCGCCAACACCCCGCAGCTTCAGGTGCTTCGACTGCCTGACCGCCCTGGCCACATTGGCCGCCTCTTCCAGGGAGCGCACCCCGGCCCGCCCCCCGGAGTGCCCGATCTCGATGACGACGTCGAGACCTTCTGTGGCATTCCGGTCGAGAATTTTCACGCCCCGCAGCGAATCCACATAGCAAATGAAGCGCCGGTCCGCGCCGGCCTGCCAGGCCGAGATGTCGCGGATAAACGCTGGTTCCAGCACTTCGTTGGCCAGGAATATACTGTCAGCTCCGGCGGCCATGAACACCCGCGCCTGAAACGGGTTGGCAATGGTGACGCCCCAAATTCCTGCCGCTTCGGCCATGCCTGCCAGCGCGGGGGACATCGACGTCTTGAGATGCGGGGCGATCTGCACATCATGGGAACGTGCATACCGGGACATCAGGTCGGCATTATGCTCGACGGCGGACCGCCGCAAGGTCATCGCCGGCCAGCTGAAACCTCCGCTGAGGAGGGGACGTTGCTGTGCAGCGAATTCGGCCCAGGTCAGATCCGCGGCATCAGCAGGGAGCCCCTTGTAGCGGAAGCCAATCCGCTCGTCGTCGAACGTTGTGATCATCGCACCGTCTCCGTCTCGGCTGGGAGTCTTGTGGCGAGTCTACCGTCACGTGGCCGTGGCCGTCTTCAGTCGAACCACGTGTCCGGGGGACCGAGGTAGAGCAGGAAAGAGAACACGGCTGCCGCTGCCACCAGCGCCGTCACAACTGCAGCGAGCGGATGCCGCAGCACCCACGCCTGCAGCGTCTCGAGTGGACCCTGCGCTTCCACGTCCGCCGGAGCGAGCCGCCACGAAGCGGAGAGCAGGCCACGCCTGTCCAAGGATTTCTCCGCCGGAATAGTGGCATAGGGAATCACCGCGGACACTAACGTCAGCACGCCTGTGCCGCGCTCCCACTTCTCGTTGACCCACGTGAAGCAGCCGACTATCACGTAGCAAATGAAAACGAACCCGTGCAGCCCGCCGCCGATGCTGACGCCGAGCTCCGTCGTCGCAGTCACGTATTTCAGGAACATACCGATCAGCAGCAACGTCCATGTCACCGCTTCGGCCAGGGCGACGGTGCGGAATAAGGTTCGGGGAGCCATGCAGTCCTCAGATAGGGGATGATCAGTACCAAACTATCGATCTTCCGGTGCCCGAGGCGAACTGCCCCGCAAGGGCCAGCCACCGCTTAGAATGATGTCTGGGTCCTGCCATCCGGAACTGCAGAAGAAGGTGCTCTCCTGATACGCGTCATCAGTTACAACTTGCGCAAGCACCGTGCCCGCGGCGAGCTGGAAGCCCTGGCCCGGGACTTTGATGCCGATCTGATCTGCCTGCAGGAGTGCCGGACTGAGGATCTGCCTGACATGCTCGGCACCCTCCAGCTGGCGGACACCACTAAGACCAACCGGCTGGGTTTGGCTGTCTACGCCCGCAAAGACCGCTTTACCATCAACGAGACACAATCCTTCGCGCTCAAGAAGTCCCTGCACGACAGGCTACTTTCACCCGCCCACGAGCGGCTCATCGGAACATCAGTGATGGACAACGAGACGAAGCATGAAGTGGTGATCGGAACCTTCCACGCAGCCCCTCTGACCGCTTCGAACTCCTTGCGCCGGCACCAAATACATCACGCCCACTCGGAATTGCACAGCTTGGGGGGAGTGGCCGCCGCAACACTCATGGTGGGGGATTTCAACTACCCCTTCTTTACCAGGAATCTCAACGCGCACATGGAACAGTCGGGCTACGATCTCTCGCTGAGCGATGAGCGGACCTACACCCGGTACATCGTCTTTCGCGGACATTTCGATTTCGCCACATCGCAGGGGATACGCGTCGGCAGTGTTGAGACATTGCCACGCGGCGATTCCGATCACCGGCCGATCCTGATCACTGCCGAATATATGCCGGCCGGCGAATAGCTCTTCAGCTGAATGCACGATTCCAGGGTGAAGGCCGTACGGCACCAACCAACCCGACCTGTACGACGTCGGAGCTTAAATCCTGCGGGCGGGGCGCTCCCGGCACCGCCCGCAGGACACTAATCGGCTAATCGCAGGAATTCCAAGTGCCGTTCGTAATGGTCGAGACAATCATGAATCAGCTGGGTCGTTGAGTAGCCCATGACATCGTAGTCCTGTCCGCCGTCGGACAGGTGCACCTCCAAACGCACGTACTCGTTACGGCCGACCATCCGACCGCCATAAGCCGGCATCGGAACGCTTTCGGCCTGCACTCGATACACGAACGGGAACTGGGGCGAATCAGTCGTAAGTTCTACGGCATTGTGGCCGGCCTCGCCCTCGGTGTGCACATGCGCCGGAACACCACGCTCAGTGAGCTCTTCAGAGACCTCCTGCAAGGCTGGCGTGACGACGTTGTCAAGATGGGCGCGGGCCCCGTCCATATCGACATAGTGGGTGGCGCGGGCCAGTCGGGTCTTCCACGTTTCCCGTTCTTCGAACCGTGCGGCCAGCACACGCGGTCGACTGCGCGGGGCGGAGTCGGCCCGAGTCGCCTCGAAACGCAACGCCTTCCGCAGACTGATCATCACCAAAATCAGGACCACCGAGAATGGCAAGGCGATGATGACCGTGGCATATTGAAGCGCCGTGATTCCGCCGACAAGAAGCATCCCGACGGTGAGCAAACCGGTGACCCCGGCCCACGTTATTCGCAACCATGGGGCGCAATCCTCCTTGACGTGACGCAACGACGAGGTCAAATTGCCCATCACCAACGACCCCGAGTCGGCCGAGGTGACGTAGAACAGCAAACCGACGAAGATCGCCACGCCGATGACCACACCGGAGAGCGGATACTGCTCCAGTAATCGGAAGAATCCGAGGCCGTTACCCGCCGCGGCCGTCTCGGCGAATTCCTCATCGCCGCTGCGGACCCGCTCCAATGCAGCATTACCAAAGACGGCGACCCACATCAGGATATAGCTGAATGGAATGACCAATGTACCCAGCACGAACTCGCGGATGGTCCGCCCCCGCGAAATCCGCGCCAGGAACATGCCGACGAACGACGCCCATGCAATCCACCATGCCCAGAAGAACAACGTCCACAGCGACATCCACGCGTCGACGTCGCGAAATGCGAAGGTCTCAAGCGTCTTTCCGGGGAACATGCTGATGAAGTCGCCAACGTTGGTGACAATGGCAGAGAGCAGGAATCCGGTTTTTCCGGTGATGACCACCCAGGCCGCCAGGGACACCGCGAGGATCACATTGATTTGGGAAAGCAGGCGAATACCCTTGTCGACACCCGTGGTGGCCGAGACCGCGGCCATCACAACCGCGAGGACAACGAGCCCGATTTGCGCGCCCGCCCCGATCGCGAGGCCGAACAAGATGTTCAAGCCGGCGTTGAGCAGCACCACGCCGATGCCCAGGCTGGTCGCAACGCCGAAGGTCGTGCCGAGAACGGTCGCCGTGTCGACCGCGTGACCGAGTACTCCGTTGATTCGACGCCCAAACAGCGGGTATAGAGCAGACCGCACCGCCAGCGGCAGATTCATGCGGTAGGCGAAGTATCCCAGTGCCATCCCCATCAGCGCGTACATTCCCCACCCGGTGATCCCGTAGTGGAAGAGCGTCCAGAACGTCGCTTCCCGCGCGGCCTCGACAGTCTCTCCCTGTCCAACAGGCGGACTAAAATACTGTGCCACCGGTTCGGAAACCGAAAAGAACATGAGGTCGGTGCCGATGCCTGCCGCAAACAGCATGGCGGCCCAGGAAAAGGTTGAAAACTCGGGTCGGGAATGATCCGGGCCGAGACGCACACGCCCAAACCGGGAAAACCCGAGGTAAATGACAAAAACCAGGATGACGGTCGCCAATAAGATGTAGAACCAGCCCAGGCCATTGGAGACCCAGGACACCATTGTGCCGATGACCGCTTCGGCTTGCTTCGGGACAATCAGCGTCCACAGTGCGACCGAGAGGATCCCGACAATCGAGGCGATGAAAACAGGCCACCGGACTGGAGCCGACCCCTTGAGCGTCTCGAGATCAGGGTCACCACCGTTTTTCCTGGCAGTTGGGGAGGTGGGTTCACTCATCGTCTTTGTAAGCTCCTTCGTCAGACTGTTCACAAACGGCGGTCGTCCCGGCGACCGTGAACTCGGGTGCTTGGCGTGGTGCGGCAGGCTGCGGATCGCAGTCGCTGCGAATACTACTGTCCCCCTCTACGAGGAGCGCCAGCACCCCCGCCGTCATCAGCCGTGGTCGTGAACTTCACGACGGCCGACAATTAGACTACTTCATCCATGATCGCCATTGAAGCAGAACGGGTACAGGTTGATTCACGATCCTGTAAAGATTGGCCTGATCATGAGGTGTCCTTGTCTCGGTCCTTACCGATCCATCCCATATGAGTGTGCGTAAACGCGTCGGGCAGCTTCAAACCAAATCCCAGCATCCGGTCCACCCCCACGTGGAATGCCCACGCGAAGGCGATGATGGCAAGCCACATCGACAGCACAGGGGAGAGGACGTTGAATATCAGCGCGGCCGCGGCCAGAACAGCGGGCCAGATGTAGGTATGGACCGCGTTATACCAAGTCGCACCGGTGGCAGGGGAGCGCAGATAGCCAAGTTGCGAGAGGTCGAAGACCAGGAAGGCGGCCAGCGGGAACCACCACCAGGCCGGGGCGATGACGATCGTCCCTATCAGGCAGAGGGTCGCGATCAGTCCACTCTCGAGTTGCTCAATCGTTTTGGGCTTCATGCCGCGCCGCCGGTGCGCGTCAGGGGTCCGGTCGTGTTGCGTCCATCACAGCGCATAGAACGCCATGACTGCCGCCAATACGATGAGGGGAGTAGCGGCCACATGCCACCCAACTGGACGACGCCACGAGCCATGCCAACAAACCCAGGCACGATGCCCATACCAGAATTGCGATGGGTCTGCTGACTGCTTCCTTCAAAGACGGTGGTGGAACCCATGGTTGAACTCTATGTCACACGGCTCTTGGCCGGCGGTAACCCAAAGTTCAGAATCGGCTCCGGTGGCGCCTCGGCAGTCCTGGGCTGTAGTGGCGTGGAGTGCGACAACTTGAAGGAAGCCATGGAAGTTGCCAAGCGAACGACGGCGTCAATAGATGTGCGGGCCGCGACCGGGCCAAAGGTTACGGTGACAATAGAGGATACAGGCAGCCACTCCAGCTTTACTTAACATAATGTGGATTATCGGCGTTTAGCTAAACCCAACGGATGTACGGAACCGACGGCGTGTGTCCTGACTCAGTTTTGTTGGCAAAAATCTCAATAGACATGGCAATCTACTGAAGGAATTTCTTCAAACCCGAACTTTTCGCAGAATCCTTTTGACAGAAACTCATTTTCGTGAAGATCCAACACCGGAAGCTTTCCTTGGCGCTGGATGTATTTAACTGCCTCTTTCAGCAGGTGTCTGCGTATGCCATATTCGTGTTTGTTGGGCCCGACAAAGAGCTTGCCAATGGAAAGCAGGTCATCAGTAACCTTACTAGCATGTTTGGCCAGATAGGATGCTGAAGCATTTTCAGTGGGACGATATATCTGTATGTGCCCCACCACATTCTTCGTAGGCACCACCGTCACTGGCGCACTGTCGAAAACCCAGGACTGTTCGGCATCGTACTCGTTGAGCCACTCTTTGAGGTCATTTCCTGCAAGGATGCCTGAGGGATAGTCCAAGTTCTCCAGAATCAGGCATAGCCCGTCAAGATCTTCTTCCCGTCGCTCACGGATCATCCTGCAGCGCCCGCCCCGTCGGCACCGGCATCAATCCAGGCAGAATTCGTTGCCCTCAGGGTCGGTCATCACGATGAAGCCAATGCTCATCGGAGGTTCCGGCTCATGCCGCCGGATCCGTTCTGCTCCCAGGGCAACAAGCCGCGTGCACTCTTCCTCCAGCGCCGCCATCCGCTCAGCTCCCCGCAAGTCCGTAGCCGTGCGCACGTCGAGATGGAGGCGGTTCTTGGCAATCTTGCCTTCAGGCACCTGCTGAAAGAAGATGCGTGGCCCTTGGCCGCCCGGGTCCTCGAGGGCCGAAGCCGAGTTTCGCTGCTCCTGCGGCACCCCGGCCTGCTCCAAAAAGTCGTCCCATGCGGCCAGCGGATCGGCGCCGCCAGGCAGCTCGATGCCGGGCGGAGCCGGATGAACATATCCGAGGACATCGCGCCAAAAAGTCGACAGCGTCCGCGGGTCATTGGCGTCGAAGGTGATCTGCACTTCCCGGCTCATGGGGGCCTCCAAATTCGTCGCAGTTGCCAGAGTGCGGTCGAGGCGCCTCAGGTCGAGTTCCTCGGTCTGCCGCAACGTCAGGCTATAACCCCTTGAGGACAATGACTGTCCGCAAGGGGTTATGGCACGGCGGCCGGAGACCCGGTGCCGACGTATGCGGCAAGGTGCTCGCCGGTGAGCGTGGACCTACTGGCCACAAGGTCGGCCGGCGTACCCTCGAAGACAACCCGGCCGCCGTCGTGACCGGCGCCGGGGCCAAGGTCTATGATCCAGTCGGCGTGGGCCATCACCGCCTGATGATGCTCGATGACAATGACAGATTTGCCCGAGTCAACCAACCTGTCGAGCAGTCCGAGCAACTGCTCGACGTCGGCCAGGTGCAGTCCCGTGGTCGGCTCATCAAGCACGTAGACACCGCCCTTCTCCCCCATGTGCGTGGCCAGCTTGAGCCGCTGACGTTCACCGCCGGAGAGCGTCGTCAGTGGTTGGCCGAGGGTCAAGTAACCGAGTCCGACGTCGGCGAGCCGGTCGAGAATCTTGTGCGCGGCCGGCGTACGCGCCTCTCCCCCGCCGAAAAACTCTTCGGCCTGGTCGACAGACATCGACAGCACCTCGCTGATGTCCTTGCCGCCGAGCTCGTATTCCAGCACGGCAGCCTGGAACCGCTTTCCACCGCATTCCTCGCACGTGGTGGCGACGGTTTCCATCACACCCAACTCGGTGTAGATCACTCCGGCACCGTTGCAGGTGGGGCAAGCACCCTCTGAATTGGCGCTGAACAGCGCCGGCTTGACGCCATTGGCCTTTGCGAAGGCCTTGCGGATCGGCTCCAGCAAGCCCGTATAGGTGGCAGGGTTGGAGCGCCGGGACCCCTTGATGCCGGCCTGGTCGATGATGATCACACCGTCGCGGCCGGCGAGATGACCGTGGATCAGCGAACTTTTTCCGGAACCGGCCACGCCGGTGACGACCGTGAGCACGCCGGTCGGGACATCGACGTCGACATCCTGCAGGTTGTTCTGCCGGGCGCCCCGGATCTCCAGGACACCGTCCGCCTTGCGTACTGAATCCTTGAGGCTGGCCCGGTCGTCGAGATGACGGCCGGTGATCGTCTCGCTCTCCCGGAGCCCCTCGACAGTGCCCTCGAACACCAATTCGCCACCGGATGTGCCGGCTCCGGGACCAAGATCCACCACGTGGTCGGCGATGGCGATGCTCTCCGGTTTGTGCTCCACGACCAGCACGGTGTTGCCCTTGTCCCGCAGCCGCAGCAGCAGATCGTTCATCCGGGCGATGTCATGCGGGTGCAAGCCTATGGTGGGTTCGTCGAAGACATAGGTGACGTCGGTCAGCGACGATCCGAGATGGCGGATCATCTTAGTGCGCTGGGCCTCTCCCCCGGACAATGTGCCTGCCGGCCGTTCCAGGCTGAGGTAGCCGAGCCCGATTTCGACGAACGAGTCGAGCGTCTCCCCCAACGTCGTCAGCAACGGACCCACGGACGGCTCATCGAGCCCGCGAACCCACTCGGCCAGGTCGTTGATCTGCATGGAACATGCGTCGGCAATGCTGATCCCGTTGATTTTCGAGGAGCGGGCAGCTTCACTGAGCCGGGTTCCGCCGCATTCGCCACAGGCCGTGAACGTGATGGCGCGGTCGACGAAGGCCCGGATGTGCGGCTGCATCGCTTCCCGGTCTTTCGAGAGCATCGACTTCTGGATCTTCGGGATCAACCCCTCGTAGGTCAGGTTGACGCCTTCGACCTTGATCTTGGTCGGCTCCTTGTAGAGCAGGTCGTCCAGTTCCTTCGGCGCGTAGTCCCGGATCGGCTTGTCCAGGTCCAGACCCGCCCCGCGCAGCAGGCGGCCCTGCCAGCCGCTCATGGTGTAGCCGGGGATGGTCAGTGCTTCCTCGTTCAGCGACTTGTCGTCGTCGTAGAGCTGGGTCAGGTCGAAATCCGTCACCCGTCCGGTGCCCTCGCACTTCGGGCACATGCCGCCGGTGATGTTGAAATCCCGCCGTTCTTTGACCTTCTTTCCGCCCTTTTCGAAGGTGACGGCCCCCGCGCCGCTGATGGAGGCCACATTGAACGAGAACGCCTGCGGGGATCCGACATGCGGCTGCCCCAGCCGGCTGAACAGGATACGCAGCAGCGCGTTGGCGTCAGTGGCGGTACCGACCGTCGAGCGCGGATTCGCGCCCATGCGCTCCTGGTCGACGATGATCGCCGTCGTTAGTCCCTCGAGTACGTCGACGTCGGGACGCGCCTGGGTCGGCATGAAACCCTGCAGGAACGCGCTGTAAGTCTCGTTGATCATCCGGCGCGACTCTGCGGCGATGGTGGCGAACACCAGCGAGCTCTTGCCCGAACCGGACACGCCGGTGAAGACGGTCAGCCGGCGCTTCGGGATCTCGACATCAATATTCTTCAGGTTGTTCTCGCGCGCGCCGTGCACGCGGAGCAGGTCGTGGCTGTCGGCAACATGTACGCCCGGCGGCTGGGTTTGGGTTGCTGTACTCACGTCTCTCCTTTGTCGGCTCTTCGTCACCCGCGGCGCGCCGCTGGCGGGATGGCGCTGGTGCCGGTTGGTTCGATCATACTGGAGCCGGACCCGCCGGCCCGGGGCCTGCTCCTGATCCGGATCGGGAGCAGCCCCCGAAGGGTCCTGGAAGACGCAGTCGCCCCCGTTATTTACTGGCGGTAACCTTCCACTTGGTTCACCGGACGTGCCGAGGCGTCTTCGGGGTCGTCACCGGCATGCTGCTTGGCCCGCCGCTGGCGCAACAAGTCCCAGCACTGGTCGAGCTGTTCCTCCACATGCCTCAGTTCGGCCTGGCCGGCCTCCCTGTCCTCTTCGGAACCCAGGGATTCGCGAAGTTGCCGTTCCTGCTCCACCAAGGCCTGGATCTGGTGTTGAATGTTTTGATTGTCCACCTGAGCCGTCCCTCCGCCATGTCACGCGCATCGTCGTTGACAGGCTACTTAGTATTGCTCGCATGGTAAAGGGCGCGCTATTAGTGCGCCGCTTCACGATTCACTTTCTGCCATACCTGAGCCTTGAGAAACGTCACGCCCAACAAAGTTCCCACACCCAACGCCAGCAGGAATGGGCCCAGAGTGATCAGGGACTGGCCGTAGGTCATCAGCTGGAACGGGCTCTGCTGGGTCTGCATCGAGGTCGCCATCATTTGCATGTTCACCAACTGCCCGCCCGCAAATATGGAGACGATGCCGGCCGCAATGAGCACCAGTCCCGAGATCATCAGCACCAGAACATAGGGATTGGATCCGGCAGCCGCCCCGGGCGGAGTTCCGTGAGCCTGCCCGTCGTCAGGCACACGCTCGCCCTGGGCCGTCACCGGCGAGACCTCCACCGGTTCCGGTTCGGCCTCCGGTTGCGGCTGTGCCACCGGCGGCTGCTGTTTATGTCCTGAGTCTGCCCCGTCACGCTGATATATCGGGTCGTACCGGTAATCCATGGTGTCCCCCTTGGGTAATCGGCCGCGGTCAGAGGTGATTCTGCGCCGTGGGCAGGTGCTTGGCCCACCAGCTCAGAATAGCCTCAAACCGCTGCCTGCGGTGGTGGGGAGTCCCGGCACGGGACAGCTCGTGGTTCTCGCCGGGAAAGACAACCATTTCGGTCTCGATCCCGCGCTGCTTCAGGGCCGTGTAATAGCGGTGCGCCTGTTCCAGCGGGCACCGCAGGTCCTCTTCGGAATGGATGACCAGGGCCGGGGTCTGCACCTTGCCGATATGGGCGAAGGGGTTCTGGTTGGCCACTTGTTCCGGGTCGCTGCCGGTGTATTCGTTGGAGAAGAACCAGCCGATATCGGACGAGCCCACGAACGACGGCGGGTCGAGGTACCCGCGTTCAATGATCGCGGCGGTGAAGCGATGGTCCTGGCAGATGGTCCAGGCAGTCAGGTAGCCACCGTAGGAACCACCCATGACGCCCAGCCGGGTGTGGTCCAGCCGGCCGAATTCAGCGAGGGCACCCTCCAGGAACCCCAGCACGTCCATCAGGTCAACGCTGCCCATCGCCCCCTTGATGGCCCGTCCGTGCCGCTGGCCGTAGCCTGCGGCCCCGCGCGGGTTGGACAGCAATACGGCGTAGCCGGCGTCGACGTACACCTGTGCCTCGTCGAAAAGCCCCCAGCCGTACTGGGCGTAGGGCCCGCCATGGATATTGAGCAATACCGGGTGCGGCCCCTCCCCTTCAGGCAGCATCACCCATCCGTGCACCGGATAGCCGTCGGCCGCGTGGTACGTCACCTCGCGGACGGGCGTGACACCCGCCTCGTCCCGCAGCCGGGCGGAAAAATCCGTCAACCGGCGCAACCCGTCCGCCTCCGCCACGGCAACGTCGCCGGCGGTTTCCGGATCCGTATAACTGACGACAACGGCGCCGCCGCCCGCGCCCGCGCCGGTCATCACCTGCGAGCCGCCGGCAAGCACTTCAGTGCCGCCGTCGGCCCCCACCTGCAACAGCTCGACGGCGCCGCGGGTGTTGTTGGCGACCAGCACCGAGTCCGGGCCGATCAGCTGGAGGCCTCCCGCTGTTCCGCCAAGGTCTATCGTTTCCGGGTCGGTCAGCCGTTTCGCCTCAGCAGGACGGTAAATGGGCGCCGCGTAGAGACCCTCGTTTCTGGCCACAAAATCGATTCCAGTCTGAGAAAGCTCACTTGCCAGATAGAACAGCCACTTGCCATCAGCCGAGATCCGCGCATCGGACGCGCCGATGATGGGACCTGACAGATTGGTCAGCTGCTGCCGTCCGGAACCGTCCAGGGCGATCGAATAGATGTCGCTCCGCAGGTCGGTGTCCCGCTCCGCGTGGAGGCTGGCCGCGAACAGAATCTGCTGGCCATCCGGGCTGAAGACCGGCCCGTCGTGGTCGGCATCGGCATCCGTCAACTGCATGCTCGGCGGCACTGCCGTAAATGCCTCGTCCCCGTTGGCCTGACGCTCCTCCTTCGCCCGTCCAACAGGCTCGACCGGCGGCTCCTCATCCAATGCCGGCAGGTTCACCAGGAACAACTGGTTCCGCTTGTCGCTGGTGTAACCCGTGCCATTCATCCGGAACTTCAAGGTATCGATGTGCCGGGCGTCCTCGGCCCCGGCGCCGACACCGTCAACGGTGCCATAGCGGCCGTGTTCAGCGACCCTGGCGGTATAGACGATCTGCGTCGAATCGGCCGACCATTCGAACGAATTCACTCCCAGATGCTGTTCGGTCAGCGCCTGCGCCTCGGAACCGGACGCGTCCATCACGTGCAATTGGGGCTTATCCCCTTGCGCCGCGCGGAGGAAGGCCAGGGTCGCGCCGTCGGGAGAGAATTTGGGCGACGTGTCCCGGAATCCGCGGCTGATCCGCCGCGCGTCGGCCCCGGCCGGATCAAGTTGCGCCTCCCACAGCTGTCCAACATACGTGTCGCCGTCGAAATCCGGGCGGGTCACGGCAACGACGGCGCGGTCCCCGGAGGGATGAACGGTGGGTGCGGAGACTGAGTTGAGCAGGTGCAGATGTTTAGCTTTCACACTGTGAGCCTAATCTCATCACAGCCGCCGCTTCAATTTGGCTCCTGCATCCGCTGCCGGGCCGGGCGCAGGCATAGGATGACAGGGATGGACGCGACGCTGACTCAACTGCTGCGCTGCCCCGTTTGCGCCGCAGGGATCACGGCCGACGACGGCGGGTCAGCGGCGGGACTCATCTGCCGTTCGGGGCACAGGTTTGACCGCGCCCGCCAGGGGTACTTCAACCTGCTGACCGGACGGGCGAGTTCATTCGTCCCCGACACCGCGGAGATGGTGGCGGCCCGCGCCGACTTCCTGTCCGCCGGCCATTACGACCGGCTGGCCACCGCAATAGCCGATGAAACGGTTGCCGCATCCCGCGGCAAACAGCGGCCGGCGATCCTCGATGCCGGAGCGGGGACCGGATTCCACCTCGACCGCGTGCTGCAGGATCTTCCCACTGCCCGGGCTGTGGCGATGGATATCTCGAAGTTCGCGCTGCGCCGTGCCGCCCGCGCCGTTCCCGGCGCGTTGTGCCTCGTGTGGGATGTATGGCGCCCGCTGCCGGTGCCCACCGGGGCCGTCGACGTCATCGTCAATGTCTTTGCCCCGCGCCATGTGGAGGAGTTCGCCCGGGTCCTCTCCGGCAGCGGCAGGCTGCTGGTCGTCACCCCGCGTCCCGGCCACCTGGCGGAAATCAGGTCGGTGGCCTCCCTGCTGGACGTTCCGCCGGAGAAAACCGCGAAACTGAACCGCGCCCTGGAGGGCCACTTTGCCCCGGAGTCGCACCGGGATATCGAGTTCAGCCTGGAACTGTCCCCGGCCGATATCCGGCTGGCCGCGTTAATGGGTCCGTCGGCCCACCACTTGGATCGAGCGGTGCTGGACGGTCAGCTGCGGGGCCACCCGGAGCGGACAACCGTTACCGCCGCATTCCGGTTGTCGGTATATGCACCGGCCTGAGAGCCGCCGGTCAGTTCGGGGCCGCGGTCCGCCGCGGCGGTTTATCCAGTTCAACGGAGAGCAATTTCAGCGCCTGCTGAACCAGCGGGCCGATGAAGACGGCGAAGACAACGGTGCCGATGCCCACCACTCCCCCGAGCGACCACCCGACTATGACGACCAGAAGTTCCAGCGAGGTGCGCACCACCCATACCGGCGCTCCGGTGACGCGCACCAGCCCCGTCATCAGCCCGTCGCGTGGCCCCGGCCCCATTCCGGCTCCGATATACAGCGCGCTCGCCAGCGCCAGCATCAACAATCCGGCCAAAAACATGGCAGCCTGCAACAACAGCGGAGAGGGAGTGTCGAGCACCAGCATGGCCAGATCGGCAAAGATGCCCACCAGCACCGCATTGGCAACGGTACCGAACCCGGGCCGCTGTTTCAGCGGGATCCACAACAGCAACACCGTCGCACTGATGGCGATAGTGGCGGCGCCGAAGCTGATGCCGACGGTGCGGGACACTCCCTGGCCAAAAACGTCCCACGGGGAGGAGCCCAGGCTGGCGCGGATCATCAGGGCTATCGCGGTGCCGTACAGGAAGAGGCCGGTGAACAGTCGTCCCAGACGCACGCCAAGATGACCACTGACCAGTATCGCCTGCATGTCCTCCAACTTTCCGCTGCCAATATCCTCGCATAAGCGTTTCGACCCAACAGCTATTCCAATGGGTGGTCCGGATCACAAACTTCAGGCATGATGGGAACATCAGGTTCCGTCGGCTTCACCTCGAAGTCAACGGAAGGATTGAGGGGAATTAGCGATGCTCGACTGGATCGTGCAGAACGTTTGGTTGCTGTGGCTCGTCCTGTTCCTGGTGCTGGCCGCCGTCGAAATGATCACCCTGGACCTGATGTTCCTGATGCTCTCTGTTGGCGCCCTGGCAGCTCTGGCGGCCTCCTTTGTCACCGGCTCGTTTTTCATCCAGTGCATTGTGTTCTGCATCGTTGCGTTGGCCATGATTTTGTTTGTCCGGCCGGTGGCCCTGCGGCACTTGAAAAAGGGGCCGCCTGAACAACGTTCCAATATCGACCGGCTGATCGGCGAGATGGCCCTGACCCTGGAGCCCGTTTCGGCCGCTTCGGGCATCGTCAAGATTGGCGGCGATACATGGTCGGCCCGGGTCGCTTCAGAGGGTGAAATCCCGGCCGGCCGGAAGGTGTCGGTGACCCGGATTGAAGGGGCAACGGCAATAGTCACCGCCGTCAGCGACACCACCGCCTCCGGACCGTAAACCGAAGCCTGCTGACTCATCAGGTGCCCTGCAACAGAGAGAAAATATGAACACCGGTTCGATCGCCCTCACCATTGTCCTGATTGCCCTGGTCGTCTTCGTGGTGATCGTGCTGGTGCGTGCCGTCCGCATCATCCCTCAGGCACGTGCCGGCGTCGTCGAGCGGCTGGGCAAGTATCAGCGCACGCTGAACCCCGGCCTGACGATTCTGATTCCCTTCGTCGACCGATTGCTGCCGCTGCTGGATCTGCGTGAACAGGTGGTCTCATTCCCGCCCCAGCCGGTCATCACCGAGGACAACCTCGTCGTCTCAATCGACACCGTCGTCTACTTCCAGGTCACGGATGCGCGGGCAGCGACCTACGAAATCGCCAACTACATCCAGGCCGTCGAACAGCTGACCACCACCACCCTGCGTAACGTCGTCGGCGGGCTGAACCTCGAAGAGGCGCTGACCTCCCGCGACCAGATCAACGGCCAGCTGCGAGGTGTACTGGATGAAGCCACCGGCCGGTGGGGTATCCGGGTCTCACGTGTAGAGCTCAAGGCCATCGACCCGCCGAAATCGATTCAGGATTCCATGGAGAAGCAAATGCGGGCCGAGCGGGACCGCCGGGCCGCCATTCTCACGGCCGAGGGCACCAAGCAGTCCGAGATCCTCACCGCCGAAGGCCAGCGCCAGGCATCTATCCTGGCCGCTGAGGGCGACGCCAAGGCCGCGATCCTCCGGGCGGACGGTGAAGCCCAGGCCATCGGCAAGGTGTTCGATGCCATTCACCAGGGCAATCCAACCCAGAAGCTGCTGGCCTACCAGTACCTGCAAACGCTGCCCAAGCTCGCGGACGGGGATTCCAACAAGTTGTGGATCATCCCCAGTGAGGTGGGCGAGGCGCTCAAGGGGATCGGCGACGTGCTGGGCACACCCGACACCGGTGACAGCGTGCGCTGATCGGGTGCCGTCAACCTCTGTGCGCTGACCGGCGACCCCACCTGTACTGGATGTGCCGGACGTACTGGATGTACAGGATGTGCACTGCCGGTCCTGTTGGGCCGTATAATGGAATGTTTGCTCCCACTGTGCGGCGCGCGGAACATATTCGGCCCGTCCGGCGTTGCACATAGTGACCTGAAATTCGATGTAGGAGAGATGATGAGCGACCGCAGCTTGCGAGGAATGCGTCTCGGTGCGCAGAGCATGGAGACCGAGTCGGGCGTTGAGCCGGCACCGCGGCAGCGCATCGAGTATCGTTGCGCCGATGGCGAGTCAGTGTTCGTCACCTTCGCAGCCGAAGCGGAGATTCCTTCGGTGTGGGTGTCCAAGACCGGCAAGGAAGCCCTGCTGGTCGAC
Organism: Arthrobacter castelli DSM 16402; assembly: GCF_000430705.1. Taxonomy (GTDB): domain Bacteria; phylum Actinomycetota; class Actinomycetes; order Actinomycetales; family Micrococcaceae; genus Arthrobacter_C; species Arthrobacter_C castelli. Next base: position 206,731 of record NZ_AUMN01000002.1, read on the forward strand.
GGCGAGAAGCCGGTCAATCCCAACGAGAAGCCCGTGCGTACCCACTGGGACATGTTGCTGGAGCGCCGCTCCTCGGAGGAACTTGAGCAGATTCTCGAGGATCGGCTCAATGAGCTTCGCCGGCGCCGGGGGCAACCAACCTCGGCCTGAAGTTTCGGCACGTTTCCTGGAATGCCGGTGGCTCCGTGAGCCACCGGCATTCAACGCTTAACCCGCCGGTCCGGCCCCCGCAGCAGCCGCCTCAGCAGCTTGCCATGGGTCACCAGTCCCCACTGGGTGATCCGCAGCATTGACTCGACAATTATCCGGCCGCTCATTTTCGAGTTCCCATACTCGCGTTCGACGAAAGTGATAGGCACTTCGGTGATCCGCAGCCCGAGCTGGGAAACTTTCCAGGCCAGATCCACCTGGAAGCAGTAGCCGACGGACTCAACGGCGCTCAAATCGAGCATGGCCAACGTCTGCCGGCGGAAGGCGCGGAATCCGCCGGTCATATCCCGGACGGAGGTGCGCAGCACCAGCTTCGAATACATACATCCGGCCCGGGACAAGAGTTTGCGGGGCAGCGGCCAATTCACCACTCTCCCGCCGGGCACCCACCGGGAACCAATGGCCAGATCGACTCCGGCCTCGACGGCCTCGAGCAACTGCGGGAGTTGTTCGGGCTGGTGCGACCCGTCAGCGTCCATTTCGACCATCACGTCATACCCGGCGTCCTCCGCCCAGCGGAAACCTGCGAGATAGGCGGCGCCCAGACCTTCTTTGCCCTGCCGGTGGATGGTGTGAATCCGGCTGTCGGACGCGGCCAGCGTCGCGGCAAGTTCCCCGGTGCCGTCCGGGCTGTTGTCGTCGATCACAAGGATATCCGACTCGGGCACCGATGAGCGCAGCCGGGTGATTGTTTGTTGGAGCGACTCGATTTCGTTGTACGTCGGAATGATGGTGACGACGCGCACTGATGAGCCTTTCTCCTGAAGGACAGAACTGCCAGTATAGGCGAAACGCATAAATGGGTAGGTTCACGCGCCTTCGGACCATTGCCGCTGAAGTCGTATCGCTCCAACGGCCCTGTTTTCTACTGACGTGTGAACCTACCCGTTAGAAAAACCGCGGCCACAAGCCACGGTCAGGCCCCTCCCCACTGGGGTAACGGAACCTGTTGAGCCTTCAGCTTACGTGCTGTGCAGGACGTGTCAACATGGCTCTGACCTGCAGATTCAGGCGGAACCGCAGGTCAGCGCGGGGTCGTCGGCAACCGGCATAAAGCGGATATTTTACAATCAACCGCCACTTCCGGCGTGTCGTTTCCACTATCCGGGATCGGCACGCTGTACGGGACCGCCGGAGGCGCTACCACCGGCTGTACAGTTCCCACCCGTCCCGCACGGTCTGCAGGCACACCGGGCGCTGGCCGTCGTCGAGAGCGGGCAGCAGCGGCGTTCCGGCCCGCGGGTCGGTGCTCCAGGACTGCACCCGCTCGTCGGGCGCCTGCACCATCAATTCGTCGACATCCCATACGGCGAAGGTGGCCGGAGCGCCGGGGACCAATTGCCCGGCCAGCGGGTCGTGCGCCCCGGCGGCCCGCCATCCGGCTCTGGTGTGGGCCAGGAACGCTGCCCGGGCGGAAATTCGTTGGTCGGGGTTGGAATGCTGCAGACACGCCCGCACCGCCGCCCAGGGGTCCAGTTCGGTGACCGGTGCGTCGGTGCCGATCGTCAGCGGGACCCCGGCCGAAAGCATCGAGGCGAAGGGGTTCATGGCGCCTGCCCGCGCCGGTCCCAGCCGCCTGTGGTACAGGTCGTCCTTGCCCCACAGCGCGTCGAACACTGGCTGCACACTGGCCGTGACAGCAAAATGCGCCAGTTGCTCGATCACCGCGCCGCTGAGCATCTCGGCGTGTTCGAGCCGATGGTGGGCCGCCCGCACCCGGTCAATGCCGACCTGGGCGGCGGCCTTGTGGAGCGCCTCAACCGCGATATCCATGGCGGCATCACCGATCACGTGGAAGCCGCCCTGGATGCCCAGCTCGGCAGTCGCCGCAAAATGGGATGCCACCAGGTCTGTGTCCAGGTACGCAGACCCGCGCTCCCCCGGCTGGTCACTGTAGTCGTCGCGGAGCAAAGCGGTCCGTGACCCGATGGAGCCATCGATATTGAGGTCGCCGGCCAGTCCCCTCACCGGAACTCCCACGCTGGACAGGATGCGGCGGGCGTCGTCGGCATCGGCAGCGGCTTCACCCCAATAGGGAAGGATCGCCGGGTAGCGTAGTGCCCCGCCATCCGCTTCGGCCTGTCCGTCGTAGGACATCAGCAACTGCAGGTCCTCCGCGGCCCCGACATGCGGTGCACTCATCTCCGCCAAGGCGACATACCCGGCACTCGCGGCCTTCGACAGCGCCCGCTGCTGGAACTGGCGGCGTTCGCCCGGCCGGAACGTCCGGGAAGCCTCGCGTGCCTCGGACAGTGCGTGGCCCGACACTTGACCGTCGCCGTACCATCCGTCGAAATTGGCCAGCGAAAGGTCAGCAGCAAGTGTCCCGGAGACCACCGCCGAGTGAACGTCGATCCTGGACAGGTACACGATCCGGGACCCGGAAGCACGGTCCAGTTCGTCGGCCGTCGGCGCCCGCCCCTCCGGCCACTGGGTTTCGTCCCATCCGTGCCCCAGGATCATCCCGTCGCCGCTGCGGGCAGCGCCTGCGACTGCATCGAGCAGCTCGGCCAGCGATTTCATCTGTGCCAGGTCCAGGGTCTGGTCGGCAATGCCGGTTTCGGTGACATGGATATGGGAGTCCACGAAGCCAGGCGCAACGAGGCTGCCCTCGAGATCGACGACGGCCATGCTGCTGTCGGCGATGGATGCTGCGGCCTGCTCGGTTCCCACCCAGGCAACGGTCCCGCCGTCGACCAGCATGGCCGTCGCAAACGGATCCGCGGCGCTATAGACAGATCCGTTCCGGTACATGGTCACACGGCTCTGTGGCGACTGCTGGGGGGACACCGGCTGGCCGCCGGTCGTGGCTGACATCAAAGTATTCCTGTTCTTTCGTTCCGTCATTGTCTGTGGCGCTCATTCCACCCCGGAGTAGGCCACGACGCCGCGGCGCACCAGTGCGATGGCCTTGATGCACCGGCGGCGCAGCCCCGGCGGCAACGGCTCCACCTTGGCCAGCTGGTCCAGCAGATCGATCACCTGCTTCGCCCACCGGACAAAGTCGCCGGCCGCCAGCTCGGAACCGGACAACGCGGCCTGCAGATGCTTGCCACGGGCCCATTTGTACATCGGCCAGATCAGCCCCAGCTCCGGTTCGCCGGTCAACGGCAGTTTGTACTGATCCTCAATATCGGTCAGTTCGGACCACTGGCGGATGACGACGTCGACGCTGCTTTCCAACGATACGCTGGGCATCTTGGGGCGGATCCCCTGCTCTTCGCGCTTGGCCTGGAAGACGAGCACTGTGATGAACGCCGCCAGCTCGCCAGGGTCCAGATCGTCGAACGCACCCTCATGGACGCTCAGCGATACCAGCAGATCCTTCTCGCCGTAGATCCGCCGCAGCCGCTCCCCGTCCCCGGTGAGCACCAGGTCGCCGTCGTCGGGCCGGGTGTAGCCGTAATAAGCCAACACCTCCGAGACACGGTCGAAGGTCTTGGCGATGGTGTTGGTCCTGCCCTGGATCTGGCGGATCAGGCCATCGGTGTCGCGGCGCAGCTTCCACCAGCGCTCGGCCCACCGTGCGTGATCCTCCCGTTCACTGCAGCCATGGCAGGGGTGGGACCGCAGCCGGCGCCGCAGGTCGGAGATCTTCTCTTCCTGGGCAGCCAGTCCGCTGTACTCGAAGTCGACGTTGCCGTCCTCGCGGGCAGGTCTGGCCTCGTGGAGCGCGTTGCGCATGGACGAGGCGAGATCCCTGCGGTCCTTGGGCACACGGGCATTGAATGACTTGGGGATGCGGACCCGGGACTGCACCTGCACCGGTCCGTTCAGGTCCTGGACCGATACCCGGCGCAATTGCTTTTCGGCCGTGAGGATGGACGGCCGCGGTTCCCGGCTGCCGTGGTCCGGCGACAGCACCACGGCATGTCCCGGATTCCGTCCGGCCGGAATGTCGATCACATCGCCGGGACGCAGCCGCTCCAACGAATCGGCCGCGGCGGAGCGGCGTTGCCGTGACTTGGTCTTCGAGGCTTGATGCTCCGCCTCGGACAGTTCACGGCGCAGGGCCGCGTACTCGCCGAAATCACCAAGATGGCACCGCATTGACTCCTCGTAGCCGGCCAGTGATTCCTCCCGGCTGCGCACCTGCTTGGCGATGCCCACCACGGAGCGGTCGGCCTGGAACTGGGCGAAGGAGGACTCCAGGATCTTCCGGGCCTGGAAGCGGCCGAACTGGGCAATCAGGTTGATGCTCATGTTGTACGTCGGCCGGAAGCTGGAATTGAGCGGATAGGTGCGCTTCGAAGCCAGCCCGGCCACCGCCGTCGGGTCCGTTCCCGGCTGCCACAGCACGACCGCGTGTCCTTCGATGTCAATCCCGCGGCGGCCGGCTCTGCCGGTCAGCTGGGTGTACTCCCCCGCCGTGATATTCGCATGCGTCTCGCCGTTGAACTTGTCGAGCTTTTCCAAGACCACTGAGCGGGCCGGCATATTGATCCCCAGCGCCAGGGTTTCGGTGGCAAACACCGCCTTGACCAGCCCGTCGGCGAACAGCTTCTCGACCACCTCTTTGAAGATCGGCAGCATACCGGCGTGGTGGGCGGCGAACCCCCTCACCAAGCCCTCGCGCCAGGTGCGGAACCCGAGCACTTCCAGGTCGTCCTCGTCGATATCCTGGCTCGCTTCGTCCACCCGCTGCAGGATTTCGCGCCGCTGCGCCTGATCGGTCAACCACAGGCCCGAGTCGACACACTGCGCCACTGCGGCGTCGCAGCCGGCCCGCGAGAAGATAAACGTAATGGCCGGTAGCAGGGCCTCCCGGTCCAGCCGCCGGATCACTTCAGGACGCGAGGCGCGCCGGGTCCGGGTCTGCGGCGGGCGGCGGTCCTGCTCGAAGCGGCGCTTCCTGCCCCGCCCCCGCTGGACGGGGCCCCGTCCGCGGCTGAACCTGTTTTCGGCGTTGGCCAGGGAGACCAGTTCCGGATTGACCTCGTACTCCGGCAGCGCCCCCTGGCGCAGTTCATCAGCCATCTCATCGAAGGAGACGTCGGTGGCGAACAGGTCGAGGATGTCGTGGCCGACCATGACGTGCTGCCACAGCGGCACCGGCCGGTGCTCGGTGACCACTACAGCGGTATCCCCGCGCACGGTGTCCAGCCAGGCGCCGAATTCCTCGGCATTGGACACAGTCGCGCTCAGCGAAATCAGCTGCACCGCCGGTGGCAGATGAATGATCACCTCTTCCCACACGGCACCGCGGAACCGGTCCGCCAGGTAGTGGACCTCGTCCATCACCACATACGCCAGGTCGGCCAGCGTGGAAGATCCCGCGTAGAGCATGTTCCGCAGCACCTCGGTGGTCATCACGACGACGTCGGCTTCCGGGTTGATGCTGGTGTCGCCGGTGAGCAGACCCACTCGCTCCGGCCCGTACACCTGGAGCAGTTCAGTGTACTTCTGGTTGCTCAGCGCCTTGATCGGGGTGGTGTAGAACGCCTTCAGCCCACGTTCAAGCGCCATATACACGGCAAACTCGCCGACCACCGTCTTGCCCGCCCCGGTGGGGGCGGCCAGCAGCACGCCCCGCCCGGCTTCCAGCGCCTCGCAGGAGTCCGTCTGGAAGGGGTCCAGGTCGAAGTCGAGCATAGTACGGAATTGATACAGCCGGGTCTTGGACTCGGCCTGCCTGAGTGTCGCGGCCTGGTACCGCTCCGATGGCGAAGACATATATTCAGCCTAATGGGAAGTGGAGCACCCGTGGTGCAGTGTCCGCTGCGGGCCCGAACCGCTACAGGTTCTCCAGATCGTCCGCCGACGTCGCTGTGTCCGCGGCCGCTTCGGTTTCGGCTTCGCGTTTTGCCGACCGCCGTTCCCTGCGCTTGTCATTGAGCAGGCACAGACCGGTGGCCAGGAAGAAGAAGAACAGCAGCGGGACGATCAGATAGAACATGCTCATGATGTCCGGGCCCGGTGCGGCCATGGCGCCCAGCACGCAGACCAACAGCACCGTCACGCGCCAGGATTTGAGGATCTGGCGGCCCTTGAGCACGCCCACCAGGTTCAGCCCGAACAGCACCACCGGCAGCAGGAAGGCAATCCCGAATGCCAGCAGCAGCCGCATCACGAATGTCAGGTACAGCTGGGCGGTGATCACGTTGGAGCCGCCCTCGGGGGTAAAACCAAGCAACGCCTGGACCGCGTTGGGCAGCACCAGCCAGGCCATGTAGACGCCGCCGATAAACAGCGGCACCGAGACGGCCATGAACGCCAATGCGATCCGCCGTTCCTTGTCCTTCAGCCCGGGGGTGATAAACGCCCACATCTGGTACAGCCACACCGGACTTGAGACCAGCAACCCCAGGAACAGCGAGGTCTGGACCATCAGGTCGAATGATGAGGCAACGCCGTCGAAATTGATGCTCGCCAGACGTCCGTCCCGTTCGGCCACATTCATGATGGGCTGGATCAGCTGGCTGAACAGCGGGTTATACAGGAAGAACCCCGCTACAGCGCCGACGACGATGGCGATGGCGCATTTGATGATGCGGTTGCGGAATTCCCGCAAATGTTCCCGCAGGGCCATCCGGCCTTCCGGATTGGCCTTACGGCCGCGGCCTAGTGCAAGTGGCATGGTCCTTAGGAGCTACGGTCAGTGGGCGGATCCGTCCTGCCTGCCGTACCATCGTTCTTCCGCTTGGAGTCGTCGGCATGATCCTTGGGAGGGACCACCCGACCCTCAACCGGCTCGGAGTCATCAGGGTTGTCGCTGTCCGGATCATCCTTCATTTGCTTGACTTCAGTCTTGAAGATCCGCAGCGACTGACCAATGCTGCGCGCCATTCCGGGCAGCTTGGGGGCTCCGAACAACAGCAGCGCCACAATGATGATGATGATGATCGGCCACGGGCTGTCAAAGAGCTTTCCCATCATACGGCGTTACGTCCTTTCGTCTCGCTTAATATCCTACGCCTGTTGGCGCTACTGCAGGTCACGCAGCGCCTGGGGTTGGCCGCGGACGCGTTTGCGTTCCATCCTCCGGAGCCGGCGCTGCTGTTGTCGTTGGAGTTTGGACGTGACGTAGTCGACCCTGGCCTGACGCGGACTGCCGAAGAGGGCTTCGGGATCGCCGTGTGCGGCCGCTTCATCTGCACCGGCCGCAGCAGTATCAGTTTCCGCTGCACCGGCGCTGCCGGCGCTGCCCAGCCGCGTTCCCGCCGCCTCCAGCTCGGCGAGCATCGCGGTGAACGAGCGGAACAGCTTCACGCCCAAAATGCCGAGGAACAGCAACGAGAGCGCGACAAGTGCCACCCACAACAGAATCCAAAACCACCAGGCCATGGATTCAGTCTAACGACCATAGCCCCGTACCGCCGCCTCAGGCACGGTTGCCGGCCGGGGCGGTGCCGCCGTCGTAATATGCCAGCGCCTGCTCCGCCCACTGCTGGCATTGTGCGGCCACCGGCTGCGGCTCGACGACCCTGACGTCGCCGCCGGCCCGGGCGGTCAGCTGCGGCAGCCACGACGTGGTGCCCACCCGGAAACGGGCGGCCGTTGTGCCGTCGTCGAGCAGTGCGGTGCGATCGGCGTTGTAGTGTTCGGCGACCCACAGGGCGCGTTGATTCATCACCACCGTGATCTGCACGTCGTCCTCGCCGGGGGTGAACAGGCTGGACGGGAACTCGGTCTCGGCCGGCCTCCGACCGGTGGCTGATTCGCCGGTCTGCTCGATGGTGCGGATCCGGTCGAGCCGGAAATTGCGCACGGCCTCCGCCCGCAGGCACCACGCCTCCACGTACCAGCGGTCATCGGCGGAGAATAACCGGAAGGGCTCAATGACCCGTTCGGTGACTTCGTCACGATGCGGGACCACGTAACTGAGCCGCAACCGCTGCCGGGCCGCTACAGCGCCATGGATGACGTCGATCGTTGTTGCTTCGATGTGCGGGGTGATGTCCGCCTTGACCGCCGCCTTCAGCTGTCCGGAATCGCCGGCGGCGGCAGTGATCTTCGCCAACGCGGATTCCAGAGCGTCGGCGGATCCAGCCCCGGGGACAGTTGCCAGCGTCTGAAGGCCCACGATCAGGGCACAGGCTTCTTCAATGCTGAAATGAACCGGTTCGGATAGCTCGTCGGCATTGCGCACGTCGATGACGCCATCGTCCCAGGTGGCATCGATGAGGTCCTCCGGGCCGTGTCCGGGCAGTCCGCAGACAAACAGCAATTCGAGATCCTTGACCAACTGTTGTTCGGAGACGCCGAAGCCGGCAGCCGTGCCGGCCAAGTCGGCACCAGGGGTGTCCAGCAAATACGGAACCATGTCCAGCAGCCGTTGCAACCGGTCTATAGAGGTCGTCTTCGTCTTCCGGTCCTTTTCCGGTTCGGGAAAGGAGATGGCCGGCACCGGCTGCGCGGACGCCTGCACGACGCCCGTGAGACGGCGCACGACGGCGGCGCGCAGTTGCTCGGGCGCCATCACCTGCACCAGCGGACCGTAGGAGGCGATCTCGTCGGCCATCACCTCGGTGTCCGTGTACTCGAACCGGATTTCATCCCAGTCACTGCTGCCGGCCGCCGCGGCCGTCCCGGCGCGCAACCGCAGGGAATGGGCAGCCGACGGCCGCACGTGCAGCACGGCTGTTTCTTCAGCGGTCAATGTATCCAACCGGGCCAAAGACTCCTGCACATCGAAGTGGCCCGGGCGCTCGAAGGTTTCGTCGCGCAAGTGGACGGCCGAGACCATTCGCGACAGCCGGAAGGTGCGCTCGTCGCGACGGTCCAGGTCGTAGCCGGCCAGGTACCAGTGTCCGTATTTTTCGCCGATGCCCCACGGCTGGACGGTCCTGCGCTGCTGCTGCCCGGTGCTGGCCGCCAGGTAGCTGAACTCTATGGTGCGGTGCTGTGCCACTGCCTTGAACACGGCATCGAAGGCCGGCTCGGCGGTGCGGATGCGTGGTTCGATTCCGATGATGGAGTCGGTCTCGGGGACCACTCCCCGCCCCTGCAGTTTCCGCACCGCCCGGGCAGCGGCAGAGCCCAGCGACGCCTGCTGCCACAGCCGGGACGCCAGCGACAGCACAGCGGCCTCTTCGCCTGTGAAGCGCACCGGTGGCATCCGGTACGCTTCCTTGGCGATCCGGTAGACCGTATTGGCCGTGTCATCCTCGAAGGCTGTGTCCCCGCTGGTGGCGCTGATGGGAATGCCCAGATCCCTCAGATCCGCCTTGTCACGCTCAAAGGTGCGTTCAAAGGTCTCCTGGCTGGACAGGTCCTTGTACTGGGGAATGTTGCGGCGCAGGAAGTCCTTGGTCCGGCCCCACCGGGTGTCGAGCAGGGCGATGATCAAGTTCAGCAGCCGTTCGGTGCGGAGTGCAGACACGCGAGTAGGTTACTACTTCAGCGGATTCCCATCAGGTCAACGACGAAAATCAGCGATTCGCCCGGGGCAATGGCAGATCCGGCCCCCTGGTCCCCGTAGGCCATGGCGGCCGGGACCTCCAACCGGCGGCGTCCGCCCACCTTCATGCCCAGGATTCCCTGGTCCCATCCCTGGATTACCTGGCCGACACCGACCTTGAACTCCAGCGGGCTACCGCGGTTCCAGGAGGCATCGAATTCCTCGCCGCTGGAAAACGCCACACCGACGTAATGCGCGGACACGGTGTCACCGGCGGTGGCCTCCGGCCCGTCTCCGGTGATCAGGTCGGTGGAGACCAGCTCGGTAGGGACTCCGTGCTCGGGGAAGTCGATTTCGGGCTTGATGCGATCGTACTGGCGCTGTCCGAATGACATAGGGCTCCTTGCCTTGGAATGGTTGGGTTCTCAGGTGTTTGTGCTTACTTGATTCCGAGAATATCGACGACGAAGACCAGGGTGCCACCGGGCTGGCCCTGGGCCGGGTCCTTACCGTAGGCCAGTTCCGGCGGGATGACCAGCAGCACACGCGATCCGACGGTCTGTCCGGACAGGCCCTGGGTCCACCCCTTAATCACCCCGGTCAACGGGAATTCCGAGGGTTGCCCGCGATCCCAGCTGGAGTCGAACTTCTTGCCGTTGCTCCACTGCACGCCGACGTAGTGCGCGGTAATGGTGTCCGACTTCTTCACCTTTTCGCCGGAGCCCTTGATCAGGGTCTGGGCGGCCAGCTCGTCCGGCTTCGGATCCGCCTTGTCGATAGTGATCTGCGGGACACCGTCGTCGTTGACCTTGACGGTGGGTAGTTCGGCGACCGGCTCAACCGGCTTTCCCTTCGCCTTGTCCAGCGGCTGCTTCGTTTCCTTTGCGCTTTCCACGGTAAAGACCAGCAGCTGTCCGGGCCGGCCCGGGGCGCCCTGCCCGCCTCCAACCGGCGGCACCGCATAGGCGAACTGGGATCCCACCCGGGCATCGGCCAGCACATTGTACAGCTGCGGATTGCCCTGCTTCATCTTGTCGTTGAGCTCCAGGTCATTGCCGGAGTCCGCCGTGTAGGTCTCCTCAGTGTTGGAGCCGTCCTTGGCGTTGAAGGCACTGATCCGCACGGATAGTGTCTGGCCGGGGTCAATTTCCGCGCCATCGCCCTCTTCAACAGTCTTCACCACCGGTTCTTTGACCTTCAGCGGTGTGTCGAATTCCACTTTCGGGGCTTCGCCTTCACCGCCGGAGGAAACGCTCAGCGATGGCAATGGTTCTTCGGAGTTGCTGCAGGCAGTGAGCAGCAACGCGGCCGCGAGCATGGGGGCAACAATTTTGCGCACAGGTGATTCTTTCGTCTTCGTCGTGATGGAAGCTGGCCGTGGACGCTGAAGCGCCGGCAACGGGCCTTCGAGAAGTTTAACGCCTCGGGCGGCGAATATTCTCCCGGGGATTACATACCGGCCAGCAAGGCGTCCACTCGTTCATCGACACTCTTGAACGGATCCTTGCACAGCACCGTCTGCTGGGAGCGGTCGTTGAGCTTCAGGTGCACCCAGTCGACGGTGAAATCCCGCCCGGTTTCCTGGGCGCGGCGGACAAAGTCGCCCCGCAGCTTGGCACGCGTCGTCTGCGGCGGTGTCTCAACGGCGGCTTTGATGGCGATATCGTCCACCACCCGTGCCGCCCCGCCATGGGACTGCAGCAGGAAGAACAGCCCGCGACGGCGGGAAATGTCATGGTAGGTCAGGTCCAGTTGGGCCATCCGCGGCGCGTCGAGACCCGTCCCGTGCTTGCGGGCATAACCGTCCAGCAGCTTCTTCTTGATCGCCCAGTCGATTTCCCGGTCGATACCGGAAAAATCCTGGGACTCGATGGCCTCCAGGGTCCGCCGCCACAGATCCAGCACCCGTGACACATGGGGGTTGTGCTCCCCGTTTGCCTCGACAAAAGCCGTGGCCTTCTCGAAGTACTCACGCTGGATGTCGAGCGCGGAAAGCTGGCGACCGTTGGCCAGCCGCACGGGGTAGGTCCCGGTCAGGTCGTGGGAAATTTCGCGGATACTGCGGATGGGGTTCTCCAGCCGCATGTCACGCATAATCACCCCCGCCTCAATCATCCGCAGCAGCAAGTCCACGGTGCCCAGCTTCAGCATGGTGGTGGTCTCGCTCATGTTGGAGTCGCCGGCTATCACGTGCAGTCTGCGGAAGTATTCCGCGTCCGCGTGTGGTTCATCGCGGGTATTGATAATTGGCCTGGAGCGGGTGGTGGCCGAGGACACCCCTTCCCAGATGTGGTCGGCCCGCTGTGAAAAGGCGTACAAAGCCCCCTGCGGGCTCTTCAGCACCTTGCCGGCCCCCACCAGGATCTGGCGGGTGACCAGAAATGGAATCAGGATTTCCGACAGCCGGGTGAACTCCCCCTTGCGCGGGATCAGGTAGTTTTCGTGGCTGCCATAGGAGTTGCCCGCTGAATCTGTATTGTTCTTGAACAGGTAGACCGTGCCGTGGAACCCCTCGGTGTGCAGCCGGTCCTGGGCCTCGTCCACCAAGTCGTCGAGTAGCAGTTCGCCGGCCCGGTCCTGGGCGATGAGTTGGCTCAAGTCGTCGCACTCGGCCGTGGCGTATTCAGGGTGGGAGCCGACGTCGAGATAGAGCCGGGACCCATTGGTCAAAAATACGTTGGAGGACCGGCCCCAGCTGACCACCTTGCGGAACAGGTAGCGGGCCACCTCTTCCGGTGACAGCGGCCGTGCGTGCGGGCCGGAGTAGGAGATTCCGAACTCGGTCTCGATACCGAAGATCCGGCGGTCCACCTAACTGCCCACCGGTCTGGCCACCAGGTCTTCGACCTGAGCATCGCTCAGCCGGCGGAACGCCCTGCGGGTCCCGCGCTCGGTCAAGGGTTCACGGTCCAGTACGGCCACCTCAAGGAGCCCGGCCGCCAGCATGTGGGAGTCCGATGAGCCGGCCCCGTCGACGTCGGCCCGCCGGTCCGCGCTCAATGCCTCGACTGCCAGTTGAACCGCGTCAGCGTAGCTGGCGTGCGCGTCCCATCGTCCGTCCAGTACTTCTCGGACCTGTTCGGCCTGGCCGCCCATGGCGATGAAACCATGCTCGTCCGCAATGGAGCCGTCGAATGTCAGCCGGTAGAGGTGGTCCGTCTCGGCCGTGGCAGCAACCTCGGCGACGGCCAGTTCCACTTCGAACGGTTTCGATTCGGCGGTGAAGACCGCACCCAGGCTTTGTGCGTAGACGCTGGCCAGCCCCCGGGCCGTGACGTCTTCGCGGTGGTACGAATATCCCCGCACATCCGCGTAGCGCACGCCTGCCTGCCTCAGGCTTTCAAATTCGTTGTACTTGCCGACGGCGGCAAAGGCGATCCTGTCGTAAATCTCGCCGATCTTGTGCAGCGAGCCTGAAGGATTCTCGGCGACCAACGCGATTCCGTCCGCACAGCCGATGACGACGACGGAGCGCCCCCGTGCGATGCCCTTGCGGGCAAAATCGGCGCGATCCTTCATCATTTGCTCGGGTGAGACGTAGAACTGCTGCGTCATGGCTTACGCCTCCCTTCCGGCCGCGGTCCGCTCTGCAATCACGGCTTCGGCGGCGGCGGCAAGTTCCGGCTCGCCGATTCTGCGGTGGCCCGCGCTGTTGACGCTGTAGACCACTGGCCAGAGCTGCCGGACGACGTCCGGCCCTCCCGTGGCGGAGTCGTCGTCGGCGGCGTCATACAAGGCCTCGACGGCGATCCGCACCGCCGTCGCCTCATCGAGGCCCGGCGACCACAACTTCTTCAATGAGCCCCGCGCGAATGCGGAGCCGGAGCCCACGCTGTGGTGTTCGGCTTCCTCGTACCGGCCACCGGTGACGTCGTAGGAGAACAGCCGGCCCTCATGCCGTTCGGTGTCGAACCCGGCGAAGAGTGGAACCACCGGTAGCCCCTGCATCGCCAGGGGAAGATTCGCGCGGATCATGGCCGCCAGCCGGTTGGACTTGCCGTCCAGGCTGAGCAGCGTCCCCTCGATCTTTTCGTAATGCTCCAGTTCGACCTGGAACAGCCGGGTGATGTCGATGGCGATGCCTGCCGTGCCGGCAATACCCAGCACGGAATACTGGTCGGCGGCGAAGACCTTTTCAATATGGCGGCTGGCGATCAAGTTGCCCATGGTTGAACGCCGGTCCCCTGCCATCACCACGCCACCGGCGAAGGTCATGGCCACCACAGTTGTCGCATGCGGCGTTTCGGGAGCCGTCGTTCCGGCGGTCGCGTTCATGGTCCGGTTCGACGGCAGCAGTTCGGGGTTGTGCCGGCTCAGGTGGTCGCTGAACGAAACCGTCGCCGCCGATGCAATCCGGTCAAATCGCTGCGCGTCGTTCATCGTCTCTACTGTCCGCCCTTCTGCACAAACCCGCGGACGAATTCCTCGGCGTTGGTTTCCAGCACGCCGTCAATCTCATCGAGCAGGTCTTCAGTGCCCTCGGTTGATGCGGTGGCTTCATCGGATGGCGGCGCGGCGGGGGGTGCTTCCTCCGTGACCTCTTCGTCGCGATCGTCGCGCTGATTGGTGCTTTTGCGTTCCTGCGATGCCATGATGGCCTCCTCCTTCGCCCGGTGCCGCCACGGGTGCAGCGGACCGTTAATACTTATCGTGCCATGCCCTACGCCCCAGCGCCGAGTAACTGTTCGATAAACTCTTCAGCCGTAGCACTGGTATCGAACAAGCCGCCGGTCAATTCGCGCGTGCCCCGCAACGGCTCCCGGGTGGGAATGCGTTGCAGACGGCGCCGGTTCGGCAACTCGAAAATGACCGAATCCCAGCTCGCCCCCACCACTTCGGAGCCGAAGCGGTCAATGCATTTGCCCCGGAAATAGGCCCGGGTGTCATGGGGCGGCTCCGACACGGCGGCGGCGATCTGCTCATCGGTGACCAGCCGTTCCATCTGTGAACGTGCCGCCAGCCGGTGGTAGAGGCCTTTCTCCGGCCGGATATCGGCATACTGCAAATCGATCAGACCCAACCGTGCGTCATCCCACGCCAGGCCGTCCCGGCGGCGGTAGCTTTCCAGCAGCTTCAGCTTGGCCACCCAGTCAATCTGCGCCGCGGCCTCCATGGGGTCCTCTTCGAGCACGTCCAGCAATGAACCCCAGCGCCGCAGCACTTCGGCCGTATCGTCGTCGGGCGGTCCTTCGCGGTTGCAGTGCTTATCCGCGGCCTCATAATAGATCCGCTGCAGTTCAAGCGCGGTCAAGGTGCGGCCGTCCTTCAAGTGTACGGCCGTCTGCAAGGAAGGATCGTGGCTGATCGCCTGCAGCGCATGAACAGGCTGTGACAGCTCGATGGCCGGCGCGGCGTCATGTTCAATCAAATCCAGCACCAGCGATGTGGTGCCCAGTTTCAGGTAGGTTGATACCTCGCTGAGGTTCGCGTCTCCGATGATCACGTGCAGCCGCCGGTACTTGTCCGATGTCGCATGCGGCTCGTCACGGGTGTTGATGATCGGGCGGCGGATGGTGGTTTCCAGCCCGACCTCCGCTTCGAAGAAGTCGGCGCGCTGGCTGATCTGGTAGCCCGGCCGGGAACCGTCCGGCCCAAGCCCCACCCGGCCGGCTCCACATATCACCTGGCGGGACACGAAGAAGGGAATCAAGCCCGAGCTGATCCGGTTGAACGGCAGTTGCCGCGGCATCAGGTAGTTCTCGTGCGAGCCATACGAGACGCTCTTGTTGTCCGTGTTGTTTTTGTACAGGTTGACGGGATCCAGCCCGGGGGTCTGTCCCACCCGCCGCGCTGCGGCCAGCACGACGGCGTCCCCTGCCTTGTCCCAGATCACCGCGTCCCGCGGGTTGGTGACCTCGGGCCCGGAATATTCGGGATGGGCGTGGTCGACATAAAGCCGGGCGCCGTTGCGAAGCACCATATTCATCAGTACGCCGGTGCTCAGCGGCCCCTCGTTATAGAGGTCGCTCTCCACACCCCGCCGGCCGGACAGCGCCACCGCCTCGGCGTCCAGTGCCCCGGTGCTGTCGGTCAATTGCGACGGGTCGGCTTCGTCGCGCGACATCTGCCAGCCGCGGGCGTCGGTCAATGGTGCTTCATCCGAGTAGTCCCACCGGGCGCCTCCGGCCTGCCCGGAGCCGCTGTTCTGCAATGCGGCATAAGCATTGATGATCTGGGTGGACAGCACCGTGGAATTCGCCCCGGTCACGCCCGGAGCCAGAATGCCGTATTCGGTTTCAGTGCCCATCACCCGGCGAACGGTCACGAATATCCCCCTAGAGGTACTGCCCGGTATTGGCAGTTGTCTCGATTGTCTTGCCCGGTTCCTGCCCGGCCTTGCCTTGGATGATGGTGCGGATATAGGTGATCCGTTCACCCTTCTTGCCCGATATCCTCGCCCAGTCATCCGGATTGGTGGTGTTGGGCAGGTCTTCATGCTCGCGGAATTCATCGGTCACGGCGGTGAGCAGGTGCTCGATGCGCAGGCCGCGCTGCTCGTTGGTGAGGAAATCCTTGATCGCGTTCTTCTTCGCCCGGTCCACCACATTCTGGATCACAGCCCCCGAGTTGAAGTCCTTGAAGTACAGCATCTCGGTGTCCCCATTGGCATACGTCACCTCCAGGTACTCGTTGGACTTATCCGTGGAGTACATGGACTCGACGGTCCGCTGGATCATGGCATCAACGGTGGCCGCCGCATCGTTGTTGTGCTCCGCCAGGTCCGCCTGGTGCAGGGGAACTTCGTCAGTGATGTACTTGGCGAAGATCTCGCTGGCACCCTCGGCGTCGGGACGCTGAATCTTGATCTTTACATCCAGCCGTCCGGGCCTCATGATCGCCGGATCAATCATGTCCTCGCGGTTGGACGCACCAATCACAATCACGTTGTCCAGACGTTCAACGCCGTCGATCTCGCTGAGCAGCTGCGGCACGATGGTGGTTTCGACGTCGGAGGACACCCCGCTGCCCCGGGTGCGGAACAGGGAATCCATTTCGTCGAAGAAGACCACCACCGGGCTTCCGCCCGAGGCCTTCTCCCGTGCCCGGGCAAATATCAGCCGGATGTGCCGTTCGGTTTCGCCCACATACTTGTCCAGCAGCTCGGGGCCCTTGATATTCAGGAAGTAGCTACTGGTATCGCTGAAGCCACTGCGCTCTGCCGCTTTGCCCGCCAGCGAGCTGGCCACGGCCTTGGCGATCAGTGTCTTGCCACAGCCCGGAGGGCCGTAGAGCAGAATCCCCTTCGGGGCCTGCAGCCCGTGTTCGCGGTACAGGTCGGGGTGGAGGAACGGCAGTTCAACTGCATCCCTGATCTGCTCGATCTGCGGTCCGAGCCCGCCGATATTCTCATAGGAGATGTCCGGCACCTCCTCCAGCACCAGGTTCTCCACTTCGCTGCGTGGAATCTTCTCCAGTGCGTAGCCAGTGCGGGCATCGATCGATAGCGCATCGCCGATCCGCAGTTTCTGGTTCTGCAACGGCGACGAAAGCTTCAGTACCCGCTCTTCGTCGGAGCGGCCGACCACTAAAGCCCGGTCCCCGCCGAGCAGTTCCTTGAGGGTGACCAGTTCGCCGCTGCGTTCGTAGCCCAACCCGGCGATCACGGTCAGTGATTCGTTCAGCAGCACTTCCTGCCCGACGGTCAATGCCTTGAAATCGAGCAGCGGGCTGACCCCGACCCGGACCTTGCGGCCGGCATTGAAGATGTCGACGCTGTCCTGGGCCAGATGCGGGCTCTTCTCCGGATTGCCGACATTGTCCCGGGAGGGGGTGTCGGGCACGATTCCGGCGGGATTGACCTGCAGGATGGTGCCGAAGCTGTACGGGGCCGCGCCTTCCTGTTCCAAGGCAGCCTTCAGCTTGACGATCTCTTCCTTGGCGCTTTCGAGCATGCTCGTCAACCGGGAATTGTTGCGCGTGGCAGCGGCCAGCTGCTTGTCCACGTGCCGCAGCTTGTCCCGCAGCACATTTAGTTGACGCTGTGTTACGGCAGGATCCGTCTGGTTCTGATCCACCGGGGCCTGTACATCGGGAGATTCTGAATGGTCATATGACGACGCCGGTTGGTTGGAGTGTGCCTGTGAAGACTCTGAAGAATCTGAATCGGACCGCTCATTCATCTGCCTCGCCTACTTCCTGCGCTGTAGTTCGCCGGCCAGCCGGATACGGAACTTACCCTTACTCCTAGACACTAGTCGGCGTGGCAGCCATTTTCACTGACTACCGGTTAAACGCGCCGCCGGCGCCGCTTTGTTCCGTCGGCACCTGGCCGACCCGGCTTCAGCCGACCGCAGAGGTCACGGCGAATCCGTCCCGGGGTCCGCCTTGGGGGCGGCGTCTCTGGCAGCGCGGCGCAGCTTCCGGTCGGAGACCGGCCGCTCCCCCACTGCCTGGGGGGTCCACGCGTTCAAATCCTCCTGGCTGAACCCTGTCTTGGAATTGCGCCGTTTCTGCGCCAATGGGGTGACACCGTCCGCCAGCCGGCGGGTGGTGAGCAGGAATCCCGTATGCGCCACCATTCGATGGTCGGGGCGGACCGCCAGCCCCTCGAGGTGCCAGCCACGCACCATTGACTCGAAACCGTCGGGTTCGGTGAAACAGCCGGCCTCCCGGATAGCCTCGGCGATCCTGGACAGCTGGGTGACCGTCGCGACATAAGTGATCAGCACACCGCCGGGGGCCAAGGCCTCGGCAACTGGGTCAAGGCACTCCCAGGGCGCCAGCATGTCCAGCACTACACGGTCCACGCTGCCCGGCTCCTCGGCCGCGGGCAGTTCCTCCTGCAGGTCGCCCAGGGTGATCTTCCAGGCCGGATGCGGACCTCCGAACATGGTCTCCACATTGCCTCGGGCAATATCGGCGAATTCCTCCCTGCGCTCGAACGAGTGCAGCGTTCCGGAGTCTCCCACCGCCCGCAGCAGCGAAATACTCAGCGCCCCCGAGCCGACGCCGGCTTCGACCACTCGGGCACCGGGGTAAATGTCGGCCATTGTCACAATTTGTGCGGCGTCCTTGGGGTAGACCACCGCGGCGCCGCGCGGCATCGAGAGCACGAAGTCGGACAACAGGGGCCGCAGCGCCTGGTACTCGTGGCCGCTGGTGTTCGCCACCACGGACCCTTCCGGCCGGCCGATCAGCTTGTCATGGTCGAGGTATCCGCGGTGGGTATGGAAGGAGCCACCGGCGACCAGCGTGATGGTGTTCCGCCGGCCCTTTTGATCCGTCAACTGCACCCTGTCCCCTGCCCTGAACGGACCCCGCCGCTGGGCGGCGCCATGTGGCCGCTCGCTGCCCTGGGATACTGATTGATCGGCTCCGGTGTTCATCGACACGTCCTTCGTTGACTTGGATTCAGCGGCCGGCATCGAACCCGCGCTGTTGTTTTCCGGTGATCGCGGCCACCACCGTCGCCTGGTGCAGCAGTCCTGTGACCCGCCCGCCGCGGTCGATGACCGCGTACTCGCTGCCGGCCAGCTGGGCCAGGTATTGGACCAGCTCCTGACCCTGCGCCCATGCGGGCACGTAGGCTCCCGGTGCCAGGGCACGGGCAACTGCACTGGCGGGGGTGCTGGCCGCCATTGGCCCGGGAACGGAGTCCAGCGCACCAGTGTCGACGACCGCTTCGGGCCTGCCGTTGCTTCCAACCAGCACGACGGCGGCGCTGCCCGCTTCCTGGGTGCCAAGAGTTGCTTTGACTGTGGCCGCCGAGGACGAGGAGGCCACCCCGACCGCCGGGACGGCCAGGCGTCCGGCGCTGATTTCGGGCAGCCGCAGCCGCATCCTGGCATTGGTGATGGCTCCCGATGCTCCCAGCCACAGGAATCCCGCCACCAATACGGTGATCAGCACCAGCTGGAATCCAGGATTCACCCCCTGGCTGAGCGGGACCAGGATCACTGCGGCAACCATCAGCACCGCTATGACACGGCCGGCCCAACCGGCTGCCACAGTTCCCTTTTCCTGGCTGCCGGTGGCCTTCCAGACAGCCGATTCGACGATCCGTCCGCCGTCGAGAGGCAGCCCGGGAAGCACGTTGAACACGGCGACGAGGAAATTCGCCCACACGAAGATATCCGCCAGCAGTTGGGCGACCAGGCTGCCCTGCATCAGCGGCATCAGAGCCAGCCCTCCGGCGGCGAGCAGGAAGTTCGCCGCCGGGCCGGCCAGCGCCACCACCAGGGACTTGCCCGGTGAGGCGCTGAAGTTTTCAAACTGGGTATGCCCGCCCCACAGGTTCAAAACGATCTTGGCCGTCGGCCAGTGATAGACCCGCGCCGAGAGGGCATGGGCCAACTCGTGGACCAGCACCGACAGCAGCAACAGCAAGGCGTAGCTGAACGCGACCAGATAAGCCGTCCAGCCCAGTCCCGGAATTTGACCGGCCACCTGCGGTCCGAAGACCAAGACGATAAATCCCGCGATCAGGAACCAGGAGTAGGCAAGGATGATGGGGATTCCACCCACACTGCCCAGCCGGATGCCCTCCCGGGGAATCGGCGGTCCGGGCTGATCTGTCCCGCTCATTCACCCCACCCGCGCCATCGTGGAACGTTGGTCGACCAGATTCTGCACATCGGCCACGCTGCGCCCGTCCAGGGTGTCCCAGTGGGTCCGCCCGTCGTCGTCGGGCAGAGGGATGAAATGAGGTATGCCGACGGTGATCAATCCGGCCGCCTGGGCCGAGCTCACGCCGGGGTATGAATCCTCCAGCGCCACCACATTGTCAACGCTCGCGGCCGGATTCCGCTGCTGCAACAGCTCCAGCGCCGTCTCATACGGCTCGGGGTGCGGCTTGCCGCGCTCCACCATGTCACCGGTGACGAGGAAATCGAAGGTGTCCCGGGGTAATTGGCTGCGGATTTCTTCGGCCAGCGGCTTCTCCGACATGGTGACCAGGGCGCAGCGGACGCCGGCGGCCTTCAGGTCCGCCAGCAACTGGCGGGCGCCGGGACGCCAGGGAATCCGCCGGCGAACTGAGCGCACCACGTGGCCCAGCAGATGATCGATGATCTCCCGGGTGGAGAGCTCCACCCCGGCCGACTGCAGGACCGAGCTGGAGTGGACCAGTGACTGACCGACCAACGCCTCGGCCTGCTCCTGGCTCCAACTTCCGCCGTGGGCGGTCACCAGTTCGATTTCGCCCTGGATCCAGTACGGCTCGGTATCCACCAACGTGCCGTCCATGTCCCAGAGAACGGCCTGCAGTCCGGTGCCATCACGGACAGGATTCGGGGCGGCGTCAACAGAGGAATGCATATCCACAAGTCTACGGTCCCACGCGCGGCGTTGATGACCCGCTATGCCGTGCGCGAAGTTACGCGCCAGGGTCTGACAAGCACGCGCCCCGGCCGTAGTGTGGTGTTGTGAATAGTTATCAGGACGGTCCGGAGCCCGCTCACCCGGGGCTCTTCGGGTTTGCGCCGCAGACGACGGACCAGAATGTGCAGCAGGGTGGGGGCCGCACCACTGTGATGCTCGCCGCCTTTGAAGGCTGGAACGACGCCGGCGATGCCGCCAGCGATGCACTGAAGCACCTGCATAATTTGTGGGGGGCTGCCAAGGCGGCCACCCTCGACCCGGACGAATATTACGACTTCCAATTCACCCGGCCGAGTATTCAACGCAGCGGTGGTGGCAAGCGGATCAAATGGCCTTCCACGAGCCTGACCAAGGCCTCCGTCCCGGGCACCAGCATTGACGTGGTGTTCGTCCACGGCGTGGAGCCGTCCTATAAGTGGCGCGCCTACACGGCAGAGCTGCTGGCGCACGCGACCGAAATGAATGTGGACTACCTGATCCTGGTTGGCGCTCTGCTGGCCGATGTGCCGCACACCCGCCCCATTCCCGTCTCCGCCTCCAGCGAGGACGACGAGTTGCAGTTGCGCGTCGATATCGAGGCCTCACACTACGAAGGCCCGATCGGCATTGTCGGCGTGCTGTCTGAACTGGCGCATTTGGCCAGCCTGCCGACGCTCTCCGTCTGGGCTGCGGTCCCGCACTATGTGGCACAGTCGCCGTCGCCAAAGGCCACTCTGGCGTTGTTGAACCGGCTGGAGGAATTGCTCCAGATCCCGCTCGACACCGAGGATATGGCCGAAGACGCCGAAGCCTGGGAACGCGGCGTCGACGAGCTGGCCACCGAGGACCCGGAAATTGCCGAGTACGTCAAGCAGCTCGAAGAAGCCAAAGATACGGTGGACTTGCCCGAGGCGTCCGGTGAATCAATCGCACGCGAGTTTGAGCGCTACCTGAAGAAGCGCCGGAAGGAATAACACGCCGGCTGAAGGCAGGCCCGGAGGGTTATCGCGGGCTTACCTCAGGCTTATCCCGAGGAGCGCGTCAACGGCGTCCCGCACCAGGGGCGATGCGGCCGTGCTTCCGGCATCCACCTGCTGCACCCACTTGTCCACGGCGGCCACCGCTGCCGGCGCATCCAGATCATTGGCCAGTGCCCCGCGCATCTGTTCGACGACGGCCGCCGCGGTATCGGCTGCACCGGCACCTGCGGCGGCAGCGCCGGCAGCAGCATCGCCCCGCGGGGCCATTGCCTTGCGCCAGCGTGAGAGCCGCTCCTGGGCCTCGAGCAGCAGATCCTCGGTCCAGAACCAGTCCGTGCGGTAGTGGGACGCCAGAATCGCCAGCCGGATAGCGGCAGGTTCCACGCCGGCTTCGCGCAGCGAGGAAACCAGCACCAGGTTCCCCTTGGACTTGCTCATCTTTTCGCCGTCGAGGCCCACCATTCCGGTGTGCACGTAGTAGTCCGCCATGGACACCCCTGATATCGCGTAGGCATGCCCGGCGCCCATTTCGTGATGCGGGAACACCAGGTCGGAGCCGCCGCCCTGCACGGTGAAGGGTGCAGGCAGGAACCGCTGCGCTATCACGGTGCATTCAATGTGCCATCCGGGACGCCCGGCACCGAGGGAGCGGCCCTCCCATTGCGGTTCTCCGGCCCTGGCCACCCGCCATAGCAACGGGTCCAGGGCGTTGCGTTTGCCGCCCCGGCCGGGGTCGCCGCCACGCTCGCCGAACAGCGGCATCATCTGTTCACTGCTCAACCCGCTGATCTGGCCGAGCCACCAGGCTCCAGTGCTGTTGGCCGGCTCAGCGCCGGCGGCGTCAACCGAAAAGTAGATGTCGCCGTCGGGCTCGCCGCCTTCGCCGTGCACCGGGTAGGCCAGCCCGTCCTCCACCAGCTGCTCGACGGCGGGCACGAGCCATTCAATCGACTCCACCGCGCCCACGAAGTAGTCAGGCGGCAGCACGTTCAATGCCGCCATATCCCGGCGGAACAGATCGGTCTGCCCGGCGGCCAGCTCCTCCCAGTCCACGCCCAGCTCGTTGGCACGATCCAGCAGGGGATCGTCAATGTCGGTGACGTTCTGCACGTACTGCACCCGCAGTCCCGCGTCGACCCATAACCGGTTGAGCAGGTCAAAGGCCACGTAGGTGGCCGCATGCCCCATGTGGGTCGCGTCGTATGGAGTGATCCCGCAGACGTACAAGCTGGCGGTCCCCTGCGTGGACACCGGGACGACGGCGGAACGGGTGGTATCGAAAAGGCTGGCGGCACCGCCTTGTCCGGGCAGGGCAGGCGGCGTCGGAGAATTCCAAGAGATCACAGCCTCAACCCTAATGGCTCGCCTCTCCCATGCTCGAACTATTGCGTCAGGCGTTGATCACATTGAAACCGAGCATCAAGTAGATCACCAGGCCCAATGCAATGCGATACCAGACGAAAACCATATAGCTGCGCGTGGAGACGTAGCGCAGGAACCAGCCGATAATGACGAATCCCACAATGAAGGCGATGACAGTGGCCAACGCCGTCTCGCCCAGCCCAAAGGGCCCCAGGTCATCGAAATTGGTGGCCAGCTGATAGAAGCCGCTGGCGAACACAGCCGGAATGGCCAGCAGGAAGGCGTACCGCGCGGCCGCCTGCCGGGTGTATCCCATCAGCAGACCGGCGGTAATGGTCCCGCCGGAACGGGAAACCCCCGGAATCAGCGCCATCGCCTGGGCCAGCCCGTACAGGATGCCATGCTTATAGGTCAGCTGGTCCAGGCTCCGCTGGTGCCTGGCCACCTTGTCGGCAATGCCCAGGAAGACGCCAAACACCACCAGCATGGTCGCCGTGAGCCACATCGTGCGCAGCGTCGTCTCAATCGCATCATGGAACACCAGTCCCAGCACGCCAATCGGCACGCTGCCGATGATCACCAGCCAGCCCATGCGGGCGTCCGGGTCGCTGCGCGGCACAGTTCCGCGCAGCGACCCGAACCAGGACTTGATGATGCGCACGATATCGCGCCAGAAATAGACCACGACGGCGGTTTCGGTGCCCAACTGCGTGATGGCGGTAAAGGCCGCTCCCGGGTCCTTTCCGCTGGGCAGGAATTCACCAAGCACCCGCAGATGCGCACTCGAGGAGATGGGCAGGAATTCGGTCAGTCCCTGTACTAAGCCAAGTATGGCCGCTTCAATCCAAGTCACATACAGACACTAAGGCACTACCGGTAACCAGTGTGAACAACGTGGCCGCCTGCTGAAGCGGAAGTGGCTAAAAACACCGTAGGCTTGCAGCTATGCAGCAAAGATACGTAGGCACGAGCGGACTGCAGGTCTCCGAACTCGGCCTGGGAACCATGTCCTGGGGGCAGGAAACAGACGAGGAGGCCGCGGCCGACTCGCTCAAGACGTTCCTGGAAGCCGGCGGCACACTGATCGACACCGCTGCCGGCTACTCGGATGGCCGCAGCGAGGCAATCCTTGGTTCCATGCTCGGCGACGTGGTGGCCCGGCCCGACGTCGTCATCGTGTCCAAGGCAGGGATCTCGCGCCATAACGGCGCCCGGCAGGTGGATCTGTCCCGCCGCGCCATGCTGGACTCGCTCGATGCGACACTGGCGAGGCTCGGCACCGACCATCTGGACCTGTGGCTGGCACACACCTGGGATCCGCACGTCCCGCTGGAGGAAACCCTCTCCGCACTCGAGCTGGCAGTGGCCACCGGCAGGACGCGTTACGCGGGCGTCTCCAACCACAACGGGTGGCAACTGGCACGCGCGGTGTCGTTGTCGAATGTTCCCCTGGTGGCCAATCAGACGGAGTATTCGCTCGTGCGCCGCGCGGTGGAACGGGAGGTCGTGCCGGCCACGGAAGCCCTTGGAGTTGGCACGCTGGCATGGGGGCCCCTTGGCCGCGGCGTGCTGACCGGCAAATACCGCAGCAGCGTGCCCACGGGATCGAGAGCAGCCAGCGACCGACTGGCCGAGTACGTCGCCCCGTACCTGGCCGGAAGGCCCGAACGGGTGACTGAGGCATTACTCACGGCGGCCCGGGGACTGGACCGGCAGCCGATGGAGGTTGCCCTCGCCTGGCTGTTGCAACAACGCACACTCGCGGCGGCGGTCGTAGGTGCCCGCACGCCCGCGCAACTCAAGGAGGCGGTTTCGGCCAACACCGGCGCACTGCCGGAGCAGATCGCCGAAGTGCTCGACGAAGTCTCAGCCCTGCCGGACTAAACTGCCGGGCTGAACCCTCTAGTTCCGGACGACTTCGAGGTCGTCTTCTTCGCCCAGGTCGTCGTCCGGGCCGTCTTCGTCGTCATCATCATCGTCGTCATAAATCACCAGCGGCGTGACTTCGCTGTAAGCGTCGTAGAGCGCTTCCTCGTAGGCCTCAAAAGCATCGGCAATGGCGATATACGCTGATTCCACGGCTGGATCAGCATCCGACCGGCGGCTCGTGGCCGCCGCCAGGTGCTCTTCCAACGCCGACGTCAAGGACTGGAGCGCGACACGCGGATCAATGCTCATGTAGTAGACGATAGCCTGATTCCACCTTCGCCGAAAGGACTTGCCCGCCATGATGGGAGCACACCACGCGGCCTGCGGCGCTGCCGCCTGGGTTGCGCTGACCACTCGGATTGAAATAGATCCTGCGCCCTGGGCGGCACAGCTGCTGCCGCCCGGCGGGACCATACCGCTGGGCTTTGGCCTGCTGGAGGTGAGCGACCTCGGCGTCGTTACCGGTGCCCTGGTCACTGCCGGGGCCGCGCTGGTCCCGGACGCCGACCACCACAACGCGTCCATCGCCCACTCGCTGCCGCCGCTGTCCAACCTGCTGTGCGCCGGTATCGGAACCATCAGTGGGGGACATCGTCACGGCAGCCACTCGATCATTGGCCTCATCGCGTTTACCGCCGCGGCGCTTGCCGCAGGACTGTGGACAGTCCATGTCCCCGGGCTGGGCGTTGTTTATCCCGGCGCCGGCTTGTTATCGGTGCTGCTGATTGCGTTCGCCGCCAAGGCGCTGAAAATCATTCCGGACCGGATGCGCGCATCACCGTGGACGGTAGGTCTGAGCCTTGGAGTGTTCATCGCCCTGTTCGCCCCAGAGCAGCGCTTCTGGTTTCCGCTGGCCATGGCCGCCGGCGTCGTCGTCCACATCCTCGGGGATATGCTGACCACCGGCGGCTGCAACCTGCTCTGGCCCGCCAGGGTCAAGCCCCCGGCGGCCATCGCCGCTCTTCCGCTGGTCAACCGGATCTTCAGGCCCAACGGCTACCTGGCCATACCTGTACTCGGCAACGCCGGTTCCCTCCGCGAGTGGGCGCTGCTGGTGCCTGTTGGCCTCTACGCCGTCGCGGGAGTCGGAGCGTCCCTGGTCCACATCGGACAGGAAAGTTTCACCACGTTGGCGGCCTTAAGCGGCTGGTAGCCACGCCGGTGAGGCCGATGCATTAAGCTCGGATCTGAGGTAGAGTCCCAAAAAATCGAGGCGGTGACGCCCTTGTTGGCAATGCACAGGAAGTGCTGGGAACGGCGGGGAATGTGAGGGAACAATTTCAGTCAGGTTCGTTAAAGCGCGAGCGTGACTACGCGCGCCAGTTCGAGTACCTGGTGCTGACGGTCAGCCCGGTGGAACCTCTGCGGGAGGCCCGCCAGCGGCTGACGGAGCATGCTGAATACGGCAAATGGGAACTAACCCGGACCGTGATCTATACCGGTGGCGCACGGCGCTACTGGTTGCGGCGCAAGGTGATGAAGGTCGCCCGCACGGCTTAGCCGGGGCGACGACGCAACGGCGGCCGCACGATGCCGCCGGCTGACACGATGCCGCCGGTACACATCCGCCCGGGGCGTGTCAGTCTTCGACCGGCCCGAGCCACGCATTCGCCACCGTGGCATGCGCTGAGTCTTCATTGGAGGGGTGGAAACTGCCGGCGAGCACGTCCCGGTACAACCGCTCCAGTTCACTGCCACGGAAATAACTGCCACCGCCGGCCACCCGGATGGCCGTATCAACAATGTCCCGCGCCTGTTCGGTGGCGTGCACCTTCACCGACACCAGCTTCGGGAACCACCACTGGCCATGGTCGGTCAGTGCGTCAACCTGGGAGGCCGTCGTCGAAACATGGGCCTGCACCGCCTCCAGTGCCATGGCCGCTGCGGCCACCTTGCGCCGGACATCGGGGTCCTGGGCGTAGCTGCGCCCGTCATGCTTCGCCGACGTCCGGCGGTGGGCGGCATCAACCGCAATATCCAGCGCGCGCCGGCCGATGCCGGTATAGACGGCGGCCAGCAGCGTCTCGAACGTGGCGAAAATGGCGAAGACCAACGCGTCGGGATTCGGCCCCACCGGCATTTTCCGAAACACGCGGTCGGCCGGAACCTCGGCCCCTTCCAGCACGGTCGTGCAGGACTGGCTGGCCCGCATGCCGAGCGTGTTCCAGTCATCCTTGATCGTGTAGCCGGCCGCAGCGCGGTCCACGAATCCGTAGACCAGCGACTCCTCCCCGCCGGTGGTGTCCTTGCCGAATACGCCGAGCCGGGTCCAGACCGGGGACAGGCTGGTGAAAATCTTGGTGCCAGTGAACCGGTAGCCGCCATCGCCGGTGGGCTCCGCCGTGGTTTTCGAATCGAACAGCACCGAGTCGTTTCCCGGTTCCGAGATGCCGAAGCCAAAGATCTCCCCGGCGGCCGCTTCGGCCAGCACGTAGTCCAGGCTCGAATCGCCCCGGGACTTGAGCGCATGGGCCACGCCGTTCCACACCAGATGCATGTTCACTGCCAATGCGGTGGCCGGCGCCGCCGTGGCCAACCGGGTCTGCGCCGCCGCAACCTGCTCGAGCCCGTATCCAAGCCCGCCGTCGTCGGCCGGCGTGAACATCTTCAAATACCCGGCACGGGCAAGGTCGCGAATATCCTCGTGGCAGAACCCGTTGCTTTCGTCGTAGCCGGCAGCCCTGCCGCGAATGGTGTCGAGCAATTCATCGGGCAGCAATTCATCGACGGAAATCGTCATGGGCGCGTCCTTTCCGCTACGTCGCCTTCGGCGGTTCTAATACGTACTCAACAACCGGTCCAGGACCCTGGTGCCGAATTTCAAGGATTCGACCGGAACCCGTTCGTCGACACCGTGGAACATGCCGGTAAAGTCCAGCTCCGGCGGTAACTGCAGGGGCGCGAAGCCGTACCCGGTGATCCCCAGCCGGCTCAGGGACTTGTTGTCGGTACCTCCCGACAGCGTGTACGGAAGCACCTTGGCCCCCGGATCCTGAGAATGCAGCGCATCGACCATCGAGTCGACCAGGTTGCCGGAGAAGGGAACCTCCAGCGGGACGTCCTTATGGTCGTAGCTGACGTCGACGCCGTCGCCGGCCAACTCCTGGATGATCTCCAGCACCTGCTGGTCCTGTCCGGGAAGTGTCCTCGAATCCACCAGTGCCTCGGCCGTTCCCGGGATCACGTTGTGCTTGTAACCACCCTTGAGCACCGACGGGTTGGCGGTGTTCTGCAGTGTGGCACCGACAAAGCGGGAGACATTCCCCAGTTCAGCAAGCAGCTTGTCCGGATTATCCGGGTCGAATTCGACGCCGGTCATCTCGGTCACGCTGTCCAGGAACTGCCGCGTGGTCGCCGTCAGCTCGATCGGCCACTGGTAGTCGCCGATCCTGGTGACTGCACGCGCCAGCTTAGTGATGGCATTGTCGGTGGTGATCTGTGAGCCATGGCCGGCCCGGCCGTGGGCGGTGAGACGAAGCCAGGAAATCCCTTTCTCCGCAGTCTGCAGCAGGTACGCCCGCTGTCCGCCGATCTGTGCCGAGAACCCGCCGACCTCGGAGATGGCTTCAGTGGCTCCTTCGAACAGCTCGGGGTGGTTGTCCACCAGCCAGGAGGCGCCGTACTTGCCGCCTGCCTCCTCGTCGGCGAAGAAAGCGAAAATCAGGTCGCGTTTCGGCTTCCGGCCGGTGCGGGCGAAGGCGCGGAGGACAGAGAGGATCATCGCGTCCATGTCCTTCATATCGACGGCGCCACGACCCCAGATCAGCCCGTCGGCCTCCTCGGCCCCGAACGGATCACGTGCCCAGTCCTCCTTCATCGCAGGAACCACGTCCAGGTGACCGTGCACCACCAGCGCATCTGCCGATGAGTCCTGGCCCTCCATCCGCGCCACCACGGACGCGCGGCCGGGTTCAGACTCGAAAATCTGCGCCGTGAGTCCGGCTTCCTCCATCAGAGCCGCTGCGTATTCGGCCGCAACACGTTCGCCGGGCCCCGACCCGTCCCCGAAATTCGAGGTGTCGATCCGGATCAAATCCTGGCAAATGCGCGTCACTTCGTCTTCGGCGGTGGCAGGGTTCACGACTGACTCCTCGCTGCGTTGAAATGGCCTGAATACCCCACCTTATCCATCCCTTCGCCGTCGATGCCCGAAGGGCGCCGAGGATTCAGAACTTCGGCGTCGATCATGGTATTGTTTTTCTCGCTGCTTTCTTCGCGTCGGGCAATGAACGACGGCGGGAAAGACCACCTGCGCGGGTGGCGGAATAGGCAGACGCGCTAGCTTGAGGTGCTAGTCCTCGTATTAGAGGGTGGGGGTTCAAGTCCCCCCTCGCGCACACAGGAGAACCCCGGGAATCCAAGGATTTTCCGGGGTTTTCTTCATCCCCCGGTTGTGCCCGGCAGCCGGCGGCCGGAAACCCAAGTGCTTAGCCCAAGCGGGCGTATCGTAGTGTAGGCAGAACTTCCCAACGCATACTGTTGGGGCATGGGACTGAATAGACACAAGGGCGATCAGGAAGAAGTCGAAGTTCTCGTGCCTGGTGGCCGCAAGGTCCGCGCGACAGTGCGAAACGGCAGGGTCCTGATGCCCAAACCAGCTTCGACGGTAGGAGCGAAGCGCGGGTTCCGATCAACGCGGAAAGGCGTAACAACGCTGCCTATCAAATCCCTCGAGCAGTCGTCCCAATACTCTCCGGATGCAGTTACCCGCCGTGTTATCGAGGTGCCGGGTAACAATACGGTTGCGGGCCTGTTGGGGGTAAGCAACGACCGGCCAAGCCGCTGGGCGACAGGAAGTGAGGCTCCCTCGGAGGAAAATCGCGCCCCGCTTGCTGACCTGGATTCCATGCTCGGCCAGTTGCTGACCGTTTTTACAGCGGGGCAGGCCGCACTATGGCTCAATGGGCACGATCCGTTCTTGAACGCCCGGCCCATCGACGTGTATCGGATCGAAGGGGCCGGCCCCGTCATTGAAGCCATGAAGGCCTACGAACAAGGCGCTTTCGCATAAATGGAGTTTTGGCGCGTATTCAACTGGAAGCCTGCTGCAACCGATCCAGCTACTAAACGGGCATCCAATGTTTACCTGGCCCCGCCAGGGCGCCGGACGAATAGACGATCCGCACCGCAGCATGAATACCTCGTCCTCTACCTGGGAGACTCCGCCGAAGGGGCCGTTGCCGAAGCGCTCGGACGATTCGCGCACTGGACACCTGCGATTCTGGAAGTTCCTTTCACCGCCACTGGGGGGAACTGTGAAGGCCGGTCCTTCACCCAACAGTGGGCCAGCGGGATCCGGGATGCGACCGGCCATGACGGGCTGTCCTGATGGTCGTACTATGACCCACAGTGGGCCAGTTTTGGGTTCTGGAATACCAACAGACTTCAATCGGCCGGCGAGCCCGAGGCACTTACGCTGGAGCACCCGGCGGTGATTTCCGCCGCCACGGCGATCCGACGAGTGATCGTCTAATGCCCTGCACGGGGCTTTTGGCAACCTGTGTGCCGGCCAGCCGGTCGGGAAGCGCCCGGCCCTTCCCGAAGAGGACACTGGCCATTATCGCCCCGATCAACGGATAGGTGACGAGGGCAGCGGACCACGTCAGCCGGTCCCTGTCCTCGAAACCGCCGAAGGCGGCACCGACGGCAACGACGTGACCAAGCTGCCATGGAAGACCGATCTTGACCGTATTGCGAAGGAGCAGTCGGCCATACCCGGCCGGAGCTAGGCTTCGATCGAGCACAACCAGATCATAGTGCCGCTTGCCCCTGGTGGCCCCGTGTTCCCTCTCTTGCCAGGTTGCGAACAGCGTCGCCACTGCCGGGGGCACCGCGCTCATAGCCATCACAAATCCACGCCTTCGTCCCCACCCTCTGGCATGGGCGACGATCCCAAGAGGCACGGTGCCGGCGGTGATCGCTGCGTAGCCGATACAGTCCCGCGCATAGGCCTTCACCCGGTCCGCCGCAAGTTCATCCATGGGGAAACTATAGCCGCCGCACATGGCGCATGCGGGAGTGTATCCGCTCTATTTCCCGTCGCTCTTTCGCAAGTTTCCTTGTTCAGGAATTGGACGCGCGGGAATACGCATCCTGAATTGACGCACCCCAATACGGCCCGAACATGGTGTTCGGAACGGTGGAGTAACCGAAACTGTTCACCGAGTTCTGCACACCGGTCGAGCTGGAGCCGATAAACCATGGTCCGCCGGAGGATCCACCGGTCATATCGCACGGGATGCCCTGCGATTGGGACTGACCGAATGAATCCTGAATTGCTGTTCCCGAGCACGAGTATAGATAGGCACCGTTATATGGAGGACCGGCGGGGTAGCCAAACGCCTTGTACTCCAGTCCGCGGGGCTGGTTAAAGGCAACTCCTGAAGCCCCCACTGTGTCGCTCAAGCTTGCGCTTCCGTTCGGATTGGAGACCACGGCAAAGCCGGTGTCGTAGCTGATATTGCCGGACCGTTCCCACTGCGAGGTTGCGTAGAGTGCCGTCGCGGCCCACACTCCGTAGGGCGCCTCGCCGTTCTGGTACGCGGGAACAAAGGCAAACTTGCTGGCCCACGCACCCGCGCCGTCCTTCAGGCAATGGCCAGCGGTGGCGACCGTGTTCTCGTTGTCCGACACCACCGAGTTGGCCGAGCAGACATAGTCTGCACCGCCCAGGGTGAAGAACACCTTTCCAATGTGTGACACCGGGTTTTCGGCAGCCGCGTGCTGCTGCACAGGCTCCGTCTTCGCCCCGGGGTTCGCATCACGCTCCGCCTGCTGGCCCTTGATCGTGGTGGGGATTCCGGCCACCGGATCGTTGCCGATACCCACTTCCCTGCCATCGGGCATCAGTGTGCTGCCGGGCTTGGCATCCTCCATTCGATTTTCGGTCCAGTAGGACGATACCGATGACTCGCTCTCGACCTGCTCCTTGGAAGCGCCATTGCTCCACGCAGTGGAGTTGTCCGCTTGAGCCGCGGCCGCCCCACCGAGCAACGCCGTCGCCATCATTGCCGATGCGGCTATTGCAGACCCTCTCATAGTCATGGATTTTGTCCCTCTTTCATGGATGAAATCGTACTGTCGATAAATTCGACCCTTGAAAGGACTAGCACGCAATGCCGCAAACGCGCCACCAGGAAATACGAATTTGCCGTAATCTATTCCAATTTATCCATTCGTTATAGACAAAACGGGGCACGTATGGCATTCTCTGTCGTTTCCTAATGAGGCAGCGGCGTCACCGATCCGGAGAAGTGCTTCCGTCCCGACCGCGGATTCCATCCCACATACTCCGTGCCGCTGCCCGCACCCGTGCCCCCATGCCGTGTCCCCTCAGGACCCCGTACCGACAGCGCAACTGTGGCCGGCAGGAACACCGGTGCGGCGAAGTCTATGTCCCAGCTGAAGGCTTCCACCCCCTCGGGACGCGCAGTCGCGAGCGCCCGGGAGGCGAGGTACATGCCATGGGCAATGGAGGCGCGCATCCCCAGCGCCTTGGCTGTGATTGCACTGAGGTGGATCGGGTTGAAATCGCCGGATACTGCCGCGTAGGCACGACCGGTATCCGCCCCCAGCCGCCATTTCGCGGTGGGCACCGGCGGGGCGAACCCGCTCCGCGGCGGGTTCTCCTCCGGCGCTTCGTCCAGCCCCGGAAGATGCACTCCCTTGGCCAGGTACGTCGAGACACCGCGCCACACGAGCTCGGCGGAGGACCTGACCTCCACAACCATCTCCACCTGGGTTCCCGACCGGTGGGCGGCCATATTCCGCGGCCATGCGGAAATGTCGAGCCGCTCG
Source organism: Arthrobacter castelli DSM 16402 (assembly GCF_000430705.1). Classification (GTDB taxonomy): domain Bacteria; phylum Actinomycetota; class Actinomycetes; order Actinomycetales; family Micrococcaceae; genus Arthrobacter_C; species Arthrobacter_C castelli. Next base: position 239,647 of record NZ_AUMN01000002.1, read on the forward strand.
CTGAACAGCACCGTCCGGTAATGCTCCACCTGGTTGCGCAGATGGATCATCCCCAGCAACGGCAGCGGAAAATCGTCGGCAGTCATCACGCTCATAGCAACGGGGAACGCCAGCGCATGAATGAATCCTGACGGGAGGCAATCCCGGGCCGGCTCGCCCAGCAGGTGCTGGTACCGCGTCAGCTCGCCCACATCGACGGGCACCCGGTCAACTTCATGCCGCACCCATGGCAGCTGCTCGGCCGCCTGCTTCCTAAACACCCGGTCCCGCGCGGCGGCAGCGACCGCCGTACCGTAGAGACCGGGCAGCGACGGCACGTGGTCCAGCTTCATTGTGTTCATGCTCCCACCATGTTCTGTCCGCAGACCCGCACCACTTGCCCGGAAATCCCTCCGGCGGCGTCGCTGGCCAGGAACGCCACGGTTTCGGCCACATCCCCCGGGCGTCCGCCCTGCTGCAGGCTGCTCAGCCTGCGGGCCACCTGGCGGGTCGCCATTGGCATGCGTGCGGTCATCGCCGTTTCAATAAAGCCCGGTGCGACGGCGTTGATTGTCCCGCCGCTGTCGGCGAGCTGGCCGGCGCTGGCACGGACCATGCCGATGATTCCGGCCTTGGAGGCCGCATAGTTGGTCTGCCCGCGGTTGCCGGCAATACCGCTGGTCGAAGCCAGCGAGACAATCCGGGGTGCCTCGGAGAGCTGTCCGGAACCGAGCAGTTGTTCGTTGATCCGCAGCTGCGCCGCTATATTGACCTGAAGCACCGACGTCCAGCGGGACTCATCCATGTTGGCCAGCAGCTTGTCGCGGGTGATTCCCGCGTTGTGGACCATGATGTCGAGGCGGCCGTGACGGCCCAGCGCGTGATCCAGGATCCGCCGGCCGGCGTCGTCGGCGGTGATATCCAGCTGCAGCGCAGTTCCCTGGACCGCATTGGCCACCTCGGCCAGCGATTCACCCGCCGGGGGAATATCGACGACGACGACGTCGGCTCCGTCACGGCGCAAGGTCCTGGCGATGGCCGCGCCGATCCCCTGCGCGGCGCCGGTGACCACGGCGACCTTGCCGGACAGCGGCTTGTCCCAGTCTGCCGGGATGGTGGCTCCGTCACCGTCGACCCGGAGGAATTGGCCATCGACATACGCGCTGCGTCCGGACAGCAGGAAGTGGAGGGCGCCGGCCACGCTTGACGACGACGGGGCGGCATCCGGTCCCAGCAGAATGCCATTGCCGGTGGCCCCTCCACGCAATTCATGGGCGATGGAGCGCAGCAGCCCATCCACTCCTTGCCGTGCGGCTGCGGTGGCGGGATCATTTTCAGCTTCGGCCGGACGGGAAATGGTGACCATCCGGCCGCCGGGCCGCAGACGCTTCAACGCGGCGGCCGCTTCCAGCACCGGGCCCGACAGGTCGTCGGGATGCGCCACCTCATCGAGGGCCAGGATCACCGCGCCGTACTTCCCCCGGGGATCCGCGTGACGCCGTACGTCCAGACCCCAATCGAGCACGGTGGTTGCCGCCGCGTCGGCCCCGGCACCGGCGCCGACCACCAGCACCGGCCCGGGCACCAGCGGCGCGCCGGGCTGGTAACGGCGCAAATGGGCCGGCCGGGGCAGCCCCAGCTTCTTCGCCGCCGTCTTGCCGAGGGCCGAATTGACCAGATTCAGGTATTTATCTGCCACTGCCTCCCCTAACGTGCTTCCAAAATAGCGACGACGCCCTGGCCGCCGGCGGCGCAAATCGAAATCAGCCCGCGCCCTGATCCGGCTTCGTGCAATGTCTTCGCCAGGCTGGCGACAATCCGCCCGCCGGTGGCCGCGAACGGATGGCCGGCGGCCAGCGAAGAACCATTGACATTGAGTTTGCTGCGGTCGATAGTGCCCAGTGCGCCATCGAGGCCCAACCGGGTGCGACAGAATTCCTCGTCTTCCCATGCGGCGATGGCGCTGAGAACGGTGCCGGCAAAGGCCTCATGGATCTCGTAGAAGTCGAAATCCTCCAGCTTCAATCCATTGCGTGCCAACAACCGGGGCGCTGCGTAGACCGGCGCCATCAGCAGCCCCTCCTTGCCGTGCACAAAGTCGACGGCGGCAGCTTCGGCATCGACGACGTCGGCCAGGATCGGAAGGTCGTGGCCGCGGGCATAGTCCTCGGAACCCAACAACACGGTTGAAGCTCCATCGGTCAACGGAGTGGAGTTGCCGGCCGTCATGGTGGCCGGTTGGTCCAGGCTCCGGCCGAATACCGGAGACAGCTTGGCCAGTTTCTCCATGGAGCTGTCTGCCCGCATGTTGGAGTCCTTGGCCAACCCCCGGTACGGGGTGATCAGGTCATCGAAGAATCCGCGTTCATAGGCCGCGGCCAAATTCCGGTGGCTGGCCATGGCAAGCTCGTCCTGCGCTTCGCGGGTGATGTTCCAATGCGCCGTGGTCAACGCCTGGTGCTCCCCCATGGACAGGCCCGTTCGGGGTTCACCGGTGGTGGGAGCTTCGGGTGCCAGATCCTTCGGACGCAATTTGGCGGCAGCGGTTAGTTTGTCCTTCATGGTCTTGGCACGGGACAGGTTCAACAGCACTTGGCGCAGCCCTTCGCTGACCGCAATGGGCGCGTCCGAGGCGGTGTCCACTCCCCCGGCAATGGCCGATTCGATCTGGCCCAGCTTGATCTTGTTCACCATCGAGACCACCGTCTCCAGCCCCGTGGCGCAGGCCTGCTGGATATCGTAAGCGGGCGTGTCCCCGGCCAGCGCCGAGCCCAGCACGGCCTCGCGGGTCAGATTGAAATCACGCGAGTGCTTGAGGACGGCGCCGGCAGCCACCTCACCGATCCGCTCGTGCTGCAATCCAAATCGGGCCACCAGCCCGTCCAGGGCAGAAGTCAGCATGTCCTGATTCGACGAGTGGGCATATGCTCCGCCCGTGCGGGCAAAGGGAATCCGGTTGCCACCAATCACCACCGCTTTGCGCGGGGCGGCGGTGCCTGCCCCTCCCGCAGGAGTGGATGGTTCCGTCGGATGCTCGGGATTGGCCATTAATTCTCTCCTCAAAAGAGATGTGAAGAATATTATCGATACCCAGCGTACCTGATACGCTGGGTATCGTGAAGAATTCCGCACCCGTCGTGGACAGCGCGGAGGACGGCCGGTCCTCGCGCTGGAACGCCCACCGCAGCAGGCGACGCACCGCCCTGATCAAGTCGGCCCGGAAGGCCATCCATCGCCTGGGCCCCGGCGCATCCATGGAAGAGATCGCGTCCTCGGCCGGGACCTCAAAATCAGTCTTCTACCGCTATTTCGGCGACAAGGCCGGACTGCAGCAGGCCATGGGCGAGCTGGTGATCGGCCAGATGCAGGAGAAACTGGTGGCCGCCGCCCGGGCCGCAGACACTCCCCGCGAGGGCCTGCACGCCATGGTGTCGGCCTATCTGCAGATGGCCGAGACCTCACCGCACGTGTATGCATTCGTCACCCGGACCGACGGCGTCGACGCCCTCTCCAATCCGTCCGGCTCCCCGGTTTCTGGAACTATGAGCCATTTCTTCGCCTCCATCCGCCAAATGATGGAGGAGCCGATGCGCACCTACTTGCAAAACCAGCCGGCCGCCTACCTGCAGACCACGCTGGCGTATTGGCCCACCGCCGCCATCGGACATGTACGGGCAGCCGGGGAATTATGGCTGGGCACCGCTGACGGTCCGGACAAGCCCGGCCGCGAAGACATGGCCGAGAACATCACCCGCTGGCTCTTCGCCGGCATCTCCAACAACTCCCAAGACACCGGCATCCCAAGCCGGTCAGACAACAGAGGAACTGAGAGTCAATGAGTCAAGCCAGTCAGGCTACTTCCGCAAGGAAGACCACCGGCAACAGCAACCATGCCGGCCTGGACACCATGTACGACGACGACAGCAGCCCGTCCGTGGACGTTGCGGTACTGGGCGAGGCCGTGCTGGGCCGTTGGGCGGAGGTCCGCCGCACGGCACGTGAACTCGTGGGCCGTGATGAAACACACCGGATTGAAGGACAGTCGCTGGCGGATCACCGCAAGCGGGTACTGGGACAGCTGCACTACCTGGTGGAAAACAAGGCAGTGCACCGGGCCTTCCCGAAATCCCTGGGCGGCAGCGACGACAATGGCGGGAACATCGCCGGGTTCGAGGAGTTGGTCGTCGCCGACCCGTCGCTGCAGATCAAGGCGGGAGTGCAATGGGGGCTCTTCGGGTCAGCCGTGCTGCATCTGGGCAATGAAGAACACCACCGCAAATGGCTGCCCGGAATCATGAATATGGAGATCCCGGGATGCTTCGCCATGACTGAGACCGGCCATGGCTCCGATGTCGCCAGCGTCGCCACCACGGCAACCTACGATCCGGACACCGACGAGTTCGTCATCAATACCCCGTTCCGGGCGGCCTGGAAAGAGTACATCGGCAACGCCGCGCTCGATGGGGTTGCCGCCGTCGTCTTCGCCCAGCTGATCACCAAGGGCGTCGACCACGGTGTCCACGCGTTTTACGTGCCGCTGCGCGACGAGGCGAACGCCTTCCTCGACGGCGTCGGCGGCGAAGATGACGGGTTCAAGGGCGGTCTGAACGGCATCGACAACGGTCGGCTGCACTTCACCAACGTGCGCATCCCCCGCACCAATCTGCTCAATCGCTACGGCGACGTGGATTCCGACGGGACCTACACCTCCCCCATATCCACCCCGGGGCGGCGCTTCTTCACCATGCTGGGAACCCTGGTGCAGGGGCGGGTTTCGTTGGACGGAGCGGCCGTGGCAGCCAGCAAGGTGGGGCTGAAGATCGCCATCCAATACGGCTCGGAGCGCAGGCAGTTCAACGCTTCCTCGGACACCACCGAAGAGGTCATCCTGGACTACCAGCGCCATCAACGCCGACTGCTGCCCCGGCTGGCGGAAACCTATGCAGCGGCGTTCGCCCACGAAGAGCTGCTGGAGAAGTTCGACGACGTCTTTTCCGGCCGCCACGATTCCGACGAAGACCGCGAAGACCTGGAAACCCTCGCGGCGGCCTTGAAATCATTGTCCACGTGGCATGCGCTGGACACCCTGCAAACCAGCCGCGAAGCCTGCGGCGGGGCGGGGTTCATGACCGAAAACCGGCTCACCTCGCTGCGGGCGGACCTGGACGTCTATGCCACGTTCGAGGGTGACAACACAGTATTGCTGCAGTTGGTGGCCAAGCGCCTGCTCGCCGACTACGCCAAGGAGTTCAAGAACGTCGACTTTGGCATCATGGCCCGTTTCGTGGCGGACCAGGCCGCCGACCTGACCCTGCACCGGACCGGCCTGCGCCGGGCGGTGCAGGCCGTCGCCGACAGCGGCGACGAACGCCGCTCCGCCGTCGCCCTGCGCGACGAGGAGACCCAGCGCTCGCTGCTGACCGACCGGGTGGAGACCATGATCGCCGGCATCGCCGGTGAGCTGAAGCCGGCCAGCCGGATGTCGACCGCGGAGGCGGCGAAGCTAGTCAACACCCAGCAGCACGAACTGATTGAAACCGCCGTCGCCCATGGAGAACTGCTGCAGTGGGAGGCATTCACCACCGCCCTGCACGGGATTTCCGATCCCGGCACGCGCCAGGTGCTGACCTGGCTGCGCGACCTTTTCGGGCTGAGCCTGATTGAGCGCAACCTGTCCTGGTACCTGATGAACGGGCGTCTTTCGAATCAGCGCGCCAGGACACTGGGAGACTACATCAACCGGCTGTTAGCGCGGTTGCGTCCCCACGCCCTCGACCTGGTGGATGCCTTCGGATACGACCAGCAGCATCTGCGGGCACCGATTGCCAGCGGCGAAGAGGCACAGCGCCAGCAGGAGGCGATGGAACACCTCAGGGCCGAGCGGGCCAGCGGTCATGCACCCATCGACGAGAAGGTATTAATCGAGCGGGTGAAGGCCGCCGGCAAGAAGATCAACAAGAAGGCCCCGCGCAAGAAGGCTTAGGGCGGACAGGCTCGACGCCGCCTCACACACCGGGCCTCACGCACCGGGATAGCGCCGGGGCGTGAATCCGACGACCGTGCGGAATTCCCGCGTCAGGTGCGCCTGGTCCGCGAAGCCCAGCCGGGAGGCCAGCGCGCCCAGGTCCGCGGCAGGATCTGCCCGCACCCGTTCGGCTGCATCCTGCAGTCGGCGCCGACGGAGCAACAACACCGGTGACATGCCAACGTACCGGGCGGCGAGCCGTTGAACACTCCGCTGCGACACATGCAGCCGCGCCGCCAGGTCGCCCACCGAGCGGATGTCCGGATCCGCGTCGATGAGATCCACCAGCTCATTGGCGATCATGCCTTCCGTGACCGCTTCCCGGGCGACCTTAGCCGCACGGGTGCGCACGTAATCCGCCAGCAGCCCCGATGCCCCCCTGGCGATCCCCGACGGCCATGGCTTCGGCAACCGACCGATGCAGGTCCGGATCATCAATCCGGACCTTCCCGTCCAGCAGTGCGGCGTGACGTCAATGAACACCAACGACATCGTCCAAGCCGCAAGCGGAATCCACACCACCGATGGCACGCCCCATGGATTTACTGCCCTGACACCGTTTATCGCCGTCACAGGCGCCGCGGATGCACTGGACTTCTACAGCAACGTCTTCGACACCGACGTCACTGACCGCACGGACATGCCCGGCCCTGACGGGTCTCCTGTTGTTGTCCATGCAACCCTCGACTTCGGCAACGGACGCTTGCAGGTCGGCGAGACGAACCCCGCCTTCCACCTGCTCGGTCCACCGGCCGGCGATGACGATTGCTACTCGATGGGGCTGTATGTGCCCAACGTCGACGCGGTGACCGAACGTGCTGTCGCAGCCGGTGCCACGGTCCGGGAAGAGGTGACGACGTTCGTTTCCGGCGACCGGTTCGGCAGCATCCGCGATCCCTTTGGGGTGCGCTGGTCGGTGATGACCCGGGTTGAGGACCTGTCCGACGAGGAAAGCTCCCGGCGCGTCGCCGAGTGGGCGGCCTCTATGGCGTGATCTCCGGTCGGATGATACGGGTTCGTCGTACGGGTTCAGGCGCGCACTGACTCGTATACCTGTTCAGTCGACTCCGCGATAGTCGACCAGGAGAAGTGTTCTTCGACCCGGCGGCGGCCGGCTTCACCCATCCGCGCGGCTGCCTCCGGGTCTGCAACCACCCTGCTCAGCGCCGCGGCGAAGTCGGCCACGAATTTCTCCTCGTCGATCGGAGTTCCGGTTCCATCGGATTCCTGCTGCAGCGGAACCAAGGCTCCCGTTTCGCCGTCGACGACGACCTCCGGGATACCGCCGGTGGCGCTGGCCACCACTGCGGTGCCGCACGCCATAGCTTCCAGATTCACGATGCCCAGCGGCTCGTAGATCGAAGGGCAGGCAAAGACGGTGGCGCTGCTGAGCACCTGGATCAGTTCGTCACGGGGCAGCATCCGTTCAACCACAACGACCCCGTCACGTTCAGCCTGGAGCCGGGTGATCAGCGCGTTGACCTCGTCAGCGAGTTCCGGGGTGTCGGCCGCCCCGACACACAGCACCAGCTGGACCTCCGGCGGAAGCGAAATCGCGGCCTTGAGCAGGTAGGGAACTCCCTTCTGCCGGGTAACGCGGCCGACGAAGGCCACGCTCGGCCGGTCCGGGTCGACGCCGAGTGCGCGCATGGCACCGTCCGCGTCGTCGTTGGCTGCAGGCTGCCACCGTTCGACATCAATGCCGTTATGGATGACATGGACCTTGCCCGGGTCGACTTGGGGGTAGCAACGCAGAATGTCGTTCCGCATGCCGGCCGATACGGCGATGACCGCCGCCGCCCCTTCATAAGCCGTTCTTTCCGCCCAGGAGGACAGCGCGTAACCGCCGGCGAGCTGTTCAGCTTTCCACGGGCGCAGCGGTTCCAGGCTGTGCGCGCTGAGTACGTGCGGGATACCGTGCAGCAACGATGCCAGGTGCCCGGCCATATTGGCATACCAGGTGTGCGAGTGGACCACGTCGGCGCCGGCGATCCCGGGCAGCATCTTCACGTCCACGCCCAAGGTCTGCACCGCGGAATTCGCGCCCGCGATATCGGCCGGGACTTCATAGTTCGAAACCTGCGCTCCGTGATAGTCAGCCTCGCGTGCGCCGCCAAAACAGTGCACACGAAGTTCCATCCGCCCGGCCAGCACGCGGCTCAATTCGGCCACATGGACGCCGGCACCTCCATAGATCTGAGGCGGAAATTCTTTAGTCACAATATCTACGCGCACCCTCCCAAAGGTAGTGCAAACGCCGCGTCTGGCCTAGTGTGAAGGCACTGGCAGGCTGAACGGCCGGCTGCAAACAGCCCAGGGGGTACTGAGATGGCGAAAAAGAAGGTACTGGCGATTGTGCTGGCCGGCGGCGAGGGCAAGCGCCTGATGCCCTTGACGGCAGACCGGGCCAAACCTGCGGTCCCCTTCGCCGGCAGCTACCGGCTGATCGACTTCGCCCTCTCAAACCTGGTCAATTCGGGGTACCGGCAAATCGTGGTTTTGACCCAATACAAGTCGCACAGCCTGGACCGGCACATTTCCGAGACCTGGCGGATGTCCATCCAGCTGCAGAACTACATTGCCTCGGTACCAGCCCAGCAACGCATCGGGAAGAACTGGTTCCAAGGTAGCGCAGACGCCATCTTCCAGTCGATGAACCTGATCCAGGATGCGCAACCGGACATTGTCGTCGTCGTCGGGGCCGATCACGTGTACCGGATGGATTTCGACCAGATGGTCGAACATCATATCGCCAGCGGCGCCTCCGCGAGCGTGGCAGCCGTACGGCAGCCGCGGGAGCTGGTCAACCAGTTCGGCGTCATCGAAGTCGACCCGAGTGACCAGAAACGGATCAGCGCCTTCGTGGAGAAGCCGGAGAGCACGCCCGGATTACCGGATGATCCGACGCAGTTTTTGGCCTCAATGGGAAACTACGTGTTCAACGCAGACGCCCTGGTCGAAGCCCTGCAGTACGATGCAGAGCGGCTGGAGACGAACCACGACATGGGCGGCGACATCATCCCCCACTTTGTGCAGCGCAACGACGCCGCGGTCTACGACTTCACTGACAACGACATTCCCGGCACGGCCGAGCGGGACCGGCAGTACTGGCGGGACGTGGGCACCATCGACTCCTACTACGAGGCCCACATGGACCTGATTTCCGCGCTGCCTGTCTTCAATCTGTACAACCTGCAGTGGCCGATCTACACCCGGCAAAGCATCTCGCCGCCGGCCAAACTGGTGCACGGCCGGAGCACCCAGGGAAATGCCGTCGATTCCATCGTCTCCGACGGCGTCGTGATTTCCGGCGGCTCGGTGGATTCATCGGTGCTCTCCACCGACGTCTTCGTCGCCGACCACGCCCAGGTCTACGGCTCGGTGCTGTTGGACAACGTTTCCATCGGCGAAGGCGCCATCGTCAAGCGTGCCATCCTGGACAAGAATGTCCACGTGCCGGCAGGGGCCACGGTTGGCGTGGATCCGGATCTGGACAGGCGGCGGGGCTTCAAGGTCACCGATTCGGGCCTGACGGTGCTGAGCAAGGGTGAGCGGTTTCCCGACGAGGCATAGCACCAGCGGACCAGGCGCCTCAGGGGCCATGGTCAGGAACGGGGCTACGCCAGCCGGGTGACTTCCACCGACACATGCGGCTGGGAACCGCCGCCGCCCGAGAGGATGCCCTTCAACGGCGGCACATCCCGATAATCGCGGCCACGTGCGATTGACACATGGAAGTCACCCACCGGACCTCCGTTGGTCGGGTCCCAGCCCCGCCACTCGCCGTCGTACCATTCAATCCAAGCGTGAGATTCGCCCTTGACCGTCTCCCCGATGCCGGCGCTGGGCCGCGGGTGCAGGTACCCGGACACATACTGTGCGGGAATGCCCAGACCACGCAACACCCCGATGGCCAAGTGGGCCAGGTCCTGGCACACGCCCTTGCGTTCAGCCCAGGCTTCCTCGGCATTCGAATGCACGCCGGTGACCCCCTGCACGTAGTCCATCTCTTCGCGGAGCCACCCAAACACCGCATGCGCCGCTTCATAAGGATTCTTCCCGGCCACCACGTCCCGGGCCTTTTGCTGCACCTCCTCGCCGGTGTGGCTCAGCCGGGTCTGCGGCAGCCAGTCGGCGAACGAGTCAGCCACCTCGTCGGAATGCAACTGCTCCCAGTCCAGCAATGCCTCTTCGGTCACGGCCGGGTCGCTGCGGGAAACCTCCACCGTCGTCGTGGCCGAAACGTCGAGCATTTCATGGGGGAACTGCATGTCGAACGTCGTCACCCTGGTGCCCCAGTAATCCCGGTAATTGCCCACCACGGCGTGGGTGGGCTTGATCTGCAGGTATGACTCCAGCACCACCTGGTTCTGGTCCGTCAGCGGCGTCATCCGCGCCTCGTTGTAGGACATCGACACCCGGTTGGCGTAGTCGTAGCCGGTGCGGTGGACTATGCGCAGTCTGGTCATGAAAGCTCACCTACCCAGGACAGATCCTCTGCCTGTGAGAAGTATTTGCGGGAAATGGCGTCCGACGCCTGTGCGGTGGCCTTCTGCACCCGCTCCATGTGTTCAGGCAGCTCGGACAGCAGGTCATCGGTCTGGTGGAACTCGAGGAACGTCCGCGCCTGGCCGACCACCCGCCGGGCGTCATTGCCAAAGCCCACCCGCTGGTACGTGGGTTCAAGGCTTGCCAGGCAGGACTCCGCGTCGCTGAGGGCGTAGACAATGGAGCGGGGGAACAGACGGTCCAGCAGCAGGAATTCAGCAGCATGGTCATCCCCGAACGCCGCCTGGCGGGTGCGCAGGAACGATTCGTAGGCACCGGCGCACCGGAGCATATTCACCCAGGACATCGACGAGGACATCACATTCTGGGTCGAGAGCATCCTGGCCGTCATATCCGCCCGTTCCAGGCTGCGGCCCAGCACCAAAAACTGCCAGCCCTCGTCATGGCTGACCGTCGTGTCCGCCAGTCCGGTGACCATCGCGGTGCGCTCCAGCACCCAGTTGCAGAACCGGTAGGTTCCCACCACGTCCTTGCGGTGCTGGTTCAATCCGTACCAGGTGGTGTTCAGGCACTCCCACAGGGCCGAAGACACGGTCTCCCGGGCACGACGGGCGTTCTCCCTGGCAGCGCCCAGGGAACCGGAGATCGACGTTGGACTGGACCTGTCGTAGGCGAGTGCGTGCAGCAGATCGTTGACGTCGAATTCCTCATTGTCGGGACGGTTGCCCATCACGGCCAGCAGATCCCGGGACATGATGTGCTGTTCATCGGAGGGCATCTGGTTCAGCCGCTCCAAGTGGACGTCCAGAATCCGGGCCGTTCCGTCGGCCCGTTCCACATACCGGCCGATCCAGAACAGCGATTCGGCGATGCGGCTCAGCATGTTCCCACCTCCCCTTCCGGCATATGTCCGGCTCGTCCGGTGCTGTGTTGCTCGATGATCATTGCTGCTCCGTCTCCGCCTGCTGGTTTTGCCAGTCGCTGTCGGTGGACCGCCCGCTGGCCCGTTCGGCCACATGTTTTTGTCCCTGCTGCACCGGCCCCGGAACGCCGTCAGCCAGAACCCAGGTGTCTTTGGAACCACCGCCCTGGCTGGAATTGACGATCAGCGACCCTTCTTTCAACGCCACCCTGGTCAGGCCACCGGGCAGCACGTAGACGTCGTCGCCGTCGTTGATGGCAAAAGGCCGCAAATCCACATGGCGTGGCGCGAACTTGTCACCGGACATCGTCGGGACAGTGGACAGCTGCAGCACCGGTTGGGCGATCCATTCGCGGGGCTCGGCCAACACCTTGGCCCGCAACGCTTCCAGCTCCTCTTTGGACGCGTCCGGGCCGATCACCAGTCCCTTGCCGCCGGACCCGCCGACCGGTTTGACGACCAGTTCATCCAGATGAGCCAGCACATATTCACGGGACTGCTCATCCTCCAGCCGGTAGGTATCCACGTTATCGATCACCGGTTCCTCGTCCAGGTAATAACGGATCAGGTCCGGAACGTAGCTGTACACCAGTTTGTCATCGGCGACCCCGTTACCCACGGCATTGGTCACTGTCACCCCGCCGGCCCGGGCCGCATTGACAATACCGGGGCAGCCGAGCATCGAGTCGGAACGGAACTGCAGCGGATCCAGGAACTCGTCGTCAATGCGCTTATAGATCACGTCGACGCGCTGCTCACCGGCCGTGGTCCGCATATACACACGGTTCCCGCGGCAGATCAGGTCGCGGCCCTCCACCAGTTCCACGCCCATCAGACCTGCCAGCAGCGTGTGTTCAAAGTAGGCGCTGTTGTACACCCCGGGGGTGAGCACCACTACTGTTGGATCCTCCACACTGGGCGGAGCCGACTTCCGCAGGGCGGAGAGCAACCGTCGTGGGTACTCCTCCACCGGCCGGACGCGTTGCTGGCCGAATGCCTCCGGCAATCCCTTGGCCATGGCCCGCCTGTTCTCCAACACATACGACACCCCGCTGGGCACCCGGACATTGTCTTCCAGCACCCGGAACGTGCCATTGGCGTCTCGGATCAGGTCGATGCCCGAAATCATCACCCTGGCCCCGGCAACCGGGTCGAAACCCGACACCTCGCGATGGAAGTGCGCACTTGAGGTGATCAACCGCCGGGGGATGACCCCGTCTGCGACCACTTTCATGTTGCCGTACACGTCGTCAAGGAAGGCCTCCAGGGCCCGTACCCGTTGTTTCACGCCTCGTTCGACGATGTCCCAGTCCTCGCCGGAAATAATCCGCGGCACGATATCGATCGGGAACGGCCGTTCCTCTCCCGCATAATCAAAGGTGACGCCACGGTCCAGGAATGTCCGCGCCATGGAGTCGGCGCGGGCGGTGACGTCGGTGAGAGTCAGTTCTTCCAGCGCCCCGGCAATCTGTGCGTAGGCGTGCCGGGGAATCTGTCCCGGGGCGAACATCTCATCATAGGCCCCGGTCAGTTCCGCAGCCATTGAGTAGTCTTCGAAAAGGTCGGACATGCATTCAGCGTGCCATGGATGGGCGGTCGAACACATCCTGAAGCCCCACGATGGGGAACACGGCGAGCATAAGGGGCCTCCCCCGACTGGATAAATCCATCCCTGATCATGGACAGTGGTGGGGTGAGAAGCATCTGGCCCGGCCTGCTGGCCTGCGCGGCGGCAGCGGCGCTGTCCTTCCTGCTCCACTTCCTGATTCCCGCGCTGCCGGTGATGACAACCGCCGTCGTGCTTGGCATCCTGGCCGCGAATCTTCCCGGCGGACATGTCGCGGCCGGCGGAAGGCTGCAACCCGGGCTGTCCTATGCGGGAAAACACATGATGCGTGCCGGCGTCGTGCTGCTCGGACTCAAACTCAGCGTGATGGACGTGCTCCACCTCGGCTGGGAGACTTTCGCGGCTATCGCCGGGGTCGTGCTGCTGTCCTTCGCCGGAACGTACGGGATCGGCAGGGCCTTCCGGCTGCCTGGAGACCAACCGCTGCTCATGGCGGCCGGTTTTTCCATCTGTGGCGCCTCGGCCGTGGGAGCGATGAGCAATGCCCGCGGTACCCGTCAGCAGGACACGGTGGTGCCAATCGCCTTGGTCACCCTGTGCGGCACTCTTGCCATCGCGGTGCTGCCGCTGCTGATGCAACCGCTCGGCCTTCAGCCCATTGCCTTCGGCCGGTGGGTCGGAGCCTCCGTGCACGACGTCGGCCAGGTGGTGGCCACGGCCCAAACGGCCGGCCCTGCTGCGCTGGCGGCGGCCATACTGATCAAGCTGACCCGGGTGCTGCTGCTGGCTCCGATGGTGACGGCCGTCGCGGCGCTGACCCCGCGGAACGAGCACGGGAAGAAACCGCCCATCATTCCGTTGTTCGTGGCCGGTTTCATCGCCATGGTGGCCATCCGGTCCTTCGGACTCGTCGGTCCCGAGGTGCTCGACGTTGCCGGCCTCGTCCGTGACGTGCTGCTGGCCGCTGCACTCTTTGGGCTGGGCAGCGCTGTCCGGGTGCGACAGTTGCTCACCCAGGGCGGCAAGGCGATGGGTACCGCGATGCTTTCATGGCTGCTGATCGCCGCGCTCGGTTATGCGCTGATCCTCATCATTGGCGGGTGACGTGGTTAAATGGCGGCCGTGCATAACCTTAGTCGTAACGAAGCCGCCCGCCGCTCCCAGCTGATTTCAGTGCAGAGCTACGATATCTCCCTCGACCTGCGGACAGCGCCGGATCCGGACGCAGCCGGGTTCACCACCCAGAGCATCATTACCTTCACCTGCGGTGAGCCGGGCGCCGGAACTTTCCTGGATTTCATCGGCGCCGGTGTGCACAGCGTCATGCTCAACGGGCGGGCCCAGGACCTCGACGAAGTCGTCTCCGACGGTCGCATCGCCTTGGAGAACCTCGCCGCCGAGAACCAGGTCACTGTCACCGCCACGGGACTGTACAGCCGAAGCGGGGAAGGAATGCACCGCTTCGTCGATCCGGCCGACGGCAGAACCTACCTCTACACGCAGTACGAACCCGCTGACGCACGCCGGGTCTTCGCCAACTTCGAACAGCCGGATTTGAAGGGGCGCTACAGCTTCCACGTCATCGCTCCCGACGACTGGACCACGGCCTCCAACGGCGCCTTGGCCCAGCGCACGAAGCTGACGTCCGTGAACGGTCTGAGCCGGTGGGACTTCGCGGAAACGGAACCGATCTCCACCTACATCACCACCGTGCTGGCAGGCCCCTACTTCAGCGCCGACGACGCGTGGAGCCGGGAGCTGCCTGATGGCACCACGCTGGACATCCCCCTGACGGTCTTCAGCCGCTCCTCATTGGCGGATTCCTTCGATACAGACAATATCTTCGACCTGACCAAGCGCGGGCTCGATTTCTTCCACGACCTGTTCGGTGTCCCCTACCCGTTCGGCAAGTACGATCAGGCCTTCGTGCCCGAATACAACCTTGGCGCTATGGAGAACCCGGGGCTGGTCACCTTCACCGAGGCCTACATCTTCCGTTCCCGTGCCACCGACGCCCAATACCAAGGCCGTGCCACCACCATCATGCACGAGATGGCGCACATGTGGTTCGGCGACCTGGTCACCATGTTCTGGTGGGATGATCTGTGGCTGAAGGAATCGTTCGCCGACTACATGGGCACCCTGGCCGTGGCAGAAGCCACCGAGTGGGACAGCGCCTGGGTCAGCTTCGCCAACGGCCGCAAGGCCTGGGCCTATCTGCAGGACCAATTACCGACCACCCACCCCATCGTCGCCGACATCACGGATTTGGAAGCGGCCAAGCAGAACTTCGACGGCATTACGTACGCCAAAGGTGCCTCTGTGCTCAAGCAGCTGGTGGCGTATGTCGGCTTCGAATCCTTCATCGCCGGATCGCGGCAGTACTTCGCCGATCATGCCTTCGGCAACACATCGCTAAACGACCTGCTGGATGCGCTCAGCGCCTCCTCCGGCCGGGACCTGACCGAATGGTCGCGGCAATGGCTGCAGACCTCGGGCATCTCCACGCTGGAAGCGAAGGTGAAAGAGCACGACGGCGTCGTGCAAGAAGTGACAGTGGCGCAGGACGCCGTTGACCCGGTCAGCGGGCAACAGCAGCCACGGCCACACCGCTTGAAGCTCGGCTGCTACAACTTCGACGGCGATCGGCTGATCCGGACAGACTCCGCAGAGGCGGACATTTCAGGCGCTACAACGCCGGTTAGTGAGCTCACGGGCACCAGGCGACCGGCTCTGCTGTTGGTCAATGACGAAGATCTCACGTACGCCAAGGTCCGTTTTGACGATGTGTCGCTGGCCACTATCAGCGGACACCTCAGCGACATCGACGACGTCCTGGCACGCGCGCTGTGCTGGTCCGGGCTGTGGAACATGGCACGCGACTCAGTACTGCCGGCGCAGGACTATGTCTCCGCTGTTGAACGTCATGCACCGGCCGAAACAGATGTCGGGGTGACACAGAACCTGCTGCTCAATGCCCGTACCGCCATCGAACGCTACACCAGCGTGGAAGCCAGGGACGAAGTACGCGACCGCCATATGGCAGCCGTCGTCGAGCAGATGCAGCTGGCGCCTGCCGGTAGCGATCAACAGCTGGCCTGGGCGCGCGCCGCCGCGGCACTTGGCCGCAGCACGGACAGTCATTCCGAGTACTTCGCGCAGCTCCTCTCCGCCGATGCCACAATCGACGGACTAGTACTCGATCCTGAACTGAGATGGAAATTCCTTCAGGCCCTGACGGCCAACGGCCGCACTACCGAGGCCTTGCTGCTCGAAGAACTGGAGGCAGACAACACGGCATCCGGACGCGCCGGCTTCACCAGCGCCATGGCAGCGAGGCCGTTCGAAAGCGTCAAACGCGAGGCGTGGAACCAGGCCGTACACGGCAATGAACTCTCCAATGAGCTGCTGAGTGCCACCATTGACGGTTTCAACCAGGGACCGCGGCACCTGCTCGATCCCTACACCGCCAGCTACTTCGACGTCATTGAAGATGTGTGGCAGACCAAGAGCATCGAACTTGCCAGCCGAATCGTGCGCGGGCTCTTCCCCTCCGGCCAGGACCAAGGAAGTACCCCACCGGCCAGCCATCCCGTGGCAGTGAAGGCCGAGGCGTGGCTGCGGGATCACGGCGACGCGCCGGCGGCACTGCGTCGCATCGTCATTGAACAACGCGATCACCTGTTGCGGGCCTTGGCTGCCCAGGCCAAATCGGCAGCCACCACACCGGCAGCGACTGCCAGCCGTTCCTGATCAGGCTCTCAACCGGCGCGCGGCCCCGGGGCGCCAGGCGGTGGAAGTGTTGTGTGCACATAGGTGTGCCCTGTAGGGGTTGTCGTCGTTGTCCCGTGCGGCTGGGCCAGCACCCGCCTGAGCTGCGCGGCACGGCCATCGGGTCCTGCCCTCTCGTCGGGGCTCACTCTCCACCCTGGAGCTTCCTTGGCATAGTTGCAGGCTGCGCATTGGCCACGGCCGTTCATGTCGCTGGTAGGACCGCCGGCGGCCTTCGGAACGATGTGGTCGACGTGGCGAATGGGAGCATCGCACCATGGCGTGGAGCAGAGTTGGTCCCGGGTGCTGATGAAACGGGCCATACCGGCGGGAAAGGCGCGTGCGCTCGAATCCATCGCCACTAGGGCACCGTCGCCCGGCGCAGTGTACAGGCGCCGGATCCAGGTTTTGCCATCGCCGGGTGCAGCGCGCGTCAGTCCCCGGGCAGTTTCACCTGACACGACGCCATAGCCGGGCAGCATGGCAGGTTCGGAGTCGCCGGCCAGCAACGTGCGGTCGGTCATCACCAGTTGCACCTGTACTGGCACTGCGGACGCAGTTTCCTGTCCGGTAATGCGTTCGACGAGGGTGTCGGCCATGATTTGGCCTCGGCCACGCTCCTCGCCGCCGGTGTTGGCACCGTCCGCAACGCGGGAGAGTGCCGCAAGGGCCGCCACACCCTGGGCCACCGGAACCAGCGCGGTCAGGTAACACATGGAGTCGGGAGCGGGCCGGCACGTCACGCTGCGTTCGTTGGCCGCCTTGACGGCCCGGGCCGCCATGGAGGCAGGCTCGAGCCGGTTCGCAGCCCTGCGCGCCAGGCCGATGAGCCGCCGGTCGCTCAGGCCCGACAGCGTTTCGGCGTCAGCAGCCAGTTCCTGATCAACTGCCGCACGGTGTTCTTTACTCAGACATTCGGTCTCCCTGGCCAGCAGGGTGGCACGCCATTCGGAGATTCTGCCGGCTGACATGGCCGCCAGTGAATGGGGCATTTCATGGACCAGCGTTGTCGATAGCTTCAGGAACCGGGCGCCGCGGGATGGAGATTCCCGCCGGGCCAGGGCGAGTTGCGCGCCGACGCCTTTGCCCCGATATCCCTCCGGCATTCCGTGCTCTGCCTGCAGCCGCCGTTGGCTTACGTCAAAGACAGCGGACATGCGGGCTTGTGCCGCCGCAGCAGCGGATTTCATCTCTTCGAGGGCGCGGATGCATTCGATGGTGTCGGCGTCCGACGCGGATTCCAGGCCGGCCAGCCTCGTGGTCCAAGCACAAAGGTCCTGGACGGAAAGGTCAAGGAGTTCGGCCTGATCGGCATTCGACGCTGGCGGGCTGGTCATACGTCAACGCTATGGGGGTGGTCGCGGCGTTGCAGCTCCGGAGAACGCTATGTGGACTGTGACGGCTTGCTGGGCCGCTGTGGAGGACAAGTCGTCGACCGACGCCCAGCAGACCCGGCGGCATGTCAGCGGGGCCTTACGGCACCCTGGCCAGCCACTCCTCGGTCCCGAACTTGGTCCCCACCCGTTCGGTGGCCCGTGCCATCTCGTCGGAGGTGACAGTGGATTCGGCGGCGCCATACCGTGCGGTGAAGGTATTGATCATGGTGTCGATAATCTGCTCGCGGCTCATGCCGGTCTGGCGGCGCAGCGGGTCCACCCGCTTCTTGGCGCTGGTGGTTCCTTTGTCGGAGAGCTTTTCCTGACCGATGCGCAACACTTCGACCATCTTGTCCGCGTCGATGTCGTAGGACATGGTGACATGGTGGACCATGCCTCCGCTGCCCAGCCGCTTCTGTGCGGCGCCGCCGATCTTGCCGGCGTCGGTGGCGATGTCATTGAGCGGCTGGTACCAGGCCTTGATGCCCATTTCCTCCAGGGACGCCATCACCCAGGTGTCCAGGAACGGGTACGAATCCACAAAGCTGAGCCCGTCGACCAGCGTTTGCGGCAGGTACAGCGAATAGGTGATGCAGTTGCCGCCCTCCATGAACATCGCTCCCCCGCCGCTGATCCGCCGCACGATCTTGACCCCGTGGCGCCGGGCACCTTCGGGGTCGACTTCGTTCCTCAGTGACTGGAAGCTGCCGATCACCACGGCAGGTTCCCTCCATTCCCAGATCCGCAGCGCCGGGTTGCGCCGCCCGGCGCCGACTTCTTCGGTCAGCACCTCGTCCAGGGCCACATTGACCTCCGTGGACAGCGCCTGTGGTCGGATCACTTCCCACTGGTGGTCCGACCATGCGGTGGCCCTGGCCAGCGCGCGGCGGACCGCCACAGACACAGCTGAGGGCGAGAAGCCGAGCATTGACACGTCAGAGGCCAGGGAGGATTCGACAGCGGCTGTGATCTCCTTGGCGGAGGCATCCACCGGAAGCCCGGTCAGGGCGGCGTTGATATCCGCCAGTGCGCTGTCCGGTTCGAGGAAGAAGTCGCCGCTGAGTGAGACGTCGGCCAGCCGGTCGTCGACGATATTGAAGTCGGCGACAACCATCTTGCCGCCGTGGACCTTATACTCACCGTGCCTGTGTTCCACAGATTCCGTCCTCTCCAAATCCGGTTGTTATCGCAAACCTACGGTGTGGCGGGCCATGAACCCAAAAAACAGGCCCGGGAGCATAGTCCCGGACCTGTTCTGCGATGAAGGGAGGTTACTTCTTGGCGCCGAAACCCTTGAAGCGCTGGTTGAACCGCTCGACACGGCCTGCGCTGTCCAGGATGCGCTGCTTACCGGTGTAGAAGGGGTGTGACTCAGAGGAGATCTCCACCTCGATCACCGGGTAGGTGTTGCCGTCTTCCCATTCGACAGTCTTGTCAGAACCGACCGTCGAACGGGTCAGGAAGGAGGTTCCGGATGCCAGGTCGCGGAAAACGACGGCTTCGTACTTGGGGTGGATATCAGTCTTCACAGTAATACCTTCTGTAGCTGCCTGGATTTTGCCAGGCACTGTTTGCGGAAGTTAAAAGAAGTGGTCACGATGACCAGCAATTCAGTCTAACGCTTACCACCGTCTAAGGCGAAAACTGCAAAGCACGACGTCGGCCGGCTGCAGTTATTGCGTGCGGAACCTGCACTCCCAGAAGGCAACCGCACTGGCCGCAGCCACGTTGAGCGAGTCCACTCCACCGCTCATCGGGATCCGCACGGCCAGATCCGCCGCGGCAACGGTGGGTCGGCGCAGACCGTCGCCCTCGGTGCCCAGCACCAGCGCGAGTTTGTCATAATTGGCCGCCCCGACATCCTCCACGCTCCGCGAGTCAGCCGTCAGGGCGAGTGCAGCCGTCGTGAAGCCATGAAGGCCCAACAGCTCCACGTCCGCGGGCCACTGCTGCAACCGCACCCACGGGATCTGGAAGACGGTGCCCATGCTGACCCGGATGCTGCGGCGGTAGAGCGGATCCGCGCAGCGCGGACTGATCAGCACGGCGTCGACGTCGAGTGCGGCGGCCGACCGGAAGATGGCCCCCACGTTGGTGTGGTCGACAATGTCCTCAAGCACCGCCACCCGCCGTGACGTGGACAGCACCTGGCCAAGGTCGAGCGGCGCCGGCCGATTCATCGCCGCCAGCGCACCCCGGTGCAGGTGGAAGCCGGTAATCTCCTCCAGCACCTCTTCGGAACCGACATAGACCGGCACCTCGGGATACTGCTCCATAATGTCGCTGAGGCCGTCCAACCACTTCTCCGCCAGGAAGAACGAGCGTGGCTCGTGACCGGCCTCCAGGGCGCGGCGCAGCACCTTCGAACTCTCGGCGATGTACATCCCCTCGGCCGGTTCACGCCGGGTGCGCAGTTTGACGTCTTTCAGCTGCGTGTAGTCGCTCACCCGTGGATCGGCGGCCGTGTCGAGGTGGTGGATGTTCATCGGCGGTTATCCGTTGACCAGGTTCGCGACCATGACCACCAGGGCCACGAGTCCGAGCGCCACGATGATCGAGCGCAGCAGCAGCGGCGGGAGCCTGCGGCCGACTTTGGCCCCGAGGAAGCCGCCCACCAGTGAGCTGATGGCGATCAGCGCCACCACCGGCCAGACAATCTGGTCGAAGGCGAAGATCATGTAGGAGATGGCCGCGATGGTGTTCACCGCGAGCACCAGGATGTTCTTCATGGCGTTGGCGTTCTGCATAGTGCCGGAGAGGAACACGCCCAGGATGCCGACGAGCAGGATGCCTTGGGCCGCGACGAAATAGCCGCCGTAGACCCCGGCGAAGAAGACCAACAGGAACAGCGCCAGCGGATGTTCGCTGCTTCTGAGCGGCACGGTTCCGGCTGCTGCCCGCTTCTCCGTCCGGGCGCGTACCGCGCGCTGCAGCTTGGGCTGGAGGACGACGAAACCCAGGGCGATGACGATCAGGAACGGAGCCACGGACTCGAACACCGTCGGCGGCAGGTTCAGCAGCAGCGCCGCCCCGGCAATGCCGCCGGCAATCGATAGCGGCAGCAGCCGTGCCAGCGTTGGGCCCAGCCCCTTTAGCTCGCGGCGGTAGCCCCAGGAGCCGGCGGCGCTGCCGGCGATCAGGCCCATGGCGTTGCTGATGGTTGCCACCACCGGCGCATACCCCAGGGTGACCAGCACCGGGAAGGTGACCAGCGTGCCGGAGCCGACGATCGTGTTGATGGTGCCCGCCCACAGCCCGGCGAGCAGCACGATGCCTGCGCGCAGCAAGTCCAGGCCGGATTCGCCGAAAGCCGCCGCTATGGAGGCAAAGAAGTCGCCTGGAATCTCCATCAGGTATCGCGCCGGCCGCTTAGCGCCCGGAAGGGCCGGGCGTATCGCGCACGTCGGCTGAGGCGGTTTCGACGGCGGCAGTTGCGGTGAAGCGCCCGTTATCTTTGTGGATGTGCAGCGGCAGCGAGAAGGTTTCGGTGAGGTTCCGGCTGGTCAGCACGTCGTCCAGCGGTCCCGCGGCCACGATCGCTCCCTCCCGCAGCAGCATCGCGTGAGTGAATCCGGCCGGCACTTCTTCCAGATGATGAGTCACCAGCACCATGGCCGGCGCCTCTTCGTCTTTGGCCAAGGTGCCCAGCCGCTGCAGCAAGTCCTCGCGCCCGCCCAGGTCGAGTCCCGCGGCCGGTTCATCCAGCAGCAGCAGTTCAGGGTCGGTCATCAAGGCGCGGGCGATCTGCACTCGCTTCCGCTCCCCTTCGCTCAGTGAGCCGAAGGGACGATTGATCAATCCGGCCACTCCCCAGCCCGCTGCCAGTTGACGTGCGCGGGATTCGTCCATCTGGTCGTATTTCTCCCGCCACCGGCCGGTGACTCCGTAGGCGGCGGTGACAATGACGTTGAGCACGGATT
The DNA here is from genome assembly GCF_000430705.1 of Arthrobacter castelli DSM 16402. Taxonomy (GTDB): domain Bacteria; phylum Actinomycetota; class Actinomycetes; order Actinomycetales; family Micrococcaceae; genus Arthrobacter_C; species Arthrobacter_C castelli. The sequence goes on from NZ_AUMN01000002.1 coordinate 261,716, forward strand.
CGTGGGAGGGAATCTGGGACGTCAACGAGGCCGAAGCCAGCCCGATCCGGGGCCGGAGCTCAAAGACGTCAACTGCGCCCATGACTTCTTCCAGGATGCCCGCGACGCCTGTGGTGGGGTGCACACGGGCTCCGGCGATTTGCAGCAGGGTGGTCTTACCCGCGCCGTTCGGTCCCAGAATAACCCAGCGTTCGCCTTCGGCGACCTGCCAGTCGATACTATCCAGCAGCGTTTTCGACCCGCGCTGCACACTGACAGAAGCCATTTCGAGAACGTCACTCATATGATTAGACACTAAGCTACGAGCCGACGGATTGGCCAAACGCCACGGCGGGTAGCATGAGGTTTCTATGAGCGAACAGTTCAGTGCCATCAGCTTCGGGCCGTCACTTCCCGCCGCGTACATCGGGGCCATCGATGAGGTGCTCGCCACCCGCGGCGCCACCTTGCACCATGAGACCATGCAGCACCGTGACGAGTATCATGTGCGGGTCCTCGACCTCACATACGACGGCGGCGCCCCGGACCTGCGCCGGGCCGTGGAGCAACTGAGCTGGCCGGGCCCGGCGGACGGGGAGGTAGTCGACGGGCTGTTTACCGCCGTCGTGCCGTCGGCGCTGCGGCGGGCGCGGCGGAAGCTGCTGATCATGGACGTCGATTCGACCTTGATCCAGCAGGAAGTGATCGAGCTGCTGGCCGATCACGCCGGGGTCGGGGCCGAGGTCGCCGCAGTGACGGAATCGGCGATGCGTGGCGAACTCGATTTCACCGAGAGCCTCTATGCGCGGGTGGCGACCTTGGAGGGGCTGCCGGTCTCCGTGATCGACGACGTCCGGCGGGCGGTCCGGCTCTCCCCTGGCGCAGAGACCCTGATCCATTCCTTCTCCACTGCCGGGCACCCTGTCGCAGTGGTCTCGGGAGGTTTCAGCCAAATCCTTGAGCCCCTGGCCGACGACCTGCGGATCGATTACCGTCAGGCGAATCTGCTCGAGGTCGACGGCGGCCGGCTCACCGGGAAGGTGTTGGGACCGGTCACCGACCGGGCGGCGAAGGCCGCCGCTCTGCGTCGCTGGGCTCACGAAGCATCCGTTCCCCTGGATGCCACGGTGGCGGTCGGCGATGGAGCCAACGATGTGGACATGCTTGCAACATCCGGGTTCGGCATCGCCTACAACGCGAAACAGTCGCTGCGGCTCGCCGCAGACGCCCAGATCAACATCCCGCAGCTGGACGCCGCAGTGGCGCTGGCCGGCGTCGAATACGCCTGACAGGTCCGCCGAGGTGCCCGCCCGGCCGCAGCACCGCGGCACCGCGGCACCGCGGCACCACAGGGTCACCGGAGCAGGTCAGCTCCGGTGCGCTGACCAGAACGCGGCGCCTGACAGCGGGGCCAGTTCGGGATGGCGGGCAGCACGGACCGGCAGGCTGCGCAGTTCCGGTACAGCTTCGACCAACCCGCTCCGCAGGGCCGGCGCCACCAGATCCCAGGAACGAGCCACGGATCCACCGACCACCAGCACGCCCGCGCCGAACGCGTGAACGTATGCGCCCAGCGCCTCGCCCAGGCCGGCGAATGCCGTCTCCAGCACCCGCACCGCCGTCGGGTCGCCGCTGTGTGCCAGGGATGCGATTTCGTGCACATCCGCATCGCCGTCCTTGCGGTCCGGGCTGACTGCAGCCGTATAGGCGGCGCGGACGGCCCGGCGGGACACGGTCTCTTCCAGCGGGCGGCCGCGGTACTCGAGACGGTGGGCTGTCCCATGGGGAGGCACCTCCGTGCCGGTCCTGACCGGCAGGCCATTGTCCAGGAACACTGATCCGACACCGGTGCCCAGGGTGATACATACGGCGCGCCGGTATCCGCTGGCGGCACCAAGGGCATATTCGCCGATGCCGAACGCCTCAGCGTCGTTGATGAATGCAATCGAGTTGCCGTCCAGATTCAGCCTGTCCGACAGTTCCGTGCGGAGGTCGAAGCCGGCCAGGCTTTCGAATTTACCGACGTCCCGGTATTCGCCTACGCCCCGCTCGTAATCGAACGGACCCGGGATCGCCACGGTCAGCCCGCCCGCGCCGGCGTCGCCCGATCCGGATGCGGCCCGCTCCATGGCGTCCACCAGTTCCCCGGCACTTCCCGCGGCCTGCAGCGGCAGCCGGAACAGCGAGTCGGGTTTGACCGTCCAATTGGTATGTTCGACGACGGCGGCCGTGACGTGGGTGCCGCCTATTTCCAGCACTGATGACGCCGGTGCGCCTGTTGCATCAGTTGCCATACACTCTCCCGCCGTAAGTCATTGTCCGGGCCGCTTACTTGGTGAAGTAGTCAGCTCCGCCGACGTACTCGGTATGGCCGGACTCGACGTCGGCGGTAACAGCCTTGGCCACTTCCGCGGCGAACTCTTCGACGGAGTAGAGCCGCCCCGCCTCTGCCCGGCGTGCTTCGATGGCGCCAGGGCTCGAGCGGTCAAGCAGCTTGGAGGTGACGGTTCCTTCGATCATGTCGCCGGACACTACGACCAGCGAGATCCCCTTCTCCTCCAAGGCAGGAAGCATCTGGCGCAGGGCATCCTCACCGGCCCGCTTGCTCTTGGCCACCGGCTCGTATTCCGCCATGGTGGGAACGGTGTGGATGAAGTGCGACTGATGGCTGGTGACAAATACCACCCGGGACCCGGCCGGCATATGCTCCACCGCTGCGTTGAGCGTATCGACCTGGGCATCACGGTTCAGTTTGAGGGCGTAGTCCTCTTCCATGCCGCCTTCCATCCCGCCCGAAGCGTTGAGGACCAGCACGTCGAGGCCGCCGAAGTTGTCCAGCGCGCAATGGACGAGGTCGTTGACACCTTCAGGGGTTGTCAGGTCTCCGGCCACGGCAGCGGCCCGGCCTCCGGCCTCCTCGATGCCGGACACGACTTTGTTGGCCCGGGGTGCCTTTTGCCGGTAATTGACGACGACGGCAGCGCCTTCGCCTGCCAGCAGGGTGGCGACCTCGGCGCCGATCCCCCGGGAGGAACCGGTGACTATTGCTGTTTTGCCTTCAAGCTTGCCCATCTGAGCCCTTCTGTATCGTGTGGAAAGTATACGTGGCCACCGTAACTGTACGTAGATGGCACGCGGCTTCGTCAGTGGCCCATTCCGAGCCCGCCGTCGACCGGAATCACAGCACCGGAAATGTAGGCAGCCTCGTCGCTGGCCACCCAGCGGATCACTTTTGCCACTTCGTCCGTTTCGGCAAAGCGGCCGGCGGGGATGGAAGACAGATAGTTCTTTTGTGTTTCCTCGGGCAGCTCCGCGGTCATTTCAGTGTTAATGAACCCGGGGGCCACGACGTTGGCAGTGATCCCCCGCGAACCCAGTTCCCGCGTCAGCGACCGAGCCATACCGACCATTCCCGATTTGGACGCCGCGTAGTTGATCTGCCCGGGCGAGCCATAGAGGCCCACCACCGAAGAGACCAGCACTACCCTGCCGCGCTTGAGCCGGATCATTCCCTTGCTGGCGCGCTTAATCACCCGGAAGGCACCGGTGAGATTGGTATCGAGCACGTCCGCGAAGTCGTCTTCGCTCATTCGCAGCAGCAGCGTGTCCCGGTTGATACCGGCGTTGGCCACCAGCACCTCCACCGGACCATGCTGTTGTTCGACTTCGGTGAACGCAGCATCGATGGACGCGGAGTCGGTGACATCAGCCTTGACCCCGAGCAGCCCTTCGGGCACTTCGCCGCTGCGGTAGGTGATGGCCACCTTGTCCCCGGCTTCGGCAAATGCGGTGGCGATCGCCAGGCCAATGCCGCGGTTCCCGCCGGTGACCAGGACACTGCGGCCCGTGTTTGCGTTGTCCTGCTGACCGTCCTGCATGCGAAGTACCTCCGGTTGGAAAACGTGTGTCCCCAAAATCCTAGCGGCCCGGCTCCTGTGTATTCACCCGCACCGCCGTCGGCGACTTTAACTACGACGCCGGCAGTGAGAGAATTAAAAAGTCCCCTTTGGAGCGTGATGAGCAAGCACCCACATGGCAAGACCGGATCAGCCGAGACGGTCCACAACATCACCGACGCCAGAACCGCCCATACGGACGAGATGCGCAGCCGGATGATCAAGTACTCGGTGTCGATGGGCATCCGCGTGGTCTGCCTGATCCTGGTCTTCGTGGTCAGCGGATGGCTGCAGTGGGCCTTCATCGTCGGTGCCATTGTGTTGCCCTATTTCGCAGTCATTATTGCCAACGGCGGCAGTGACACCAGCAAGCTGCAGCACAGCGACTCGCTGCTGGATGGCCCGCCGGCACGCGAAGTCGAGGGCACCGGTGCCGGCAGTGCCGACGCCGACGACGGGACACCCGCCGGGGACGAACACGCCGGCGCGGACAGCGCCTATACCGGCGGGCAGGACGGAGTTGTCCCCGGTGAAGTGGTGGACGAGGATGAACCCTCGGGCACCGGCGGGACACATTCATACGGCGACAGGCAGGAGCACCGGCATACATCATGAGCATTCTCGACTCCTTGTCCGGCGGACCGGAAGCAACGGGACCGGACCGGACGATCTGTTCGCGGAAAGCGTGCCGGGCCGAGGCCGAATGGCAACTGCTGTGGAACAACCCCAAAATCCATACACCGGATCGCCGCAAGATCTGGGTGGCCTGCGATGAACATGCCGGCTGGCTGCAGGAATTCCTGACGCAGCGCGGACTTTGGAAAGAAACCTTGCCCCTGAACGACGGGGAAAGGTAGCAGCTTCCGGTGTACCGCTTCCTCTTCACTCCCAAATGGCTGGGATGGTTTGCGCTGGCGATTGTCGCGGCCTTGACGTGCGCCGCACTGGGCATGTGGCAATTCGACCGCCGCAACCAGGCCGTCGCCGAAGTCGAAAAAGTCGAGGGCAATTACGACGCCGAGCCGCTCAGCTTTGAGCAGGCCCGCACGTACTTCAAGGACTTCGACCCGGCGATGGAGTGGACACCTGTCACGCTGGAAGGCACGTACGACGCCGAGCACCAGCGGGTGGTCCGGAACCGCCCTCTCGACGGGCGGCCCGGGTACGAAGTGCTGGTGCCGCTGCGGCTGGACAATGGTTCGGCCGTCGTCGTCAATCGTGGCTGGCTGCCGATCGGCAATGAGCGCACCGGCTATCCCGACGTCGTTCCCCAACCCGCCGAAGGAACGGTCGAAGTGACCGTCCGCCTCAAGCCCGCGGAGCCGGAGCTGGACCGCGGAGCGCCGAAGGGCCAGCTGGCGTCAATCAATCTGGACGCCTACGAAAAGATTCTGGATTACCCGGTCTACACCAGTGCCTATGGATTGATGGCGTCCGAGGATCCGGCTGCCGCTACCAGGCCCGCTCCGCTGGGACGGCCGAATATCGACACCGGCCCGCACCTGTCCTACTCCATGCAATGGTTCGCCTTCGGCGTGCTGGTGTTTGTCGGATACGGCTATGCGGCACGGCAGCAGGCGCGGCTGAACACCCCCGAACTGGCGGACGCGCCGCCCAAGGCCCGGAAGAAACCTACGGAAGAAGACGAAGAGGACGCACTGCTGGACGCGCAGGGATACCACTAGCCACAATCAATCCGCGGCACAGGCTAGGCGAGCGAGACGAGTTCCTGGTATTCGTCGCCCCATAGATCCTCGACTCCGTCAGGCAGCAGCACCACGCGTTCGGGGTTCAGCGCCTCCACGGCACCTTCATCGTGGGACACCAGCACCACGGCGCCGGTGTACCGGCGCAGGGCGCCGAGGATTTCGTCGCGGCTTGCCGGGTCCAGGTTGTTCGTCGGCTCGTCGAGGAGCAGCACGTTCGCCGACGATGCGACGACAGTGGCCAGGGCCAGCCGGGTTTTCTCTCCGCCGGAGAGCACGCCGGCCGGCTTGTCGACGTCGTCGCCGGAAAACAGGAAAGAGCCGAGGATATTGCGGACCTCGGTGTCGTTCATATCAGGTGCCGAGGTGCGCATGTTCTCCAGCACTGTCCGGCCAGTATCGAGGGTCTCATGTTCCTGGGCGTAGTAGCCGATCTTCAGGCCGTGGCCGGCTTTCACCTCGCCGGTATCGGGCTGTTCGACGCCCGCCAGCATCCGCAGCAGCGTGGTCTTGCCCGCTCCGTTGAGGCCCAGAATTACAACTCTGGAACCACGATCCACCGCCAGGTCGACGTCGGTGAAGATTTCCAGCGAACCGTACGACTTGCTCAAATCGTCCGCCGTCATCGGAACTTTGCCGCACGGTGCCGGCTCCGGGAAGCGCAGGGCGGCGACCCGGTCGGTCGCCCGTACTTCCTCCAGCCCGGCCAGCATGCGGTCGGCACGTTTGGCCATGTTCTGTGCGGCCACAGCCTTCGTTGCCTTGGCCCGCATCTTGTTGGCCTGGTCCATCAAGACTCCGGCCTTCTTCTCCGCGTTGGCCCGCTCCCGGCGCCGCGCGCGCTCGTCGGTCTCGCGCTGCTGCTGGTAGCGCTTCCAGTTCATGTTGTAAATGTCGATGACGGAGCGGTTGGCGTCGAGATAGAACACCTTGTTCACGGTGCTCTCCATCAGCTCCACATCGTGGCTGATCACGATCAGTCCACCGGTGTGTTGCTTGAGGAACTCGCGCAGCCAGACAATGGAGTCGGCGTCCAGGTGGTTGGTCGGCTCGTCCAGCAGCATGGTGTCTGCGCCGGAGAACAGGATACGGGCTAGTTCCACCCGCCGGCGCTGCCCACCCGAGAGGGTCTTCAAAGGCTGCTCCAGGATCCGTTCAGGCAGCGCGAGGTTGGAGGCGATAGCGCCGGCCTCGGCTTCGGCTGCGTAGCCGCCGCTGCTGAGGAACTCGCTTTCAATACGGTTATACCGGCCCATCGCCTTGTCCCGCACCGCCGGATCGTCGCTGGCCATCTCGGCCTCAGCCTGTCGCAGCTTCCGGGTTGCGGTGTCCAGGTCGCGGGCCGACAGGATGCGATCCCGTGCCAATTGTTCGAGGTCGCCCGTGCGCGGGTCCTGCGGCAGGTAGCCGATATCTCCGTTGCTGACCACCTCACCGGCGGCGGGAGTTCCCTGTCCGGCGAGGACCCGGGTTAAAGTGGTCTTCCCGGCACCGTTGCGTCCGACCAGTCCGATTTTGTCGCCTTTGTCGATCCGGAACGACACGCCGTCCATCAGCAATCGTGCGCCTGCGCGCAACTCGAGATTGGAGACGGATATCACGGCACAACCTTTCGGGAGATTGGATAGGGTGGAACGCCATCACCGCGGCGCGATGAACAACCTTTCCATTCTACCGGCCACTGCCCAGCGGGCAAACGCGTCTCGACAAGCTCGACCACCGGATGAGACTACGATTTGTGGCACTCCCACAATTGAACACTCGCCGGAGAGCGCTATTGTCGATGTGAAACCGTCAGGTCATTGTTGATTCACGGCAGCTCATGACAGCCACGACAGCGAGGAATCCCCATGCCACAATCAGGACAACGGCACCGTCCGTCCTCCGCCGAGCGCTCCACCGCCGCTCCGGAACAGCCGCATGCGAGGACTTCGCGGCGCTCCTGGAATGCCACGGATCTGTCCCTGATCGCCGTCTTCGCGGCGCTGACGGCTGCCTTTGCCCTGATCCCGGCGATTCCCGTGGGTGCCGCAGGTGTTCCAGTTACCTTGCAGACATTGGCGGTCATGCTCACCGGTGTTGTCCTCGGCCCCGGCCGGGGTGCAGCGGCCATCGGCCTGTACGTAGCCGCCGGACTGGCCGGCCTTCCCATCTTCAGCGGCTTCAGCGGCGGACTGGGCGTACTGGCGGGCCCGACGGCGGGCTATCTGCTGGCGTTCCCGCTTGCCGCCGCCCTCGCGGGCTGGCTGTCAACGGTGGCGATCCGGCGTGCCCGGCGACTGCAGTACCTGTTGCTGTTCCTCGCCTGTGCGGCCGGTTCAATCCTGGTCATCCACCCGCTGGGAATCGCCGGAATGATGCTCAACCTGAACCTTGATCCGGGGGCGGCACTGATGGCCGACATCGTGTTCCTTCCCGGTGATATCGCCAAGAACCTGATCGCCGCGGCGGTAGGCGTCAGCGTCCATAAAGCCTTTCCCCGGCTGTTGGACCGATAAACCCGCGTGTCTTCCGTAGTATTCGACCGGGTGGACGTATCGGTTCCTGTGCCCGGACAGGACCGCAAACCACTGCTCACCGGCATCAACCTTGAACTGACCGAGCGGCGCATCGCCATCATCGGTTCCAACGGGTCGGGCAAGTCCACCCTGCTGCGGCTGATCAATGGACTTGTCACTCCGACCTCGGGCCAGGTGCTGGTCAACAACCTCGGCACCGCCGCCAAGGGTGGCAAGGTGCGCCGGCTGGTGGGGTTCGTCTTTACCGACCCGCTGTCCCAACTGGTGATGCCGACGGTGCTCGAGGATGTCGAGTTGTCGCTGCGTGCACACACCCACCGGTCGCAGCGGCGCACCGTGGCGGAGCAGGTGCTTGAGAGGTTCTCGCTGCTGCCCCTGGCCGAACAAAGCATTTACGATCTGTCCGGCGGGGAACGCCAGCTGCTGGCGCTGGCTACGGTGCTGGCAGTCGACCCGGAAATCCTGGTGGCCGATGAACCCACCACTTTGCTGGACCTTCGCAACCGCGACAAGATCGGCCGGTTGCTTGCCGGCCTGCCCCAACAGGTGATTGTCTCCACCCACGACCTTGAACTCGCCGCCGACGCCGACCGGGTGCTGGTGGTCGATCAAGGAATGGTGGTGTTCGACGGCGCACCCGGCGAAGCCGTTTCCTTCTACCGGCAGTTGGCCACCGCGGAAGTGCCGCGCTGATGGCCGGGCACGCGCACCTGCTGGGCAGCTACACACCGGGAGACTCACCGGTGCATCGTGCCCCGTTGTGGCTGAAGTTCACCGGCGTCGTGCTCGCCTCGGCTCTGGTGCTGACCGTGCAGCAACTGCCGGTAACCGCCGTCGTGCTGCTGGGCGTGATCAGCACGTGCCTGCTGGCCGGGCTCAAACTCACGACCGCGTTGCGCCCGGTGCTGACCATGGCTCCAGTGCTGCTGGTGCTGGGCGCCTACCAGTGGTGGTTGCACGATCCGGTGGTTGCCGCCGTCGTCGTGTTGAACATTCTCAGCTGTGTGCTGGCGGCCAGGCTGATTCCGCTGACGACGCCGGGTCAGCGGCTGCTGGATGGCATGGTCTCCGCTGCGAAGCCGTTCCGGCTCCTCGGTGCTGACCCGGAACGCTTCGGGCTGACCCTCTCGCTGATGATCCGCAGCATTCCGTACCTGCTCGGTTCAGTATCGGATGTCAGGGATGCGGCCAGGGCCCGCGGATTGGAGCGCAGCCCCAGGGCGCTGCTGGTCCCCGTGGTCATCAACGCCGTGGCCTACGCGAAGCATACTGGTGAAGCCTTGGCAGCGCGCGGCCTGGGCGAGAAGACCGGTTCCGGGCCGGAACCAGACCAGGCGGTGCACCCGGGCAAGCCAGGAGGACAAAACTGAGTCGGCCTCCCCGTTGAACTCTCCGGCGCATCATGGCAGGTGATCTTTCCCGGGATGGCTGAGCCCCGGCGCCCGTTGGTCACTATCTTCCGTACCCTGAGCCACTTGGACGATATCTGCCGCCAAGACACCCACCATTGCGGCACTTTATGACCGTTCGACGGGGCACCCCACCGCAAAAAGGCAGGTACTGACCACTCGACAGAGATCTTATCCAGACGGAGCAGGGCCCGGGCACAACTGAGGCCGGTGCCCCACGACGGGACACCGGCCTCAGCTGGCGTTTGCTGTGTTAGATATTGAAGCCGAGGGCGCGCATCTGGTCGCGTCCGTCTTCGGTGATCCGCTCAGGGCCCCACGGCGGCATCCAGACCCAGTTCAGGCGCCAATCATCGACAATGCCATCCAGGCACTGTGCGATCTGCTCCTCGAGGACGTCCTGCAGCGGACAGGCCGCCGTCGTCAACGTCATGTCGATCAGCAGGGCGCCGTCGTCGCCGTAAGCCAGTCCGTAGAGCAAGCCGAGGTCGACGACATTGACGCCCAGTTCGGGGTCGATCACGTCTTTGAGGGCCTCTTCGGCATCCTCAATGCTGGTCTGTGCCTGTACTTCAGCCATTTTGTCCTCCTGGTCCGGCTCCAGTAACGCTGGACCCCAGGTCGATGGTGGATACCTTAATGCTACGCCGTTGCCGTCTCTGTGGCAGCAAAGCGGTCATAGCCCTCTTCCTCGAGCCGGTCGGCCAGCTCCGGACCGCCTTCTTCAGCAATCCGGCCGTCCACGAAGACGTGCACGAAGTCCGGCTTGATATGGCGCAGAATCCGCGTGTAGTGGGTGATCAGCATAGTGCCCATGGTGCCGGTGTCCTGGGCGCGGTTGACGCCTTCGGAAACCACCTTGAGGGCATCGACGTCGAGGCCGGAGTCGGTCTCGTCCAGTACGGCGAAACGGGGCTTGAAGAGTTCCATCTGCAGGATCTCGATCCGCTTCTTCTCACCACCGGAGAAGCCTTCGTTCACGTTCCGGGAAGCAAAGTCTTCCTCGATGCGCAGCTGCGACATCGCGGACTTCACGTCCTTCGTCCAGGTGCGCAGCTTGGGTGCTTCGCCGTCGAGCGCTGTCTTGGCTGAACGGAGGAAATTGGTCATAGTCACGCCCGGAACTTCCACCGGATACTGCATGGCGAGGAAGAGACCGGCGCGGGCCCTCTCGTCCACGGTCATGGCCAGCACGTCTTCGCCGTCCAGGGTGATGGAGCCCCGTTCCACGATGTACCGCGGGTGGCCGGCGATGGTGGAGGCGAGGGTCGATTTGCCCGAGCCGTTGGGTCCCATGATGGCGTGCGTCTCACCGGTGTTCACGGTGAGGTCCACGCCCTTGAGGATCGGCTTGGTGCCCTGCTCCGTCTCGATGCTGACGTGCAGATCTTTGATTTCAAGAGTAGACATTTGTCTTATTGCTCCTTCGCGCTGCGTGCAGCGGCTTTTTCCAGTAAAGCTTCGTCCGGGGCTTTGGCCCCATTAGTGACCGTTGTGATGTCGACGTAGACGTTCGAATCCTCGATTGCGAGTCCGAAGACCGGCACCGGTTCGAAGGCCGGTGGGCTCAGCGGGTCGCCGGTGCGCAAATCGAACTGGCTGCCGTGGCCCCAGCACTCAATCGAGCAATCCTCGACGTCGCCTTCCGCCAGGGATATGTCCGCGTGTGAACAGGTGTCGCCCAGGGCGTGGATTTCACCGTCGGAGTCGCGCACAACTGCCACCGGATATCCCTTCACCAACACGCGCAGGGCGGCGTTGACCTCGAGGTCCTGTTCCTGGCACACCAACTCACCGGCAGGCATCAGTAGTCGCCCGCCTCGAGTTCGCGTTCGATCGCCTCCTGCATGCGCTCTTCCACTGCCGGGACGCGGATCTGCTGAATGATTTCATTCAGGAATCCGCGCACCACCAGCCGGCGGGCAACGTCCTCGGGGATGCCCCGGGACTGCAGGTAGAACAACTGCTCGTCGTCGAACCGACCCGTGGTGCTGGCGTGGCCAGCCCCCTCGATCAATCCGGTTTCGATCTCGAGGTTGGGCACGGAGTCCGCCCGGGCGCCGTCGGACAGCACCAGATTGCGGTTTACTTCGTATGTGTCGGTGCCTTCGGCTGCGGCGCGGATCAGGACGTCGCCGACCCAGACGGTGCGTGCGTCCTTGCCCTGCAGTGCGCCCTTGTAGGAAACGCGGGACTTGCAGTTGGGGACGGCGTGGTCGACGAACAGCCGCTGTTCAAAGTGCTGTCCGGCGTCGGCGAAATACAGGCCGTACATTTCGACGTCACCGCCGGGGGCAGCGAAGCGGGATGACGGCGTGACGCGGACCAGGTCCCCGCCGAGGCTGATCGTGACGTGCTTGAACTTGGCGTCCCGACCGATTTTCGCCTGCTGGGCGCTGGCATGGACAGTCTCGTCGTCCCAGTCCTGGATGGTCACCACGGTCAGCTGGGCGCCGTCCTGGACATCGAACTCCACGTTCTCCGCCAGCACGGCCGAACCGCGGTGGTCCAGCACGACGACGGACTTGGAGAACTTCTCCGCCTGGATCACCACATGCGATGCGGCCGGTTCCTTGCCGGCACCGGTCAGCGTGACTGTCACTTCAGAGTCGAGCTCGCACTCGGTCGGAATCGTGACAACTGTCGCTTCCGTGAAGGAAGCCCAGGCCGATGCCGAGACCCGGTCGTCGGGAATGGCCGCGACGCCGATGCGTGCATCGTCACGGCCGACTGTCTCGACCCGCACCGCCTCGCCGCCGTCGACGGTGACCGTCGGCGCGGCGCCGGTCAGCTCGTCGGTGTGCAGCCCGGCCAAACGGTTCAACGGGGTGAACCGCCAGTCCTCTTCGCGGCCGGTCAGCGGCGCGAAGTCCTCCAGGTTATACGAGGTCAGCCGCCCGGCGCGGGAGCTGTCGGCAACACCTTCACCACCGCCGTGTGAATGTGCCTTCGCCCCGTGCTGCTCGGGGGTGACGTTGTCAGGGGAAAGGTTCTCCCCTTCCTCGCTCATGCCGGCAATGGCTGGGCCCGGCGCAGATGTTCGATCCGCTACAGATTGCGCTGCGTCGTTAGTCATTAACCGACGGCTCCTTCCATTTGGAGTTCAATGAGACGGTTCAGCTCGAGCGCGTATTCCATCGGCAGCTCACGCGCGATCGGCTCGATGAAGCCGCGGACAATCATCGCCATAGCCTCGTCTTCGGGCAATCCGCGCGACTGCAGGTAGAACAGCTGCTCTTCGCTCACCCGCGACACCGTGGCCTCGTGGCCCATGGTGACGTCGTCTTCGCGGATGTCCACGTACGGGTATGTGTCCGAACGGGAGATGGTGTCCACGAGCAGGGCGTCACACCGCACGGTGTTCGCCGAGTGTTCGGCGCCTTCACGCACCTGGACCAGTCCGCGGTAGGCGGCACGGCCACCGCCGCGGGCCACCGACTTGGAGATGATGGAGGACTTGGTGTTCGGAGCAATGTGCACCATCTTGGAACCGGTGTCCTGGTGCTGGCCCTCGCCGGCGAAAGCAACGGAGAGGGTCTCGCCCTTGGCATGCTCGCCGGTCAGGTAGACGGCCGGGTACTTCTGGGTCACCTTGGAGCCGATGTTGCCGTCGATCCATTCCATGGTGGCGCCTTCGTGCGCGATGGCACGCTTGGTCACCAGGTTGTACACGTTGTTCGACCAGTTCTGGATGGTGGTGTAGCGGACGCGGGAGTTCTTCTTGCAGATGATCTCCACCACCGCCGAGTGCAGGGAATCCGAGGTGTAGATCGGCGCCGTGCAGCCTTCGATGTAGTGCACGTAGGAGCCCTCGTCGGCGATGATCAGGGTCCGCTCGAACTGGCCCATGTTCTCGGTGTTAATCCGGAAGTAGGCCTGCAGCGGAATCTCGACGTGGACGCCCTTGGGCACGTAGACGAACGAGCCGCCCGACCATACGGCCGAGTTGAGCGAAGCAAACTTGTTGTCGCCCACGGGAATGACGGTGCCGAAGTACTCTTCGAAGATCTCCGGGTGTTCCCGCAGCGCCGTGTCCGTGTCCATGAAGATGACGCCCTGCGCCTCCAGGTCTTCACGGATCTGGTGGTAGACGACCTCGGATTCGTACTGTGCGGCGACACCGGCCACCAGCCGGCTGCGCTCCGCTTCGGGGATGCCAAGCTTTTCGTACGTATTGCGGATGTCTTCGGGGAGGTCTTCCCAGCTCTGCGCCTGCCGCTCAGTGGAGCGAACGAAGTACTTGATGTTGTCGAAGTCGATGCCGGACAAGTCGGCGCCCCAGGTGGGCATCGGCTTGCGGTCAAAGTATTTCAACCCCTTCAGGCGCATCTTCAGCATCCATTCCGGCTCATCCTTCTTGGCCGAAATGTCACGCACGACTTCATTGTCAACCCCTCGGCGCGCTGCGGCTCCGGCTGCGTCGGAATCCGACCAGCCGTACTCGTAGCTGCCGATGCCCTCGAGCTCCGGGTTCTTCTCCAGAATGTCGCTAATGACTGGACTGGACGTATCAGTGTCACGAACTGTTTGTTCCGTCATTACGGCCTTCCTCTTCGGTGGTTGACCAACGCTTACCGCGCTGGCTTGGTACTTGCCCGACCCGTAGGAACATGGGTCGTACAAACATGTCCCCCGCTGGCCAATGTGGACAACCGCCGCACATCGACGCCGATCAAGCGGGCAAAAACTTCGGTCTCCGCGTCGCAGAAGACCGGAAACTCGGCGGCCAGGTCCTGCACCGGGCAGTGCCCCTGGCACAATTGCACACTCCCCAACCCTTCCACGGAGCTGCTGTGCGCCGGTGCCGGAACGGAGGCGGAGGAGGCAGAGAAGCCATCCTTGGACAGGGCCTCGGCGAGGGCTTCGGTCCGGGCTTCGACGTCGGTGCCGGCAGCCTCGACAGCCGGCCGGTACCGCTCTTCCATATCTGCGTAGCGGCGCCGCGCGAATTCCTCGACGGCGGCCGGACCCGCTTGCCTGGTCAGTTCAGTCAGTGCTTGCCGCGCGATGTCCAGATAATCGTCTCCCAGGTGCTGCTGGCCACGTTTGGTCAGCACGTAGCGGCGCGATGGGCGCCCGGCGCCGGTGGCCTTGCTCACCAGCTTCACTTCGATCATTTCGTCGCGGGACAGCGCGTCGAGGTGCCGGCGCACGGCTGCAGGGGTGAATCCCAGCGTCTCCCCCAGTGCTGCTGCACTCACCGGGCCGTGTTCCAGTACCGCACCGAGGACTTTGTCCCTGGTGCGTTCCTCTGCTTCCCGGGCGGTCGACGGCCCGGACGAAGAATCACTCACGGAATACACAACACAATCATGACGTAATTTCATTCCCGGTTCCAGTAAGGCAACCCTTCGCCGGGCCCTCAAGTCCTCACTCCCGAAACCACGCCGGAAAACCGTGGCCGCACGGGACCTGCACCCGGAATGCCAGGCCGTACTACGTCACGTAGAATGGTTGGGTGCTCCGTTCCAACCGCTCCGATCCGCCCTGTCTGAACATCGACGGGCTGGTTAAGGATTTCGGACCGTTGCCTTCGCTGGAAGGCAAAATGGTGCGAGTGCTCGACGGCGTCGCCCTTCAAGCATACCGCGGACAGGTGACGGCCCTGCTGGGCGCCAATGGAGCAGGAAAGACCACCACCATCGAATGCGCCCAGGGATTGCTGTCCCGGGACGGGGGCACCGTGAGCCTGCTGGGCGAGGATCCGGCACGGGCGACATCGAGCCTCCGGGCCCGCGTCGGGGTGATGCTCCAGGATGGCGGACTCCCGCCGGCGGCCCGGCCGCTTGCCCTGCTGCGCCACATTGCCGGCATGTACAGCCGGCCGGCCGATATCGACGCACTTGTGGCCCGGCTCGGTATCGGCAGTTTCGCCGGCACGCCGGTCCGCCGGCTCTCCGGAGGACAGAAGCAGCGGTTGGCGATGGCTGCGGCCTTGGCCGGTGATCCCGAAGTGCTGTTCCTGGATGAGCCCTCTGCCGGTTTGGATCCCCAGTCACGGGCGATCGTCTTCGACCTGGTCCGGGAGCTGCGGGATGAGGGGCTGGGAATTGTCCTCACCACCCACCTGCTCGACGACGCCCAGCGACTGGCCGACTACGTATACATTGTCGACGCCGGCAGGACAGTCACGCACGGCACCGTTCCGGATTTGATCAATGCCACCCGTCCGACCGAATCGGGACGGGTGCTGACCTTCGAGGCAGTGCCGGGACTCGATGTGGCGTCGATAGTGCCAGGCCATTTGTCCGCCGTGGAGACCCGGCCCGGCAGCTATACCGTCACCGGACCGCTGGCGGCGGCCGACCTCGCGGTGCTGGCGCAGGCATGGGATGCCGCCGGGGTCATGCCGACGGCGTTGCAGCTGTCTCCCAGAAGCCTGGAGGATGTCTTCCTCGAGGTATCCGGGAAGGAACTTCCGTGAGCGCGCCGGCACCCCTGGCGCGGCGGATCGCGCTGCAAGGCGGCTACGAAACCATGTGCATGCTGCGCAATGGCGAGCAGCTGATCCTGGCCATTGTGCTGCCCCTGCTGGCCCTTGTCGGCCTGGCAGTCACTCCGCTACTGGATCCGCTCACCTCACCGGGGACCGGCCGGGTGGATATTGCCACACCCGGAGTGCTGGCTTTGTGCGCGATGTCCACGGCATTCACCGGCCAGGGCATCGCCACCGGATTCGACCGCCGCTACGGCGTGCTCCGGTTCTTGTCCACCACCCCGCTTGGCCGCACCGGGCTGATTGCCGGCAAAGCCGTGGCAGTGGCCGTGGTGCTGGGCCTGCAGGTGCTGGTGATCAGCGCTGTTGCACTCCTGATGGGGTGGAGCCCGTCTCCGGCCGGGATTGCGGTGGCTATACTGCTGCTGGCCCTTGGGGCGGCGGCGTTCACTGCCCTGGGACTGTTGGTGGCCGGAACCGTCCGGCCCGAAGCGACCCTTGCCATCACCAACCTGTTGTGGATCCTGCTGGCGGCCGGCGGCGGGATCGTGATCCCGCCCGAAGCCCTGCCCGGCCAATTGGCCGGGCTCGTCCAATTGCTCCCGTCCGGGGCGTTGGGCGAGGCGCTGCGCAGTGCCCTGCTTGCCGGACAGTTCAATTTCACTGCCTTCCTGGTGCTGGCCGGTTGGACAGTGCTTTCCGGGGTGGCGGCCGTCCGATGGTTCAAATGGAGTTAAACGATGTCTGATCATTCCTCTGGCCGCAATGGCGAAGCAACCGGTCTCCGTTCACTGGCCGCCCGGCTGCCCGGAGGCGTCACGCGCACCGTGCGCGGACTGGCAATTGCCTCGCTCGTGTCACAGGTGCTGATTGTTGTCACTGGTGGGGCCGTTCGGCTGACTGCGTCCGGGCTGGGCTGCCCGACGTGGCCGCAGTGCACCGCCGAGTCGCTGATTAATACACCGGAAATGGGCATTCACGGGATCATTGAATTCGGCAACCGGACCTTGACGTTCGTGCTGACGTTCATCGCCTTTGCCATGCTGCTGGCGGTATGGCGGTTCCGGCGTCAACGCCGTGACCTGTTCTTCCTGTCCATCGCACTGCTGGCGGGCATTCCGGCGCAGGCTTTGATTGGTGGAATCACTGTGCTGACCCAGTTGAACCCTTGGGTCGTGGGCTGGCACTTCATCGTCTCCATGACGCTGATTGCCTTGGCCACTCTGTTGGTCAACCGTGCCCGCCCGATGCCGGCCGGCACCGGCGACGGCCATGGTCCAACCCGCGCCTCCACGACGGTGCGGCAGGTGCTCGTTGCCATCGGTGTGCTCACTGCCATAACCGTGATGCTCGGTGTTATCGTCACCGGGTCCGGCCCCCACGCCGGTGATGCAGACGCTCCGCGCAACGGGCTCGATCCGGAATTGATGACCCGGATACATGTCGCACCGGTATATCTGCTGGTGGCCGCCACGGCGGCGGCCCTTATTCTCGTCTACCGCAGGCATCACCACCGCCAGCTGCGGCAGGCCATGGTGATGCTCGCCGTCGTCGTCCTGTTGCAAGGCATGGTGGGTTACATCCAGCACTTCACCGGGTTGCCGGTCATGCTTGTGGCGCTGCACATGCTGGGAGCATCGCTGCTGGTGTGCGCCGCGACCAATGCCATCGACAAGGGCCTGGGCCGCGGTCTTCCGCCGGTTGAAACGCAGCCGTCGTCCAGCACGGCGCGCCTGAGCCGCTAGACGTGATCGATCAGCCGCGCCAGGTCGCGCTGCTGACTTCCCGGAACCGGCAGCAGCGGAAGCCGTGGGTCACCGGCGTCCCAGCCACAGGCCCGGGCCAGCGAGTGCAGACTGCTCAGTTCGCGCTGGGCGGCAAGTGTGTGAATCACCGGTGTCAGGATTTCGCGGCAGGCAGCAAAGCCGGCATTGTCGCCTGAGACCAGGGCAGCCCGCAGTGTCAGGTACAGCTCGGGAAGCAGCGCGGCAGCCCCGGAATGCCAGGCATCGGCGGCAACGGCGTTATCCACGATGGCCGGGTCGCCGCTGATCCCATGGGCGAAGCCCTCCGACGTTGTCTCCTGTACAGCGGCGGCACGCGCCATGAAAGTCTCAGGCGTGCCGGCGGGATCTTTCAGCGCAACAACGTTGGACAGTGTGGACAACTCCCCGACCAGTTCAACGGGGAAATCGAATTGGGTGGTGCCGGGATTGTTATACAGGCAGATTGGCAACTCGGTGCGGCCCGCAAGCGTCCGCGTCTGGGCCGCGACTTCCTCGGCCATCAGCGGCACATATGAGACAGCGGAGACGACCAGCCCGGCAGCGCCGGCATCTTCGGCATCCGCGGCGAAGGTCAGGATCTCCCGGGTGCCCACCGCGCTGACACCGGCGTAGACGGACACCTGCTTGTCTGTTCCAGCGGCTTCTTCCACGGCGGTTGCGACCACCCCGGCACGTTCCGTCCGGTCAAGGTAGGCGAAACTGCCCGAACTGCCCAGTACGGTGATCGAGTCGACGCCGGAAGCAACCAGCGAACTGGTCATTCGCCTCAGTTCGGCGTAGTTAACCGCGCCATCGGCGGCAAACGGGGTGATCGGATAAGCGACGACGCCGGTGAAGTCCATCCGGCCATGCTATCCGGCTTGTGGCAGGCTTGGGTCAGACCTGTGTCAGGCCTGGAACAGCGCCGGACCGATGAAGGGATCAACGGCCAACGCCAGGAACAGCAGCGTCAAGTAGCTGATGGACCCGTGGAAGACTTTCATCACCGATTTGCCGGTGGTTGTGCCCCGCTGGGCCTGCCGGTGCAGCCGGTGCGACTCATAGAGGAACCAGAAACCGGCCAGGGCCGCGACGACCGTGTAGGTCCAGCCGGCTCCCCCGACCGGAACCAGCAACAGCGAGCAGGCCACCATGGCCCATGCGTACAGCACGATCTGCACGGAAACCACCCTGGCGCCGGCGACGGCGCCCAGCATTGGAACATCCGCATTCCGGTAATCCTCGCTGTAACGCATGGACAGCGGCCAGTAATGCGGCGGCGTCCAGAGGAATATCACCATGAACAGGATGAACGCGGGCCATTCCACGGTATTGGTCACGGCGGCCCAGGCGATCAGCACGGGCATGCACCCGGCGGCGCCGCCCCACACAATATTCTGCGACGTCCGGCGCTTCAGGATCAGCGAATAGACCACGACATACAGGAAGATGGCACCCGCCCCCAGCCCGGCGGTCAGTGGATTGGCGCCGACCCACAGGATGAGCACGGAGGCCAGCCCGAGTATCCAGGCGAAGACGAACGCTTCCCGCTCCGTCAGTTCGCCCGTAACCAGCGGGCGCTTGTCCGTCCGCTTCATCAGCTTGTCGATATCGCGGTCGATGTAACAATTGAATGCCCCGGCGCTGCCCGCAGCGAAGGAGCCACCGATCAAGGTGGCGATGATCAACAGCGGGTCCGGGAAGCCCTGTTGGGCGAAGATCATGGTGGGTAACGTGGTCACCAGCAACAGCTCGATCACCCGTGGTTTGGTTAAGGCCAGATAAGCCTTGGCCTTACCCTTGAAGCCCGTTTTGCCGCCCACAGAAGCGGCAACTGCAGGCGCATGCTGGGTTCGCACGGGACATCACTCTGTTCTTCGCCGGTCACTTCTTCGAGAGGAAGACGCACCTCCACTCATTCCAATCCTACCTGCTGCGGTGGCGGAATCCGGCCATTGTGCTGCCTTCCGCAACCATACTACTACGCTCCGTAGAACAATTCCGCCCGTGCGCGGGAAACCACTCCCGACGACATGAACAGGATCTGCAGATCCGTTTAGGACTAAGGTTGTAGGCGAGCGAATATGTCCATTCACGAGAGGGGCCGTAGAAACGTGCTATATCTGGAAGAGCAACTGAACTGGAGCGACCTTGATCAGCGGGCAGTCGATACCGTGCGGGTATTGGCGGCCGACGCCGTGGAGAAGGTCGGCAACGGACACCCCGGCACGGCGATGAGCCTTGCTCCGGCCGCCTACATGATCTTTCAGAAGTTCATGCGGCACGACCCTTCGGATCCCGATTGGACGGGTCGTGACCGCTTCGTCCTCTCCCCCGGACATACTTCGCTGACGCTGTATATCCAATTGTTCCTGTCCGGCTACGGACTGGAAGTGGAGGACCTCGAGCAGTTCCGCACCTGGGGGTCGCAGACTCCCGGCCACCCGGAATACCGTCACACCACCGGCGTCGAGATCACCACCGGGCCGTTGGGACAGGGCCTGGCGACCTCGGTCGGATTCGCATATTCGGCGCGGCGGACGCGTGGCCTGATGGACCCCGAGGCGCCTGTGGGTGCCAGCCCGTTCGATCACACCATTTATGTGATTGCCTCCGACGGCGACCTGCAGGAAGGTGTTACCTCCGAGGCATCCTCGCTGGCCGGCCACCAGGAACTGGGCAATCTGGTGGTGCTCTACGACCAGAACCACATTTCGATCGAGGACGATACCGAAATTTCCTTCTCGGAAGATGTGCTGAAGCGCTACGAGGCGTACGGCTGGCACGTGCAGCGGGTGGATTGGACCAGGACCGGCGACTACGCCGAAGACCTCACGGCCCTGTATTCGGCGTTGAAGGCGGCCAAGGAAGAAACCACCAAGCCCTCGATCATTGCCTTGCGCACCATCATCGGCTGGCCCGCCCCGACCAAGCAGAACACCGGCAAGATCCACGGGTCGGCGCTGGGCGCCGACGAGGTGGCGGCCGTCAAACAGCACCTCGGCTTTGATCCTGAGCAGCATTTCCAGGTCGACGCCGAAGTGCTCGACCATGCCCGCCAGGTGGTGACGCGGGGCAAGGAAGAACGCGCCGAATGGGAGAAGGATTTCTCCGCCTGGAAGGAAACCAACCCCCAGGAAGCCAAGCTGCTGCAGCGCATGGCCGCACAGCAGCTGCCCGAAGGCTGGACGGATCAATTGCCCGTTTTCCCAGCCGGAGAGGACTTGTCCACCCGGAAGGCTTCCGGTAAGGTGCTCAATTCCATCGGGCCGGTGCTGCCGGAGCTGTGGGGCGGTTCGGCTGACCTGGCCGAGTCCAACAACACCACCATCGAAGGCTCCCCGTCGTTCGTGCCGGCGTCCAAGCAGACGGACATGTTCCCGGGGAACCCGTACGGGCGCGTGCTGCACTTCGGCATCCGCGAGCACGCCGCGGCCGCCATCGTCAATGGCATCGCCATGCACGCCGGCACCCGTGCCTTCGCCGGCACGTTCCTGATCTTCAGCGACTACCAGCGGCCCGCCATCCGGCTGGGTGCCCTGATGGGCGTTCCGGCTGTCTACGTGTGGACCCATGACTCGATCGGGCTGGGTGAAGACGGTCCGACCCACCAGCCGGTGGAGCAGCTGTCCTCGCTGCGGGCTATCCCGGGGCTGGACGTGGTCCGCCCGGGTGATCCGAACGAGGTTGCCGTTGCCTGGCGGACCATCCTGGAAAACACGGAGAACCCCGCCGGTATTGTGCTGACGCGGCAGAACATCCCCACCTTCGAGCGGGGAACCGGCGAGGCTTCGGGCAATACGTTCGCCTCGGCCGAGGGTGTTGCCCGCGGCGGCTATGTGCTCGCCGAAGCCGACGGCGGACGGCCGGAGGTCATCCTGATCGGGACCGGTTCCGAGGTCCAGCTCGCCGTGCAGGCCCGCGAGGAGCTGCAGGCCGCCGGTGTGGCAACCAGGGTGGTTTCCATGCCGTGCGTTGAGTGGTTCGACAAGCAGGATGAGCAGTACCGCGAAACCGTGCTCCCCTCCAGCGTGCGCGCCCGGGTCTCCGTGGAGGCCGGGATCGCCCAAAGCTGGCGGGACCTGATCGGGGACGCCGGCCGGGCCGTATCGCTTGAGCACTTCGGAGCCTCAGCCGACTACAAGACCTTGTTCCGCGAATTCGGAATCACCTCCGAGGCAGTGGTGGCGGCGGCCCGTGAGTCGTTGCAGGCCGTACAGTCCGGCGACCTGCCGTTGAACCACTCATCCGGTGCAGCCTCCGGACACGCAGCTTCGACCACCGGCGACCTGCCGTAGCCACGTCACGAAGACGAAGGAGAATCTCATGACACAGACAACCAATTCCCAGTCCCGCCCCACCAGCGCATTGGCGGACGCGGGCGTTTCCATCTGGCTCGATGACCTGTCACGCGAACGTCTCACCTCGGGGAACCTGCAGCAGCTGGTCGACGAGCGCAACGTCGTCGGAGTCACCACCAACCCCAGCATCTTCGCTGCGGCATTGTCCGACGGCGAGTCCTACGCCGATCAGGTGTCGCAGCTGGCCGCTTCGGGCGCCGACGTCGAGAGCGCTGTCTTCGAGATCACCACTGCCGATGTCACTGATGCGTGCGACCTGTTCGCTCCCGTCGCCAAACGCACGGACGGCGTCGACGGCCGCGTCTCCATTGAAGTGGATCCGCGGCTGGCCAATGATGCTGCCAAGACCACCGCGATGGCACAGCAGCTGGCGCAGAAGGTGAACCGGGGCAATGCCCATATCAAGATTCCGGCCACCGAAGCCGGTCTGGAGCCGATTTCCGCCACCCTGGCCGAGGGGATCAGCGTCAATGTCACGCTGATCTTTTCCCTGCAGCGCTACCGCGAAGTGATCAACGCCTTCATGGTCGGGCTGGAACGCGCCAAGGAGGCCGGCAAGGACCTGAGCAAGATCCATTCGGTCGCCTCGTTCTTCGTATCCCGTGTCGACGCCGAGGTGGACAAGCGCCTCGACGCCATTGGCACCGACGACGCCAAGGCGCTGCGCGGCAAGGCGGGCATCGCCAACGCCCGGCTGGCCTACCAGATCTACGAGGAGCAGTTCAGCACCGAACGCTGGAAGACGCTCGCCGATGCGGGTGCCAAGCCCCAGCGGCCGTTGTGGGCGTCCACCGGCGTGAAGAATCCGGACTACCCCGACACCATGTACGTGACCGGACTCGTTGCCCCGAACGTGGTCAACACCATGCCGGAGAAGACGTTGGAAGCTGCGGCCGACCATGCCGAGGTCACCGGTGACACCATCACCGGCACCTATACAGAGGCCAACAATGTGCTGGATCAGCTGCAAAAGATCGGCGTCGACTACAACGACGTCGTCGGGCAGCTGGAAACCGAGGGCGTGGACAAGTTCGTCAAGAGTTGGACCGAGCTGCTGGAGACCGTGCAGCAGGCCTTGGATAACGCCCGGCGCTGAGTCCCCGCGCGCCGGGGGCCTCCCCCGGCGCGTTCGGCACCGTACGACCCACAACCAGCAGGAGAACAGCCAGCATGAGTTCGCTTTCCATCATGGCCGCTTCCGCGGCGCAGCACGGCATCGATCGGCATATTGGTGCCCTGGTGGCCGATCAGGCAGCCTCCCGGATCACGGCCCAGGATCCAACCTTGTGGGGACCTGATGCCGAAGCCGAGGCGGCCAAGCGCCTCGGATGGGTGGAACTGGCCGACACTTCCCGGCCGCTGGTGCCGAGGATCCTGCAGCTGCGCGAAGAGCTCGCCGCGGAAGGGATTACCCGGATTGCGCTGGCCGGAATGGGCGGTTCGTCACTGGCGCCGGAGGTGATCACCGCCACAGCGGGCGTGGAATTGACCGTGCTGGACAGTACAGATCCCGAACAAGTCCGTGCCGCCTTGGAAGACCGGTTGGCCGAAACGGCTGTCGTCGTCTCGTCGAAGTCCGGCTCAACCCTTGAAACCGACTCGCTGCGACGGATCTTCGAGCAGACGTTCACCGAAGCCGGTATCGACGCCGGCAGGCGGATCATTGTTGTCACCGATCCGGGGTCCCCGATGGACGAGGCATCGCGCAAAGCCGGATACCGGGAAGTGTTTAATGCCGATCCCAACGTCGGCGGCCGGTATTCGGCGCTGACGGCTTTCGGCCTGGTGCCTTCCGGCCTGGCCGGCGTCGATATCGAAGCCTTGCTCGATGATGCCGAGGAAGCATCGGAGGTGCTCCGCGATGATGCGTCGGACAATATCGGGCTGGTGCTCGGCGCTGCGCTGGCGGGCACTGATCCGCTGCGGAACAAGATCGTCATCGTCGATGAAGGCTCGTCTATCGTCGGCTTCGCGGACTGGGCAGAGCAGCTGATTGCCGAATCCACGGGCAAATTCGGCACCGGACTGCTGCCGGTGGTGGCGGGCCCCGACGCCCCGGAAACCTCGTGGCAGGCACCTGACATGCTTGTCGTCCGCCTCGTGGCGGCCGATACGGCGGTGGAGCTCAACGATAATGAGATCGCCGTGGCGGGGAGCCTGGGAAGCCAGCTGCTGGCGTGGGAATATGCCACTGCCGTGGCCGGTCGGCTGCTGGGCATTAACCCCTTCGACCAGCCCGACGTCGAGGCGGCCAAGGAAGCGGCACGGGGCCTGCTCGAGTCCCGCCCGGAACAATCAGCTGCCGCCTTCGTGGACGGCGCGATCCAGGTTCGCGGCGCCACGTCGTGGCTGGGGAACTCCAGCAGCCTCGACGACGCGCTCCGCGCACTCATCGAACAGCTGCCGGCCGACGGCTACCTGAGCGTGCAGGCGTACTTCGACCGGATCGCGTGGGCGCCGCTGGAGGAAATCCGCGACCCGCTGGCCCGCATCAGCGGACGCCCTGTGACATTCGGATGGGGGCCGCGGTTCCTGCACTCGACCGGGCAATTCCACAAGGGCGGCCCCGCCGTGGGCGTGTTCCTGCAGGTCACCGCGGCATCTGAACTGGACGTACCGATCCCCGACCGTCCCTTCAGCTTCGGGCAGCTGATCTCCGCCCAGGCCGCCGGCGACGCCCAGGTGCTGGCCGGGCACGGCCGGCCGGTGCTCCAATTACACCTGGCCGACCGCGAAGCGGGAGTGACACAGCTGAAGGATATGGTGTCCTTCCTCAACCACGGCATCGGTCAGTAGCCCGATGGCCTCCGTGGAATCCGCTGCCCGAAACCCCCTGCGCGACCCGCGTGACCGGCGGTTGAGCCGAATTGCCGGGCCGTCGTCGATGGTGCTCTTTGGCGTGACCGGCGACCTCGCACGCAAAAAGCTGATGCCGGCCGTTTACGACTTGGCCAACCGCGGTCTGCTGCCGCCCAGCTTTGCCCTGGTGGGTTTCGCCCGCCGCAATTGGAGCGAAGAGGATTTTGCGGCAGAGGTCAAGCACGCGGTGCAGCAATATGCGCGGACGCCGTTCAGCGAGGATGTCTGGAACCAGCTGGCCGAAGGCATCCGGTTCGTCCAGGGCGCCTTCGACGACGACGATGCCTTCGAACAGCTGAAGAAGACCATCGCGGAGCTGGACGAGCACCGCGGCACCGGCGGCAATCATGCGTTCTACCTGTCGATTCCGCCGGACAAGTTCGAACAAGTATGCCAGCAGCTCTCCCGGCATGGTCTGGCCGCGGCCGACGACGGCAACTGGCGCCGGGTGGTCATTGAGAAGCCCTTTGGCCACGATCTGGAATCCGCCCGCGAACTCAACGATATTGTCGAATCGGTCTTTCCCCCGGACGCGGTCTTCCGGATCGACCACTATCTGGGCAAAGAGACCGTGCAGAATATCCTGGCACTGAGGTTCGCCAATCAGCTCTTCGAACCGTTGTGGAACTCCAACTATGTCGACCATGTGCAGATCACCATGGCCGAGGACATCGGCATCGGCGGCCGCGCCGGATATTACGACGGCGTGGGCGCGGCCCGCGATGTCATCCAGAACCATCTGCTGCAATTGCTGGCACTGACGGCGATGGAAGAGCCGATTTCGTTCGATGCCGATAACCTGCGGGCCGAGAAAGAGAAGATCCTGGCCGCCGTCGAAGTTCCCGACGATCTCGGGGCCCATTCGGTGCTGGGCCAGTACTCCGGCGGCTGGCAGGGTGGCGAAGAGGTCGCGGGCTATTTGGACGAGGCGGATATTCCTGACTCGTCCATCACCGAGACTTACGCGGCGATCCGACTGGACATCAACACCCGGCGCTGGAGCGGCGTGCCATTCTACCTGCGCACCGGCAAGCGACTGGGCCGCCGCGTCACCGAGATCGCCGTGGTCTTCAAGCGGGCACCGAACATGATCTTCGGGCACCACGGTTCGAATGACGACTTCGGGCAGAACGCCGTCGTCATCCGCGTCCAGCCCGACGAAGGTGCCACCATCCGGTTCGGGTCGAAAGTTCCCGGCACCCAGATGGAAGTCCGCGACGTCACCATGGACTTCGGCTACGGCCACGCCTTCACCGAGTCCAGCCCCGAAGCCTACGAACGGTTGATCCTGGACGTGCTGCTCGGCGAACCGCCGCTCTTTCCCCGCCATCAGGAGGTCGAGCTGTCCTGGAAGATCCTCGACCCATTCGAGGATTACTGGAGCCGGCGCGGCGAACAACCCCAACCGTACGACCCGGGCAGCTGGGGGCCACCGGCTGCCGCGGAATTGCTGGCCCGCGACGGCCGGAGCTGGAGGCGCCCGTGATTGTGGATCTGCCGGACACCACCACCTCGCAGGTGTCCAAGGAAATCATGACCATGCGGGACGTCGGAGGCGTTGTCGCCTTGGGACGCGTGCTGACCCTGGTGGTCATCACCCGCTCGGGCCACGAGGAAGATGCCATCGAGGCGGCGAACGCCGCCAGCCGCGAGCACCCCTGCCGGATCATCGTGCTCGCCGCCGGCGACCCGGACGGTGGAACTGTCCTCAACGCCCAGATCAGGGTCGGTGGGGACGCCGGAGCATCCGAGGTCGTGGTGCTGCGCGGCTGCGGTTCGCTGGCCGCCGAAAGCGAGTCGCTGGTCTCCGCCCTGCTGCTGCCCGACGCCCCGATTGTGGCCTGGTGGCCCCACGGCGTCCCGGAATCGGCGGCCAACAGTTCCATCGGCCGCATCGCGCACCGGCGCATCACCGACTCGGCCAATGAGCCCGACCCGCGGGCTGCCCTCGAACACATCAGCCGCACCTACGTAGCCGGCGATACCGACCTGGCGTGGACCAGATTAACCAACTGGCGCATCCAGCTGGCCGCCGTCATGGATCAGGTACAGGCGGCACCGGTCCGGCAGATCACCGTGGAGGGGGCGACCGACTCCCCCAGCACGCTGCTGCTCGCGGCCTGGCTGTCCCTGGGCATTGACGCTGCCGTTGAAATCATCGACGATCCGGCCGGCACCGGCATCCGCAGAGTGCTGCTGGAACGCGAAGGCGGGGATGTGGAGCTGGTCCGCCCCAATCTGACAGTCGCCACGCTCAGCCAGCCCGGCCAGCCCAATCAACGTATTGCTCTGCCCCGGCGCACCCTGCAGGCCTGCCTGGCCGAGGAGCTGCGGCGGTTGGACCCGGATGAGGTCTTCGGAGAAGTCATTACCACGGGCCTGCAGCGCACAGCCGAAGCGGCAGCCCAGTGACGGCGCAAAAGCAAACGTCAAGGAGACAGCTGTGAACGCATCGCCCAGGGTCAGGATCCATTCCAATTACGATGCGCTGGCCGCAGCCGGCGCGGACCGGTTGATCGAGCGACTGGCCGCGGCCCAGCAGCAACGGGGCGAAGCGACAGCCGTGTTGACCGGCGGAAACATCGGGATATCGATTCTGGCGGCCGTCGCCGAAGCCGAGAACCGGGATACGGTGGATTGGTCCCGGGTGAACGTCTGGTGGGGCGACGAGCGTTTCCTTCCCGCCTCCAGCCCGGACAGGAATGCGGTGCAGGCTGAGGAAGCGCTGCTGCGGCACGTCGACATCAATCGTGGGCGTGTGCACCCCTTTGGGTCCGCGGACGAATTCGACGACGTGCACGCCGCCGCGGCTGCTTACGCCGCCGAGCTCGCGCAGGACTCCGCACCGTTCGACGTGCTGCTGCTGGGCGTGGGGCCCGATGCCCATATCGCCTCGCTCTTCCCGGATATGGACGGTGTGCTGGCCCGTGGCCGCTCCACGGTTGGTGTGGAGAATGCCCCCAAACCTCCGCCGCAGCGGATGTCTCTTACCCTGGAGGCGATCCAGTCCGCCGATGAGGTGTGGATGGTGGTCGCTGGCAAGGACAAGGCTGGTGCAGTTGGCTTAGCTCTGGCGGGGGCGGCACCGGTACAGGTGCCGGCCGCGGGTGCCACCGGCCGTGACAAGACATTGTGGCTGATCGATCGCGAGGCCGCGGAGCAGGTGCCGGAGTCCTTGCTGGTGGACGAAACAGCGGAGCAGTAGCAGCAGTAGCTCGCTGTGGGAACCGGCTGCGTCAGGACGGGCCGGGCAGCTCGGTCAGGAGGCTCTGTCAGGCGTCCCCGGAAAAGCGCATCAGCAGTCCAAGGGCGATGATGACCAGCCCCCAGATAATCCCCAGCGCCACCGTGAAGCGGTTCAGGTTCCGTTCGGCTACGCCGGAGGAACCGAGGCTGGATGTCATGCCGCCGCCGAACATATCGGACATACCGCCGCCGCGGCCCTTGTGGAGCAGGATCAACAGAGTCAGCAGCAGGCTGGTCAGCCCGAGCAGGATCTGCAGGATAATGTTAAGAGCGTCCACAACTGCCTTTCAGCGGTATAAATCGTAAAGAGCATCCCATCTTCGCCGAACCTCAACCGGTGACGAGATGTTGCTCGAACCTGACAATACTAGCAAATTCAGCCGGGTCCAGGCTGGCGCCGCCGACGAGCACCCCGTCAACGTCCCGCTGCTGCAGGATGGATGCGGCATTGTTGCCCTTGACGGAGCCGCCGTAGAGCAGCCGGACCTTTGCCGCCGTCGGCCCGTCATACAGGCTTTCCACTTCGGCGCGGAGGGCAGCACACATCTGCTGTGCGTCGTCCGGGCCTGCCACCTCGCCGGTGCCAATGGCCCAGACAGGTTCGTATGCCACCACGACACTGGCTGCGTGTTCGGCCGGCAGATCCTGCAGTGCCGCCCGCAGCTGGTTCACCGTGTGTTCCACATGGTTGCCGGCCTGCCGTACCTCCAGGCCTTCACCCACGCACAAGATGGGAACCAGTCCATGGCGGAACGCCGCCTGTACCTTGGCCCGCAGCAACTCATCGGACTCGGCATGGACGGCACGCCTCTCGCTGTGTCCCACCAGCACGTAACCGCAGCCCAACTTGTTCAGGAACTGCCCCGAGATGTCGCCGGTGTACGCCCCGGAATCCTGGTCCGACAGGTCCTGGCCGCCGTACCCGATGTTCAGGTCGTCGCCGTGGATCAGCGTCTGCACTGAGCGAATGTCCGTGAAAGGCGGGAACACTGCGACCTCGACCCGGTTGAAGTCATGCTTGGCGTCGCTGAGGGTCCAGGCCAGCTTTTGCAACATGGTGATGGACTGGACATGGTCCAGGTTCATCTTCCAGTTCCCCGCTATCAGCGGCGTGCGGTCGTAGGTGCCGTTGGTCGACGTTGTCATGGCTCTCCGATATGTCGTGTCGTATGTGCCGGCCGAAGTCCGGACCGTTCCGGACTTCGGCCGCAGGCTTATTCGCCGAGCGCTGTCAGCCCCGGCAGTTCCTTGCCTTCGAGGAATTCCAGGCTGGCCCCGCCACCGGTGGAAATATGCCCGAATTGGTTGTCGTCGAAGCCCAGCGTCCGCACTGCGGCCGCCGAGTCGCCGCCGCCGACGACGGTGAAGCCCTTGGTTTCTGTCAGGGCTGAAGCCACGGTACGCGTTCCGGCAGCGAAGGCTTCGAACTCGAACACTCCCATCGGACCGTTCCAGAAAACGGTCCGGGCGGAGCGGATGTGTTCGGCGAAGTTTTCCGCAGAGGCAGGTCCGATATCCAGCCCGATGGCCGAGGCGCCGAACGCGCTCTGGCCCAGGGAGTCAGCGGCAGCGATTTCGTGCTCGGCATCAGCGGCGAATGCGGAGGCGACCGCAATGTCGGTGGGCAGCACGAATTCGCAATCCGATCCGGAGACCGCATCCAAGTACCGCTTGACCGTATCGATCTGGTCCTCCTCCAGCAGGCTGGAGCCGACGTCGTGGCCCAGGGCGGCGAGGAAGGTGAAGACCATTCCCCCGCCAATCAGCAGGTAGTCCGCCTGGCCCATTAAGTTGTCGATGACCGCCAGCTTGTCGGATACCTTCGACCCGCCAAGCACCACGACATACGGACGGTCAGGTGACCGGGTTAACGTATCGAGCACGTCCAGCTCGGTACGCACCAGATCCCCCTGGTAGGCGGGCAGCCTCGAGGCGATGTCGTAGACACTGGCGTGCTTGCGGTGCACCGCACCGAACGCATCGTCGACGTAGGCGCCTTGCTGCCCGTCCGGGGTTGCAGCCAACCCCGCCAGTTCGTCGGCGAAAGCGCCTCGTTCGCCGTCATCCTTGCTGGTTTCCCGCGGATCGAACCGGAGATTCTCCAACACCAGGACGCCGCCGTCGTCCAGGCTCCCGGCCTTGGAGCGGGCATCGGCGCCGGTGACGTCGGCGGCCAGTTCCACGCCGAATGGCGCGAGCTCGGCGAGCCGCGCGGCGGCCGGCCGCAGCGAATACTGGGGATCCGGTTCGCCTTTTGGCCTGCCGAGGTGCGCCATCACGATCACCCGGGCGCCGGCGTCGGACAGTTTCTGCAGCACCGGCATTGAAGCGCGGATCCGCCCGTCGTCGGTCACTGTGGGTGATGAGCCTGAATCGTCCAACGGAACGTTGAGGTCCGACCGGACCAGTACCGGCCGGCCTTTCACGCCCGCTGAAATCAGTTGTTCAAGGGTTTGTGCAGCCATCTCGTACCGTTTAGGAGAGCTTGGATGCGACGAGTTCGGTGAGGTCGACGAGACGGTTGGAGTAGCCCCACTCGTTGTCGTACCAGCCGACCACCTTGACCTGGTCGCCGATCACCTTGGTCAGTCCCGAATCCAGGATGCACGATGCAGGATCGGTGGTGATGTCGGCGGAGACCAGCGGGTCTTCGGTGTAGGTGAGGTAACCGGCCAGCTGCCCATCGTCCGCGGCAGCCTTGAATGCGGCGTTCACGTCTTCCTCAGTCACTTCGCGGTCCACCGTCACTGTCAGGTCCGTGGCGGATCCGGTGGGGATCGGCACCCGGATGGCGTAGCCGTCCAGCTTCCCCTTCAGTTCCGGAAGCACCAGGCCGATGGCCTTGGCGGCACCGGTCGAGGTGGGAACCAGGTTGACGCCTGCGGCGCGGGCGCGGCGCAGGTCCTTGTGCGGGCCGTCCTGCAGATTCTGGTCGGCCGTGTAGGCGTGCACTGTGGTCATCAGCCCGCGCTGGATACCGAAGCTGTCGTTGAGGACCTTCGCCATCGGGCCGAGGCAGTTCGTCGTGCAGGACGCGTTGGAGATGATGTGGTGGTTGTCGGGATCATACTGATCGTCGTTCACGCCCAGCACCACGGTCAGGTCTTCGTCGGTGGCCGGCGCGGAGATCAGTACCTTGCGCGCTCCGGCGTCGAGGTGCTTGCGGGCGTCGCCGGCCTTGGTGAAGAAGCCGGTGGATTCGACGACGATATCCGCCCCGAGGTCATCCCAGGGCAGGTTGGCGGGATCCTTCTCCGCCAGCACCTTGATGATCTTGCCCCCGACCACGAGGTTGCCGTCCTTGACCTCGACACTGGCCTTCAACCGGCCGGTCACGCTGTCATATTTCAGCAGATGGGCGAGGGTTTCGGGACTGGTCAGGTCATTCACCGCGACGATCTCAAGGTCTGCGCCCTGCTCCAGAGCGGCACGGAAGAAATTGCGGCCGATCCGGCCGAATCCGTTGATTCCAACACGAGTAGTCACTTCTTTTACTCCTTGTTTGTCATACAGATGGTTCAAATTCCGGAAATGCCGCTCGCACTGCCTGAGCAGGTCCGCAGGTCAGCAGGGACCATTGAAAGCCGCCGTTGGCAATGGGCCCGCCAGCGGCGGCTTTCCATGATTCATACATATTACGCACTGGCCGGCATTGGGCCAGCTATTACTACTGCTCTTACTACTGCAGGGTGATCAATCCGGAGGCGTTATTGCGTGCGCCTTCGAAGCGGCGGGCGACATCCGCCCAGTTCACGATGTTCCAGAACGCCTTGACGTAATCGGGCTTAACGTTGAGGTAATCAAGGTAGAAGGCGTGCTCCCACATGTCCAGCATCAGCAATGGAGTGGTTCCCACCGGAACGTTGCCCTGCTGATCGTAGAGCTGCTCGATCACGAGGCGCTTGCCCAGCGGTTCCCAAGCCAGGATGGCCCAGCCGGAACCCTGCAGGCTTGTGGCCGCGGCAGTGAAGTGGTCCCGGAACTTGTCGAAGGATCCGAAGGTGTCGTCGATGGCAGCGGCCAGCTCGCCCTCGGGCTTGTCGCCGCCGTCCGGCGACATGTTGTTCCAGAACACTGAGTGGTTGATGTGGCCCCCGGTGTGGAAGGCCAGGTCCTTGGAAAGCTTGGGGACATTGGCGAAATCGCCTTTCTCCCGGGCTTCAGCCAACTGTTCAATGGCGGTATTGGCGCCCTTGACGTACGTTGCGTGGTGTTTATCGTGATGCAGCTCCATAATGCGGGCCGAAATATGCGGCTCCAGTGCTGCGTAGTCGTAGGGCAAATCGGGAAGTGTGTACTCGCTCACGAATTCCTCCACCTTTTCACTTTTTCGATCTGAATGGCCTCTCCATCCAGAAACCTGTGTCTGCGCCCGTCGGGACGGACGGTGTCCGGTCCGGCGATGCTAAGGCGACTGATGCACTAGTCCCATCCTATGCACGCATCTACTCTTCCAGCATCTCTGCTGTCACATTGGCGTCGGTTCCGGGCACTCCAAGCTCGGAGGCCCGCTTGTCTGCCATGGCAAGCAGCCTGCGGATCCGCCCGGCGATGGCGTCCTTGGTCATCACCGGCTCGGCCATGCGCCCCAACTCGTCGAGGCTGGCCTGCTTATTCGCCACCCGCAGCTCCCCGGCATACTTCAGGTGCTCGGGCACATCATCGGCCAGCAACTCCAGGGCCCGTTCGACCCTGGCTCCCGCGGCAACTGCAGCCTGCGCTGAACGCCGCAGGTTCGCGTCGTCGAAATTCGCCAGTCGGTTGGCGGTGGCCCGAACTTCCTTGCGCATCCGGCGATCTTCCCAGGTTAACAGGGTTTCGTGGGCGCCCATGCGGGTCAGCAGGGCGGCGATGGTATCGCCGTCGCGGATCACCACACGGTCCACGCTGCGAACTTCGCGCGCCTTGGCGACGATCTCCAGCCTCCGGGCCGAGCCCACCAACGCCAGCGCGGATTCCGGACCCGGGCAGGTCACTTCCAAAGCCGAGGAACGTCCCGGTTCGGTCAGTGATCCGTGGGCCAGGAAGGCACCACGCCACACGGCCTCCGCGTCGGCCGTGGAACCGTTAACCACCACCGATGGAAGTCCGCGCACCGGCCGGCCGCGCGCATCGAGCAATCCCGTCTGCCGGGCCAGGGTTTCACCGTCCTTGACCACGCGCACTACATAGCGGTTGCCCCGCCTCAGTCCACCGCCGGACACGACGATAATCTCGCTGTTGTGTCCGTACACTTCGCCGATTGCGGTGCGCAACCGGCGGGCGGTGGAGGCAAGATCCACCTCCGCCTCGATCACAATCCTGCCCGAGATGATGTGCAACCCGCCGGAGAACCGCAGCATAGCCGAGACTTCAGCCTTGCGGACCGACGATTTCTTCACATCCAGGTGGGAAAGTTCTTCTTTGACTGCCGCAGTCAGCGCCATCGAATTATCCTAACGTTCCTGTGAAAACATCGTGATAGGCCGTCGCCAGCCGGAGCGGGTCATGCACCGGCCGGCCCCCCGGTGCCCCCACTTTACCGAACACGACCTCGGCACCGAGCATCGCGGCCGCACGTTCAAACTCCGCCCGGTCGCCCGTCACCTCCGGGTCGGCCAGCACCACATCCACTCCGAAGTCGGGTGCATAGCGCGCCAGCGCCCGCAAATGGTCCGCGGCGCTCATCCCGGTGGTTTCCTTGGTGTCGAACAGCAGGTTCATCGTCAGGCACCGCTTTGCCGGAGTCTGGCAGAGGGCGTCGCGCAGTTCGGGCAGCAACAGGTGCGGCAGCACAGACGTGTACCACGACCCGGGCCCCAGCACCACCCAGTCGGCAAGTTCGATCGCGTTGAGGGCATCGACGCAGGCAGGCGCATCGGGCGGGATCAATCTCACGTTCTGCACGTTCCCCGCCACTGCCAGGGACGCCTGCCCGGTAATCGTCTCAACGATGGACTCGTCTCCCGGCCCCGTCGAGGGCACATCACCTTCGATCGTCAGCGGCACGCTCGCCATCGGCAGCACCTGCCCCCGCGCCCCCAACAGGGCTCCGGCCCATTGCAGGCCCGCCACCGGGTCGCCCAGCAGTTCCCACAGCGTGACAATCAGCAGATTGCCCATGGCGTGGCCCTGCAGCGACCCGGCCGGTGCCCGCTCCGACAGGAAGCGGTGCTGCATCACATCGCGCCAGGTCCTGCCCCAGTCTGTATCGTCGCACAACGCGGACAGTGCCATGCGCAGGTCCCCCGGGGGCAGTACTCCCATCTCCTGCCGCAGCCGTCCGGATGAACCGCCGTCGTCGGCCACGGTGACAATGGCCGTCAAGTCCGAGGTAAGCAGCCGCAGTGCAGACAACGACGCCGACAGTCCGTGCCCGCCTCCGAGGGCGACGACGGCCGGGTCCGTCTCTTGATGCTGCGGGACAGGCGCCGACGACGGCACCGGCACCATGGGCAACGGTCCGGTGCGGATGGCCATTATTCGCGTCCCAGATCGCGGTGACTGGTGGTCACTGTGACCATCGGCAGTTGCGCCAATCTCTTGGCCAGCTCAGCGCTGACGGCGACCGAACGGTGTTTGCCACCGGTGCAGCCGACGGCAATAGTCGCATAGTGCTTGTTTTCCCGCCGGTATCCGGCCAGCACCGGTTCGAGGGCATGGACATAGCGCTCGACGAATTCTTCGGCCCCCGAATCCACCAGCACGAAGTCGCTGACTTCCTGGTCCATCCCGGTGAGCGGCCGCAACTGCGGCACCCAGTGCGGGTTGGGGATGAACCGGACGTCGGCCACGAAATTGGCGTCGACAGGCAGTCCATACTTGAATCCGAAGCTCATCACGTTCAGCCGCAGCACAATGGGGCCGCTGGCTGAGAAGTATTCGGTGATATCGGTGGCCAGTTCATGGACGTTGAGGTCGGTGGTCTCGACCACCATGGTCGACATCTCCTTGAGCTCGTGGAGCACCTCCCGCTCCGTGGCGATACCGTCCAGGATCCTGCCGTCGCCCTGCAGCGGGTGGGGGCGGCGACCCTGTTCGAACCGCCGGACGAGCACATCGTCGCTGGCATCCAGGAACAGCACGCGGAAGCTCACCCCGCTGGCGCTCAGATGAGTCAGGGCGTCGCGGATATCGCTGAACAGTGCCTTGCTGCGCACGTCCACCACGACCGCAAGCTTGGGAATGGACTGCGGCATGCGGGAGACGAGGTCCGTCAGCGTCACCAGCATTTGGGGTGGAAGGTTCTCTACTACGTACCAGCCGTGGTCCTCCAGCGCGTTGGCCGCGGTGCTTCGTCCTGCACCGGACATTCCGGTGACCACCAGCAGTTCCGACTCGGTGGGTTTTACCGGCGTCAGGTCTTCCGTCTGGGTCATGCTCCCCGTCCTGTTAGTGCCTCCGGCACAGTCTTCATTGCCTTCTCTCCCCCAAGCCTAGCGCGAGGGGCCCCAAGCACACGCTTTTCGTGGTTGGGGTAGCGCGACGGCGCTAGCGCGAGGGGCCGTCACGCCCACCCATCGCCGGAATGCTCCGCTTTGGGACATTTGACCGGCGGCGCCGCCGGTCAAATGTCCCAAAGCGGAGCAAATCTCCTCTCCCGGGCCTCGATCACGCTCCCTGCCGCGACCGGCCCCGATCCGGCACTCGTTGGCCCTAGGATCCGGCACTCCCGGGCCTTTTATCCGGCTCCCTGACCTTGACTCGGTCAGGGATCGAGGATCTCCCCGGTGGTCATGTTCACACCGTGCGGGGCCGGATCGCCCTGCGCTGCCGCCGTCTCCTCCGGGCCCGCCCCCTCATCCCGGGCGGCCTCGTCCCGGGCGCCTTCATTCGGCCCGGATGAGCCGCCGGACAGCTGCCCGTAGATGGTCTCCGCCAGGGCCGGCCCGATCCCCTGGGCTTCCTGCAGCTG
Source organism: Arthrobacter castelli DSM 16402 (assembly GCF_000430705.1). Classification (GTDB taxonomy): domain Bacteria; phylum Actinomycetota; class Actinomycetes; order Actinomycetales; family Micrococcaceae; genus Arthrobacter_C; species Arthrobacter_C castelli. The sequence continues at coordinate 297,787 of NZ_AUMN01000002.1, forward strand.
CTCCGGATCCGCCTGTTTGATCTTCTTGACCGATCCGAAGTGCTTCAGCAGCGCCTTCCGCTTGGCCGGGCCAAGGCCGGCGATGGAGTCCAGGGCCGACGTCGTCATCGCCTTGCCACGCTTCTGCCGGTGGAACGTGATAGCAAACCGGTGCGCCTCATCACGAACGCGCTGCAACAGGAACAAGGCCTGGGAAGCACGCGGCAGGATCACGGGGAAGTCGCTGTGCGGAACCCATACTTCTTCCAGCCGCTTCGCGAGGCCGATGACGTACACGTCCTCAATGCCCAGGTCGTCGAGTGCCTGGCTGGCCGCGGCAACTTGTGGCGGACCGCCGTCGACGACGACGAGGTTGGGCGGGTAGGCGAACTTGCCCGTGGGGGTGGACGTCGTCGTGTCCATCCGTGCCTCATCGCCTGCTCCGGATGGATGCCCGGCCTGCTGCCTCGTTCCCGCCGCCGGGTGCTGGCCGGCGGCGATTTCCGCAGTGCCGGCCGTGCCAGCATTATCCGCAGTGTCAGCGGTGCCGACGCTTTCAGAAGAGGCTTCCTTCTCCGACAGGTAGTTCCGGAACCGTCTGGTGACCACGTCGTACATGGAAGCCGTGTCGTCCCGTGCCGCGTCGCCGGTGACGGAGAACTTCCGGTATTCGGTTTTCCTCGGCAGCCCGTCCTCGACCACCACCATGGACCCCACCACGTTGGTTCCGGACACATGGGAAATATCGAAGCACTCAATCCGCATCAACGGGACGGGTACTTCCAGCGCCTCCTGCAGTTCCTGCAGGGCCGCGGACCTGGTGGTCAGGTCTCCGGCACGGCGGGACTTGTGCAGCTTCAAGGCATGCTCCGCATTTTCATGGACCGTCCGCTGCAGTGCCGCTTTGTCACCGCGCTGCGGAACCTTCACGTCAACCTTTGAACCTCGCAGGTCGCGCAGCCACTGACTCAGTTCGGGAGCATTCGCCGGCAGTTCGGGGACCAGAATCTGGCGTGGGATCTTCTCGCTGGCCCGGGTGGCCTCACCATACACCTGCTGGATCAGGTGCTCGATGAGATCGGCCTCGGAGGCGTCCTCGACCTTTTCCACGACCCAGCCGCGCTGTCCGCGAATCCTGCCGCCCCGCACGTGGAACACCTGGACGGCGGCTTCCAGCTCATCCCCGCTGAGCGCGAAAATGTCGGCATCAGTATCTTCGCCCAGCACGACGGCCTGCCGTTCGAATACCTTCCGCAGTGCTGCCACGTCGTCGCGCAGTTTGGCCGCCCGTTCGTAGTCGAGCTCGGCGACGGCCTCCGCCATCTGCTCTTCCAGGCCGCTGATGAACTGCTTTGCCTGTCCATTCATGAACGAGCAGAATTCCGCGGCAAGCGCCTGGTGGTCCTCCGGCGAAATCCGGCCAACGCAGGGGGCGGAGCACTTGTCGATGTATCCCAGCAGGCACGGCCGCCCGCTGCGCTGGGCCCGGTTGAACACTCCATTGCTGCAGGTGCGGACCGGAAAGACGCGCAGCAGCGTATCGACCGTTTCCCTGATGGCCCACACCTGGCTGTAGGGGCCGAAGTAGCGGGTCCCCTTGTTCCGGTCTCCGCGCATCACCTGCACGCGGGGATACTTCTCCCCCATCGTCACTGCCAGGTACGGATACGACTTGTCGTCCCGGAAGGCAATGTTGAAGCGTGGATTGAACTCCTTGATCCAGGTGAACTCGAGCTGCAGCGCTTCGTATTCGCTGCGGACCACCGTCCACTCGACGCTTGCCGCCGTGAACACCATGGCGCGGGTCTTGGGCATCAGCCCCCGCGGACTGGCGAAGTACGAATTCAACCTCGACCGGAGGTTCTTCGCCTTTCCGACATAGATCACCCGCCGGTGTTCGTCCCTGAAACGGTAAACACCCGGATTCGTCGGAATTTCGCCTGTGGAGGGGCGGTAACTTGCTGGGTCTGCCACAATTCCATCCTAGTGATGCTGCACGGCCAACACCGCATCGGCGGAGGCGTCAGGCCGCTCGCGATGTCAGGTCAGCTTTTGTTGTAGGTTGCCGCCCGTTGCTGGCCGGTCAATGCCGCGATGGCATCCATGATCTCGTCGGTGGTGGACCGTCGGGCCGGCAGCGAGTGGTCGGGACCGACCTTGTCGAAGTACAGAGGGGCACCGATCTTCATGGTGAAGTGTCGGGGCCTGGCCATCATCCGGCCGGCAGGTTGCAGCTTCTCTGTGCCGATCAGCCCGACGGGAACCACAGGCGCCCCGGTGGTCAGCGCCAGCCAGCCGACGCCGGTGCGTCCACGGTAGAGCATGCCGTCACGCGACCTGGTTCCTTCCGGATAAATGCCGAATGAATCACCATTGTCGAGGATTTCCAGTGCCGTCTTCAGCGCAGCGACGCTTGCCGCTTGCTCTCCGCGCTCCACCGGAACCGATCCAACCCCATTAAAGAACCACCGCCACAGCACACCCTTGGGGCCCTTGGACGTAAAGTATTCCGCCTTGGCGAAGAAAGCCACCTTGCGGGGCATCAGGGCCTGCACAATGACGCTGTCGAAAAAGGACAGGTGGTTGGGGGCGACGATGACGGGACCAGAGGACGGAAAATTCTCCATTCCGGAGATGGTCGGCCGGCACATACTCCGGATCATTGCCCGAGTGGTGGAGCGCGACAGATCGTATACCGCCACGCCGTCTCCTCCTTGGCCTCGTCTGACTGACGGCTTAGTTTCTCACGAGCCGGCAGACCCGCAAAAATCACTAAAAATCAGCAAGAATCACCGTCCACTCGCATTCCGGCGACAGCATATATCAGTCGAGAACTCCGGCCAGGAAGGTGCCGGTATGGCTGGCATCTATGGTCGCCACCTGTTCGGGCGTGCCCGATGCGACGATTTGTCCGCCGCCGGAACCGCCTCCCGGGCCCAGGTCCACCACCCAGTCCGCGCTCTTGATCACGTCCAGGTTATGTTCAATGATGATGACGGTGTTGCCCTTGTCCACCAGGCTCTGCAGCACATTGAGCAGCTTCCGGATGTCCTCGAAATGCAGCCCCGTCGTCGGTTCATCCAGCACGTAGATGCTGCGGCCATTCGACCGTTTCTGCAGCTCACTGGCCAGCTTGACCCGCTGCGCCTCGCCGCCGGACAGCGTCGTGGCCGGTTGCCCCAGGCGGACGTAGCCCAGGCCGACGTCGACAAGTGTCCTGAGGTGCCGGGCAATTGGCGCAAAGGCCGCGAAGAATTCCGCCCCGTCCTCGATCGACATCTCCAGCACGTCGGCAATCGTCTTGCCCTTGTAATGGACCTCAAGCGTCTCCCGGTTGTACCGGGCGCCGTGGCACACCTCGCACGGCACGTACACATCGGGCAGGAAGTTCATTTCGATCTTCAAGGTGCCATCGCCCGAACAAGCTTCGCACCGGCCGCCCTTGACGTTGAAGGAGAAGCGGCCCGGCAAATACCCGCGGACCTTCGCCTCGGTGGTTTCCGCGAAGAGCTTGCGGATGTGATCGAACACGCCGGTGTAGGTGGCGGGATTGGAACGGGGAGTGCGGCCGATGGGGCTCTGGTCCACGTGGATGATCTTGTCCAGGTGTTCCAGGCCCTCGATCTTCCGGTGGCGCCCGGCGACCTGCTTGGCGCCGTTGAGCTTATTGGCCAGCGACTTGTACAGGATGTCATTGACCAGCGTGGACTTCCCCGACCCGCTGACGCCGGTCACGGCGGTGAACAGTCCCAGCGGGAACGTCGCCTCGACATTGCGCAGGTTGTGCTCATACGCACCGACGACCTTGAGCCGGCGGCTCTTGTCGGCTTTGCGCCGGCGTTCCGGAACCCCGATCTCTTTACGTCCGGCCAGATAGTCGCCGGTGAGCGACTGTTTGTTCTCCAGCAGGTCGGTGTACGTTCCGGAGTGGACGACTTGGCCGCCGTGTTCGCCGGCGCCGGGGCCGATGTCCACGATCCAGTCAGCATGCTGGATGGTGTCTTCGTCATGCTCGACGACGATGAGCGTGTTGCCCAGGTCGCGCAGCCGGGTCAGCGTATCGATCAGCCGCCGGTTGTCACGCTGGTGCAGGCCGATGGACGGCTCGTCCAGCACGTACAGCACGCCGACCAGCCCGGAGCCGATCTGGGTGGCCAGCCGGATGCGCTGTGCCTCGCCGCCGGAAAGCGTACCGGCGGCCCGTTCCAGATTCAGGTAGTCGAGGCCGACATCGAGCAGGAAGTTCAGCCGTGCCTGAATTTCGATCAGCACCTGGTGGGCGATCTGTGTTTCACGGTCGGTCAACGACAGGGAGTTCAGGAACGCTGCACATTCGCGCATCGGCATGGCCGACACTTCAGCGATGGACTTGCCATTAATCAGCACCGACAGCGATGCCGGATTCAGCCGCGCACCGCCACATTCCGGGCAGGGAGTCTCGCGCATGTACTGCTCGTACCGGTCCCTGGCGTGGTCCGACTCTGTCTCCAGGTGCTTCCGCTGGATGTATTGAACCGCGCCCTCGAACCCGGTGCTGTACTTCCGTTCGCGCCCGAACCGGTTCCGGTATTGGACGACGACCTTATGGTCTTTGCCGTACAGCGCCGCTTCGCGGGCCCGGTCCGGCAACTTGCGCCACGGGTCGTCCATGGAGAAACCCAGTTCGTTCGACAGGCCGCTCAGCAGCCGTGTCCAGTACTGCAGCGTCGCCGTCCCCAGCGCCCAGGGGGCGATGGCTCCTTCGGCCAGCGACATCTCCGGATTGGGCACCACCAGGTCCTCGTCAACTTCGAGCTTGGAACCAATACCCGTGCAGGCCGGACAGGCGCCAAAGGGATTGTTGAAGGAAAAGGACCGGGGTTCGATCTCGTCGATGGCCAGCGGATGCTCATTGGGGCACGCCAGATTCTCGGAAAACGGGCGGGTCCGCCCCGGCGCATCGGCGTCGAGATCGACGAAGTCCACCAGCACCCGCCCCTCGGCCAGACCGAGGGCGGTTTCGACGGAGTCGGTCAGCCGCTGCCGGATTCCTTCCTTGCTGACCAACCGGTCGACGACCACTTCGATGGAATGCTTGTACTGCTTCCCCAGTTTCGGTGGTTCGGAGAGCTGGACCAGTTCCCCGTCCACCCGCGCACGGGAGTAGCCCTTGGAGGAGAGCTCGGCGAACAAGTCGACGAATTCGCCTTTGCGGCCGCGCACCACGGGGGCCAGCACCTGGAAGCGGGTGCGCTCGGGCAACTCCAGCAGCTGGTCCACGATCTGCTGCGGCGTCTGCTTTGTCACTGGCTCGCCGCACACCGGACAGTGCGGCCGGCCGACCCGTGCCCACAGCAGGCGCATGTAATCGTAGATTTCGGTGATGGTGCCGACGGTCGAGCGAGGATTCCTGCTGGTGGATTTCTGGTCGATCGACACCGCGGGGGACAGCCCCTCGATAAAATCCACGTCCGGCTTGTCGACCTGGCCGAGGAATTGCCGGGCGTAGGCTGACAACGACTCGACGTAGCGACGCTGCCCTTCGGCGAAGATGGTGTCGAAGGCCAGCGATGACTTGCCGGAGCCGGAGAGTCCGGTGAACACGATGATGGCGTCCCGCGGCAGGTCAAGATGAACGTTCTGCAGGTTGTGCTCCCGCGCACCCTTAACCACGAGGCGGGATAGATCAGCAGCTGAATATGTGGAACCGGCAGGCGCCGGCGCTGTCATTGCTTTTGGCACGCACTCACTCTAATCGAAAATCAGTTCGAATACATCATACGACACACCAATGCGGGCGGACCATGCCGCTTCCGCGCTCGATCCGCACCTTGGTGGTCCCAGTTTATCGCCGGCCGCTCACGCGTCGTACCCCTCCCGCTGCAACGCTGCCTTCAGCAACGCCACTGCTTCGGCGCCGGTGGCACCTTGGCTGCGGACGACATCGGCGTAGGCCGCCGCTGCCCGCGTCAACCGTTTGCGACCCTCATCTGTTCCCGGTGACACCACGGTCCCGGCCCGCGAGCGCGTGTGGACGAGCTCTGCGTGTTCGAGTTCACGGTAAGCGCGGGCGACGGTATTGACGGCCAGCGACAGCCGTCCCGCGAGCGCGCGAACTGCCGGCAACTTTGTGCCTGCGGGCAGCCGGCCGGTATGGATGGCCTCAGCGATCCCGCCGCGAATTTGCTCATAGGGCGGCGTCGCGGCCGATGCGTCGACAACGAGCCATTGCAGTACCTTATCCCGGCTTTTCGCCTCTGCTGCCATACGCACCTTCCTCTCCCCGGCACCGGCGGATCCATACCGTGCCGGCACAATGACATTCTGGCATGCAGCGTCAGTGGGCGGCACGTCCCGCCAATGGCAATTGTTGCCTCACGCAACTGTTGCTGACAAGGCCGCTATGCTGGGGGCATGTACGACTTGGCTGAAATCACCATCCGAAGCATCTCCGTCGGACCTATGGATAACAACGTCTACCTGTTGACCTCCAAGTCCTCAGGTGATCAGGTCCTCATCGACGCCGCCAACGAGGCTGACGCCGTACTCGACCTGATTGACACCGGAAAAAACGACAGCCCGGCGGCTCACTTGGTGTTGATCGCCACGACGCATTCCCACCATGACCATGTGCAGGCTTTGGGCAAGGTCCATCAGGTGACCCAGGCCCGCACGGCCGCCGGCAGTGAGGATGCTCCTGACCTCCCCATTCCGACCGACGTGCTGTTGGAGCATGGTGACGTGGGCCAGTTCGATGGCTTTTCGCTGGAGGCCATCAAGTTGCGTGGCCATACCCCCGGCTCGGTCGCGTTCCTGTACCGGGATCCGCACGGCCCCGACCACCTCTTCAGCGGTGACTCCCTCTTTCCGGGAGGCCTGGGCAACACGCAGCAGGACCCGGACCGTTTCGAGTCGCTGTACAACGACGCCGTCAGCCGGGTCTTCGATGTTCTCGACGACGATACGGTGGTCCACCCCGGCCACGGCACCTCGACCACTGTGGGCGCCGAAAGGCCCCATCTGGGCGAGTGGAAAGAACGCGGCTGGTAACCACGGGCGGCTGAGACACCACTCAGACACCGCCAAGTCACCCCTAAGACACTGCGGGGCCGCTAAAAGCGGTGCGGCCGCCGGAGCTAGAGGTTGTAGAGCTCGAACGCCACCCGGGCCTGGTCAGGATCACCGCCGGTGACCATGTCCACCTGGCGTTGCGCCTGCTCCCGGACGGGATCACTGCTCAAGGCCTGCAGATACTGTTCATGTTCAGCCAGCGAATCAACTGCACGGGCGACGCTGTCCGCGGATACCGGTGTGACGTGGGTCGGCTGCATGGACATCACGGCCACCCAGCGCACGCCGTCCCAGGGCGCAAACCCGTCAACTTTGAGCTCTTCGAATATCCAGGCGTTTGAGGCATCGGCCGCGGCATCCAGGACGGACCGCCCGACCGCCCGGTGGTCGGCGCTGTTCCACGCTCCAGGGGCCCAGGTGTCATGGTGGTTCAGGGTGATCACCAGATGCGGTTTGAACCGCCGGATCTCCCGGGCAAAATCCCTGCGCAACGCCAGCGACTGCTCGATCCGCCCGTCCGGGTAGCCCAGGAACGTCAGGTCGTCGACGCCAACCGCTTCGCAGGCGCGCCGCTGTTCCGCTTCCCGCACACGTGCCGACTCCGCCGGCGGCAGCGGCGCAATGCCGGCTTCCCCCTTCGAAGCGAGCACGTAAGCGACTTCTTTGCCGGCAGCGGTCCATTCGGCCACTGCCGCCCCGGCCCCGTACTCGGCATCATCCGGGTGGGCCATGATGAGCAGCGCCCTGGTCCAGTCGTCCGGCATGTTTTCGAGATCTTCCATGATCCGCCCTCTCGCCCGTGGTCGCCGCGGCGCGCGCCGTTCCTTCCAGTCCCACCGTACCCGCGACGGACCAAGCCGTCAGCGCTTCCTCCCGACGCAAAAGATCCGGCGGAAGGGGAAGACGGTCCCGTGTTCCCCGCGGGGATAGGCCTGCCGCAATGCGGCCGCATATTCGGATTCGAACTGCCCGGCGTCGTCATTATTGAGGACTTCCAGTACCGGTCGCAGGCCCGTGCCCCGGACCCAGTCCAGCACCGGGTCCTCCCCCTGCAGCAGCTGCAGGTAGGTGGTCTCCCAGGCATCGGTGCTGAAACCGGCGTCGAGCATCAGCTGCAGGTACTCTTCCGGGCCGGCGACGGCGTCACTGCCGCGCAGCACTGCCCCCAATTGCCCCGACCACCGCACAGAAGCCGCCAGTTCCCGCATCAGCGCATGGGACGGCGCATCGAAGTTGCCGGGCACCTGCAACGCGAACCACGCTCCGCGTCCCAGCTCCCCCAGCCAGCGAGTGAGCAGCCGGTCATGCCCGGGAACCCATTGCAGCAACGCATTGGAGACGACGACGTCGGCCCCGATCGCCCGCCAATCGCGCACATCGGCCTGCTCGAACCGGACATTGGGCGTATCGTGCGCCGCCTGGGCGCGAGCGATCATCCGCTGCGATGCGTCGACACCGAGCACGTTGGCACGCGGCCAGCGGTTGGCCAGCGCCACGGTCAGGTTGCCCGGACCACAGCCGAGATCCACCACCGTCTGAGGGGCAGTGGCTGAAATGCGGTCGGTGAGGTCGAAAAAGGGGCGGTCGCGATAGTCGCCGAACATTGCGTACTGCTCTGGATCCCATTTCATGGCTCCACCTTACTGGCGGCCCGATACGCTGGAATGGATGAACTTAGCTGACCGCCTCCCCGCCCCGGGCACGGGCACCGCACCGATGCCCGATGACGTCTATACCTCCTTCCTGGAATGGAACGAGGCTCAAGGCCTCGAATTGTACGCAGCCCAGGACGAGGCGGTGATGGAGCTGGTCACCGGCGCGAACGTCATCCTGGCCACGCCCACCGGTTCCGGCAAGTCGCTGGTGGCCGTGGCAGCGCACTTCCACGCCCTGGCCACCGGGCAGCGGAGCTATTACACGGCTCCGATCAAGGCGCTGGTCTCGGAGAAGTTCTTCGCGCTGTGTTCCGTGTTCGGCGCGGACAACGTCGGCATGGTGACCGGCGACACCGCGGTCAACCGGGATGCGCCCATCATCTGCTGCACGGCCGAGATCCTCGCCAATATTGCGCTGCGCGAGGGTGCCGAAGCCACGCTGGGCACGGTGATCATGGACGAGTTCCACTTCTATTCGGACCCGCAGCGCGGGTGGGCCTGGCAGGTGCCGCTGCTGGAGCTTCCGCAGGCCCAGTTCCTGCTGATGTCGGCCACCCTCGGCGATGTCAGCCGGTTCGAGGACACGCTGACGGAGCTGACCGGCAAATCCACCGCCACCGTCAGTTCCGCCGAACGGCCGGTCCCGCTGCATTTTTACTACGTCGAGACCACGGTGCACGAATCGCTGGAGGAGTTGCTGGCCACCCGGCAGGCACCGGTGTATGTGGTCCACTTCAGCCAGCTCGAGGCGATCGAGCGCGCGCAGCATTTGATGAGTATCAACATGTGCACCCGCGACGAGAAGGACCAGATTGCCGAGCTCATCGGCGACTTCCGGTTCGCGGCCGGTTTCGGCAAGGCCCTGAGCCGGCTGGTGCGTCACGGCATCGGGGTACACCATGCCGGGATGCTGCCCAAGTACCGCAGGCTGGTGGAACAGCTGGCGCAGGCGGGGCTGCTGAAGGTCATCTGCGGCACCGATACCCTCGGCGTCGGCATTAATGTGCCGATCCGCACCGTGCTGTTGACAGCGCTGAGCAAGTACGACGGCGTGAGGACCCGGTTGCTGTCCGCGCGGGAATTCCACCAGGTCGCCGGCCGGGCCGGCAGGGCCGGGTACGACGCGGCCGGCACTGTCGTCGTACAGGCTCCCGAGCATGTGGTGGAAAATGCCAAGGCGATGGCGAAAGCCAAGGCGAAGTTCGGGGATGATTCAAAGAAGCTGCGGCAGGTGGTGAAGAAGAAGCCGTCGTCGGGCTTTGTCTCCTGGGGCAAGCCGACCTTTGAGCGGCTGGTCGAATCGCCGCCGGAGCCGCTGACCTCCAGCTTCACGGTCACACATTCGATGCTGCTGAACCTGCTGGAGCGCCCGGGCAACCCGTTCACGGCGGCCCGCCGGCTGCTGACCGCCAACCATGAAAACCGCCCCGCCCAGCGGCGGCTGATGCTCAAGGCACTCGCCATCTTCCGGGAGTTGCTCAACGCCGGTGTGGTGGAACGGATGTCCGAGCCTGAACCGTCCGGGCGCACGGTCCGGCTGACCACGCATCTGCAGGAGAACTTCGCGCTGAACCAGCCTCTCTCCCCCTTTGCGCTGGCCAGCCTGGAGCTGCTTGATCCGCAGTCCGCTTCCTATGCCCTCGACGTCTTGTCCGTTATTGAGGCGACGCTGGACCAGCCGCGCCAAATCCTGCGCGCCCAGGAGTTCAAAGCCCGTGGCGACGCCGTCGCGTCGATGAAGGCCGAAGGCATGGAGTACGAGGAACGGATGAATGCGCTGGAGGAGGTGACGTATCCGCAGCCGCTGGCCGAACTGCTGTTCCAGGCCTTCGACGTCTATCGCCAGGGGGCGCCCTGGGTCGCGGACTTCGAACTGTCGCCCAAATCAATCATCCGTGACATGTACGAGCGGGCGATGAACTTCGGCGAGTTCGTGGCCTTCCACCAGCTGGCCCGGTCCGAGGGCATTGTGCTGCGCTACCTCGCTGACGGGTACAAGGCGCTGCGCCAGACCGTGCCCGTCGAGGCACTGCGGGAGGACCTTCAGGATCTCATTGCCTGGTTGGGTGAGCTGGTGCGGCAGGTGGACTCCAGCCTGCTGGACGAATGGGAGCAACTAACCTCTGGCGCCGCCACGACCGCCGAAGACGTGCCCCGCCCGGACAGCCTTCCGGCCGGACCGCCGGCGTTGACGTCGAATGTCAGGGCCTTCAGGGTGATGGTCCGCAATGAATTGTTCCGCCGGGTGGAGCTGGCCGCTCTCGATGACGTGGATGCGCTGGGAGCCATGGACCAGGACTCCGGGTGGGCCACAGACCGGTGGGCGGATGCCTTGGACGACTATTGGGATGAGTATGAGGATATCGGAACCGGCGCCGAGGCCCGCGGTCCGGCGTTGCTGAGCATCACCGAGGGCAGCGATAAGTGGTTGGTCCGCCAGATATTCGATGATCCGGCCGGTGACCACGACTGGGGTATCAGCGCCGAGGTGGATCTTGCCGCATCCAACGAGGCAGGTGCCGCCGTCGTCCGGGTCACCGACGTCGGACCCTTGCAGACGGTGTAATGGGCGGCCACACTGGCCCGGCGCGACCACACCGGTAGGCTCGGACCATGGGTTCAGCAACCGCAGCACACCGGATGATAAGCACCGTTGACCGCGCCGGGATGCGGCTGACGGATCATCAGTTCGATGTCCCGCTCAACCATGGGACCCCGCAGGGCGAATCACTGCGGATCTTCGCCCGCGAAGCAGTGGACCCGGGACGCTTCCCTGACACGGCGCTGGAGGACGCGCCCTGGCTGCTCTATCTGCAGGGCGGACCCGGGATGGCCGCGAACCGGCCGCTGGAGCTGAGCGGCTGGTTGAAAGAAGCCTTGAAGCATTTCCGGGTGCTGCTGCTGGACCAGCGGGGAACCGGTCGGTCCAGCCCGGTGAACCGGCAGACGCTGCCAACGCGGGGCGGCGTCGAGGAGCAGGTGCAGTTCCTGCGGCATTTCCGCGCCGACTCTATCGTGGCTGACGCGGAACTGATCCGCACGGCGCTGGGATCCGGGCCGTGGAGCATTCTGGGCCAAAGCTTCGGCGGCTTCTGCGCCCTGACCTACCTTTCGGCTGCGCCGCACGGGCTCCGTGAAACGATGATCACCGGCGGGCTCGGACCGGTCGCCGGAACGGCGGCCGACGTCTACCGGGAAACCTATGCCGCAGTCCAGGCGCGGAACGAGGAATTCTACGGCTGGTACCCGCAGGATGTGGCTGCTGCCCTGCGGATCGCCGCCCACGTGGAACGCGTTCCCGAATACCTCCCCACCGGTGAGCGATTGTCGGTCCGTCGCTTCCAGATGCTGGGCATGCTGCTGGGCGGCAATGCCCGCGTCCACGAGCTCCACTTCCTGTTGGAGGATCCTTTCGTAGACACCGCGGCCGGGCCACGGTTATCGGATGGATTCCTGCACCAGGCCGGATCGATCCTCAGCTTCGCCGCGAATCCGCTGTACGCGCTGATGCACGAATCCATCTATGCCCAGGGGGCCTCCTCCGGATGGGCGGCATGGCACGAAAGCCACCATTGGCCACAGTTCGGACCCGATGCCGATCCACTGTTGTTCACCGGTGAGATGATCCATCCCTGGCTGTTTACCGAAGACCCCGCGCTGGTGCCGCTGGCCGGCACCGCCAGGGCGCTGGCGGACATCGACGACTGGCCTGCGCTGTACGACCTGGACCAGCTGGGGCGTAATGAAGTTCCCGCCGCAGCTGCCGTGTATGCGGACGACATCTTTGTCCCGCACAGCACGTCAATGCAGACGGCCGCCGCCGTGCAGGGCCTGCGGGTCTGGGAAACGTCCGAGTATCATCACGACGGCCTGCGGCAGGACGGGGAACGGGTATTCAGGCAGCTCCTCGAGCGGTGCCGGGCGTCGCGGCACCGGTGACCTGCGGTTCCCGCCGGCATGGCGGGGCACTATGCCGATGGCTCCACCGGCGGTGTCATCTCCGCGCGAATGCCGAGCAACCGTATCGGCCGGTCGTCGTCGAGCCCGTGCAGCAGGGCCAGGGCCGTCCGGGCAATCACGGCGGCGTCATACGTCGGCCCGGGCAGCTTGCGCACCCTCGTGACGGTGAAGAACGGCGCAAACCGCACCTTCAGATGAACCCTCGCGCAGGGACGGCCCTCCCGCTGGATGTCATCCACCACCTGGTCGGCCAGCACGCGTAAAGCATGGGCGACTTCCCCGGCCGTGGTCAGGTCCTGCTGATAGGTGGTTTCCCGCCCGTGGGCTTGAGGAATCCGCGGTGCAGCATCAACGACGGCGCTGCCATCCCCGCGTCCGAGCCGGCCAATATGCGGGCCCGTGGCCGGGCCGAACTCACGCACCAAAGCACCCTCCGACATATCCGTCCGGGACAGTTCGGCGAGCTCACGAACGGTCATGACGCCCAGGTCCGCCAGCCGCTCTGCGATGCGATTGCCCACTCCCCAGAGCGCCGTCGTCGGCCGATCCCCCATCACGTCCATCCAGTTGCCGGAGGTCAGCATATAGACGCCGGCCGGCTTGCCGAAACCGGTCGCGGTCTTGGCACGCACTTTGGTGTCCCCGATCCCCACCGAGCAGTGCAGCCCAGTGGCAGCCAGTACGGCTGCCTGCAGCGATCGTGCCGTGGCCACCGGGTCGTCGACCGTGAAGCCGACGAAGGCCTCGTCCCAACCGAGCGGCTCCACCACGGCGCCGGGAAACTCCCGCAAGGTCTGCAGCACCTGGACAGACGCCTTTTCATAGACTGGGAAGTCCACCGGCAGGAACACGGCATCCGGGCACTTGCGTACGGCGATCTTCAGCGGCATTCCGGACCGGATCCCGAACCGGCGCGCTTCGTAGGATGCCGTGGAGACCACGGCACGTTCGGCCGGGTCGCCCCGACCGCCGACAACCAGGGGCCGCCCCGCCAGCTCCGGACGGCGCAGAATCTCGACAGCGGCCAGGAACTGGTCCAGGTCGACGTGCAGCACCCAGCCGGTCATTCGGGGAGCCCCGCATACCTCGGCTGACGCAGACGGCAGCGGCGCAGCCGAGGCGCCGCCCCGCGAACCGCTGCCATCGGCAACCTACTCCCTGGTGTGGTGCTCCCCCACCTCGCGCGAAGCGTTGTCAGCATTGTCAGTGTTGTCATCTCCGTCGCCGGCTGCCCCCCGGGAACCAGTATCCTCGCCGCGCTCCCACTGGGCGTCCTGTTCCAGTTCTTCGGCGGCCTTAATCGCCCGTGCCTTTGGGCTGAGCAGGCTGGCGACGGTGGCAATGGCGATCGTCGCCAGGATGATGCCCAGCGACAGGAAGGTGCCGATTTCCGGAACCCACGTGATGTGGTGGCCGCCGTTGATGAAAGGCAATTCGTTCACATGCATGGCGTGGAAGATCAGCTTCACGCCGATGAACGCGAGTATCACCGACAGCGCGTGCTTGAGATAGATCAACCGGGTCATCAGACCGCCCAGCAGGAAGTACAGCTGCCGCAGGCCCATCAGCGCGAAAATGTTGGCCGTGAAAACGATAAATGCACTCTGCGTGAGTCCGAAGATCGCGGGGATGGAATCCACGGCGAACAGCAGGTCCGTCATACCGATGGTGACGAAAACGATGATCATCGGGGTGAAGACCTTCTTGCCGTTCACCACCGTGCGGATCTTTGCGCCGTCGTAATCCTCCGAGAGCGGCAGCACCTTGCGCAATTTCCGCACCAAAGCGTTGTCGCTGGTCTCCTCGACATCCTCGCCGGTATCGGTGGCCTGCTTGTAGGCGGTGTAGAGCAGGAACGCGCCGAAGATGTAGAACACCCAGCTGAAGTTGGCGATGACGGCGGCACCGACCAGAATGAAGATGCCACGCAGGATCAGCGCGATGATGATGCCCACCATCAGCACTTCCTGCTGGTACTTCCGCGGCACCGAGAACCGGGCCATGATGATGATGAAGACGAACAGGTTGTCGATACTGAGGCTGTATTCGGTGATCCATCCGGCTACGAATTGGCCGCCGTATTCCGGACCGGTGAAGACAAACATCAGGGCGGCGAAGACCAGCGCCAGCGTGACGTAGAACCCGACCCAGAGGCCGGCTTCCTTCATGGAGGGCTCATGGGGACGGCGGGCGACCAACACCAGATCGAAGATCAGGATCGCAATCAGCACGACAAATGTGCCGACTTCAAAGACGACGGGTAATTCAGGCATCAACAACCTTTCGGGGAGTTTGCGGCACCGTAAGTCTCTCCGCTGGCCGCCTGCCGGCGTCAGCCGCTATGCCGGCCGGGCTGCTGTGCCCCGCGTGTTGACGTCCATAGCGCTGAAGGATACTCCCCTACGTGGATTATGAGTCTACCGAACCGGTGGCCCGGAGGAAACTCCGCACGATTCCGCTGCACCGCAACTCTCCACTGCGGCGGATCAGGCGTGCCCTGCCTCCTGCATCTGGCGCAGTTCCTTTTTCAGGTCCCCGATTTCATCCCGCAACCGGGCGGCGAGTTCGAACTGCAACTCTCCCGCGGCGGAATGCATTTGTTCGGTCAGCTGGGCAATCAGGTCAGTCAGGTCCTCAGCCGGTGCGGAGGCCAGCTTGCCGGGCTCCGGACGTGCCGCCGGCTTGCTCTTGCCGGAAGTTTTCGACGACGCCGAGGCGTCCAGCAGGGCCTGGGTATCGGCATCCTCGCGAGCCAGTGAATCGGTGATGTCGGCGATCCGCTTGCGCAGCGGCTGCGGGTCGATGCCGTGCTCCTGGTTATAGGCGATTTGGATGGCCCGCCGGCGGTTGGTTTCCTCGATGGCGTTGGCCATTGAATCCGTGACCCTGTCCGCGTACATATGCACCTGGCCCGAGACGTTACGCGCGGCACGGCCGATGGTCTGGATCAGCGATCTCGAGGACCTGAGGAAACCTTCCTTGTCGGCATCGAGAATGCTCACCAGCGACACTTCCGGCAGGTCCAACCCTTCGCGGAGCAGGTTAATCCCGACCAGCACGTCGAAGCTGCCCGTACGCAATTCGCGGAGCAGTTCCACACGCCGCAGGGTATCGACGTCCGAGTGCAGATACTCCACCTTCACGCCGTTTTCCAGCAGGTAGCCCGTCAGGTCTTCGGCCATCCGCTTGGTCAGCGTTGTGACAAGCACTCTCTCGTTCTGTTCACTGCGGGTGCGGATTTCACCGAGCAGGTCGTCGATCTGCCCCTTGGTGGGCTTCACAATCACTTCGGGGTCGACAAGCCCGGTAGGACGGATGATCTGCTCCACGTACCCGTCGGCCTTGCCCAGTTCATAGTTGCCCGGGGTCGCGGACAGGTACACGGTCTGGCCGATCCGCTCCAGGAATTCGTCCCACTTCAGCGGGCGGTTGTCCATGGCCGACGGCAGCCGGAACCCGAAGTCCACCAGATTCCGCTTCCGGGACATGTCCCCCTCGTACATCGCGCCGATCTGGGGCACGGTCACATGGGATTCGTCGATCACCAGCAGGAAATCGTCTGGGAAATAGTCCAGCAGGCAATGCGGGGCGGAGCCGGAAGATCTGCCGTCGATGTGGCGCGAATAGTTCTCAATGCCGTTGCAGAATCCCATCTGCTGCATCATTTCGAGATCGTAAGTGGTCCGCATCCGCAGCCGCTGGGCTTCGACCAGCTTGTTCTGCCCTTCCAGCTCCTCGAGCCGGTCCCGCAGTTCGTCCTCGATCGTGGCGATCGCCCGGTTCATCCGTTCCGGGCCCGCGACATAGTGCGAGGCAGGGAATACATACATTTCCGTTTCCTCGCGGACGACTTCGCCGGTGAGAGGATGCAGTGTGTAGATGTTCTCGATCTCGTCGCCGAAGAACTCGATCCGCAGGGCCAGTTCCTCGTACATGGGGATGATTTCGACGGTGTCGCCGCGGACCCTGAAGGTTCCGCGGTGGAAATCCATGTCATTGCGGCTGTACTGCATGCTGACGAACTGCCGCAGCAGGTCATCGCGGTTCATTTCATCTCCCCGGCGCAGGGTGACCATTCCGTTGACATATTCTTCGGGCGTGCCCAGGCCGTAGATACAGGAGACGGTGGAGACGACGATGACGTCCCGCCGGGTTAACAGCGAGTTGGTGGCCGAGTGCCGCAAACGCTCGACTTCCTCATTGACGGACGAGTCCTTCTCGATGAAGGTATCGGTCTGCGCCACATACGCTTCGGGCTGGTAGTAGTCGTAGTAGGAGACAAAGTATTCGACCGCGTTGTTCGGCAGCAGTTCCCGGAACTCGTTGGCCAACTGCGCGGCCAGCGTCTTGTTCTGCACCAGCACCAGGGTGGGCCGCTGCACCTGTTCCACCAGCCAGGCGGTGGTCGCCGACTTACCGGTGCCGGTGGCCCCCAGCAGCACCATGTCCTTCTCGCCGCCGGCGATCCGTTCGGTCAGCTCGGCAATGGCAGTCGGCTGATCACCGGCGGGTTCGAAATCGCTGATCACTTCAAAGGGCGCAACCACCCGTTGAATGTCCTGTGCAAGGCTCATGCTCCCACGCTACGCTTTCCGGGGGTGGTTCTTCATCATCTCTTCATCATCGCCGCCGCGCAGTATGGGTAAGGACGGACGGAAATAAACCGACGCGCCGGTCCTTCTGCTTGCATTCCCGGTTATATCCGACAGCATGAGTGGCGGCACTTCTATGTGAGAGGACACCATGTCGACGAACGACCCGTACGGTCAACAGCCTCAGGACCAGCCCGCCAATTACGGAAACGCAGGACAGCCCTATCCCCAGAGCGGCTACGCTGCCGGTCCGTATGCCCAGGGAGGCCCGGCCGGCCCGGTGCCCGGAAAGACCATGGGAATAGTTGGCTTCGTGCTCTCCCTGCTCGGTCCGCTGACCGTGGTGGGCCTGATCGTAAGCATCGTGGCCATGGTGAAGTCCAAGCGTGCACACACCAAGAACGGCTTCGCGCTCGCCGGTATCATCATCGGCATCATCGGCACTATCGGCCTCATCATCGGCATCATCGCGTTCAGCATCGCCATCGGCAACATCATGGAAGTTTGTGCCGAGCTGGGTCCGGGTGTGCATCAACAGGATGGGGTCACCTACACCTGCGGATAGGCTCGCCTCCGCCTGGAGGTTCCCTCGTTCACCGTGGCAGTATCAGTAGCGCGGTGCTGTCCAGCCCGATTCGTTAATCCACTGGTTCAACCGCTCGTCGGCCTGGGTGGTAAACCACTGATCCTTCTCCGCGGCGTAGCCGCCCGCTCCACGGTCCGCCGCATGGGCGGCCGCCACGCGCTGTTTCTCGCGCAGGTAGTCTGCCCTGGCAGCGGCGTCGGCGCGCATCCAGTCCCGGAAAGCCAATGCGTAGCGCCAGCCCGGGGAGCCAGCCGTGCGGACGTGCACATTGGCCGGGCGCCCCGGATCCGCGTTCGAATGCAGCCGCTTTCCCCATTGGCCGGTGTCCGGTTGTGATGGTTTGGGGGTGTCCCGCAGCGCGCCCGGCACTGGCGGGAACCCGGCGCCCGTCAACTGGTCGGCGGCCGCATCCGCATCGGCCAGCGACCGTACTGTCACCTGCAGATCGATCACATCTTTTGCCGGCAGCCCGTGCACAGCGGTCGAGCCAATGTGGTCGACGGCGAGGATGCGCCGGTCGCTACGTTCCAGCCGTGCCGCGAGCCGGCGTGCCGCCGGAGCCCACCCGTCATCCAGAATCAGTTCCGCCGGTCCGGGGCGTGGCGCCGGCCGGGACCGCAGCAGGTTATCGCGGAACGGCAGCAACCTTTCATGCCACAGTTCGTCGATGGCACCCTCAAGGTCCGCTTCTGTGCCCGTGTTGTCGAGCAGCACATCAGCCGCCTCGCGGCGCTGCATGTCGCTGGCCTGGGCACGGATGCGGGACTCGGCGTCAGCGGCGGACATGCCACGTTCGTCGATCATCCGTCGAATCCTGACAGCTTCAGGGGCATCAACCACGACCACCAGATGAAAGTCGGGCCCCTGCCCGGTTTCCACCAGCAGCGGAATGTCCTGTACGACTATGGCGTCCTGGCCCGCGGAATCCATGAGCTCAGCGGCCCGGGCGCGGACCAGCGGGTGGATGATGGCGTTCAGCCGCTCGCGCTGCGCGGCGTCGTCAAACACCCTGGCGCCCAGGGCCGCGCGATCAAGACCGCCGTCGTCGTTTAGGACGCCCCTGCCAAAGGCGTCGACGACGGCCCGCAGGCCGGGGGTGTCGGGCTCCACCACGTCCCGGGAGATGGCGTCGGCGTCGATGAGTGTGGCACCGAGTTGGACCAGCCGCCGCGCGGCCAACGATTTTCCTGCGGCGATGCCGCCAGTGAGACCGATTCTGAGCACATCGCCAGTCTATCCAGCCATTGACGCCGAATCGCCATTGATGAGGATCTGACGATGCTCATAGGACCAACTGAGGAAGGAGCCCTATTGGAAATTGGAGTTCTCGATCTTGCCGGCGACGATCCAGTAGTTATCCACGCCAGGGGCTCCGGCGCAAGTTCCACGAGTTCCTTTAAGGGAGGTGACAACGATGCGACATACCAACGATGAGATCAATAGGGCGGCCGACCGCTTTGAAGAATTGGCTGACAAGCTCGACCCAGCAACAGCTCAGATCGATCATGTTGATGACCTGCGCCAAATTGCAGCCGCCTCCGAAACTGTGCGCACAGACGAGGCACGCCTACGCGAAAATGTCGAGGTGGCTCGGGCGCACGGGAGGTCTTGGAACCAGCGCGGGCCCTGGGCCTGCTCCCCGACTTCGCTCCGCTCAGCCGGGGCCCCTCCCCGGTAGGCTGGGGAACGTGTCAGAACCAACCGCTTCGATTCCGTGCTACACCACTATTTCCGGCGAGTACCGGCACGAAATCGAAATCAAGCGCTCCCGGTTCATCACGGTGCTGAGCAGGTCGGAAACCGAGGAGCAGGCGCGCGACCTGGTGGCCGGTCTGCGGCGGGAATTCCATGACGCGCGGCACCATTGCAGCGCCTTCGTCCTTGGTCCGGAGCGTTCGATGCAGCGTTCCAATGACGACGGGGAACCTTCCGGGACCGCCGGGGCTCCCATGCTGGAAGCGCTGCTGCGGCGGGAAACGGCACCGGGGGTGACGGACCTGAGTGATATCACGGCCGTCGTGGTGCGGTATTTCGGCGGGGTGCTGCTCGGCGCCGGAGGCCTGGTCCGCGCCTATTCGGACTCTGTCTCGCAAGCAGTGGATTCCGCCCCGGCGGTGCGGCGCCGGCGAATGCGGCTCTACGCGGTGCCGGCCCCGCACGCCGACGCCGGCAGGCTGGAGAATGAGCTGCGCAGCGCCGGAACGGTGGTACTGGGCAGCGACTACAGCGGACCTGCTGTGCAGATCCGGGCAGCAGTCGACGATGCGCCCGGGGCCGTTACGGGCTTCCTTGACCAACTGGCCTCGCTGACCGCAGGCGGGGCCGTCCCGGAGCAGTTGGGCACGAAATGGGTGGATGCCGCCTGAGGGTCAGCCCGCGGCACCCGTGACTGTCTGACGATAGCGCTCTTCGGAGCGACGCAGGGCCGTTTCAGAGGCGCGGAGCTCAGCTTCCGGGGCGCCGTCCCGACGCCGCAGCCGCAGCGCTGCCTTGAAGCATTCAGCCGCCGTCGTATAATCAGCCTCGGCGAAGAACACTCTTCCCAGGTCCTGGTGCAGCACCGCTTCACGGGCGGAGCCTGCCTCCTCATCCAACAGGTGCCGGTACATGGCCTTTGCCTGCCGGTAGTCGCCGCGCCCGCGTTGAATGTCCGCTGCCAACGCCTTCACCCTGAAGTCCCCGGGACCCGGGCCCTTCTTGATGGCCTTGTCCAGCGCTTTCTCCGCCTTGTCCAGGGAGCCGAGGAAGAGGTGGTAGAGGACCGCGTCCACGGGGTCGGACGACTTACCTACGGTCGCTTCGAATTCATCCCGGTCATGGATCATGGGCAGCAGCGTCGAGGTACTGACACCGGTCCCCTGACCTGTATCGATGAACTGTTCCATCATGGATCCTTCCGGAAAATAATAGAGGACCCCCACCAAAGCAGGTGGAGGTCCTCTGTACAGTCAGCTGCTGGGTCTACTCCCCCACACCCAACTCCTGGGATCTAGTTGCCGGTGAGCTTCTCACGCAAGGCAGCCAGCGCTTCGTCGGAAGCCAGGGTGCCGGAGTCGTCCACCGGAACATCAGAGGAGTAGCTCGAAGCGTTGCTCTCGGCTGGTTCACTTTCCTGCTCGGCCTCGACTGGTCCCTGCTCGGCGACCTGCGCCTTGTGGGCTTCCCAACGGGCCTGGGCATCGGCGTACTGCTGCTCCCAAGCGGCGCGCTGTGCTTCGTAACCCTCGAGCCATTCATTGGTCTCGGGGTCGAAGCCCTCGGGGTACTTGTAGTTGCCGGCTTCGTCGTACTCAGCGGCCATGCCGTAGAGCGCGGGATCGAATTCGGTCGACTCAGGATCAACGCCTTCGTTAGCCTGCTTCAAGGACAGCGAAATCCGGCGGCGTTCCAGGTCGATGTCGATGACCTTGACGAACACCTCGTCGCCCACCGAGACAACCTGCTCGGCCAGCTCCACGTGGCGCACGGCCAGCTCCGAGATGTGGACCAGGCCCTCGATGCCGTCCTCCACGCGGACGAATGCGCCGAACGGAACCAGCTTGGTGACCTTGCCGGGAACGATCTGGCCCAGCGCGTGGGTGCGGGCGAAGGTCTGCCACGGATCTTCCTGGGTGGCCTTCAGCGACAACGAGACCCGCTCGCGGTCCAGGTCGACCTCGAGCACCTCGACGGTGACTTCCTGGCCGACTTCGACGACCTCGGACGGGTGGTCGATGTGCTTCCAGGACAGCTCCGAGACGTGGACCAGACCGTCGACGCCGCCCAGGTCCACGAACGCACCGAAGTTGACGATCGAGGAAACGACGCCGGGGCGGACCTGGCCCTTGTCCAGCTTGTTGAGGAAGGTCGAACGCACCTCGGACTGGGTCTGCTCCAGCCAGGCGCGGCGGGACAGCACCACGTTGTTGCGGTTCTTGTCCAGCTCGATGATCTTCGCTTCGATCTGCTGGCCGATGTACGGAGCAAGGTCGCGGACGCGGCGCATCTCCACCAGCGAGGCGGGGAGGAAGCCGCGCAGCCCGATGTCCAGGATGAGGCCGCCCTTGACAACCTCGATGACGGTTCCGGTAACGACACCGTCTTCTTCCTTGATCTTTTCAATGTCGCCCCAGGCACGCTCGTACTGCGCCCGCTTCTTGGACAGGATGAGGCGGCCTTCTTTGTCTTCCTTCGTCAGGACCAGCGCCTCGACCTCGTCACCGACGGAGACAACTTCTCCGGGATCGACATCGTGCTTGATGGAAAGCTCACGGGAAGGGATGACACCCTCGGTTTTGTAACCGATGTCGAGCAGGACTTCGTCGCGGTCGACCTTGACGACAGTACCTTCAACCAGGTCTCCGTCGTTGAAGTATTTAATCGTCTCGTCGATAGCGGCGAGAAAGTCCTCGGAGGTACCGATGTCGTTCACAGCGACCTGCGGGGTACCTGGCTTCTCGGTGGTGGTGATGGTCATGTAGTAGGGGCTCCGTCGTGGATTGTTGATCGGATCAGGAAGACCGGCGATGAAGGGCCATTGCCGGTACTGCTGAATGCTTATAATTGTGTTCACCCAGCCGCGGCGGGAGCACCGGCCAACATCGGACTATGGCGTTGCCATAAGACGTTGCAGATCGGCCATCCGTATACGGCTGGAGGGCGCGCGTGAGACGCACTTTACAAGTCTAATGCCATTTGACAAGGGCGGTCAAAGCAAATCAAAAGTGCGTGATGCACCATGGTGCCGCCGGGGCCACGAACATCCGGTCCACCAGGGACAGTACATCCGGGCCGGCGCACTGCAATTGGCCTGCCGCCGCCAGCGCGCCGGCGCGAACGCCGCCCAGATACAGTGAACTGAGCCCGTTCACGCTGATGCTGATCTCCGGCGCGGCGGTGTACCCGGTGTGCCCGGTGTGCTCGGTGTGCCCGGTGTGCTCGGTGTGCCCGGTGTGCTCGGTGTGTTGTGTGTCGTCGCAGCGGCTGATCGAGGCCTCGGAGCCGACCACCCGCATCCGGTAGGTGCCCGAGGTCCATTCCAATGGATCGTGCAGCCTGATGACCAGCTCACCGTCTGCGCCGTAGCTGCGAGCCTGCAACGCCGTCACCGGGTCGAGGATGCGCAGCCACAAGACGTCTTCCTGCCCGCTGACCGAATATCCGCGCCGGTCGGACATGGCCCAGGGAAGCACGTCGTCGACGGCGGCGGACGGGTATTTGATCCGCTCCACCAGGTCGATGGAACCGAGGTAGTTCCACAGCGCCAGGTAGGCCTCGTCATTGGTGGCCACCAGATCCAGCACTTTGATCGTGGGCGGTTCCTGGTCCCATCCGGCAAATTTGTAGGACACGTAGCCATCGATGACGCCGCCGTCGTCGTAATGCAGAGCCGCACGCACAAAGCGGTCTGGTTCTTGCTTGTCGTCGCTCCATTGCCCCGAGACCCGCTGCCGGTAGGCGTCCTGGCGGCCAATCGAGCCGGTGGTCTTTTCATGGAACCGGGCGAAAACCTGCGGAGCGATATCCAGCAGCACCGCCGGATCAGCCACCTCCACGGTGCCGGCGGTGGCACTCGGCACGCTGAATCGTTCACGGGCGTCTACTTCAACTTCATTGGTGAACGTGGCAACACCAAACCCGAACCGGCCATAGATGGTGGCTTCGGACGCCGTGAGGGCGGCCATCGCCAGCCCCTGCTGCCTGGCCGCCGCCAGGTCCCCGGTGATCATCCGGCGCAGCAGCCCGCGACGCCGGTGGGTGGGTCGCACGGTCACGGCGGTGACCAGATGAGCAGGCAGCATCCGGCCGCCGCCTACGTTCAACGTATTGACCATGGTGGCGTAGGTGGCCACTGGCACTGCCTCGTCCCATGCCGCCTCCGGGGTGTGGAAGGGGTAGGCGGCGGTCAGCACGCGCTGATCGCGGTGATAGGACTCGATGACTTTCGGCAAGTTCTCCGGAACGGCCTGCCCGTCGTGGAAGCCGAACCGGACGGCGCCGAACCAAGCGGCTGTCCGCCGATCCGCCTCCCCCGACTCCATCCCCGGCGGGAAGGAATCGATCTGGTATTGCTGCCCGCCGGCATCGCCGGCCATCGCTGCGCCGGCCATCAGTGGCCCGCTTCATGCCAGCTGGAACCCGCGCCGACCTGCACATCCAGCGGCACGGACAATGACGCGGCCGACCCCATCTGTTCGGTGACGAGCCGTTCCACGGCGTCCTGCTCGCCGGGCGCAACCTCGAGCAGCAATTCATCGTGGACCTGCAACAGCATCCTCGATTCCAGGCCCTCCGCGGCCAGTGCGCGATCCACGCCCAGCATCGCCTTCTTGATGATGTCAGCCGCGGATCCCTGGATGGGGGCGTTGAGGGCGGCCCGCTCGGCCATTTCGCGCAGCTGCCGGTTGTCGCTGGACAGGTCGGGCAGGTAGCGGCGACGGCCATCGATGGTGGAGGTGTAGCCGTCGACCCGGGCCTGGTCCACCACTCCCCTCAAGTAGTCGCGAACGGCGCCGAAGCGTTCAAAGTAATCGCTCATCAGGGTCCGCGCCTCATCGACCGGCACGCCGAGCTGCTTGGACAATCCGAAGGAGCTGAGGCCGTACACCAGCCCGTACGACATCGCCTTGACCTTGGAGCGCATGGCAGGGGTGACATCCGCGGGTTCCACATTGAAGATCCGGGCACCGACGAAGCGGTGCAGGTCTTCGCCTTCCTTGAAGGCCTGGATCAACCCTTCATCACCCGACAGGTGGGCCATGATGCGCATCTCGATCTGGGAATAGTCTGCGGTCAACAAGGTTTCGAATCCCTCACCGACCATGAAGACCTCGCGGATCTGGCGTCCCGCCTCGCTGCGGATGGGGATGTTCTGCAGGTTCGGGTTCATCGACGACAGCCGCCCGGTGGCCGCCACCGTCTGCAAGTAGGTGGTGTGGATCCGGCGGTCCGTGCCAACCGATTTCTTCAGCCCCTCCACCGTTTGCCGCAGCTTGCTGGCATCGCGGTAGGCCAGCAAATGGTGCAGGAACGGGTGGCCGCTCTTGACAATCAGGTCGTTCAGGGCATCCGCGTCGGTGGAATAGCCGGTCTTGATCTTCTTCGTCTTGGGCAGCTCAAGCTCGTCGAACAACACCGTCTGCAGCTGCTTCGGCGACCCGAGGTTGATTTCCTTGCCGATAATTGAAAACGCGTCCGACTGGGCGTTGGCGATCGTCACCGAAAAGTCGTCCAGCAGCGTGTCCAGCTGGTCCACCGACACGGAGATGCCCGTGCGTTCCATGTCGGCCAGCACCCGGGCCAGGGGTAGTTCCAGCCCGGAGAGCAGGTCCGCCCCGCCCCGGGCAACCAGCTGGGCGCTGAGGTATTCACTCAGCCGGTGGATCGCGGCGGCCCGGACGATCGCATCGCGGCCGGCAGTGGCGCCTTCGTCGAAATCGAGTTGCTGTTGCGCGCCGTCGTCGGCCGATTGGCCCTCCAGCGAGATCCGCAGGTGGTACTGGCACAGGTCCGCCAGGTCGTAACTGCGACGGTCCGGCTGCACCAGGTAACCGGACAACACGGTGTCATCGACGATTCCCGCCAGCTCGAGGCCGCGCTGGGCCAGGGCCTTGTAGATGACCTTGAAGTCGTGGACGATCTTGGGCGCGTCCATATCCGCCAGCCACTGCCCGAGCACCCGCTCGGCGTCGGGATCCAATTGCTCCAGGTCCAGAAACGCCGCGGTCTCAGCCGACAGCAGGGCGAGGCCGACGACGTCGTCCCCGCTGTCTGCCACAGGCTGCAGTACGCCTGCCACCGCGGTGTTGAGCAGCTTGGTCTCGTCGATCCATGCGGCCAGTTCATCGGCCGTGGACAACACCGAATACTGAGGCACCAGCGGCTCTTCGACGTTGGCGGCAGCTTCCTCTTCGCCGTACAGGTCGAACAAGCGCTTGCGCAGCACATTGAACTGCAAGGCGTCGAAGAGTTCTTCCACCGCCTCCCGGTCGGGGTGCGTGGCGGTCAGGTGATCCAGTCCGATGGGCAGTTCAAGGTCGTGCCGCAGCCGGTTCAGTCTGCGGTTGCGCCTGACGTCGTCGACATGGGCACGCAACGCATCCCCCACCTTGCCCTTGATGGAGTCCACGTTGTTCAGGATCCCCTCCAAGCCGCCGTACTGCTTGATCCACTTGGCGGCTGTCTTCGGGCCTACTCCGGGAACGCCGGACAGGTTGTCAGCCGTCTCCCCCACCAGGGCTGCCAGATCGGAATACAACGACGGCGGCACCAGGTACTTTTCTTCGATCGCCACGGCGTCCATCCGCGGCAGGTCGGTGACGCCCTTGCGCGGGTACAACACGGTGACCTGGTCGTTAACCAGCTGGAAGGCGTCCCGGTCCCCGGTGACCGCCATGACGTCGTAACCGTCCGCGACGCCTTGTTCGGCCAGGGTGGCGATAATGTCGTCGGCTTCAAAGCCGTCCAGCGAAATCGTGGGGATCCGCATGGCTTCGAGCACCCGGACGATCAGGTCGATCTGTCCGAAGAATTCCTCGGGCGTCTTGTTCCGGCCAGCCTTGTACTCGGTGTACTCCTGCGAGCGGAAGGTGGGAGTGTCCAGGTCGAAGGCCACCACCAGGTGACTGGGCTGCTCGTCGCGGATCAGGTTGATCAACATCGAGGTGAATCCGAAGACGGCGTTGGTGTGCTGGCCGGTGGAGGTGGAGAAGTTTTCCGCGGGCAGGGCGAAGAAGGCCCGGAATGCCATGGAATGGCCATCCACCACGAGCAGCCGCTTGGAGTCGGAGGTTCCGGCACTGGGCACGGCTGTATCGACGGCCTGGTGGCCGGTTTTGGTAGTTTCAGTCACAGGTGCCAGCCTAGTTCTCATGACAGACAATTTCACCCGGCACCGGCCGGAAACGGCGGCCGACGGCGATTACACCCGGGAACTGTTCGACGCCGGCGTGCCGGACAGCATGCACGGCTTGCTCAAAAGTCATGGCGTCGGCGCCCTGGTGGTGAAGACGGGGATTATCTTTTCGGAAATTTCGGCCGAACGCACCGTCGGCACCATGCCGGTGGACGGGAACACCCAGGTCACCGGGCTGCTGCACGGCGGTGCGCACATGGTGCTGGCCGAGACCCTGGGATCCTTCGCCGCCGTCGCCCATGCCGGAGAAGGCCGGCACGCGCTGGGCATTGAGATTGGAGCCACCCACCACCGGGGCGTGAGATCGGGCACGGTGACCGGAACGGCTTCGGCAATCCACTTGGGCCGCACCCTGGCGGTCCACGAAGTGGTGGTGACGGACGACGACGGCCGGCGGCTGTCGACCGCCCGCATCACCAACCTGCTGCGGGACGACAAGTAACGTGCCGCCGTCGGGCAGCCTTCCGCCATCGGACCCGCCGCCAGAAGAGCGAAGCGCAGGCAATTCCCTGTTCCAGGTACTGACGTTTCGTTCTCCTCGGCAGACCAACAGGTGGCTGGCCGGAATCACCGACTGAAGCTCATCCGCTTCCCCCGTTACCTCCCTTGCGAAGTCGGAAGGACAGTAACTACCCCTTTGCGAGCGCTGATCCGGCACTTAGTGTCTGACCGGTGGAAGGGTAGTCTCCATTCCGGCACTTTTCGTCCAGTGGGCGACCGATTTACCGGCTTGGACAGGCAAATGACGAGAACGCGCCACCGCTATCGGGCCGGGATCCGACCGGTGTGTTCGTCGGAGCGCTTCGACCCGCTTAAATCGTGATCGCCAATCGCAGTGCATCGAGGATGGCGGCGTGGATATTGCGGCTGGCCACGGCATCACCGATACGGAACAGCTGGAACCTCCCGTCGGGATTCCGGGTCAGGGCCTGCGGGCCTCCCGACAGCAACGCATCGTAATCGACTTCCCCGCCGTTCGACGACTTATCTTTCAGGTCGTGGTACAGGTCGTCATTGGGGACGGTTCCATGGTCGATGACGACGGTTCCGGTTTCCACGGTCGTGGTCGTCCCGCCGTATTCGCTGAACAGTTCCGCCGTCAGCGACGTCGCCGAAGCGCGGCGAACGCTGCGCAACTGTTTCGCCAGCGTCACTGCCACCCCGTACCGGTCGATCACTTCCAGGTAGGCCGGCGAATTCATCGACCCCACTTCGGTTCCGATGGTTCTCTCCGGTGTCACGTAGTGCACCTTGGCGTCGTGGCTGGCCAGATACTCCACGGCGTCCAGGGCGGGGTAGCCGCCGGCGTCGTCGTAGACCAGCGCCTCCCCCGTCGTCAGCGAGCCGGTCATCACATCCCAGGTGTCGTTGACGAGCTCACCGCCGGGCTCGACAATGTCCGTGTCGGGCACGCCCCCGGTGGCCACGACGACGACCTCGGGGCTGATGTCTTCGACGTCGCCGCTCTCGGTCAGCTGGTTGAAGACAAAGTCCGCTCCGAGCCGGATGGCTTCGTCATAGCGCCAGTCGATAATCCCGCGCAGCTCCCGCCGGCGCTCCGACCGTGCCGCGATGGCGACCTGGCCGCCGTAGCTCTCGTTCGCCTCGTGCACGGTCACGGTATGTCCCCGCGCCGCACACACGCGGGCGGCCTCGAGACCCGCCGGGCCGGCTCCCACAATAAGAACTGACAACGGGTGTTCAGCCGTGTCTTCGATTTCGTGGGGCAGGCTCGCCTCACGTCCGACTGCCGGGTTGTGGATACACTTGGTGCTTCCCGAATCGTAGATGGCGTCGAGGCAGTAGCTGGCGCCGACGCACGGGCGGATGCGGTCTTCGTCGCCGGCGGCAATCTTGTTCACCAGGTACGGGTCGGCGATCTGGGCCCGGGTCATGCCGACCAGGTCGACCAACTGCTCGCGCACCGCGTACCGCGCGGTGGGCACGTCGGCGATGCGGGCGGCATGCATCACCGGCATCGCGACCTCGCGTTTCACGGCGGCGCACAGGTCCAGGTACGGCGCCGACGGGGTGCCCATCCCGGGAATAGCCTCGGAGAGGGTCTTGTCGGATCCGATGGTTCCGTGGATGACGCTGACAAAGCTGATGCCGGCGTCGGCATAATGCTTGAGCGCGTCAATCGCCTCGCCGGGGTGGAGACCGTGGGGCAGGTCCTCGTCGAGGCTCATGCGGACCCCGATGGGCGCGTCGTCTCCGACGGCGGCCCGCACCGCCTTCACCACCCGCAGTCCGACGTCGAGCCGGTCAAGCAGCGTGCCGTTATAGTCATCGCCGCGCTGGTTCAGCCAGGGCGAGACGAAACTGTCGATGAAGTGGCCGTAGTGTTCGAGCTCGATTCCGTCCATTCCTCCGGCCATGGCGCGCTCGGCGGCTTCGGCGTACTGGCTGACCACCCGGTCCACATCCCAGCTCTCGGCTTCCTTCGGAAACGCCCGATGCTGCGGTTCGCGCACGCGTGAGGCGGACAGCACCGGCAGCCAGTCGCCCAGGTAGTTGCTCGTCCGGCGTCCCAGGTGGGTCAGCTGGATGGTCAGCGCGGCACCGTTCTCGTGGACGTCGTCGGAGAGCGTCCGAAGCCACGGGACGATCTCGTCGCGGTACATCTCGAGGTTGCCGAACGCGGGCGGCGAGTCACGGCCCACGATGGCCGAGCCGCCGATCATCGTCAGCCCGACGCCGCCGCGCGCCTTCTCCACCTGATAGCGGCGGTAGCGGTCCTTCGGCATGCCATCCTCGGTGAAGGCCGGTTCATGGGATGTGCTCACCACCCGGTTGCGCAGCGTGACGTTGCCCAGCTCAAATGGCTCAAGGAGAGGGTCGAGTGCCATGCGAACCTCCTGGTCCGATGAGAACTAGCCGTGGAAGGGCAAAAACGGTCTCTTGGCGACGGTGGCCGTTTCCGTCCCGTGGGGAGTCTCGATCCCGAACCCGGTTCCGATATCGGCGGATTCGATCGGCACCATCGCGTATCCGATGTTCTTTTCCAGCCGCGGTGAATAGCACGCCGAGCTCACCTGACCGGCCCATGCCCCGTTGCCCACGACCGGGAACACGTCAGGCATCGAACCGTCGATATACGCGCCCAGCGGTTCTCCGCTGATTTCGACGCCGACAACCTTGCGGTCCACGCCTCTGGCCCTGATTTTCTGCAGGGCCGGTTGTCCAATGAACGACGCCGGCTGGTCCACCTCGGCGAGCCAGGGGTAGTCGCCGGCCACCTCGTACGGATTGGTGTCGAGCGACATGTCGGCGTCATAGGAGAGGATCCCGGTCTCGATCCGGCTGATATGCACGGGACCGGTCACCCGCATGCCGTGTGGTTTTCCGGCCTCCAGCACGGTCTCCCAGAGGCGGTCGGCATCGCGCCGTGCATTCTCGAGGTAGATTTCGTAGCCGGGCTCGTTGGTGAAACCGGTGCGGGAGACGACCACGCTCATTGAATCCAAGTCGTGCCGGGTGAGCCGGTAGCGACGCAGGTCCCGGATTGATTCGCCGAACAGGTCGATCATCACTTCCAGCGCGTAGCGTCCCTGGATCTGGACGGGTCCGACGTCGGCCTCGCTGACCTGCACATCGAGACCTGACCAGTGGGCGGAGGCCAGGCACCAGGCCAGCAGGGTCCGTTCGGCCGTGGAAAGCCAGAACCGGTTTTCCTCCAGCCTCAGCAGGATCGGGTCGGACAGGATGCCGCCGTCGGCGGTAGTAATCAAGGCGTACATGCACTGGCCAACCGCGCACTGGTTGAGGTCGCGCAGCGTCAGCATGTTGGTGAAGGTGAAAGCGTCGGGTCCGGTGATCTCGACCTGCCGTTCCGCGCCCACATCCCACAGGGTGACGTCGTTGACCAGGGCCCAGTATTCCTCGAAGGGGTCCCCGTAACGACGAGGATGGTACTGATGATTGCAGACGCTGTAGGCGACAACCCCGTGCCGGCCGGATGCGTAGAAGTAGGGGGACTTCCGTAGACGGGTATAGAGCAGAATTTCTGGTTGCGGGTTCATTGCCATCTCCTATGACCGACCCATATTCTCCGGGAGATCGTTGCGTAGAGTGGGACAATCACGTTCTGCGCAACGATATGACGGCAGTTTAGCCCCGCTGACGCTTCGAGACAATGGGGTCAGTCCAGTGCGTGGTACCCGTTTTTGCGGCTGATCGTACCGGCGGCACGCGCGGTGGCCTCGGCCAGGGCGGGCATAGCGCTCCGGTCCACGCGGAAGCTGGGTCCCGAGACGGTCAGCGCCGCGACGACCGTACCGTCATGACGGAAGATCGGGGCGCCGACGACGTTGAGCCCCACCTCGTGTTCTTCGATTGCCACGGCGTAGCCCCGGTCCCGGACCTCGTCGAGTTCCGCGAGCAGGTCCCGGCGGTCCACGATCGTACGTTCGGTAAACCGCGCCAGCGAGCCGGCCAGTACGCTGTCGCGGACCTCAACGGGGAAGTAGGCCAGGAACAGCTTCCCGGCTGCGGTCGCGTGCAACGGCGTGCGCTGCCCGACCCAGTTGGTGATCACCACCGCCGAGGAGGCCATGACCTGGTCAATGCTGATCACGTCCGGCGCGTCATGGACCGCGAGATTGACAGTTTCACCAACGTCGTCGGCCAACCGTTCGCACACCGGGCGCGCCAGCAGCCGCAAGTCGAAGGCCCGGTTTGCACCATCGGCCAGCTGCGCGGCGCCGGGACCGAGCCGGTAATGCGTCCCGTCCGGATTCTGCTCGACCAGGCCGCGGCGTTCCAACGTGGCCAGCAGCCGCGACACCGTCGACTTATGGATGTCGAGGTCCCGGGCGAGTTCACCGACCCGGCCCTGGCCCCGCTGCCCCAACAGCTGCAACAACGACACCGCACGGTCCACGGACCGCACCGAGGGCGGGCTCTGTTCCGTATGACTATCCACACCTACAACCTACAGCCGCACCGAGCCTGCCCGACGTGTTCGGAAACTCGATGCGGGGCGACGGGACCTTGACCTGCCCGGTGAACCGGCCGGCGTCCGGCGTCGTGGTGGGGGTGTGGACGGCGCGACCGCGCCGATGAAGCCGCGGGATCTGGAATGAGGCGCAATCATGAACAGGAAAGCTGCACTGATATTGGCCACGGGGAGCATCACACTGCTGGGCCTGACGGGCTGCGGAGGAGGTACTGGTCCGAATACCGGATCAGGGGCCGACCAGCAAACCACCAGCCAGGAAACCGCACCTGCCTCGAACGACGTGGCGCTCGGGACCGCTGACACGTCATTGGGCACGATTGTGGTCGACGGGACCGGCATGAGTGTCTATTACTTCGACAAGGACAAGCCCGACTCCGGTAAGAGCACCTGCTATGAGAGTTGTGCCAGCGCATGGCCGCCGGTGGTCGCCGAATCGCAGACGCCGCAGGTGGAGGGGGTCACGGCCGAGGTGGACACCATTACCCGCAAGGACGGGACTCTGCAGGTCACCGTGGACGGGTTGCCGGTGTACACGTTCGCCCAGGATACCGCCGCCGGGGACGTCACGGGCCAGGGTGTCAATGACATTTGGTGGGTGCTGGCTCCCAATGGGGACAAGATCACCGAGATGCCCATGGACTCCGGCGGCGGGTACTGACCACGCGTTGCCGGGCTGGCTGCCGGCGGCGCGGACAGCGATGCCGGGGCGATCCCTCTCCCCGTCCGGGCACGTCTTCCGGGACCGACGTCACTGACCGGCAGTGGCACGGAGCAGGACCTCGCCGCTGCCGGCGGCTCGGATCTCCACACTGCGGATATCCGTTGCCGGCACGGCCGTGGTCGCGGTCGGGCGCACCACGCTGCCCGGCGCGGCCCGCCAGCTGGCCGCCTTCACCGCGGCGCCGTCGTCGTCGACGATCACCATGATGTAACGGTTATCCGTCCCGGAGCCCGATGGTCCCGGCCCGGGCGATGCCGGCCCTCCGGGCCCGTTATAGCGGCCGGTGGCCGGGTATCGGCAGGTTCCCTCGATGCGGGAGCCCCATGGTTTCGAGATCAGCTTGGCCTCGGCACTCAGCGGGCTCGGTGCGACAGAGTGGAAGGCCAAGGTGCTGCCCTCGCTCCCGGTCGGCCCCGCCGTCGGGCTTGCCGTCGACGACGCGGTGGTGCCCGGCGAAGGTCCGGCCTGCGGGCCCGTCTGGTTTCCGCCGGTGACCGCCACGGTGATTGCCGCGGAGGCCGCGCCTGCGACCACGACGGCGGAGGCCGCGGCCAGTAGCCACCGGTTCTGCCGACGTCGTACCCGCGCGCCCAGGGACCTAATGTTCGCAGAGCGTTCGGCACCCGCGGCGGTTCCTTCCGCGTCGAGTCTGGCTGTGACTCCATCCGCGGTGCCTCCGGCCTCGTCGAGTCCGTCCGCTTCGTTGCTTGCGAGTGCGAGCACTTCGTCGTGCGGGACGGCGGCCAGAATGCCGGGCAGTCCTGCCAGGTCAGCGACGGCGGCGCTGCAGCGTGGGCACTCGGCCAGATGCGCCTCGTACGCCGCCCGATCGGCAGGCGTCAAGGAGCCGAGCACATAGGCGGCATCCCATTCCCGGAACGGGTCGGACTGGGACTGGACATGGTCCGGATCACG
Organism: Arthrobacter castelli DSM 16402; assembly: GCF_000430705.1. GTDB lineage: Bacteria > Actinomycetota > Actinomycetes > Actinomycetales > Micrococcaceae > Arthrobacter_C > Arthrobacter_C castelli. Next base: position 331,098 of record NZ_AUMN01000002.1, read on the forward strand.
ATCGGTCACCGTGTCACTCCTTTCTCCTGCAGGGACAGCCGCAGTGCCCGCAATCCATAGTGCATTCGCGACTTGACGGTCCCTTCGGGAATATCCAGTCGCTCGGAGATCACGACGGTTGATTCACCGCGGTAGTAGGCGGCCACGATCACCTCCCGATGTTCCCGGCTGAGGGTCGACAAGGCTTCGGCAACCAGCCACGTGTCGAGGACTTCGTCGCTGCGGTCCCGCGTCGACTGGTCCGGCGGCCGGTCCGTGCCGATCTCGTGCCGATGACGGGCGCTGCGCCGGTCATCGACGACCAAATGGCGGGCCACCGTGAACAACCATGCGCGCAGCGCCGGTTCCGGACGCTCCAGCACGGCAGGCCGCTGCCACGCCCGCAGCAGGGTCTCCTGGACGACGTCGTCGGCCAACGCCCTGTCCTGGGTCAGGCGGGTGACAAAGCGCAGCAGTTCCGGGGCATGCTGATCGTAGAGCATGCGCAACGCCTCGGCCTGATCGGGCATCCTCGTCCTCCTCCCCTACTACGGCGCGCAGATCCCCTCGGTTCACCGGCGTCCCGGTCGACCGGTGTCGAACACCCTTCGCCGGTGAACCTATTAGACGCCCATTGCGTATCAACGGCCAGAGGACCAGTCGCCCAACACGCGAAGGAGCACACCCATGCTGTACGAGATCAACGGGCTGCCGGCCCATATCCTGCTGCTGCATGTGACCGTGATCCTGGTTCCCGTGGCGGCACTGTGCACGGTGTTGAGCCTGGTGTGGCCGACGGCGCGCCGCCGGCTCGGGGTGGTGACGCCGTTGCTGGCGGTGCTGGCCGCCGCAGTGGTGCCGGCCACCCAGCTGGCAGGCGAATGGCTGGCACTGCGGGTGGTGCACACCCCGGTGCTCGAGGAGCATATCGCCCGCGGACGGAACCTGGAATGGTGGGTCGCTGCGGTGGCCCTGTTGGCCGTCGGTCAGTGGCTCTGGTTCCGGTATCGGCCGCAACCTCGGGAAGCAACCGACATGTACCGCCCGGACAGCCGCGTGACCCGGTCGACGGGAACCGGGTCCGGTGGGACTCGGCTCGCCACGAAGCGCCGCGGCGCCGTCGGAGGGTCCACCGGCAGGGCGCTCATGCTGGTGACGGTGCTGGTGACCGTGGCAGTAGCAGCCGGGACGGTCACCCAGGTGGTGCTCATCGGTGAGGCCGGTTCGCGGGCCGTCTGGACCGGCAATTACAGCCAGGATCCCGTGGACCTTCCGTAAGGGTGGCCACGTTCTTACATATCCCCGCCGACGGTATGCGCAGGGTCTTGAGCAACAAGCAGGTCTATGATGGCGGCTGCCTCGGGCAGGGTCCATGTGGCGGCTTCATCCTCAAGGAGTTGCTTCCAGGGCGGGGCCCCGGCAGCCGCTCGAGCTACGGCGTCGGAGCGCACTGTCAACGACAGAATCCCGATCCGCAACAACGCCGGGATATTGAGGTGCCGTGCCGCCACAAGCGATTCGCCAGCCGCGGCTGCGGCTGCGGTCTTCGACAAGCTGACTGCCCCGGCAACGGCATGAGATGCCAGCAGCATCTCAGTGCGCTTAGCAGCGGCAGCCGTCGCAAGACGTGGAGTACCCGTCTTGCAATACGCGGACAAATGCGTATGAGTCCGAATGATCACCTCGGTGGTGACCATTCCGAGGCCAGGCGAGAGGAGCCCCGAGCGAAGGTTCAGGCCGTCTCCCGCATTTGTGCCAGCATAAGCATCGTGTGCGAATTTCCGCAGCTCGCGGTCCGGCATTTCGTAGAGAAGAGTCCAGCCAGGCAACGGCAGACTCATCGGAGTGACGAAGTCTGCGGCCCAGTGCTTCAGCAACAACGCCAGCGCCAGGTGTGCCTCGGGTGCGTTCGCGAACGGCATCCCGGAACGAGTCGTTGCCACTTGTTCGACGACCCGTTGCCCATCCTCCCACCTGGTCCCTTCGAAGGTTCCAGTACGCACTTGATTGAGGGCGTTGAAGAACCGGCCGATGTCGTGGCCTGCGGAACGAGCTCTGTGAGCGGGTCCGCCGAATTTCGGGCCCGTGTAATCGATGGAAAGCCGGGCAGCGTCCCTTTCCCACTGGCTCAGCAGGTTGCTTTTCTTCAACCAAGACAGGCCTTCGAGGACTGCGGTGTCGATCTGCGTGTCGTACAGGGTCGCGAGAGCTCCGAGAAGGCCGGCAACGCCGACGACTATGAGGTCGCTGCGTTCCCAAGCAATCCTCTGGGCGTTCCGCCACTCATCAAGGTGCTTCAACGCAACCGGGTCGAGAATATCGGCTATCTCGGCCTCGCCCCACGCCTGGACCCTGCGACGCTCCTGGTTGTATGTCGTGAGCTCGCCGTACGTGAGGCGCTTCGGGGCGGAGGCCATGCGCTGTGCCGTCGACCGGTCCATCGGCTGATCCGATAGGGCCGCCGTAGCGGTCGCTTCAATGTCGTCGAGGTCGCGCATCAGGGCGTCGAGATTCCCGACAAGGTCAGCATCGATCGGCGAACGCCAGTCCGCGCGATCACCATTGTCAGTGCTCATGCCGCCTCCTCAAGGTCAGTGGCCAGAGCAGTAACTCCCTCAGCGAGTCTCGAAACGGTCTTCTTCTTTCCTTCGACGTCGTCGAGTTCGGCAAGCAGCGCCTGGAGCTCCCCATCGTCGGAACCGGCAACACGTTCCCGCAGGCGACTCGCGACCGCTCGAAAGCGGCCGGCGCGGTCTTCAGCTTCCAGGCGACGTGTCTGCTCCGCGTCCACCTCTTCCTTCTTAGCTTCAAGCTGCACACGAAGGTCCTCAATACGTTCGGCAAGAGCTGCAACTGTGCCGCCGAGGTTCGCGACTCGTTCCCGAAGGCTGACGATGACCGCTTTAGCTGCTTCCTCGTTGCCATCGACGTCTCGAAGGACGAGCTGGGTGACCACGTGAAGTCGAATCGCGTCAGCCGCGACACGGACGGCAGTGAAGCCGGTCGTCTTACCGCCCAGCGTCGCCGCGCCGGCGCCGACTGCGCCGCCGAAACTGGTGATGAGAGCAGCGCCACCAGCCATCCCGAAACCACCTGCTGCAAGGGATCCGCCACCAATCGCGGCCATGCCGGCCGAGGTGGCGACCGCACCCGTGTAACCAAGCACAAGCGTTCCGTATGCTCCCGCAATTGCCGGTGCCGCAAGGCCACCAGTCAGTGCCCCGAGGCCAAGTCCGGCGCCTGCCAAGAGCGCGATCTTCTTCCACGAACCCGACTTCGATAGGGTCTTGATCGCGTCCTTGTATGCAGTTTCTACCGCGTCGAGGTCTTCGGGATGCAGTTGATCCATCGCGTGATGAGCCTCGGAGAGGCAATCGGCGCGGACGCCCTTGTCCCACTTACCCTCGACCCACGGCTCAAAGCCGTACAGGTCGATGATGAGGAGGAGGGCCCGCGAGCGTTTCGCTTCGACGGGAGGTGCTTGCCCTTCGAGGCGGCAATGTCGCGCTGCATCATCCGGTACTGCCATGCGGTGAGGATGAAATCCTCATCTGCTGACAGCTCGAGCTTTTTCTGCATCTGCGCAGCATCCATATTGCTGAGGATAGCGTGTACCTCTGACAAGGACGAGTCCGTTCAGGGAACCTCCTGCCATAGCGACAACAGAAGAGGTGGATGGCCACCTTGCCGGCGCCGGTCGTGCCCAGCCACTCCAGCAGCGGCGCACTGGTTTCGCACGGCTGATCGGGACCGAAAGTGGTCAGTCCCCATGCGGTCACGTTGACCAAAGGCGTCGGACTCTCCTTGGACGGGGCAGAGGGCACTGAACCCGTAGACTAATCTGACCACAACATTCGTAGCCAGTTTCTGCAGTCAATAGACGCATCAGCCGCTGCTCGTGGACGGGTATGCCACGAGTGCGCCGCAAGGACAGAGAAAGGAAATTCATTGCTAAAAGTCATCGGAGCCGGGCTGCCGCGCACGGGAACCAGTTCACTCAAGGCCGCGTTGGAGCGCCTCGGGTTCGACCCCTGCTACCACATGTTCGAACTGATGCAGAACCCGCAGCACATCGAACGGTGGAAGTCCGTGATGACAGGTGACTCCCCCGATTGGGATCGTGTCTTCGCCGGCTACCGGGCGGCCGTGGACTTCCCGGCCTCAATCTACTGGCAGGAACTCTCCCGGGCCTACCCGGACGCAAAGATCATCCTCACCGTCCGCGACCCCAAACGTTGGCATGCCAGCGTGCGCAACGCATTCCCCGATCCATCCGAGATGGACTTAGACCGCATACCCGAACCGCTGCAGGGCTTCTCCGACCTCATGCCGCTGATGTCGAGAGCTGCGCAGGAACGGCTGGGCCTTGCCCTACCGCATGGCAACTCGATGACCGACGAAGAGGCCGTACAGGCATTCAATGCTCACACCGACCGGGTCCGCGCGACCGCGCCGAGCGACCGCCTCCTGATGTTCTCAGCCAGAGACGGCTGGGGTCCTCTGTGCGATTTCCTCGGCGTCGAGGCCCCGGTCGACGAGCCGTTCCCCCACCTCAACGACACCGAGACGATGCAGCGCATGTTCACCACAATGGAGGAATCGAACACAGTCACCAGCCCCTTCGGCACCTGACGCGACAGGAACATCTTCACCCGACCAGTGCCAGCGAAGGCGCTGACGATGGCGAGGGCCATTTCCGACGGCGTGGTGTAGCGAATGTGGCGATTCATCAGGGCAGTATACGTCGCTGACCAGAGGGAAACACGGTGCCCGAAGTGGGACTTGAACCCACACATCTCTCGATACTGCATTTTGAGTGCAGCGCGTCTGCCTATTCCGCCATTCGGGCCGGAACAGTGGATCATCACTCAATTGAGGTAATCTTCACTGTCTCCGAGTACGCCAAACTACTCTACATCCCGATAGGCTGTTTGTGTGAACCGACGGCCGCCGACGGCCCGATTCTTGTGTAATGACTGTAGTCAAGGGAGCCTGTAGTGCCTGAGCCAACCGAGTCCGCCCCATCGCGCCGCATCATCGTTGCCGAAGATGAGACCTTAATCCGCCTGGACATCGTCGAAATTCTCCGCGGCGAGGGCTACGACGTCATCGCCGAAGCGGACAACGGCGAGCGGGCTGTCGAACTGGCCACCGAGCTTCAGCCCGACTTGGTCCTGATGGACGTGAAGATGCCGGTGATGGACGGAATTACCGCCGCCGAGAAGATTGTCATGGCCAGGATCGCCCCGGTGGTGCTGTTGACCGCGTTCAGCCAGAAGGAACTGGTGGAACGCGCCCGGGACGCCGGCGCCATGGCGTACGTCGTCAAGCCCTTCACTCCCTCGGATCTGATGCCCGCCATGGAAGTGGCGCTCTCGCGTCACGACGAGATCAAGGCGCTGGAGTCCGAGGTGACGGACCTCAAGGAGCAGTTCGAGACCCGGAAGCTCGTGGAGCGTGCCAAGAGCCTGCTGATCAACAATATGGGACTCACCGAGCCGGAGGCCTTCCGCTGGATCCAGAAGACGTCGATGGACCGCCGCCTGAGCATGCGCGAAGTCGCCGAGACGATCATCAACCAGGTGACGTAGTCCCGCCATTGGTGCGTGCCGGGAGTAAAAGCCCCGCCTCCAGGTACAAAGGACCGGATTTCGGCGCAACTTACTCCCCGGCCGGACGAGGCCGGTCCCGGCGGCGGCATACCGTCGCCGGGACCGGCCCGCGTCGACCTGTGAGGACTGCCTGTCCCCTGCCCCTAGCGCTGCTTCTGCGCCTCGGGCCAGGGACCGACCTTTTCCTTGACGCTTTGCCGCTCTGCCCCCTCGGGCAGCATGCCGGCGTCGGCCACGTCCCCCACCTTGTGGACCTTCAGGGAGTTCGTGGATCCGGCCTGTCCCGGAGGTGAACCGGCGGCAATCACCACCAGGTCGTCCCGGTCGACCAGCCCCTTGGTGAACAGGATCTGGTCCACCTGTGCGGTCATGGCATCGGTGTGGCTGACAAAGTCGACCAGCAGCGGCTGGATGCCCCACGTCAACGACAGCTGGGACCGGACCTGGTCCACCGGCGTGAAGGCGAACACCGGTTTCAAGGGACGCAGCCGCGACAGCCGGCGGGCGGAATCGCCGGACTGGGTGAAAGTGCAGATGTACTTTGCGTCCAGCTGATTGGCGATTTCCACCGAAGCGCGGGTGATGGCGCCGCCGCGCGTTCGGGGCTCGCTGCCCAGCGGAGGAATCCGTTCCAGCCCCTCCACCTCGGTGGCCCCGATGATCCGCGCCATCGTTTCGACCGTTTCAATGGGGTATTCACCTACGCTGGTTTCGCCGGACAGCATCACCGCGTCGGCGCCGTCCAGCACGGCGTTGGCGCAGTCGGAGGCCTCGGCCCGGGTGGGCCGCGGGCTGTCGACCATTGACTCCAGCACCTGGGTGGCGACGATCACCGGTTTGGCCCAGCGGCGCGCCATTTCAATCGCGCGCTTCTGCACCAGCGGAACTTCCTCGAGCGGCAGTTCGACGCCGAGGTCTCCACGGGCCACCATGATGGCGTCGAAGGCGTCGATGATGTCTTCGAGATGATCCACCGCCTGCGGCTTCTCGATTTTGGCAATCACCGGTGTCCGGCGGCCTTCCTCGTCCATGATTTCGTGCACCCGGTCGATATCCTCCGCGTTCCGCACGAAGGAGAGTGCCACCAGGTCCACGCCGCGACGGACGGCCCACCGCAGGTCGTCCTCGTCCTTGTCGCTCAGCGCAGGCACGTTGACGGCGACACCGGGAAGGTTGATCCCCTTGTTGTTGGAGACCGTTCCTGCCACCTCCACCTCGGTCAATACCCTCGGGCCGTCGACGGAGACCACCCTCAGGGCAACCTTGCCGTCGTCGATCAGCACCGGATCCCCCGGGCTGACATCGCCGGGCAGGCCCTCATGCGTCGTCGAGCAGATGTCGGCGGTGCCTTCGACGTCTTCGGTGGTGATGGTGAAGCGGTCGCCTGTTTCGAGCGCATGCGGACCATCGGCGAAACGCCCCAGCCGGATCTTCGGGCCCTGCAGGTCCGCCATGATTCCCACGGCCTTGCCCAGGTGTTCGGAGGCCTTGCGCACGTTCGAATATGTGCCGTCATGGACGGTGTGGTCACCATGGCTCATATTCATCCGTGCCACGTCGACGCCGGCTTCGAGCACCGCGAGGGTGTTCTCGTAGCTGGAAATCGCCGGGCCGAAAGTTGCAACAATCTTCGCTCGTCTCATGCACCTAGCCTATTAGTCGTCTTTTTCGCTGTTTGTCTGCTGTGTGTCTACTGTCGTCTACATTACAGCGCCGTGATGGATCGGTCGGTGGGCGCGACCGGCGCAGGCAGGCGCGTGGCGCCTGTCAGGTACTTGTCGACGGCGGCGGCACACGCCCGGCCCTCGGCGATGGCCCAGACAATCAGCGATTGCCCCCTGCCCGCATCTCCGGCGGCGAAGACCCCGTCAGTGGCCGTCATGTAATAGCCGTCGCGTTCCACGTTCCCCTTGTCATCGAATCGGGCCGACACCGTGTGAAGGCCGTCATGCTCGGGGCCGGTGAAACCGAGGGACAGCAATACCAAGTCCGCCGGGATATCCCGTTCGGTGCCGGGTTGGGGCACGCGCTTGCCATCGACGAAGTCTGTCTCTGCCACCCTAATGCCTGTGAGCACTCCGTCTTCGCCGAGGAACTCCACCGTGGAGGCCAGGAACGTCCGTTCGCCGCCTTCTTCATGGGCAGAGGCCATTTCGAACAGCGTCGGGACGGTCGGCCACGGCTGGTGAGGCGCCCGCTCGGTGGGTGGCTGCTGTCCGATCGCCAGCGTGGTCACCGAGGCCGCCTGCTGCCGGTGGGCGGTGCCGATGCAATCCGCCCCGGTGTCGCCGCCGCCGAGGATGACGACGTGCTTGTCCCTGGCATCAATCTGCCCGGGCACCTCGTCTCCTGCCGTGGCCCGGTTGGATTGCACCAGGTAATCCATGGCGAAATGGACCCCGTCCAGGTCCCGTCCGGGAATCGGCAGGTCGCGCGGGACAGTGGCCCCGGTGGCTATCACGACGGCGTCATAGCGGCGCCGCAGCTGGTCCCAGGTGATGTCGGTGCCGATAGTGACGCCGGCGCGGAACCGCGTGCCTTCGGCGCGCATTTGCCGCAGCCTGCGGTCCAAGTGCTCTTTCTCCATCTTGAAATCGGGAATGCCATAGCGCAGCAGCCCCCCGATCCGGTCGTCCCGTTCGTAGACGGCCACCGTGTGGCCGGTGCGGGTCAGCTGCTGGGCGGCAGCCAGCCCGGCCGGACCTGAACCGACGACGGCGACCGTCTGGCCGGTCAGCCGCGGCGGCTCGTACGTGTCCACCCATCCGTTTTCGAAGGCGTCATCGATAATTGACACCTCGATCTGCTTAATCGTCACTGCAGGCTGGTTGATGCCCAGCACACAGGACGATTCGCAGGGCGCGGGGCAGAGCCGGCCGGTGAATTCGGGGAAGTTATTGGTGGCGTGCAGCCGTTCAATCGCCTCCTCGCCCTTGCCCCGGCGCATCAGGTCGTTCCATTCCGGGATCAGGTTCCCCAACGGGCAGCCCTGGTGGCAGAAGGGAATGCCGCAGTCCATGCAGCGTCCCGCCTGGCGCTTCAGGGTATCGCGATCCTGGGCTTCCTGGACTTCCTTCCAGTCCATAATGCGCACGGGCACCGGGCGCTTGGGTTGTGTTTCGCGCTCGGTGACTTTCATAAAGCCGCGTGGATCAGCCACTGGTTACCTCCAGGATCCGGTTCCACACTTCATCGCCGTCGGGGTCCAGCCCTTCTTCGATGGCATCGGCGCGGGTCTGCAGCACGGCAGCGAAATTGCGCGGCATCACCTTGGTGATCCGGCCGATGGTGGATGCAAAGTCGTTCAGCAAATGGTGTCCCAGCCGGGACCGGGTTTCGGCCACATGTTCGCTCAATAGCCGGTGGATGATGTCCTGGTCTTCGGCGTCCGGTTCCAGCAGCAGTAGATCGCCTGCCTCATGGGCCTGCTTGTTCAACCGGCTGGGTTCAAAGTCCAGCACGAAAGCAGTACCGCCTGACATCCCGGCCCCGAAGTTCCTCCCGGTGCCGCCGAGGATCAGGGCCTGGCCCCCGGTCATGTATTCGCAACCGTGGTCGCCGATCCCCTCTGCGACAGCCGTCGCCCCGGAGTTGCGGACCAGGAAGCGCTCCCCGACCTGTCCGGCCAGGAACATATCCCCGCTGGTGGCTCCGTAGCCGATCACGTTGCCGGCGATGACGTTCCGCTCGGTGTCGAACGCGTTGGCTTTGTCCGGCCTCACCACGATCCGCCCGCCGGAGAGTCCCTTGCCCGCGTAATCGTTCGAGTCCCCCCACAGCCGCAGGGTGATGCCCGCCGGCAGGAAAGCGCCCAGCGACTGGCCCGCCTGCCCCGTCAGGGTGACGTCAATGGTGCCGGCGGCCAGCTCGGAGGTGCCGTAGCGTTTGGTCACCTCATGGCCGAGCATGGTGCCCACGGAACGGTCCGTGTTGAGCACGTCGACGGCGATCTTCACCGGCTTCCGGTCGGTCAGGGCTTCGGCGCTGAGGGTGATCAGCTGCTGGTCGAAGTGCTTGTCGAGATTATGATCCTGGGGCAGCATATTGCGGCGGGGAGCGCCGTCGTCGAACATCATGGGCCGCAGGATGGGATCCAGGTCCAGCCCGTCGGCCTTCCAATGGTCCACCGCCTCACGCGTGTCAAGGCACTCGACGTGCCCGATGGCCTCCTCGAGGCTGCGGAACCCGAGTTCGGCGAGAATCTCACGCACTTCCTCGGCGAGGAACTCGAAGAAGTTGACCACGAACTCCGGTTTGCCGCCGAAACGCTCCCGCAGCAGCGGATTCTGGGTCGCGACCCCCACCGGGCAGGTGTCCAGGTGGCAGACCCGCATCATGACGCAGCCGGAGACCACCAGGGGCGCGGTGGCGAAGCCGAATTCCTCACCGCCCAGCAAGGCGGCGATGACGACGTCGCGGCCGGTCTTGAGCTGGCCGTCGGCCTGGACCACCACACGGTCGCGGAGGCCGTTGAGCATCAGCGTCTGCTGGGTTTCGGCCAGGCCGAGTTCCCACGGCGCTCCCGCATGCTTGAGCGAATTCAGCGGGCTGGCCCCGGTCCCGCCGTCGTGCCCGGAGACGAGGACGACGTCGGCCTTGGCCTTGGTCACGCCGGCCGCCACGGTGCCAATGCCGACTTCCGAGACCAGCTTGACGTGCACCCGGGCGGACGGGTTGGAGCGCTTGAGGTCGTAAATCAGCTGCGCCAGGTCCTCAATGGAGTAAATGTCGTGGTGCGGCGGCGGCGAAATCAGCCCGACACCCGGCGTGGAATGCCGGGTGCTGGCCACCCACGGGTACATCTTCTGCGCGCTGAGCTGGCCGCCCTCACCGGGTTTGGCACCCTGGGCCATCTTGATCTGCAGGTCGTCGGCGTTGGTCAAGTAGAGGCTTGTCACGCCGAACCGGCCCGAGGCCACCTGCTTGATGGCAGAGCGGCGTTCGGGGTCCAGCAGCCGCTCCACGTCCTCGCCGCCTTCACCGGTGTTGGACTTCGCGCCCAGCCGGTTCATCGCGACGGCGAGTGTTTCATGGGCTTCGCGGGAGATCGAGCCGTAGCTCATCGCACCGGTGGAGAACCGCTTGACGATGCTGGAGACCGGCTCCACCTCCTGCAACGGCACCGGCTCACGGTCCCCCGCGTCGAACTGCAGCAGCCCGCGCAGGGTCATCAGCTCCCTTGACTGGTCGTCGACACCTCGCGTGTAGGCCTTGAAGATGTCGTACCGGCGCTCGCGGGTGGCGTGCTGCAGCCGGAACACCGTCTCGGGGTTGAACAGGTGGGGCGGTCCCTCGCGGCGCCACTGGTATTCGCCGCCGTTCTCCAGTGGCCGGTGGGCCTGTTCCACCTCGTCGTCAGGGTAGGCGGCGCCGTGCCGGGCCGCGGCTTCCGCGGCGATGACGTCGAGCCCCACCCCGCCGAGCTGGGAAACGGTGCCGGAGAAGAACTCGTCGACCAGGTCCTGGGACAAGCCGAGTGCTTCAAAGGTCTGGGCGCCGCAGTAGGAAGCGACAGTGGAGATCCCCATCTTGGACATGATCTTCTGCACGCCCTTGCCCAGGCCCTTGATCAGGTTGTTGACCGCCTCGGCCTCGGTGACGCCTTCGACGTCACCGTTGCGAACCAGTTCTTCGCAGCTTTCCATCGCCAGGTACGGATTGACCGCCGAAGCGCCATAGCCGATCAGCGCGGCGACGTGATGGACCTCGCGCACATCGCCTGCCTCCACCACCAGCGAGGTCTTCGTCCGGTTGGCGCTGCGCAACAGGTGATGGTGCACCGCCGAGAGCAGCAGCAGCGACGGGATCGGCGCCCACTGCGCATTGGAATCCCGGTCCGAGATCACCACGTGCTGCACGCCGCGGTTCATTGCGGCCGCAACCTTCTCGCAGATCTCGGCCAGCCGGGCGCGCAGCGAGGCCACGCCGCCGTCGGGCCGGTACAGCCCACGCACCCGCATGGCGGCGCGGCCGCCGTCGTCCGTTTCCAGATTGGCAATCTTGGCCAGCTCGTCATTATTGATGACCGGAAATGTCAGCTCGACCTGTTTGACCTGGACCTGCTCCTGGTTCAGCAGGTTTCCATCGGGACCGACGGACGTATGCATCGAGGTGACCAACTCTTCGCGGATGGAATCCAGCGGCGGATTCGTCACCTGGGCAAAGGATTGCACGAAGTAGTCGAACAGCAGCCGGGGCCGGCCCGACAGCACGGCAATGGGCGTGTCCGATCCCATGGCGCCGAGCGGCTCAGCGCCGGTGGCGGCCATCGGCCCGAGCAGGACCCGCAGCTCCTCCTCGGTGTAACCGAAGGTGCGCTGGCGCCGGCTGATGGAGGCGGGAGTATGGGTCACGTGTTCACGGTCGGGCAGGTCCTGCAGCGAGACCATGTTGTCCTTGAGCCATTCGGCCCACGGGTTGGCCGCAGCCACCTCCGCCTTGACCTCGGAGTCGTCGACAATGCGGCCGGCGGCTGTATCGACCAGGAACATCTTGCCCGGAGAGACCCGTCCCTTCTTCACCACCTTGGCGGGGTCGATGTTGAGTACCCCCACTTCGGAGGCGAAGACCACCAGGCCGTCTTCGGTTACCCAGTACCGTCCCGGGCGCAGACCGTTGCGGTCCAGCGTCGCGCCCACCAGATCCCCGTCGGTGAAGGAGACGGCGGCGGGCCCGTCCCACGGTTCCATCAGCATTGAATGGTATTGGTAGAAAGCCCGGCGGGCGGGGTCCATCGTCGTATGGTTCTCCCACGCCTCGGGGATCATCATCATGATGGCGTGGGTGATCGGCCGCCCGGAGAGCATCAGCAGCTCGGCGACTTCGTCGAACGATGTCGAGTCGGAGGCGCCGGGGGTGCAGATCGGGTACAGCTCTTCGGGAACGTCGCCCAGCAGCGGGTTGGCCAATTGGGACTGCCGGGCCCGCATCCAATTCCGGTTTCCCTTGACCGTATTGATTTCGCCGTTGTGGGCAATGCTGCGGAACGGCTGCGCCAGCGGCCACGACGGGAAGGTATTGGTCGAAAACCGCGAGTGCACTATGCCGAGCCTGGTCTTGAACCTCGGATCGGACAGGTCGGGATAGAACGGCTCCAGCTGGGCCGTGGTCAGCATTCCCTTGTACACGATGGTCTTCGATGACAGCGACGGAAAATAGATACCGTGCTTGTTCTGGGCACGCTTGCGCACCCGGAAGGCTTTGGCATCGAGCTCATCACCCGCAGCGTCGCCGGCTCGCATAGCCCCGTCGGCCGGTGCCAGGAACACTTGGGAGAAGAACGGCATGCCGGCCCGTGCCATGGCGCCCACCAGGTCGGCGGTGACGGGCACGTCCCGCCAGCCGAGTACGGCGAGATTTTCGTCTGCGGCCAGCGCTTCGAAGCCCTCGACCGCAGCATGCCGTTCGTCGCGCGCTGTGGGCAGGAAGGCCGTGCCCACCACGTAGCCGCCGGCGCGCGGAAGGTCGAAGCCGGTGACCGCCCGGAAGAATTCGTCCGGTACCTGTGTCAGCAGTCCTGCGCCGTCGCCGGTGCCTTCGTCCGCGCCTACGGCGCCGCGGTGCTCCAGGTTCCGCAATGCCGCCAGTGCGGATTCGACGATGTCGTGCCCCGGTTCGCCGCGTAACGTGGCGATGATCGCCAGCCCGCACGCGTCCTTTTCATGCTGGGGCGAATACAACCCCGTGGCGGCGGGCAGTGTGGAAAACCGTTCGAATGGATTCGTCGCGCCGGTTGTGCTCGCTGTCGTCATAGCTTGTCCTTCCCCCTGAACTGATCGGTGGAGGGGACAACGTTGGCCCCACGCATGCCCGCCGGCGGCGGGCACGTGGAATGGATAAATTCTACGGCACGGTCAGGGCGTGGAGCGCCCCCGGTCGGTATCCGTTATGCACCCGGCTGACGGGGAATCAACGCCCCGCCGCCGGTCGGAGCACAAGCCGTGCCGGGCGCCACGTCAACGTGGCTGACGATGCTGCCTGTTGTTGCGGCAGATCTATGAATCGCGCTCGGTAGGGTGGTCGAGCGTGGAGGAGGTGTCCTCACTTCGGGTATCAGAGACAGTAGCATGTCCGGTGCCTTCCGCCCCACCCGGCGTTTCAGCATTGTTATGGTTTTTTTCAGCTCCGGCGTCGTCGGGCGCCTCTTCCGCAGTGGTCTCCCCGGACTTGCCGGACGCCTCCCCAGCGGGGCTCTCCGCGGTCTCCGAGCTGTCGTCAGGCGTATCGGCGGCCACCGGGCGGTTCTCGTCGTCGGGGCCCGGATCCTCGTCGGCCGGTTCCCGCCCGGGCAGGTAGACGGTGCGCGGTTCGCCGGTGTTGCGCCATTTCAGGCCGAGGCCAATGAAGAAGCCCACAGCGACGAGGAACACCAGGATGCTGGTCCACACGTTGAGCCGCAGGCCGAAGATGATTTCGGCATCATCAATGCGCAACATTTCAATCCAGACCCGGCCCAGCGTGTAATACGCCGCATACAGCCAGAACAGCCGGCCGTGGCGGAATTTGAAGTGCCGATCCAAGAACAGCAGCAGGGCCACGCCGGCCAGGTTCCACAGCGACTCATAGAGGAAGGTGGGGTGGAACAAGGTGTCCGCCGGCAGCCCCGGCGGGAGGGCCGGATTGCCGGAGTCGATTTCCAGGCCCCAGGGCAGCGTCGTCGGGCCGCCATAGAGCTCCTGGTTGAACCAGTTGCCCCACCGGCCGATGGCTTGGGCCAGTAGCAGGCCGGGGGCTGCCGCGTCGATAAAGGCGCTCAGCTTGACGCCCGAACGGTGGCAGCCGATCCAGGCACCGACGGCGCCCAGCAGTACTGCGCCCCAGATGCCGAGTCCGCCCAGCCAGATCTGCGGGATCAGCCACAGATTGCCCTCGGGACCGAAGTAGGCGTCCGGGGAGGAAAAGACGTGGTACAGCCGGCCGCCGATAATGCCGAAAGGCACCGCCCAGATAGCGATATCCCAAATGGCGTCTTCAGGGCCGCCGCGGCGCTTCCAGCGCACCGATGTCAGCCACAGCGCCGCGGCGATGCCGGCGAGGATGCACAGGGCATAGGCATGTATGGTCAGCGGTCCGATGTCGAAGGAGTTCCAGTCCGGACTCGGAATGCTTGCAGGGGCATGAACGGCAGTGTGCATATTTCGCTTCCTGTGGTGCGGTGTGGCTTATCGTCGCCGGTACTGCCGGCGACGGATTAGTCCAGTCCGGTCCTGAGCTCGGCGGCCAATGTTCCGACTGCGTCCGGGCCGCCTTCGGCCAGTGCCGCCACCAAAGCCGTGCCGACGATGACGCCGTCGGCATATTCGGCAATTTCAGCCACGTGGGAGGCGTTGGATACGCCCAGACCGACGCACACTCGTGCTGCACCGGCGGCGTGGGTGTCGTCCACCACCTTCCGTGCGGCGCTGCTGACCGCGTTCCGGGCACCGGTAACGCCCATCAGCGACACCGCGTAGACGAATCCGCGGCTCGCCTCCACCGTCCGGTGCAGCCGCTCAGTGGACGAAGAAGGCGCGACCAGGAAGATCCGGTCCAGTCCGTGCCGGTCTGAGACTTCGAACCACTCCGCCGCCTCGTCAGGGACCAGGTCCGGAGTGATGAGTCCCGCTCCCCCGGCTTCAGCCAGCCGGCGGGCGAACTCGTCGACGCCCATCCTCAGCACCGGATTCCAGTAAGTCATCACCACCACCGGCACGTCGGTGCGTGCGGTGATTGAAGCAATCACGTCGAATAACTGGCTGACCCGGAACCCATTGGCCAGCGCAGTGACCGTGGCGTCCTGGATCACCGGCCCGTCCATCACGGGGTCGGAGTAGGGGACGCCGATTTCAATCAGGTCCACGCCGTTCTCCGCCAAGGCAACCGCTGCCTCGATGGATGCCGGGACATCGGGGTAACCCGCCGGAAGATAGCCGATCAGGGCGGCCCGTCCCGCCTGGCGGGCACGGTCGATGGCGGCGGCCGACTTGCTGGCCTGGCTGACGGGCACGCTCATTGTTCTTCTCCTGCCGCTGCCTGTTCGGCTGTGTCCTTGTCCAGCAAATCGAACCACTGAGCGGCAGTGGCGACGTCCTTGTCACCCCTGCCGGAGAGGTTGACGATGATCACCGCCGCTTCCACGTCGCGGCCGGCGCCCGTTACGCCCTGAGCCGCCCAGCGGTTGGCCACCTTCAGGGACCCCGCCAGCGCGTGAGCGGATTCGATAGCGGGAATGATGCCTTCTGTGCGGCACAGCAGCCGGAAGGCGTCCATCGCTTCGGCATCTGTGACCGGCTCATACTGCACCCGTCCAATATCGGCGAGGTAGGAGTGCTCCGGTCCGACGCTGGGATAGTCAAGTCCGGCGGAGATGGAGTGGGATTCGATGGTTTGCCCGTCCTCGTCCTGCATCAGGTAGGACCGCGCGCCATGGAGCACCCCGGGCCTGCCCAGCGTAATACTGGCTGCGTGGCGGCCGGTGTCGATGCCGTCGCCGCCGGCCTCGAAACCGTAGATCTCCACTCCGGGGTCGTCCAGGAATGCGTGGAACATCCCGATCGCGTTGGAGCCGCCGCCGATGCAGGCGCACACCGCGTCCGGCAGCCGTCCGGTCTGTTCACGGATCTGCTCACGTGCTTCGTCGCCAATCACTTCATGGAAGAACCGCACCATGGCCGGAAAGGGATGCGCCCCGGCAGCCGTGCCGAGCAGGTAGTGGGTGTGGTCAACGTTTGCCACCCAGTCCCGCAGCGCTTCGTTGATGGCGTCCTTAAGCGTTTGCGAGCCGTGCTCCACCGGGACCACCTTGGCGCCCAGCAGCTCCATGCGCGCCACGTTCAATGCCTGGCGCCGGGTGTCTTCGGCCCCCATATAGACAACGCATTCCATCCCCATCAGGGCCGCCGCGGTGGCACTGGCAACGCCGTGCTGTCCCGCGCCGGTTTCGGCGATCAACCGGGTTTTCCCCATCCGGCGGGCCAGCAGCGCCTGCCCGATCACGTTGTTGATCTTGTGGGACCCGGTATGGTTAAGGTCCTCCCTTTTGAGGAAGATCCGCGCTCCGGCTGCGTGTTCGCTGAACCGTTCCGCCTCGGTCAGCAATGAAGGCCGGCCCGAGTAGCTCCGGTTCAGCCGGTTGATTTCGGCCGTGAACTCCGGATCCGCCCGTGCCTTCTCGAAAGTGGTTTCCAACTCATCGAGGGCGGCAATCAGCGATTCGGGCATCCACCGGCCACCATAGGCACCAAAATAGGGCCCGGTGGCACTCCGCAGCGAGTCGCGGCCTTCGAGGAACGCCGCTGCCGGGCCGGTCCCGGAATCGCCCGCCTCGGGGTCGGTGGTTGCCGTCTCTGCCCCGTCGGGCCGCGGCGGCTGTTCAGTCATGAGTGGCACCCTCTGCTGTTTTCTGCGCGATGACCGCGGCTCCGGCCCGGCTGAATGCCTCGACGGATTCGGTCGGGCTATTGTGCTTCACCAGTGCTTCGCCAACGAGGATCGCATTGGCTCCCTGGGCAGCGTACTGCTCAACGTCGCCGACGTCGCGCACCCCGGATTCGGCCACGATCAGCGTTCCGGGCGGAACGGCTGCCGCCAGCGGGGAGAAGACCGACCGGTCAAGTTCCAAGGTCTTCAGGTTACGGACATTGACGCCGATGATGCGTGCGCCCGCGGCGGCCGCGCGTTCGACTTCTTCGACGGTGTGCGCCTCCACCAGCACATTCATCCCGAGCTCATGGGACAGTCCCATCAACTCGGCCAGCTGTGCATCGGACAGGGCCGCCACGATCAGCAGGATCAGGTCGGCGCCGTGCGCCCTTGCTTCCAGCACCTGGTAGGCATCGACCGTGAAGTCTTTACGCAACAATGGTGTGTCGACGGTGGCCCGCACCGCGTCCAAATCCTCCAACGAGCCGCCAAAACGGCGCTGCTCGGTCAGTACGCTGATCACGGCAGCTCCGCCGGCTTCATATCGGCCGGCAAGCACTGCGGGATCTCCAATGTCGGCCAGTTCGCCCTTGGACGGGCTCTTCCGCTTGACCTCGGCGATGACCCGCAGCCGGGACCGCGGATCATCAGCACCACCGAGGGCGGCATACGCGTCCTTCGCTGGAGGCTGGGTCGCAACGATGTCCCGCAGCTGCAGTGTATTAACGGCCGACTTGCGCTCCTGCAGGTCCTCTTTGACCCCTTCTATGATGTCGTCGAGAACACTCACGCTCAGTGTCCGCTGTTTTTCAGCTTGGAACCGCCGACGCCGAAGCCGGCCTTGCGCATGATCCCGCCGAGCAGCAGGCCCACGGCTATCACCACGAGCCCGATACAGAACCACAGCACGTTCGCCACGGCGAAGGCGATGCAGGAAATCAAGGAGCCGAGCAGCACAACGGCAACCAGCGTCCAAGCTGCCGGCGTGTTGCCGTGCCCGACCGGTTCCGCGTGACGTTCAGCTTCGGCGGCGGCACGGGCTTCAGCTGACTCAGTGGTATTGACAGTGGCGTTGGCGCCCATGGTGAATCTCCCTCATTCGTAAATGCCTTATTCCATTCTGCCATTACTGGCGCGCAGTTTCTCCGTCGTTGAGATCGCAGCTGCCACATGACGTCAAGGCTGCGTCTCAGTGGTTCGGCCGGCTGGCTCGCCAGGCCGTTCAGCCGGTCGGGTCGCTGCCTCGGCTCAGCTGATCCCAGCTTTCGATTTCATCGACGTCGGGCTCTGGCTCCGTGGCGGAACCATCCCCGGTGTCCGGCCCACCGGCACCATCGGCTTTGCCGGTTGTGCCGGTTGTGCTGGTTTCGAAGCGTTTACTGCTGGTCCAGTAACGGCCGGCCGCCAGCACGACGACGGCGCTGAACGCCAGCAGCCCGCCTCCGGCCACGCCGATGGCGGGGAAGACGGTGACTGTCGTCCGGGCGGAACTTCCAATAATGCCGATAGCCTCCGCTATTTCGCTCTCGGCCGCCGACGCCGGATTGACGGTCACGGCCAGCGCTGAAGCGATGATGCCGCCCGCCGCAGCGAAAATAATCACCCCTATCACCGTGCGCAGCACCCGGCCGGCGATGGTGGATGCGATTGCTCCGGCCAGCGCGACCAGCGCCAAGGCAGTGACGGCTGTCGCGGCATCACTGCCCGGGATGGCCAGATCCTCGGTGGGAACCGCCTGCTCGGGCAGGTCGACGTGAAGCCAGGTCTGAGTGGTCGAGGCGAAGACAATTCCGGCGCTGACGATGGTCAGCAGCACGACACGGGACTTACGGGCCCAGGCAGGTGTCCGGTTCATCGTTGGCCTCCCTGCGCCGTTGCCGCTGCACGGCCGGCAGCCCCGCCGTCGTCGTGCACGCCACTAAGTCCTCCCGACAGCCACGCCGCACGCAGTGGAGCTGCAGCCTTGTTCGCCGATTCGGCGGCCTCGTCGTCGACCACCGAATCCGCGACGATTCCGCCTCCGGCCTGCACATAGGCACGGCCGTTGCGCAGCAACAGCGAACGGATCGCGATGGCCATGTCCATGTCGCCGGCGAAATCCAAGTAGCCGACGACGCCGCCATAGACACCGCGCCGGTGCGGTTCCAGTTCATCGATTAATTGCAGCGCACGGGGCTTTGGCGCACCGGACAGTGTTCCGGCCGGGAAAGCCGCCGCCAGCACGTCATAGGCGCTGGCGGCCGGATCCAGCCTCCCCACCACCGTGGAGACCAGATGCATAATGTGGCTGAACCGCTCGATCTCCATGAACTGGGTGACGTCCACCGATCCGGGCTCGCAGACACGGGAGATATCGTTGCGCGCCAAATCCACCAGCATCAAATGTTCGGCGCGTTCCTTGTCGTCGGCGAGCAGGTCCTCGGCCAGTTGACGGTCGGCCTCCAGGGTCTTGCCGCGCGGCCGGGACCCGGCAATCGGGTGGGTGATCACTTCGTCACCTGTCACGGTGACAAGCGCCTCCGGCGAGGACCCCACCACCGAGTACGGGCGGCCGGCGGCGTCCTGGAAGGAGAAGAGGTACATGTACGGGCTGGGATTGGTCTGGCGCAGCACGCGGTAGACGTCCAGTGGGGATGAGGAGCACTCGAGTTCGAAGCGCCGGGAGATCACCACCTGGAACACCTCGCCGTCGACGATTGCTTCCTTGCTCTGCTCGATGGCCGCCCGGTACTTGTCCTCTTCCCAGCTTTGATGGACCTGGGCCATCAGGTCGGATGCGTCGCCGGCGTCCGGACCCATCACTGTGACAGGTTCCGCTTCGCCGGAGTCCAGCTTGGAGAGCATGGATTCGAGCCTGCGGACTGCATCGTGCCACGCCTCGTCCACGCGGTGCGGCGTATCGTCATAATTGATTGCGTTGGCGATCAGCAGCAGCGACCCATCGGTGTTGTCGTGGACCGCCATATCAGTCACCAGGCACATGGCCATCTCAGGCAGGTCCAGATCATCTTCGGGCGGGTGGGTCAGCCGTTCCCAGTGGCGGACCGTCTCCCATCCGAAAAAGCCCACCAATCCGGACGTGAAGGGCGGCAGGTCCTCGAAACGTTCGGTGCCCAGCGCCTGCACGGTGGCCCGGGCCGCTTCGACGGGGTTTCCATCCAGCGGCACACCGACCGGCGGTTCACCCAGCCAATGCGCCTGTCCGTCTTTGGTGGTCAGCGTCGCCCGCGAGTCCGCTCCGATAAAGGAATAGCGTGACCACACGCCGCCGCTGGCAGCGGATTCCATCAGGAAGGTGCCCGGTTGCCCTTCGGCCAGCCTCCGGTAGAGGCCGATCGGGGTGTGCGCGTCGGCGAGGACTTTCATCGTCACGGGAATGACCCGGCGGTCGCCGGCCAGGGAACGGAATTCGGCCAGTGAGGGGGTGATGACTCCCAAGTCCTGCATTTACGCTTGTCCTTCTTCCGGGCCGTCCGGCCTGTCTGGTGCTGCTTGATCATCGGCTCGGTCCGGGCCGGTAACTGCGGCGACGTCCCGGCCTTCGAAGCAGGTCCGTGTTCCGGTGTGGCAGGCGGCGCCGACCTGGTCGACTTTGACCAGCAGCGCATCGCCGTCGCAGTCCAAGGCGGCGGATTTCACCCACTGCACATGCCCGGACGTATCCCCTTTGCGCCAATATGACTGGCGGGACCGGGAAAAGAAGGTGACCCGGCCGGTGGTGAGGGTGCGCCGCACGGCTTCCTCATCCATCCAGCCGAGCATCAACACCTCATGGGTGTCGAATTGCTGAATGACCGCGGCAACCAGGCCCGCGTCGTCCTTCTTCAACTCGAAGGCCAGCCGTCCCTCGGCGTCGACGGCGTCGACAGCGACGACGGCGTCGTCTGAGGTGCGGGCAGGCAAAGGTTGCGGTTCTTCAGTAGGCATCGTGGGATGATTCTATCGGCCCCAGCGATTCCGCCGCGACATTCGCCATCTTGCGTGCTAGTTTCAGCATTGATGCATTTCGTGGAACCGTCCCGGGAAGTCCTGGCCGAAACGCTGCTGGCGGCCGGCCCGGATGCGGATACTTTGTGCGCCGGGTGGCGGACCCGCGAGCTGGCCGCCCACCTCTATCTCAGGGAGCACCGACCCGCCGTCGCCGCGGGTCTGGTGGCGCGACCGCTGGCACAGGTCAGCACCAAGGCGACGCACAAGCTGGCCGAGTCATCGCGGGCCACGGATGATTACCGCAAGCTGGTGGAGAAGTTCCGTGGCGGGCCAGCCATGTTGAATCCCATGAGGCTTCCCGCGCTGGATAAGAGCGCGAACCTCATCGAGTACTTCGTGCATACCGAAGACGTCCGGCGGGCCACCGAACGGTGGGCTCCCCGCGCCCTCGACGAAGAGTATTCCGATGCGTTGTGGGATGAACTCGTCAAGCGCGCGGCGATCCTGTACCGGTCAGTGGATCTGGGCATCATCCTCGTCCGTCCCTCCGGACCGCGGCACGTGGCCAAACGTTCCGCCGTGTCCGTGGCAATTGTGGGTGAACCTGGCGAATTGTTGATGCATGCGCACGGCCGGCGCAACCACGCACTTGTCACCTTCGAAGGAGAGCCCGACGCCGTCGCACTGCTGGACAGCGCGGAGATAGGACAATAACA
Source organism: Arthrobacter castelli DSM 16402 (assembly GCF_000430705.1). Taxonomy (GTDB): domain Bacteria; phylum Actinomycetota; class Actinomycetes; order Actinomycetales; family Micrococcaceae; genus Arthrobacter_C; species Arthrobacter_C castelli. Next base: position 352,735 of record NZ_AUMN01000002.1, read on the forward strand.
GGCAGTAACAGCCAGTAACAATCAGTAACAGCCGGTGGCGCTCCCTTCGTCCCGGCAACTCCTACGGCCCGTGACGGACCGGGTAGCCCGCGGCGGCTATTGCGTTTTTCACGTCGGCCAGCGCGTGGTCGGGTCCGAAATGGAAGATCGAGGCGGCAAGCACCGCGTCGGCCCCTGCCGCCACCGCTTCGGGAAAGTGCGCGGGCACGCCCGCTCCGCCGGAGGCAATCAGCGGCACCCTCACGGCCGCGCGGATTGCCCGGATCATCTCCAGGTCGAATCCGTCCTTGGTGCCGTCGGCATCAATCGAATTGAGCAGGATCTCCCCCACCCCGCGGTCCGCCGCTTCGGCCGCCCAGGCGACGGCGTCAATGCCCGTGCCTTTCCGTCCCCCGTGGGTGGTCACCTCGAACCCCGACCTGGTCAATCCGGCCGGCGCCCTCCGGGCGTCCAGGGACAGCACCAGCACCTGTCCGCCGAAATGGGAGGTGATTTCGTCGATCACCGGCGGATGGTTCACGGCGGCCGTATTGATTGACGCCTTGTCGGCGCCGCAGCGCAGCAGCTGGCCGACGTCGGCCAGCGAACGGACGCCGCCGCCGACCGTCAGCGGAATGAAGACTTCCTCGGCGGTCCTGGCCACCACGTCGAAGGTGGTGTCCCGTTCGCCGGACGAGGCGGTGACGTCCAGGAAGGTCAGTTCGTCAGCTCCGGCACGGTCATAACGATGTGCCAGTTCCACCGGGTCGCCGGCATCGCGCAGGTCGGCAAAGTTGATCCCTTTGACCACCCGGCCGGCATCAACGTCCAGGCAAGGGATGACCCTGATCGCCACACTCATGCGTGCTCCTAAATCCGGCAGGCGTGAATGCTGCTGACCAGGATTGCGCGGGCGCCCAGTTCGTACAGCTCATCCATGACCTTGTTGGTGTCCTGCCTGCGCACCATCGAACGCACGGCGACCCACTGCTTGTCCCGCAGCGGCGACACCGTCGGCGATTCAAGCCCGGGCGTCAAATTGCAGGCTGCGTCGGCCAGGTCGATGTGGACGTCATAGTCCATCATCACGTATTGCCGGGCCACCAGCACGCCCTGGATGCGGCGCAGCAGCACGTCCAGGCCGGCCGGCTGGTCATGCTCGCTGCGGCCGATCATGACCGCCTCGGAATTCAGGATCGTCTCGCCGAAGATTTCCAGCCCGGAAGCGCGCAGCGTGGTGCCGGTGGAGACGACGTCGGCCACAGCATCCGCAACGCCGAGCCGTACCGCCGACTCCACCGCCCCGTCGAGGCGGATCACAGAGGCTTCGATGCCCCGCTGCTGCAGGTATCGCCGCACCAGCCCGTCGTAGCTGGTGGCGATGCGCCGTCCGTGCAGTTGCGAAATGTCGCTGAATTCACCGGCAGGTCCGGCAAACCGGAAGGTCGACCCGGCGAAGCCGAGCGCCATCAGCTCCGCGGCGCTCACCTCGGCGTCCAGCAGCAGGTCCCGGCCGGTGATGCCCACGTCGAGTGTTCCGCCACCGACATACAAGGCAATATCACGCGGGCGCAGGAAAAAGAACTCGATATCGTTTTCGGCGTCGACCAGCACCAGCTCCCGGTGGTCGCGGCGCTGGCGGTATCCGGCTTCGGAGAGCATCTCGGATGCGGATTCGGATAGGGATCCCTTATTGGGAACGGCTACTCGCAACATGTTTGGTTTCTTTCGGTCGTCTGTGGCTCACATCTTTGTCAGGGCGGGAGCGGCCAAGGTTAACAGCCGCTCCCTACAGATGCTTATAGACGTCCTGCAGGCGCAGACCCTTGGAGATCATCAGCACCTGCAGGTGGTACAGCAGTTGGGAGATTTCCGCCGCGGCTTCCTCGTCTGTCTCATACTCTGCGGCCATCCACACTTCAGCGGCTTCCTCGACAATCTTCTTGCCGATGCCGTGGATTCCGGAGTCCAGTTCGGCCACGGTATGCGATCCTTCGGGACGACTGGCGGCCTTCTCGCTGAGTTCGGCGAAGAGTTCCTCGAAGTTTTTCACGTGCCTTACCTTACCGGGTCGGTCATCGGCGCTGGTGCGCTGTGTTGCGGTTATGACATTTCCCACGGCGCCAGCGCGAGCGCCGTGGCCAGCGCCGCGGTCACTGCCTCGTGGCCTTTGTCTTCCTTGGAACCGGACAGCCCGGCGCGATCAAGGCCCTGTTGTTCGTCATCACACGTGAGCACACCGAATCCGACCGGTATGCCGCTGTCGACACTGACCCGCGTGAGCCCGTCGGTGGCGGCCTGGCAGACGTAGTCGAAATGCGGTGTCCCCCCGCGGATCACTACACCCAGGGCGGCGACGGCGTCGAAGTGCGGCGCCAACCGGGCCGCGGCCACCGGCAATTCAAAGCTGCCCGGAACCCGCAGCAGCAGCGGCTCCTGGACGCCGGCCTCGGCAGCGGCCCGCTGCGCCCCGTCCACCAGGCCGTCCATAATCGTCCGGTGCCAGCTGGAGGCGACGATGGCCAATCTCAGGCCGGATGCACCAGAGCCGGCGTCCAGGTTGATATCCGGTGATCCGTGTCCGCTCATCGTGCTTCCTCCACATCGGCGGTTCCGGCTTCCAGATCCGCGCTGAGCCTCTGGTCCAGTTCGGTCAACAGTGACAGCTTATGGTTCATCCGGTCCCGCTTGGTCAACAGGTAACGCTCGTTCTGCTGCCGGGCCGGTGCCTGGACAGGCACCATTTCCTCGACGGTGATCCCGTACTCGAGCAGGTGTGATTCCTTGTCCGGGTTATTGCTCAACAGCCGGATCCGGTGGTGCCCCAGTTCGGCGAGGATGGCCGCTGCTGCCTGGTAGTTCCTGGCATCGACTGGGAGCCCCAATTGCTCGTTGGCCTCAACGGTGTCGGCGCCGTCCTCCTGCAGCGCGTAGGCGCGCAGCTTATTGGCCAGCCCGATGCCCCGGCCTTCATGGCCCCGCAGGTAGACCAGGCTGCCGCCATATTGCTGGATCAGCTCCAGCGCCATATCAAGCTGCTCTCCACAGTCGCAGCGGTAGGAGCCGAACACGTCGCCGGTGAGGCATTCCGAATGCAGTCTCACCAACGGGGTCGCGGTGGTGTCCGATGCCGCGGAGACGCTGAAATGCTCGACGCCGGCTGCGGTGTCGAGCCAGGCCTGCGCCCGGAAGGTGCCAAATGCCGTCGGCAAGGCCACTTCCGGCCCGCCCTGGAGACCGGCAACACCGGTCACATCCACGTGCGCATCAGTCATGATAATTCCTCTCCCCTGCGGCAACCGGCGTTCCGGCACCATACCCTTCTTTGCGGCGCCGGTAGGCGACCAGGTCTTCAATAGATACCAGCAGGCACCCGTGGGTGCGGGCAAACCTGCGTAATGCATCAAGGCGCATCATCTCACCGTCATCACGAACCACTTCGGCAATCACCCCCACCGGTTGGCACCCCGCCAGCCGGCACAGGTCAACGGCCGCCTCGGTGTGCCCCTCGCGGGAGAGCACACCTTCCGAAACAGCCCGCAAGGGGAAAATATGCCCGGGTCGGTGCAGGTCGGATGCCGTCGAGGCGGCGGAGGCCAGCACATTCGCCGTGTGTGCCCGGTCGCTGGCGCTGATGCCCGTGGTCACTGACGAAGCGGCGTCGCAGGAGACGGTATAGGCGGTGCCCTTGGAATCCTCATTCACTGCGACCATCGGCGGCAGCTGCAGTAAGTCTGCCCGTTCTCCGGTCATCGGCACGCATACCACCCCGGAGCTGTGCCGGATGGTCCACCCCATCATCGCGGCCGTGGCGGACTGGGCCGCGAAGATGATGTCGCCTTCGTTTTCGCGGTCTTCGTTGTCCACCACCAGTACCGGCCGGCCCGCCGCAATGGCAGCTATTGCGTCTTCGATGGGGTCGAGCCCGGCCCTGTTCGAGGCGGTCACTGTGCCGTCCTCCCGCCGAACGCCAGCAACCTTTCGGTGTACTTGGCCAGAACATCAACTTCAAGATTGACCGGGTCCTCCGGTTGCAGGCTGCCCAGCCGGGTTTCATCAAGCGTCGTCGGGATCAGGCCGACCTCAAACCACCCCTGCCCGGCGTCCGGATCGCTGACGTCCGTGACTGTTAATGACACGCCGTCGACGGCGATAGATCCCTTCGGCGCAATATAGCGCGCCAGAGAGTCGGGTACGGTGAAGCGCAGCAGCTGCCACTGCGGGTGCTGCCGGCGTTCCAGCAGGGTTCCGACGCCGTCCACGTGGCCTTGCACCACATGGCCATCGAGCCGGGCGCCCGCCGGTACACAGCGTTCAAGGTTCACCTCGTCACCGGGGTGCAGCCCGCCGATGGTCGAGCGCTGCAGCGTCTCGCCCATCACGTCCACGCGCACCTGCCCATGGCGGATCTGCGTTGCGGTCAGGCACACCCCGTTGACGGCCAGGGAGCCACCGGGTTCCAGGCCGCCGCTCGACGATGGCGCCTCCAGCACGAGTTCGCCGCTGTCCGTGCCGGGCGGGTGCGAGATTTCAATGACGGAGCCTTTTTCGGCAATTATTCCGGTGAACATGGTGATTTCCTGTCGGTTTCCGGTGGTTTTGGTTCCAGGTGCAGTCTCAGGTCGTTGCCCAGTGGCACGGCTGCTCCGCCGACCTGGTCCCAGCGCCAATGGTGTGCTTGGTTCAAGGTGCCGACACCCAGATCATCAAGGGTCGCGATTCCCCGTCCCAACAACGACGGGGCCAGATAGATGATCAGTTCATCGACCAGCCGTTCCTTCAGGAAGGCAGCGGCGATTTTCGCGCCGCCTTCGATCATCAGGTGCCTGATTCCCGCCACGTGCAGTTGGCCGCCGGCATCCCGCGGGTCGTGGGTCTCGAGCTGCACAAATCGGCCGTCGCTGCCGCGCATCGCGGCCGTCTCCGGAACCGGTCGCTGCCCCATCGCCACCCGCAGCGGCTGTTCGGCGGCGGGTTCGTCGTCTGCAGTTCGCGCGGTCAAACGCGGATTGTCGGCCAGCACGGTGCCGGTGCCGACCAGGATCGCGTCGATCCGGCGGCGCAGCTGATGGCTGTCCCGGCGTGATTCGGGGCCGGAGATCCATTGACTGGTCCCGTCTGCGGCGGCCAATTGAGAATCCAGCGTCTGCGCCAGATGCAAGGTGGTGAACGGCCTGCCGGCCGTGACGGCGTCGAACCAGCGGTTGTTCAGTGCTGTGGCTTCGGCTTCCATCAGCCCGGTGCGCACCTGCACATCCGCGGCGCGGAGCCGTTCGGCTCCCCCTGCGGCGGTATGGCTGGTGTCGTGCACCGCGTAGATCAATTGCTTGATTCCGGCCTCAATGATGGCCTCAGTGCACGCCCCGGTGCGTCCGATGTGGTTGCAGGGCTCCAGGCTGACCACCATGGTGGCCCCGGCCGGCTCTTCCCCGCGGCGCCGGGCCTCCGCAATGGCGTCCGTTTCGGCGTGGAGCGTCCCGGCGCCGCGATGGTGCCCCTCGCCGATGGTGCGGCCGGATGGATCCAGGATCACTGCCCCGACCAACGGGTTGGCTCCCCGGACTCCTTGCACTGCCAGCTGCAGGGCGCTGCCCATCGCTTCGCGTTCGGCGACGCTCCATGCTGCGGCGGCTGTGGTGGCTGTGGGTATCATGCCGGAATCCGCTCCGGTTCTGCCGTGGCCTTCCGGGCCGAACGGTTCTGAGCTCTCCACCAGACAAAGAATCCAGCCAGTGTGAAGATGCCGTAGATCAGGTACATCACGGCCGAAGCGTAATAACCGGCGCTGAAGAGCAGTGGAACACCGACGACGTCGACCGCGACCCAGATCAGCCAGAACTCCACCCAGCCTTTGGCCATCCCGAACGTGGCCAGCAGCGATCCGACGAAGGTCCATGCGTCCGCCCACACGGGCTCATAGGATCCGAGCACGCGGAACAGCGGGGTGAGTGCGGCGGAGCCGATGACCATTGCCACCACCAGTATCGCCCGCACCCGGTTGGAGGCCCATCGGGGGATGACGGCCGCGTTCGATCCGGTGTCGGTGTTGCGCCATCTGCGCCAGCCATAAACGGCCGCGGCGATGAACATGATTTGGCGGCCTGCCTGGCCCAGCAGGGTTGCCGGTGTCGCTGCCCCGAACAGGGAACCAAGGAAAACTGTCAGTAACAGCAGATTGCCGGCGATTCCGACCGGCCAGGCCCACATTTTGCGGCGCATACCGCCGACCGCACTGGCCAGGCCGAAGATGTTGCCCAGCACCTCGCGGAGTATGAGATAGTCTCCGTCGCCAATTTCGATTCTGGCCTCGAAGAGCCACCGCAGGAAGTCAAACACCTGTCGTTTCCTTTCCCCTGGTCCGCTGCGGCGGCTCCGGGGTACGACAGTTGTCGCGTCCATGGCTGCTGGTCCCTCGCGGAACCGTGCCGGCCATGGCACCGTGCTTCTCCCATCCAGACTTTTACTGTCGGTACCGGAATTCCACCGGTTCAGCCACTCCCGCCAGCGGCGCCTTCACAGCGCCATTGAACGTGGAGCAGGTCGCGGACTATAACCGCCGGTTCGGACTTACACCGACCCCGGAGCACGTTGTTTGATTTGATTATTCCACAGATGAGCCGCCGCGCGCGCGTTCGGCCGTGTCGCGGAGCCGGCTGATCGCCTGGTCCGGGTTATCGGCGCCGTACACAGCGGACCCGGCCACGAAGACATTGGCCCCGGCTTCGGCCGCCCGGCCTATGGTGTCGTCGCTGATTCCGCCGTCGACCTGGATGGCGAGGTCGGATCCGGCGTCGTCTGCGGCCTGCCGCGCGCGGCGGATCTTGGGCAGCATGATGTCCAGGAATTCCTGTCCGCCGAACCCGGGTTCCACCGTCATAATCAGTAACAGATCGATCTCGCTCAGCAGCGGAAGGCAGGTTTCGACCGGGGTGGCGGGGCGCAGGGCCATACCTGCCTTGCTGCCCCGTGCCCGCAGCTCACGGGCCAATTTCACCGGTGCGGAGGAAGCTTCGAGGTGGAAGGTCACCGAGTCCAGTCCGGCCTCGGCGAACGACGGCGCCCACTCATCGACGCGCGAGATCATCAGGTGGGCGTCCAGCGGTCGGGAAGATACCTGCTGCAGCCGCTTCACCACCGGCAGCCCGATGGTGAGGTTGGGGACGAACTGGTTGTCCATCACGTCCACGTGTACGGCATCTGCGCTGTGGATCCGGGCCAGTTCGGCTTCCAGGTTGGCGAAGTCGGCGGACAGGATACTGGGGTTGATGCAGCAGTCGGCCATGGACATCCTCTCTAGGAATTCTTGCGGATCAGTGCCATGAACATGGCATCGGTCGAATGGATGTGGGGCCACAGTTGGGCCGTCGATGCCTGGCCCGTCTGGAGGCCGCCGGACAGGCTGGCTGCGTCCAGGGCGGCTGGCGCGTCAAGCAGCTCGGCGTTCTGGTTCTTCGCCAGCACGTCGGTGACCACGACTGTAGTCTCGGCCGGGTGGGGCGAGCAGGTGACGTATGCGACCAGCCCGCCGGGCTTTGCCGCATCCAGGGCTGACTGCAGCAGTTCGCGTTGCAGCGGCCCCAGGTCGGCAACATCGGCCGGCTGGCGGCGCCACCGGGCCTCGGGCCGGCGCCGCAGCGCCCCCAGGCCGGTACAGGGGACATCGACCAGGACACGGTCAAAGCTGCCGCTCAGCTCCTCCCCCGCGCTCCGGCCGTCCTGCTCCCGGATCCGCCATACCGACGGCGGAACGGGGGCCAGCGCCTGGCGGACCAGCGTGGCACGGTGCGCGGCCGGCTCGTTGGCGAGCAGGGTGGCGCCGGACCGGGCTGCGAGCGCGGCCAGCAGCGCGGCCTTGCCCCCGGGGCCGGCGCAGAGGTCAAGCCAGGCCTCCGGCCCCGCAGTGGACTGGCCCGGAGCCTGTGCCAGCGCCCGCGCCACCAGTTGCGAGCCGGCGTCCTGCACCCGTGTGGTTCCGGTGCGGACGCTCTCCAGGCGTCCGACATCCCCGGAGGCGAACAGCGCCGACCCGGGGGCCAGTTCACCCGCGGTCGCGCCGGCTTCGAATGCTTCCGACAGGTCGCCCAGGCCCGGAAGTGCCACCAGATTCACCACGGGTGCGGCATTGTCGGCCTGAAGCAGCGCTTCTATTTCGCCGGTGTCGCGTCCGTGGATGGCCAGTGCCTGCCGAAACGCCCGGACCACCCATTCGGGGTGGCTGTGCCGCAGCGACAGTTCGCGGACCGGGTCCGTGACATCGCTGGTCAATTGGTCCAGCCAGCCCGGCAGGTCGGATGCCGCGACCCGGCGCAGCACCGCATTGACCAGCGACCCTGGTCCGGCCCCGATCACCGCCCGGGCCAACCCCACTGTCTGGTCCAAAGCCGCGTGGGAGGGCACCCGCATGGCGAGCAATTGGTGGGCTCCCAGCCGCAGCGCGTCGACAATCGCCGGCTCCAGGTTGGCCAGCGGCCGATCGACGCACCGGGCCAGAATGGCATCGTATGTTCCCTGCCCGCGCAGGGCCCCGTAGGCGAGTTCGGTGGCGAATCCCGCGGCGCGGCGGTCCAAATGGTGGTTCCTGATCCGTCCCGGCAGCACCAGGTTCGCGTAGGCATCTTCTCCGGCTACCGCTCGCAGCACTTCGTATGCGGCCAACCGTGCCGGGTCGGCCTTCCTCGTCCGTTGCGATGGTGCGTTCTTCGTATGGGTACGGGACTGGGGGCGGTTCCGTTGCCGACCACGCGAATCCCTGCGGTCCCGCTGGCTGCCGCCGGTTTCGCCCGTCTCCCGGCCGCTGCCCGGGCCCTTGCGGTGATGTCCTCCGCGGTCATGGCGGCTGTTACCGTCGTCACGGCCGTCTGCTGCCGGGGTCATTGGAACACCACTGACTCTCCGGCACCATTTCCGGCACCGCCTCCGGCTCCCCGGAGCCAGTCTGCCGCATCCATGAACTTCCTCCCTGCCGGCTGGACCCGGTGCAGCCGGATGTTTCCGGAACCGGTTCCTGCGATGGCTGCCTTGCCGCCGTCGCAGGCCACCACCTGCCCGGGATCCAGGGCAAGCCCGGAGTTTTCCACGGTCACTGGCCCGAGCTTGAACCGTTCGTTGTCCAAAGTGGTCCACGCTCCGGGTTCGGGGGTGACGCCGCGGATCCGCCGGTCGATAGCCACTGCAGGGTGGGTCCAGTCGATCCGTCCATCTTCGACCGTGAGTTTGGGAGCCATCGAGACCTGTCCGGATTGGGTCGACGCCGACACTGAGCCGGCCTCCAGCCCATCGACCGTACGCTGCAGCAATACGGCGCCGCTGTCCGCCAGCCGTTCCAGCAACACACCGGAGGTATCCGTTGGATGTATCTGTTCGGTCAGTTGTCCGTATACCGGCCCGGTGTCCATGCCGGCCTCCAGCTTGAACGTTGAGGCACCTGTCACGTCGTCGCCGTGAATCACCGCGTGTTGCACCGGGGCCGCACCGCGCCAGGACGGCAATAGCGAAAAATGCAGGTTGAGCCATCCATACCGTGGCACATCCAGCGCAGCGGGCGGCACCAGGGCACCGTAGGCGACAACCACGGCAAGGTCCGGCGCGCAGTCGGCCAGCTGTCCCGTCACTGAAGCATCGACACGGTCGGCCTTGATCAGCGGGATGTGAAGGGCCTCGGCTCTTTGCGCCACCGGCGACGGGGTCAGTACCTTGCGGCGTCCCAGCGGTGCGTCGGGCCTGGTCAGCACGGCTGCGATCTCGTGGCCAGCCTGCTCGAGTGCGTCCAGGGAGGGCACGGCCACGGCGGGCGTGCCGGCGAAAACCAGCTTCATGAATTCACCCGGAAACTGCTTCCGACGCTGCGCGCGCGTTGCTGTCGGGTCGAGGACGAGAGCTGTTCGAAGCCGCGGTCCCGGATGGAGCGCATGGCCTCCTTGCGGTCGTCCCCGGCCAACCGGTTGACGTAGAGGATGCCGTCCAAGTGGTCAGTCTCATGCTGCAAGGCACGGGCCAGCACGCCCGTTCCTTCCACGGTGATCGGCTCGCCATATTGGTCCTGGCCGGACACCCGTGCCCAGGCCTTGCGCGGTGTGTGGAAACCGAGTCCGGGTATCGACAGGCACCCTTCGGATCCGTCCTGGTCCTCTTCTCCGGTTTCCAGTACCGGGTTGACGACGTGGCCGCTTTGGCCCTCGGCCTCGTAGGTGAAGATCCGCAGGTTGACGCCCACCTGGGGTGCGGCCAGGCCGGCGCCCTCCACATCGGCCATGGTCTCTTCCATGTCCGAGATCAACTTTGCCAGTGGAGCATCGAAGTCCGTGACCGGCTCCGAGGTGGTACGGAGCACCGGGTCTCCCATCAGGCGGATGCTCAGAATGGCCATCGATCAGTTCTCGCTTTCGGTCGGCGTCCGACCCCTGGACGAATCGTTTATGCCCTTGGGGGGCATCATAAGTTTACTCAGTTGCGGCTGTGGACTGCAGCGGGCCCGGCGGCTGCGGTCGGGTCGCCGCCGTCGTCGGGCTCCGGCACTGTCCCCGATGAGTCCGGCGCAGGCGGCCCGTTTCCGGCACCGGACGTTGCCGGAGGCGGGCCGATCGGCAGCAAGGCTTTGCCCGCCCCGTCCGTGTATGCGCTGGTCTGCCACACCCGCCGCAGTGAGCAGAATTTGTGCCAGTGGTATTTGAGCACCTCAGGATTGGCGCGCATCGGCCGTACTTCGGTTTCGCCAATTGCCACGCCCAATAACAACGGATCCTGGCCGTACTGCCACGGTTCCCACTGCCCGGTGGCCGCGTCGACCAACGACTCCTCAGCTTTCATACCGGCGACCAACTGCATGACCACCTTGTCATCGAGGGGTTTGACCATTCCGTCGCGATCGGTGTTCTTGGTCTTGTAATCGATCAGGCAGATGCGACCGCCGATACGGGCCACCAGGTCGAGGGTTCCTGCGTAGCCCACTGTATGGTTCCATACCGTCAGTTCGGTCGCCAGCGGCTCGACGCGGTAGTGCTCCCACCACTCGTCAAAGCGTGCGGCGAACCGTTCCTCTCCATTGGCAGCCAGCTCCGCCCTCGCCTCCGCCATCCGGTGCGGCTTGCCCATGGCCCGCAAGGCCACCTGCTCGCAGTAGGTGTGCACCCGGTCTCCGCGTGCGGCGGCAGCATCGCGGTATACCTCCGAGGCCTGGCGTGCGTCCTTGAGCAGACCGCGCATTTGCACCGGGTCCGCCAGTGCGCCGGGCAGCCGGGGATCCTTCGCCAGGCTGGACGCGGCCATATGCCCGAACCAGCCATCCAGTCCATGCGGCTGCTGACCGATGACGGTGGTGATCGATGGGACGCTGACCGGCTCGGACAACGACCGGCGGTACATCCGTCCGAATTGTTCTGTGCTTTCGGCCAAGGCTGGTGCAGTCATGATTCCAGTTTGTCACCGCGCACTGACATTTATTAATCGCCGGTGCGCAGGCGACCCGCCGCATGGCGGGCCGCCTGCAGGCCGGAGGGGCTACCTCTGATCCGCTTGCGCCGCTGACTTGATCATTTCGGCACATTTCTCGCCGATCATCATGGTGGTGATGTTCGGGTTCACCGTGGTCAGTTCCGGCATGGCGGATCCATCTGCCACGCGCAGTGAGCTGACTCCCTTAACCCGCAGTTGCGGGTCCAGAGGTGACGACTCGTCGTCGGCGGCGCCCATCCTGACCGTGCCTGCCGGGTGATACACCGTGTTGTGCGTCTTGCTGATGTAGTCCTGTATCTGCTCGTCAGTCTGCACATCAGGACCCGGATACAATTCCTCGCCGGCCCACTGGGCCATTTCTTCACGACCGACAATCTGCCGGGCCAGTTTGATGCCCGCGACCATCACCCGCATGTCGTGCGGGTCGGTGAAGTACCGGGGGTCGACCAGCGGCTTGTCCCGGTAATCCATGGTGCGCAGCCTCACCGTGCCGCGGGACCGGGCATGGGTGACATTCGGAGTCAGGCAGAAGCCGTTTTCCGTCGTCGGGTACCCCCACCGGGCGGTGTGCATGTCGAACGGCACCGCTCCGTAGTGGAACATCAGGTCGGGGCGGTCGAGCCCCTCCTCCGTGGTGGTGAAGATACCGATCTCCCACCACTGCGGCGAGTCGGTGATCATCGGCTGCTTCGCCTCCCACTGGATGACCCCCTCCGGGTGGTCCTGCAGGTGGGAACCGACTCCCGGGGAGTCGACCCGGACATCAATACCGACTTCCTGCAGGTGTGTGGCAGGGCCGATGCCCGAGAGCATCAGCAGCTTCGGCGAGTCGATGGCCCCGGCCGACAGCACCACTTCATGCCGCGCCTTGATCGACTTCGTGTGGAACGTGCCGGCATCCTCGACGTCGACGCCGGTGCACCGGTTGCCGGCGTCGAAGTTGAGCTTCTTCGCCCGGTTTCCGGTCAACAGGGTCAGGTTGGGACGGTCCAGAATGGGGTGAAGATAAGACACCGATGATGAGGAACGGACACCATCTTCGCGCACGTTGATCTGGAAGAAGTTGGCACCGGAGGTGACGGTGCTGCCGTCGTTGAACTGCACCCGCGGGATTCCGGCAGCTTCGCACGCGTCCAGCAATGCGACGCCGCACGGATCGTGATCGGGTATCTGCCGGATGCGCACCGGGCCCTCATGCCCGTGATCCTCGCCGTCGAGCTCGTTGTTCTCCAGCTTGCGCAGCAGCGGGTAAGTCGACTGCGACCCCCATCCTTCGGCCCCCAGGCGTTCCCATTGTGCGAGGTCTTCGGCCGGAGGCCAGAAGGCAATGCATGAGTTGTGCGAGGAACACCCGCCGAGGACCTTGGCACGGGCGTGGCGCATGAAAGAGTTGCCATTCTCCTGGGGCTCGATCGGGTAGTCCCAGTCGAACCCGGACTCCAGCAGTTCCATCCAACGGGTGACCTGCAGAATCACATCCTCGCCAAGGTCGGAGGGCCCGGCCTCAATCAGCGCCACGGCTGTACCCGGGTCTTCGCTCAGCCGGGCAGCCACGGCAGCGCCGGCAGACCCGCCGCCGACCACTACATAGTCGTACTCTGTCTCGCTCATGTTCTGCTCTCTCCTTACTGTCCCATTACTGTCCCGACAGTACCGGCAGTCCCGTTACTGCCGGCGTCGGCCCGCGGCCGGGTCTTCGCGTTATTCGCGCGTCGAACCGTCCGGGAACCAACCGGTCACGGAGGGCTGCAGATTGTGGTAAATGTGCTTCGCTTCCTGATATTCGGCAAGTCCCATGCGGCCAAGCTCGCGCCCCACGCCGGAACGCTTGAAGCCGCCCCATTCCGCCTGCGGCAGGTAGGGATGGAAATCGTTGATCCAAATCGTTCCGTGCCGCAGCCGCTGGGCCACCCGCTGGCCTTTGCCCGAATCCTGGCTCCAGACCGCTCCGGCCAGCCCGTAGTCGGTGTCGTTTGCCGTCTCAATAGCTTCGTCCTCGGTGGTGAAGGTTTCCACGGTGACCACCGGACCGAACCCTTCCTCGACGACAACCGACATGCCACGGCGCACCTTGTCGAGGATCGTGGGCCGGTAGTAGTACCCGTCGGCCAGATCGCCCTCGCCCCAGGCGCCACCGCACCGCAGCTCGGCTCCCTCTTCGACGCCCTTGCGGACGTAGTCGGTGACCTTGTCGCGGTGCGCGGCCGAGATCAGCGGCCCCGCGTCAGCCGTCTCATCGAACGGACCGCCCAGCTTGATCTGGTTGGCGCGTTCGACGAGGGCATCCACAAACCGGTCGTGGATCGACTCTTCGACAATGATCCGCGCGCCAGCGGAGCACACCTGGCCCGAATCGACGAAGCCGCCGTTGAGCGCATTATCGACGGCGGCGTCGAAGTCGGCATCGGCGAAGATGACATTGGGGTTCTTGCCGCCCAGTTCCAGGGCGACCTTTTTCACAGTCCCGGCCGCGCTGGCGGCGATCTTCCGGCCGGTGACGAGTCCGCCGGTGAACGAGACGAGGTCAATATCGCGGTGCTCGGACAGCGGCGCGCCGGCCACTGCGCCCGCACCCAGCACCAGGTTGGCCACCCCGGGCGGAACACCGGCCTCGGTCAGCACATCCATCAACAACATGGATGTATGCGGGGTCAACTCGCTGGGCTTGAGCACAAAGGAATTACCGGCGGCCAGGGCGGGAGCAACCTTCCAGGCTGCCTGCAGCAGCGGATAGTTCCACGGTGCGATCAGCCCGCACACGCCCACGGGCTCATAGACCACGCGGCTGACGACGTCGTTGCTTCCGGCATCAACCACCCTTCCGGCGTCCTGGCCCGCCAGCTTCCCGAAGTAAGTGAAGCAGGCGGCAATGTCGTCCATGTCGATTTTGCTTTCGACAAAACGCTTGCCGGTGTCCTTGGACTCTGCTGTGGCGAATTCATCACTGCGTTCGGTGAGGATGGCGGCGGCACGGAGCAACACATCGCCCCGCTGTCCCTCCGGGATCGCCCGCCACGGGCCGGTGTCGAACGAATGACGGGCAGCCGCTATCGCGCGATGCACGTCCTCAGTGGACGCCTCCGATACGGTGGCGACCAATTGGCCATCGGCGGGGCAAAAGATGTCCCGGGTCCCGCCGGCTGAGGACGGGCTCCACTGCCCATCGATGAACAGGGATGCAGGTGGATTAACCATGGAGTCACTCCTTGGAACTAGGGAATTGGCTGCTTCGAAGCTATGGCCGACGCCGGTGGGATGGAGCGGCCGTCCATCCCACCGTATGTCATAGCCGCCTTGTTGACTCCCGGATTTTATCCCGCGCCTGCCGGTCGCCGCCCGGCGCGCCCGCAAGCAGGTGCGGGAACAGCAGGTGGCGCGCGGTGCTCGTGGATGTCGCTCGATGACCTGCTGTTGAGATAGCCAAGGCCCAGGCAGTCGATCGGTTCAGCCCGGATCATCCGGGGCGCCGAACACGTCAGGGGTGGTGGGCGATACTGGATTCGAACCAGTGACCTCTTCGGTGTGAACGAAGCGCGCTACCACTGCGCTAATCGCCCCTGCGGGAGTGAGCAGGGCCGCGGACGTGCCGCGTCTCCTGCCGATGAACCGATGCTATCGTCATCTGCCGGTGCATACCAAAACGGCCGCTGCGTCCCGGGTCAGGGCCCCGGCGGCGCCGTCCAGAGGCCTCGACGGCGGCGGCCACAGCCTGCTGTGGTGCCGGGGTGCCGACCGATTTGTTGAATGACTGGACGTCCGATAGAGTTTTTTCTCGCAAGGAACACAGCGGCTCTTCCGGCTGGAGGAACGTTGGTTCGGCGATATTTCCATGCGGACGTAGCTCAGCGGTAGAGCATCACCTTGCCAAGGTGAGGGTCGCGGGTTCAAATCCCGTCGTCCGCTCGCAGGTCACTGTTGGACGTTTCGGCTTAGGTGATTGAAGAACTTCATTTTGAAGGCAATCCAACGTACACGGTGGGGTGGCCGAGAGGCGAGGCAGCGGCCTGCAAAGCCGCGTACGCGGGTTCGAATCCCGTCCCCACCTCGGTTTTGCACTATGGGCGATTGGCGCAGCGGTAGCGCGCTTCCCTGACACGGAAGAGGTCACTGGTTCGAACCCAGTATCGCCCACCGGATAAGGAGCGGTCCCTCACGGGGCCGCTCCTTTTACGCGCTTAAGGTCTCAGGCGCCCCACCAGTCGGCCCGCCATGTCCGCCGGGGTCGCCCGCGCTTGGCCGTTCAACAGCGCCGGCTCTACAATGGAATCAAGACGGGAGCAGCCGATTCCCGGGTAGGTAAAGGAGGTGTCCATGTCTGCATTTGACGACCTCAAAGGCAAAGCCTCCGGGCTGAAGGCGAAGGCCACGGACTTCATTGGACAGCATCAGGGACAAATCCAGGATGGTCTGACCAAGGCAGGCGGTTTCGCGGACCGGAAAACCGGCGGCAAGTATGCCGGCCGGATTGACAGTGTCCGCAGGAAGGCCTCCGGGTTCGTGGAAAACGTTGATCGGTCGAACGCCTCCACAGCTCAATCAGAGCCGGGAGCTGCAACGGCAAAGGATCCGTCCGCATCGCCGGACAACACATCCACCGCCACGGCAGATCCCAAGAGTCACCGGGAGGACGGGCCCGACGGAACGCCCCGTACCCGGGGCTGACAAGTCCTTTTAGTCGTCGAAGCGCTGGCACCGCCGCAAGGCTGTGCCAGCGCTTCCTCGTTAACCCCGTCGGTTAAACCCGCTGTGCCGTGGAGCAATCAGGAGGCTTCGCCCTTTTGCCCTTCCCGCACCAGGGCCGTGAGCCGGGACACTGCCCGGTGGTACTTCTTCATGTAGCCACCGGCCATCATGTCGTCGGTGAAGAGATGGTCAAACGGGACGCCGCTGGCAATAATCGGAATGTCCTTGTCGTACAACCGGTCGGCCAGCACCACAAAACGCAGCGCGACTGATTGTTCTTCGATAGTGGAAACCGTCCGCCATGCAACGCCATCGATACCATCCAGCAACTGCCTGTAGCGGCTCGGATGCACCCCCGATAAATGCTGCAGCAAGGCACCGAACTCGTCGACGGCGACGGTGTCGGCGGCAAAGTGTTCGGCGATGCCCGCGTCCAGTTCCGACTCGGCCAACGGTTCCGGCGCCTGGGCCAGGCCGCGGTGGCGGTAGTCCTCGCCGTCGATACGGATTACCTCGAACTGATCGGCCAGCACCTGGATTTCCCGCTGGAAGTCGACTGCCGCGAAGCGGCCCTCCCCCAGCGCGCCGGGCAATGTGTTCGATGTCGCTGCCAGCTTCACCCCGGCGTCGGCCAGTTCCCGCATCAGCCGCGACATCAACACGGTATCGCCGGGGTCGTCCAACTCGAATTCGTCAATGCACACCAGTTTGTAGTGCTTCAAAGCATCAACTGTCTTCCGGAACGACAACGCTCCGACCAGATTGGTGTACTCCACGAAGGTGCCGAAGGCCTTCGGACCTTTCACGGCATGCCACAGCGAGGCCAGCAGGTGGGTCTTTCCCACCCCAAAACCGCCGTCAAGATACACCCCGGCCGGGCCGGAGGGCTTTTTCGCCCCGAACAGCTTGCGCAGCCTGGATGGCTCCGGATGATCGACCCGGGCTGCAAAATGTTCGAGTTCGCGGACGGCATGCGCCTGGGAAGATTGCGCCGGATCAGGGCGGTAACTTGAAAAGGAGACTTCGGCAAAGCGTGGAGACGGGTAGAAACCATCCAGCAGCTCGTCCACGGACAGCTTCGGCGTCCGTTCGGTCAAATGTTCAATAGTTGTCAAGCGCAGTCCCATTCTGTCCCACCAGCGGAACCGTCACCGCCGGAAATTTACAACAACGCCACGATACGCCACCGCCGGATGCCGCCGGCGCAGGGGCAGCTCATGTGCGGATGTTACGTGTGGAAGTTTTCGGCCCGCATCGTCGTTAGGCTTAAGGGAGGCCGCACATTCAACAGAAAGGCGGTGGCTGTGCCTGTTCCCGCAGAAACCAACGAAAAATTCGCTGCCTACGCGCATCCCGAACGGCTGGTGTCCACTCAGTGGCTGGCCGATCATCTGAATGACGATTCACTGGTGGTCGTGGAGTCGGACGAGGATATCCTGTTATATGAGACGGGGCACATTCCAGGTTCGGTCAAGATCGATTGGCATACTGACCTCAACGACGCCGACACCCGCGATTATATCGATGGCGAAGGGTTTGCCGCCCTGATGTCCGCCAAGGGAATCAGCCGCGACAGCACGGTGGTCATCTACGGCGACAAAAGCAACTGGTGGGCCGCCTATGCACTGTGGGTATTCACCCTCTTCTCCCACTCTGATGTGCGGTTGCTGGACGGCGGACGGGACAAGTGGATCGCTGAGTCACGTGAGCTCACGACCGAGACCACCAGCGTCACGGCCACCGAGTATCCGGTGGTGCAGCGCAACGACGCCCGCATCCGTGCTTTCAAGGATGATGTGCTGGCACACTTCGGCAACCCGTTGATCGACGTCCGCTCCCCCGACGAATACAGCGGCGCCCGCACCACCATGCCCGCCTATCCTGAAGAAGGCGCCCTGAGGGGCGGGCACATCCCCAGCGCGGCATCCGTTCCCTGGGGACGGGCGGCCGCCGAGGACGGAACGTTCAAGGAGCGCGCCGAACTGGAGCAGATCTATCACGGCGACGCCGGACTCAAGGAAGGGGACGACGTCGTCGCGTACTGCCGTATCGGTGAGCGTTCCAGCCACACTTGGTTCGTGCTGACGCACCTGCTCGGCTTTGACAACGTGCGCAACTACGACGGTTCATGGACCGAGTGGGGCAACGCCGTTCGCGTTCCCATCGTCAAGGGCGAGACGCCGGGCTCTGTTCCGGCTTCCCGTTGATAACCGTTGAACAGGACGATCATGGCTGAGACCAATATCCCTGACCAGCTGGAAGAGATTATCGACGACTTCCAGGCACTCACCGAACCTGACCGGTTGCAGTTGCTGCTCGAATTCTCCAGGGAATTGCCGGCGCTTCCGGACCGGCTGGCCGACCACCCGGAAATGCTTGAGCAGGTGGTCGAATGCCAGACCCCGCTGTTCCTGCATCTCGAGCTCGACCAGGATCCGGCCGGTACGGTGCGGCTGTACTTTTCAGCTCCGCCGGAGGCGCCAACCACGCGCGGCTTCGCTTCCGTCCTCGCTGAAGGCCTGGACGGCCTGAGCGCCACCGAGATCCTCGCGGTGCCGGACGACGTGGCCGATCGGCTGGGGCTGGCGCAGGCCATCACCCCCTTGCGGATGCGTGGCATGTCGGCAATGCTGGGCCGCATTAAGCGGAAGGTCACCGAGGCCACGGCCGCGGCCTGACGCTAGTGCCGTCACCGGTAGTGCCGGCCGTCGGCCCGGCTCAGCACCGGAGCAAGCCAGTTACTCACGGCCTGGTGCCACGCGGTGCGATCGACGTTCCATTCTTTGGTGTGCCGGCCTCGGGCAAACTCGACGAAGCTGACCATGGCCGGGTTCTGTCCGGCCAGTTCTTTGGACGGTCCGGACGGGACGTATTCGTCGGCGGCGCTGTGGATGATCAGTGTTGGAGTCTGCAGTTCGGCTGCCCGGTGCACCCAGTCCATGCTCTTCAAATTCACCGGCGCCGCCAGGCCGGTCAGCGACCGGCCGGCCGGATGGGTCAGCAGCAGCTGCCCCAGCTGGCCGATGGGAGCCGGAATATTGTTCAGCCGTGCTTGATGGGCGAGGACGTCGACCCAGTTGATCACCGGCCCGTCGAGAACCAGCGCGCGGATCAGGTGCCCGTGCTCCGACAGGTCGACAGTTTGCAGGCTGATGGCCCCGCCCATGGACCAGCCGAACAGCACGATGTCTTTGGCCCCCTTGGTCCTGGCATATTCGATGGCCGCCTCGACGTCCCGCCACTCGGTCATTCCGAGTCCGTAGCGCCTGTCCTCGGCTGCCGGGGCTTCGCCATCGTTCCGGTATGAGATGAGCAAACTGGTCATGCCCAGAGTGCGGGCGGTCGGAACGGCACGCAGCCCTTCGGTCCGTGTCGCCCCGCGGCCGTGCACCATGATGGCCCAGGTCCGGCTGTCATGCTCCGGCGGTGCCGGAACCAGCCAGGCCGGCGCGCTGCCTCCGGCCACCGGGACGTGGACTTCTTCGGACTCGTGCCCGAGGGCTGCCGGATCCGGGTAGACGGATCCGCCCCACCAGCCACGGACGGCGGCATGCACGTTGCCGCTGTACACCTCCTCGATCCGGCGGGTGACCGTGTCCTCGCCTGGAATGTAGGACACGATCGGGCCGATCCTGGCATGGCCGCGCCCGCGGTCGAAGTACAGCGAGTACGTGCCCGGGACTGTGGTGTCGTCATTAGCCGGAAGAATCACGTGGGCATCGCGGTCCCTGCCGGTCACCGCGAGGATGGCCAGATCCTCTTGCCTGAACTGGTCCGGCGTCACCACTCGGCGGGCGAAATACGCCGCCAACGCGGACGAGAGCCCCAGCACCACCGACGTGGCTGCGGCGCCGATACCGGCCCCGATGCCAACGTAGTTCAGCTTACTGGCTGTAACGTACGCATCCTCGGCCCCGGGGCCCGGCGGCCGGGCCGGTTTTCGGATCACCATGATTCCCATTCTGTCGAACGGACCATGCCAGGTCGAGGAACCGCCCATCGCATGTTCACGTATTAGGGTGGGTTCCATGACTGATTCCATCGTGGTGCTGACCGAAGAACCTCTGGTCGGAGCGGATGTACAGAACCTGGAGTCCTTCCATCACGGCATGGACCGCCAGTTCTTCCTGCTCGTTCCCGGCGACACCGAACGACACCTGATCGTGGACTTCCTGGACCAGCTCAGCCTGCTCCACGTCGGCAAGGCCTTTCGGGAGCTGGCGGCCAAACAGCCGGACACCGAACAACGCCGGCTGCAGTCCGATGCCACCTTGAAAGTGTCCCTGGACGCCTTGCAGACTGCGGGGCTGAAGGCCGACGGCGCGGTCTCGGGTTCGAATCCGGTCCAGTCCCTGGTGGAGAAGGTGCAGGAACTCGACGCCCGCGAGGCCATTGTGATCACCCGCCCCCACGCTGTTGAAGACACCTTCCACACCGACTGGGCCAGCAAGGCGCAGGATGAACTCGGATTACCTGTGTTACATCTCTATTCCGGCTCGGGATACATTGGCGACTCCTGAGCGTTATACCCAGTATGGATACTGAACAGAATTCCGCCTCATACCTTCGCCAGGACCCCGTGCACAAGAGTGATGACCAATGGCGCCGGGAATTGACGGCCGCCGAGTATGCTGTGCTGCGGCAGGCCGGAACTGAGCGTCCATTCAGCGGCGAGTACTGGGACAGTCATACTCAGGGCATGTATCAGTGCCGTGCCTGCGGTGCCGAATTGTTCACCAGCAACGCGAAGTTCGACTCGCATTGTGGCTGGCCTTCATTTTTCGCGCCGCTGGCCGAGGACCGGGTCCGCTACATTAAGGACCGCGCCATGGGGATGGAACGTATTGAAGTACGTTGCGCCAAGTGCGACTCCCACTTGGGCCATGTCTTTGAAGGGGAAGGCTACGACACCCCGACTGACCAGCGTTACTGCATCAACTCGGTATCGATGAAGCTCGTCCCCGGCGAAACGGCCTGACCCCTCTACTGTTTGCGCAACACCTTATGCGGCGCTGCCTGGGCCACAGGCTTGACGGTCACCAGGTCGAGGTTGACGTGATGCGGCAGATCGACGGCGAAGGCACAGACCTCGGCGACATCCTCACTGGTCAACGGCCGCTCCACGCCGGCATAGACCTTCTGAGCTGCCTCGACGTCTCCTCCCATCCGCATCAGGGAGAATTCCGGGGTGTGCACCAGGCCCGGAGCTATTTCCACTACCCGGACGTTGTGCTCGGCCTCTTCCAGACGCAGGGCCTCGGTAAATCCATGCTCGGCGAATTTCGCGGCGTTGTATCCGCCGCCGCCTTCGTAACCGCGTTGCGCCGCGATCGAGGTCAGATTCAGCACCGTGCCCTCCCCGTTCTCCCGCAGCGCCGGCACAAAGGCCCGCGTCATCCGCATCGTGCCCAGCACATTGACTTGATACATCCAGTCCCAGTCCGCGTCCTTGGCGTTGGCAACCCAGTCGGCACCCCTGGCTCCGCCCGAGATGTTCAACAGGGCATCTATCGTGCCCTGTTCGTGGAGCACACGGTCACGCAACGTTGAGACATCGGCCTCGGACGTGATGTCGCACGGAACGGCAATTGCTCCGGTCTCTTTGCTCAAGTCCTCCAGCCGGTCGGCACGCCGGGCAACGGCATAGACGATCCACCCTCGACGGCTCAGCTCGCGTGCGGTGGCTTCGCCGATGCCCGTCGAGGCGCCGGTGACGATGGCGGTCTTCGGTGGGTGGGTTCGGGCAGTCGGGCCGGCCGCGGTGCTGTCATCAGTCATGAACCCCACACTAGAGGGTCGGCGGATACGTTTCAGCAGCCGTGAGCCACTGGACTTCTGATTGTCTGCCAGGTGGACTGCCCGCCAAAGCATAAGCAACGCTTATTTTGGAGCACCGTGGGCGTAAGTAACGCTGTCCTTTTTGGTATGCTTTCGAATATCCGGCAGATCAGCTCATCTGCCTGCCCACCTGCGATGAGAAAGCGAGTCAACGATGACTGAAACCACCGCACTTCGCTCCCCCGGGCTGTCCCGGGACCCCGCCGCCGACGTCGCGTCGCACCCCGCGTGGCTGCGAATTAAGACTGCCGCCTCCCGGCTGCAGCGACTGCAGATCAAGGACGGCTCGGTACCCGAGCCGTCCGACCATGATGCGGCGACCAAGCATGCACAGGAGATCATCAGCGGCATCGAGGACCTTGCCCCGCTGTTCAGCCACGACGAGTCCTACCTGAACGCATTGGTGGCGGACTTCAACCAGTGGATCGCCGACGGATTCGCGGTCCCTGACTTCCACGACTCCCTGGTGGCGTTCCAGCCACAGCTCGACCGGGTCGACGGGCTCAGGCATCTGGTGGTCTTCCCCATGTACACGCAGAACGGCAGCTCCGATCGCCTGGTCGAAGCCGTGCTCGTCGAGGTCATCTGGCCGGACTTCATCGCCTCCCTGGAGGAAGGTGACTTCTCGAACAAGCTGTTCGTGCCCATCCGCTTCCTTGACTTCACGGCCGGCTACGATTCCAACTCGGCTGTCTTGTTCCCGGAAACTGTCGCCGTTGCGCGGACCCCGCAATTCAATTGGGGGGCCATTTTCGCCGACCGTGAGGCGGCGCGGTTCCGCCGGGTGGTGAAGGCCGCGGCAGATATCACCTCCCTCGAGCTGCCCTCCGATGCGGCCGTGCTGCTGGAGGACCAGCACGTGATGGAGAAGACGTTCGTGATGTGGGACTTGATCCACGACCGGACCCACATGCGCGGCGACCTGCCGTTCGACCCCTTCATGATCAAACAGCGGATGCCCTACTTCCTCTACGCCCTCGAGGAACTGCGCTGCGACCTGACAGCCTTCCGCGAATCGGTACGCCTGGAGCATGACAAGACGGCCTCCGCTGAAACCCGGGCCTATGCCAAGCGGGTGCAGTATGCGGTGATCTTCGACCGGATCTTCCGTTTTGCGATCACTGGAAACCGGGTAAAGAACTACGACGGTCTTGGCGGCCAGCTGCTCTTCGCCTGGATGCACCAGCAGCATGTGCTGCATTGGACAGACGGAAAGATGACAATTGACTGGGCCGAAGTACCTAACGTGGTGATTGCCCTGGGGCGGCAGATCGAAGATCTGTACTGGCGTTCGATCGACCGGCCGAAGACCGCCCATTGGCTGGCAGCGTACGAGATGATCACCGGCACCCTGACTCCGAATCCGGCTTCAGTGTGGGCCAAGGGCCCGGACGCGCTCCCGCTGGACGGTCCTCCCCGCGGCCTGACGGATCAGGTGCTCGCCGACGAATTCCCCTTGTCGATGTTCTATGAAGCGCTGAACCGTAAGATGAAGGATGTGATCGAGTCCACCGCCGGTATCACCGGCACGACGAAGGATATTGCGTGACGGTACTGCCCAATAATCCAACAGTTCTCATCGCCGGGGCGACCAGCCCGTCGGGCGCTGCAACGGCGGCGGCGTTGAGCGCCGCGGGCGCCTCTGTCGTCGCAGTCGGCACGAACCCGGCGAGACTGAACAAACTCAGCGAAGTAGCCGAGGGCATCACCAGTTACGTATGTGACTTGGCGGACGCGGAGGAAGTGGACAGGTTTGCAGCCCAGTTGCATACCGATTCCGGCCCCATCGACGGACTCATCCATCTCGTCGGTGGCTGGCGGGGCGGCGGCGGCATCGCCGGCCAGAGTGATGAGGACTGGGACTTCCTGCACCGCCACGTGTTCGCCACCTTGCGCAACACCAGCCGGGCCTTCTACGCGGATCTGCTGGCTTCCGACGCCGGCCGGCTCTCCATCGTGTCGTCAACCGCGGTGGCCAAGCCGACGGCGTCGGGAGCGCACTATGCAGCTGCCAAGGCCGCGGCCGAGGCCTGGACCATGGCCGTGGCCAATGGATTCCGCCGGGCGCAATCCGGGCGGAAAGACGATCCCGAGCCGCAGCGGGCCGCAGCGGCCGCCTTCATCATCAAGGCATTGGTCGATGACGGCATGCGGCAGGAGAATCCGGACCGTGCATTCGCCGGCTACACGGACGTACGGGATCTCGGCGATGCGGTGGTGCAGTTCATGGCCGCCGACGCCGGCGACGTCAACGGCACCCGCATTCCGCTGGCCGAATAGCCGGCAACCGGCTCCACCGACCGCTCCAATATGACCACCCAACCGGCGATAAGTGATACTGGAACCGTGACTGAAACCAGCTTGGAAACCCCCCGCCCACTGCACGACAACGCACAGCGAGGCTTCGCCTCGGACAACTATTCAGGAGTGCACCCTCAGATCCTTCAGGCCCTGGCCGCGGCCAATGGCGGGCATCAGCCGGCCTACGGGGCTGATCAATACACTTCCCGGCTGCAGGAAGTCATGGCGTCACACTTCGGTGCGGCCGCCGAGGCTCTGCCCGTATTCAACGGCACCGGCGCGAACGTATTGAGCCTGCAGTCGTTGCTTCCACGCTGGGGAGCGGTGATCTGCGCCGAAACCGCCCACATCAACACTGACGAGAACGGCGCGCCCGAACGGGTGGCGGGGATCAAGCTGTTGCAGGTGCCCACCGGCGACGGGAAGCTGACCCCTTCGCTGATCGACCAGCAGGCCTGGGGCTGGGGTGATGAACACCGCGCCCAGCCGCTGGCCGTGTCGATCACCCAGAGCACCGAGCTGGGCACCACCTATACAGTCGACGAGGTCCGCGCGATTGCGGACCATGCCCACGCCCGTGGAATGCGCCTGCATATGGATGGGGCGCGCATTTCCAACGCCGCGGCGCACCTGGGGGTTCCGTTGCGGGAGTTCACCACCGATGCCGGCGTCGACGTGCTGTCCTTTGGCGGGACGAAGAACGGTCTGCTGTTTGGTGAGTGCGTCGTCGTCCTTAACCCCGAGGCCTGCGACGGGCTGGAGTACCTGCGCAAGCTCAATATGCAGCTGGCCTCCAAGATGCGGTTCCTGTCCGCCCAGCTCATTGCGCTGCTCGACGACGGACTGTGGTTGCGCTCAGCCACCCATTCCAATGCCATGGCCGCGCGCCTGCGGTCCGCCGTTGACGGGATCGCAGGATTGACGGCCACCCAGGCCACCGAGGCGAACGCGGTATTCGTGCTGCTGCCCCGCGATGTCGCGGACAGGTTGAGGCAATCGTTCAAGTTTTACGATTGGGACCCCGCAACCGGGGAAGTGCGGTGGATGTGCTCCTTCGACACCACTGAGGAGGATATCGAGGCCTTCATCGCCGCTCTGCGGCGGGAGATGGGCGCGGGTTGAACTCCCCGCGGCGGGCTGTCCGGGGCCGCCCGGTGAACCTGTGCCGCCAAGTGAACGCCATCACGGCGCGCCTGCCGTGGATCAGCCCTGAAGGGTAATAGTCTGCCTGAGTGAGCGCGATAGGCGATCTTTCGCAGGTTCCAACGGAATTTTTGACGGCACTGTCCGCCCTCCGCAAGGCCACGTGCCGGCCTGAACTGCGCCTTGAGGAGCTACCGGCGCCGTCGCGGCTGGCGCCCTATGCCGTGGCACTCGGAGCTGAAGTGACTACCTTGGAAAGCCCGCCCCGCCCGCCTGTCCACGGGCCGGCGATGGGCGACAGCGCCCAGGGTGGCGGCGAGGAACTGGCCACCGGGCGGTTTATCCTGCTGCACGATCCGTCCGGTTCGGCCGTGTGGGATGGCACGTTCCGGATCGTCACCTATATCCGTGCCCAGCTCGAAGCAGATATCGGCAATGACGGCATGCTGGGCTCGGTCGCATGGACATGGCTGGTCGAAGCCCTCGAAAACCATCAGGCGCCGTATCGGAATGCCGGGGGCACTGCCACCCGGATCCTCTCCGAAAGCTACGGGTCGCTGGCGGACCGGGACGATTCCATCGACATTGAGCTGCGCGCCTCCTGGACCCCCACCGGACCGCAGGTGCAGTCACACCTTCAGGCGTGGTCCCAAATGGTGTGCACATTCGCCGGACTGCCTCCACTGCCCGACGGCGTCGCCGCCTTGGGACGCCGCCGCAGGAAATAGACGTCGGCGTCAAAGCCGTACCTGCGTACCCGATGCCGATAGTGTGGAAGGATCATGACGCCGCAACCGCCCGAAACCGCACCTTCCGCCGAGGAACCGGAGCATCATCAGGAACCGCCCACCGTCCAGGCACTGACTGAACCCCGCGACGGCGTGCCACGGGTGATCGCCACGGCCGCGGGCCTGCAACGGGCCGCCGAGGCGCTCGCATCGGGGACCGGCCCTGCCAGTATTGACGCCGAACGGGCTTCCGGGTTCCGCTATGGTCAACGTGCCTTCCTGGTCCAGATCCGGCGCGAAGCTGCCGGAACCTGGTTGATCGACCCGGAACCCTTCGACGACTTGAAGGTCATCGACGATGCCTTATCGGGTGTCGAATGGATTCTGCACGCGGCAAGCCAGGACCTTCCGTGCCTGGCCGAGCTGGGGATGTGGCCGGACCAGCTCTTCGATACCGAGCTGGCAGCGAGGCTTGCGGGCCTGCCGCGGGTCGGATTGGCCGCCGTCGTCGAAAACCTGCTTGGCCTTGGCCTGGCCAAGGAACATTCCGCCGTGGACTGGTCCACCCGGCCGCTGCCTCAATCCTGGCTCGGCTATGCAGCTCTCGATGTTGAAGTGTTGGGCGAGGTCCGGGACGCGCTGCGGAACATTCTCGAGGCCGAGGGGAAACTGGGCTTCGCAGTCGAGGAGTTTGAAGCCATCGTCAACGCCGGCGTCCCGGAGCCGCGGGCCGACCCATGGCGCCGCACCTCCGGACTCCACCAGCTGCGGGAACGCCGCAAGCTGGAAGCCGTGCGGCGGCTTTGGCTGGCTCGGGATCGGCTCGCCAGCAACCGGGATGTTGCACCCGGGCGGCTGATCCCTGATTCCGCCATCGTCGCGGCGGCCAAGGCCATGCCGGCGACAGTACCGGCCCTGTTGTCCACCAGCGGATTCCACGGCCGGGCGGCCAAGCGCGAAGCACCCCGGTGGCTCAGGTGCATCGATGGCGCCCGCCGGGCCACCACGCTGCCGCCCATGCATCTGCCATCCACTTCACCTCCCCCGCCCCGTGTCTGGGCCGATCGGGACCCGGCGGCAGCGGCCAGGCTGGCTACGACACGAAACCGTCTGGGCACCATGGCCGAAGAGCTTCACATGCCCGTCGAGAACCTGCTCACCCCGGACACTTTGAGGCGAATCGCCTGGCAGCCGCCGGCTGCCCTGACGGCCAGCGCTGTTGCCGCCGATTTGGCCGAACGAGGTGCCCGCCGCTGGCAGCGCGAATTGGTGGCCGACGTGATCGCCGAAGCCTTCAACCACCCTGACCCGCTTCCCGAAAAGAGCCCGGGCAAACAACAGCAGGACAAGCTCCAGCGACAAGACCGGCAACAGCAGCGGAACCAATAATGCGGCGGAGCGGCTTTGCCACGCCATGTTACCGGCGAGTAACATAGAGCCGAATGTGCAGTACCAGCCGTGCGCGGACCGCACCGATACGGAGGAGACTCAATGAAGGCGCAGGATTTCCAGACACTCGCGGAAGCATTCGATGACGAAATCGTCACCTACTCACATGTCAAGGACGTGCAGCTGCCCGGCGGGGCCGGAACCATGGCGCTGATCACCCTCGACAACGATCTTGACGCGAAGCGTCCGACCACCCTCGGGCCGACAACGCTGATGGAGCTTGGCACAGTGCTGGAGCAGCTGCATCAACGGGCGGCCGCCGGGGAACTCGCCGGCGTGGCGATCACCGGCAAGCCGGACTTCTTCGTGGCCGGGGCGGACCTGTCAGCGGTCAAGTCCATCACCCAGCAGGAACACGGCGTGGCCATGGCCCAGCTGGGCCACTATGTCTTCGAACTGCTCGGCACCATACCCGTGCCCAGCTTCGCCTTCATCAATGGTGTAGCCCTGGGCGGCGGCCTGGAGGTGGCTCTGCACGCGCACTACCGCACGGTGTCCACCACGGCCGGAGCCCTCGCACTGCCGGAGACGTTTTTGGGCCTGGTGCCCGGTTGGGGCGGTATCCACCTGCTGCCGCGGCTGGTGGGACCGGACAACGCCATCACGGTGCTGATCGAGAACGCACTGAACCAGAACCGCACGCTGTCCGGACCGGCCGCCTTCGAAATGGGCATCGCCGACCTGCTGCTGGAACCGAACCAGTTCCTGGACCAGTCGCTGGCCTGGGCCGCGTCCATCATTTCCGGCGATCCGGCTGCCACGGCCGACGTCGAACAGCGCAGAGGACGGTACGCGGGCATTGATGAGGAGTCCTGGAACAAGGCGGCCGCCCGCGGCAGGGCCATCGTGGAATCCAAGACCTCCAATTCGGCCCCCGCCCCGGCGCGTGCCTTGGACCTGTTTGAAGCCGGCCTGCACTGGGACCAGGCAGAGTCCGCCCGGCATGAAGACCTCGCCCTGGCCGATCTCATCGCCACGGACGAATTCCGGGCCACCGTCTATGGATTCCTCGACCTGTTGCAAAAGCGCGCCAAGCGCCCGGCCGGCGCGCCGGACAAGGCATTGGCCCGTGACGTCACCAAGGTGGGCGTTGTCGGTGCCGGGCTGATGGCCAGCCAGTTGGCCCTGCTGTTTGCACGCCAGTTGAAAGTCCCGGTGGTACTGACCGATATCGACCAGGGGCGCGTCGAACAGGGCGTGGCCTACGTGCATGGGGCGATCGACAAGATGCTGGCCAAGGGACGCCTGTCCGGCGAATCCGCGGAGCACCTCAAGACCCTGGTCACCGGCTCGGTCGACAAATCTGTCTTCCACGACGCCGATTTCGTCATCGAAGCGGTCTTCGAGGAATTGTCGGTCAAGAAGCAGGTATTCGCCGAGGTCGAAGCCGTCGTATCTCAGCAATGCGTGCTGGCCACCAACACCTCTTCATTGTCCGTCACGGCGATGGCCGCAGAACTCCGCCATCCCGAACGGCTGGTCGGCTTCCACTTCTTCAACCCCGTGGCGGCAATGCCGCTGCTGGAGATCGTGCGGACGCCGGATACAGGCGACGCCGTCCTGGCCACTGCATTTGCGCTGGCCAAGGGATTGAAGAAAAACGCCGTGCTGGTCAAAGACGCGGCGGCGTTTGTGGTCAACAGGGTGCTCGGCCGGATGTTCGGCGAAATCACCCAGGTCTTTGACGAAGGAACCGATGCCGAAACGGCGGATAATGCGCTGCGCCCCATGGGCCTGCCGATGTCGCCGTTTAAGCTCCTCGCCCTGGTCGGCCTCCCCGTCGGACAGCACGTGCAGGAATCGCTGCACGAAGCATTCGGCGACCGGTTCCACGTCTCGGCCAACCAGCAACGGATGATCGACGCCGGCATCAAGGGACTGTGGCAGGAGTCCGACGACGGCACGCTTGCCGTCCCCTCGGCCACGCTCGCGCTGATGGACCGTGGCAGCAACCCATCGACGTCGGCCGAAGTGCTGCAGCGGACGCAAGACGCATTGGCAGACGAGATCGGGCGGATGCTGGACGAGTCAGTGGTCGCCGCGGCGGATGATATCGACTTGTGCATGATCATGGGCGCCGGGTGGCCGCTGCATATGGGAGGCATCACTCCATACCTGGACCGCACCGGCGCGGCCGAACGGGTCAACGGCAAACGGTTCCACCGGCCCGGCATCGCTTCCCGTCCGGAAGCTGAGGCCGGCTAGAACCTGCGGCCGGCTAGAAGAGTGCGACCTTCGGTGTCCGGGGAAAGATGGTGTCGAGTTCGGCCAGGTCGCCGTCGTCGGGCTCCCACCCCACGGCGGCGACATTCGCCTCTACTTGCTCCGGCTTCGTAGCGCCTGCGATCACGCTCGATACCGCCGGCTGGGCGGCAAGCCACGAGAAGGCCACTTCCACTTCAGTCAATCCGCGGTTGGCTGCGAAGTTCTTGAATTGCCGCAACTGGTCCCAGTCCGCGTTCTGCAGCAGATTAGTCCTCGAATGCGACAACCGGCTGCCTTTGGGCGCTTTGCCATTGACGTACTTTCCGGTCAACAGCCCATTGGCCAGCGGGAAGTAGGGCAGCACCCCCACCCCATAGGCCTCAGCTGCGGGGATGACTTCCAGCTCGGCCCGCCTGTCCAGCAGGTTGTAGTGATTCTGCGCCGAAACGAAACGGGTGTGTCCGCTCATCCTCGCGGTGAACTCCGCCTCGGCAATCTGCCATCCCGCGCGGTTGGAGTGGCCGATGTAGCGCACCTTTCCGCTGCTGACCAACTGATCCAGGGCGGCGAGCGTCTCATCGATCGGTGTCGCAGGGTCCGGAGTATGGAACTGATAGAGGTCGATCCACTCGGAGTTAAGCCGCCTCAGCGACGCCTCAACGGCCTTGACGATATACCTGCGTGATCCGCGGGCACCCCAATCGGGCCCATTGGCACCGCGCATGTCCATACCGAACTTGGTCGCGACCACCACATCGTCGCGCCGGCCGCCCAGCGCCTTGCCCAACAGTTCTTCGCTCAGCCCGGCGGTCTTGCCATAGGTATCGGACACGTCAAAAAAGGTAATACCTGCGTCCAGCGCCGCCTTGACGACCGTGTTGGCCCCGCGGGCTGTTTCCGTTGGCGTTGACGTCCGGCCAAGATTGTTACATCCCAGCCCCACCGTCGAAACGGTGAGGCCGGAATGACCCACGCGTCGGAACTGGTTCACAGCACGGGGTTCACGTCGGTATCCCCTTCGGGGGGAGACACGGACAGACCGGGCACCCAGGTGACGTCGCCGTGTTCGGCGTTGGCGCCCCGGCCAAGCACGAACAGCAGCGAGGACAGCCGGTTCATGTAGCGCGCCGGCATGGGGCCAACGGTTTGCGGATGCTTCTCCACCGCCGCCCAGGTGGCCCGCTCGGTGCGCCGCACCACGGCGCGGGCCTGTCCCAGCAGCGCCGCCGCCACTGTTCCTCCGGGCAGCACCATGCCGCTCAGGTCCGAAGCGTCCCGGGCGTAGTGGTCGATGGCCCGTTCCAGCCGCTCGATATGGCCCTGCACGATCCTCACCTTGGCAGCTGCCGGTTCGTTGTTCGGCACCGCCAGGTCCGCCTGTACATCGAAGATGTCGTTCTGCACACTGCTCAGCGTGCGGACAATATCGTCGGGCAACCCTCCCATGGCCATGGCCACGCTGACCGCGGCGTTAGCCTCATCGCACTCCGCATACGCGGCGACGAGCGGATCCAGTTTGGACAGCGGCCCGTGGCCGGCCAACCGGGTCTGCCCCTGGTCGCCTTCACGAGTGTAGTAGTCTTGTTCGTTGGCTTTCGTGTCATCGGTCATAGCGGCCACTATACTAACCATAGGTTCCGTCACGGGACATGGGGTTTCGGCGCGGCCGCCGATGGCACCAGTGAGGTTTCCCCCGATTAACGAGGAGTATCTAGTGAGTACCGGAACATCAAAGGAGCCTGCCGAACCAGGCATCCCGGATAAGCTGGAGTCGACGCCGGATACAGGCTGGGGCTCCGTCGACAAGGTGGTCTTCGGAGTTTCCTTCGGCGTCGTCGCCATTATTTGTATCCTGGGCGTGACCATCACCACCGAAATCGGCAACGCGGCCGGAGCGGCGCTGACCTGGGTCACCACCCAGTTCGGCTGGCTGTTTGTCCTGGGGGCAACCGGATTCGTTGTCTTCTCACTCGTGCTGGCGTTCGGCCGGTATGGGCGGATCCCGTTGGCCCAGGAAGGCGAGGGCACTGAATTTTCCACTGTCTCCTGGGTGGCCATGATGTTCAGCGCCGGCATGGGAATCGGGCTGATGTTCTTCGGCGTGTACGAGCCGGTGACCCATTTGGCCTCCCCGCCTCCGTTTGTGGATGCACAGGCGGGAAGCTCAGAGGCGGCGAGCCAGGCAATGGCCTACACCTTCTTCCACTGGGGCCTTCATCCGTGGGCCATCTACTCGGTGATTGGGTTGGCGCTTGCCTACTCCACATTCAGAATGGGCCGCGGCAACTTGATGAGCGCGCCGTTCCAGGCCATCTTCGGCAAGGACAGGATCGAGCGCCGTGGCTGGGGCAAGCCCATCGATATCCTGGCTATCATCTGCACCAAGTTCGGAACCGCAACGTCGCTGGGCTTGGGCGCCTTGCAGATCGCAGCCGGCATGACGCTGCTGCGTACCGGCGAGTTCGCTGAAGACCCGGGCACCGCGTTACCGATCATCATCATTTGCGTGTTGACCGTCGGCGTCATCTTTTCGGCTGCCAGCGGTGTTTCCAAGGGCATTAAGTGGCTCAGCAATACCAATATGATCCTCGCCTTTGTGCTGCTGGTTTTCGTATTCGTGGTCGGGCCAACGGTTTTCATCCTGGACCTGCTGCCTGAGTCGATCGGCACCTACTTGGCCAATCTGATTCCGATGAGCTTCCAGTCCGCTGTCTTCGGCGGTACCGAGTGGCTGGCCAACTGGACCATCTTCTACTGGGCCTGGTGGATCTCCTGGTCACCGTTCGTGGGCACCTTCATTGCCAAAATCTCCCGCGGCAGGACCATCCGCGAGTTCGTCCTGGGCGTTCTGCTCGTCCCCACCGCGGTCAGCATGATCTGGTTCGTCGTCTTCGGCGGCGCCGGCATCAACCTGCAACTTGCAGGCATCAACATTGCCGGTGCAGGCAATGAGGCGGCCGGGTTCTTCGCGGCCCTGCAGGAGTACCCCTTCTTCATCGGTGCTGCCATCGTCGTGATGGGGCTGACCGCCATCTTCTTCGTCAGTGGCGCTGACGCCGGCGCACTCGTCCTCGGCACGCTGTCGTCCTATGGGCGCAAGGAGCCCTGGAAGCCGGTGGTGATCCTGTGGGCGATCCTGACAGGCGCCGTCGCCGCGGTGCTGTTGTACGTCGGCGGGCTGCCCGCATTGCAGAATTTCACTATCCTGGCGTCCACGCCATTCGTGGTGATCATTATTGGTATGTGCCTGGCGCTCTACCTGGATCTGCGGCGGGATCCGCTGCGCAAACGCCGGCTTGGGCCGGTGCGGGGAATTTCCAGCACTCCCGACCAGGTGCCGTTCAGCGAAGCGGCCATGGCCGAAGAGGCGGAGCGTTCCAACGGCGACCAGCCTGAGAGCCGCAGGGAAGCGAAGGACACTTCGCAGTAGCGTAGGAAGACGTCAAGGCGTCCCGCCGGGTATCCGCAGCATGGCTGATACCCGGCGGGACGCCTTTCGTGTAAGGCTAAAAAGTTTCATGCACCGGACCTGCCCGACCTGCGCTGGTCATACGATGAGCAGCGGTGGGCGCAGGTCCGCGACGGCGACCAACAGATCAACGACCTGCCACGTGATGACGAAGATACGTGGTGGCATCCAGTGTTGGTCGACGACGAATGGGGCGAAGTCATCGCCGGTGTGGAAATACGCGGCGTGCGCCGCGACCTTGTTGCCGAGGTTTAGAAGGCAATTTTGTGCAAACGTTTACTTCGTGTTTACTGCGGCCTTTTGAACGAGGTGAAATGCAAGGCGGGGCTACTCCAGCAAGCGTGCTGTAACGATAGCATTTCCGCCAATTATCACAGTGCCCCCGTTGGACGATTCGAATTCAGCGAATAACGCATAGGCGCCCATTCCGGTGAACTGATCCTGCAACGAGCCGTCACAGCGAACAGTTTCCTGCTGCCCATTGGCCATCTCCAAAACGTAGGTATTTCGTTGTTTACGCCTCATGTGTTCTCCTCGAAAGCGTCGGTATTCGTCCTTGCCTCATTGTGAGTGTCGAAAGTGACAGGCTACGCGACAGGGGCCCCCTTGGCAGCCGGTTACTAAAGTCTTTTAGCCGACGACTCCCTCCGCCTCAGCCACTGCATTGAGCACAGCCAGATGTTTGGAGGGGTCCTGCTCGACTGCCTTCAAGTCCTGGTCCAGCGATTCGGCAAGACCCCGGGAAAGGACTATCCGTATGTCCTCCCTTGAGGATGACTCGGGCACGGCTCACCACCTGCGATTCCTCCAGCCTTTCATTCGGAAATCAGCCTATTGGCAGCAAAATAGTGACTGTCAAGAGATACTTGACAGTAAATGTTTACCTGCGTTCCGCTGGCGTCCAAGCCAGGCGGGTGAGCCAGCCGTGCGGATCCTCGGTCTTTCCGGTCTGAATCCCCGGCAGTTGCTCGCACCGCGACATGGAATCCCAAAAGCAGCCGGTCACGCATGGACCATCTTGGCCGAACATCGGCGACGTGATGGGGGCCCGGGGGCAGCAAACACGTCGCCAAGGGGCGGTTTGAAGAGGCCCGACCGCCGTTTCAACGCTGGCGGTGCTGCGCCTACGGGTGCAGCCGCGGAATCTGTCCGGTGTTGCTGCCGGCTTCATCGGGCAGAGGCCGCGCCACGGGCACCTTCGATCCCAGCACCTGGGCCACGACGTCCCGTGCGATCTGCTGAGCGGTCAGGCCGACCTGTTCCAGCACTTCATTGCGGGATCCGTGGTGGAGGAACTCGACAGGCAGCCCGACTTCGTTCAGGGCGGTGTCAATGCCCTGATGCCGCATCTCCTGCCGGATCCGTGAACCCACTCCCCCGGCCCGTACGCCGTCTTCGATGACAACGGCAATCCGGTGGCCCGCGGCCAGCTCCAGGATGGAGGCGGGCACCGGCAGCACCCACCGTGGATCGACAACGGTGGAGCTGATTCCTTGGTCTCCCAGCCGCTCTGCCACGTCCAGGGACAGTTCACTCATGGCTCCGACGCTGACGATCAGCACGTCGTTCTCTGCGGATCCGGCACCCCGGCGGGCCAGGATGTCGACACCGTCTTCCAGCCGTTCCAGCGCGGCCACTTCGGCCCCCACGTTGCCCTTCGAATACCGCAGCACGCTCGGCGCCTGGTCGATCTGCACGGCCTCGCGCAGTTCCTCGCGCAGCCGCTCGGCGTCCCGGGGTGCTGCAAGATGCAGGCCGGGGACGGTCTGCAGCAGCGACAGGTCCCACATGCCGTGGTGGCTCGCGCCGTCCGGCCCGGTCACACCGGCCCGGTCCAGCACAATTGTGACCCCCGCCCGGTGCAAGGCAACGTCCATCAGTAACTGGTCGAAGCCGCGGTTAAGGAATGTGGCATAGAGTCCGACGACGGGATGCATTCCGCCGAATGCCAAGCCGGCGGCACTGGTCAGGGCATGCTGTTCGGCGATTCCGACGTCGATCACCCGCTGAGGATGCCGGTCGGCGAACTTGTGCAGCCCCACCGGAATCAGCATTGCGCCGGTGAGTCCGACAATGTCCTTGCGCTCATCGGCGATGGCGGCGATCTCATCGGCGAACACCGATGTCCACGACTGGGCGCCGCCGGACTTCGCCGGAACTCCGGTTTCGGGATCAATGACGCCCACGGCATGGAACTGGTCGGCCTCGTGGGCCCGTGCGGGAGCGTAGCCGCGGCCCTTTTCGGTCAGCGCGTGCACGATGACCGGACCACCGTAGTTTTTGGCCTTGTGCAACGCGTTTTCGACGGCGTCAAGGTCGTGTCCGTCCACCGGACCGATGTATTTCATCCCCAGGTCTTCGAAGAAACCCTGAGGTGCCCACCAGTCCTTGATCCCCTTCTTCGCCGCATGGAGGCTCTTGTACAGCAGCTGGCTGGCTGCCCCGCCGCCCTGCAGGCGGTTCTTCCACCAATCAAGGGTTCCCTCGTACGCCTGGTGGGTGCGCACCTTGTCGATGGCAGGCCGCATCGTGGCCAGCCGGTCGGCGAAGCCGCCAACTGTCGGGGCATATGACCGTCCGTTGTCATTAACCACAATCACTACCCGGCGGTCTTTGTCAGCGGCAATATTGTTGATCGCTTCCCAGGTCATGCCGCCGGTCAGCGCTCCATCGCCGACGACGGCCACCACGTGCCGGTCGCCCTCGCCTGACAGTTTGCGTGCCCGTGAAATCCCGTCCGCCCAGGACAGGGATGATGAGGCGTGTGAACTTTCCACCACATCGTGGACTGATTCGGCACGGGAAGGGTATCCGGACAGCCCGCCCTGTTGGCGCAGACTGGAAAAATCCTGCCGTCCGGTGACCAGTTTGTGCACGTAGGACTGATGACCGGTATCGAAGACGATGCTGTCGCGCGGTGAATCAAATACGCGGTGGATCCCCAGGGTCAGTTCGACCACGCCCAGGTTGGGACCCAGATGCCCGCCGGTCTGCGAGACATTGTTGATGAGGAATTGTCTGATCTCGTCGCTGAGATTCCCGAGTTGGGTATTGGTGAGTTTCATCAGGTCCTGCGGATGACGAATCGTCTCCAGTAGTCCCACACGGTCCTCCTCTGCAACGCGGCGGCCAAACGAAATCAGCCATCAATTAAGTCTAACGCGCCCAGCCTCCTGATCCGGCCCGATCCGGCCACAGAGCTTAAACCATCCGGGCCTCCTGCTCCGCTACCGCGGAACAGGAGGCCCGGATGGTGCCTATCCCAGTGTTCTGGATGGCTGCCTTAGCCGGCTGCGAGTTGGCGGAGGACGTATTGAGACATGCTTCGCTGAAGTGTGCGGTAGTTGAATGCCTCTGCTTGCGGAGCAAACCTCCTGGTCAGAGGTATGTCGGAAGGCGTGAATGACTACCCTGCAGCCGCGATACATCTCCGTTTCACATGCTTCGGTTGCGGTATTCGAGATCGCTGCCCCTCCACTGGACGCTCGCGCTATCGCCGACCGATCAGGAGTCCTGCGCGCGAGACCTCACGGAGGCGGCGCGGGCGGCGCTCTCGACAGGGAACCCGGCCCGCGCGACCGCCGAGCTCACGTCGTGGCGCGAGACCGCCGCATCCCTGGCTGCCGGACCGGGCAGCGCCGACGTGGAGCGGCTCGACGAGGCCTATCCCGTCGAGCGCCCGTAGCAGCGGGCCCGACGTCTCGAAAGGCCCGCCTCGCGCGACGAGAACTCGAGATTGACTTCTGAGACCCGACCACCGACATCACCTCGGCGGCCGGGCTCCGTCTCGTCGAGGTGATGTCTCCGAGACGCCGACGTCGGTGCATCAGCCGACGCGCCTGTGCTCCGTCGTCAAGCGCAGTGCGGCCATGATCACCAGCGTGACCAGGCCGAGGACCGCCATGGCGATCGCGATCGTGAGGGGCCCGAGGAGGCCGAGCGAGGACTCGAGGGCGATCGATCCGGTCCACGTACCCAGGGCGGTGCCGCCGTTGAACGCGGACACGGCGAGGGCTGCGGCGAGGGTGGGCGCGGCCGCGGCGAAGCGCACGGCAAGGCCGGTGCCGACGGGCGGGATGCCCATGCCCGCGACACCCAGGAGGAGCATCAGCGCGAACAAGGCGGTGGGGACCGTTGACAGCGGGATGAGCAGGGTCATCAGCAGGATCGTCCCTGACGTCGCCGCGATGAACGTGGTCAGGGGCCGCCGGTCGGCGAAGCGGCCGGCGAGGTTGGTGCCGATGACCTCGCCGACGCCGAACGCGACGAACACCAGTGGCACCGCCCATTCGGGAATCCCTGCGCGCTCGGTGGCCAGCGGTGAGAGGTAGCTGAACGCGGTCATGTACCCGCCGGTGGCCAGTACCGTCGCGATGACGAGGACCAGCATGCGCCCGGTCGCCACGGCGCGCAGCTCGCGGCGGATCGACGGGATGGCGCGGTCGGCGTCGTGCGGGGTGAACTTCGCGATCACGGGAGCGGCCAGGAGGGCGAGGACGGCCAGAGCCCAGAAGGTGCCGCGCCAACCGAGCAGCTGCCCGGCGAACGTGCCCAGGGGGACGCCTGCGACGGTGGCAAGGCCGACACCGCTCATCATCACGCCCAGAGCGCGCGTGCAGCGCTCCGGTCCGGCGGCGGTGGTCGCGACCACCGCCGCCACGGCCCAGAACGCGCCGGCGGCCAGCGCCGTGACCACGCGGGAGATCAGGACCACGGTGAAGTCGCTGCTGAGAGCGGCGACGACGTGCCCGATGGCGAAGACGACCAGCGCGAGCACGAGGGTGGCACGCGGCGGCAGCCGCAGGGTGGCAAGCGCCATCGCCGGCGAGCCGACGATCATTCCTACGGCGAAGGCGGTGATGAGCAGGCCGACCTGAGCGATGCTCACGTGCAGGTCGGCGGCGATCTCCTGGAGGAGGCCGGCGACGATGTACTCGGTGGTGATCATCAGGAAGGTGCCGAGGGTGAGCAGGGGCACGACGAACGGCAGCCGGGTGCGGCCGGGCGCTGCGGTGTCGGTGGAATGGGTCATGCGAGGGCGTCTTCTTTCATTGGATCGGTGTTCCGCACCGCGGCAGCACGACGGCGCAGGCCTGGCGGTGGACTCTTCGACGATCCCTCGTCTCACCAGCGCGCGGAAGGACCGGATGAACCATGGTCTGACAGGTCCTGTCTCAGCCCCGGGCGTCGGCGTAGCGTCGAAGACGCGGCTTCTCAGAGCGCGTGTCCCCCGATCGATCGGGCGTCGACGCGCGCACGGCCGCTCATCGAGAGGAGACGAGAACGATGGAGATACTTCCGAAGCCGGCGACGGTTAAGAATCCGCCGGAGCAGTTCACCGGCGACGTGTGGCTGGACGTGGTCGCGGCCCCGCAGGAGGCCGGCCAGCAGGCGGTCGTTGGGCGGGTCCGGTTCGCGCCGGGTGCCCGGACCGCGTGGCACTCCCACGAGCGCGGCCAGACTTTGCACGTAATCGCCGGCGTGGCTCTCCTGGGCCAACGCGACGGCACCGTGCTCGAGGTCCAACCCGGGCAGACGGTGTACACGCCGCCCGGCGAGGAGCACTGGCACGGGGCGACGCCGGAGAACTTTATGGAGCACCTGGCGATCACCGAGAACGGCGAGGACCCGGCCCCGACCACCACCTGGCTGGAGCACGTCGCCGACGACGCCTACCACCGCCCCTGAGCGGCACCACGAACACTGACACGGAAGGAGGCTTCGCGATGCGCGGAGCAATGATGTACGCCCCCGGCGACGTCCGGGTGGTAGACCGGGACGAGCCGGTCATCGAGCAGCCGACCGACGCCGTCATCAAGGTCGTCGCCGCCTGTGTGTGTGGCTCGGACCTGCACCCCTACCGCGGCGTCGAGCCCGTGAACGGACCGACGCCGATGGGCCACGAGTACGTCGGGATCGTCGAGCAGATCGGCGACGACGTGCAGAACGTGAAGATTGGCGACTTCGTCGTCGGCTCGTTCTGGGCCTCGGACAACACCTGCGAGATCTGCCGGGCCGGCTACCAGTCCCGCTGCGTGCACGCGGTGCTGATGGGCACCCTCGGCGCGCAGGCCGAGCGCCTGCGGGTGCCGCTGGCCGACGGCACCCTGGTCGCCACGCCCGGCCAACCTGACGAGGACCTGATCCCGTCCCTGCTGGCGGCCTCCGATGTGCTGGGCACCGGCTGGTTCGCCGCCGTCGCCGCCGAGGCGGGCCCGGGCAAGACCGTCGCAGTGGTCGGCGACGGCGCGGTCGGGCTGATGGCGGTCCTGGCCGCGAAGCAGCTGGGCGCGGAGCGCATCATCGCCATGTCCCGCCACGAGGACCGACAGAGGCTGGCCCGGGAGTTCGGCGCGAGCGACATCGTCGAGGAGCGCGGCGACGCCGGCGTCGCGAGGATCAAGGAGCTCACCGACGGACTCGGCGCACACAGCGTCATCGAGGCCGTCGGCACGCAGGAGTCGATGATGCAGGCCATCCGATCGACGCGCCCCGGCGGGCACGTCGGCTACGTCGGCGTCTCCCACGACGTCGCCCTGCCCGGCGACGAGCTGTTCTTCGCCCTCGTCCACCTCACTGGCGGTCCCGCCCCGGTCCGCCGCTTCCTGCCCGAGCTGATCGACCTTATCTGGAAGCGCGAGATCGACCCGGGCAAGGTCTTCGACCTCGATCTCCCACTCGAGGACGCCGCCGAGGGCTTCAAGGCGATGGACGAGCGCCGCGCGATCAAGGCGCTGCTGCGACCATGAACCAACCAGAGAAGGAGAACAACTCCATGAGCACCTGGACCGAGAGCGAACTGCAGTCGTTCGCGCCCGCCGACGACTTCCACGTCTCCCCGTATCGGGAGGACGGGACCACGCCAGGCACGCCGACGTTCATCTGGTCGGTCGTTGCCGACGGGAACCTGTACATCCGGCCCTACAACGGGCCGGGCTCGAGGTGGTACCGGGCGGCGATCGCACAGAAAGCGGGCCGCATTCGCCTCGCCGGCGCGGAGCACGAGGTCGCCTTCGCCCCCGCGGACGCGGGCGTGCTCGACGTCGTCGACGAGGCCTACCGCGACAAATACAGCGGCAGCCCCTACGTCGCGGCCGTGGTCGCCGATGGACCGCGCTCAACCACCGTCCGGGTCACTCCCCGGCGCACCGGCCGCTGATCCCGTGAACCCTGACGAAAGCGAGACGACGATGGCTCCTTCACCGACCGGAGCCTCCCGGCTGTACCCGATCATTGGGGACCCCATCAAGTACGTCGAGTCCCCGGTGTGGCTGACGAAGACCTTTGCCGACCGGGGCCACGACGGGATCTGCGTGCCGATGCAGGTACCCGACGACGCGCTCGACCCGGTGATGGCGGGCCTGACCGCGACGGGGAACATCGACGGGATCCTGGTCACGATGCCGCACAAGCACACGGCCTTCGCCCACTGCGCCACCAGCTCGGACCGGGCACGGCTGCTCGAGGTGGTCAGCGTCATCCGCCGCAGCCCTGACGGCTCCTGGCACGGCGACATGCTCGACGGCCTCGCCTTCGTGAAAGCCCAGCAGGACCGCGGCGCGACCATCGACGGCGCGCGAGCCCTGCTCGTCGGCGCGGGCGGCGCGGGCAGCGCCATCGCCGTCGCCCTGCTCGAGGCCGGCGTCAAGGAGCTCGTCGTCCACGACAAGGACGAGGACCGCGCCAGCGGACTCATCGAAGTGCTCGACGGGTTCGGCACGGGACAGGCCACTGCCGGCCCCGGCGACCCGACCGGATTCGACCTCGTCTTCAACGCCACGCCGCTGGGCATGGCCGACAGCGACCCGCTGCCGATCGACCCCTCGCTGCTCGACGCGTCGATGTTCGTCGGCGACGTCATCGCCGGTCACGGCACCACCCCGTTCATCCAGGCCGCACGAGACACCGGATGCCGAACCGCCACCGGCAGTGACATGGTCGAGGCGGTCCAGGCACTGATGGCCGACTTCATGCTCGACCAAAACTGACAGTAAGCAGAGATCACCATGGAACGCACCGCCTCGGCACGACCGGCTTGAAGATCAGCCGCTTAGCGCTGGACTGCATGAGCTACGGCGACCCGGACACCCCAGGCGCATCCGTGGGCGCTGCCCGCGAATGCGCGCCAGAAACAGGACCTGCCAGGTCCTGGTCCGCTGGACCCTGTCTGGATCGAGAAGCCCAGCGTAGCCTTGAATACATGGATTCCCGAGCCGAGATCAGCAGCTTCTTGAACTCGCGGCGCGCCCGGCTCAGCCCCGAGGAGGCCGGCGTGCCGCTCTACAGCGGCTCCCGTCGGGTCCCCGGCCTGCGCCGCGAGGAGGTCGCCCACCTCGCCGGCGTCAGCTCCGACTACTATGCCCGACTCGAGCGCGGCAAGATCTCCGGAGCATCCCGCGAGGTCCTCGAAGCCGTCGCCCGCGCCCTCAAGCTCGACGACGACGAGCGCGACCACCTGTTCAATCTGGTCCAGATCACCCAGCGCCGATCGCCGCGGAAGAAGAGCTCGAACCGCACGATCGTCAGACCGGGCATCCAGAGCGTACTGGACTCGATCGACACACCGGCGCTCGTGCAGAACGCGCGACTGGACCGCCTCGCCTTCAACCGGATCGGACGGGCCCTGCACTCCCTGCCGGCCGACGGATCACACGACCAGTACAACTACGCGCAGTGGCTGTTCCTGGACTCTCGGGCCAAGCGGTTCCACCGCGACTACGCCGACGCCGCGCACAACGTCGTGGCCCTGCTCCACGCTGCGACCGCGCAGGACCCCTACGACAAGGAGCTCATCGAGGTCATCGGGACCCTGTCAACCCAGAGCGATCAGTTCCGTACCATGTGGGCCTCGCACGACGTGTTCCGCTACCGGGCCGGGGCCAAGCTGCTGACCCACGCCGAGGTCGGCGACCTCGAGTTCGGCTACGAGTCCTTCGAGCTGTCGACCGACCCCGGCCTGGTCATGCTCGTCTACACCGTCGAGCCCGACTCGCCCACCGCCGACGCCATGAAGCTCCTGGCCAGCTGGACCGCACCGGCGTTCACGGAAGCGAAGGACGTCTCCGCGGAGGCCTGATTGCCGGCGACGACGTCGGCATCGCAGCACGACAAGAGAAAAGAGACCACCATGACGGACCAGCCCAAGCAGGTCGGCGGCGGCAGGAAGACGCTCGGCGACTTCGCGCCCAAACTCGCCGACCTCACCGACGACGTGCTCTTCGCCGACGTCTGGAACCGGACCGAGCTACCCGCTCGCGACCGCAGCCTCATCACCGTGGCCGTCCTCGCTACCGGTGGGGACACCGACCAGCTGCGCTTCCACCTCGGCCGCGCCATCGAGAACGGCCTCACCCAGGACGAGCTCATCGAGGCCATCACCCACGTCGCCTTCTACGCCGGCTGGCCCAAGGGCATGGCCGCCATGGGCGTGGCCAAGGAGCTCTTCGCCCCAGAGTGAACCCTCGACGGTGCACCGGCAGCGCCGTCACTGCAACCGCGGTGCGGCCCTCACAGCCGAGGAGCCCTCGGCCGGAGCA
Source organism: Arthrobacter castelli DSM 16402 (assembly GCF_000430705.1). Classification (GTDB taxonomy): domain Bacteria; phylum Actinomycetota; class Actinomycetes; order Actinomycetales; family Micrococcaceae; genus Arthrobacter_C; species Arthrobacter_C castelli. Next base: position 395,517 of record NZ_AUMN01000002.1, read on the forward strand.
GAAGAGGACCCGACGACCTCGGAAATCGCCGCGCCGGCGATCGCCCTATCCTGCTCGCCTCGGCCTCCGCTGACGCCGACAGCACCGACGACGTAGCCGTCGACCACGACAGGTTCGCCGCCACCGAGCAGCATCGTCCCCTCCACAGCAGCCGTGATCATCGCTGCCCCGTCGGCACCGAACCGCTCATGGGTCTGCTCGTGGAACTCATCGGTCGGCATCCGATAAGCGATCGCGGAATAAGCCTTCTTCCTAGCCACCCCTAGTGCCTGTGGCCCGGTCCCGTCCATGCAGTAGGTCGCGAGTTCCTGGCCGGCGTCCCCGACGATCGCGACCGCAACCTGGAGGCACTGCTCCATCGCCGCCCGCTCTGCGGAATGAACGAGCGCCAAAGCAGCAGCCCCGGTCAGGCGAGCGACGGAACGGACGAGCGGCGTTTCGTCAGTCATAGAACTTCAGGATACCGGCTCGCCCCCGCGCCTGTCTGACGGCAAACTTGACCCCGCTCGAATGTCCCACCAGTCCACGCGACGGTTGCCGCCGCGACCGGGTCGTCATCGGTGACATCGCACTGCACCGCCAGCGCCTTCAGGCACTTGGCCGCGAGGTCATCGGCCAGCTTCTGGGCCGGGTCCCCGTCAAGGTCGACGATGGCGACGTTCGCACCAGCTTCGGCGAAAGCGCGGACGGTGGCCGCGCCCATTCCGGCACTGCCGCCGGTCACGAAGGCTGTCTCGCCGGTGAAGTAGGTGACGGTCATGAGCGCGTTCTCCTCGAGTTCGGGCGGTCAGGGGTCAGGGACGCGGCAGGTCGACGCCGGTGTACTCGACCAGAGCTGCGAGCAACTCGTCCTGGAACAGCTCGTCCCGCACCCCCGGATGCGGCTGCACGGTGCGCTGGTGGTGCCAGTAGCGGCCGGAGACGAGAGCCTCGCGATCCTCTGTGGTGACGAGCCACGCCTGGGTGACGTGGGCGAGTGCGAGGTCATCGCTCGCCCACGGACCGCCCATCCTCGTCGGCACCCAGCCAGGGTCGACGGCGTTCGAGAGCACGTCGGGCCGCCGTCGCGCAACGGTATCCATCAAGGTCGTGACGTAGAGCTTGCTGTCTGAATACGATGCCGTCTTCCGGGAACCGCCCCAGTCCGCTCCCGTGATGTCGGCGCTTCCGCCGTGGTGCATGCTGCTGGAGAGGTAGACCAGCCGCGTCGCCGAGATGAGCGCGGTGAGCACATAAGGCGCGATGACGTTGACCGGCAGCAGCCCGGGGCCGTCGATGACCCCGGCGTTGTGGATGACGGCGTCGATGGGTCCGAGCCGGTTCGCCTGCTCGGCGATGGCCTGCACCTCGTCGAGGTGCGCGAGGTCGCCGACAACGCTCACAGCGCCCCGGGAGGTCAAATCTTCGACGGCGCTCAGGGTTTCGTGCATGGACGACGACGTCGTGTCCGTCGTCGAGCAGTGACGCGGCGGTGGCCCGGCCCACGCCGTCGGTGGACCCAGTGATCAGGATGCGCGACATGAAATGCTCCTGCCGGTCATGCGGTCCCATCGCCAACAAAGGTGTGGAACTCGCCGCGGTCGCGGTGCAGAGACCAGATGCGATCGGCCAAAGCTTCGGGCTCGTGGTCGGGCTCGCCGCCGCCGATGCCGCGCGGGATGATCAGCTGCGCGACGTGGATGCCGTCGTCCGCGAGGGCGTCGTGGAGCATCTGCCCATAGGCAGACTCACCGGCGAAGGCGACCGAGGTGCCGGCCACGCCGCCACTCGGGCGCACGGCGCTGGACCCGTTGATGAACAGGATCGTCCCGCGGCCCAGCTCCCGCAGACCGGGCAGAACGTGCTGCACTGCAGTGACGGGCCCGTACACGGACTGCTCGACGGGGCCGACGAGATCCTCGGCGGTGGTCTCGAGCACCGGCTTCATAAACTCCTCCGCCGGGACCGGACTGTACTGCAAGACCTCGATCGGGCCCAGCTCCGCGGCCGCGGCGTCGAGGGCGGCCCGCAGCGCCTGCGGCTCGCGGACGTTCGCCGCGTAGCCGCGGGCGGTGATATCCTCGTCGGTCAGCTCAGCGGCGAGCGTGTCGACGTTGGCCTGAGTGCGGGAGATGAGCGCGACGGCAAATCCTTCTCGGCCGAAGCGGCGTGCGGTGGCCTGGCCGAGTCCGGCCCCGGCTCCGATGATGGCGATGGTGGTCATGATCGTCCTTTGTTCGGTGAAGATTCTTCAGCAATGGCGGGCTCCCGCCCGGATGTGGTCTCCACTCTAAGAAGCGTCCGGCACGGGCAGGAGGCCCTGTGGGTACACCTCAGGCCCCGGGAGACAGCAGGATCTTGCCGATGCTCTCGCGACTCTCCAGCACACGGTGCGCCTCGGCCGCCTCGGTCAGCGGCAGGGTGGTGTGGATCCGCGAGGTCAGCCAACCCTGTTCGATACCATCGAGGACATCACCGGCGCGGGCGAGCAGCTCCTCGTGAGTGCCGATGCCGTCAGCGACATCGCCGCCGGAGACGGTGCGGGAGCGACTGATAAGGTCACCGGGACCGAACGGCTCGGCCGGGCCGGAGGCGGCTCCGAAGACGACGATGTTCCCACGCGTGGCAACCGCGCGGAGATCTCCGTCGAAAGTCGCCTTCCCGACGCCGTCGACGATGAGGTCGACCCCGTGCCCGTCGGTCAGGTGCAGCACCTCGTCGGCGAAGTCGCGCCTGGTGTAGTCGATGACCTCGTCCGCGCCGGCCTCGCGCGCCGCCTCTGCCTTCGTCGCAGAGGAGACCGTGCCGATGACGCGTGCGCCGAAGTGCTTCGCGAACTGCACGAGCATGAGACCCACTCCCCCGGCCGCGGCGTGCACGAGAACGGTGTCTTTACGGGTGGGCAGGCAGAACTCGGTGATGAGGTACTGGGCGGTGACGCCCTGCATACCGAACGCCGCGCCCTGCTCGAACGAGACGTCGTCGGGAAGCGGGATCAGACTGCCGACCGGGACGACAGCGGCCTCGGCATAGGAGCCGCGCCAGCGGGCGTATGCGACCCGGTCGCCGCGCTTCACCGCGGTCACGTCCGAGCCGACGGCCTCGACGACGCCGGCGGCCTCCATGCCCGGCACGAAGGGCACGGGCACGGGGTCGAAGCCTCGGCGCTGGTAGACGTCGGTGAAATTGACCCCGATCATCTCGTGCCGGATCAGTGCTTCGCCTGCCGCGGGAGCGGGCAGTGTGATGTCTTGGACGGCGAGGACGTCAGGACCTCCGGTGCGGTCGACGACGATCCCGGTGGCAGTGATGCTCATAGGTACTCCAGATCAGAGGTGGACGGACTGGCGCGGCGGACGGCAACGTTCCAGTCCGCCGCGTCCGGTTTACGGGCGGACGAGGACCTTGAGGCTCTTGCGCTCGTCCATGTCGCGGTATCCGGCGGGGACGCCGGCCAGATCCGTCATGGTGTCAAAGACTTTGCCGGGCTCGATTGTGCCGTCGAGGATGTCGGGCATGAGCTCCTCGATGTAGGCGCGGACCGGGGCAGGTCCACCGGCGAGACGGATGTTGCCGCCGAACAGACTGGTAAACCCGACCGGGGCATCGTCGTATTGCGGCACCCCGACGCGGCTGATCACGCCGCCGGGGCGGACGACGCCGAGAGCCTGTTCGTAGGCGGGCATGTGCCCGACGGCCTCGAGCACGGCATGGGAGCCGTGGCCGCCGGTGAGATCGCGGACCTTGGCGATGCCCTCCTTGCCGCGCTCGGCAACGACGTCGGTCGCCCCGAACTCGCGCCCGAGGTAGGTGCGGACCTCGTGGCGGCCCATGAGGACGATCTGTTCCGCGCCGAGGCGCTTGGCCGACAGGACGGCCATCAGTCCGACCGCGCCGTCGCCGATTACGGTCACGCGCTGGCCGGGCTTGATGCCGGCCATCTTTGCGGCGTGGTAGCCGGTGCCGAACACATCGGCCAGGGTCAGCAGCGACGGGATCAGTGCCGAGTCCGGCGCGACGGGCAGCTTCACCAGAGTGCCGTCGGCCAACGGCACCCGGATCGCCTCGGCCTGGCCACCCTCATCGGCGATGCCGTCGAGGAACGTCGCCTCGTGGTGGGTGCAGGACGTCTGGAGGTTCTCGCGGCAGAACTCACACACGTTGTCCGAGATCGCGAACGGCGAGACGACCAGATCCCCCTTCTTCAGGGTGGTGACGTCTGCGCCGACCTCCTCGATGACGCCGATGAGCTCGTGGCCCATTCTCGCAGGGCCGTCCTCGGCGGTCATCTGGTGGTAGGGGTGCAGGTCGGACCCGCAGATGCAGGACGCGGTGACCCGCACCAGGGCATCGGTCGGGTTCCTGATCACCGAGTCGGGGACGTCCTCGATCCGGACGTCGCCTGCTTGGTACATGAGTGTTGCGCGCATGGTGTGTTCTCCTTCGTGGGTTGATGTCGAGTGGTCAGAGGGATGAGTTCGGCTCGACGATTCGCCGGCGAGTAATGACCATGAGAATCGATGCGGGGATCACGGTCAGTGCGACGATCACCGTACCCACCACTGCCGGGCCGGTCAGGCCCAGTGACGTGGTGAGGGTGGCTCCGGCAATGGTGGTGCCGATGGCGGTACCGGCGTTGAACGCCGCGACTGCGAGCCCTGATCCGAGAGTGGCCGCTCGGCCGGCGTAGCCGACGGCGAGGTGGATGAGCACGCTGTTGGCGCTGAGCCCGAATGCGCCCAGCAGCACCACGAGCACGACGGTGGTCCAGGTCGATCCAGTCAGCAGGGCCATCGCGAGCAGCACGAGCGTCGTCGCGACGGGGGTCACGATCGTCACCACGTGTGCATGCTTGTCGCCCAGCCGGCCTCCGAGCAGGGTGCCGAGGAAAGAGCAGATGCCGAAACCCGCGAGCACCAGTGGAACGAGTCCAACAGACACACCGGCCTGGTCGGTGAGGATCGGCGCGATGAACGAGTACGCGGCGAGCACGCCGCCGGTCGTCGTCAGGCACGCGGCCAGGACGAGCCAGAGACGCGGTGAACGGAGATCCGCGAGCCCGGAGAGCGCTGATGACCCCTGCGGATGGGCCTCGTCCGCGGGGACCAGCCGCGCGATGAACACCACGGCGATGGCCGCGGCGATCCCGAGCGCCCAGAAGGTGCCCCGCCAGCCCACGTGCTGGGCGAGGAACGCGCCGATCGGCACGCCCAGCACTGTGGCCAGCGAACCGCCCGCGGCCACGACTCCCACGGCGGAGGATTTCAACGAGGAGCCCACGACGTTCGAGGCAACGACCGCGGAGACAGCCCAGAATGCGCCCGTTGCCAGGGCGGTGACGAAGCGCGCGGTCGTGAGGATCGTGAGGTCCGAGCCGAGCGCGACGACCACGTGCCCGGCGACGAACACGACGAGGGCGATGAGGAGCGTGAGCTTCTTCGACAGCCGCATCGTTAGCATTCCCAGCAGCGGTGCGCCGATGACCATGCCGATGGCGAACACCGTGATCAGCGACCCGGCCTGGCCGAGCGAGATGCCCAGGTCGCTCGAGATCTCGGGCAGGATGCCCGCGACGACGAACTCGGTGGTGAGCATCAGGAACGTGCCCAGCGCCAGGACGTAGACGACGAGTGGAAGACGGTTTTTGGGCGTAGCTCCGCCGGTCGCGGGCTGCGTCGGGGCGGAAGCCGTGGGGGCTTCGTTCTGCATGGATACCTCATAGACGAATGGACGATGTTCGGTCGTTATCCATTTGATCGCTGATCGCGCAGGCGGGGAAGGTCGAGTTCATAGGGGGGAGAAGATCGACCCCCTTCGCGCGAGGGATCGCTTCTATGCTTGGACCATGGACAACCGCGACGACATCAAGGGCTTCCTCGCCAGCCGGCGCGCGAAGCTGACCCCTGACATGGTCGGGCTGCCCACCAGCGCCCGCCGCCGCGTCCCCGGACTGCGCCGCGAAGAGGTCGCCGTCCTCGCCGGAGTGAGCACCGAGTGGTACACCCGACTGGAGAAGGGCCACATCGGCGAGGTCTCCGAGGACGTCCTCGATGCCGTCGCCGAAGCACTGCGGCTCGACGACGACGAACGCACCTACCTGAACGACCTCGCCCGCGCCGCCAAGCCCGCCCGTCGCAAGGCTGCCCGCCGCCGGGAGGTCCCGATCGCTCCGCAGGTGCAGTGGATGCTCGACTCGATCACCATGTCGGCGGCGTTCGTGCGCAACGGACGCCTCGACGTCATCGGCTCCAACGCGCTCGGCCGCGCCCTGCACGCCCCCATGTTCGAAAGCCCCACCGCCGCGGCGCACGGCAAGCCGAACTTCGCCCGGTACCACTTCCTCGACGAGTCCTCCAAGGACTTCTTCGTCGACTGGGAATCAGGAGCCGCGGCCACCGTGGCGCTGCTGCGCGCCGAGGCCGGCCGCGAGCCCTACGACAAGACTCTGCGCGAACTGATCGGCGAACTGTCCACCGCGAGCGAGGAGTTTAGCGCCTACTGGGCCTCCCACGACATCCGCATCCGCCACGAGGGCACCAAGCGTCTGCAGCATCCCGAGATCGGCGAGATCGAGCTCACCTACCAGTCCGTAGACCTCCCGACCGCGAAGCGGGCCTGGCACGACCTGTCTTTCTACACTGCCGAGCCCGGCTCACAGCACGAGGCGAACCTCAAGCTCCTGGCGAGCTGGGCGGCACCGAGCGCAGCAAGGTCCGGCGCACCCGCGGACGACTCCACGGTTCCCACGCAGCGGGCCGACGAGCAGAGCCCCTGAGCCGAGCCGCAATGGACCGGGCTCGATCGCATCGCTGCCTCGTCGTCCACACTTCGCAGACGACGACTCGGAGAGGCCCGTGTTGCTCTGACATCACTACGTCCCCCACACCTCTCCACGATGCGCACTTGGGGGATTTCCCTCAGCCGGGGCCAAGGAGGAGCCTCGATGCCTAGTCGATCCGTCGTTCCATGGCTCCATTCTCCCCGAGCGCCCCACTGGGTCACCGACCTCGGCACATATCGAGCGGATGCGGGTCTTCGTCGGTACTCGCAACCAGGCTCAGAAACGGGGCTGACCAGGCCAAACGCGGGGCCTGGAGTTCGGAACACCACCTAGACATTTTAGGGCGGTGACCCGGCGGAGTACGCATGTTTAGGTTAAAGGCGAACCACTGCTACTTTAGCACAAGGAGTCAATGGCTGTGCCATTATCGCACTACAATTCACCCATGAGTGCCTAAGGAGTCATCCATCTCTCCGAACGCAAATGAGCGAGACACATGCTGGAACCTGGACGTCCGCGGTCACTAGTGGTCCGTCTCAGTTTTGGTTTGCCTGTTCGGTGAGCGTGGCTCGTGCGCGGGCGACTTTCGCGAGGATTGACTCTGCGGTGGCGGTCCATACGTATGGCTTCGGATCCTCGTTGTTCGCTTCCATGTACTGGCCGATACTGTCGACGAGGTCGGGTACTGATCGGAAGATCCCGCGGCGCAGGTTCTTCTCGGTAAGGTCCCGGAACCAGCGTTCGACCTGATTCAGCCACGACGACGAGGTCGGCGTGAAGTGGAAGTGGAACCGGGGATGCTTCTTAACCCACTGCCGGACGTCGGCGTGCTTATGAGTGGCATAGTTG
>NZ_AUMN01000003.1 GCF_000430705.1 Arthrobacter castelli DSM 16402
TTCGTCCTTCGCCAGCCAGGCTGCGACTTTTTTTGCGAACCGCAATTCCATCTCCTGATGGGAAAGCCGCTTGTCTTTATCCTTAGCCTCTGCGCGTAAACGAATCAATTCCCGCCGCTCACTTTCGTTCAACGGCTCGTCTTCATCCGGTTCAGGCAAACTCTGCCTCCATTTCTTCACCCAGTTACCAAGAGTCGTCGACCCTATACCGAGATCCTCAGCAACACCGGCAATCGTTGCTCCATCATTGTTCACCAATTCTACCGCGTGCTTCTTATACTCATCAGTAAACTTCACCCGAGCTGAACCCATAACTAACCAACTCTCCGCAGAAAGCAGCTAAACCACCCGTCCCGAAAATTGGAAACCGACCAGTGGACTGCGCGGGCGGCTTCGAGATCGGCCTTGGCCCGACCGGGGGACGAGCCGGTGCCTGCACTGAGGTGTTGCTGCAAGGTGGCGGGGATCCCGGCAGCGGAGGTGGCATCGATCTGGTCGGCGACGGCGATGGCTTGCAGCCACGCGGCCTCCAGGCGCCGCCGCTGCCGCGCCAGCTGTTCAATGGTCTCCAGCGCCCCGGTGTCGGTGACCGTGCCCGGATCCAATGCCAGTACGGCAGTGACGGTCCGGTCCAAATCGTCCAACGCTGATGATGATGCGGGCTGCCGAGGTGAGGCGGACGCCGGGCCCGGTTCCGCGGAAGGGGCGCCGGCGGCGGTGTCGGATGCGGGCAAGGCAGCCAGCACACCGGGTAGATTGTCGCGGTCGATTTGCATCCTCATCACCTTCCCTTCCTTCAATCCAGGGCCTTCGCAGCCGGTCGAATCCATCTACTGACACACTAGAACGCCCCACCGACAAAATAGGATCAAGCCCGTCAAACGAGGGAAAAAAGATTCGAAGGAACTGGTGGCAAGGTTGGACGATCGTCGATGCTTGAAGGGGGCGTCTGGAGGTCCCGCCCACCCCTCAAAGTCTCCGGCGAGGGGTGGTTCAGCAGGCCGGTTTTTCGAACCCCCGGGCGGATGAATTGTGTCCCTCTTCCGCCCGGGGAGCGCGATCCAAAGCCTCCGTTAAGGACGCCATATAACGCAATGTTACCGAATCGTGACATTTCGTTCGGGGAAATCGGCTGCATCCCTGTCAGCTTGTGGATAGATCGAAATCGGCGATTGTCCGATATCTTGTCAAATCGACCCGTTTTGGAGCCGGTGGAGCTCTCCCGGGGTTGATATTAGCCATCAGTTCGCTAGCTTTGGACAAATGGTTGTTCAACAAGCAGAACCGCAATTACGTATAAGTTCCGACACGCAATTCCACCGCCCGGCCGTGGACGATGGCCAGCACTTGTGGCGGATTGCCAGGGACTCCAAGACTCTGGATCTCAACGCCTCGTACACGTACTTGCTGTGGTGCCGGGACTTCGCAGAAACGACCATCATGGCAACCATCGACGACCACCCGGTGGGCTTTATCTCAGCCTACTTCCGCCCCGACGACCCTGAGACCTTGCTGGTGTGGCAGGTAGCGGTCGACGCCGAATACCGGGGCCGCCGGCTGGCCGCATCCATGCTCGACGCTCTGGCCAACCGGGTCGAGGGCGCCAAGTGGCTCGAAACCACAATTACCGCAGATAACGAAGCCTCCATGCGGCTCTTCCAGAGCTTCGCGGAGCGTCGGGATGCCACCCTCGAACGGGATCCGCTCTTCGAAGGTGAACACTTCCCCGACGATCACGATACGGAGTACCTCTTCCGCATCGGCCCGCTCAGCTGAATTTCCGCACTAAGGAGACTAAGGACTTTATGACTGACATTTTTGAAACTCTTGAATCCCAGGTGCGCAGCTACTGCCGCGGATGGCCGGCCACGTTCGACCGTGCCGACGGAAGCGCCCTCTTCACTGAAGACGGACAGCAATACCTGGATTTCTTCTCCGGTGCCGGCGCGCTGAACTACGGGCACAACCCGCAGCAGCTGCTGGAGCCGCTGCTGGACTACCTGCGCAGCGGATCCATCACTCATTCGATGGACATGCATTCTCCGGCCAAGCGGAAGTTCCTGGAGACCTTCCAGGACGTGATCCTCAAGCCGCGCGACCTGGACTATAAGATCATGTTCCCGGGCCCCACCGGGACGAACACCGTTGAAGCGGCCCTGAAACTGGCGCGCAAGGTGACTGGCCGCCAGCACGTGCTCAGCTTCACCAATGCATTCCATGGCATGACGCTGGGTGCTCTCACCGTCACCGGCAACTCCATGAAGCGTCAAGGCGCTGGCGTGCCGCTGACCAACAGTTCGAAGATTCCGTACGATGATTACCTCGACGGGGAGCCGAGCAACCTCAGCTGGTTGGAGCGGGTGCTCGAAGACAGCGGTTCCGGTGTCGATAAGCCGGCCGCCGTGATCGTCGAAACCGTCCAGGGCGAGGGCGGCCTCAATTCCGCCCGTGCCTCCTGGCTGAAGTCGCTCTCCGAGGTGTGCAAGCGTCACGACATTCTGCTGATTGTCGACGACGTCCAGGCCGGTTGCGGACGCACGGGCAAGTTCTTCAGTTTCGAAGATGCCGGTATCGTGCCGGACATCGTGTGCCTGTCCAAGTCCATTTCCGGCTACGGGCTGCCGATGGCACTGACCCTCTTCCGCCGGGATCTGGATATCTGGACGCCGGGCGAGCATAACGGCACGTTCCGTGGTTCCAACCCCGCGTTCGTCACCGCCACGGCTGCCTTGGAGAACTTCTGGGCCGACCGGGAAAAGTTTGAGCAGCAGATTGCGGCCCGTGCCGCGGAGCTGCACGACGGGCTGGAGAAGGTTGCTGCCCTTGCTGAGGGCGCGTCTGTCCGCGGCCGCGGCCTGCTGGCCGGCGTCGTCTTCCAGGACCTGGAGGCTGCCGAGAAGATCGCCTCCGAGGCATTCGACCGCGGACTGCTGGTCGAGACCTCCGGCCCCGAGAGCGAAGTCCTGAAGCTGATGCCGGCCCTGACCATCAGCCCCGAGGACCTGGCTCGCGGCCTGGACATCCTCCTCGACGCTGCGAAGACCGTCGTCGGCGAGCGGGAACTGGCCGCCGTCTAGCATACTGCCGTGCACTGGCCGGCACGCACGCCGTGCCGGCCAGCGTGCTGTCCGGGTCAGGCCTTCCGGCCGGCCCGGACGGGGGATACCGACGGCGGATGGACTATGCGAGTCGACCCGGCGAATGGGTCCGCCCCTACCTTTTGACATAGAGACCTGATAGGAAGAACGAAGTGAGAGTTACACACCTGAACGATCTGGACGACACCGAGCGCGACATTAAGTCGGAGACCTGGCGCAGCCGCCGCATCGTGCTCGGCCGCGAGGGAGTGGGATTCTCCTTCCACGACACCGTGATCTACGCAGGAACGACGTCCACCTTCTGGTACGCCAACCACATCGAGGCTGTCTACTGCGTCGGTGGCGAGGGCGAACTCACCAATGACGAAACCGGTGAGACGTTCCCGATCACCGACGGCACCCTCTACCTGCTGGACAAGCATGAGAAACACACCGTGCGGGCCAAGACCGACCTGAGGATGGCGTGCACATTCAATCCGCCGGTGACCGGCCGTGAGGTGCACGACGAGAACGGTGTTTATCCACTTATAACTGAATAATCACGCCAGGGCCTGGCGGAATGGGGCAGCCAGCCGGAGCTCACTTCCGCCGGGCCTTGTTTGTTCCGTGCGGACGTGAGCCATCACGGCCGCATACCACCGACAGAAACTGAGGAGGAAACTCATGACTGAGACAGTTGAAAGTCGCGTTGATGCATACCCCACCCGTGCCGGGCAGGTTCAGGTAATGCCGCGCCAGGACAAGGTTGTCTACGGATCGGCGGCCGACGGCCCCATGGACCAGGCGACCCTGGACCACTACGATGCCAAGGGCTACCTGGCGATCGACCAGCTGGTCACCGGCGAGGAGCTTGAGGAATTCCGTGCCGAACTCAAGCGCCTGTCCGAGGATCCGACGGTGCGCGCCGACGAGCGTTGCATCGTTGAGTCAACGAGCCAGGAAGTCCGCTCGGTTTTCGATGTGCACAAGGTCTCTGAGGTCTTCAAGAAGATCGCGCACGATCCGCGCGTCGTGGGCAGGGCCAAGCAGCTGCTCGGTTCAGACGTTTACATCCACCAGTCCCGCGTGAACTTCAAGCCCGGTTTTGAGGGCAAGGACTTCATGTGGCATTCCGATTTCGAGACCTGGCATGCCGAGGATGGAATGCCGGGTACGCGTGCGGTGTCCATCTCCATCTCGCTGACGGACAACTATTCCTTCAACGGCCCGCTGATGATCATGCCGGGTTCGCACCAGGAATATGTTTCCTGCGACGCCGCGACTCCTGACGACAACTATAAAAAGTCGCTGGTGATGCAGGGGGCCGGCACGCCGGACAAGACCACCCTGACCGAGTTCGCCGACAAGTACGGCATCGACGTGCTTGAAGGGCCGGCCGGCGGTGCGATCATGTTCGACTCGAACTGCATGCACGCCTCGAACGGCAATGTCACGCCGTTCTCGCGATCCAATATCTTCATCGTCTACAACTCGGTGGAGAACACCATCGGAGAGCCGTACGCGGCCCGGAAGCCGCGGCCGGAGTTTGCCGGTTCGACGGACTTCACTCCCGCTGGCGCTTCTTCGAACGCCTAAGCAACCCTCGGGCCGGCGCCGCAACGGCGCTGGCCCCACCGGAGGAAAATACATGAACAGTACATCGACACCAATTCGCACCGCCCTGGTCGGTTTCGGCGTGTCCGGACGCGTGTTCCACGCCCCTGCCATTGCATCCGACCCCCGGTATTCCCTTGACTTCATCGTCACCTCGAATGAGGAGCGTGCCGCCGACGCTGCGGACCGCTACCCTGACGCGGCGATCGTGCCGGGCCGGGAGGAATTATTCGCCAGTGCCGATGATCTGGATTTAATGGTCATTGCCACCCCGCCGTTTGCCCACGTCGGGCTGGCAGCTGATGGCATTTCCCACGGACTGCACGTCTCTGTGGACAAGCCGTTCGTGGTGAATTCGGACGAAGGCACCGAACTCATCGAACAGGCCAAACAGGCCGGCGTGGTGCTGACCGTCTTCCAGAACCGCCGCTGGGACGAGGACTTCCTCGAACTGCGCAGCATGATCGACGACGGCCACTTCGGGAAGGTGCACACCTTCGAGTCGCGCGTCGATGAATGGAGCGAAACCTGCCGGCAGGCCGAAGAAGCGACCGCCGGAGCATCCAAGAACGCGGCATCGGCGGGCAAGGACGGCGACTCGGCCGAAGCATCAGGGTTGTTCTTCGATCTCGGCACCCGCGTGGTGGAGCAGGCCAAAGAGCTCTTCGGCCCGGTCCGGAATGTGACTGCCGACAAGGAACGGCACAGCATGGCCACCGTGGCGGCACCGTCAGATGCGGAACCGGACACCTACGTCTCCCTCGAGCACGACAGCGGCGTCCGTTCGCGGCTGTGGATGAACCGTTCCGGCCCGCGCTTCCGCGTGCTCGGCTCGGAATCCACCTACACCAAGTGGGGATGGGACGGACAGTCCTGGGCACTCGCAGCCGGCGTGTTGCCCGAGGAGCCAGGGACCTCGCCGTATGACGAGGGCACATGGGGCCGGCTCGGCCGGGATGGTCTGGTCGAACCGGTCGTGGACACCCGGGACTCGAACCCGGACTTCTACTCCATGCTCTCCAATTGCCTGCTCGACGACGGCCCGGTTCCGGTGGATCCGGCCGGACCGCTGGAAGTGCTGCGCATCATGGAGGACATCCGGGCCGCGGACTGACCATTGCGGCCGGGGTCGCTGCCGGGCTTTGCGGCCCGCGATACGCTTGTATCCGTCTCCCTGGCGTACCGTGAATACGGTATAGCGTGGGGAAGTCGCAGCTCAGCAATTACGTGTCGAAAGGCCCGAAGTGACCGAAACCCACGCTCCGATCCGCACCGCGCTGATTGGCTTTGGACTGTCCGGACGGGTCTTCCACAGCCCGTTGCTCGCCGCCGATGACCAGTTCTCCCTCGACGTCATCGTCACCAGCGATACCGAACGCGCCGCCGAAGCCGCACGCCGCCACCCGGACGCGCAGATCGTCTCCACCCCGGCGGAAGCCTTCCGGCAGGCGGAGAACCTCGATCTGGTGGTCATCGCCACCCCACCGGACACTCATGTGGAGCTGGCGGGTGAAGCCATCACGTGTGGATTGCACGGGGTGGTGGACAAACCGTTCGCCGTCAGCTCCCCTGAGGCCGGTGCGCTGATCGACCGGGCCGCGGCCGCCGGCGTCGTACTGACGGTCTTCCAGAACCGGCGGTGGGACGGCGATTTCATCACCCTGAGCAAGATCGTCGACGACGGCGAGTTGGGCGAGGTCCACACGTTCGAATCCCGTTTTGAACGGTGGAGCCCGGTCAGCCGCACGCCGTGGAAAGAACAAACCGGTGCTGCAGGCGGCGGCGGAATCCTCTTTGACCTGGGCACCCACGTGATCGACCAGGCGCTGCAGCTTTTCGGCCCGGTCGAGGATATCCATGCCGAGACGTCCCGGCACAGCAGCACCAGCGCGTCGGACGCCGACGACGATACTTTCGTGTCACTGCTGCACAGCAACGGGGTGCGGTCGCGGCTGTGGATGAACCGGTTCGCCGGACAGGTCGGCTCACGCTTCAGGGTGCTGGGGTCGGAAGCGGCTTACACCAAATGGGGGCTCGACGGCCAGGAAGCCGCGCTTGCGGCGGGGACGCTTCCCACCGACGGGGACTACGGCAAGGACAACATTTGGGGCATGCTCGGCCGCGACGGCGACACCCGTCCGTACGAGGCCGAACGAGGCGATTACCCCGCGTTCTATTCCCAATTGGGACGGGCCATCCTCGACGGCGGCAGCGTCCCGGTGGATCCGGAGGGCCCGCTGGAAGTGCTGCGCATTATCGAGAAGATCCATGGCCTCTACTAGGCTCTCTTCCGGGGTCTCTTTCAGAGCCTCTTCCCAGGCGTGCAGCAGAGCCGCCGCAGATGCCTGAGACAGCCGAAGCCGTGACGTTTGAGCAGTTGCTGGAGCTGGCCGCAGCCCTGGTCGTCCCCGGACAGCGGCGGATCCTGGGGATCACGGGTGCACCGGGCGCCGGTAAATCGCAGCTTGCCGGTCTCTTGGTATCCTCACTCCCGCCGGGCGAAGCCACCTGCGTGGCCATGGATGGTTTCCACCTCTCCAATGAGATCCTTACCGTACGCGGCCTCCGCCATCGGAAGGGCGCCATCGAAACGTTCGACGACGGCGGCTACGCGGCGTTGCTGCACCGGGTGCGCCGGCAGCAAGCGGGCGATGCGGCGATCTACGCACCGCTCTTCCGTCGCGACATGGAGGAGTCCATCGCTTCGGCGTTGCCGGTGGAAGCCGATACTCCACTGGTCATCACCGAGGGCAACTACCTGCTGCAGGACGGCGGCGCCTGGCCGGAAGCACGCCGTGCGATGGACGTGACGTGGTACCTCGACACCGACGACGAACTGCGGCGTGAGCGGTTGCTCGACCGTCATGTGGCCTATGGGAAGACCAGGCAGGAAGCGCATGCCTGGACCAACGGCAGCGATCAGGAGAATGCCCGGCTGATCGCGGCGTCGGCCTTCCGGGCTGACCGCCGATTCCGTGTGGCCTGAGCCGGCAGCACCTGTGCCTGATTCGGCCGCCCGGCCGACAACGAACCACCCCGATCATACCGGCGCGGCAATACCGGCGCCGCCGGCACCGATACTGTGGAATCATGACGAATCCGGCATTGACGCGAAGCAGCCCGCTGACCGAGTTCCGGTTGGCCCCCAACCCCGGACCGATGAGCCTGGACGGCACCAACTCCTACGTGCTGGCCGCACGCACGACGGCTGCCGCCGTCGTCGTCGATCCGGGGCCACTGGACCAGGAGCATCTGGAGCATCTGGCCGCCCGCCAGGTGGAGCTGGTGCTGATCACCCACCGGCACGCCGACCACACGGAGGCAGCCGCCGAATTCCACCGGATCACCGGTGCGCCCGTCCGCGCGCTCGACCCGGCCCATTGCCATGGCGGGGCTCCGCTGGCCGACGGCGAGCGGATCCACGCCGGCGGCGTCGACATCACGGTGCTGGCCACCCCCGGGCACACCTCCGACTCGGTGTGCTTTCAGCTGCCCGACGACGGCGCGGCCGGCTCGGTGCTCACCGGCGACACCATTCTGGGCCGCGGCACCACCATCCTCGACTATCCCGACGGCCGGCTCGGCCCGTACCTGGACTCCCTGCGCCGCCTCCAGGCGCTGGGGCAGGCGACAGTGCTGCCCGCGCACGGTCCGGTGCTGCCCGACCTGGCCGCGGTGTGCACCGAGTACATCGACCACCGGCAGCAGCGGCTGGACCAGATCCGGCAGGCGCTGCAGACCCTCGGGGCAGAGGCGCCCGCCGGCGACGTCGTCGACGTGGTGTATCACGACGTCGACGCATCCGTCCGCGGTGCGGCGCTCAAGTCGGTCGAAGCGCAGCTGGACTACCTGCGCAGCTGAACCAAGTTGACGGGCCGGCGGCGTCCGGTCCGATGGGCTTGAACGCCGCCGTCATTCGCTGCCGGTCACTTCGCCAGCGACCACTCCCAGACGTTCCACCACACCCCGTACAGGCCCGGGTTGTATTCCATTCCCTTGACCCGCTCGCTGGCGGCGGTGACTCCTGCCGACTGGAACAGCGGCAGACCGTATCCGGTTTCGAACAGGATGGTGTCGATTTTGACCATCAGCTCCTGCTGGCGCTGCGGATCCGTGGTGAGGATCAGCTGGTCCATCAGCTTTTCGGCTTTCTTGTTGCAGAATCCGCTGAAGTTGGAGGAGGAGTTGCAGCCGTAGAGCTGCGGGACGCCGGTGACGCCGACGCCGGGGCTGACCCAGGCGAAGATGGTTGCGTCATAGGTGCCGTTGCCCAACGCCGCGGACCACTTGTTGCTGGGCAGCCCGCCATCGACGATCCGGAAACCTGCCTTCTCCGCGCTTTCGGCGATCAGGGTATAGGTGTCGACGGTATTGGGGCTCTCGTTGCTGTAGTGGATCTTCACCTTGGGTGTCCTGCCGTCGAGCAGTTCCTTGGCCTTGGCGATATCGACGTCCTGGTACTTCGCCGACCCATTGACCTTCACGGCGGCCTTGTACCCTTCGGTGCCCGGGACGAACAGCTGCGAGTCGCGTGGCTCGGAATCCGGGTTGATGCGCTTCACCGTGGCCTTGAGGATCTGCTCCCGGGGAACCGTGTGCATGAAGGCCTTGCGCACGTCCTCGTCCGCAAACACCCCGGAATAATTCAGGTCGACATGCTTGAAAGTCAGTTCCTGTCCCTGCCGGATGTTGATGCCATTGATCTTCTGCAGCGAGCTCACGGTATCTGCGGTGGCCTGGGGAGCGACGACGTCGACCTCGCCGTTCTTCAGCGCCTGCACCTGGGCATTGGCGTTGGTGATGTATCGGATGGTGATTTCATCAATTTTCGGCTCCGGACCGAAATCGAACTTCTCGTTCTTCACCAGCGTCATCGACCGGTCCGCCACCATGCTCTCGACGACGTAGGGACCGCTGGACAGGTACATCGAGGGGTCCTTCGGCAGCGAGGTGGTGTCGAAGGCGGTGTTCCAGAAGTCGGCAACTGCCTTCAACTTGGGGCGCTTCCTCGGATTGTCCGGGTCGCCCTCCGGGGCGGAGGTGATCAGATCGACCAGGGCCTCTTCACTGTCCAGGCCGCCACCCTTGGCCACCACGTGGGCCGGCTGGTCCATGCTGAAGGCGATTTCCCAGTCGGCATACGGCTTCGAGTACGTCATCGTAATCGAACGCCCATCGTCGCCGATCCTGGGCACATCGGTCAGCCCCAGCCCCGTCGTGCTGCCGGCGTAGGCAAAGTACTTCGTTCCGGAGACAACCTTGTCCTTCTTATTGGTGGTGGCGTCGTTGAAGTACCCGGACTCGACCGCCCAGGCCAGCATCAGGTCGCCGGCGTCGATCGGTGTTCCGTCAGACCAGGTGACGCCCTCGTTGATGGTGTACTTGACCTTTAACGGATCCTTCGACAGCACCTTGTAGGTGCCGAACTCTTCGTTCCTGACGATATTGAGCTCGTTGTCGATGTAGTTGAAGCCCCAATGAGTCAGGTAACTGATCTTGCCGTTAATGGACGCGTTACCCGTGGCGCTGTTTGCGTTGAACGAGGTGAACGACCCGACTTCGGCCACGCTGACGGAGCTGCTCTGCTGATCCGGTGAACTCCCTCCGGTGGATCCGCCGCCACCTTCGGTGCTGGCACATGCGGTCAGTGCGAGGGCGGCTATCGCCGCCGTTGATACTGCCTGGGGGATGCGGTTGAAACGCATCGGTGCCTCCTATTCTCGAATGGCGGCCGCTCGGCTATTGTGTGGCCAGGTCGCCACCATCTGGTGTGAGTGATGTGTCTCACGTGACAGAGTCTAGAGTAAGGCCCGGGCAGTCGGCCGGATCTGGCTGTCGGCGAGTGTGCACAGTATGCTGATAGGCCACCGCGCAAACTGATTGGAATGTTCGAACCGATGAGCGAAACACGGCTGACTGCGACAGTGACCGGCCAGGTGCAGGCAGTGGGATTCCGGTATTGGGTGCGGCGGCAGGCCGAGCGGCTGGGCGTGACCGGCACGGCGGTCAACGAGCCCGACGGCAGCGTCACGGTCATTGCCGAAGGCGACCCGGATGCTACTGCCCGGCTCCTCGAAGCCCTCCGCTCCGGCAGGACACCGGGGCACGTGAGCCACGTCGACGCCGAATACTCCCAGGCCAGGGGTGACTATTCCCGCTTCCGGGAAGGCTGAGGGCGGATGACTGAGTCCGCTGTGCCAAGTTCGGCCCAAGTTTCGCTCACAGGTGTCGGAGTGGCCACCATGTGCCATTCTGCGTAAGAAGCACGTGCTGGGAAGTCACTAAGTGCCACTTCAGGCGCGGGAATACGGTACAAACCGACCAAGTGTTGCCATGCTGACACGAACTGGCCAATCGATGGAGATCCGCGTCAAGATGCGTCGGTGCCTGTCCGGAGTGGGGCCGGCCTCGATCGGAGCGCTGGCATCGGCGCTGTTCCTTCCGGAGAACGTCCGATGCGGAGGGAGAGGCGCCGTCATTGAACTGACACTGGCAGGAGATTGGACGTCGAGGCTGCCGGGATGTTGATGCCCGGCACCGGCAGGGCCGTTGTATGCTGACCGTGGATCGACCGTGCAGCTACGTTGGACACGTGTCGGTGTTGGAACCGTGGGGGACGGCCGGGATTGGCGGGCTGGTTTTCCACATCGTAAGAAGGACGAAGCATGCACAGCGATGAAGCGTCACTGACCATCGGGGTCGTCAAGGAGTCCCGGTCCGGTGAGCGACGGGTGGCGCTGGTTCCCAAGGCAGTGGCTTCCCTTGTCTCACAGGGGCTGCGCGTGGTGGTGGAACCGGGAGCTGGGATCGGCGCGCTGATGCCCGACGAACTGTACTCCGAGGCCGGGGCGGAACTCGGCGCCGCATGGTCGGCGGATGTGGTGCTGAAGGTGGCTCCACCCACTGAGGACGAGGTCGCGGCGCTGGCGCCCGGATCCACCTTGATCGGTTTTTTGGCACCGCGGGACGCGGACAACCCTATCGAGGCGCTGCGGGAAGCGGGCGTCACCGGCTATGCCGTGGAGGCGATCCCCCGCATTTCGCGGGCGCAGGTGATGGATGCGCTCTCGTCGCAGGCCAATGTGTCCGGGTACAAGGCGGCGCTGCTGGCGGCGTCGCTGTCCACGCGTTTCTTCCCGATGCTGACGACGGCGGCGGGTACCGTCCGACCCGCGGGTGTGCTGGTCCTCGGCGTCGGCGTCGCCGGATTGCAGGCGCTGGCCACGGCCAAGCGGCTCGGCGGCCGGGCGACTGGGTACGATGTCCGCCCCGAAGTGGCCGACCAGGTGCGTTCGGTCGGGGCGCACTGGCTGGACCTCGGTATCGACGCGGCGGGCGAGGGCGGATACGCCCGCGAGCTGACCGACGAAGAACGCGCTCAGCAACAGCAGGCGCTGCAGGACGCCATCGCAGCCTCCGACGTCGTCATCACCACGGCGCTGGTCCCCGGTCGGCCGGCTCCGCGGCTGGTCACGGCAGCGGCCGTGCAGGGGATGAAACCGGGCAGTGTCGTCGTCGACCTGGCGGGAGAGACCGGCGGCAATTGCGAATTGACGGAGCCGGGGCAGGTGGTGGTCAAGCACGATGTGACAATCGCATCGCCGCTCAATCTGCCCGCGGAGATGCCTGAGCACGCCAGCGAGCTGTATTCGAAAAACCTCACCTCGCTGCTCGAGCTGCTGGTGGCCGACGGCCGGTTGGAGCCGGACTACGACGACGAGGTCGTCGCCCAAGCCTGCGTCACCCGAGTAACCCCGATCGAAAGCTGACTGTTTCTTATGGAGTCCTTCCTCGCAAACATTGCCATCCTGGTGTTGGCGGGATTCGTCGGCTTCGCCGTCATCTCCAAAGTGCCCAACACGCTGCATACGCCGCTGATGTCGGGGACCAACGCCATCCACGGCATTGTGCTCCTCGGTGCGCTGATTGTGCTCGGAACGGTTGACGATCCCGGCCTGTTGATGCAGGTTATCTGTTTTGTCGCCATCGTCTTCGGGACCGTGAACGTGGTTGGCGGATTCGTCGTCACTGACCGGATGCTGTCGATGTTCAAGCGGAAGACGCCGGCCCGCTCGAGCGATGCGGAGGACCGTTGATGGATGAGCTGGTCTACGGCCTGTACATTATCGCCGTCGCGCTCTTCATCTATGGGCTGATGGGCCTGACCCAGCCCAGGACGGCGGTGCGGGGCAACAAGATCGCCGCCGCCGGCATGGCGCTCGCCGTCGTCGCGACCTTGATCGAAATCCGGGCGACTTCGAACTGGACCCTGATTATTGCCGGCCTGGTGGTCGGGGTGGCGCTGGGCATTCCGCCCGCCCTGCGCACCAAGATGACTGCCATACCGCAGCTCGTCGCGCTCTTCAACGGCGTCGGCGGCGGAACCGTCGCGTTGATCGCGTGGGCGGAATTCCTGGAGACCGACCGTTTCACCGGACTCGATCCGGCCCATGGTCTGGTGGTGCCCGTCGTCGTCGCTTCCCTGCTGGCCTCGATTATCGGCTCGATATCGTTCTGGGGCTCGGTGGTGGCCTTCAGCAAGCTGCAGGGGCTGCTGCCGGGCCGGCCGATCAGCCTGGGACGGCTGCAGCAGCCGGTCAATATCCTGGTGCTGCTGGCGGCCGTTGCTGTTGCCGTCGTCATCGGCGTGGGCGCCGCTTCGACCGGCGTGAACCCGTGGTGGTTCCCGGTGATCCTCGTCGTGTCCGGGGTGCTCGGGCTGATGGTGGTGCTTCCGATCGGCGGCGCCGACATGCCCGTGGTCATTTCGCTGCTCAACGCGCTGACCGGACTTTCGGCGGCCGCGGCCGGTCTGGCGCTGAATAACGTGGCCATGATGGTGGCCGGGATGATCGTGGGCGCATCCGGCTCCATCCTGACCAAGCTGATGGCCAACGCGATGAACCGGTCGATCCCGGCGATCGTGGCCGGCGGCTTCGGCGGGGGAGCGGCTGCGTCCCAGGAGTCGACGGGCGACCGCACGGTCAGGTCCACGTCAGCTGCCGACGTCGCCATCCAGCTGGCCTATGCGAACCAGGTGATCGTGGTGCCCGGCTACGGACTGGCCGTGGCGCAGGCACAGCTGGCGGTCAAGGACGTGGCCAAACTGCTGGAGTCGCGCGGCGTCGAGGTGAAATACGCGATTCATCCCGTTGCCGGACGGATGCCCGGACATATGAACGTGCTCCTCGCCGAGGCGGATGTCTCCTATGACGCGATGAAGGATATGGACGACATCAACGGCGAGTTCGCCCGCACCGACGTCGCCATGGTGATCGGCGCCAACGATGTCACCAATCCGGCCGCCCGCACCGATCCAAACTCGCCGATCCACGGGATGCCGGTGCTGAACGTCGATGAGGCCAAGTCGGTGATCGTGCTGAAACGTTCGATGAGTTCGGGTTTTGCCGGGATCGAGAACCAGTTGTTCTACGAGCCGCAGACCTCGATGCTGTTCGGGGATGCGAAGAAGTCGGTCAGCGACGTGATGGAGCAGCTCAAGGCGCTGTGAGTGCCGGCAGGCGCACCCGGCTCCTGTCCCGTCGAGTGCATGCCCGGCCTTGCCTTGTATCGGCATGCCTTGCATTGGTGGCGGTCCGCCCGGCCCTGCCCTACCTTGGAGTCATGGCACTGACAGAAAACCTTGCAGACGCATTCGACGACCAAATCACCCTCGAGTTCCAGGCTTCCATCATCTACCGGCAGTTGGCGATCGAGATGGACGTGATCGACCTGCCTGGAATTGCCGCATGGTTCCGGGCCCAGGCCGAGGAGGAGATTGTCCATGCGGAGAAGTTCATCACCCATGTGACCGACCGGGACGGGCACCCGAAGATCGGCGGCATCCAGGACCCGGCAATCACAGCCGGCTCGGCGCTGCCCGCTTTCGAAGCGGCACTGGCACATGAGCAGCGGGTCTCCGAATCGATCCGGGAACTATACCGCCTGGGCCAGGCCGAGGGTGACATCGATTCCATCCCGCTATTGAACTGGTTCGTCAATGAGCAGCTGGAGGAGGAGGCCACGGTCAGCGAGATCATCAGCCAGGTCAGGATGGTCCACGACGACGGACCCGGCCTGCTGCGCCTGGACGAGCAGCTCGGTGGCCGCCAGTCCGGCCTCACCGAATAGCGGATGCGCCGGCGCGCCGCCGCACGGTGAGGTGCTCCGGCGCCGGAGCTCAACGCGTTACTGCACGACGAACAGGTTCAACCGGACCGCATCCGGGTGGCGCTCGCCGGTGCCGACGAGGATCCGGGAGTTGAGCCAGCCCCACCGTTCGCCGGTCGTAGTCATGCGGGGGTGGCAGCGGAAGTAGATGCGCTCGGGCGGGACCTGTTCGCCGCGGACCAGCTTCGCGATATCCTCCGGTGACCCGGAGCGCAGGCCGAAGTTCGAGATGTAGATGCGCTCGCCGTCGTCGGTCTCGATGGCGTACTCCGCCTGCAATTCCGTCAGGGTGTCCGTCCGCAAAGTCTGGAAGTCCGCCCCGGCAGGAAGCACCTTCCCGCGGAGTCCAGGCCCTTCCACGGTGCCGCCGACGATGGGAATGATGCGTCGATATCCATCCGCAGTGTCGCCGACTTCAACCGGAGCGCCGACGTCGACGCTAATGGTTCCAAGGAACGTCAGTTGCGGAGGCGCTGGGGTCGTCATGGAATCGACGCTAGCAGAGTGATCCATCAGTGGGCCGCCTGCGTTTGGCAGAATCGGATTGCCTCTGTCACTTTCCTGGGTGGGCGGACCTTTGGCGGTAATGCGCACGTGATGGTGTTCTTGGGCAAGTGATCGGAGAGCGGGACGTACGTTACCGTTCGGTTATCGAAAGTGGTGTTGGACTCGGGCGGGGAGTTCACCACTGAGAAGCCCAGTCCGCGCGCCACCAGCGAACGGATTGTTTCCATGTTTGTGCTCTGCCACTGTAACTTGGGTTCCATTACCGCGGATCGCATCATCCCGACCACTCGTTCAATGGTCGGCGGAACGTCGAGAAGGATCGCCGGTTCATCGGCGACCTCATGCAGCAACACCACATCCCGGTCCGCCAGGCTATGGTCGGCGGGCAACATCAGTTGAAGCCCGGCAGAACTGGATGCACGACGATGCGATGGGTGCCGTTAGTGGTCTGGGCTCAGCCCATACCACTGCCCGGTTACCTTCGAAGGGCTGGTAACGTCTTGCCCCATGAAGTGGCTGACGGCGGACCTAGCTGATCTGACCGGTCGCAGGGGACTGCCTGCGGCCCTCATCCTCGTAGTGGCCCACGTGGTGGGCCCGCTGCTGGCCGTGCCCCTGTGGGCGCTCGGGCTGTTGCCGGTCTTCAATGACATGCGCTGGATCCCGGTGGCCATCGTGTCCATCTATTGCGCCGTCATCTATTTCGGGCTCTTCTGGCGCTTCGGGTTCTGGGGGGCAGCGGCGTCGATGGGGATCGGCGGGGGCGAGAAGTATATGGAGACGTTCTCCCCCAGAACCGGGCTCGCGCTCGGATGGCTGCGGTTCTTCATGCAGCTCATCGCTGCCGGCCTCATCATCCTCCCTCTCATAATGACGTGGACGAACACCCGGTGGTGGCACCTGACCGGAACAGAGAAGCTCGACGCCCTGCCCGAGCAGGCCGCGGCCATCCCGGTCCCTGACGAGTGGCAGCTCGACCGGACCAGGGCCTCGCAGACCGGGTTTCCCGAGGTCGCGTTCTCAACCCAGTTCGACGGATCCGAACCGCAGGGTTTCGTGGAGCAGACGTTCGAGGTCCCGGGAACGTACACCCTCGACGACCTCGAGCAGTGGCTGCAGGACCCGGTCTGGGACAGCTTCCCCGACAAGGGCGGCCCGTTTGGCGACCTCACGCTGGAGGAGTGCAACAGCCAGAGCACCCGCTGCACCGCACGGTTCGTCCCGAGGTCGGGAGGCGAGCCCGAGTACTTCGTCGCCGCCGACCTCGACAGGCTGGTATCCAGTTACTCTGGGGCGGAACTGGAGGTGCGCCTGGAGTACCACAAGTACGAGGCGCCCGATTGGGAAGTCTCCCAGGAGACGGTCGACCGGGCGCACGCGATCCCCGTCCCCTCCGAGTGGTTCCGGTACGACTCCGGGGCGGCGACGAGCGGCGTCGGCGAGGAGTTCGCCCAGTCCTACCGGGTGCCTGCGTCCTTCGACCGCGAGGACCTCGAGGCGTGGCTCCGCGGGAGCGCGTGGACCGATCCGGCCTCGGGGTCGCCGTTCGGGAAGATCCGGGTGGATGACTGTCGCGAGGTCGGGGTCGATGACAATTATCTCTGCACGGCCATCGTGGTCGGAACCGAGAACACACTCGAGAATTCCTCCTACGACGGTCCCATCGAGTCGCTGAGCGCGTCCCTCGACTCTGACCACACGGTCCGGGTGGAACTGGAGCGCAACGGCTGACAGAAACCAGGCGTTCACAACATCCCTGTGGGCCATTTGCGTCCTCAACTGAAGCATCCTGTATCGCGCCGTGTGCAGACGGCCTCGGACGGTGATGCAGGATGGGTGGCCCTTCGCATTTGAGCGCGGTGGCCTCGGAAAGGACTTCGCCGCCGCCGCACACGGCAAGACCCCCGCGCAGGCCATGCTGCGCTGGCACCTGCAGCAAGGCCGCTCGGCGATCCCGGAGACAGCCAAGCCCGAGCGAATTGCCGCGACGCGATCGATACGGTTCCGCTATGGGATGGGGCATTGTGCGCTTCGGCGACCACCCGGCGGACCTGGGGCGATGAACTGCCCCACGTTCTCGACGGGACGGACCGGACGGCCGGCCAACAATTACACCTCACGCGGCTACCAGGAGCGGTTCGCCGCCGCGGCGCCGGACGAGGTGGAAGGGAAGCCCATCGACGATCTCGAGGTCGGCAGCATGGCAGGCGCCAGTCCCGGGCCCGCTGTCATGCCATCATGCGGCGGTCGACGTTACGCGTAGAAGCGGTGCACCGCCTGAGACACCACGGCCGGCTTGGTCTCGCCTTCGATCTCCACCGAGCAGTCGACGGTGATCTGCATGCCGCCTTTGACCTCTTCCACGTCGGCGATGGTGGCGCCCATCCGCACCTTGGAGCCGACCTTGACCGGGGACGGGAAGCGGGCCTTGTTCAGTCCGTAGTTGACCTTGGTGCTCACCCCGGTGACGTCCAGTAATTCCGTCCAGAAGGGGATGGTCATCGACAGCGTGAGGTAGCCGTGCGCGATCGGCGCGCCGAAGGGGCCGTCCTTGGCCTTCTGAGGGTCGGTGTGGATCCACTGGTGGTCGTCGGCCGCGTCGGCGAAGGTGTCGACCTGCTCCTGGGTGATCTCGCGATAGTCGGTGTATCCCAGGTCCTTGCCTGCGAGTGATGGCAGTTCCTCGAATGAAACGGTGGTGGTCATTGGCTCTCCTCTTGTTGTGTGATGTGGCTGGTTACCGCACGAAGGCGCTGTGGCCGGTGATGGCCCGGCCCACAACGAGGCTGTTGATTTCGTGGGTTCCTTCGTAGGAATAGATGGCTTCGGCGTCGGCGAAGAAGCGTCCGACGTCGGCGTCCAGGGTGATGCCGTTGCCGCCTGCCACTTCGCGGGCGAGGGCGGCGGTTTCACGGGCGCGGGCGGCGCACCAGGACTTGGCCAGCGCGGAGTCCTCGTCACGGTAGACGCCGCGGTCCTGTTGCTGGGCCAGCCGCACGGCCATCCCCAGCGACGCGGTGACGTTGCCCAGCATGGTCACCAGCTTCTCCTGCACCAGCTGGAAACTGGCCACGGGACGCCCGAACTGCTGTCGTTCGGTGACGTACTTCAGCGCTGCTTCATAGGCGCCGGCCGCGACCCCGGTGGCGATCCATGCGACGTCGGAGCGCATGCTCCGCAGCAGACGGGCGACGTCGGCGAAGGAGTTGATCTTCGCCAGCCGCATCGATTCATCAACTTCGACGTCGGTCAGGCCGATGTGGGCGTTCTGCACGATGCGCATGGAGATCTTGTTGCCGATCTTGTCCATCCGCACTCCGGCGGAGTCGGTGGCGACGAGGAATCCCTTGACCTTGCCGTCGGCTTCGTCCCGGGCCATCACCGCGAGGTAGTCGGCGAAGCCGGCACTTCCGATCCACCGCTTCTCGCCGTTGAGGATCCAGGTGTCCCCGTCACGCCGGGCGCTGGTGGCCAGCCCGCCGGCGATGTCGGAACCGTGCTCCGGTTCGGTCAGCGCGAAGACGCCGTTCATCCGGCAGGTCGTGATCAGCGGGTCCCATTTGGCCACCTGCTCCTCACTCCCGCCCTGGGCGACGGTAGTGCGGAACAGGCCCGATTGGCCGTTGTAGTACGTGGCCACTGAGGCATCGGTGCGGGCCAGCTCGAAGTTCCGGAACCCCTCGAAGAGCGAGCGTGGTTTGGTGCCGTCCAGCTCCGGCGGGGCCATCAGGTCTGCCTCGGTCAGCCGGTCCTTAATCGCCGTCGGGAACTGGGCGTTTTCCCAGGCCTCAGTGAGCAGGGGCTTGACGTCGTCGTGCAGTACCTTGCGCAGCCGGCCCAGTACGTCCAGCTCCGGCTGGTTCAGCAGCGACTCGTAGTCGTACAGATCCGAGGCAGCGTAGAGCCGTGAGCCGGTGTTGGTCATGCCCGTGTCACTTAAAGCCGCGTCACTCATTGCCGCTCCGCTCCAGGCCGAGCAGCCGCACGGCGTTGTCCTTGAGGATCTTCGGCCGCACCTCGTCCTTGATGTCCAGGTTTCCGAAGTCCCGCAGCCACCGCTCCGGGGTGATCAGCGGGTAGTCGGACCCGAACAGCACCTTGTCCTGCAGCATCCTGTTGGCGTGCCGGACCAGATTTTCCGGGAAGTACTTCGGCGCCCAGCCGGAGAGGTCGATATACACGTTGGCCTTGTGGGTCGCCACCGCCAGCGCCTCGTCCTGCCATGGCACGGAGGGATGGGCCATGATGATGGGCAGGTCAGGGAAGTCGGCGGCCACCGAGTCCAGCAGCATCGGGTTGGACAGACCCAGCTTGATTCCGAAGCCGCCCGGCAGCCCCGAGCCGATGCCGGTCTGGCCGGTATGGAAGATGACCGGCCGGCCGATCTCCTGCAGCGTCTCATAGAGCGGGTAGAACTGCCGGTCGGACGGGTCGAAGCCCTGCACGCTGGGGTGGAACTTGAAGCCCTGCACGCCGTGGTCTTCGGCCAGCTTCTTGATCCCGGTGACGGCGTCCGCGCCGCGGTGCGGGTCCACGCTGCCGAAGGGGATCAGCACGTCATTGTTCCGCGCCGCCCCTTCGGCGATGGCCTCCGAACTGTTCGGGCTGTGGCCCATCTGGGTGGAGGCATCAACTGTGAAGACGACGGCGGCGATGCCCTGGTGCCGGTAGAAGTCGGCGATCTCGTCCAGCCCGGGCCGGGTGGTTTGCGACTTGAAGTACTTGCTTGCCGCATCCACCAGCGTCGGCGGCAGGGCGTTGTGCCCGGTGTCGTCGACCTCGATATGGACGTGGGTGTCGATGGCGTTGAGCGAGGCGACATCGATGTTGGGTTCGTAGCGGTTGGCCATGACTACTTCTTCTCTTTCTGCTCTGGCGGCGGCTCTGGCATGTGCTGCCCGACGCTCTGCAGGTTGGGCCCGAAGAGGGAGTCGAAGTCTTCGGTGAGGGTCTCGTAGTCCCAGCCGCCGTTCTGGAAGGCCGTCGATACCTCTTCGGGATGTGACCAGAGGGCCAGCCGGTCGCCGCCGGCGCCGACGGCCTGTCCCGAGACCTTGGCCGCGTCGTCGGAGGCCAGGAAGGCGACCACCCCTGCGACGTCGGACGGGTTGCCGAAGCCGAGCGCGCGGCGGGCGAAGGGCGGCATCTCTTCGCCGCGGGCTGCGGCGTCCACGAATTCCTTAAAGAAGGGAACGGTTTCGGTCATGGCTGTGGCAGCGACGGGGATGACGGCGTTGACCGTCACTTCGGCCCTGGCCAGTTCCATCGCCCAGGTGCGGACCATGCCCACGATGCCGGCCTTTGCCGCGGCGTAATTGGTCTGGCCGAAGTTGCCGCGCTGGCCGGTGGGGGAGCCGATGCAGATGATCCGGCCGCCCTCGCCCTGCTCGCGGAACTTCATCGCGGCTTCGCGGACGCAGGTGAAGGTGCCGCGCAGGTGCACATTGACGACGGCGTCGAAGTCCTCATCGGTCATCTTCCACAACACCTTGTCGCGCAGCACGCCGGCGTTATTGACCAGGATGTCCAACCGGCCAAAATTGTCGACGGCGGCAGCCACCAGTTGGCGGGCGGTCTCGGACGATCCAACGGGCGCGACTGATGCGACTGCCTTGCCGCCGTCGTTCTCAATGGCGGCGACCGCATCCTTGGCGGTCTGCTCGTCGACGTCGTTAATCACGACGGCGGCGCCCTGTCGCGCCAGTTCCTGCGCGTAGGCCAGGCCGAGGCCTTGTCCGCTGCCGGTCACGATGGCGACTTTGCCTGCCAAACTCATTACTGCTCCTGACGTTGGGGTGCGGCCCGTGGCGGGCCCCGGTCTGACTCCATCACAGTAAAAATAATTGAAAAAGTCAATAGATGAGAACATCATGGAGATTCAGGAAATTAATCGGCACAACCGTTGACGTTTACAACCATTGATCTTAGCGTTGTATTCACGGGTGAGCGTCATCACATGACGGTGGAATCAGGAACCGACCAACCGGAGGAGCGCATTGTGGAGAATCAAGGATCAGGGTCGTGGATTCATCGCCGGCGCATCAAGTCGGGCGGGAAAACGGCACTGATCATTGACGATCATGAAGTGACCTATGCCCGCCTGGCAGAGCGGATCGACCGGTTGGCTGATGCCTTTCGCCAGTGGGGCATCGGGCGTGGGGACCGGGTGGCCTATCTCGGCGAAAACCATCCGTCGTTCCTGGAGACGTTCTTTGCTGCCGGAACGCTGGGCGCCGCATTTGTTCCCCTGAACACCCGTTTGGCTCCGCCGGAGGTCCAGTTTGCGCTGCAGGATTCCGGGGCATCGGCCTTGGTGTACTCCCAGGAGCTGGCGCCGCTGGCAGGCAGTGGCGCGAAGGGTACGGCTGTGGTCCACGCCGCCGTCGTCCGCCCTGATGCCGCTGGACCAACATCCGGTGACGGCGGCACTTCTGCCGGTCCCGGCAGCGAGGCCACGGCGGCAACATCCGGGGGTGACGGCGTCGAGGGTGCCGTGGATTTTGCAGCACTGCTGACCGAAGGATCGCCGGAGCACCTTGACCTGCCGGTCACCCACGATGACCCGGCGATGATCCTCTACACCTCGGGGACCACGGGCAAACCCAAGGGCGCCATACTGACGCACGGCAACCTGGTCTGGAACTGCATGAACGCCCTGGTCGACTTTGACCTGCGCAGTACGGATGTGGCGCTGATGATCTCGCCCATGTTCCACGTCGCTTCCCTCAACATGGGGGTGCTGCCCACCTTGCTCAAGGGCGCCACCGTGGTGCTGGAACCCCGCTTCAAGCCGGGTCGGGCACTGGCGCTGATCGAGAAACACCGCGCCACGTATATCAGCGGTGTTCCGACCACCTACCAGATGATCGCCGAGCACCCCGACTGGGACAAGACGGATATCAGCTCGTTGGAGAAACTCACCTGTGGCGGGTCGGCCGTGCCGCTGCGCACGCTGGAAGCGTATGAACGCAAGGGTCTTCCGTTCACCCAGTGCTACGGCATGACGGAGACATCCCCGGGGGCCACAGTGCTGCCGCCGGAGAAGACCCGGGAGAAGGCCGGATCGGCAGGCATGACGCAGTTCTTCACCGACATTCGGATCGTGGACCCGGCCGGCGAGCTCGTCGGACCGCACGCCGTCGGCGAGATCCAGATCTCCGGGCCCAACGTGATCCGCGAGTACTGGAACCGGCCCGATGCGACAGCCGACAGCTTTGCCGACGATCAGTGGTTCCGTTCCGGGGACATGGGCTATTTCGACGACGAGGGGTTCATCTACATCACTGACCGGATGAAGGACATGATCATATCCGGCGGCGAGAACATCTACCCCGTCGAAATCGAACAGATCATCCTCGAGCTGGAGCACGTGGCAAGTGCCGCCGTCGTCGGCGCCGCGGATGAGAAATGGGGCGAGGTGCCGATCGCGGTGGTGACGCCCGTGGAGGGAGCAGCGCTGACGGCCGAGGATGTGCAGGCTCACCTGGACGGGCGGCTGGCCCGGTACAAACTGCCCAGGCAGATCGTGTTGGCCGACGACCTCCCGCGCACAGCCAGCGGAAAAATCCGCAAGGCGGATCTGCGCAAGCAGTACGGGAACGTGTAGAACAATGAGAATGCGAACGGTTGACCACCTCAATCGTCGTGGCGATGTTTAACACGAAGGAGCGCGCATGTCACCGATCACCGAACCTGATGAAGCTACACCGGTTGTCCGCGGGGAGAGCCGGCTGATGGAGGCCGGCATTGTGGGCGATATTGAATTCCTGTTGGCGAGGGCGCGGGCGGTGGGCAGCGTGCGGGCCAACCAGGGGCTGGCCGACGTTGGCCTGAAGGTGCGCTCCTACTCAGTACTGGCTCTGGCGTGCAGCGGTTTGGGGCCGTCGCAGCGCGAGATGGCGGGGTTCCTGCGACTCGATCCGAGCCAGATTGTGGCGCTGGTCGACGAGCTTGAGCGGCGCGAGCTGGTGGCGCGGGAGCCGGACTCCCGCGACCGGCGATCGAAGGTCGTCACGGGCACTCGTGCCGGGCGTACCTTGCAGACGAAAGCGGCCCGGATGGTCCGGACCGCCGAGGACAGGTCACTGTCACCACTGTCCGAAACCGAGCGCGAGCTGCTCAGGGACTTGCTTCGGCGGGTCGCGTTCGAATCACCCACCTAAAACGAAAGTACATGGGGTCCGTCATGAAACATATGTTCGCCAAGGCAGCAGCCGCGGGATCGGTTCTGGCACTAGCACTTACCGGCTGCGGGGGCGGCTCACCATCGGCAACCGGAGAATCATCCGGGTCGACCGGCTCGTCCGGCTCCGGCGGCTCCGGAGAAGGGTCGCTGACGAAACTCACCGTTGGCGTCATCCCAATTGCACCCTCCGCGGCAGTGCAGCTGGGCATCAACGAGGGCATATTCAAGGAGCACGGACTCGACATCTCGCTGGATACAGCCCAAGGCGGGGCGGCCATGCTTCCGGCGGTCTCCACCGGAGACCTGGACGTGGGGGTCGGCAACCCGCTGTCGGTGATCCTGGCCAACGCTCAGGGCCTGAACATGGATATTGTCACCGGTTATACCAATTCCAAGTCCGAGGGCGATGACATCACCGGCGTCATCGCCGACGCCGATGACAACATTGACTCCTGGGCCGACCTCGAAGGCAAGACCGTCGCGGTCAACACACTCAACGGCCAGGGCGACCTGACGATCATGGAAGCAGTGGCCCAGGACGGCGGGGACCCGCAGGCGGTGAACTTTGTGGAGTTCGCCTTCTCTGACATGCCGGGCCAGCTCGAAGCGGGAAACATCGACGCCGCTTGGTTCCCGGAGCCGTTCCTCACCCAGCTGGCCAATAAACAGGGCATGGAGCTGGTCGGGTACAACTACCAGGACACCATCCCGGGATTGAGCACCATGGTGACGTTCAGCAGCCAGAAGTTCGCCGAAGGGAACCCGGAAGTGATGAAGCAGTACCGCGCTGCGATGACCGAAGTGCTGGAATTCGCCGAGCAGAATCCGGACCGGGTGCGCGAGGTGATGACGGAGTTCCTCAACATGCCCGAAAAGACCGCGTCCAACCTCCGGTTGGAGAAGTTCGACGCCGAGGTCAAACGGGATAAGCTGCAGGCCTTGGTCGGTCTGATGCAGAAATACGGGGTCGTCGAGGGCGAGATCAAGCTGGACGGGATCATCAACGCGGACTAGTTGCTTCGACCACCGGCGGCTGGTTCCGATCAGGATGCCAGACCGCTCGGGCATATTTCTTACGCTCTGAAGTAAGAGTAAGATTAGGGTCATGAGGATTACGTCGAAGGGCCAGGTGACCATCCCGGGGCCACTGCGGGAAAAGTTCGCGCTGCTTCCGGATACCGACGTCGATTTCGTCGAGGACGGAGACGGTGTGCGGATCGTGAAGAGCACGTCGGGCAAGCCGGATCGCGGCGCCCGTGCCCTCGGACTCTTGAAGGGGAGCGCCACGACGAGCATGACGACCGATGAGATCATGGACCTCACCCGTGGTGACTGATTCCGGAGGCGGGACCAGGCGGTACCTCGTCGATTCGAATATATTGCTCGACATAGCCAGCGAGGACCAGGAGTGGCAGGGGTGGTCGACGGAGGCGCTGGCGCAGGCGATGCGACGCGGAACGGTGGCCATTAACCCGCTGATTTATTCTGAGGTCTCAGTCGGTTATGACAGGATCGAAGCGCTCGACGATGCACTTCCACAGCACCTGTATATGCGATTGCCGCTTCCATACGAAGCCGGGTTCCTCGCTGGAAAGGCATTTGCGCAATATAAAGCCCGCGGAGGCGGCAAGAGTGCTCCGCTTCCGGACTTCTTCATCGGCGCCCATGCTGCGATCTCAGGCCTGACGCTGATCACCAGGGATGCCGCGCGATGCCGAACCTACTTTCCCACGGTCGATCTGGTCACCCCTCGTGGCCGGGATCGCTAGCTCCACAGATCGCCGGCTCCAGCCTGGGCCGGGAATCTGCTAATCGCCAGCTGGCACCGGGGCAGCCGAATGCCTGTCGTCCAAGTGCTTGAGGACTGCGGTGGCCGCGGCGCGACCGGCCCGGTTGGCGCCGAGGGTTGAAGCCGAGGCGCCGTAACCGGTGAGGAAGACACGCGGGTCGGCGGCCACCGCGACGCCGTCGGTCCTGATGCCGCCGCCGGTCTCGCGCAGGTGCAGCGGTGTGAGGTGGTCCAGTGAGGCTCGGAACCCGGTGGCCCACAGAATCGCGTCGGCGGCGACCTCGGTGCCGTCGTCGAACATCACCCCGTTCTCAGTGATCGAGGTGAACATGCGGCGCGAGACGAGGACGCCGTCGTCGATTCCCTGCTGGCACTCCGGAGTCAGCGGCAGGCCGGTGGTGGCGACGACGCTTAGCGGTGGCAGGCCGGCCTCGGTGCGTTCCCGGACGCGTCGTTCCACGTCCCGGCCCCATTCGGCGTCGAAGGGGCGGTCGGTGAAGTCGGGCGGGCGACGGGTGACCCACGTGGTGGTGGCGACCTTGGACAGCTGCAGCAGGAACTGCACAGCGGAGGTGCCGGCACCCACGACGACGACGTGCTGGCCGCTGAATTCGTCGGCGGACCAGAAGTCGCGGGTGTGCAGCTGGCGTCCCTTGAACCGCTCGCGGCCGGGATAGTACGGCCAGTAGGGGCGGTCCCAGGTGCCGGTCGCGTTGACCAGCGTGCGTGTTTGCCAGGTTCCGGCGCCGGTCTCGACGGTCAGCGCGGCCTCGACGCTGTCGTCGGAGATGACGCGCTGAACCGGCACGGGGCGGTGCACGGGCAGCTCGAATTCGCGCTCGTACTGGTCGTAGTAGCGGCAGACCACCCGCGACGCTGGTTCTTCCGGGTCCGGCGTACCCAGCGGCATGCCGGGCAGATCGTGGATGTTGTGCGCGGCGCCGAGGGTGAGCGACGGCCAGCGGTGCCGCCATGCCCCGCCGGGTCCTTCGTTCGCGTCGAGGACGATGAAGTCGTCCTCCGGCGCGAGGCCGCGGCGTTTGAGGTGGTAGGCAGCCGACAGGCCGGCCTGGCCGGCACCGATGACGACGGCGTCCAGCATGCTGCGCTCCTTACTGTCAGGGGCCGACCCGTACCGTCAACAGCGATGGATCCTGCCCGGATATTCCGTCGGTGTTCCTCCCGGGAGTAGTTCGGCGCCTGCCGCGTACAAAGTGCCGGAAATGGCGCTGGAATACTCCTCAGCGGAACGCCGGGTAACTATCGGCCCGCTGCCAGGCTTCGGATCCGGCCGGCGCAGGCGGCCGGGGCGTTCCAGTGCACCATGTGTCCGGAACCGGGCACGACCGTCAGCCCCGTCGCCGGGTGGGCTTGGACATACCCTTCGACCTCTGACAGCGGCCGGGTCTGGTCTCCGGCGCCGACGATCACCTGCACCGGTGCGGTGATTTTCTGTGGTACGTCGGGCGCCACCCCGTCGAGGGCGGCCAGCAGGCTGGCGTCCAGCACGGCCCGACGGATGTCGAACGGCGCCCGCAGCATTTCGTCGTCGGCGGGGAGCGGATCACCGTACCAGCCGTTTAGGCACATTCGGATGGCTTCGTCGCTGATCGGGCCGTCCAGAAACAGTGCACTGAGCCGCTCACGCGTCGTCTGCGACGGGGCAGTGGGTACCATGCCGAGCAGCGTGACCGAGGCCGTCACCTCCGGATAACGGGCGGCAAGGGTGGCGGCGATGCTGCCGCCCAGCGAATGTCCCACCCAATGGACCGCCGATGGCCTCCTGGCGGCGCCGCGGGCAATGACTTCGGCGATGGACTCAACGTTCCAGTCGAATCCGGCCGGCAGCGGTGCTTCCGGGCCGTAACCGGGCAGCGGGGGAGCGGCAGTGTGCAGGCCGTGGCGATGCAGCTCGAATTGCAGCGGCGCCCAGTACCCGGTGGGGCAACCCCAGCCATGGAGCAGCACCACCTCGGATGCCGATGCTTCGTGCTCGATCACTGTTGGCTCCCCTTCCGTCGTTGGACTCGCGTCGGGCCGCTGCCTATCCAGACTACGGCCGACCACTGCGCCGCGGGGTGCTTGTGTTACGTGTGGCGAAGGCGGCCGGACCGGCCGGGGCGGGTATTATCTCCACGGTGGGGGACTCTGCTGCTGGTCCCGGCTCAACGATTTACCGGAGGTGATGATGGAGGGAGTCCTGGAGGGCTTCGCCGTCATTTTCCTGGTCGTGGCCGTAGGTTTCGTGCTGGGCCGGTTAAAGGTGCTGGGCCCCGACGCTCAGCAGGTGATTTCCCGGCTGGTGTTCTCGGCCGGCACTCCCGCCTTGCTGTTCGTCACGCTGACTGAAGCCGACCTGGACGACGTGATCTCGCCGTCACTGGCTGTGACGGTCATCTGCACCACCGCCATCGGTCTCTTCTATGCGGCCGTGGCCCGCTGGTGGCTTCGCCGCCGCACCGGCGACATGGTCATCGGTGCGCTCGCGTCCTCCTACGTCAACGCCGGAAACCTGGGCATTCCACTGACCGTCTTCGTGCTGGGCGACGCTGCATACGTGGCGCCGGTGATGCTGTACCAGGTCGTGTTTATGGCCCCGGTGGCCTACGCCGTGCTGGACCTGGATGCGAAGAAGGTGTCGGGGCCGGTCTGGAAACAATTGTTGGTGCCGTTGCGGAACCCGATCACCGTCGGCAGCGGGGTGGGCCTGCTCGTCTCCGGGCTGGGCATCCAGCTGCCGGACTTGATCCACCAGCCGATCGAGCTCGTCGCCGGGCTGGCGGTGCCCGGGGCCCTGATTGCCTTCGGCCTGTCGCTGTCCACCGGATGGCGGACCAGTGCGCCGTCGCCTGCGGTGGACCTGACGCTGATTACGGTGCTGAAGCTGGTGGTCCATCCGGTGCTGACGTTTGTGGTGGGTCACTTTGTTTTCGGGCTCACGGGCACGGTGCTGTTTGCGGTGTGCCTGTTCGCGGCGCTGCCGACCGCGCAGAATGTGCTGATCGCTGCGATTCGCTACAACCGCGCGGTGGGCGTGGCGCGGCAGGCAGCATTGATAACGACGGCGCTGTCCATCCTGCCGATGGTGCTGATCGCCACCGTGATTCCCGCCTGAGGTTCCGGTCAAGGCGCGCGGAGGTCAGCCTGCCTTCCCGCCGGCAGGCGACGCATCAGCCCGCAGCCGTCCCGGCAGGAGGCTCGCGCAGCCGTCGCCGCAGTTAGGAGAACTCGATGCACCGCGGCCCCTCGGAGCAGGCGTAGCTGTTCAGGAACCGGAGTCCGCCGTCGGGCTCGATCCGGTAGACGGACAAAGCGTTGGAGACTTCCCCGCAGGCCAGCAGGAAGCGCCCGTCGGGTGTGATATTCATCCCCCGTGGCTGTGTTTCGGTCTCGACAGCGTGCAGATAGGACAGTTGACCGGTGTTCTGGTCGACGGCGAATACTGCGATCGTGCTGCTGGACCGTTCGGTGGTGTACAGGAAGCGGTTGTCCGGGGTCAGCCGCAGCTCGGCGCACCAGATGGCGTCGGGACCGGGGGCGGGGCCCGACCCATCGCGGACCCGCCCGGGAACCAGTTGCAACCGGTGGTCGATGCTGGAACTTACCTGCACCTCGGTCAGCGAGCCGTCGGAGGAATCGCGCGCATACACCACCACCGTGCCGGCCATCTCGTTGAGCACATAGACGTGCTCGCCGGATGCGGAGAAGCGCAGGTGGCGCGGTCCGCTACCGGCGGAGGTGTGGACTCTGCCGCCGTCGCTCAGGGTTCCGGTGGCCTCGTCGAACGTCCACCAGACGACGACGTCGTCGCCCAGGGCGGTCGCATACACCTGTTGGTTATCCGGTGAGGCGACCACCGTGTGCGCGTGGCGGCCCGGCACCACCCTGCTGGTCAACGGCCCGGCGGCGACACCGTCGTCGATGCCGCTGACGGTGACCAGATCGTCGTTGTAGGAAGCAGCGAGCAGATGCCGCCCGGTGCCATCGGTGCTCAAATATGCCATCGGTGCGGCGAGCGTTCCCGTCCCGGCCGGATCCAGGCGGTTTCCGGCGCGGAAGGTGGCGACCGTCGCCGGATCGGTGCGCACCGCGGCATACAGCACGTCTGAATCTGCGCCCGAGGCTGAGCCCGAGCCCGGGTTCGTGGCCAGCCACTGCACCTGGCCATCGGTACGGTGCTGGTCTTGCGGCTTCAGATCTCCAGTCTCCAGATCAAGCTCGAAGATGTCGATCGATGTGCCCGCCGCGCATCCTGCGTAGACGGCAATGCTGCTCATGGCTACCTCCCGGTCGGTGTCCCTGCCAGCATAGCCGTGCTGCACAGTGCCCGGCAGGGGGCGGAATATGTGACGGCGAGGGGCCGGGCCGAGGACAAGTTAAACGCGAAATGCGCCCCGCACCAGGGAAACCCGATGCGGGGCGCATTTACCGCAGTGCGGACCGGCAGTTCGCAATTACCGGACCACGTGCGTGCAGATCAGAACCTGCAAGCTGTTACTGCTTAGGCAGGCAGCTGCAGAACCTCTCCGGTGAAGATGAGGTTCGGATCGATCAGGCTGTCGGCGTTGGCCTGGTACAGAGCCTGCCATCCACCTTCGATGCCCAGCTTCTGGGCGATCTTGCTGAGGGTGTCCCCCTGCTGGATGGTGTAGGTCTCGCCGCTGACTGCCGGGGCAGGTGCGGGAGCCGGTGCAGGCTCAGGGGCCGGTGCCGGAGCCGGCTGAGGTGCCGGTGCAGGCTCAGGTGCCGGAGCGGGAGCCGGTGCAGGCTGGGGAGCCGGCTGCTGGACCGGGGCCTGCTGCGGCTGCTGGACCGGAGTGGTCTGGTTGCTCTGGACACTGGTGGTGCCGCCAGCCGTGCTGGCCGATCCACCGGATCCGCCCACGAAGCAGTTCGGCCAGGCGCTCGGGCCCTGCATGGCCAGCAGGTTCTCGGCGACGCGGATCTGCTCAGCCTTGCTGGCGTTGGCCGGGTTGCCGGAGCCGCCGGCAGCGTTCCAGCTGCTCTGGCTGAACTGCAGGCCACCGTAGTAGCCGTTTCCGGTGTTGATGTTCCAGTTTCCGCCGCTCTCGCACTGGGCCATTGCTTCCCAGTTCGCCGCCGAAGCGGAGGTGGCGGTCAGTCCGGCTGCAGCAGTCGAAATTGCGGCGACGGCGAGTCCGCGCCGGGCAATGCGATTGAAAGTAGTCTTAGTCATGAGGGTTGCGATGCTCCGGGGTCCACTTCCGCTCCACCTGTCCCCAGGCTTCAACGCAGCGCCGCCCACCCCTGACTGATTGAGGTCTCTTACGGTATCTGCCATGGCGGCGTACAGCGTGTTGCAGTACCGAGCATTTCCGGCTGTCCAAGCGACCTGGCACAGCCCATCCCGATTGGGATCTCATGTAACAATACGGCAACATCCAAATCGTTGCAAAACCGAGACCAAATTTTTTTCTGCGTTACCCGATGTTGACCTTTGGGCGACTAGGACGTGGGGCCCAGCGGAGCGTCTCCGGGATCCTCGTTTTCCCCGTCTCCGCCGGCGACAGCGGCGGTCCGTCCGTTCTTGATCACGGTCTGGTTCATCAGCGGGATGACGATACCGGCGTTGTCGAGTTGTGTCTTCAGCCGGGCCCGCATCTCGCGTGCGATACCCCACTGTTCGAGCGGCTTGGTCCGCAGCACCAACCGTATCGTAATGGATTCGCCGGTCAGTGCCTGGATGCCCCAGACCTCCGGCTCGTCGAGGATCAGGCGGCGCCACTGCCGTTCCTTGCGCATGGCCTTGGCCGTCTGCAGGAGCAGGTCGCTGACTTCGCTGATATCGGAGTTGTAGGGGACCGGGATGTCGAGCACCGACCGCGCCCAGCCTTGTGAGAAATTCCCCACACGAAGGACTTCGCCGTTGCGCACGTGCCACAGCGTGCCATCCAGGTCACGCAATTGTGTGACGCGCAATCCAACGTTCTCCACTTCGCCGGAGGCATCTCCCAGATCCACGTAGTCGCCGATGCCGTACTGGTCTTCGGCCACCATGAATATGCCGGAGAGGTAATCCTTCACCAGCGCCTGCGCGCCAAAGCCGAGGGCGACGCCCACCACGCCGGCGCTGGCAATGATCGGCGCCATGTTGATGCCCAGCTCGGACAGCACCGTGAGTGCGACGATGGCGGTGATCACGATGGTGGAGACCGATCGCAGCACCGAACCCACCGTCTTGGCCCGTTGCGCGCGGCGGGCCCTGGCAATCGGGGAATCCTGGATCAGCCAACGCTTGGTTTCCTCGGCTTGGTGGGGCTCCGATTCGTCGGGACCCACCTCGTTGTCCAGCTTGGCGGCGTCCCCTTCGGCTATGTGATTCATCACGCGCCGGATGATCAGCCTCAAAATCACGTTCAGGATGATTCCTGCGACAATGATGATGGCGATCTTCAGCGGCTTGTCGAGGAGGAACTGCCAGATGCCGTTGGCTGCGTCACCGGCATTTTGCACAGCTTGTTCAGCAGCTTTTTGATCCATGGGTTCGAGCGTATGCGCCAGTTCCCGGGCCGGGCAAATGGCGGCGCCGACGTCCGCGTTTGACCGCACCGCCGTCCGCGCGTCGTGGACAGCTACGATGTGGCGGTTACCCGTCAGTACCCCTTCAGCACCGAGAGGAATCACGATGGCCGTGTCTGTGATTGTTGCAATCGTCTGCGCCGCGCTGATCCTGGTCGGCATTATCGGGGTGATCGTTCCGGTACTTCCCGGGTCTGTGCTGGTGGGGGTGTCCCTGCTGATCTGGGCGATAACGGTCCAGAGCGCCACCGGGTGGGTGATATTCGCCACGGGCGCGGTCCTGGTCACTGCCGGGATGACATCGAGCGCCGTACTGACCGGCCGCCGGATGAAACGGCGCCAGGTGCCGAACCGCTCCCTGCTGGTGGGCGCCGGCTTTGCCGTTGTCGGGCTGTTCATGATCCCCGTCGTCGGGCTGTTTGTCGGTTTCGCGCTGGGCCTGCTGCTGGCCGAATACAGGCGGCAGCGGGACTTCCGGGCAGCCGTCGACTCCAGCTGGGAAGCGCTGAAGGCGGCCGGAATCGGCATTCTCGTCGAATGTGGGCTGGCCTGCCTGGCCGCCAGCGTGTGGGTCATCGGGGTGTGGATCCACTTCGCGATGGCTTAGGCAGGATCCGGCAGGCGCTGCGTTGCAGTGCCGGCTAAGCCCCGGCGCCGACGAGCAGCAAGGTCGCGGCGAAAACAATGCCGGAAGCGATGAGCGTCACCATGGTGTACCCGAGGATGTCGCGCATCTTCAGCCCGGCTATGGCCAGCAGCGGCAGCGCCCAGAACGGCTGGATCATGTTGGTCCATTGGTCTCCGTAGGACACTGCCATGATCGCCACTGATGGATCCACGCCCAGCCGGTTCGCGGCGTCGAGCATAATCGGGGCCTGCACCGCGAACTGTCCGCCGCCGGAGGGGACGAAGAAGTTGACCAGCCCGGCCGATACCAGTGCGAGCACTCCGAAGGTGGCCGGGTTGGCGATGCCGACCAGGAAGTCGGAGAAGACGGTGATCAGTCCCGTCGTCGTCATGATCCCCATAATCCCGGCGTACAAGGGGAACTGCAGCAGGATCTCGCCCACATTGGACGCGGCATTCTTCACCAGCCCGATCAGTTCGAACGGGTTGCGCACCAGCAGGAAGATCAGCGCCAGGAAAGTCCAGTTCACGATGTCCAGGGTCGCGGTGCCGCCCTGCGCGTAGTGGATCACCAGGTAGGTGGCCAGCGCGAGCCCGGTGATCAGGGTGAGGATGCGGCTGGCATCCACCTTGTCCGCGGGGGTGGCCACCTCGTCTTCGATGTCGACGTCGTCAGTGCCCCGGGCATCGACCTTCAGTTCGGTGACGTTGTCCCCTGCGCGAGGAGCGACCAGCGCCAGGGCCAGTGCGACCAGGATGATAGTGGCGATAGCGGCGGTGATGTTCCACCAGGCGAAGGTGGTCTCGCCGACCGGGATGGTGCGGCCGAGTTGTTCGGTGACGAAAGAGTCCTCGGTGGCAGCCGCCAGCGGCCCGGACCCGGAATACCCCATGTGCCAGACCACGAAACCGGAGAACCCGGCGGCGACCAGCATGGGGAAGTGCAGGGCGATGCCCTTTTCGCGGCCCTGGGCGGCGACTTCCTTGGCCAGCAGGCCGCCGACGACGAGCCCAAGCCCCCAGGTGATCAGGGAGGCGATCGCGGCGACAACGAACACGAAGACGTAGGCCTGGACGGGACTCTTCGGCAGTCCGCCGAGGAACCCGAGCAGTTTGCGCACGGGTCCGGTGTTGGCGAGTGTGTGGCCCAGCATCAGGATCAATGCCATCTGGGTCATGAACGCCAGCAGGCCGGAGAGGCCATCGCCCCAGCCATTCATGACGTCGACAAAGCCGGAATCGGTCAGCAGCAGCGCGAGGATGCCCACCACCAGCGTCAGCACGACGGCGAACACCAGCGCGCTGGGGATGTAGCGTTCGACGACCGAGTTGACCGGCCGCATCACCGCTGAGACGCCGGATGCTCTCTGCTTCGGTTCTCCGCTTGGGCTGGGCATGGCTCAACTTCTCCTCGAGGTGCGACGACGGTGTCAGCAGACACTCTAGGCCCTCACGGAGTGTGGTTGTGGTATTTGTGGCGGTCGCCGCTGTGGGCGCTTAGTGGCCGAAGCTGTTGGAGTCCTGGATGTCGGCGGTGCCGGTGTCCATCGCCGAGATGCTGTCCATGTCGTCGGCGGCCAGCTCGAAGTCGAAGACGTCAATGTTCTGGCGGATGCGTTCGGGCCGAGCCGACTTGGGAATCACGACGGCGCCGAGCTGATGGTGCCAGCGGAGCACGATCTGGCCCGGTGTCTTGCCATACTTGTCGGCCAGCGAGGTGAGGGTCTGCTCGGCCAGCAGGTCACCGCCCTTGCCCAGCGGACTCCACGACTCGGTCACGATCCCGTGCTGCGCATGGAACTGACGGGAATCCGGGCGGGTGTGGCGTGGGTCGAGCTGGATCTGGTTCACCTCCGGAGCCAGGCCCTCGTCGAGCAGTCGCTGCAGGTGCGCCGGCTTGAAGTTCGAAGTGCCGATGGCCCGCACCCGCTTGTCCTCGAGCAGTGCGGCCAGCCCCTTGAAGGCGTCCACGTACCGGT
The DNA here is from genome assembly GCF_000430705.1 of Arthrobacter castelli DSM 16402. Classification (GTDB taxonomy): domain Bacteria; phylum Actinomycetota; class Actinomycetes; order Actinomycetales; family Micrococcaceae; genus Arthrobacter_C; species Arthrobacter_C castelli. Next base: position 34,489 of record NZ_AUMN01000003.1, read on the forward strand.
CCTGGCCCGGGTTCGGCCAGTGGATCAGCAGCAGGTCGATGTAGTCGACGTCGAGCAGCTTGGCGCTGTTCTCGAACGCGCGCTGGGCGCCGTCGTAGCTGTGCCATTCACTGTTGAACTTGGTGGTGATGAAAACGTCGGAACGGTCGACGCCGGAGCGGCGGATCCCTTCGCCAACACCGGCTTCATTGCGGTAGTTTTCGGCCGTATCGAACAACCGGTATCCGGCACCGACGGCGGTTTCGACGGCGTCGGCCGCCTCGGCGTCATCAAGCGGCCAGGTGCCATAACCGAGGACGGGGATGGAGGCGCCGTGCTTGAGCTGGACGGTGGGGGCGATGGCATCTGTCATGAACTGCTCCTGAACTCCCGCGGTTCTCACGGGGTAGGCATTCGAAACATTGCGGCCCCTCCAGCCTAATGGCCGCAGGCAGGCAGCTCCGAGCATGGACTCGCCCGGCAGTGCGTGGGACCATACGCATATGGCTTCAGTCCAAGTCCGCTACATCGTCCGCGACGTGGACGAGGGGCTTGCCTTCTACACCACCCACCTTGGTTTCCACGAGGACATGCACCCCGCACCGGCCTTCGCGATGCTCTCCCGCGGACCGTTGCGGCTCGTGCTCAACGCATCCAGTCCCGAGGGCGTCGGTGGCGGATCGGTCCTCTCCGACGGCAGCATCCCCGAGCCCGGCGGCTGGAACCGGTTCGGCATCGAGACCGACGACCTCGACGGCACCGTCGAGCGGTTGCGCGGCGCCGGCGTGGCGTTCCGGGGCGAGGTGATCGAGGGCACCGGCGTGCGGCAGGCGATCATCGAGGACCCCTCCGGCAACCCCGTCGAGCTCTTCGAGCCGCGCCGGCCCGAGGCGCGCCTCACGATCGACTGACTGGCTGGCGCTTCAGTGTCCGGCGCTGGTGCCAGTCCTGCCCAGCGTCGCCAGGGCGATTCCAGCCGCGGCGAGCATCAAGACCAGGGCGATTCCCGCCGTCGTCGTAATTCCCGAATCGAAGGCTGCCTTCGCGGACTCCAGCAGCGACTGCGCAGCCTGTGGAGGCAATGAGCCGGCCGCCTGGGTGGCGCCGCCCAGCGTTTCGGCTGCTGCAGTGCGGTCCGGGCCGGTCAACGCATTGGGCAGCACGACATTAGCCTGGTAGGCAGCGGTGACGATGCTGCCCAGAATTGCCGTGCCGAGGACTGCGCCCAGCTCGTAGGCGGTCTCGGAAATCGCAGACGCGGCCCCCGCTTTCTCGGCCGGGACGCTGGAGAGGATCAGGTCATTGGAGATCGTTTCCGCTGATCCGACCCCGGCTCCAAGCAGCACGAAACCGGCCAGGATGCCGACGACGTCGCCGGTGTGCCCGACCAGTGCGACGACGGCGTATCCGGCGGCGTTGAGCATCAGCCCGCCGGCCACCACGTACGCCGGGCGGATCCGCCGCACCACCGGTACCACCGCAAGGCCGGCCACGATCGTCATCGCCAGTCCGGGGAGCATGGCCAGGCCGGCGTCCATTGGGGACATTCCTGCGACCAACTGCAGGTGCTGGGACAGGAAGAAGATGAAGCCGACCAGCGACAGGATGCTGAGCAGGTTCGCGACCAAAGCACCGCTGAACACCGGATTGCGGAACAGCCGCACCTGCAGCATCGGGGTGCGCTGGTGCAGTTGGCGGCGGACAAACAGCACGCCGAAGAACAGCCCCGCGGCCATTGCGATCAGCGGGAGCAGGCCGAACCCGTCGACGGCGGCGGACTTAATGCCGTAGACGACAGGTGTCATGGTCAGCAGGGCCAGCAGGATGCTGACGACGTCGACCGGTCCGGGAGTCGGGTCCTTCGACTCGGGGACGAAGACCGGAGCAAGGAGCAGCAGCGGAACCAGCACCGGCACGGCCATCAGGAAGACCGAGCCCCACCAGAAGTGTTCGAGCAGGAATCCGCCCGCGATCGGGCCGAGGGCGGCGCCGCCGGAAAAGCCCGCGGCCCAGACAGCGATGGCGGTGCGGCGCTGCGTGGGGTCGGTGAACATATTGCGGATCAGCGAGAGTGTGGCCGGCATCAGCATGGCGCCGAAGAATCCGAGGATGGCGCGGGCGGCGATGAGCGTTCCCGCGTCCGGGGCGAAGGCGGCGAGGATGGAGACGACGCCGAATCCGGTGCTGCCGATCATCAGCAGCCGGCGGCGTCCAATCCGGTCGCCCAGGCTGCCCATCGGCACGAGCAGGCCGGCGAGCACCAACGAATAGACATCCACGATCCACAGCACGGCGGTGCCGCTGGGATTCATCGCGCGTGAAATTTCCGGGATGGCGAAGCTCAACACGGTGTTGTCCGCCGCGATGAGCACCACCGGAAGCATCAGGACGGCCAGTCCGGCCCAGGCACGGCGTCCGGCCTGCTGGGGGCGTGGCGGGGCGTCGGTTCTGAACATGGTGGCACCTCCTGGTGGTCGTGTTAGGTGTATTGGGGTGGTTCGGGCTGGTTGGAGTGGTGCCGCGGCGAGGTTGTGCCGGAGCGTTCCTGGGATGGCGATTCCGCTCCGCTATGGTTTTGCTCCGCTATGGGACAAATTGCCGGCGGCGCGCACGGCAGGAAGTCCCATACCGGAGCGAAAACGGGATTTCCGGCGGCCTCGTCGCCTGATACATACTATACCGTCTAGACGGTACAGTAAATACCTAGTACGGTACTGGATATGCCTGCAAAGCCGTCCGCACGGGACAAGATCCTCACAGCCTTCGAGGCGCTGCTCATTGACGAAGGTGAACGTGGCGCCACCATGGACGCCGTGGCGGCTCAGGCCGGGGTGTCCAAGGGCGGGTTGCTCTACCACTTCCGCAACAAGGAAGCGATGGAGCTGGCGCTGCTGCAGAAGCTGCGCACTCAAGCCGACGCCGATATCGAAGCCATGGTTGCCGATCCCGATGGTCCATCCATGTACTTCGTCCGCGAATCGGTTTACGCGGGCAGCGGCTTCGACCACACACTGATAGCTGCCATGCGGCTGGCGCAATCGTCAGAGATCGACGCCCGTGCGGAACTGCAGCGGATCCACCAGCAGTGGTTCGAACTGATCGTCGGCGAAGTGGGGGACCGTTCCATCGCGCGCGCCATCATGCTGCTCGGCGATGGGTTGTACTACAACGCCATCCTCGCCGGGATCTGGCCTGAAGATGCCGGGATGGGCAAACAGGAGTCGGTCGAGGGGCTGCTTGAAGTGGTGCAGATGCTCAAGGGTCAGGCGACGTCGAATGCCGGCTCCGGCCGTCCGGGCGCTCCGGGCGGTCAACCGCCTGCTGACCGCTGAGCTGCCTCCCGGCTGAATCCTTCAATCAGCAGGTTCAGACCGTAGTGGAATGCCTCATCCGCACGCGTGGGGTAGCCCAGGCCGGCATCGACGGCCAACTGCAGGTTCCCGTTGGCGTCCTCGCCCGGGTCCCAGACCTGCTCAGGGGCGGCGACGTCGAGGGCCGAGCCAAGAACGAAACTGTCCACCACGGTGATCGCTTCCAGGGTGCGCTTCGGGGTGAAGCCGGCTTCGTGGAATGCATCCGCCATCGCGTTGTACATCCGGATGGTGGTCTCGTCGGAGACTGAGTACGCCGTGATCAGCGGGATCAACCGCGGATGGCGGGCGAAGGTGTTCCGGTATTCGACCGCAATAGCGCGGATGGTCTCCGCCCAGTGTGCCTCACGACCGGGGAACTGTACCCGGGAAATCGCGTGGCCACGCATCAGGTCAACGATCTCGGCCTTGCCATTCACGTGGTTATACAACGATGAAGCGCTCACCCGCAGCTGTTTAGCCAGGGCGGGAATGGTGAATTCGCCGTCCCGGTCCACCAATGCCAGCGCCGAGGTGGCGATCATGTCGGCGGAGAGTTTCGGGGTCAGGGGCCGTGCCATATTCTCCTCCAGGATCGCCAGTGGCAACAGTCTAACGAATTAAGTTCGTTTCCCCTCTTGTCAGGGGCGGGTGGCGCAGTTCATACTAAACGAACGCAATTCGTTTATGTGATCGTCGTCTCTTGGAGAGTCATGCTTGAACTAACCCGGCTCCATCCGCCGGAGTCGCCCGCCCGTCCGGCCGATGCTGCCCGGACCGCAGATGCAGTCCGCCCCACACTGCGCGTCGGACTGGTCCAGCACCGCTGGGAGGCCGACCAGGATCAGCTTCTGGCCGAGCTCAACGAAGGCATCGCCCGGGCGGCTGCCCTCGGTGCGGCTGTCGTGTTCCTCCCCGAGCTCACGCTGTCCCGCTATCCGGCCGACACGCTCCCGGAGGGCGTCCCCGCGGCGCAGGCCGAGGATTTGATGACCGGCCCCACGTTCACCTTCGCGGCCGCGGCGGCGTCGGCCAACAACGTCTGCGTGCACGCTTCCTTGTACGAACGTGCCGACGTCGGCGACGGCGATGACGGCGGTTCCAATGTAGACGGCGGCGGCGCGGCCGACGCCGCTTCCGGCTCCGGCTCCGACGGTCTGGGCCTGAACACGGCCATCCTGGTGTCCCCGTCCGGACAACTGCTGGCGCGCACCCGCAAGCTGCACATCCCCGTTACCGAGGGGTATTACGAGGACAAGTATTTCCGGCACGGCCCCGCGACCGGTGACGCCTACCAGGTCCACACCCCGGGGGAGCTTAATGGCGCCCGGCTGGGCATGCCCACGTGCTGGGACGAATGGTTCCCGGAAGTCGCGCGGTTGTATTCGCTCGGTGGAGCCGAAGTGCTGGCTTATCCCACCGCCATCGGCTCCGAGCCAGGCCACCCGGACTTCGACACGCAGCCGCTGTGGCAGCAGGTGATCGTCGGCAACGGCATCGCCAATGGACTGTTCATGGTGGTGCCCAACCGCTGGGGGGACGAAGGTAACGTCCAGTTCTACGGGTCCTCCTTCATCTCCGACCCGTACGGGCGGATCCTGGTACAGGCTCCCCGGGACGAATCGGCTGTGTTGGTTGCCGATCTGGACCTGGCCCAGCGCTCGGACTGGCTGGAACTCTTCCCGTTCCTGTCCACTCGCCGCCCCGACACCTATGGCCGGCTGGTTGAGCCGGTGCGCCGTGATGCGCCATATGGCGATAGCACCGTCGAACCGGCAACCGCAGGAAAGGCAGACTGACGATGGGGTGGGAGATGCCGGCCGAAACCGCCGCGCAGGAAAAGATCTGGATGGCGTTCCCGCCCGGAGGGTACTCGCTGGGCGACACCGAGGCAGAGGCCCACGCCGCCCGCTCGGCCTGGGCCGCCGTCGCCAACGCCGCCGTCGACTTCGAACCGGTCACCGTCGTCGCCACCGCGGAGGACGTCGCAATCGTCCGCAGCCACCTCAAGCCCGACGTCGACATCAAGACCGCGCCGCTGAATGACGCCTGGATGCGGGACATTGGCCCCACCTTCGTGATGAACGACGACGGCGGGCTGGGGGCGGTCGACTGGGTCTTCAATGGCTGGGGCCGGCAGGAGTGGGCCGCCTGGGACAAGGACGAGAAGATCGGTGCCACCGTTGCCGGGTGGGCCGGCGTCGAACGCATCGATTCGCCCGTGGTCAACGAAGGCGGCGGCCTCCAGGTCGACGGCGAAGGAACCGTGCTGGTCACCGAAACGGTCCAGCTTGACCCCGGCCGCAACCCGGGGCTGGACAGGGCCGCTGTGGAGGCCGAACTGGCCCGGACCATCGGCGCGACCAAGGTGATCTGGCTGCCCCGCGGGCTCACCCGCGACTCGCAGAAGTACGGAACGCGAGGCCACGTGGACATCGTCGCGGCCATTCCCGAACCAGGGACGCTGCTGGTCCACTCCCAGCAGGACCCGGCTCACCCGGACTACCGGATCAGCCGCGAACTTATGGATTTCCTCGGCTCCACCACGGATGCCGCAGGCCGGTCCTGGAACATTATCGAGGTTCCGGCGCCGGCCACACTTACTGACGGCCAGGGGTATGTGGACTACAGCTACATCAACCACCTCGTGGTCAACGACGGCGTGATCGCCTGCACCTTCGACGACCCGAACGATGAGCAGGCCGTCTCGATCCTCGCCGATGCCTATCCCGGCCGCCGCGTGGTCAGCGTCGATGCGCGTGAACTCTTTGCCCGTGGCGGCGGCATTCACTGCATCACGCAACAGCAACCTCGAAAGGCCCAATGATGAGCCAAACAACCCGCTCCCCGGCACCCGGTGACAACGGCGACGCAGGAGGAACGTCCGAAAAGGGACTGGCCAAGGGGCAACTCGGCCTGCTCGCCGTCGTCGTCATTGGCATCTCCACGATCGCGCCGGCGTACGTGCTGACCAGCTCGCTCGGTCCAACCGTGCAGGCGATCGGCGTGCACCTTCCCGCCATCTTTATCGTCGGCTTCATCCCGATGTTCCTGGTGGCGCTGGGATACCGCGAACTCAACGCGGATTCACCCGACAGCGGCACCACATTCACCTGGGTGACCAAGGCGTTCGGGCCGTATATCGGCTGGATTGGCGGCTGGGGGCTGCTCGCGGCGAACATCATCGTGCTGTCCAACCTGGCCGGCGTCGCCGTCGACTTCTTTTACCTGTTCCTGTCCCAGCTCACCGGGCGGGAGGAGCTTGCGGCCCTTTCCAGCAACACCTTCATCAACGTCGCCACCTGCCTGGTTTTCGTCGGGCTGGCCGTCCTGGTTTCCTGCCGCGGTGTGAAGACCACCAAGACCGTGCAGTACATCCTGGTCGGATTCCAGCTGGCGGTGCTGGCCTGGTTCGTGATCGGCGCGTTCTCCGGCATCTCCCGCGGTATCACCGACTCCGACCTTGCCTTCAGCTGGAGCTGGTTCAACCCGCTGCAGATTGAAAGCTTCTCCGCGTTCGCGCTCGGGCTGTCGCTGTCCATCTTCGCCTTCTGGGGCTGGGACGTCTGCCTGACCGTCAGCGAAGAAACCACCAACGGCCGTCGCACCGCCGGCGCCGGGGCGACCTGGACCGCCGTCGTCATCCTGGGCATCTACCTGCTCGGTTCCATTGCCACGGTGATGTTTGCCGGCGTCGGAACCACCGGACTGGGACTGAACAACCCGGAGAACGCGGGCAATGTCTTCACCGTGCTGGCAGCTCCGGTGATGGGGCCGTTCGCGATCCTGCTGTCGCTGGCCGTGCTGTCGAGCTGCGCATCGTCGCTGCAGACCACGATGGTTGCCCCCGCCCGATCGCTGCTGGCGATGGGCTACTACAAGGCGTTGCCGGCGAAGTACGCGAAGGTCAGCAAGCGGTTCCACTCGCCCGTGTATTCCACCATCGTGGCCGGTGGCATTTCGGCCGGTTTCTACACGGTAATGCGAGTGCTGAGCAACAACGTGCTGAACGACACCATCATGGCCCTGGGACTGATGATCTGCTTCTACTACGGGCTCACCGCCATCGCCTGCGTCTGGTACTTCCGCCAGACCCTGTTCGCCAGCGTGCGGAATTTCGTCTTCCGGCTGCTCTGCCCATTGCTCGGCGGAATCGGCTTGCTGATCGTCTTCCTGCAGACCGCCGTCGACAGCTGGGACCCTGCGTTCGGCAGCGGCTCGTCGGTCTTCGGCATTGGCCTGGTCTTCGTCATCGGCGTCGGGATCATCGCCCTCGGCGTGGTGGTGATGCTCTTCATGCGGCGCCGGATGCCCGGCTTCTTCCGGGGTGAAACGCTGAAGAAAGACACCCCCGCGCTGGTGGTGCCCGAGTAATGAAACAACTGCAACATCATAAGGAACACATCATGAACACCATAGACCGCGACGTCGTCATCATCGGCGCGGGAGCATCGGGGCTGACCGCCGCGCACGAACTGAGGAAGACGGGTCTCAGCGTGGCCGTGCTGGAAGCCCGCGACCGGGTCGGCGGGCGGCTCTGGACCGAGACCATCGACGGCGCCATGCTGGAGCTGGGCGGCCAGTGGGTGTCGCCGGACCAGGACGGGCTGATCAGCATGCTCGACGAGCTCGGGCTGCAGACCTACTCCCGCTACCGCGACGGCGAGAGCATCTATATCAACGCCGACGGGAAGAAGACCCGCTACACCGGCGACATCTTCCCGGTGGCCCCGTCGACGGCCTCGGTCATGGAGGACCTGATCAGCCAGCTCGATGCGCTGTCGGCCCAAGTGGGTGCGGAGGAACCGTGGAAGCATCCTTCCGCGGCCGAATTGGACAGGCTCTCTTTCAAGAGTTGGCTCGAGCAGCGAACCGATGACCAGGAGGCGCGGGACAACATCGCCATGTTCGTCGCCGGGGCGATGCTGACCAAACCGGCGCACGCGTTTTCGCTGCTGCAGGCGGTGCTGATGTCCGCCAGCGCCGGCTGCTTCAGCAATCTGGTGGACGAGGATTTCATCCTGGACAAGCGCGTGGTCGGCGGTCTCCAGCAGGTGCCGTTGCAACTCGCGGAGCAGCTGGGCGAAGACGTGCAGCTGTCCGCGCCGGTGCGCACGCTGACATGGGACGACGACGGCGTCACGGCTGTTGCGGACGACGTCACGGTCCGTGCCAAGTATGCGGTGATGGCGGTGCCGCCGAATCTGATTCCGCGGGTGAATTTCGATCCGCCGTTGCCGCGTCGGCAGCAGCAGATGCACCAGCACCTCTCGCTGGGGTTGGTGATCAAGGTCCACGCGGTCTACCCGACGCCGTTCTGGCGCGACGACGGTCTGTCCGGCACCTGCTTCAGTCCCTACCAGGTGGTGCACGAGGCCTACGACAACACCAACCACGGGGATAGTCGGGGAACGCTGGTCGGCTTCGTCTCGGACGAGACCGCCGACGGCGTGTTCGCGCTGCCGGCCGAGGACCGCAAGCGGAAGATCCTCCAGTCGCTGGCCGCGTACTACGGGGACGAGGCGCTGACTCCCGAGGTGTACTACGAGAGCGACTGGGGCACCGAGGAATGGACCCGGGGAGCGTACGCGGCGAGCTTCGACCTCGGCGGACTGTCCCGGTACGGCGACAGCCTGCGCGAGCCGGTGGGCAGGATCCACTTCTCCTGCAGCGACATCGCCGGCGCCGGGTTCCAGCACGTCGATGGCGCCATCCGGATGGGCCGCCGCACCGCCCAGGCGATCACCACCGGGGAGGCCCCCGCGTAGGCGACCCGGATCGGGTAGGGGCGACGTCTCAGGCGCGCCCCGCCGACCCTATGGATTTTGCTCCGCTTTGGGACAAATTGCCGGCGGCGCCGGGTGCAAAATGTCCCAAAGCGGAGGGAATACGGGCGATCGGAGGAATTCGGACCGGATAGCGACACTGCACCTTTTTGAAGACACCGGTGCCCGTGATTAGGCGGTGACGAAATCCTTCAGGGCCGCGAGCTGCGCCAGCCGGGCTTCCGGTTTCAGGTACATCATGTGCCCGGCCTCGTGGTAGTGGTGCGTGAAGCGCTCGCGCGCCTGCGGACTCAGGTTCATATGCGCGAAGACGTACTCCGCGGCGAAGTGCGGGGTCGCGCCATCCTGGTACCCGTAGTCCACGTGCACCCGCATACTTGGATTGTGCACCATCAGCCGTTCCAGCACTTTGGACACGTCCACCGGTGCACCCTCGAACGTCTTGTAGCTCCACGGCTGCACCCGTCCGGTGAGGATTTCGTACGGCAGGTCGTTCTCGTATCCCAGCTCCATCCGCACATAGTGGTTGATCGCCGCGGCGTATGGCGCGTTAATCGCCCGCAGGCTCGGATCATCCATGTTCTGCGAATCCTGCTGGTTCGCCGGCTGGGCCGTGAACCGCCCGTCGATGCGTCCCACCACCAGGTTCGCCTCCCGCAACAGCTCGGCGGCGAATTCAAAGTAGTTCCAGCGCAGGTTGGTCCGCCTGATGAACCCCTCGTCCAGGGTGGTGATGGCAGCCAACCGGCCGACGACGTCGTCGTACTCCCCATCGGTGAGCCGGCTGCCCTGGGTCAGCGCGTACCCAAAGTCGCGGGCCGCGAACTCTTCGGCCTCGGCCACCACGTCGGTCAGCTCCCGGCCCGGATGGCGGCCGTGATAATGCGCGATGGCGGCATACGTGGGGATGTGCAAGGCGTACGGCTGGTCGCTGCCATCGAAGAACCGCAGCGTCGCCATGTTCAGCACGGTGGAAATCAGCCCGAGGCCGTTGACCGCCATCCCATAGGCGTCGAACAACCGCCCGGCGACGGCGACGGCCCGCAACGTTCCATACGATTCGCCGGCGATGTACTTCGGGGAGAGCCAGCGGCCGTTGCGGGTGACCCAGAGCCGGATCACCTCGGCGACCAGATCGCGGTCCTCGATGAAGGCGTGGAATTCGTCTTCCTTGCCGCCTTCCACCACGCGCGAGTAGCCGGTGTTGACCGGGTCGATCAGCACCAGGTCGCTGTGCTCGAGCAGGGTTTCCGGGCTGTCGACAATGCCATAGGGCGGGGGAGTGAGCTCGTTGACGTCACCGGAATCCACCAGCCGCGGCCCGAGCAGGCCCATGTGCAGCCACACCGATGACGACCCCGGGCCTCCGTTGAACGCGAACGTCACTGGCCGGCTGCCCGGTTCGGCGTCGTCGGCGGTGTACGCGACGACGAAGATCTCCGCCTTCGGCTTGAACCCTTCGGCCTTGCCGTCCTTGTCGACCGACTCCCGGCGGAATACCAGTCGGCCCGTCGTAGTGGTGTACTTCAGCCCGGAGGGGTTGTGGGTGTGCTGCCGGGTGACGAAGTCGTCTGTGACCTCGGTGGCCGTCTGGTCGCTGGTCTGTGCCTGGTCGCTGCCGGTGGCGTCGTCCTTCTGTGTGTCCTCAGTCATACTGTCGAGCCTATCGGGTGACGGTGGCACCCGCTGACGGGCCTGGGCGGGCGACCTTCAGCGGTGCCCGGGGAGGCATTGCGCAGCCAATCAGGCGCGGGAGCGGGTTCGTTCCTCAAGAAGTTCCAGCACGTGGTGGTAGTCCTTGCCGGTGGCCCGCGTCATGCCGAGTTCGCAGGTGCGGTTGCTGGAGGCATGCGCTGCGGCATCCAAGGCGACGACGTCGGCGGCCTGGGCGTCGGTGGCCGAGGCAGTCAGTTCGGGGTGGAGCATGCCCCGATCGCCGGCGAAGGCGCAGCAGCCCCAGTTCTCCGGCACGTCCACTCGTTCGGCGACGGCACCTGCGACGGCGTCGAGCGCCGGGTTGAGGTCGAGCTTGGTGGACGAGCAGGTGGGGTGCAGGGCAAGTGATTCCAGCTTCTCTGTCTCCGGCAGTCTGGGCAGGATCTGCTCGGCCGCGAACTGCACGGCGTCGACGACGGTCAGTGGCCGCTGCCCGGGTGCGGGTTGGTCGCTTTCGACGACGGCGAGCAGTCCTTCGGTGCAGGAGGTCGCGTCGCAGATGATCGGCAATGCCCCGTCCCGGGTGGCGTTCCGCAGTGCGGCAAGGGTCCTGCTGCGCATGGTGGCCTGGCCCTCGGCAAGTCCCTTCGATGACCAGGGCGTGCCGCAGCACAAACCGTCGATTCCGCCGGGAACGTGCAGGGTGACGCCGGCGCGCTCGCAGAGCTGCTCGAAGCTGTATTGCACGCCGGTGCTTGCCGCCGCGTCGCCGGAACCGGACGCGCCGGCGTCGGACCTCCGGAACCCGTCCGCGCCGCGCCCGCTTCCGGCCGGCCCGAACATGGTGCCCACGCAGGCCGGAAAATAGACCGCCTCAATCGGTGTCTCCGAAACGGCGGTTGTGAACGCCGGCGCCGTGCCGGTCGCGGAACCCACCGCGGCGATATTCGAACCCGCAGCCGAAGCCCGCTTCCGTCCGGTCCCTCCCGACGGCAACTCCGATGAGTAGAGCGGCACATTGTCCGCTCCCAGCATTGCCCGCGCCAGCCGATTCGGCGCAACAACGGCACCGGCGGGCAGCTTCGCGATAGCGTCGAGCGCCACCGCCGCACCACGCGTAACGGCGCTCCAGTTCTTCGCGGCGGCATTCCAGAACCCGTTTTCGACCCGGCCGTTCGCTTCGCTGCGCAGCCGCTTCACCAGATCGCCGGTGTTGATATCGACCGGGCAGGCTGTCTGGCACATTCCGTCCGCGGCGCAGGTCTGGACCGATTCGTAGTCGTAGTCGCGCTGCAGTTCGGCCACCAGGGCTGTATCGCCGTCGAGCCGTGCCTGTTCGATGGCCCGCAGGGTGACGATCCGCTGCCGCGGGGTGAGGGTGAGGTCCTTGCTGGGGCAGACGGGTTCGCAGTAGCCGCAGGAGACGCAGCGGTCCACTTCTTCGGCGACGGCGGGCGCAGTCTTGATGTGGCGCAGGTGCGCTTGCGGGTCGTCGTCGAGGATCACGCCGGGATTGAGCATGCCGTCGGGATCGAACAGCCGCTTCAGGCTGCGCATGATGTCGTACAGTTCGTCGCCGTACTGTCGGCGCACGTAGGGCGCCATCACCCGTCCGGTGCCGTGTTCGGCCTTCAAGGATCCGCCTTCGGACAGCACCAGGTCCACCATGTCCTCGGTGAAGGCACTGTAGCGGTCCTGTTCCTCGGCGCTGGCGAACCGGTCGGTGAGCATGAAGTGAACGTTGCCGTCCTTGGCGTGCCCGAAGATCACGCTGTCCCGGTACCCGTAGGTATCGAACAACCGCCTCAGTTCCTTGCAGGTGGCCGCCAGCGCGGGAACCGGGACGACGATGTCTTCGAGCAGCGCCGTCGTGCCCTGCGGCCGGGCGCCGGAGACCGCGGCGTACAGGCCCTTGCGCAGCTTCCACAGCGCCGCGCGGATGGCCGGATCGGTGCTGAACTCCGCCGGTGCGCTCAGCGGCAGCGAAGCGGTGGCCGCCAGGCCGTCCTGCTGCAGCGTCGCCAGGTTCGCTTCGTCGGGGGCGGAGTATTCGACCAGCAGCGCGGCATGGTCCTGCACCTCCAGTCCGGTGACGACGTCGGGGGCGCCGGGAAGTGCCTGGCCCACCTTCAGCGAGGTGGCATCCATCAGTTCCAGGGTGGCGGCTCCCGTTTCCACCAGGGCAGGCAGGGCTTTGGCGGCGGCGTCGAGGTTGTCGAACACCAGCAGCGCGGTGGCGGTGTGGGCCAGCTTCTCCACCGTCCGGAACACCGCTTCGGCAACGAATCCGAGGGTGCCTTCGCTGCCCACCATCAGATGGGCGAGCATGTCCACCGGGGCGTCGAAGTCGAGCAGCGCGTTGAGTCCATAGCCCATGGTGTTCTTACGGGTGAACTGCCGCCGCACCGTTTCGGCCGACTCCGGGTTGGAGCGTAGCCGTCGCGACAGCTCGACCAGACCCTCGTACAGCTCCGGTTCCAGGGTGCGCAGCCGTTCGTCCGCATCCGGTGCGCCGGTGTCGAGCACCGTGCCCGAGGGCAGCACCACGGTCATCGATTCGATCGTCCGATAGGCATTGTCGAGGGTGCCGCAATGCATGCCGGAGGAATTGTTTGCCACCACGCCGCCCACAGTGCAGGCCGTCTCACTGGCCGGATCCGGGCCGAATTTCCGCCCGTACCGGGCCAAACGGGCATTGAGCATCCGCACCGTGACGCCGGGCTGGACCCGTACCCGGGACCCGTCGTCGAGCACTTCCATTCTCTTGAAGCGCTTCCGGACATCGACCAGCACCCCGTCGGTGACAGCCTGCCCGCTCAGGCTCGTCCCGCCCGAACGCAGCATCAGCGGCACCTGCTCGGCGGCGCTGGCACGCAGCAGCCGTCCGACCTCTGCGGCGTCGGTTGGAATCGCGACCGCCGCCGGAATCAGCAGGAAGTGCGAGGCGTCGTGGGCGTTGGCGTGCAGATCAATGGCGCGGGTCTTGATGCGGTCCGGATCCGCCACCGCGGAGCGCAACGCACCGAGCATGTTCGTCGTCATTGTCCGTAAAAGCCCCTGTTCGAATCGGTAATGACCAGTAAATAGCACTATGCAGGCCACTCTCAAACGGGGTTCTCACGAGGCGATAACCGCTCTTGAGGGGAGAAGCAATCCTGGGACAGACTGCGATAGATCGTTCCACTGTTGTTGAAAGGCAGAAGCTTCATGATTTTCATCGTCGTTAAGTTCAACGTTAAGCCGGACTGGTCCGACCGCTGGATTGACCTGACCCGTTCATTCACCGAAGCCACCCGCCAGGAACCGGGGAACCTGTGGTTCGACTGGTCCCGCAACGTGGAAGACCCCAATCAGTTCGTCCTGGTGGAAGCCTTTGAAGAAGACGCCGCAGCGGACCACGTCAACAGCGGGCACTTCGCCCAGGCGATGAAGGACATGCCGCAGGCACTTGTCGAAACGCCGCAGATCATCAGCGAACAGATCGACGCCGATGGCTGGGGCCGGATGGGTGAGCTCACCGTCGAATAAGGGCCCCGACATTGGTTTTTGGTTTGGCGAACCCAACGTCCAAGATTGAGGCATGGGACGTAACGATGCCCTCACGGGTATGGCCTCGGTGCAGAACGCCTTCGCCTTGCTCGACGTGGTCGCGTCCGATGAGCGCGGCCTGCCGGCCAAGGAAATCGCGGCCGCCTTGGAGATGCCGCTTCCCTCCGTCTATCGGCTGCTGAAGACCCTCGTCGCGTCGGAGCATGTGGTGCATCTGAAGGATCAGAGCCGCTACGCGCTGGGTTACAAACTCCACGCGCTTGATACTTCGTTGCGTCGGCAAGTGGGAACGCCGGCCGCGGTGGCCCGGCTCATCCTGGAGCTTTTTTCACGAGGCGATGCCGCTGCTTATTACGCCGTTCACCGCGGTGACGACATCATCGTCGCCCATGTGGTGGATTCGCCGAAGCGGCCCCGGATTACCCCCATGGGCTTTGGATTTAATGACGCCGCCCACGCAACTGCCTTCGGAAAGATCCTGCTGGCGGGAATGGACGACGACGAGCGGCGCAGGTACCTGGGCAGGCACGGGATGCCGGCGATGACTGATCAAACCATCAACACCGAGGCGGGGCTGGACAGCGAACTGGAACGCGTGCTCAACAGCGGCATCGCCGTTGAGCGCGAAGAATTCATTTCCGGTTCCTCGTGCCTGGGTGCGCCGGTCACCAATGCCGCCGGCAGGATTGTCGGCTCCGTCGCCGTTTCCATCGACGCCGCCGAATTCAATGAGCGTTCGGCGAGGTTGGCGGTGCTGCTGCGCGACACCGCAGACAAGGTCAGCAGGACCCTGCGCGCGACGTCGGTCCTGCCCAACCGCCGCCAGTGACAACCTGACTCCGGACTTCCATGTACCGGCGTGGTCCTGCGGGCGTGATCCTGCGGGGGTCCCCGCCCTACAGCTCCGATGCCGCCATCTGGCCGGCAATGTACTCCGCCTGGCGTATTGCCAAGGCCACGATGGTCAGCGTCGGATTCGCCGCTCCGCCGGTGGTGAACTGCGAACCGTCGGAGACAAACAGATTCTTCACATCGTGTGTCTGTCCGAAGGCGTTGACCACACCATCTTCGGGCCGTTCACTCATCCGGGCAGTTCCCAGATTGTGCGTCGAAGGGTACGGCGGGGTGTGATGGGAAGACGCCGCACCGACCGCTTCGTAGAGCAGCGAACCCTGCTGATAGGCATGGTCCCGCATCGCGGCATCATTGGGATGGTCGCCGAAGTGGACGTTAGGCACCGGGATCCCCAAATGATCCTGGGCGCTGGTGTTCAGCGTGACCCGGTTGGACTCCTGCGGCATATCCTCGCCCACAATCCACAGCCCTGCGGTGTTGGCATAATCGTCCAGCAGCGCGGCGAATTCAGGACCCCACGCTCCCGGATCGACGAAGCTTGCCAGGAAGGCGGGCCCCAGGGCGATCGTCTGCAGGTAGTAGCCGCCTGCGAAGCCGCGGTCCCGATCGTGGCGCGATTCATCCGACACGACGCCGGCCATCGTCTCGCCCCGGTACATATTCACCGGCTGGTCGAACTTGGCAAAGACGGAACCGGTGGTGTGGCGCATGTAGTTCCGGCCCAGCTGTCCCGACGAATTGGCCAGCCCGTCCGGGAACAGCGGCGACCCTGACAGCATCATCAGCCGCGGCGTTTCAATGGAGTTGCCCGCCACCGCCACCACGCGGGCCCGCTGGCGCTGCAATTCGCCGTCAGCATCGACATAGAGCACGCTGTCGACGAGTCCCTCTGGGGTGTGGGTGATCTGGACCGCCTGGCTGTTCGGACGCAGGTCCAGCTTGCCGGTCCGCAATGCCTTGGGGATCTCCGAGACGAGTGTGGACCACTTGGACTTGTTCTTGTCGCCCTGGAAATTGAACCCATCCTGGATCGACGCAGGCCGCTCGTCGTACGGTTCGGCGTTGGTGCCGTAGGGCCCGGTGGCGTAGTGCCGGTAGCCGAGTTTCTCTGCGCCGGCGGCGAGGACCTTGTAGTTGTTGTTGGCGGGCAGCGGCGGACGGCCGTGCCGGTGCGTGCTGCCGATCTTCTTTTCTGCCTTGTCATAGTAGGGGGCGAGGTCCTCCAGGCTGATGGGCCAGTCCGCCAGGTTCGCCCCTTCGATGCGCCCGTAGGTGCTGCGCGCCTTGAATTCGTGCGCCTTGAACCGTGGCGTCGCTCCCGACCAGTGGGTGGTGGTGCCGCCAACGGCCTTGACGATCCATGCCGGCAGGTTCGGGAAGTCGCGGGCGAGGCGCCAGCTGCCGGAGGTGGTCCGCGGATCCAGCCAGGCCATCTGGTTGAAAGCTTCCCATTCATTGTTCACATAGTCATCACTGGTGAGGTGGTGGCCCGCCTCGAGGACCACGACCTTGATGCCCTTTGAGGTGAGTTCGTGGGCCAAGGTGCCGCCGCCTGCTCCGGAACCAATGATGACAGCGACCGAATCGTCGTCGTAGTCAAAAGTGGCTGATTGTTCCTCGGTCATAGCCTCTGAGCTCCTCTAACTTTGTCCTGGCCTTTGAACAGGTCGTCTACCGGTTCCTCATCGGTTTCTTCGCTTGATTCCTTGACGCGGGTGGGCGCCGTCCGGGCGATCTTGTAGGGCAGCGGCCCCGTTTCCGGCAGGGGGTCGTCGCTCTCTTCAATGCGAGGTTCGGGCAGCCACCTCAAGTCGTTGAAGCCCCGGTTGATGTACCCGCCCTTGGAGAAGGACTCTCCCTCGTAGCCCAGCACATCCCAGACTTCGGGATCGTCGTAGAAGCTCAGCACCGTCGTCCTGCGGATAAAGCCGAAGAATTCCAGGTCGGTGATGCGCTTGAGCACTGCCAGCGCGCGGTCATCGGACAGTTCAAGGAAATGTTCGTCAGTCATCGAATCGATGGTGATGAGGCCTTGGGTGAGCGCCACACGGAACCAGGTCGACTCATCGGCCTCGGTGACGATCTTCTGCGCCATCCGCTCGTAGGGCCCGTCGGGGATCTGCGGATGCGGAAACGCCACCCTGATCATCCGGGTGAGCGTCCGCCTCGCTTCATCGGTCAGCTCCAACGCATTCAGCGCGGCAAATTTGGCCGGGAACGCCATGCTTGTTCACCTTTGCTTTCTGTCTATTTATTGAGGTTCGGCACGAGGATGCCCCGGCCGACCAACCGACCGTTGTCCAGGTCCTGCATCGCCTGGATGGCGTCGGCGAGATCGTAGGTCTGGGTGTGCAGCGTGACTTCCTGCTGTGCGGTCAGGGTCATCAGCTCCACCAGGTCGAGGTAGGTGCCCACGAGGTTGCCGATGACGTTGATTTCCCGCGAAATGATTTCGATGGTGTCGACATTGACGGCGCCACCGTAGCCAATGCTGAAATAGCTGCCCTGGTTGCGCAGGGCCGTGATGCCACTGGACTCGGTCCCGTCTTCGCCCACGAAGTCGAAGACCACATGGGCGCCGCCGTCGGTTATCTCGAGGAGCTTGCCGGCACCGTCTGCGGAATTGACCGTATGGTCGGCGCCAAGCGAAGAAGCCAGTTCAAGTGCCTCCGGTGACTTGTCCACCACCGTGATTTCCGCTGCGGTGAGCGCCTTCAGGGATTGGACGCCGATGTGCCCCAGGCCCCCGCTGCCGATGACGACGGCGTGGGTTCCCGGAGCAAGCAGCGGTACAGCTTTGCGGACGGCGTGGTAAGCCGTCAGCCCGGCGTCGGCGAGGGCCGCGATGTCCACCGGTTCCAGGCTGGGGTCCAGCTTGACCACCGACCGTGCGTTCGTCTTCATCAATTCGGCCATGCCGCCGTCGACATTAAGGCCGGGGAAAGTGGAGTTTTCACAATGCGAGTCCTGCCCGGAGCGGCACGGCAGGCACAGACCGCAGGTGACCAGCGGATGCATGATCACCGTGTCGCCGGGAGCCACATTGCTGACGGCGCTGCCAACCTCTTTGACCCATCCGGCGTTCTCATGGCCGATGATGTAGGGCAGAGATGGATTTTGGATGGGGTCCCACTGGCCTTCGATGACGTGCAGGTCAGTGCGGCAGAGACCGGCGGCGCCAATCTGCACGATCACGTCCCACGGACCCTCGATGCCCGGCTCCGCGACATCATCGATCCGCGGATCCTCATGATAGTTGTGCACCCTGACGGCTTTCATGATCCTCCTTTGCGAAGCACTCTCCTGATGAGTGTGTCGCCGATCACAAGGAATGCCAAGGGTGGTTCTCGCCTCGTGAGAATGAGAGTTGGAGGCTGGATGACGGAGGGCTCGCAGCGCTACGGGGGTGGAGTCGACGGATGCGACATTAGTATCCAAGCGCCGCGGAAACTGCGCACTTTGCCTGTTTTGAACAGGAATTACAGCCACTGTCCGCCGGGAATTCTACTTAATTGTGTGACAGCAGCGCGGATTCTTGTTTCACTGGAGCAGGTGCAAAGAACGATGGAGATGCCCGATTCTTCCAGTACTGCCGCCCCTGTCGAGACAGGGCGGAAGCTGGTGTCGGATCGTCGGGCGATGGGAGGAAATCTTGTCCAGACCGGATAGTGAGCACATCGCGACGGGAGATGAGGATCCGCCCGAGTCCGGGGGATCCTCCGGAGCATCCGGCATTCCGGATGCTCCGACTGACCCTGGGACGGAGAGCGTAGCCGAGACGGCAGATCCGGCACCGTCGCCGATTAAGGACACCGATACGGACGAGGAAATCACGGCGAAGCTCAAGCACCAGGGGGTGCGTCTGGGCAAAGGCAATATCGCTCCGGCCGTGTTCTGGCCGTCCCTGATCGCCGTCCTCGGGTTCGCGCTCTTCGCCATCGCCTTCCCGGGGGCCGCCGACACGGCGCTTACGGGAACACAGGACTGGATCGTGCAGAACCTGGGCTGGTTCTACCAGATCGTTATCGCCGTCTTCATCGTTGTGGCAGTGGCCATCGCGTTCTCCAAGTTCGGCAAGATCCGGCTGGGCAAGGATGACGAGGAGCCCGAGTTCGGGGTGTTCTCATGGTTCGCCATGCTCTTCGCCGCAGGCATGGGCATCGGGTTGGTATTCTACAGCGTCGGCGAGCCGCTGACCTTCGCCACGAGCGGCCCGAAGCCCGGTTGGCCCGGCACCGAGACCAACGCGGAGGGCGTAACCTCGGTGGTCCCGGGCATGCAGAGTGAAGTCGCGCAGCTGGCCATGGCACAGACGTTCGTGCACTGGGGCCTGCACCCGTGGGCGACCTACGCCATCATCGGTTTGGCGTTGGCGTATGCGATCCATCGCCGCGGCCGTCCGGTCTCCATCCGCTGGGCACTTGAGCCCATCTTTGGAGAGCGCGTCAAGGGCTGGATCGGAGATGTCATCGACGTGCTCGCCGTCTTTGGCACCCTGTTCGGCATTGCCACGTCACTGGGCTTGGGAGTCCAACAGATCTCGTCCGGCCTGATGGCGATGGGTGTCGTCGAATCGGCGAGCAATACGCTGCTGGTCGTCCTCGTCGTGGTCATCACCTTCCTCGCAACGGCGTCCGTTGTCACCGGTCTGGGCAAGGGCATTAAATGGCTGTCGAACATCAACCTGTCGATGGCCGGCCTGCTGCTGATTTCGGTGCTGCTGCTGGGGCCGACACTGTTCCTGTTCCAGAATTTCGCGCAGTCCATCGGCGTCTACCTCGCCGAGGTGCTCGGTATGACTTTCAACTCGGGCGCTTATACCGGTGAAGCCGGTGCCGAGTGGGCATCGAGTTGGACCATCTTCTACTGGGGCTGGTGGATGGCCTGGGCGCCGTTCGTCGGCGTCTTCATCGCGCGCATTTCCCGCGGCCGCACGGTTCGTCAGTTCATCGCCGGCGTGTTGCTGGTGCCTACCGCAGTCGGGTTCCTGTGGTTCGCCGTGATGGGGGGAACTGGTCTGTATCGTCAGCTGTTCGGCTCCGGCGGTCTGGTCGGGGAGGAGGGTGTCGTTCCCGAAGCTGCCCTCTTCGATATGCTCGGCGGACTGCCCCTGGGCAATATCCTGTCGGTGATCGCGATCATCCTGGTGGCGATCTTTTTCATCACCTCATCGGACTCGGGCTCTCTGGTCGTGGATATGCTGGCCTCCGGCGGCCACCCGAATCCGCCGACATGGTCGCGTGTCCTGTTTGCGCTGCTCGAGGGTCTGCTGGCGATCGGTCTGCTGCTCTCCGGCGGACTGACCGCGCTGCAGGCCGGGTCGCTGGCCACTGCGCTTCCGTTCAGCGTGATCCTGCTGTTGATGTGCTGGGCCACGTTCCGGAGCCTGAAGGCGGACCAGGCACGTCGGGAAGAGGCGGATCGGCGTGCCCGTTACGAGTGGTTCAGTGAGCAGCTGGCCGAGGACTTCGACGATACGCTCGGCAACCAGGTCGATTCGCGCATCGACGACCGGATCGACTACCGCCTCACCCGCACGACGGGAGCTTTCAGCCGGCACTCCGAAGGCCAGCAGGATCAGCCCCGGGGGCGGGGAGCTTTCGGTCGCCGCAAGCGCGAATAGTCCGTCGGCTCTGAACGGGGTCGCGTCCGAGACGGGCGCGGCCCCGGTTCAGCTCTGACCCACATCAGTGAGCGGACATTCGCCCGCCGGTTCGAAGAGGCCGTCGAGCTACCGCCTATGCGTTGGCTTCAGCACGAGAGAATCCACCGTGCCTGTCGCCTGCTCGAAAGCACCAGCCTTCCCATCGAGCGCGTCGCATCGGATAGTGGGGTTCGGTACCGCTGCCAACCTGCGCAGGGACGTCAGCGAGCATGCAGGTTGCCCGCCCCGGGACTATCGCCAGGCATTCCACCGGTAGCGGAGTATGTAGCCGCCGACATTTTGCCGTCAACGGTAGCGTGTGAGCATGAGCGAATCCGAAACCGCCCGGGACCTGTTGCGCAACATGCCGGTGTTTCCACCGACACTGGCCGGCTTCGACCCGGAGGCGACGCCGGACAACCCGCTGGAGCTGTTCCTGGCCTGGCTGAGCCAGGCCGTCGACGCCGGGGTCCTGGCCCCGCATGCCGTCAATCTGGCAACGATCGGACTCGACGGAATGCCGGATGCCCGTATCGTCATCCTGAAGGACGTGGGGCAGCGGGGCTTCTCCTTTGCCAGCAGCAGCGCAAGCCCGAAAGGCCGCCAACTGCAGGACTCGCCGTCGGCCGCGCTGACGTTCTTCTGGCCGGCAATGGGGCGGCAAATCCGGATCAGGGGCAGCGTGAGCGAAGGTCAAACCGCGGAGAATGCGCAGGATTTCCGACGCCGTAACCCGGTGGCGCGGGCACTGGTGCTGGCCGGGCGGCAAAGTGAGGTGATGATGGGCAGCGGTGACGACGGGGTCCAGGAGCAACTCGCGCGTCTCGACGCCGATGATGAGATCGTGTCAGCGGACTGGACGGTATTCACGGTCGCCGCCGAAACTGTTGAGTTCTGGCAGGCAGACACAAACCGCCGCCACACACGGCTGCGGTACAGCCGTGCGGGGCGGCGGTGGGACAAAGACCTGCTCTGGCCGTGACCGGGCCGGCGCCCAGTAACGCCGGTGTAACGCATTGCGGTATAGGCTGCGCTCCACCAAACGGTATCGACGCCCGTAACTATCGAAAGCCGGTGTGGACGGCGTGGTGTGCGCTGGCGAGGCCCCGCCGGATGTGATCCGGGAATTGCAGTCCGTTCGCGCCGCCCTGGACGAACAGGTCCCGTCACGGACGGATGCGAACCTGCTGGTGGCAACGTGGAATGTGCGTGCCTTCAGCGATGTAACGCAACAGTGGCACGCCGGACCCGAAGATTCCCCCAACCGCGACTGGCACGCGGTGTGCTGCATCGCCGAGATCGTCTCGCATTTCGACGTCGTTGCCGTGCAGGAGGTGCGCCGTAACGTCACGGCGCTGCGCCTGCTGGCGGACCTGCTGGGGTCGGGTTGGTTCGGGTGTCCCCGAATTGATGTTGACCACCGTGCACGTGCTGTGGGGCAGCGATCCTGCCGAGCGGCTCCCTGAGATTACATCCTTCGCGTGGTGGATGCGTGAGTGGGCTGACCGCTCCGGAGGATGGAACGATAATCTACTGGTGTTGGGCGACTTTAACCTGGATCGAACCGGCGACCCGCTGTACGAAGCTTTCGTCTCCACCGGCCTGTGGCCGCCGACGGCACTGAACAGTGTTCCCCGAACCATATTCGAGGACCCGGGCTCACACCACTTCTACGAGCAGATTGCGTGGTTCTCTCAGCCGGATGGAACCAACTGCTGCAGTCAATGGAGTTCACCGGCCGCGCCGGATATTTCGATTTCCTCCCGCACGTCTTTGTTGGGCTGACGAGGAGGGAATTATCCTGGCGCGTCCCGGATCACTACCCACTGTGGGTTGAATTCATCGTTACCGGGCGGTCTTCCAGAAGGTGTAATCGTCCTGGCTCAGTGCGCGGCGGGCTCCATCGGCCGCCTGCTTGATCCAGACCGTCCCCAGTCCCGGGGCGGTTTCTTGAACCTGCCCTTGATAGTAAATGGTGTTGCCCCTGCGGGCTTCGATCTCGTCTCCGCGGCTTACATTGCGCAGGCTGCGGATCCTCTTGAAACGGATGGTGGAAGGTTCTTCGGAAATATTCTCGGCTATGGAAATGGGTTCCTCCAGTTCGTCAGTGCTTTCGTTATGTAAACCAGCCGAGTCGCGCAATTATTCCCGCATCCGGAGAATCCCCGCCTAGAACTTCGACAGCGCCCTCCGGATACGGCCCGGGGAGGGGTTGGTGAGCACCTCTTCGGCCAAGAGCACCGTCGGCACTGTCTCATTGCCGTTGTTGTTGTCCCGCACGTAGGCCCTGCCGGCGTCGTCGTGCCAGATATTGATCCACTCGGCCCGGTTGCCCGCCGTGTCCAACACCATCCGCAATCGGAGGCAATAGATGCAGCCGGGCCGCCAGAAAATCACCACCGGCCGCTGCTGAGGGCCAGCGTCCTTCAAGATGTCCCAGGGTTGGCCGCTGCCGCCAAGTGCCGGGGAGACGAACCACGCGGCGGCCAGCAGGGCGATTGCGGCGATGAACGCAGACGTCCAGTTGCCATCCATGCCGTAGACGACCATGCAGACAACAGCGGCCACGGCCAGTCCAATGGCGGGATACCAGGGGCCAAGTGTCTTCATGGGTTCAGTCTATGGTCGCGGGGCCGGCCGAAGTCCGCCCGGCGCTAGTGGCGTCGGGGTCGATCAGGGTGCCTGCAGGAATATTTCGACGAGCAGCTCAGCCCGTGCCCGGCGGGCGGTGTCCCTGAGCCGCCCGTCCCGGTCCAAGGTGGCGAGCCCATGCAGCGCGCTCCACAGCAGTTCCGTGCTGGTGTCGATATCGCGCGGCGGATTCGCCCGGTCCCGCAGTATAGCGGCCAGCTGGTCAAAAGCGGCAAGTAGTTCCTGGTCGGTCTCCTCGGCGGCGAAGCGGGACCGGATAGGCAATGTGAACATGGCCGCATAGACGGCCGGGTGCGCGGCGGCGAAATCCAGGTAACCGTCGACGACGGCGCGGAGCCTGGTGCGGTCGGTGTTATGTCGGTTGGTTGCGGATCCGGCAACCGAGGCAAGCTCGGAAAACCCTTCGAGTGCGACTGAGTTCATAATCTCCGCCATCCCGCCGGGGAAGTGGCTGTAGAGCACAGGCTGGCTGTACTCGATGGCATCGGCCAGCCGCCGGGTGGTGACGGCCTCCCAGCCGTCTGCCTCGGCCAGGGCACGTGCGTGGTTGATGATGTCCGCCCGCCGGGCTGCTTTGTCCCGGGTCTTCCGTGCGGCCGCCGTCGTTGTCGCCATAAAGAAAGCCTAGCGCCGCTAGCCGTTGAGTGGAACAATCTGACTAGCAGCGCTAGAAAACATGTCAACGATAGGAAAAATCATGGAACAGTTGGTGAGCGTCGTCGCCCTTCTGCTCGTGGGGCCGATGGTCGGCGTCGAACTGGCGGTGGGCCTGGTGGTTAATCCAACCGCCGACAGGCTGGCTGACGAAGCCGCCGTGCAGTCGCGCAGCACGGCGGCCGGTTCGCTCGGCCGGATGATGCCGTTCTGGTATGCCGGATCCCTGGCCGCCGCAGCGGTATGGACGGCACTATCGTGGGGGCAGCCCGGCGCATGGCTGGGAGGCGCCTCGGCCGTGCTGCTGGCGATCAGCGTGGCCATGTCGATTGTGCTGCTGGTCCCCATCAACAAGCGGGTCGCCAATTGGGCCACGGCCGGTGTGCCTGCGGAATGGAAGCAGCAGGTGCGCCGCTGGGACCGGCTGCACTACGGACGCGTGGCCATCATTGCGGTTGCCCTCGGGCTGTTGGTGTCCGGTGTTTCGCAGCAGCTGTAGCGGTCAGGCTCCGCGGCCAAGTTCCGGCGATGGGCCGGAACCAATATGGACTTCCATGTCGTCGGCGGTGGGTGCCGCCGGACGGGATGTCGTTGGCCGGTCCAGGTAGAAGAAGGCGGTTGAGGCGATATCGTCCTGCAGCGGCAGGTATCGCCATCCGCTGCGCCATCCGAGAGCCTGGATGTCGACCCGGAGCCGTTCGGCGAAATGGATGGGATCCGGAAGATGCCACCGGTACATGCCGAAGCGCTGCTGGCTCACATACAACCCGTCGCCACGGAGCACCTGCGGCATTCCCAGGTAAGGGGTGGAGAACTCCGTGTACCCTTCACCTGGGACGTCGAAGTTCCAGGCGCCGCCGAAATAGTCTTCGGTGCCGGTGCCGCAGATGGTTGGGTACTCGACGTCGCTGTCCATGTAGAACTTGATCTCGCCTTCGCCCCACCAGCCATTGCTGTTCACGCCCCAGGCCATATACGTGCCGGCGTAGTGGCCCTTGCCTTCCACCCCGTCCACAATGGTGTGGGTCTCCTTGTAAGGCAACGGGTTGCTCCGGCGCCACTGTGCGTGCAGATAGGCATCGGACGAGTGATCGCCTCCCACCTCGTAGGAGATCTGGTAGTAGAGCACGACTTCCATCTCTGATGTATTCTCGATCGTCAATTCCGCCCCGTCGCGGAAAGGCATCGGCCAATAGGAATTGAACCCACCATTGGGGTTGGCAGCGATCGGCTCGGAGTTTACTTGGGTGAAGCTGCCCCAGCCGCTGCAGAAAAAATCGCCGTACGGAACCTCGATGGCGGGCTCGTTCGCTCCGTCCCAATAGGCGCGGAACAGCAGCGTACGCCAGTGATCACGATGAGTTGTCATCCAGATATGCGAGATCTTCGCGGGACCGTCGATACTGGCCAGCGTAAATGTTTCGCCCGGGCCGATCTTCACACTGGGCGAGACCTTCCACCCCGTGCCAAGGTCCCTGGCGCAGTCCTTGCCAGTGCCGGCGGTGGCCCGGCCGCCACCGCCGGCCGAACCGTCGAAGTTTTCCGGGCTGATGGAACGGGTCGTAACCGACCTGAGTGCGGCGATGCTGCTCAGACTTGGATGCGTCACTTCTTCTCCGAAGGGTGGTTGGTTCAGTGGCCCGGCGCATGTCGAGGAGGTGCGCGGAAGCCGGCATTTTGGGTCATTGTGTGCAATCGATTTCACTAATCTAGGTCGGGTCAAGGATGATGTCAATGAGGGGTGGCGGCAGTGCTAGGCTTCAAGCAGTGGTGGCGCCGAAAGCGCCGATCGGTGATTGAGCGGGCGCTCCGCTTCCCGATTGGTGGACGAGACTTCTTGCGGTGGGATGCGTGACGACAATATACGAAGTGGCCGAACGTGCCGGCGTTTCGCCTGCAACGGTGTCGCGGGTTTTCAACGGGTCACCGGTTTCGGCGGAGAAGACGCGGCATGTCCGCAAGGCGGCCGCCGACCTGAATTTCGTGCCGAACCGCACCGCCCGCACCCTGCGTCGCAAGAACTCCGAGATGATCGCGCTGATCCTGCCGGACATCGAAAATCCCTACTTCACGTCCATGGCCAGGGGCGTTGAGGATGTGGCCCAGGCCGCCGGTTACTCCCTGGTGCTGTGCAACACCGACGATGATCCGGGCAAGGAATCCCAGTACCTGGATATTGCGGCCTCCGAGCATATGGCCGGAGTCGTCCTGGCGCCCGTGGCCCGCCACGCGGACGAGCAACTGCTCGAGCTTCCCGGCAGGCCACTCATCTCCGTCGATCGGACGACCGGGCTGCCGGTGGATGCTGTGATGATGGATAACTTCGCAGCGGGGAAAGATGCCGTCACTGCGCTGTATCAGGGAGGTTACCGCCGCATCGCATGCATCACCGGACCGGACGATGTCGAGACTGCCGTTGAGCGGGCGCGGGGATGGAAATCCGTCGTGGACCGGAGGCAGATGTTTGCCGACCCGGGCGCCTTCACCCGCTTCTCCACCTTCCGGGTGGATGGCGGCCGGACCGCAATGGCGAGCCTGCTGGAGTCGCCGTCTCCTCCAGATGCTGTGGTGGCAGCCAACAATGTGATGTCCATCGGGGCGCTGCAGGTGTTGGCGGAGGCGGGGATGAGGCCACCGCACTTCGGAGTCGCCACGATCGGCGACCTGCCATTCACCACCATCTCGCCGAAGAGCGTCACCGTGGTGCACTTACCCGCCCGCCATATGGGGGTCACCGCTGCGCAATTGCTGATTGAGCGGATCCAAGGGGACCCCCAGCCGGTGCGGACGGTCGTGCTGCGCCACGAGACCCGTCCGGCGGCTTACCCGCACCCCGCCGGCGCGTAGGGGCCGCCCTCGCCGCCTGCCGAATGTGCCAGGCGGAGTCACGCGGCTTGCCGAATGTGGCAGGCGCAGCCACGCAGCCACGCGGGCCCTTGCAGCCACCGCACTCCGTCGCCCCCTGCGTCAGGGGCCAAAGGACCGCCCAAGGGTCGATCGTCGGATTTTTCGTTCCCACACTCTTGTTTATGAAATCGATTTCGTGAATACTGGGCCGTGGTCTCGGTCACATGAGTTCCGTTGAGCAGTCTCCTCGCGGCGCCACGGACCGCTTCACAACGTCATTCGCCCCGGATCAAGGAGTGAGAGTGTATGAACGGCGGGCTAACCTTGCCGAGCCGCAGATCAGTGTTGCGCGGCGGCCTGGCCGGTGCCGGAGCGCTGGCCGCCGCGTCCGCTCTGGGCGGGTGCGGCAGCCCGGCGTCCCGAAACGATCCGTTGGAATTCTGGAACTTCTATGCGCCCACGACGCAGTCGGAACCGGATCTGAAAGCCCAGAATGACTGGTTCATGGACGCCATCGGGGACTGGAACAAAGCGAACGCCCAGCAGATCAGGCCGGTGTTCATCCCCGCCTACACTGAACCGACCAATACCCGCCTGGCGACGTCATTCGCTTCCGGGGCCGGCCCCGATATCTTCCTGATCAGCCCTGGCGATTTCCTCCGGTACTACAACGGCGGGGCGCTTCAGGACCTCCGCCCGTACATGAGCCAGGAGGCTGTCGACGATTTCCCGGACGCCACCTTGAGCACCCGGGCTGCCGACGGCGGAATCTACGCGATCCCGATGGAAGTGGAACCACTGGCCATGTTCTACTCCCGGCCGGCATGGGAAAAAGCGGGGTTGTCCGAAGGCGACATCCCCAAGACCTGGGAAGAGATGCTCAACGTGGCCGAAAAGCTGGTCACCCCGAAACAAACTGGCGTGGTCTTCGAAACGACGCCGGGCTACTACCAGAACTTCCTTTGGTACCCGTGGCTGTGGCAGGGAGGCGGCAACGTCGTCGATCCTCAATCCCAGCAGGCGGCATTCAGCAGCGACGCGACGGTGCAGGCATTGAACCTGTTTGGCGACGCCATTTCCCGTGGTGTGGCGCCCAGGACAGTTCCCGCCGGAGGGGACATCCCGGCAGCATTCCAGCAGGGTTTCGCCGCCATGTGGGAATCGGGCATTTATGAGGTATCGGCGTTCAACGGACGCGCCCCGGATTTCGATTACGGTGTCTTTCCGCTGCCGACCCCCGAGGGCGGGCGCCCCAGGACCTGTCTGGGCGGGTGGTCGTTCTGCGTCAACTCACAGGGCCGGAACCCGGATGCGGCCGCACGCTTCGTCGTCGAAACCCTGGCCAGCATGAGTGAAAAAAGCATCAAGCGCCTGACCAAATGGTGCTCGGTGGCCAAAACGGACATGCCACCGCGGAAATCGGTTGAGCGGCGGATGGCGCAGATGGGCGTCTTCGACGACCCGGTGATGCGTACCTTCCACGAGGACATCCTGCCGGACGGCAGGCCGGAACCACGCTACCCACCGATGCTCTACAAGAGCGTTTCCAACGCCATTCAGGGCGTGCAGCAGGCAGGCGGTAAAGCAACCGATCAGGCCGACGTCGCCCACCAGGCCATCGAGAGCTTCCTGACAACGTACGAGGGAGGGTCGCTGATATGAGTGAGCGGACCCAACAAGACCTGGCCGGACAGGGGACCACCGTCCGGCGCGGACCACCGCAGTCCCCCAGGGGAGGCGGCACGCGTGCCGCACCACCCAGAGGAAAATCCAGCAACGCCCGCTCCCGGGAAAAGCGCGAGCGGCGGGCTGCACTGCTGTTCCTGCTGCCGGACTCGCTGGGGCTGTTCACCTTTGTCTTCATCCCCATGGTGCTGGCTATCGCCCTGGGATTCTTCAGTATGGATGGTTTCGGAAACCTGTCATTCATCGGCGTCGACAATTTCATCCGGATGGCCAACGACCCGCAGTTCTGGCAAAGCGTGCGGGTGACGCTGGTCTACCTGTTCGTGCTGGTCCCGGCCATCTTCGTGGTCGCGCTGGCGCTGGCGCTGCTGGTGCAGCAGAAATTCCCCGGGGTCGGCGCGGTCCGCAGCGCCCTGTTCGCCCCCTACGTGATCAGTTTGGTCGTCGTCGGCTTGATCTGGCAGTTCATGCTCTCCGACCGGGTGGGAGTCATCAGTCGCATGCTGGCGCCGTTCGGGTTGCAGGATGTCTCGTGGCTGGGCAATCCGCAGCTGACGCTGGGCACCATCATCTTCATCTGCGTGTGGTTCCAAATGGGCTACTACATGATCATTTTCCTGGCCGGACTGCAGGACATTCCGGCCGAATACTACGAGGCGGCGCGGATCGATGGAACAACCGCGTGGCAACGGCTGACGCGGATCACCCTGCCGCTGCTGGGACCGACGAGTTTCTTCGTGCTGATCACGGCAACGATTGCGGTGATCACCGGCGGCTTCGACCTCATCTACATCATGACCGGGGGAGGGCCGGCCGGAGCAACATCACTGCTGATCTTCTACATCTACGAGCAAGCGTTCTTGTTTGGAGAGTACGGATACGCCGCGGCCATCGGATCAACCCTGATCGTGGTGCTGATGCTCTGGTCCCTGTTGCTCTTCAAACTGACACGCGGAGGCCGGGTTAACGATGGCTCTTGATACACGTGCAACAAATTCAACCACAGGCAGCGCGCGCCGGCGTCCCCGTGCCGACAGGAAGTGGACCCGGCGGAACATTGTGCTGCTCACGGTGGGCACTGTCCTTGGCCTACTCACCATCTTTCCGTTGTTATGGATGGTCTCCGGCGCGTTCAAGCCCGAGGACGAAATCTGGAACATGTCGCTGCTGCCTTCCTCGCCGACGCTGGACAACTTCATATACGTCTTCACCGAAGTGCCGTTCCTGCGTTACATGTTCAACAGCTTCTTCGTATCGGCCGTGGTCACCGTCGCGGCACTGCTGTTTCATTCGATGGCGGCCTACGCGCTGGCGCGGCTCAAATTCCGCGGCCGGGAGACCATATTCATGGTCATCTTCTCCACCCTGCTGGTGAGCCTGCCGGTGGTGCTGATCCCCACCTTCGTCGTCGTCCGCACGCTGGGGCTGCTCGACAGCTACGCCGGCCTGATCATCCCGATGATCTTCAATGCCTTCGGCATCTTCCTGCTGCGCCAGTTCTACCTGGGACTGCCTGACGAATTGGAGGAAGCCGCCATGATCGATGGAGCCGGCTACTGGAGGATTTTCTGGAATGTGGTGCTGCCGCTGTCCAAGCCGATCTTGTCGGCGCTGGCCGTGTTCTTCTTCCTCGCCAACTGGAATTCGTTCATCTGGCCGCTGACCATTACAGCCAACCCGGACTTGCGGGTGGTCCAAGTCGGCATCGCCACCTTCCAGCAGCAATACGCGGCGAATTGGAACTACGTGCTGGCGGCGGCGACAGTGGCAGCTGCCCCGACGCTGCTGATGTTCTTCTTCTTCCAGAAGCAGATCGTCGCCTCCATCAAGACCAGCGGCATCAAATAAGCGCAAAAAGGGAGTGACATGACCGACGTCGTGCTGGGTGTCGACATCGGCACCAGCAGCAGCAAGGGTGTGCTGGTCGATGTGGCGGGCAATGTGCTGGCCAGCGAGACCCGTGAACATCATGTGGACCGTCCCCATCCGGGCTGGGTGGAAATGGACGGCGGCATCTGGTGGGACGAATTCGCCGCTATCAGCCGCGCTTTAGTGCACGACGGCGACAATGTCACCGCCGTGGGGGTCAGCGGGATGGGGCCGTGCGTGTTGTTGACCGACGACGGCGGCCGGCCGTTGCGTCCGGCGATTCTCTACGGGGTGGATACCCGGGCCACCGTCGAAATCGCTGAACTGACCGAGCGGTTCGGCGGCGATGAAGCGATTATCAACCGGTGCGGTTCTGCGCTGTCCACGCAGGCGGTGGGTCCGAAGCTGGCCTGGATGGATGCGCACGAACCGGATGTGATGGCCAGGGCGCGCAGGCTGTTCATGCCGTCGTCCTGGCTGGTCCACCGGCTCACCGGCAGCTACGTGCTTGACCACCATTCGGCCAGCCAGTCCACACCGCTCTATGACACCGAGGCCCTTGATTGGTATGAACCGTGGGCAGGCGACATCGCCCCGCACCTGGACTTACCGCCGCTGGTGTGGCCAACCGATATCGCCGGCACCGTGACCGCGGAGGCGGCCAAAGAAACCGGCTTGCCAGAAGGCATCCCGGTGGTCGCCGGGACCATTGATGCCTGGAGCGAAGCGGTCAGCGTGGATGCGCAGAACCCGGGCGATCTGATGCTGATGTACGGCACGACCATGTTCCTGGTGCACACCGTTGAGCAGCGGGTGAGCACTCCCAATCTGTGGGGCACGATCGGGGCGCTCGAAGGAACCCGCAGCCTGGCCGGCGGCATGGCCACCTCAGGAGGGATCACCGGCTGGCTGAAGGAGCTGTTCGGGTCCCCCGACTATCCGCAATTGCTCTCCGAATCCGACCAATCCGGTCCCGGCGCGCGGGGGCTGCTGATGCTGCCCTACTTCGCGGGCGAACGCACGCCCATCGCGGATCCGGACGCCCGCGGGGTTGTGGCCGGGCTGACGCTGTCCCATGGCCGCGGCGACATCTACCGGGCGGCTTTGGAAGCGACAGCCCTGGGAGTGCGGCACAATATCGAATCCATGGAAGCGGCCGGCGGGTCCATCGAGCGGATCGTGGCCGTCGGCGGCGGTACCCAAGGCGAGCTGTGGACGCAGATCGTCTCCGATGTCACCGGCCGGGAACAACTGGTGCCGGCGAAAACCATCGGCGCCAGCTACGGTGCCGCCTATCTGGCGGGCCGCTCGGCAGGTGCACCGACGGGATCCGGCGTCGACATTGCCGCATGGAACCCGCCGTCGCACACCGTCACCCCCAACCTCGGGCTGCGGCAGGACTACGACGAACTGTACGACCTCTACCGGCAGCTTTATCCAAGCACCCAGGCGGTGCAGCACGCCCTGGCCGACCGCCAGCACAGATTATCCAACGCGACAGACACCAGGAGTAATGCATGAAACGCTACGTCTTCCCCGAACGGCTCGAACGCCCGCACCGGTTGGAAAACACTATCTACACCGTGGCCAGCGGTGATCTGCGGCCCAGTGCCAATGAAGAGGGCTGGCCCACCCAGGAAAAACTGGAGAAAGACTTTGGCGCCGCCGTCGAACACCGCGGCTACGGCGTCGAACGCGCCCACGGCATTGACCTGGTGACCGGGCACGGGTTCACCACCAGCCAGCGGGCCGGTATGGAGGTGTTCAAGAACATTCCGGCCGACGCACCGCTGGTGGTGGTGAACGCCATCTGGCAGTACAGCCACCACCTGCTGGCAGGTCTGCGCTCGCACCGGGGACCTGTCCTCATCGTCGGCAACTTTGCCGGTGACTTTCCCGGCCTGGTGGGTCTGCTGAACCTGACGGCATCACTGACCAAGGCCGCAGTGGGGCACTCCATCCTGTGGAGCAAGGACTTCACCGACGTATGGGCACTGGAGAAGCTCGATGAATGGCTGGCCACCGGCACCATTGAGCACGACGTGTCCCATGTGCGGGACCTGCCGGCGCTGCCCCGCTCGGAGGAGAGGCGGCTGGGTGCCGCGCTGGCCGAGCAGCTCAAGGACGAAAAGGCCATCATCGGCATCTTTGATGAGGGTTGCATGGGAATGTACAACGCCATCTTCGACGACGAAATGCTCAACCGGCTGGGCATCTACAAGGAACGGCTCTCCCAGGCGGCGCTGCTGGCCGAGATGGGCCGGGTTCGGGATGAAGAAGCGGTGGCGGCGCGGCGATGGCTGGAAGAGGCAGGATTCACCTTCCATTTCGGCACCGACGAGACCAGCGACCTGACCGAGGCGCAGGTCCACTCACAAATGAAGATGTACATCGCGGCGGTGCGCATCGCCGATGATTTCGGCGCCGATGCCATCGGTATCCAATACCAGCAAGGGCTCAAGGACATGGCACCGGCCTCCGATCTGCCCGAGGGGCTGCTGAACAACGTGGAACGACCGGCGGTGTTCTCCCGGGACGGTTCCCGCGAGCTCTATGCCGGAACCTCGCTGCCGCACTTCAATGAGGTCGACGAGGGCGTCGCCGTTGACACCCTGATCACCACCCGCCTGTTCAACGCGATGGGGCTGGATCCGGCCAACACCCTCCACGACATCCGCTGGGGCGAGGAATACGACGGCGAATTCGTCTGGGTCTTCGAGATTTCCGGATCGGTGCCGGCCTCCCACAACGGCGGTTACGGTAAGTCCTACGGGATGCGCCAGCCACCGATGTTCTTCCCCAGGGGCGGATCCACCCTGTCCGGTGTATCGAAACCCGGTGAAATCGTCTGGTCCAGGATCTTCATCATGAACGGGGCGCTGCACGCCGACATCGGGCGCGGGCACGTCGTCGAACTGCCCGAGGAAGAGACCCGGCGCAGGCTGGATGCCACCGACCCTCAGTGGCCCATCATGCACGCGGTGCTGAACGGGGTGGACCGGAACCAATTGATGGCCCGACATAAGGCCAACCACGTCCAGGTCGTCTACGCGCCGGACGCCGACATCGCCGATAAGGCATTAACCGCCAAGGCCGCCATGATGGATGAGCTGGGCATCACCGTTCATCTGTGCGGCGAGGTCAACCTGTAGCGGGAGGGACCCTGATGGACAATCTGCTGCTCAATGTCCACAACGTCAGTAAGAGCTTCCCCGGGGTCAAGGCGCTGGCGGATGTGGGGCTGGACGTACGCCACAATGAAGTGCTGGCCCTGGTGGGTGAAAACGGGGCGGGAAAATCGACGTTGATGAAGCTGCTGTCCGGCATCCACGCCCCGGACAGCGGATCGTTCGAACTCGACGGCCGGCCGATCCAGGTGCAGAGCCCCAAACAGGCCCAGGAACTGGGAATCAGCATCATCCACCAGGAATTCAACCTGATGCCGGACCTGACGGTGGCCCAGAACATCTACATCGGCCGTGAACCGCGCAGTGGAAACTTCCTGCTCAACGACCGCAGACTCAATGCCCGGGCGGCGGAGCTCTTCGCGCGGATCCGGATCGACCTGGATCCGAAGAGCAAGGTCGGCGACCTCACCGTGGCGAAGCAGCAGATGGTGGAGATCGCCAAGGCGCTGTCCCACGACTCAAAAGTGCTGATCATGGACGAGCCGACGGCGGCGCTCAACGAGGCCGAGGTGGCCGCGCTCCACGAAATCATCCGCAACTTCAAGAGCGAATCGACAGGCGTCATCTACATCTCGCACCGGATGGACGAGATCAACGAGATCGCCGACCGGGTCACCGTGCTGCGCGACGGCGGGTACGTGGACACCGTCGACGCCGGATCCACCCCGATCCGCGACGTCATCTCCATGATGGTCGGACGCCGGCTGTCGACCGAGCAGCGGCCCGATCCCGCTCCCGCCGGTACTGACGTGGTGCTTGCCGCCGACGGTGTGTCCACCCGGGACATGCTCAGCGGTGTCAGCTTCGAACTGCGCGCCGGCGAGATCCTCGGTTTCGCCGGGCTGATGGGTGCCGGTCGCACCGAAGTCGCCCGTGCCATTGTTGGTGCCGACAGGATCACCGCCGGGAGCATCGAAGTCCACGGGCGGCAACAGAAGATTCCCAATCCCGCGGCCGCGGCCTCCTTGGGCATCGGGTATTTGTCCGAAGACCGCAAGCATCTGGGCCTGCTGCTGGACCGGAACGTGAAGGAAAACATCGCGCTGAGCTCGCTGGGCAGATTCAGCGGCGGCGGGTTCATGAAAGGCAAGGCTATGGCCGCCAAGGCCCAGGAACTGGTTGGCACCTTGCGGATCAAGACCCCCAGCGTTAACCAACCGGCCAGGAACCTCTCCGGCGGCAACCAGCAAAAGGTCGTCATTGCCAAGTGGCTGCTCAAGGACTGCGACATTCTGATCTTCGACGAACCGACCCGCGGCATCGACGTCGGGGCCAAGGAGGAAATCTATACGCTGCTCAACGAGCTGGCCTCGCAGGGCAAATCGATCATTATGATCTCCTCCGAGCTGCCCGAGGTGCTCCGGCTCTCGCACCGCATCGTCGTGATGTGCGAGGGCCGTGTCGCCGGCTCGCTGTCCAATGACGAGGCTGATCAGGAAAACATCATGGAAATGGCCACCCGCTTCGGGGCCGACGACGTCGTGCCTGCCGGCGCGGAACCGGCAGGAGGAACACAGTGAGTACAGTTCAAGCCGCCAAGTCGGAGTCCCGAACACACACAGGCGATACGGCCGGGCGAACGTTGTCGGGCCGGTTGCGTTCCTCGCTGCAGCAGTTCCTGGCCTTCGCCAGCCTGATTGCGCTGGTGATCTTCTTCAGCATCGCCAGCGGCAAGTTCATGACGCTGTCGAACATTTCGGGCATTCTGCTGGCGACATCGG
Organism: Arthrobacter castelli DSM 16402; assembly: GCF_000430705.1. Lineage (GTDB taxonomy): Bacteria > Actinomycetota > Actinomycetes > Actinomycetales > Micrococcaceae > Arthrobacter_C > Arthrobacter_C castelli. The sequence continues at coordinate 69,925 of NZ_AUMN01000003.1, forward strand.
TGATCGGCATCCTGGCCCTGGGCACCACTTTCGTGATTATCTCGGGCGGTATTGACTTGTCGATCGGGACCGGGATGACGCTCTGCTCAGTGATGACCGGCGTCTTCCTCACCTATCTGGGTCTGCCGCTGATAGTCGGTGTCATTGGCGGGATCCTCACCGGTGCGGTGATGGGACTGGTCAACGGAACATTGATCGCGGCGCTGAAGATCCCGCCGTTCATCGCCACGCTGGCGATGATGATGATCGCCGAGGGGCTGGCGCTGGTGATTTCCGGGACCTCGCCGATCTATTTCGGCAGCACTCCGGGGTTTACCAATCTTGCCCTTGGCTCCGTCATTCCAGGGTTGAGCATTCCCAATGCCGTGCTCATCATTTTCATTGCCGCCGTGCTGGCCGGGGTGACGATGAGCAAGACCATCATCGGCCGCTACACATTCTCCATCGGGTCCAATGAAGATGCGACAGCGCTGTCCGGAGTGAACGTGAAGAAGTGGAAGGTGTTGATCTACACCTTCGCCGGAGCCTTCACCGGCCTGGCCGGCGTCGTCATGGCGTCCCGACTGAGCTCGGCCCAACCGGGCCTGGGAATGGGGTACGAACTGGAGGCGATTGCCGCCGTCATTATCGGCGGGACGTCCCTGCAGGGCGGCAAGGGGTCGATCATCGGCACGGTCATCGGTGCGCTGATCATGTCCGTATTGACCAACGGACTGCGCATCATGTCCATCCCCCAGGAATGGCAGAACGTGGCGGTCGGGGCCGTCATCCTGCTCGCCGTCTACCTCGACATGCTGCGGCGGAAGGAAACCAGTTGAATCGCGACAAAGGAGTTCGAGCAATGCGTAGGAAAATCATGGCCGCGGCCGGTGCCGCAGCCCTTGCCCTTTCGCTGTCGGCATGCGGCGGTGGATCCACGGGGAACGAATCCGGTGGCGGCGACGGCAAGCCGTACGTCGCCATTGTGTCCAAAGGCTTCCAGCACCAGTTCTGGCAGGCCGTCAAAGACGGCGCCGAGAAAGCGGCCAAAGACTACAACGTCAGGATCACCTTCCAAGGCCCGGACACCGAGTCCAATGTGGCCCAGCAGATCGAAATGCTGACGTCGGCGTTGAACAAGAACCCGGACGCACTGGCGCTGGCCGCCTTGGACAGCAAGGCCGCCGCGCCGCTGCTCGAAACGGCCAAGAGCAAAGACATTCCCGTCGTCGCGTTCGATTCGGGCGTCGACAGCGAAATCCCCGTGTCAACGGTGGCCACCGACAATAAAGCCGCGGCTGCCGAGGCGGCCAAGCACATGGCCAAGCGCATCGGCGGTGAAGGGCAGGTAGCCATCGTGGCCCATGACCAGACGTCCAAATCCGGAAAACACCGCAGGGACGGATTCGTCAACTGGATGAAGAAAAACGCGCCCGGAATCGAGATCGTCGACATTCAATACGGCGGCGGCGACCAGCTCAAGTCCACCGACCTGGCCAAGGCCATGATCCAGGCCAACCCGAAGCTGGATGGGCTGTATGGGACCAACGAAGGTTCCGCCATCGGTATCGTCAACGCCGTCCAGGAACTCGGCATGAAGGGGGACGTGACGGTGGTTGGGTTCGACTCCGGCAAGGCTCAGCTCAAGGCAATTCGCAGCGGCCTGATGGCCGGGGCGGTGACCCAGAACCCGATCGGCATCGGATACAAGACAGTGGAAACAGCGGTGAAGGCCATGAAGGGGAAAGACGTCAAGCAAACCATCGATACCGGCTACTACTGGTACGACAAGGAGAACATGGATAAGCCGAAGATCGCCGAAAACCTGTATAAGTAGCCTCACCGGCGGGGCAGCTACGTATAGATGTCCCGCCGGTGGAACGCCGCGACGGCGAGAATCACGAACAGCACGGCGAAGCAGGTGATGCCGGCAAAGCCGCTGCCGTCGATCCCTTCTTCAATGGCCGAGCCGTAGTGGTGGAAGACAGACAGCACCCGGGCATCTTCGAGGTCTTCGGAGAGGTTGCCAATCACGTCCAGCAGGTACATGCCCAGCAGCAGCACGCCCGGAATGGCGATTCCGAACAACCGCCGGTGGAAGATCGCGGAACAGAGCAGCGCCAACGACCCGAAGAACATGCACAAGGGCCACAGGTTGAGCACTGCGGCCGCGGCGTCGGAGAAGTCGAGGTCGACGCCGACCAGCAGCGCCGTTGACCACATCAGCAATCCGATGATGACGACGACGGCCAGCAGCGAAATGGCAACGGCCAGGAAGCTGCCGACCACCACGAGCCAACGCGGCAACGGATTGCTGAACAGCACGTCGATAGTGCCGCGCTCCTCCGCCCCGGCGATCACTGCAGACAGCGACAACATGGGAAAGAACGCCAGCGCCAGTGGTGTGACAATGCTGAAGGCCTCCGCCGACAGGAAACCCTCGATGGTTCCAATGTCGGTGATGCCCAGACCCTCGCGCATCCCTTCGGGAATAGCCGCTGTCAGGTTCTCCAGATCGGAGAAGGAGGGAAAAATCGCGACCATGGCCGCCGTGTAGAGGCCCAGTGCCAGCGACCAGCCAATCACCGCCCTGACCTGCAGTTGCAGTTGGTGGCCGATGAAGTGCACCAGCTTCGCCGCCGCCGGTACCTGGCGTCCCAAGGGCGCGGCCCCGGTGCCGGGTGCTTCGCGGTTCGCAGTGCTCATGGCATGCCCCGTTCCTGCGGATCGGCGTAGTAGGTCATGAAGATTTCCTCCAGCGGCGGCCGCTCAAAGTCGATATCAACGACTGTGTGTCTGGCCGCCAGCTTCACCACGTCGTCGTAATTTCCGTAGAGGGTGAAGGACAGCGAGTTTGAGTCGTGATCGAAGTTGTCGACACCGGCCAGGGCCGCAAATTTGCGCATCTCCTTGTTCTTCAGCTGCCGGGCGAAGGCGATGCGGACATGGCGGAACGACTTATTGATGATTTCCGACGTCGGCTCGACCGCTGCCAGCCGCCCTCCACGAATCACCGCGATGCGGTCGCAAATCCGCTCCACCTCGCCGAGCACATGGGAGGAGAAAAAGACCGTGCGCCCCTCATCGCGGACCTCCGCGATGAGGGCCAGGAACTCTTCCCGGACCAGCGGGTCGAGACCTCCGGTGGGCTCATCCAGAATCAGCAGCTCCGGACGGTGGAACATGGCCAGCACCAGTCCCACCTTCTGCTTGTTTCCGCGGGATAAACGGCGCATCGGCCGCTTCAGGTCGGCGCCCAGCCGACCGGCCAGATGGCGCGCGTAATCGAGGGATTCCACCCCGCGCAGCCGGGCGAAATACCGCAGCATCGCCTCGCCTGTCATCCGGTCTTCGAGGGTGAACTCACCGGGCAGATTGCCCACCCTCGAGCGAATCTGCACACTGTCCCGTCGGCTGTCGAGCCCGAAGACGCTGGCCGTGCCCGACGCCGGCCGTTGGAATCCCAGCAGGGTGCGGATCGTCGTCGTTTTACCTGCGCCGTTGGGGCCGAGGAACCCGAAGATTTCGCCGCTGTCCACCTGGAGGTCGACGTCGACAATGCCCCGGTTTTTGCCGTACGTCTTGGTCAGCTTGTCGGTTTCGATGACCGCCGCCATCGGGTCCTCCCTAACGGTATTTGCGGTGCAGATTCTCCTTGTCGGACGGGCCGGAGACCGGTTCCGTGATCCAGGGGCCGGTGCCTTCTGACGGATCCACGATGCCCGTTTCGAGCCAGCTGTAGTTCCCCTCCAGGATCCGGCTGGACAGCTTACGGTCCGCGGTGTCGGTGTTGCGCCACAGCTCGGTGAACAGTTGGCGGATCCGCGTCCGGGACTGGTCGCAGAAGGTGTCCGCCAATTCGTAGGCGCTCTTGGCCCGGGCGGGGTCCTGCCGGCTGATCAGGTCGGCGTGGGTGCAGGAGGCCGACATGGCGAACAGCTCCGCACCGATGTCGACGATGCGGCCCAGGAAGATCTGGCGCTGTTCGAGTTTGGCCTGCCAGCGGCCCATGCCCATGAAGGTGTTCCGCGCCAGGCGGCGGGAGGCGCGTTCGACGAACCTCAGGTGCCGGGCCAGCCGGCCAAAGTCGCCGTAGCTGCGGGGGTCCATGCCCTCGCCGGTGAGCAGCTGGGGCAGCCAGCGCCCGTAGAATCCCGAAGCCCCGGCGGCCGCCTTCAACTTGGCCGACAGCTCGGCGTCGGGGGAGGCGAGGTCACCGGCCGCCTTCAGGTGCGCGTCCACCGCTTCACGGGCGATGAGCAGATGCATGATCTCGGAGGAACCTTCGAAGATCCGGTTGATCCGCAGGTCCCGCAACAGTTGTTCGGCCGGCACCGCCCGTTCTCCCCGGGCCGCCAGCGACGCGGCCGTCTCGTAGCCGCGTCCGCCGCGGATCTGCACCAGCTCGTCGGCCACTCGATAGGACATCTCGCTGGACCACAGCTTGGCCAGCGCCGCCTCGATCCGCACGTCCTTCATCCCGCTGTCGGCCAGCGCCGCGGACAGTTCGAAGACAGCCTCCAGGGCGAACGCCGTCGCGCCGATGAAGGAGATCTTCTGCGCCACCGCCTCGTGCTTGCCCACCGGCTTGCCCCACTGCACCCGGGCGTTGGACCATTCCCGGGCGATCTTCAGCGACCACTTGCCGCCGGCGGCGCAGATGGCGGGGATGGACAGCCGCCCGGTGTTCAGCGTGGTCAGCGCGATTTTCAGCCCGTGCCCTTCGGCGCCCAGCCGATTGTCGACCGGGACGCGGACATCGTGGAACCGGGTCACGCCGTTCTCGATGCCCTTGAGCCCCATAAAGGTGTTCCGGTTCTCCACCGTCATGCCGTCCGCGTCGGCCTCGACGACGAAGGCGGAGATCCCGCCCTTGCCGCCGTCGTGCGGTGGAACCTTTGCCATCACCACCACCAGTTCGGCTATGACGCCGTTGGTGGTCCACAGCTTGGAGCCGTTAATCAGGTAGGCCGAGCCGTCCTCGGTCGGCGTCGCCGTCGCGTTCATCCGCGCCGGGTCCGAGCCGACGTCAGGCTCGGTGAGCAGGAATGCGGTGACCGACCCGGCGGCGCACCGGGGCAGGTACTCGCGCTTCTGGGCTTCGGTGCCGAAGACCTTCACCGGCTCCGGCACCCCAATGGACTGGTGGGCCGAGGCCAGCGCCCCGAAGCTGGGATGGACGGAACTGAGCAGCATCAGCGCCCGACCGTAGTAGGTCAGCGACAGCCCCAGGCCGCCGTACTCCTTGGGGATCTTCATCCCGAATACGCCGAGTTCCGCCAGGCCGTTAAGGTACTCGTCCGGGATCTTCGCTTCACGTTCAATCCGTGCGCTGTCCAAGGTCCGGCAATACGTGTCCAGCTGAGCCAGGAACTCCTCACCTTCGGCCCGCTCGTCCGCCGTTGGCGTCGGATGCGGATGGATCAGGGACAGATCGAAGTCGCCCAGGTACAGCCCCTTGGCGAAACTGGGCTTGCTCCATTCGGTTTCCCTCGCCGCCTCCGCCGTTTCCCGGGCAGCGCGCTCGCTGACGTGGCCGTCGGTTTGGTGTGCGGTCTCGGCGCTCATGGCAACCCCCTTGTGGCGGGCCCGTCGCGGTCCGTCAGACCCTACGCTTAATCCATATGCTACTCGCGGGTAACCGGAAAGACGAGGGGTCGGAGCGCCAGCGGGAGGTTCCGCCGGGATGCCCCTTGGACGCGCCGCTCAGCCGCCGAACTGCTGCCGGAGCAGGAACCGCTGGATCTTGCCGCTCGGCGTCTTGGGCAGCTCGCTGACAAAATGCACGGTGCGCGGGTAGGCGTGCGCGGCGTATTGCTTCTTGACCAGTTGCTGCAGATCCGTCTCCAGTTCGGTGTTCTGCTGCCCGCCTTGCGCCGCGGCGCTGGCCAGCACCACGCAGGCTTCCAGCCGCTCGCCGCGCAATTCATCGGGCACGCCGATCACGGCCACCTCCGCCACCGCGGGGTGGGTGGACATCACCGACTCGACCTCGAACGGGCCGATCCGGTACCCGGCCATGATCACGACGTCGTCGTCGCGGGAGGAGAAGAAAAAGAAACCGTCCTCGTCCACCCGGCCGCTGTCTCCGGTGATGTACCAACGGCCGTCGGCACTGTACCGGTCGGCGGTCTTCTCCGGTTCTCCGGTGTAGCCGGCAAACCACATCAGCGTGCTGGAGGGCACGTCGATGGCGACCCGGCCGGTGGTGCCGGGTTCGGCAGGTTTGTCCGACTCCATCTCCAGCACCGCGGTGGTGTAACCGGGCATCGGCTGGCCCATGGAACCGGGCCGCAGTTCCGTGCGGATCTCGTCGTGCCAGCCGTTGACGATGCACATGCCCATCTCGGTCTGGCCATAGTGGTCGCGGATTTCGGTGCCAAGGTGCCGCCGCGACCATTCAATCGTGTCGGCATCGAGCGGTTCACCCGCACTGGAGGCGCGCCGCAGCGCCAGCCCCTTGCCGCCGTCGGGCCTCGCCGCACGCATGGTGCGGAAGATAGTGGGGGCGGCGGCGAAGTTGGTGATCCGGAACTTTTCCAGCACCCGCCACGCCAGTTCCGGGTCGAAACCGGTCGTCAGCAGCAGGCTGGTGCGGCCGGCGTAGAGCGGTCCGAGGATGCCGTAGTAGAGACCGTACGCCCAGCCCGGGTCGGCCGCGTTCCAGAAGATATCGTCGGCGGCCACGTCGAGCCCGTAGTGCATATATGCCTCGAAGGCGACCAATGCGCTGACCGGAACCGGGACGCCTTTGGGGCTGCCGGTGGTGCCGGAGGTGAAGATTTCCACCAGCGGATCGGCAAGCGTCAACGAAGCCGGCGGGAAGCCCGGCGCATGCGAATCGAGCAGCGGATCCAGGGACAGTTCACTATCCGACGGTTCGGCCTCCCCACCTGCAATAATCAGCTGCAGGTCCAGCTCTTCGGCCAGCCCGTCATCGATCAGCTTGTTCCGCTGGCCGGCATCGACGACGACGACGGCGGCCCCGCTGCGCTCGACCCGCACCCTGATGGCCTCGCTGGCGAAGGCGGTGAAGAGCGGAACGTGCACGGCGCCCAGGCGCCACAGCCCCATCAGCACCACGACCAGATTGGCGCTCTTGCCCATCAACGTGGCCACCCGGTCGCCGGGTTTCACCCCCAACGCTTCGAACGCCGCCGCTGCCTGCTCCGACCGGTCCTGCAGCCAGGCGTAGGACAGCTCCGTGGCGTTGAGGTCGGCGTCGACGATGGTGAAGGCGCTCGCCGCCGGGTCGTGCCGATCGCATAACAGGTCTGCGGGAACCAGGGTTGCAGCTGGCTGGCCTTTCGGTTGAAGAGGTGCCGACATAAACCGCTCCGTCCTGCTCGGGTGGCGGCCGGTGGGACAAAGACCGCTACGTGGAATCTATCGCGCCGATGGCCGGAGGGGAAGCAGGGCTTTACTCAACAGTGGAATGAAGCATCCACCAGCCAAAGACTGGCAGCGATATACGCGAAAGGGGAGACCCACAGGCCCACCACCCACGGCCATGGGCGGGGCGTGCGGAGACTGGCCATCGCCCCGGCGAGACCGACGGCGGTGGCGGCAGCGGCAGGGACCATTACGGCGGTCAACCCCACCGGCGTGCACAACGGGATCAGCAGCCAGACCACGGAACCGCCCAGCAGAACCGCACCTTGGGACAAGAGGGCCAATAATGCCGGAAACCACAGACCGGCCAGCGCCAGTGCCGACCAGCTCGCGGCCGCCAGTCGGGACGTCCGGGGCCACAGCGTCGGCCGGACCCGGTAGGCGGCCAGCGGCACCAGGATCAGCGAGGCGACGAACCCCAGCAGTGGAATGCTGAAGGCCACCAGCGCCGGAAGGCTCAGCAGTGCGACACGGCCCACCGTCCGGAAAGATACGGTGCCCATATCGTCCCCTTCATTCCCGAAGCCGCTCGGTTATCAGTGTATGCCTCTCCGTCATACTGAAAACATGCTCCCGGTCCCGATTCCCGCTGGCGCCATTGAGCTGCGTGATGCGCGGTCCGGGACAGCCCGCCACGTCACGCTGCGCCCCTTCCGGATCGGACAAACCCAAGTGACGCAAGGCGACTGGGCCGCGGTGGCGTCCGGCGCCCCCGGCCAACCCGCCGAATCCACCGGAGCCGCGCACCGGGAACCGGAAATCCCGGTTCATGCTGTGACCTGGTTCGACGCGGTGCAATGGTGCAATGCTGCCTCAGTAGCATCCGGAATCGCCCCGGCCTACCGGATCCGCGGACGGGAAGTGACCTGGGACGTCAGTTCGGACGGCTTCCGGCTGCCCACCGAGGCGGAGTGGGAATGGTGCTGGGACTACGCCGACATCGCACGCTACGCCGATTATCGAAGCCTCCGTGGAGGTGGCTGGATGGTCGGCCGAGGCTGACCGGGCCCGCGCCGACATTCAGGGCGCTCTTCCCATGGGCTGGACGCCGCTGCGCGGTCTATCGTGAACCGGTATGGAAAAGATTGACCTCGCGAAGCTGCATCGCGCCTACTACAGCCCGCCCGCCTCGCCTGTCCTGAAAAACTTCGGACCGGTGCCATACATTGCGATCGATGGGCGGGGTGCACCCGGCGGGCCCGCCCACAACGCCGCAATCGGTGCTCAATACCCGGTTGCCTACGCCGCGAAATTTGCCGCCAAGGCGCAAGGGCGTGACTTCGTCGTCGCCAAGCAAGAAGGCTTATGGTGGTTCGACGCCGGCGAGAAGCGGCCAGCCGCGCAGGTCCCACGCGAACAATGGAACTGGACGCTGCTGATCCGGGTTCCGGACTATATCGATGCGGCAGCCTTAAGCCGTGCGACGGCGGCCGCCGCGTCGAAGAAGCCAGAGCTGGAATCCATCGAGCAGGTCTACTTCAAGGAACTGGACGAGGGCGATTGCGTGCAAATGATGCATCACGGCCCGTTCGAAGATGAACCGCAGACGGTTGCGGCAATGAATGAGTTCATGGCGAACCGGGGGCTCGAGTACAACGGCGACCATCACGAGATCTACCTGACCGACATCAGGCGGACCCCCGCCGCCAAATGGCGCACCGTGCTCCGCTACCCGGTTAGATCCCGACAATGAGTGGCGGCCATTCAGCCCAGTAGCCGCACGTGCTCCGGATTCAGCTCGGCAACGTTCTTCACGCCCAGCAGCTGCATGGTGCGGGCGGCCTGGGTCGCCAGCAGTTCGATGGTCCGGTCGACGCCGGTGCGTCCGCCGGCCATCAGCCCGTACAGGTACGCCCGGCCGACGAGGGTGAAGTCCGCTCCGAGCGCCAGGGCGGCGACGACATCCCCGCCGCTCATGATGCCGGTGTCCAGGATGATGTCGGTCTTGCCCTTCAACTCCGCGGCGACCTCGGGCAGCAGATGCAGCGGAATCGGCGCCCGATCCAGCTGCCGACCCCCATGGTTGGACAGCACGATGCCGTCGGCGCCGTGCTCGACCGCTTTCCTGGCGTCGTCGACCGTTTGAATGCCCTTGACCACCAGCTTGCCCTTCCAGACTTCCCGCAGCCAGTCCAGGTCCTGGTAGGTGAGCGTAGGGTCGAACATCGAGTTGATCAGATCGGCCACGGTGCCGGAGTAACGGGACAGCGAGGCGAAGGCCAGCGGTTCGTGGGTGAGGAAATTGAACCACCACGCCGGCCGGTACGAGGCGTCCAGAACGGTCTTGGCCGTCAGCGCCGGCGGGATCGTCATCCCATTGCGGACATCGCGCAGCCGGGCGCCGGCCACGGACGTATCCACCGTGACCATCAAGGTATCGTAGCCGGCCACGGCCGCCCGGTTGATCAGCTCGATGGACTTATCCCGGTCGGTCCACAGGTAGAGCTGGAACCAGTTGCGGCCGTTCGGGGCGGCCGCGGCCACATCCTCGATGGACGCCGTGCCCATAGTGGAGAGGGTGTACGGAATGCCCGCTTCCTGGGCCGCCTGCGATCCGGCGTATTCACCTTCGGACTGCATCATTCTGGTGAAGCCGGTCGGGGCGATCCCGAACGGCAACGCCGATGAAGCCCCCAGCACGTCAGTGCCCAGGTTCACCGTTGACACGTCCCGCAGCACGCCCGGGCGGAACTCCAGATCCTTGAACGAATCCCGCGCCCGGGTCAGCGTGATCTCTTCTTCGGCGGCGCCATCGGTGTAGTCGAAGGCGGCCTTCGGGGTGCGGCGCTTGGCGATCGCGCGCAGGTCCGCAATGGTGTTCGCCTTGGCCACCCGGTTGCGCGCCGTGGGCAGCTTTGGCGCCTTGAACTGCATCAGCGGCGCCAGGTCGGCGGCCTTGGGGATCCTGCGGCGCAGCGCATCGGGCACTTTAGCGGCGGCGGACGACGACGTCGGCGCCGCACCTGTCCGGGCGGGCTGGGGCTGCTGGTCGGCTGATGTCTGCTCGGTCATGACGATCCTCTTCTGACGCAGGAAATCCATGGTTGGACCACAAGTGTTGCCTAGACCATATGCCATGTGGTTGGACCACATCAAGTATGGTTGCAACCATGAAAGCACACCAGATGGTCCTTGGCTGGGTGGAACAGGAAATCGCCGAAGACCGGCTCCGGATCGGTCAGCGCCTGCCCGCGGAGCGCACCATCGCAGAACAACTGCAGGTATCGCGAACCTCCGTACGGGAAGCCATCCGCGTGCTCGAGGCCATGGGAATCGTGCGATCCGGGGTGGGATCAGGGCCCGACGCCGGGACGCTGGTCATTGCCGACCCGTCGGCCCCCTTCACCTCGGCCATGCGGCTGCACTTCGCCACCTCGCATTTGCCTGCAGGCGACATTGTCCAAACCCGCCTGCTGCTGGAATCCTGGGCCGTGGAACACGCCGACCCCGCGTCGGCCTCTTTGGAATCCGCGCATGCCCTGCTGGAGGCTATGGACGAGCCGAACGTCGATGCAGAACGGTTCCACCAGCTCGACGCCGAATTCCACGTTGCCCTGTCCCAGGCGGCGGGAAACGTGCTGATCAGCACCATGATGGGATCACTGCGCGACGCCATCAACCAGTACACACTCGACCTGATCGTCAACCTGCCCGACTGGTCCGCCACCGCCACCAGGCTCCGGGCTGAACATCACGGTATCTACGACGCCGTGATGGCAGGGGAGGCAAGACTCGCCTCGGAGCTGGTCGCCGCGCATATCGAGGGTTACTACCGGGAGGCCGGTATCCCTCCGCGGGAAGCCGCCCAGTAACACCTCAAATTGGTCGGTTATTGACGCATTCCTGAATGTCCAGCGGGGCGCAGGTGGGTGACGTCGGTTGCGACAGATGCACGATTTGATATCATTGATGTGATATCGGAGGTGAAATATCGTGGAACAGATCCTGATCCGCAGCCTGCCAGCGGGTACCAAGGCAGTGTTGCGCGCCCGAGCCCAGCACCATCGCCGATCCGTCGAGGCAGAGGCACGCGAGATCTTCGCCGAGGCACTCAAGCGCGACCCCGTCACGATCGTCGACCTGTTGAGCATGGACGAGGGCGCCGACATTGAGTTTGAGCCCCAGCGGCTCGGTCTTACCGCACGAACCCCTGAACTGTGAGGTACGTCCTGGACTCCAATGTGGTATCTGCACTGCGGGTCCGCGGCCGAAATCCACCGGTCGAGGCTTGGGCGGCGTCGATCCCGGTAACTGATCAATTCGTAACCGCCACGACGATCGCAGAGATCGAACTCGGTATCGTCGCAATGGAACGAACCGACGTGGCACAGGGCGAGGTCCTGCGCCGATGGTTCGAGGATCGCGTCCTGCCGGCCTTCGCAGGGCGCGTGCTGCCATTCGACCTTCCGGCCGCGCGGATCCTTGCCACCTTCCGGGTCCCCGAGCACGCGCCATTAGACGACCCCCTGATCGCCGCCATCGCACAGGCCGCCGAGATGACCGTCGCGACGCGAAACACCAAACACTTCGAGCCCCTCGGCGTCCACTGCCACAACCCATGGGATCAGGCAGCGTAGACGAGGTATCAGGGCACCGGCTGGTACGCCTCGGCGAAGGGCCTTGTCGGTTCGAACCGTTTGGTGCTGGCCGCTTGGCGAGCAGCCGCACGGATGCCTTTCATCCCATCGTCAGCACTGAGCTCGCCAGCGGCGCGGGCCTGGAGCAGCATGTTGCCATATGCCGTAGCCTCCACCGGCCCGGCGACCACGGGCAGGCCGGTGGAGTTTGCGGTCAGCTGGCAGAGCAACTCGTTCTGTGAGCCGCCTCCGACTATATGCACGACGTCGATGCTGCGGTCTGCCAGTTCGGCGGCTTGTCGGAGGGTGCGGGCGTAGAGCCGGGCGAGGCTATCCATGATGCAACGGACCACTGCTGCTTTGGAGAGCAGAGGTGACGGTGCCGCTGCGGCTTGGATGCGTTCGGGCATGCTGCCGGGATGAATGAACGAGTCGTCGTCGGCGTCAATGACGGGTCCACCGGATGGCAAGGCGGCGGCCATTGTGAGCAGGTCTTCCAACCGTCCCGACGGACCCCAGGTTCTCAAGCATTCCTGAAGAAGCCAGAGCCCGCCGCAGTTACGCAGGTATCGGATGGTCCCCTCGATACCGCGTTCGTTGGTGAAGTTCGCTGCCAGGCCGGCGTCGGACAGGACGGGGCGGGGTAACTCCAGGCCTACGAGCGACCAGGTGCCGGACGAAATGTAGGCAAAATTGGATGACGATGCCGGCACGGCTGCCACTGCCGAAGCGGTATCGTGTGATCCGACGGCCACGACCCTCGTGGATTCCGGAAGGCCCGTCTGCTCGAGTACCTGGGGAAGCAGATGGCCTACAGTTTCTCCGGGTTGAATCAGCGGCGGGAATATTCCTTCGGGCAAATCGACTGCGCTCAGCAGCTGTGGGTCGAAGATTCCGCTGGAGGCGTTGAGGAGTCCCGTCGTGGATGCGTTCGTCGCCTCGCAGACCCGCCGACCTGTGAGCTTGAAGCCGATCAGATCCGGGATCAGCAGAGCCTGGACACCCCGCAACGAGCCCTCGGAGGCGAGTTGGTAGATGGTGTTGAACGGCAGGAACTGCAGCCCGGTCGTCTCGTACAAGCTCTTAAACGGGAGCTTGTCGTGCACCCGGTTGACAGCCTCGGCGGTTCGGCCGTCCCGGTAGCTGAAAGGCGTGCCGATCAAACCGCCGTCGTCGTCTACCAGACCATAATCCACCGCCCAAGTATCAATGCCGATACTGACGACCTGCAGTCCGTCCCTCTCGGCTTGGTCCGCGATGCACCCGAGACCGTGGACTATCTGGCGGAACAGGCCATCGATATCCCAGTGCAGACCTGAGTCCAATTCCAGCGGTGCGTTATCGAAGCGGTGGACAGTCTCCAGGTGTGGGGAGCCTGCCTGCAGTCGTCCCAGCATCACCCTGCCCGACGAAGCCCCAATATCGATGGCGGCGTAGGCCTTTGGCCGTGCTGGTTTCATCGGAGGAATGCGGCGGGTACGCCGGCGTCGACGGGGATGTGTAGTCCGGTGGTGTGGGACAGTTCGTTGGTGGTCAGTACGGTGGCGGCGTTGGCGACGTTTTCGGGCAGTACCTCGCGTTTGAGCAGGGTGCGTTGGGCGTAGTATTCGCCGAGCTTGTCTTCTTCGACGCCGTAGACGGCGGCTCGTTTGGCTCCCCAGCCGCCGGAGAAGATGCCGGACCCGCGCACGACGCCGTCGGGGTTGATGCCGTTGACGCGGATGCCGTATTCGCCCAGTTCGGCGGCGAGGAGCCGTACTTGGTGGGCTTGGTCGGCTTTGGTTGCTGAGTAGGCAATGTTGTTGGGGCCGGCGACGACGGAGTTCTTGGAGGAGATGTAGATGATGTCGCCTCCCATGTCCTGGTCGATGAGCACTTTCGCGGCGGCCTTCGAGACGAGGAAGGAGCCTTTGGCCATCACCTCGTGTTGCAGGTCCCAGTCTCTTTCGGACGTTTCCAACAGGGGTTTGGAGATGGACAGCCCGGCGTTGTTGACAATCAGGTCGAGACCTCCGAAGGCCAGCACGGCCTGGTCGATAGCTGCCTGTATTTGCCCAGGATCGGTGACATCGGCGGCGAGGCCGATGGCGGTGTCTTCTCCGCCGAGTTCGGCTGCGGCTGCGGCGGCGTTGTCGGCGTTGAGGTCGGCGATCGCGACGCAGGCGCCTTCGGCGGCCAACCGGGTGGCGGTGGCTTTGCCGATGCCGGAGGCGGCGCCGGTGACCAGTGCGATGCGGCCGGCATGTGACTTCGGTGTGGGCATACGGGCGAGTTTGGCTTCTTCGAGTGCCCAGTATTCGATCCGGAATTTTTCGGCTTCGTTGATGGGAGTGTAGGTGGAGAGGGCTTCGGCTCCGGCCATGACGTTGATGGCGTTGAGGTAGAACTCTCCCGCCACCCGGGCGGTTTGCTTGTTGGCGCCGTAGGAGAACATCCCCACTCCGGGGATGAGCACGATAGCCGGGTCGGCGCCGCGCATGGCCGGTGAATCGCCGGTGGCGTGGCGGTCGTAGTAGGCACGGTAGTCATCGCGGTACTGGGCGTGGAGTTCCTTGAGCCGGGCCACGCACTCGTCGATGGGGGCGTCGGAGGGCAGGTCGAGGACCAGGGGTTTGACCTTGGTGCGCAGGAAATGATCGGGGCAGGAGGTGCCCAACTCGGCCAGCCGGGGGTGTTCACTACCGACCAGGAATTCCAGTACAGCCTCGTCATCGCTGAAGTGGCCGACACGCGCCTGGTCAGTTGATGCCAGTCCGCGGATCACCGGCGCCAGGGCGGCGGCCTTGGTCCGGCGGGCGGTCTCGTCGAGGGGCCCGTAGCCGTCCAGCACCGGGCCGAAGGGATCAGGTCGGCCGTGATCGGCGATGTATTGTTCGGCCGTGTCGATGATCCATGTCGAGTTCGCTTCAACCTCGGCGGAGGTATCGCCCCACGCGGTGATTCCGTGCCCGCCGAGGACGGTGCCCACCGCCTGCGGGTTCGCCTCTTTGATCGCGGCGATATCCAAGCCGAGTTGGAAGCCGGGCCGGCGCCAGGGCACCCACACTACCCGGTCACCGAAGATCTTGGCGGTGAGTTCTTCGCCGTCAGCGGCGGTCGCTATCGCGATGCCCGAGTCCGGGTGCAGGTGATCCACGTGGGCGGCATCGACCAGCCCATGCATGGCCGTATCGATCGATGGGGCGGCCCCGCCCTTACCATGCAAGGTGTAATCGAAGGCAGCGACCATCTCATCTTCGCGTTCCACCCCCGGATAAACCCCGGTCAGCGCCCGCAACCGATCCATCCGCAGCACCGCCAGCCCCTGCGATGTCAGGGTCCCCAGATCGCCTCCCGATCCCTTGACCCATAACAATTCCACCGGCTCACCCGTGACCGGATCTGTATCCGGTCCCTTCGCGGAGGTATTACCACCGGCAAAATTCGTATACCGCTTATCAGCACCCAACCGATTCGACCGGGAAACGAGCTCCGCAACTGTCTGATTCTCTTCGTTGGGCGTCATTAAGCTCCCCATCCTGCTTGTTGGCCGCCCTGGCGGTCGGCATTGATCTTCTCCTGATATCCGCTGTCCTGGTAGGCCGCGATGGGGTCAGCCGGCAGTCCGCGGGATTCGCGCCACTCAGCCAGATCCTGCCTCACGTCTGTGTAGAAGGCGTCCATGAGCACGGCATTCGCGCCCAGCACGTCATTCGCGTCCTGGGCCAGCTTGAGAGCGTCCCAGTCCACCAGCAGTGCCCGTGCCGTCATCTCCTGGACATTGAGGACAGACCGGATCTGACCGGGAATTTTCTCTTCCAGGTTGTGGCACTGGTCCAGCATGAAGGCAATATTGTTCGCCGGATCGAGTCCGTTTCCGCGGACGACCTCGTACATAATACGGAAGAGCTGGAACGGATCTGCCGCACCCACTATCAAATCGTCGTCGGCGTAGAATCGGGAATTGAAGTCGAATGATCCGAGTTTGCCCAGCCGGATCAGCTGCGCCACGATGAATTCAATGTTGGTGCCCGGCGCATGATGGCCGGTATCCAGGCAGACCTTTGCCTTGGGTCCTAACTCCAGGCAATGGGCAAAGGATGTTCCCCAGTCCGGAACGTCCGTGTGGTAAAACGCCGGTTCGAAGAACTTGTATTCGAGGACCATGCGCTGGTCATCTCCCAGCCGGTCATATACCTCGCGCAAGGAATCCTGCAGCCGATCCTGACGGGAGCGAATATCGGTCTGCCCAGGATAGTTGCTGCCGTCGGCCAACCAGATCTTCAGATCCCGGGAGCCGGTTATATTCATGACCTCTATGCATTCGTACATGTGGTCGATGGCCTTGCGGCGCACGGCGGCATCACTGTGGGCCAGGCTGCCGAACTTATAGTCTTCATCCTGGAACGTGTTGCTGTTGATGGTCCCCAGCTCGATGCCGACGTCGCTGGCGTACCGGCCGAGCTTCCCGTAGTCGTCCACCTTGTCCCATGGAATGTGCAGGGCAACGCTGGAGGCCAGTCCGGTCATCTCGTTAACCTTTGCCGCATCCGCGATTTTCTCTTCGGCGGAACGGGGAGTGCCGGAAGTGCCGAAGACCCGGAAACGGGTGCCCGAATTGCCATAGGCCCAGGAGGGCACCTCAATAGTCAGACGTTCGAGTTCGGAGGCGATGGCCTCAATCCGGCTCATATGCACTCCTGCCGTGGTTGAATCGTTTCATGCTGACGTTTCAAAGTTATCGATGCCGACGCTGTAGTGTCAAGGAAAATTGAAGGTTCCTTTTTGGCCAGGAGAGGGCGGATCAGGCGCGTGGACACACGAGCGGTAAGTATTAAGGATGTCGCGGACCGGGCAGGCGTCGCAGTGGGCACGGTATCCAACGTGCTGAATTATCCTGAGCGGGTCTCGACTGGCACGCTGGATCGTGTCCACCAGGCCATTGCCGAACTCGGCTTCGTCCGCAACGACGCTGCCCGGCAACTACGTGCGGGCCTGAGCAGGGCCATCGGACTAATAGTGCTGGACGTCAGCAACCCGTTCTTCTCGTCGCTGGCGCGTTCAGCTGAGGAAGCGGCGGCGGAATCTGCCAGCACCGTAGTGCTGGGCGACAGCGGTCATGACTCCGCCCGCGAAGCCCGCTATATTGACGTATTTGAGCAGCAACGGGTTAAAGGCATGCTCATTTCACCGGTCGGCGACATCAGCGAGCGGATGGAGTCGCTGCGACGGCACGGTATTCCAGTTGTTCTGGTGGACAGGGTGGATCCGCACAAGAAGACTTCCTCGGTTTCGGTCGATGACGTGGCGGGAGGGTATGCCGCCGTTAAACACTTGCTCGACGAGGGACGCCGGCGGATTGTGTTTGTCGGGGCCAGCCCCGAGATCCAGCAGGTTGCCGACCGGCTTGCCGGTGCGCGCAAGGCCATGGCCGAACGTCCGGAAGCTGAACTGGAGATCGTTGAAGCAGAGTCGATGACAGTGCTCTCGGGAAGGGCAGCGGGGGAGTTGATGGCTGAACGTCCACGAGCAGAACTTCCGGACGGCATATTCTGCGCCAATGATTTGCTTGCCATCGGAGTGATGCAGGCAGTTCTGTTGATGCGCGGATGGCGGATACCAGATGATGTCGCGCTGATCGGCTACGACGACATCGACTTTGCCCAATCAGCTGTGGTTCCGCTTTCGACGGTGCGTCGGCCGACCTCGCAGATAGGGCGGACCGCTATCGAATTGCTTTTGGAAAGTATCGACGGTGAAGACGGTGAGTACAGGCAGATCGTTTTTCAGCCCGAACTGATTGCCCGGGACAGTACGGGACGGGCATGACGGCCAATTGACCGCCACCTACGACAGACAGGAGAACCAGATGGAGCGGGTTTGCTTTCAATTACAGGTTAGGCCCGAGCGCTTGGAGGAGTATAAGGAAAGGCACCGCCGCGTCTGGCCGGAAATGTGCGCCGCGCTCAAGGAGAGCGGATGGAACAACTACTCACTGTTCCTGCGCGAAGACGGGTTGCTGATTGGCTATCTGGAGAGCGACGACTTTTCAGCGGCACAACAAGCAATGGCTGCTACGGACGTCAATGCCCGGTGGCAGCAGGAAATGGGCGAGTTCTTCGTGGAGCTCGACGGCAGACCGGATGAGGGCTTCAGCCGGCTGACTGAAGTTTTCCATCTGGAAGACCAACTCGGCTAGCGAACGCGCGACGGAGTGCTGTCGCGCAGCACCACCTTTGTCTCGACGGGCGCAGCTGTTGCCAACTGCTGCACGGATTCGCTGCCGAAGGACAGTTGGAGTGCCCGACGACCGACCTCTTCCAAGGGAACGCGGACCGTGGTCAATGGCGGTGTAACGTCCCGGACAGTTGGAATATCGTCGTAGCCGGCCACCCCGATGTCCACGCCCGGATCGAAGCCTGCCTCGCGTATGGCAGACATGGCACCGACGGCCATAACATCGTTGACTGCGAACACGAGGTCTACTGAATCCAGGCCGTTCCTGACGAGTTCTTTGGCACCTTCGTATCCACCGTCCCTGGTGAAACTGGCATGGATGATGGATTCCTCGTCCAGCTCGACCCCATGTGTGGCCAGACCTTCGGTAAAACCACGAAGCCGCTCGCTGCCGGTGCGGATGTTGCCGGGGCCGGTGATAACAGCGAACTTCTTATACCCAAGGGGCACCAGTGCCTCCGCCAGCGCCTTGGCTCCCGCCTGATTCTCCAGTTGCACAGTAGTGAACGCGGGTTGATTCTGGCTGATGAAGGCTACGTGTCCGCCGTTCTCCTCGAACGCCGACAATTCCCCAAGAAGCTGCTGTTCATACTCTGAATCGGATGAACGGGAACCGGCCAGGATCATCACACGGGGACGTTGTCCGCGCAGCTCACGCACGGTCGCCAGCTCCCGCTGGGGATTACGTCCGGTCACGGCGATCGTCGTCACCAACGATGCTTCCTCCGCTGCGTTGATCACCCCGGAAGCAATTTGCGAAAAGTAGGGGTCTGCAATATCGGCGACCAGCAGGGCGACGGTCATTGTGCTGCCCTTGGCCACAGCCTGGGCGAACAGATTGGGAATGTAACCAAGTCGTTCAGCCGCTTCCAGCACGCGCCGGCGGTAGGATTCGTTTACCTTTCGATCGCTTCCATTGAGCGACCTCGAGGCGGTGGCGAGTGACACTCCCGCTTCGCGGGCAACGTCGCTGAGGGTGGCAGCTGTCTTCTCGGGTGCCGTGTCCATAGACGTATGTGTCCTTTCGCCGTCGGGGTTTCCGCTGGCAAGTTCGGTTTCCAATACTGATTCAGTAACACAATTGTTCCATGTTGTGAGCTTTAGAGGGGCATATTTCAGCTTCCAGGGAAAGCGATTGCTGCAGGGGCGCGGTCCACGGGGCAGTTTTGCCCGCGGGTCGTGCAGGTTGTCCTTGACCGTGACGTAAACCACCTATACGTTACTTGGGAAGCGTTTTCCATTGAAAGGATTCAATATGCTTCCGCGGAAGAAAAGCGTTGCACGGCCGGTCGCAGGCGCACTTACATGTGCCGTCGTCGCCGTTGGAGGGTTTAGCCTCCCGGCCAACGCCGTTCAGGAATCGGAGTCCCAGTCGCCGGGTATCCAACTCGAGCAGCTGGACAGGGGCCTGGTCGCGGCCACTACCTCTGAAGGGAACTTCTTGAGCTGGCGGCTGCTGGCCACGGAGGTCACCGGCGCCACCAAAGAAGGCCTCACCGGAGCGAACTTCGCCGTGTACCGCAATGGTGAAAAGATCGCCACCGTTACGGACAGCACCAACTATCTCGACCCACGAGGCGGCCGGAAGGCTCATTACTCAGTTGCCGCCGTCGTCGACGGCCATCAACTGCACCGGAGCGAGTCCGTGACACCGTGGGAACAGAACTACACGGAGATTCCGCTGCAGAAACCCGAGCCCGGCGTGACGCCGGACGGTGAGTCCTACACTTACTCGGCGAACGACATGAGTATCGGTGACATGGACGGCGACGGCGACTACGAGTACGTGGTGAAGTGGGAACCGTCCAATTCCAAGGACGTGTCCCAGGTTGGCTATACCGGCCCGACCTACGTGGATACCTACACCATGGAAGGGGAGTTGCTCTACCGGATCGATCTGGGCGTCAACATCCGTTCCGGCGCGCACTACACTCAGCTGAACGTCTACGATTTCGACGGCGATGGCCGGTCCGAGATCATGGTCAAGACGGCCCCGGGCACCAAAACCATCAGCTATGACGACGACGGCAATGTCGCCGGGCAGCAGTACATCACCATGCCGAAGAAGGATGTGAAAGCCGGGTACAACCACCAGGATGACTACCGGATGAGTGCGGCCGACTACTACGACCACGTGGTGGACATGTTCCGCGGCTGGCACGAGCATCCCCAGGTGAAGGCGGGAAACTGGCCTGCGACGCTGGAGGAGGCCTTCGGAATCGAACCGCGGTACGAATATCCGTTGTCCAAGGCCGATGCGCAGTCGCTGGCCGACTACTTCATGGATGTCTACGCGCCATCGCGCAGTGACCGCAACAAACTGCGGCAGTTCGAAGGGTTCGTCCTCACCGGACCTGAATACCTCACCGTCTTCGACGGGGCCACCGGCGAGGAGCTGGACACCGTCCGGTACGAACCGGGCCGCACCGATGACGGGCTGATGTGGGGCGACTACGCCTACCCCCGGATTGAGCCCGGCAACCGGGTCGACCGGTTCCTCTCCGGAGTGGCATACCTCGACGGCAAGCACCCCACCGCCATCATTGCCCGCGGCTACTACACCCGCGCCGCCATCGTTGCCTACAACTTCAACGGTGAGAACCTGAGCAAGGAGTGGACAGTGGACAGCGGCTGGACGCCGATGGACAACCCTTTCAACGCCACCCCGCACGGCACGGATGGAACCGACACGAAGTTCGGCTCGATCACCACTCAGGGCTTCCACTCGCTCACTGCTGCCGACGTCGACGGCGACGGCAAACAGGAGATCGTCTACGGCGGCGCCACCATCGACCAGGACGGGTCGCTGCTGTACAGCTCCTTCGACGAACTGCCACCCGGCAGCGCCGATCCCGGTGCCCGGGCCCGGCTGGGACACGGTGACGCGATGCATGTCACCGACATCAATCCCGACCGTAAGGGTCTGGAAATTTTCACCGTGCATGAAGGGGCGAGTTCCGCGCCATACGGCTACGTGATGCGCGACGCGGCCACCGGGGAAGTGGTATTTGGCGAGTACTCGGGTGCGGACACCGGACGGGGGATGGTCGGCGATGTCCGCAAGGATATCCGCGGGATTGAAAGCTGGGCCATGGGCATGCAGTCAGCCACCGGGGCAGACCTTGGTGAACAGATGCCGGGAACGAATATGAGCATCAAATGGTCGGCGGACATGACCACGCAGATCATTACCGGATCCGGTGATACCCCTCCCAGCATTGAGAACTGGCAGGAAGGGACGGTGCTGACCGCCGATGGCACCCGAACCAACAACGGCACCAAGGGAAATCCAGCCCTGGTGGCTGACGCATTCGGCGACTGGCGCGAGGAGATGTTTGTCCGGACTGCCGACAGCTCCGCCATCCGCGTCTACCTCAGTACGGAGGTGACGGATCATAAACTCACCACGCTGATGCATGACCCGCAATACCGCGCCGAGGTTGCCCGCCAGAACACCGCATACAATCAGCCTTCCTACACCAGCTACTACCTGGCCTCTGACATGGACTTCAGGGACGTTCCGGTACCTGATCTGTGGACACCGGGTGCCGTGGCTGGTTTGAACGAACGATTGGATCAGTTGGTCGACGCCGGCGACGTCACCGGGCCTATCGCCCATCAACTGGATGCTGCCATTGGTCAGGCGGAACGCGCTGCGGGGCAATCCAAATGGAATCAGGCGGTCATGTTCCTCGAGCGCGCGTTGACGCGCCTGGAGCGCCTAAAGAAGCCCGACGACGTTTCCGATGCCGCCAAGCGCACTCTGCTGCACCGGACGAAAACGGTACTGTCGATGCTCCGCTAGGCGTACTGGGACGGGGGCTGTTTACAGACGTAAGGATGAAGACCTCCTGAGCTGGCGGTAACGACACCGATCCGAACTCAGGAGGTCTTCGTGTCCCCTCGTCATGCCCGTTTGGCTGCCGCCGGTAGGAAGACTCTGGTGGCACCGAAGGGCAGGGTTATGACCCCTCTGTGTGGCAGCTTGATCCGGTCGCCGTTGAACAGATCCGATCTCAGGCGCAGAAACAACCGGTACGACTGGGAAGCCCCCGGGGTCATGAACCACGTGGCTGTGAAGAAACTCGGCTGGATTCCCGATGGCCGTATCAGGCTCGACTACGTCGAAGCGCCGCCCGGACGCAGATGATGCGTACCGGGCGGCGCCTTTTTCTTCTGTGTGTGCTTAGTGGCGCTGAGCTTGAGCGTGATTCTGTGTCCGGCCCCGATCCTGAGCCTGATCCTGAGGCGCCTGTTCGCCGTCGAGGGACTGCGTAGTGACGTCGAAGGTTTCCTTTGACAACCATGCCGCCACCGCGGAGATCATTGAGATGCCGAGCGTGATGCCGCCGATGACCAACGGAACTGAGTCAGATCCAGGCGGCGCAATGAACGCGAAGAGGCTCGGCAGCATCGCCACCAGGAACAAGGCGATATTCTGCGACAGCGCGAAGCCGGCCATGCGGTTGCGGGTCGGGAACATCTCCTGGAAGAAGCTCGCGAAGGTCGCGTTCCACATCTGGTAAAGAATTCCAAACATGAGCACAGCGAGGACGACGGTTAGCACCACATTGCGCTCACTCACAGCCCACAGATAGGGAAATGTGAGAACACCGGCACTGAGCGGGCCGAAGATCATCAGCGGTCGACGGCCGATCCGGTCGGACAGCTGTCCGAAGAACGGGATGAGAATGATCGCGACGATGTTCGCGACAACAGGCATCCACAGGTAAGTCTCTTCGCTCATGCCAATGCCGTAGGACTCCTGCGTGGCGTAAGCGGTGCCGAAGATGACGACAGTGGTTCCGATGACATTGGCCAGGCCCATGCACACTGCCCGTACAACAGTGCCACCATTTTCGCGGAAGACCCGCCATACTGAGGTCTGCTCGGGTTGCTTCTTCGAGTGCTCGATAAAGACTTCCGATTCACGGACCTTCATGCGGATAATCATCGCGGCGGCTATAACGACTGCGCTGAGGAGGAAGGGCACGCGCCATCCCCACGCCTGGAAAGCCTCGTCGCTGAGCAAGGTGGACAAAGGGATGAAAGCGGCGGTTCCAAGGATGCTGCCGACTTGGGTTCCCTGCAGACTGAAGCTTGCATAGAAGCCGCGCTTGTTATCGGGTGCGTGCTCGACGATCATGGCGCTCGCGCCGCTCAGTTCGCCGGCAACAGCGAAGCCTTGGACGAGCCGCAGAACCACGAGGAGGAGCGGTGCCAGCAAGCCGACTTGCCCGTACGTGGGGAGGAGCCCGACGACGAACGTCGAGACGCCCATGAGCAGCATCGCCATAACCAGGACGTTCTTACGCCCGTGACGGTCGCCCAGGTTGCCGAGGATGAAGGCACCGAGCGGGCGGGCGACATAGCCGACGCCGTAGGTCGCCAGAGACGCGATCACTGCAATCGCCGGGTCTCCCTCGGGGAAGAATATCTGGGGGAAGATCAGCGCAGCGGCCGTCCCGTAGATTGCGAAATCGTAGTACTCGAGGGTGCTCCCGATCCAGCCACTCGCGGCGGCCCGGCGGGATTGCGTGCGCGAGTGCTCCGCTGCTGTCACTTCATCGTGCATCTGGTCCTCCAAATATCGTCTCAGTTTGTGTGTTGAGACACATCAAGTAAGCGCTTTCCAGTAAAACATGAATCGATTCAAGGCACAACCCTCCTGCCATCTCGTGCGCGCTTGGGATGACGCGTAATGGCGGTCATGGCATTCTGAAAGTCTCGCGGATGAAGCGGATGTGCTCTGCCTGTTGAAAGGGGCCACCGTTTTCATGTCCGTTGTAGCTGAAAACGTTCATCTCTTTGGGTCCGGCATAGTGGTTGTAAGCCGCATACACGCACGACGGCGGGCAGACGGCGTCGAGCAGGCCCACCGAGAATAGGGCAGGCAAGGTGCTCCGTGCCGCGAAGTTGACGCCGTCGAAGTAGCTCAGCGTACGGAATACCCGCTCTTCCTGTCCGCGGCGCATCCCCAGATATCGGACCAACTCGCTGTACGGCTGTGTATCGACGATCTCTGTGGCCCGGCGGATATGGGCCAAAAACGGAACGTCGATGATGGCGGCCATCGGCGGATGGTCAAGGATAACCGGAGCCAGCGCAGAGGCTGCCAGGCAAATGCCTCCGCCCTGGCTGCCGCCGGACAGCAGGACCTGTTCTGGGTCCACCGCCGGGTGGGATTGAGCGGCCTGGACTGCGCGGACGCTGTCGGTGAAGAGTCGGCGATAGTAGTAGTTTTCCTCGGACTCGATTCCCTGCGTGAGGTGTCCGCCCACGTGCGGTCCGCCTACTGCTCCATCGGGTGTATCGCCTGGGCGGTGTCCGGCTCCTTGTCCGCGCAGATCCATCACAAAGTGGGCGACGCCGGCGGACGGGATGGCCGTCCACTCTCCCGGCAGGCTCCTGCCGCCGCCGTAGCCAATAAACGTCACCACTACCGGCATTGGTCCCTTTACGTGCCGCGGCCGCAGCATCCAGCCTCGCACGGGGTCACCACCGTGCCCGGCGAACGTCACGTCCTCAGTCACCAGCTGCGAATAGCCGGCATCCACCTCGTCGAAGGTGGCATCCAATGGATAGCTGGAGGCGCCGGCCAGTGTGGTCTTCCAAAAGTCGTCAAAGTCCATTGGTTCGTCGCGCTGTGGCAGGTAGTTCCGGAGCTCATGAAGAGGGAGATCGAATCGAGGCATGTCGTACTTTCCAATATTGAAATGAAGCTGGTTGTATGTTGAATCACATTACATCGCATACTTTGATACGATTCAACGACGGACGGCGCCTTCCAGTGGACTTATCGGCCCTTGTCTTCCGGAATGGCATTTGTGGTCTTCACTGCGCTGCTGGTAAGGAGAATCGATGTATTACGGTGCCGATTACAACCCCGAACAATGGCCGGAGAGCGTGTGGCCGGAGGATATTGTCCGGATGCGCGAGGCCGGGGTGAACATGGTGACCCTCGGAGTGTTCGCATGGTCGCGGATCCAGCCCGATGAAGACACCTTTGATTTTGAGTGGTTGGACCGCATTATTGAACTGTTGCACGACGCCGGCATAGCAGTTGACCTGGCCACCGCCACTGCTTCCCCGCCACCTTGGGCAACTGCGAAGTACCCGGAGATTCTCCCGGCCGACGAAAACGGAGCGGCGTACTGGCCTGGAAGCCGGCAGCATTACTCGCCATCCTCACCCGCCTACAGGCGTCTGGCTTCCCGGCTCGTCACCCGGCTCGTCGAACGCTATGCGAAGCATCCCGCCGTCGTGATGTGGCACGTGAATAACGAATATGGATGCCATCTGCCGCAGGATTTCTCCGATTCCGCACGGGACGCCTTCAGGAAATGGCTGCGGGAACGGTATGAGAGCGTTGATGCCTTGAACGAGGCGTGGGGCACATGGTTTTGGTCCCAGCGGTATACGTCTTTCGAGGAAATCTATCCTCCCCGGCGCGCGCCCTACAGCCACAACCCCTGTCAGCTGCTGGACTTCAGGCGCTTCACCTCCGACGCCATGCTGGATTGCTTCCGGATGGAGAAGTCAATCATCCGGGCGGCCGGAGCCACCCAGCCGGTGACGACGAATTTCATGGGACCGTTCAAGCCGGCGAACTACTGGCAATGGGCATCTGAACTGGATGTGATTTCCGACGACTGCTATCCCGATCCCAACGATCCCGAAAGCTTCCGGACCAGCGCGTTTGCCCGCGATCTGATGCGTTCGCTCAAGCCGGACACCCCGTGGGTCCTGATGGAACAATCGACCAGTGCCTTGAATTGGCGACCCAGTAACGCGCCAAAAGCACCCGGTCAGATGGCCGCTTTGAGCATACAGGCGGTGGCCCGCGGTGCAGACGGCGTCATGTTCTTCCAATGGCGCCAATCACGAGCCGGGGCGGAAAAGTTCCATTCGGCGATGCTTCCCCATGCCGGCACAGGAACAAGAACGTGGTCCGAAGTGGTGCAGCTGGGTGCTGATCTTGGCTCCTTGCCGCAATTACCGGCTGGCGCGATGGACGCCAGGGTGGCGATAGTCGTCGATTGGGAAAACTGGTGGGCCGTCGAAAACCCCGACCACCCCGTCGAGTTCGACTATTTGGCACAAGTGCAGCGGTGGTATGGCGTGTTCCACCGGCAGAACATTCAAGTCGACTTCGTCCACCCCTCAGCTGCGCTGGATCATTACCAACTTGTGGTGGCACCACATCTATACCTGCTCCGCAGCGCGGACGCGGCAAACCTGGCTGGCTTCGTCGACGACGGCGGGCATCTTCTGGTCACTGCCTTCAGCGACGTGGTGGACGAGAACGACCAGTTTCGTCCTGGCGGCTACCTGACTCAACTTGGTTCCGTGCTCGGTGTGGCATTGGAGGATTTTGGGGCACTGGTCCCTCCTGGCAGTTCGGGACCCGGCCGGAAGAGTGCCCGGGTGCGATTCGAGGAGGAGGCCTTCAACGGCACCTACTTTGCGGAACAAATACAGACAGCAGGGGCGGAGGTGTTGGCGAGGTTCACCAGCGGATACAACGAGGGGGCGCCTGCCCTCACGCGCAATCATGCCGGCGCCGGGCAAGCTTGGTACCTGGCTACGGTGCCGGACTCCAGCGGTCTCGGACTGCTCATCGGTCAGGTTCTCGACGCGGCCGGGGTGAAGCCCGTGTTGAGTAACCTTCCCGAATCCGTTGAAGCGATCCAACGGGGAAATGTACTGACGGTCATCAATCATGACGATGTGCCCGCTGCGATCGACATGTCCGGCACCGACCTGCTGGCCGGCGAAGCAGTGGACAAAGTCCATCTCGGGCCCTTCGGGTTTGCCTTCATTGCTGGTCATGCAGGCCCGCCGAATTATTCGGCAGCCTCCTAATCCAGGGACCTGCTCCGCTCAATTTCCACGATGAGCTCCGCATGCCGCTTGTCCGTCAGCCGGTACCAGAACATGACGGCGACAGCGGCCAGGATCAGGACGGCGGGAAATAGCCCTGCGGCAGCCCTGATGCCGAGCATCGCAGATTGGGACTGTTCGACGGCGTCGGGAGCGTAGCTGCCCGCCGCCAGGGCGAAAGCTGCAAGGGCGCCGCCGAGGCCCATCCCCAGTTTCCTGGTCGACGACAGCACCGAATAGTTGACGCCCTCAGCGCGTACACCGGTGTTCCACTGGCCAAATTCGACGGTATCCGCCACCAGCGCCCAAACCAGAATGTTCACCAGGGCGGAGCCGATGAGGCAGACGAATATTCCGATGACGCCAACGATGGGAGCCGCGGTTGGAGCCAGGAAGACGGCGAGGCCTCCGGCAATACCAAGGATCCCGCCCGAGAAGTACATGTTCCTTTTGCCCCAGCGGTGCACCAGCCGCGGAGCCGCCACGGCCAAGGTCAGGGTCATGGCCACATGCCCGGCTGCGACCGCCGGGTACAGATACAACAGGTCCAATACGTCGCGCAGGTAGAAGATCTGCGAGGTATTAAGGGCGACAGCTCCGGTGTTGAACAGCACCGAGCTGGTGCACAGCACCAGCAGCGGTTTGTTGCCCCGCAACGCCGTCATACTCTGTGCGAGCGAAATTTTTACCACGTCACGCTGGACCCGTTCGCGGGTGACGGCGGCGGTGAAGAAATACAGGCCTGATCCTGCGACGACGAAGATTACCGTCAGGACGGTGAAGATTCTCTGCAAGTCGTTGCCGGGCACCATCAGCGGTGCGACGAATATGCCCAGCGCGGAGGAGCACAGCAAGCCTCCGATAGTGCGAGCTCCGGCCAGCCTCGCACGGTCCCGCGGGTTCTGGGTCATTGCCCCGATCAGGCACCCGTAGGGAATGTTCACCAGGCTGTAGCCCATGGAGAATGCTGCATAGGTGACGTAGGCGTAGATCAGTTTGCTGGTTTCGCCGATATCCGGAACGTTGAATGCTGCTGCCATGAGTACCAGCGGAACAAAGCCGAAGAGCAGGAAGGGCCGGAATTTGCCCCACCTGCGGCTGAAACTGTGGTCGACGATCCGACCGGCGGCGATGTCCGCGAAGGCGTGGAAAATCCGTACCACCAGCAGGAGCGTACCCGCCGCAGCGGCGCCGATGCCCGCGACGTCGGTGTAATACAACAGCAGGAACAGATTCGCAGTGCTGATCGTCATGCTGTTGGCGGTATCTGCCGCGCCGTAGCCGAGAACACTTACACTGCTGAGCTTCTTCATTCCGCTGCAGCCTTGTGGCTGATCCTTTCGTGCTGTTGGTGGCCCCGCCGGCCGAGCCGGCGGGGGCCTGTCTGACATAGCCCGATGAACCTAGCTAGGCGGGCTCGACTGCTCCGTCCACGCGACGGTTCAGCTTCCAGGGATTGGAATCCTGGATCGGGGACGGCAGGAACTCGTCCGGAATGTTCTGGTAGCTGACGGGCCGCTGGAATCGATGGATGGCCAGCGATCCCACCGACGTCGAACGGGGATCAGAGGTGGCGGGGAATGGGCCGCCGTGAACCATGGCGTGACCGACTTCGACACCTGTGGGCCAGCTGTTGAACAGGATGCGGCCCACTTTCCGCTCCAGCACCGGCAGCAGCACCTGGACATCGCTCCCGTCGTCGTGGGTGCAGTGCACGGTGGCGGTGAGCTGGCCCTGCAGCTTCGCGGCGACTTCCACCATCTCTGCTGTGCTGCGATAGCGGACGATCAGTCCGGCGGCGCCAAACACCTCGTCCTGCAGGGCCGGTGCATCGGCGAATTTGGCCGCCGATGTGCTGAATAGTGCCGGGGCCGGGGCATTCTCCGTTCCGCCCGGCTTGCCCGTTGCGACCCGGGAAACGCCCGGCGCCTGTTCCATGCCCTCGATTCCGGCGGCGCACGCTTCGGAAATTCCGGAGGTGAGCATGGTGGTGCCGGCGGTTTCGGACAATGCCGCAGCAGCCGAGTCCACAAACCGGTCTCCATCCGTGCCTTCGGGTACAAAGACGAGTCCGGGATTGGTGCAGAACTGGCCCGACCCCATGGTCATCGATCCGATGAAGCCATCGGTCAGTTGGCTCTGGTCGCCTTCCAGAATCCCGGGGAGGACGAAAACAGGATTGATGGAGGACATTTCGGCGTAGACCGGAATTGGTTCATCTCGCTCGGACGCGGCCTTCATCAGCGCCAGCCCGCCGGTGCGGGACCCGGTGAACCCCACGGCCTTGACCCGCGGGTCAGCCACCAGCGCTTGGCCGATTTTCCGCCCAGTGCCGAACAAGAGCGAGAACACTCCTGCGGGCAAGCCGGATTCATCGAGCGCCCGGGTAATGGCTTGTCCGACCAATTCGGCCGTGCCTGGATGGGCATTATGGGCCTTGACAATGACCGGGCAGCCAGCGGCCAGCGCCGACGCAGTGTCTCCACCCGCCGTCGAAAATGCCAGCGGGAAATTGCTGGCCCCAAAGACGGCGACCGGGCCGAGGCCAATGTGCCGTTGCCTGATGTCCAGCCGCGGCGCCGGAGCCCGGTCCGGCTGGGCCGGATCGACCCGGGCCTGCACATGGTCGCCCTGGCGGACGACCGAGGCGAACAAGCGCAATTGCCCCACGGTGCGGCCGCGCTCGCCTTCAATGCGGGCTGCGGGCAAGCCCGTTTCCGCCACAGCCCGTTCGGTCAGTTCGCCGCCCAGGGTATCGATGTTATCCGCGACGCGCTCCAGGAAGGCGGCCCGCGCTTCGGGCGACGTGGAGCGGAACGTGTCGAAAGCCGCCTCCGCGGCCTTGGTCGCCGTCTCCAACTGCCCCATGCTGACCAGACCGAACGACGGGTCAAGTTGCGTGCCTGTGGCAGGGTTGACGGCCATGACGGTTCCGTCGCCGCCATCCGTGCGGAGGCCGGCAATGATCGATTTCCCCAAGACTGCTGAGGGTGCAGCGACGCTCATTAGTGCTCCTAACTGTTGTTATTCGGGGGAGTTGGTTCCAGTGGCTGCCACGGGCGCATCCGTGGGGCGGTGGGGTGCAGGACCGGTGCTGCCCCGTATCTGCAGCTGCGGTTTGAATATGGCTTTGGAAGGCTGTCGCCTTTCCGCCGGGACGCCCTGTATGAGGTCACGGAGCCAGAGCCAGGCCTGTTCGCCGACTTCGTGGATCGGCACCGCGGCTGTCGTCAACGATGGTGTTGTATAGGCAGCAAAGGGAATGTCGTCGAAGCCCGCGACCGATAGCTCGCCCGGCACCTGGGCACCGTGTTCGTGGATGCTGCTGAGGAGTCCCATGGCGACGAGATCGTTAAAGGCCAGAACAGCCGTAATGTCCAGCCCCAGTACATCGCCGGCCGCCCGGTGGCCGGCGTCAAAACTGGATCCGCCGGGCACCGTCGTGAGCTGGACATCCGGATGGCGAGAGCAGAATTCTTCCAGCCCGCGAACCCGGTGAGCGTTGGAGGCGCTGCTATCCGGCCCGGCGAGGAAAGCGATTTTGCGGTGCCCCAGCCCATACAGATGCTCCGCCAGTTCCTGGATACCTTGGCGGTAATCGATTGAAAGGCTGGGGGCGCCGTCGGCGGTGGTCCGGTTGATCAGCACCATCGGTTGCAGGGAGGGGGCAAGCTCCTCGAGTTCGCCCCGGCCCATCCGTGGCGCGCAGAGTACGACGCCGTCACCGCGCCGGCGCGCTTCGCCGGCCAGGATCGATTCCTCGCTCGGGGTCTCGGAAGAGTCTGCGATCAGCACGCGGTAGCCATCCCTGGCAGCAGTATTGCTGACGGACTTCAATAGTGCCTGAAACGAGGGGTTGGCCAGATCTGGAACCAGAATGCCGATGGTTTCGGTCTTGCCCCGTGCGAGGCTGCGGCCTACCGGGCTTGGGTGATACCTGAGCTCGTCGGCCGCCGACCGGACCCGCGCAGCAATCTTCTGATCAACGGTGAAATTTCCGTTCATCACGCGTGAGACTGTGGCGTGCGAGACACCCGCTTTGGCAGCGACGTCGGCAATTCCGATCCGCCCGGCCTCTTTCCTGTTCATGGACTCCATTCCCTGCGCAGTCCTCCTGTCTTCTTCGCCGCCTGGTGGAAGCGGTTGAAGGTGCGTGGTCCCGCTGCGCGTTGACGGGACCGACTGGGTCTTGATACAAATCATACAACGATTTGGGAAAGCGTTTTCTCACTGTAGTTTAGTCCATTTGAACCGGCTCGCTGTTCATGTTTCGACTTGAGGGGTTATCCCACCACCATGGAAATTGCTGATCACGTCACTACTGATCCCACCCAGGCTCAGCCCTCGTCCGCATTTGATACAGGTCGGCGGCGGATTGCCCTAATTGGCGCCGGTTCCCGTTCCGAGATGTATATTCGCGCTATTCTCGGCGACCATGCCGATAGCGCCACACTCGTTGGTATCGGGGATGTGAATCCCGGGCGTACGCAGTACTACCGGGATCTTGCGAGCGGGTTGGCCGCGGGGGCCACCCCGGAACCAAAGGCATTCGAACCGGCCGAACTTACCGCATTCGTCACCACAAACAACGTGCACCGGGTCATCATTACAACTCCGGACTACACGCACGCCGGCTACATTGTCGAGGCGTTGCGGGCCGGTGCCGACGTCGTAGTTGAAAAGCCCTTGACCATAGATGCAGCAGGATGCCGCCGGATTAACCAGGCGGTGGCCGAAACCGGCCGGAACGTAGTGGTGACCTTCAATTACCGGTATTCGCCCCGGAACAGCGCGCTCAAGGAAGTGATTCAGGACGGCGCGATAGGCGCGGTCACGTCCATCGACTTCAGCTGGGTGCTCGACACTGTCCATGGGGCGGACTATTTTCGCCGATGGCATCGGGAGAAGAAGAATTCCGGCGGCCTGCTGGTCCACAAGGCGTCACACCATTTCGACTTGGTCAATTGGTGGATCGGCGATGTGCCCGAGAGGGTATTCGCCTCCGGCGGGCTGCGGTTCTACGGGGAAGCCAACGCAGCCTCCAGGGGCTTGGGTCCGCGCCCTGATCGTGGAACCTCCGATGCCAGTGTGAAGGATCCATTCGCCTTGGATCTTCGCGACGATGAAAAGCTGCGAGCGCTGTATTACGACAATGAGCACTTCGACGGCTACCGGCGCGATCAGGACGTATTCGGTTCCGGGATCACCATTGAAGACAATCTGGCCCTCGTTGTCGAATACCACGGTGGCGCCACCTTGAGTTACTCGCTGAATGCACACAGCCCGTGGGAAGGGTACCGGGTGACCGTCAACGGCACGGAAGGAAGGGCCGAACTGGAGGTGGTCGAGCGTGCGGCGGTCCATACCAGCAACGACAAGAAGCCGGTGGTTGACCCCAGCGCCACTCCAACCGATGAAGAGGACGCGGTCCGGCGCAACGGCGAGCATCTGGTGGTCCAGCGCCACTGGGAGCCGGCATACGAGGTTCCTATTGTCAACGGTGCAGGCAGCCATGGCGGCGGAGATGCGCTGTTGCTATCGGACCTCTTCCACGGTCCGGGTGACGATCCGCTCGGGCGACCGTCCGGATATCTGGACGGCATCCGTTCGGTCGCTGTGGGCATCGCCGGAAATGAGTCCCTGCAGAGTTCGCTTCCGGTCCGCATCAGGGATTTGGACCTGGGGGTCGATCTTCAACCGGAGGAAGAAAGCAATGACTAGAGTACTTGTGACTGGCGGCTCCGGGCGGCTGGGCCGCAGTGTTGTGGCCAGCCTCGCGGAAACTGGCTACGACGTCGTCTCCTTGGACCGCGAA
The DNA here is from genome assembly GCF_000430705.1 of Arthrobacter castelli DSM 16402. Taxonomy (GTDB): domain Bacteria; phylum Actinomycetota; class Actinomycetes; order Actinomycetales; family Micrococcaceae; genus Arthrobacter_C; species Arthrobacter_C castelli. Next base: position 102,787 of record NZ_AUMN01000003.1, read on the forward strand.
TCGGTGCCGGCCGGTGAACTGCGTGGCGACATCGTCCAGGAGGTCATCGATCTGCTGGCACCCGGCGAGGCCGAGCGGGTAATGTCCAAACACGTCCCCGACGCTGTCATCCACTTGGCGGCCATCGCTGTGCCGTTCAGCGCGCCTGAAGACGTCATATTGTCCACCAATACCCGGCTCGCCTACGCAGTGATGAGCGCAGCTTCCGGTGCCGGTGTCTCCCGTGTCATTACGGCCAGCAGCCCTACCGTGATGGGTTATGGCAACCCTCAAGGGTGGCTGCCGGGCCGTTTCCCCATCGACGAAGGATGCGCACGGCGTCCGTGGAACGCCTATGGGCTGTCAAAAATGGTCGCGGAAGAGACTATGCACATGCTCGCTGCGGCCAACGGGAACCATGTCCAGTACGCCGCATTCCGCCCCTGTTTCGTGGTTTCGCCGGAAGAGTGGAGGGGAGCGCCGACCCAGCAAGGGCATACGGTGCGCGAGCGGCTGGACGATCCACGATTGTCAGCCCCGGCCCTGTTCAACTACGTGGATGCCCGGGACGCGGCGGAATTCCTGATCCTGCTGCTGGAGAAGATGGACAGCATTCCCAATGCGCAGACATTCTTCGTCGGAGCAGCTGATGCGCTGGCGCGGGAACCGTTGGCGGAATTGATCCCGCAGTTTGTGCCAGGTTCGGCCCGGCTTGCAGCGCCGTTGACCGGGGACAGCCCGGCTTTCTCAATCGATAAGGCCAGGCAGATGCTCGGATGGCATCCGAAGCGAAGCTGGCGCACCGAACTCAGTCCAGAATCCGACGATGGCGTCGCCGCTGCCGGCAGTGTTGCCCAAACGTCCGGCGGGTTCGCTCCTGCCGGGTCCAATCAGGAGGAAGCCCAATGAAGTTTGATGGATTACTATTCTTTCCGGTGACGCCGTTCACCAGTGCTGATGAAGTGGACGTCGGTCTATTGAAAGAGCACATCACCTCGAGGCTCCCCTATAATCCCGGCGGGGTTTTCGCCGCATGCGGCACGGGAGAATTCCACGCATTGGGTGCCGATGAGCTGCACACGGTGGTCTCGTCCGCGGTGGAAGCTGCGTCGGGAGCCGCCCCGGTGATCGCCGGAGCCGGCGGACCGTTGGGGCATGCTCGGGCGGCGGCCCGTTCGGCCGAGGCAGCGGGAGCAGATGCGCTGCTGGTACTGCCGCCTTATCTGGTTAACGCGCCGCTGGAGGGGACGATTGCCTACGTGGAGGCCATCGCCGCTGCCAGCAGCCTGCCGGTTATTGTGTACCACCGCGCCAACGCACGGTTCACGGCGCCGGCCATGGAGAGGTTGGCCGCGAATCCGAAGGTGATTGGCTTCAAAGACGGCGTTGGCGACGTCGGCACTGCTCAGGAAATAGTGTCCGCCGTGCGGAACACCGGAAGGGACGACTTCCAGTTCTTCAACGGATTGCTGACCGCCGAGCTGACCCAGGGGGCCTACCGGGGTATTGGCATGCCCTTGTACTCTTCGGCTGCATTCGCCATGGCGCCGGCGATTGCCACCGCCTACTATGACGCATACATCGCCTCAGATGAACGACGGCGGCAAGCGCTGCTCGACAGCTTCTACATCCCGTTGGTGCGGCTGAGGGACCAGACCCCGGGCTTCGGGGTCTCCTTGGTGAAGGCCGGTCTTCGGTTGTCGGGATTGCCGGTGGGCCCGGTGCGCCCGCCGCTGACGGACCCAACCGAGGAGCAATTGGCACAGCTGAAGAATATTCTCGCTGGCGGCGAAGAGTTGGTTTCGGGTAAATGACAGCTTCCGTGACCGGGCTCCAGACCCGCCTCCTCACGGTGCCGCTGCGGCGGCCGTGGGGAGCGGGAGTGCCGGAAAACCACATTATTGCCACCACGGTTTACACCGACGACGGCGGCGAGGGGTACGGATTCGCGTGGACTCCCACTATTGGAGCCCAGGCGGTCCAGGCCCTGCTGGACCATGACATCAGCCAGTTCGCGGTGGGACGTTCCGCGGAGCCGGAAGTGCTGTGGGACCAGCTCTGGGCCCACCTGCATGAAGCGGGCGGCGCCGGGGTGACAACAATTGCAATGGCCGGACTGGATCTGGCGCTGTGGGACGCCAAAGCCCGCAGGGCCGGCCAATCCGTGGCGAAGCTGCTCGGATCACGGCAGGACTCGGTGGAGGTTTACGGTTCGGGGGTGAATCTGCACTATTCGCTGGCCGAGCTCGTGGCACAGGCTGAACGCTGGGTTTCAGCCGGAAAACGTGCGGTGAAGATCAAGGTCGGCAAGCCCGACATAGCAGAAGACGTGGAGCGTGTGGCGGCCGTGCGCGAGGTGATCGGCCCGGGCCGCAAGCTCATGATCGATGCCAACCAACGGTGGGACCTGCCCACCACGCGGCGGGCGCTGGATCTCCTTGCCCCATACGGGCTCGAATGGCTCGAAGAGCCGATCCGCGCGGACGACCTGTGGGCCTACAGTCAGTTAGGCCGGCACTTACCCGTGCCGATTGCGCTGGGGGAGAACGTCCATACCACCTACCGGTTCCGCGACTTCATCGCTGCGGAGGCGGTTGATATTATCCAGCCGAACATCGTCCGGGTCGGTGGGATTACGCCATTCCGCCGCATCGCCGAGCTGGCGCGGATGCATAGCATCCGGGTTGCCCCGCACCTGTTGCCGGAACTGTCCGGCCAACTGGCCTTAACGCTGGCTGATCCCGCCTGGGTGGAGGACCTCGAGGACGCCTCATTCGGTCAGCTCGGGGTGCTCACCGACGAATCACCGGTGACGATCGAAGGCAGTCACCTGCGGTCCACTGGTGCGCCCGGATTGGGCTTCATCTTCAAAGCTGCAGCGTGATTGGCCGGGACAGCCCGCCGACGTCGGCCACCGGCCAGCGCCCATCAACGCTGAGAACACGGATGCCCGTCTCGGTCAGCATCACTGTATCCTCGATTTTGACGCCCGGACCCGACGGATTCCACGTGAAAGCACCGTTAAGGAAAACCTCCTCGTCGGTCATCTCAGTGGCACGTGGATCGCGTCCGGCGTAGCCGGCCGGACCCCCTTGGTGATGCAGTCGCCACTCATCCGGCCCGAATCCGTGCCGCTCGTACGCCGCGGCGGCCTGGCGGAGAATGTCATTCAGCCGGGCGCCAGGTACCGTGGCGGCAAAGATATCCGCCTCGACTGCTGCGATGCGGGTCTCGGCATCAAGCTCACGCGGCGATCCGTCGTCGAAACGGACCCAACGGCTCATGTTCGCCACCATGCCGTGACGCCGCGCGCAGACAACCGCCATAGCACGTCGCCCCAGCGGAGCGGAGGTCGGAAGTGGATGGCGGTATTGGGCGCGGGAAGCGCCATTGCACAACAAGACCATCGGCTCCGCACCGGCGTCCACTATTCGTCCGGCCAGCCGCCCAGCCACTTCAAATTCGGTCGTCTCCGGGGCCACGCCGGTCAATACGTCAGTCAGGGCTGCGGCGGCATCCGCGTTGAGGCGGGCATAGCGTTCAGCTTCCCCGGCGAGCAGCGGCTGCCGGGCATCGCGCAACTGCCGGGCGACGTCTCTTTCCTCCAGCGGACTCGTGCCGGAGCCCATCCGGGCGGCAGCGTCCCGGGGACTGCCAAACCATGGCACCTCGTGAACTGCGACGTCGTCCGGGACTTCCTCATGGCGTAACCGCTCTGCTTCATTGGAGAAAGTGATGAGATGGTCCCCTTCGCGGTCCACCAACATAGCGGCAACCGGATCGGCGGCCCAACCGACATGGATCCGGCTGCCCTCCAAATACCAGGACAACGCGGTTTGGGACGTCAGCAGCAGGGAATCCCGCCCGCTGACGTCGAGGATATCCAGCACCCGCCTGCGCTTGATGTCCCTGTCGGTACTGGCGGGCCCGGCAGTGGTCGACTGAACGTCCATTTTGCCGATGGCGTCGGCCGCGTTGTTCATCTTTGGTTCCCCGCCTTGTCGATGGCAGCCTCCACCTCCGGATCACTCAGCGACCCATCAGCCACAATCACTGAGACCGAGCGGACCAGCGGGTTCTCGCGTGTCGCCTCAACGGGCGCATCCCAGGCAAGGGACAGCCCGACCCCGGGATAGCCGCTGACCCGCACGAACCAGGGATCAGATGCCTCCGGTCCGGCCAGGAAGATGAGCGTTGCAGGCCGGCCCTCGAACTCCGCTGTCCAGGCCATCCAAGGAGCCACAGCACCATGCACCTCATCTTCGCCAGTGGCGCTGGCGGTCCGCACGTTAACGGCGGTGCAAGGCGGAAGCCTCCAGAAGAACCCCCCGTAACCGCCCTGCTCGCGTCCATGGGATCCCGGGCTGCCCAGGCTCACTGGTTCGGCTGCAGCCGGGGAAAGGGTGAATTCAAGGCCGAGCTGCCACGCATCGTCGTCGAGTTGGCTGAACGACCAGTTGCGGCGTTCGTTCAATACTATGGCGCCATTGGGGCCAACCCATTCCAGGGCCTCGGACATCCGGTCCGGCGCTTGTTCAAGACCATCCGCCTGACGGATGTGGCCGTGGTCCCGACGCCAAATGTACCGCCCCGCCGCACGGCGGTAGCTTCGCCCACCCCAGAAATTAATGTCGTTGACGTCCTGGATGGCAACGCCGGCACCAAGATGCCAGACATGGTCCAGCGGCATATGATCGGATACCACCGTGCCGCCCAGCGTGGCGACGGGATGCAGATATGGCCGCGGCGACGAAGACGTCCTGATGTGTTCCCCGGTCTGATAATGGGCGACAGCTCGTCCCGCAATCCGGGCGGTTGCCCCGGCCGGGAGTTGTTGCGCCCATGGCGCGCCGAGATCGGCGAAGGTTGCTTCCGCTTCAGTGGCGCGGTGGATCATCTCTGTGAGGCCGGCTAACACCGGATGCGCCTCCTCGTCCTCGCCCTCCCAGCGTACGTAAGCGGGATCCACCGATTCCGGCGGCGCGGCAGTGCGGACTTGGTCCAGCACGCGCATGAACGCGCCGCCGTGTTCCAGCGGCATGAGCAAGGAGGCATGGCCGGTCCGATGCTCCAGGAGGTTCTCCAACAGGTTGGATCGGCGGAAAGTTTCCTGGAACTGGCCGTCGGCGGTGTTTACCTGCAGAGGTCCGCAGTGTAATAGAAGACTGCCTGTCCTGCCGTGCCATCGATGGTGACATAGGGTTCTTCGGATTCGGCGGCGCACAACGTGAGCGCGCAAGTGACCGTTGGGCCGTTGGTGGTGCGTATCCGGATGACGGATGTGTCATCGCTTTCGATGTCGTGTGCGTGGTACAGGTCTGTGTCGACGCCGGCGATGTCACTTGTCTCGCGGGCGCCCGCGATATGCAGAGCGGTGGCGACGGCATGTGCTAATGGATTGGTGGCCACGCCGTCGACGACGTCGGTGCCTTGGATCCGCCGTTTTCCGGCCCAGGGGGAGCGCTGGTAGTAAGCACGTGTCCGCACCCACTGCCCGGTGGCTGAGATGCTGCGGACCTCTCCAATGCGGCCGCTGGCAATAAGGTCGGCAATCGCTGTAAGGGCGTGGGAACCCAGGCTCTGGAACCCGATCTGGACGGAGCTGCTGTTGTGGGCGGCTGCCTGGAGCAACTGTTCATACTGTTCCAGCGAAGTCACCGGCGGCTTCTCCAGGTAAACATCCGCTTCGGCCGCCATTGCGGTCAGCGCCAAGGGAGCGTGCGTTTGGATGGGAGTAGCGATGATGACAACGTCGACCGCCGGGGTGGCCCCCAGCAGTTCTTCCAACGAAGCAAAGATCGCCACCGGGGCGGGGAAGTCCAGGTGTTCCGGTGCATGCGGGTCGGCTGCGGCCACTAACTCCAGCCGTCCCTGCTGCTGCAAGCGGCGCAGATTGACCAGGTGCTGGCTTCCATAGCCATGGACCCCCACCAGGGCGATCCGGGGCAGCGGCGTGGATGATGCCGCGCTTGCGCCGGAAGCGGACGTCTGTCGATGCTGCTGGTCTGCGGAATTGAGCGTCATGCCTCTTGTCCTCGGAAGTATTGTTGACTCGGCGCACGTGTTTTTCACCTGTGATCAGCACACCTTACCGTAGAAAGCGCTTTCCGGCATCGTGGCCCCTGTGAGAAAGGCGATCGCCTCGGTCAGGAACTTGCTATCGAAGATATGTCCACCGTGGTGCCAGGCGGCGGTATACCGCGCCGGATGTTCCGCATGGAGCCTGCGCAGCAACGTATCTGCCGCCCGCATCGCGTCATGCGGCAAACAGTGGGTCGGCCTCGGCATGGTGGCGCCCAAAATTCGTGATTGACATCACCCAGCCGCCATGCAACTATATAGGGAAAGCGCATTCCCGGACGAGAGTATAAGTGCCGAAGGAGAAGCTGGAAACAACAGAATAAGCTTCTCAGCTTAGTCATTGAGATCACCAGACGCGTCTCACGGTTGTAATGACCAGCAAATAGACAATTTCACATCCACGCACTGATAAATAAGGCATATCCAAGTCACTACTCGGTTTCCACTACATCCACGTGTGTAAACCAAACGTCCCGGACTTGGCCAATGGCCCGATAGCGACGTAATAAATGAAGCAAAATACGAGACCACACTGGCGTCGAGACAAAATCACGAGGAGAGGATTAATGATGACGAAGTATACAAAGCCGATAATCGCAGCGGTAGTATCGACAGCGCTCCTGTCCATTACTGCGTGCTCAGGTGGTAGCGATACGAGCTCTAAAGACGCTGGTGCACTATCGGTAGCTTGGTGGGGATCTCAGGACAGAAACAATTACACAGTCGACTTGTTGAAGCAGTTTGAGAAGAAAAATTCCAAGATCAAAGTGACGCCGCAATTCACTGGATGGGATGGGTACTGGGCGAAGATGTCCACCCAGTTTGCTGGGGGTTCCGCCCCTGACGTCCTCCAAATGGATAGAAAGTATCTGCGTAGCTATGCTGAACGCGGCGCATTGATGAATTTTGATGAGACAAATCTCGACTTGAGCAAGCTTGATGAAGAAAGCCTGGCCACAGGGGAAGTCAATGATGAGTTGTATGCAATACCGACAGGTGTAAATGCAATAGCTATGTTCTACGACCCGGCAATCTTAAAAGAGGCAGGTATAAAGTTCGATCCGACTCAGCGACTGACCTGGAGCAAGTTTGCTGATATAGCAAAGAAAGTGTCAAAAGAGCTTCCAGATACGTACGGTGCGCAAAACATCATGGACGAGCTATCTTATCTCAAGTATTACGCGCGCGACAAGGGTGAACAGCTCTATAGCGAGGACATGAAGTCCATGGCCGTATCGACCGAAACCGTGGCAGATTGGTTTCGCTACTGGTTAAAACTTCAAGAACAGGGAGTTACACCACCCGCTCAGGTGAGTGCATCCGTCGGGCACGGCGAGATCCAAGACTACCCGCTGGTGAAGCAGCAGGCCGCGTTCGGCTTCGCATGGAGCAGTCAGTACACGGCCTTGAAGGGACTGATGAACCGCCCGCTGGGCATGACGATGTTTCCACATCTTGACAGTGGTAACCATCCATACTTTCTCAAGCCCAGCATGTATTGGTCGATTTCAAAGGAAACTTCTCAGAAGAGTGATGCCACAAAGCTCGTGGACTATTTGATCAACAGCGCGGAAGCAAGCAAACTTCTCGGGACAGAACGCGGCGTGCCGATTAACGAGGACATCCGGGCTCAAGTCAAGTCCAGGGCAACAAAAATGGATGAGAAAGTGATCGACTTCGTTAGCAAGGTCTCCAGTGTTGCGGGCGAAGCGCCGCCAGTCGATCCGACATCGACGAGTCGCATCATCGACTTGTTCACTAAGATCGCGCAACAGGTTCAGTTTAAGAAGTTGACACCTGATGAGGCTGCAGCGAAGTTTGTGGATCAGGCAAGCTCGATTCTCAGCACCAGCTAAATTCCGGAGAGGCGACTCGCAGTGTCAACAACGAAATCTACGGAAGTAGTTCACGAGTCCGAGGCTGGTCCCTCGGAGGCTGGACGCCCACGCGCGTCGCGCCCAGCACGTAGACCGAATGACGGTATCAGAAGAAGCCTGACCGCTTATGGGTTCTTGACGCCGTGGTTGATCGGGCTCCTTACTCTGACCCTCGGTTCATTCCTGTTATCAGTCTACCTGTCCTTTACTGAGTATGATCTGTTGTCGCCACCTGAATGGGTGGGCCTCGATAATTACGCCACCATGCTCACGGACGACCTGTTCATCACATCCTTGATGGTCACGCTGTTGTACGTCGTGGTCGCCGTTCCGGTTCGGCTAGTCGTTTCGCTTCTGTTTGCGGTGCTTCTCAGCCAAGATATCAAGGGTATCGGTATCTACCGGACATTGCTCTACATACCATCGCTGATTGGGACAAGTGTTGGCGTCGCAATCATGTGGCAGAACATATTCAGTGACCGGGGACTCATTAACATGGTGTTGATGAATATTGGGGTTGACGATCCACCAGCATGGGTTTCCTCGCCACAGTATGCGATTTACGTGATTGTCCTCCTGAGCATATGGCAGTTTGGTTCTGAAATGGTTATATTCCTCGCCGGCCTGAAGCAGATTCCAGACCCACTTTATGAGGCGGCGGCAATCGACGGCGCCTCGAAGGTTGGCCAGTTTTTCCATATAACTTTGCCGATGTTATCGCCAGTCATCTTTTTTAACTTGGTTATGGGAACGATCAATGCGTTTATGGTGTTTACCCAAGGCTATATCATCACGCATGGCGGGCCGATCAATTCAACGTTGTTTTATGTTCTGTATCTGTATCGCCAGGGGTTCCAGTATTTCCATATGGGGTATGCCGCTGCTATGGCTGTAGTTTTTCTTATCGTTGTAGCTGTCGTTGCCGGTTTCATATTCCTGACCTCCAAGTACTGGGTCCATTACGAAGACACGGAGGACAATTAGATTATGCGTACGAAGAAGCGCCACGTACGGCTGCTGGGTACCCACGCGGTACTCATTATACTGAGCGTAATAATGATTTATCCGGTATTGTGGATGTTGTTCTCCTCCTTTAAGCCAACATCGGAGATATTTTCCTCGCCGGGGCTTATCCCCGAGAACTGGACCTTGCAGAACTATGTCGTAGGTTGGCAAGGCGCTGGCGGGGTAGGGTTTGGAACTTTTTTTCTGAACTCGTTCCTCATAGCCGGTGCTGTTGTGGTTGGAAGCATTTTCATAGCCAGCCTTACAGGATTCGCTTTCGCGCGTTTAAAGTTCAAACTCAGGAAAATTATGTTTGCCCTGATGCTGATGTCAATTATGTTGCCGATTCAAGTAACATTGATCCCACAGTACATAATTTTCCACGAACTTGGGTGGGTCAACACGTTCCTACCATTGATCGTGCCAAGCTTTTTGGGCGTCAGTATTACGCCCTTCTTCATTTTCCTCATGGTTCAGTTCATTCGCGGGCTTCCAAAGGAGCTTGATGAAGCCGCCATTATTGATGGTTGTTCAACATTTCAAGTGTTTTGGCGGGTCATACTCCCGTTATCTAAGCCTGCCTTGATTACGATTTCGATATTTGCGTTTTACTGGACCTGGGATGACTTCTTTAGTCAACTGGTATATCTCAGTGATCCGAGTAAATTCACAGTTTCTACCGGGTTGAACCTGTTCCTCAGTAATGCCGGGAATAGCCAGTGGGGCGCGCTGTTTGCGATGTCGATTCTGTCCATTATCCCGGTAATAGTAATCTTCCTATTTTTCCAAAAATACCTTGTCAAGGGCGTCTCGACGACAGGTATGAAGCTATAGAGTCCCTGAAGTCTAAGCAAAAACAGTGCGTTTTTGTTTGGTTGGGCGAATGTAATCCATGTCTGTTAGTCAGTTACGCCAAAGGAGAATGCATGTCCGAAGTCAAACAACCATTTCGCGCCGCCGTTGTGGGCGCGGGTGGCATAGCCCGTGGAAACCATCTGCCGGCGCTGAGAGCCGAGGGCGATCGGGTCGAAGTTGTGGCGCTTGTCGATATCAACACAGAGTTGCTTTCAGCGGCGGCCGAGCAGTTCGGCGTTCCGGGTCGCTATACGGATCTGTATCAGATGCTCCAAGCTGAGGCCCCGGATATGGTAGTGGTGTGTACTCCGCCGGTAGCCCACAGGGACGCGGTAGTCGCCAGCCTGGATGCCGGGGCCTGGGTCTGGTGCGAGAAGCCCCCGGCACTGTCGTTAGCGGAATACGATGAGATGTCCTCCCACGAGCGGGCGGACGGGCCATATGCCTGTTATGTGTTCCAGCAACGTTTTGGCTCCGGGGCGCAACGGCTACGCAGGCATGTGACCGAGGGAACTCTTGGTCGGCCGTTGATAGGTATTTGCAACACCCTCTGGTATCGCGACGGGAAATATTTTGAGGTCCCGTGGCGTGGGCGTTGGGACACCGAAGGCGGCGGCCCGACTATGGGGCATGGGATCCATCAGATGGATCTGCTGGTGTCTGTGCTCGGTGATTGGCGCGAGGTTACAGCGGAGATGTCGACGGCGGCGCGGGACGTGGAAACCGAGGATGTGTCATGCGCGATTGTCCGGTTTGAATCGGGCGCCGTGGTCTCTGTTACCAACAGCCTGCTCTCACCCCGGGAGACAAGCTACCTTCGGTTCGACTTTGACGATGCAACTGTCGAACTCGAGCATCTCTATGGCTACGATAACTCCTGCTGGAAATGGACGGCCGCACCGCACCGTCTCGATCCAGACCAGTCCCCTGCCTGGCAACCGGAGCAAGATTTGGCCAGCTCCCATCGGGCGCAACTGAGCTCGCTGTTGGATTCTATGGAACGTGGCGAACGCCCTCTGGCAAGTGGCCGGGACGGACGCCGGGTGCTGGAGTTGATCGCCGGGATGTACAAGTCCGCCATCACCCGCCGGACAGTCAAGCGCACCGATATAAACCGCATCGATCCCTTCTACCGTTCGATGAAAGGCGGCACGATGACACCCGATGCACCTTTTGAGTACGCAAGCGTGGAAGGAGCGCTACATGCCTGAGTCCCTTAGCCTGCGTCGAACTGATGATTCATTAATAGTCAAGACCGCCGGTGTGGACATAGCGCGGTATGTCTTCGAGCCCACGGCGCCAACGGCGGAGGCGCCGAAACCCTTCCTTCATCCCTTGAGAACATTGCGGGGCGCTCCATTGAGCGTGCATCGACCGTGGGATCACCGCTGGCACAAGGGTCTGCAGATGACGTGGTCCCACGTTTCCGACGCTAACTTCTGGGGCGGGCCTACCTACTCCCGAGACGGTGGTTACCAATGGCGCGACAATCTGGGCAGCATCAGGCACGAAACGTTCACTTCCGTCACTGACACCGGACCGGAGGTTTCCTTCGCCGAGCGGCTGCAATGGGTGAGTCCATCGGGAGACCAATGGATGGACGAGACCAGAACACATTCGTTCAATAGTGTCGATTCTGGACGGGGAATCTGGGCGCTCGACTTCTCCTCAACGCTTCAGAATGTGAGTGGGAAAGAGATCGAGCTAGGCAGCCCCACGACCCATGGACGGGAGGCTGCCGGATATGCCGGGTTCTTCTGGCGCGGACCCAGGGCGTGGACGGGCGGCCGTGTGCGTTCGTCGGCATCTCCCGCGGATGGAGGGTTTATGGGTTCCAAGGCCGACTGGCTTGCTCTCTCAGGCGAGCATGACGACTTCGACGGCGGCGGAACAGTGCTGGTCTACGCTGGTAGTTCGAGCGCGCAGGCGCCGATCAAATGGTTCGTGCGGAATGAACCATTTGCCGCCATCAGCCCCTCACCCTCATTTGATGAAGAGGTCGTGCTGTCCCATCACGACACGCTGCAGTTGCGTCACCGTTACGTGTTTATTGACAGTTACTGCGACGACAGCGACCTGACTCGACTTGCAATGGAGTTTACGCCATGAATCAACCACTATTTCCAGGCGGTACGGCCGTCAGCAATCTGCAGGTGTACGATTGGGAGGCTCCTGACGGGCTGCACGGTGGTTCCCCGCACATGCACTGTGTTTCCACCGAGGCATACGTTGTTGTCGCCGGCAGCGGGGAAGCCCATACGATCAGTTCGGGCGGTTTCCAAGTCGAGGCGCTCAACGCCGGCAGCGTGCTCTGGTTCAGTCCGGGCACCATTCATCGTCTTGTCAACACCGGCGGCCTGGAAATAGTCGTCGTGATGCAAAACGCCGGACTGCCTGAAGCTGGAGACGCAGTGATGACCTTTCCGATAGAAACTCTCCGGGATCCTGATGCCTACGCGAAGGCGGCCGCACTCCCCAATGAGGCTGCGGATCATGAGCGGGCGGATGCCGCCAGGGCGCGCCGCGATCTCGCTATGGACGGCTACGAGCAACTTCTGGCCGCCGTGGAACAGGACGGTGTCGCTGCCCTGGGCGAATTCCACCAACTCGCCGCCGCGCTGGTTCAACCGCGGATTGCCCGTTGGCACGAGATATGGCATGACACCGTTGCCGCTGAAACCGAACGGACCCGTCATCAGCTGAAGGCCCTGGCCGACGGCAACTATCACCATCTTGCGGGCGGGGAAGTGGCCAGGACAGAGCAACGGCCTGGGTCACGGCTGTTCGGTATGTGCGGACGTCTGCAGACTTGGCAGCGTGTGCCGTAACGCCGCCGATTCTGGGTTGATCCTTAAACGTTGTGACCGTAAACTGGAAAGCGCTTTCCCTTCGAGTAGGAGAACTAATGACTCACGAACAGACCCTTCGCATTGCGATGAACGGTATTACCGGCCGCATGGGATACAGGCAGCACCTGCTTAGATCCATCCTGCCCATCCGGGATGCCGGTGGATTGACCTTGCCCGACGGGCAGAAGGTTCAGGTGGAGCCGATCCTGATTGGCCGGAATGAAGCGAAACTCAGGGACCTGGCTGAGAAGCACAAGGTGGACAGTTGGACTACGGATCTGGAGGGCACTATTGCAGATCCCACAGTGGACATTGTCTTTGACGCATCGATGACGTCACTGCGTCCTGCGACGCTCAAACAGGCAATAGCCGCGGGCAAGAGTATCTTCACCGAGAAGCCGACGGCCGAGACGCTGCCGGAGGCTGTGGAGCTGGCGAAGCTGGCCGACGAAGCTGGCATCACGGCCGGCGTCGTACACGACAAGCTGTACCTGCCCGGGTTAGTGAAGCTGCGGCGCCTGGTTGACGAAGGGTTCTTCGGCCGCATCCTGTCCCTCCGTGGCGAATTCGGATACTGGGTGTTCGAAGGGGAGCATCAAGCCGCGCAGCGTCCTTCCTGGAATTACCGCAAGGAAGACGGCGGCGGTATGACGACCGACATGTTCTGCCACTGGAATTATGTCCTGGAGGGCATCGTCGGCTCCGTCAAGAGCGTAAATGCCCGCGCCGTGACCCATATCCCCGAACGTTGGGATGAGCGCGGCGACCGCTACGAAGCCACCGCAGACGATGCATCCTACGGAATTTTCGACTTGGAAACCCCGGAAGGGGATGAGGTTGTCGGGCAGATCAATTCGTCGTGGGCGGTGCGCGTCTTCCGGGATGAACTGGTGGAGTTCCAGGTCGACGGCACACACGGCTCGGCCGTGGCCGGTCTGCAGAAGTGTGTAGCGCAGCAACGCGCCCATACGCCCAAGCCCGTGTGGAATCCTGACTTGCCGGTGACCGAGTCGTTCCGCGACCAGTGGTTGGAGGTGCCCGCCAATGCGGAGCTGGACAACGGGTTCAAGCTGCAATGGGAGGAATTCCTGCACGACGTCATCAACGAGCGTCCGCACCGCTTCGGGCTTCTTTCCGCCGCACGGGGCGTGCAATTGGCCGAACTTGGTCTGCAGTCTTCGGCCGAGCGCCGCACCGTCGACATCCCGGGGATCACGCTGTGAGCCGGCTGCAGCTGCCAACGGACGACGGCGGATTCAAGACGTATGAGCTGAAGAACGCCGGCCGGTGGGAAAAACCAACCGCGCCGCTGACATCGCGCTTCACCTATGCCGCTTCACACGTGGTGCCGGAAGTGACGGCCAATAACGTTCCCGGGGCACCGGCGGTTCTCGACTGGGACGCCACGCTGGGCTATCGGCATGAGTTGTGGTCCTACGGTCTCGGGGTAGCCGATGCGATGGACACCGCCCAGCGGGGGATGGGGCTCGACTGGGCCGCGACCCATGAGCTGATCCGCCAATCCGGAAAGGAAGCGGCCGCCGTCGTCGCCTCCCAGGCTCCGGCCACCGCCGGTAAATCCGTGCGGGACCTGCTCGCGTGCGGGGCAGGCACAGATCATCTGGACCTGGATTCGCTGCCATCCGGCAAGGCCGGTCTCGACGCCGTCGTGGACGCGTACCGCGAGCAGATTGAAGTAGTCAGCACCGCCGGGGCGAAGGTCATCCTGATGGCCTCCCGCGCGCTCGCCGCAGTGGCCGAAGGCCCGGAGGACTACCAGTACGTCTACGGGACCTTGCTGGCCGAGGCGGACCATCCGGTGATTCTGCACTGGCTTGGGCCGATGTTCGATCCGGCTTTGGAAGGCTACTGGGGGAGTGCCGACATCGATGTCGCCACCAAATCTTTCCGTGCCGTCATTGAGGCACACGCCGGAAAGGTCGACGGCGTCAAGGTGTCCCTGCTGGACGCCGCGCACGAGGTTTCGCTCCGCGCCGTGCTGCCATCAGGAGTGCGGCTCTATACCGGGGACGACTTCAACTACCCTGAACTCATCCATGGCGACGGCGAGCATTACTCGGACGCGCTGCTGGGCATCTTCGCGGCAATTTATCCTGCGGCTTCCGCCGCGCTGCAGGAATACGACGCCGGACAGCCGTCGCGCGGCCGGGAAATCTTCGATACCACCCGCGAGCTCGGTCTGCATATCTTCAGCGCACCGACGTTCTATTACAAGACCGGTATCGCGTTTCTGTCCTGGATCAATGGCAAGCAGCCCGGATTCCAGATGGCCGGCGGGCTGCACTCCGGCCGGTCTATTGTCCACCTCGGACGGACGTTGGAACTGGCGGACGCAGCCGGGCTGATTGAAGATCCTGAACTGGCAGCGCACCGGTTTAACGCACTGCTGACTACCCATGGAGTGGTTCGATGAACGCATTTGAGAGGCTGTCGCTGAATACAGCCACCATCAAGAAGTCCACCCTGGCCGAGGCAGTCGAGCTGTCTGCTGCGGCAGGGCTGGGGCATATCGGCCTGTGGCGGGACCGTGTCGCCGAGGCCGGGCTGGAAAAATCGGCCAAGCTGGTGGCCGATGCGGGGTTGCAGGTTTCCAGTCTCTGCCGGGGCGGTTTCCTGACGGCGGCCGACGACGGCGGGCAGCGGCGTGCCTACGAGGACAACGTGCAGGCCATCATCGAGGCTGCCACCCTGGGCACCAGCGAACTGATCATGGTGGTTGGAGGCCTGGCCGATGGCGAGCGGGATATCGCCGCCGCCCGCGGGCGGGTGGCCGATCGTCTCGCCGAGTTGGCGCCGGTGGCCCAAGAGCACGGCGTGCGGCTGGTGCTTGAGGCGCTGCATCCGATGTATGCGGCCGACCGGGCGGTACTGTCCACCCTGGGACAAGCCCTGGACCTTGCCGCTCCCTTCCCAAGCCGGACGGTTGGCGTCGTCGTCGACACGTTCCACGTCTGGTGGGACCCGCAGCTGGAGCAGCAGATCCGCGCGGCAGGGGAGCAGGGCCGGCTCGCCTCGTACCAGGTCTGCGACTGGAACCTGCCCATCGCCTCCGACGCGCTGCTTTCACGTGGGTACATGGGCGACGGGTACATCGACTTCGCCACTATCAGCAACTGGATATCGCAGACGGGCTACTCCGGGCCGGTCGAAGTGGAAATTTTCAACCAGCAGATTTGGGACAGTTCCCCGGCCGAGGTGGTGCAGACGGTCGCCGACCGTTACCGGACTCTGGTGCTGCCACACCTGTAGAGAGACCCGGCGGCGCTACCTGTCCTCGACGCCGCACCAATCGGCAATGAAGAGGGCAATCGTCTTGGTGACTTTGCGGACCGACTCCAGCTCCACCCGCTCGTCGAAACCATGGATGGCTTCTGAGACCGGACCGTACACCAGACTTGGAATGCCTCCGTAGAGCGTAAACACACGCCCGTCCAGGTATCCCGGCGTCGTGAAGCTCTGCAAATCCGAGCCGAAGCTGTGACGGTGCGCTGCCGCCAACGTCTCCTCGGCGTCGGAGCCTTCCTCGAGGACATAGCCTTCTGCATAGAAGCCGGTCCTCTCGGCAGTCAGCGGCAGCCGGGTGGCGTGCAGGCATTCCTGGACCTGCTCCCAGGCCTCGTCAGCGGAGACCCCGGGATAGATCGCGGCGCGGACGTCGATGTCGCACCAGGCGGGAACGCTGGACGGCCAGTCGCCGCCGCGGATACCCCCGAAATTGAAGTTGATCGGATGGTCCAGGTCCCCGAAATATGGGTGTGAGGACTTCTCCGAGTTCCAGCGGTCCTCCAGCTGCCGAAGCTCGCCCATCACGGTGTATGCGGCGTCGATGGCGTTGAAGCCTTCGCCCATTTCCCGGGGATGGGTGGGCCGGCCGGAAACGCGGACCTTGAACCAGAGCACACCTACGTTGGCCCTCACGAGCATGTTTTCCTCGGGCTCGGGAATGACCACGGCATCGGCGCTATAGCCACGCAGGAGGGCAGCCAATGAGCCGTTTCCGGTGCATTCCTCTTCCGGCACGGACTGCACATGGATAGGTGCGGTGGGGTCCAGTCCGGCCGCGCGGATCGCGTCCAGGGCGAACAGGTTGGCGGCCACCCCTGCCTTCATGTCACCGCTGCCACGCCCGTACAGCCAGCCATCGATGACCGCGGCGTCCCACGGTCCGCGGCTCCAGGTTTCCTCGGGTCCGGTGGGAACGACGTCGACATGGCCGTTCAGGATCAGCGACCGTCCCCGGTCCGCCGCGGGACGATAAGTGCCGACGACGTTGTCCATGCCGTCGTAGGTCACGGTGGACGGGCCATATCCGGGGTGATTTCGGAGTTCGGCTGAGTCGAGTTCCCACCGGTCCATCTCAAGCCCGCGGCTTTCCAGCGCCCGGTACATCAGGTCTTGGATGCCAGCCTCACGGGCCCGGGTCGACGGACAGGAAATCAGCTCCCGGGTGAAGGCAATCTGCTGGTCAAAGGCGGCGTCGACGGCGGCAAGGATCCGGTCTCTGTGCTGGGCAGTTGTCACGTTTGCTCCTTTTCGAAAATCCGCGGATGGGCGGGCGCTTATCCCAGGTACAGGATCTCCGGTTCCGCCTCGTCGGACGCGTGTGCCTGGCGGATGATCCCCGGATCCACATCGGGATCCAGCACGAGCACACCATTGTCATCGCCCAGCACGATATCGTCGGGCCGGACGCGCACGCCGCCAATGGTCACAGGAACCCCGAATTCTGCCTGCCCGGAAGCGTGGCGCTTGGTCGTGAGACTGGTGCTTTCCCGGGAGAATACCGGCAGTTCTCCGGCCGCAAGCTCCGGCACGTCCGTCACCGGACCATCGACCAGCACCCCGGCGCAATTCCTGGAACGCGCCGCGGCGGTGGTCACCGCACCAAGCCACCCCGGTCATCCGGGTTCCAGGGACCACCGTTTTGATTTCAGGTGGGCAGAAGCCTTCCTCGAGGAAATGCCCAAGGGTCGGCAGTTCCACGTTCTGGAGTTGCTCCAGCAATTCGGCAGTCGTTGTCTGTGGGGTGGTTGGAGTCATCATGAACCACTATCCCGTTATGGGCCCGGCCTCACAATACGGTCGTGCACACGTTTGGGGAGGCGGGATTGGGCATACGCACATTCTGGCCATCCCGAATTCCCTAGATCTTAACCACCATCTTGCCGGTGTTGGCGCCGGCCATCATGTCCAGGAAGGCCTGCACGGAATTATCGATACCGTCCACCACGGTCTCTTCGAAAACCACGTCGCCGGAGCGGAGCCAGCCGGACATGCGCTCGACGAATTCCGGCTGCAGGTCCTCGTGCCAGCGCACGATAAAGCCCCGCAGCGTCAGGTTCTTGCCGACCAGCTGGAACATATTGTCCGGCCCCGGCGACTTCTCAGTTTCGTTGTACTGCGAGATCGCACCGCACAATGCGGCACGGCCGTGGGTGTTGAAGACGTCGATCGCGGCTTCGAGGTGGTCGCCGCCGACGTTGTCGAAGTAGACGTCGATGCCATCCGGCGCAGCCGCCGGCAACTGCTCGCGGACCGGGGCGTCCTTGTAGTTGAACGCGTCGGTGAAGCCGTACTTGCCGGTGAGCAATGAGACCTTCTCAGCCGAACCGGCCGACCCGATCACCTGTTTGGCCCCCAGTAGCCGTGCCATCTGGCCGGCCGTGCTTCCCACGGCTCCTGCGGCACCCGAGACGAAAACGACGTCGTTCTCCTGCATGCCGGCGATGCGCGTCAGCCCCGCGTAGGCCGTCAGCCCGGTCATGCCCAAAGCCGACAGATAGACCGACGACGGAAGGCCCTCCACCGGCTCGACTTTCCGGAACTTGCCGGCCGGTCCCTGCGCAACATCACGCCAGCCGAAGCTGTGCAGCACCAGGTCCCCCGCGGAGAGCTCGTCGCTGGTCGATTCCGTGACGCGGCCAACTGCCCCGCCTTCCATGGTCTCGCCCAGTTCGAATGGCGGCACGTAGGATTTCGCGTCGTTCATCCGGCCCCGCATATAAGGGTCGACGGAGATGAACTCGTTGGCCACCCGTACTTCACCGGCTTGAAGCGCCGGCAGCTCGGTGCGCACCGTTCGGAAATCGGACGGATCCGGCCAGCCGTTGGGTCGGGAGGTGAGTTGAATGCCGGTGCTGGTGGCCACGGTGAGACCTTCCTGTTGTCTTCGGGTACGCCGCGTGCAACCGAAGAACAGGCTTCTCTATTCCGCCTGGCACCCGGCTCGCACACTAAGTTACCGTTCAGTAACATTGAGGGTATGCATTTACTCCTCCGCACGCTGCTGCAACTGTTCCTCGCCCGGCGCCGGCCGAAATTGAGCATCTGGGATGCCTCGGCCATGCCGCTGCGGGTGCTGCCGACCGATATCGACATCGCGATGCACATCAACAACGGCATGTACCTGTCGTTGATGGATCTGGGCCGGTTCGACCTGATGGTGCGCAGCGGAATCTGGGACGGCATGCGGCGCCAAGGGTGGAGCCCGGTGGTGGCGGGGGAGACGATCAGTTTTCGCAAGTCCCTCACCTTGGGCCAGCGGTACTCCATCGGGACGAAGATCATTGGCTTCGACGAACGTGCCATTTATTTCGAGCAACGGATGGTGGCCAACGGCGAGATCTACGCTCGTGCCTACATCGCCACGCGCCTGGTTTCGCCGGACGGGCCAGTGACGAATGAGCAGATCTTCGCCGAACTCGGCCAGCCCCCGGCGGATCTGGTGCTCCCCGAATGGATCCACCAGTGGCGGCTGGACAATTCGCTGCCCAGCACCAGGCGACCGGCCCCGCACACATGGGCCAGAGGTTGACGGCGGATCCCGCAGCGTCGGAGGCGTTCAGGCCCTGTGCTTCCGCCGCTTTTTCAACGTGAACAGCAGGCGGTGGGCGGTAATCAACACGGCCAGCCACGCCAGGCCAAGCGTCCAGGCGACGGCGACGTCGGTCAGCCAGTGGTGCCCGAGGTAGACACGGCTGAGCCCCATGGCGACAGCGAACAGGCCGGCGAGCACGATGGCGAGGATCCGGGAACGGTTGGTGCGCAGGTGCAGCACCAGAATGTAGGCGACGACGCCGGCAATCACCGTGGCGTTCAAGGTGTGGCCGCTGGGGAACGAGGGCGAGGTGGAGAACGGTGGAACGGCCGCCTCCAGCGGCGGGCGCATCCGGCCGATGGCGTCTTTTCCCACGATCGTCATCAACAAGGATCCTGCCGCGGCGGCCACCATCAGGATCAGCGGGGCGACGGACTGGCGCAGGTAGACCAGAATGCCGGTGGCGATCGCGGCCAGCACGGGCATGATGATTTTCCCGCCCAGATTGGTGAAGGCGGTCACCGCGTCGTTGAGCCACGGCGTCCTCATTTCGACCGCAGCGTGCAGCACCGGCCGGTCGAGGGACGCGATGTCGTCGGACTCCGACACGGCGTCGTAGATTTCGGCCGAGGCCGCCGTCATCATGGTGACGACGGTGGCGCCGACCGCGAGGATGAGCAGCACCGTCCACCGCGGGCCGATCCATTCGGCCAGCCTTCCGGCGGACCTGAGCAGGAACCGCCCCATTGGCGTGATCCGCCGGGGCAGTCGCCGATTGCCGGTGTCACCGCCTTCACGTGGTCCCATGGCCACGACTGTACCGGCGGAAACTGGATGCACTGTCAGTCAGGCGTCGCACATCTTTCCGGTGCGGGCGTATTTTGTAAACCCCCGCCAATTTCCGGATTTCACCTCAGCAGGGCGGCCTCTGATGGTGCGATTGAATTTGTATAAATATGCGGCATGTTGATTAGACATCCGTTGGTTAACGCATGGGTGTTCGGTTGTCGACAGGACTGGCCCGGCACGGCGAGGTGGGCGAAACCGACATCTCGTGGGGTCCCAACATGTGTGTCACATAAGGCCCCGTCACCGGACAGATCACCGGACGGGGTAACTGGGACGGTCTCGGTCGCGACACTTCAACGGTGCTGGTCAGGGTCGGGTGTGTCCGGTGGAGGTTGGTCTTACGGGACCCTCCCTACTAACGGATGACGTACAGCGTGCCTTCTGCGGTCGGAGGCTTGAATGCGTCGAAGTACTCGGCCGCTATTTCCTCGCTTAGCTATGTCGGCTTCACCTGGCACCGGATGCAGGTCTCGTCCGACACCAGCATTGACTGGGCATGCCGGGTGTCAACGGGCGTCGACGCCGAGGGGCAAGGGCGAAATACCAGTACTTGCTTATATAAGTTAAGACCGGTATATTTTGCCTCGTGCACGCGTTCGACATCCTCGGCGACCCGGTGCGCCGACGCATTCTGGAACTGCTCGCCGACGGTGAGCAGACCTCTGGCGCGGTCACGGACGTGATCCGGGTCGAGTTCACACTGTCTCAGCCGGCTGTCTCGCAGCATCTGCGCGTTCTGCGTGAGAACGGGTTCGCCTCGGTCCGGGCTGAGGGGGCTCGCCGGTTCTACGCCGTCGACCCCACATCGCTGAGTGAGGTTGACGAGTGGTTGGACCGGTTTCGCGGGTTCTGGGATCAGCGGCTCGATGCCCTGGGGACTGAGCTGGCCCGCGGCAGGCGTGCATCCCGCACCCCAAGTGTTGGCGAGGCCGATTCGCCAGCGAAAGGAGCATGACATGAAGGACGTACTGGACGAACTGGCCGCTGCGCGCCGGAAGATGGGCAAGGCGAGCCTGCCTGCCGGCGACGCGTACACCATGGAGCTGAGGCGTCGCTACGACGCGCACGTCAACGACGTATGGGACGCCATCACCAGCCCCGAGCGACTGAGCCGTTGGATGAAGCCGGTCACCGGCGACCTCCGCCTCGGCGGGACATTCGAGCTTGAAGGCGGCGAGCACGGCGAGATACTCCGTTGCGAGCCACCGCGCCTGCTGCGGGTGTCCTGGATGTTCGGGCCCGGGGCAGACGAGTGGCCAGGCACGAGCGAGGTCGAGGTGCGCCTGTCTCCTGGCTCGGCCGGGGACACCGAGTTCGAGCTCGTCCACGCCGCGGCCGTCGGAGAGCCCATGTTTCCCACCTACGGCCCCGGTGCCGGCGGCGTTGGCTGGGACCTGCACCTTCTCACCCTCGCCAAGTTCCTGGGCGACGGCGAGGTTCTCGACCACGAGGAGTTCCGGGCATCGCCCGCCGGACACGAGTTCAGTCGGCGCAGCGCCGCCGCCTGGGGCGAGGCCCACCTGGCCGGCGGCGGCGAACCGGACCACGTCGCGGCCGCGATTGAGGCCACTACCGCGTTCTACCTGCCCACCGGGGACGCGCGATGAAGTACACCACCTCGATCGAGATCGCGCTGCCTCGCGACGAGGTGCTCCAGCTGATCGCCGACCCCTCGCTGATGCCGAAGTGGCTGCGGGGCCTAGTGCTGCACGAGCCGGTGAACGGGGCACACGGCCAGGTCGGCACCACCTCGCGCGTCGTGTTTCAGATGGGCAAGCAGCGGATGGAGGCCACCGAGACCATCACGCGCCTGGAGCCCGCGGACCTGCACGGAGTACACAGCTCGGTCGTCGTGCACTACGAACGCGAGATTGCCGCCGAGAGCATGTGGCAGGCCCAGCGCGACCGGCTAATCGAAGCCGGTCCGGACACTACGTTGTGGGAGAGCGAGAGCGAGTTTCGGTTCGACGGGTTGCTGATGCGGCTGGTGGGGCTTCTGATGCCCGGCTCCTTCCGCAAGCAGTCGCGACAGCAGATGCAGGACTTTAAGGCGTTCGCCGAGCACGGCACGGACGTCCGTCAAGAGGCGAACTGACGGCATCAAGGCTGACGTTGTTCGGGCGGCCCTAACGTCAAGCTTCCGCGAGCTGCAGGCCGAGCAACGGCTTCCCTGACATGGGATCGAGGCAGGTGGTTGGCTGAGCAACCGGAGCTCACCATCGAGCTGAATCTGCCAGTCTACTTCTGCGACGTACCTCACGGCCCGCAGAGGGATCCTCAAGTGACACACGTTGCCAGCTGGAAGTAGGTATGGCAGTGGGAGTGATGCCGAGGCTATTTGCACTTCCCAGGGAGACGGCGCCCGGGCGAATAATTATGCATTCGATGGATCCGCGAAATAGGGAAGTCCGTCGACGATCTGGCGGATAAATATCACCGGCTTACCGGAAGGCGGGGGTGCCGGTGATGTGGTTGCCCAGGATCAGGGTGTGCACCTCGTCGGTGCCTTCGTAGGTGCGTACGCTCTCCAGGTTGTTGGCGTGGCGCAGCGGCGGATAATCCAGGGTGACCCCGTTGCCGCCGAGCATGGCGCGGGCTTCGCGGCAGATCCCGATGGCTTCGCGGCAGTTGTTCAGCTTGCCGACGGAAATCTGGTGGGGCTGCAGCTGCCCGGCGTCCTTGAGCCGGCCGAGCTGCACTGCCAGCAGCGACCCCTTGTTGATCTCCAGGGCCATGTTCACCAGCTTTTCCTGGGTCAGCTGGTATCCGGACAGCGGCTTGTCGAACTGCAACCGTTGCCTGGAGTAGTCGAGCGCGCTCAGGTAGCTGTCCCGTGCGGCACCCATGGCACCCCAGATGATTCCGTACCGGGCCTCGTTCAGGCACTCGAACGGCCCGCGCAGCCCCTTGGCCTTGGGCAGCATCGCGCTCGCCGGGAGCCGCACATCGGTCAGTTCGATGTCGCATTGGACGGAGGCGCGCATGGAGAGCTTCTGCTCAATAGCGGTGGCTTTGAACCCCGGGGTATCCGTTGGCACCACAAAGCCGCGGACGCCGTCGTCGGTCATCGCCCAGATCACCGCCACCTGCGCCACGGAGGCCAAACCGATCCACCGCTTGCGGCCGTTAATCACCCAGTCGGCGTCATCGCCGGCGCCGTCGCGGGCGGCGAAGGTTTCCATGCTCCCCGGGTCGGACCCCGCCGTCGGCTCCGTCAGTCCAAAGCAGCCGATCGCCTCGCCGGACGCCATTTTCGGCAGCCAGTCGTTCTTCTGCTCTTCGGAGCCGTGTTTGTGGATCGCGCTCATCGCCAGCGACCCTTGCACACTGACGAAGGTCCGCAGCCCGGAATCGCCGGCCTCCAGTTCCATCGCGGCCAGCCCGTATTCGACGGCGGTGCGTCCCGGGCAGCCGTACCCGTTCAGGTGCATGCCGAGCAGCCCGAGTTCGCCCATTTGCGGCACGATGTCCAGCGGGAAGACGGCGTTCTCATACCAGTCGGCGATGTTGGGCCGGATGGCGGTGTCCACGAAGGAGCGGACCCGGCTGCGGACTGCCTTTTCGTCGTCGGTGAGCAGGGTGTCGATGCCGGTCAGGTCTGCGGGTTCAGTCATGGTGATTCTTTCGGGTCAGGGGAGCGGTCGTGGGAGTTGCGGGGCAGGGGAGGACGAGACAGTCAGCCGGGGCCGGAGAACGATGCACCGGTGTGTTCGCCGAGCAGCGGCGGTACTTTCCGGTACTCGGCGGGCGTGCCGGAGAGGCGGATCGGGTTGGCCACCTGCTGGCTGGCCCGGGAGCCGTCTCCGGCGTCGATTTCGACCACCGGGGCCAAGCCCAGTGTTTCGGCCAGTCCCAGCGCTTCGACGATGGAGTTCACTTTCCCGGCTGGCACGCCTTCGTCGGTCAGCACCGAAGCCCAATTCGCGGCGGAGTTGTTCCGCAACTGCTCCTCCAACAGCGACTTTAATTCATCACGGTTGGCCACCCGGCACGAGTTGTCCGCGAACCGCGGATCCGTGCCCAGCTCGGGCACGGACAGCATCCGGGTCAGCGCCTGGAACTGCTTGTCGGTGCCGACGGCGACAGCCAGCGGGCCGTCGGAGGTCTGCAGTGTCTCGTAGGGGGCGATGGAAGGATGCGCGTTGCCCATCCGCTGCGGCGCCTGCCCGGTGGCCAGGGTGCTGGAGGCCTGGTTCACGAGCCCGGACAGCAGCGAGGAGAGCAGGTTGACCTCCACCCGCTGCCCGGCGCCGGTTTGGTCGAGGGCACGCAGCGCGGTGAGGATGCCGACGACGGCGTTCTGTCCGGTGACGACGTCGACCAGCGCCACTCCGACTTTGCTCGGCTCCGAATCGGGCGAGCCGGTGACGCTCATCAGCCCGCCGACGGCCTGGACCAGCAGGTCGTAGCCCGGGAGGTTGGCTCCGCCGGTGCTGCCGAACCCGGTGATGGAACAGTAGATCGTCTCCGGGCGCTTGGCGTGCAGGGTTTCGTAGTCCAGCCCGTAACGTTCCATCACCCCGGGGCGGAAGTTTTCGATAATCACGTCGGCTTCCATGGCGACGGCGGTGGCTTCAGCCAGGCCGTCGTCGGTGCCCAGGTCGCAGGTGATGGAGCGCTTGTTCCGGTTCACGCTGGAGAAGTAGGTGCCCACGCCGTAATCATCCACCGGCGGGACCCAGCTGCGGGTGTCGTCGCCGGAGGGCCGTTCGACCTTGATCACGTCGGCGCCGAAGTCCGCCAGCATCATGGTGGCGAAGGGCCCGGCAAGCACCCGGGAGAAATCGGCCACCTTCAGTCCATCCAGTGCGCCCGTCATCGTGCCTCCTCGTCTTGTGTCCCGCTGCGGTCCGACGCCGGTCTGGTGCCAAGGCCAACCGAGGCCGGGCCGGTCACCGGGTTGGTCAGTACGCCGATGCCGGGGATCCGGCATTCGGCTACGTCGCCTGGTCGGATGTGGACGGCGCCGGGGGTGCCGCTGGAGATGATGTCGCCCGGATACAGCGGCATCACCTTGCTGTGGAAGCTGATCAGGTAGGCCGGGTCGTAGCGCATGTTGGACACTGTATTGTGCCGGTGCACTTCGCCGTTGACCACGGTTGAGACCTCGATATCGGCCAGCGAACCGTCCTGCATCACCTCATCGACCGGCACAATCCGCGGCCCAAAAGAAAAGAACCCGGGGAAGTTCTTGGACCGGGTCAAAAAGCGCGGATTGCGCTGCAGGATGTCCTCGGCGGTCTGGTCCAGCACCGGCACCACCCCGGCCAGGTACGACACCGCGTCCTCCGGTTCCACGTTCCGGCAGTAGCGGCCGATCACCAGCCCCAGCTCGGCCTCGGTGGTGGTGCGCTCGCTCTGCTCCGGAAGCGGAATCTCCTCGCCGGGCCCGATCACGGTGTGGTCGGCCTTAATGAACGACGCCGGTTCCTCCGGGACACCTTCGGTCAGGTCGGAAGCGTGCTCGGCGTAGTTCAGCCCGATGCCCCAGATCATCCGCGGATGCCGGTATGGAGCGGTGAAGGTGACGTCCCGGCGGAACAGGTCGTCACCGGCAGCCGCGGCGGCTGTTTCGAGTTCGTTCCACCGTCCGGCGGCCAGCACCTCGAGCGCGTCACCGGTGAAGCCGGGCAGCAGGTCGGCCGCCAGCGCGGCCCCGCGTTGTGGATCGACGATGACGGCGGCGCCCGCGCCGGCGGTGCTGTTAGGAGACTCGCGGATGGAGGCAAGCTGCATCTGATGTCCTTTCGTATAACCGTGGCTTTGGCCTTAGTAGGCGCGGACCATTCCGCCATCGCAGCGCAGCTGCTCGCCGGTGATGTACGACGCCGGCGCGCTGGCCAGGAAGGTGACGGCGGCGGCAAACTCGTCCGGGCTGCCGTACCGGCCGGCGGGAATGGAGGCCATGGACTCGGCGCGGACCTCTTCGGCGCTGCGCCCGGTCCGTTTGGCCGCGTTGGCGTCGATCGTTCCCACCCGGTCGGTGTCGATCCGGCCGGGCAGCACCATGTTGACCGTGACGCCGTCGGCCGCGACTTCCGCCGCGAGGGTCTTGAGGTAGCCGGCCAGTCCGGCGCGGCCGATGTTGGACAGCGCCAGGTTGGGCAGCGGCGACTGAATCCCGCTGGACCCCACCGCGACAATCCGGCCCCAGCCGCGCTCCCGCATGCCGGGCAACACCAGCGAGGTCAGCCGCTGGTGCTGGACCAGCAACTGGTGCACGGCCGCCATCACCTGTTCGTCGTCGACGCCGGCGGCGGTGCCCGGCGGCGGGCCGCCGCTGTTGAGGACAAGTACGTCGACCGGACCGAACGCCTTCTGAGCCTCGGCCACCAAGGTGGCCGGGGCGCCGTCGTCGCTCATGTCGATTTCAACCCCGACGGCCGACGGCAGCTTCGCCGCTTCGGCGGCGACCAGCTCGCCGCGGCGAGCGGCGAGCACCACATTGGCGCCCTCGGCGGCCAGCGCGGTGGCAATGGCCAGCCCGATTCCCGAGCTGGAGCCGGGCACCAGCACATTCTTTCCCTCTAATCCCGTATCCACTACTTAACCTCCACTGGTATCGCTGACAGGTGTGCGTCGATCAGGGCGGCCAGCCGCTGAGGAAGGACCTTCGCCGGCGGCCGGACAATCGACTCGGCGATCACCCCGCGGCGGCGCAATACCTCCTTGCGCAGCGCCAGCCCGACCCCTGGCTGCGCCTCGAAGTTCGCCATCGGCAGCCACGGAGCGAAGGCATCGCGGGCGGCCGGATAGCCGCCATCGGCCCAGGCATCGAGGGCCGCCCGCAAACCTTCGGGGTGGGAGAAGCCGGTCATCGCTCCGGCGGCACCGGCGGCCAGCTCGTCCAACAGCCCGACGCCGCCGAGCCCGCCGAAGACCGGCACGTCCGTGGAGCCGGTCAACTCCGCAATGGCCAGTGCCGTCGGCGGCGCCTCGGACTTCACCGCAGCGGTGAACGGGCACTGCTCGACCGCGGCGAGCAACTGCGCGCCGCTGATGTGCACGCCCGAGGCCACCGGATAATCCTGGATCACAATCGGTGCCCCGGTCGCCTCATGGATGGCCGTCAGGTGGGGGACCAGCACGTCCGGATTGCCGCTGTTGACCTGCACCATCAACGCCGCCAGGGACGGCCCGGACGCGTCCACCGCGGTGCGCGCCTGCTCGACGGCGACCGCCGTCGTCCGCGCCGACAAGCCCACCACCACCGGGGTGTCTGCGGCCTCATCGACCACGGAGCGGACCACGTCGGCCTGTTCTTCGGTATTCAGCGCCATGCCTTCTCCGAAGACCCCGAGGGCCACCAACCCGGTCGCGGGAACCCGCGCGAACAACCGGACCTCGGCCCGCAGCGATTCGGTATCCAGGGTGAAATCCGGGGACCTGAAGGGAGTGGCGAGCACACCCCATAATCCCGGCGTGAGCGTATTCATGCAGCAGCTTCCTTTCGATCCAGCAGAGTATCGACAATATGTTCGGCAATGGCCAACGACGACGTCGCAGCGGGGGACGGGGCGTTGCGGACGCTGAGCACCGAGCCGCGGCGGTTAATCCGGAAGTCATCGACCAGCGACCCATCGGCGTCGAGCGCCTGCGCGCGCACTCCGCGCGGCCCGGGGACCACATCCGCCGTCGTCAATTCCGGAACGTAGCGCCGGGCCGCTCCGATGAACCTTTGCTTGCTCAATGACCCGAGCATTTCGGTCGCCCCGGTACGCCAGTGCTTGGCCGCGAAGCGGCGGAATCCGGGCCAGCCGACGGCGTCGCGCAGGTCCCGACCCGAGATCCTCGACCAGCCGTAGCCTTCACGCGCCAGCGCCAGCACGGCGTTGGGTCCGACCATGACCTCGCCGTCGACCCGCGGCGTCATGTGCACTCCGAGGAAGGGGTACCGCGGGTCGGGGACCGGGTAGATCAGTCCGCGGACCAGGTCCCGGCGCTCCGGGCGGAGCAGGTAGTACTCGCCGCGGAAGGGCACAATGCGCGGATCCGCCTCATCCCCGGCCAGCGCTGCGACCCGGTCGGACTGCAGCCCCGCGCAGAGCACCACCCGGTCGGCGCGTTCCTCCTGCCCGTCGCTGCCCTGGATCACCGTTTGCTGCCCGTCCTGGCGCAGCCCGGTGACTTCGAAGGATGTGCGGACGGTTCCACCGGCGTCGACGATGTCCTGCGCCATCGCCCGGGTCACCGCGGCGTAGTCGACGATGGCGGTGTGCGGCGAATGCAGTCCCGCCACCCCGGTCACGTGTGGCTCAATGTCGGCCAGTTCCGCCTGGTCCAGTTCCCGCACGCCGGGGACGCCATTGGCTCGCGCCCGTCCGGCAATGTCGGCCAGCCGGGCCTTTTCGGTCCCATTGAGGGCCACCAGAACCTTGCCGCATTCGTCGTAGGTCAGCTCATGCTCGGCGCAGAAATCCTGCAGCAGGCCCACCCCGCGCCGGCACAGCTTCGCCTTCAAGGAGCCCGGCGTGTAGTACAGGCCGGCATGGACGACGCCGCTGTTGTGGCCGGTTTGATGTTCGGCCAGCACCGGTTCCTTCTCCAGCAGGGTCACACGCGCGCCGGGCTTCAGCTGCAGCAACTGACGGGCGGTCGCCGCCCCGAGGATCCCGCCGCCGACGACGGCGTAGCTGGGCTGGTTCATCTATTCTCCTTAGCTCTGGCGTTGGCTTTGTATCCGGTGGGCTGGCCGCGCGAACGGCGGATCATGATCCGGCCGATCCGGAAGATAATGCCGGCGGCCAGCGCGGTGCCGGCTGCGGTGAACCACCCCGTGCGGTAGGAGGTGGCTTCGACCAGCAAACCGAACAGCAGCGGTCCGGCGGCGGATCCGAAGGACAGCCCGGTCTGCAGGATGCCGGTGGCCGACGCCGCTGACGCCCGGTTGTCCCGCACGACGGCGAAATGCAACAGCCCGGTCCAGGTCCAGCCGGCGGCGTAGGCCAGCCAGGCGCCGGCCGCCACGGACAGTGGCGTGCCGATGGTCAGCAGCAGGAATCCGGCCGTGCCGCCGAACAGCAGGTTGGCAATCAGCACGTAGGGGCTTCGAGTGGGATGCCGGTCCATGGCCGCGCCCAGCCCGATGCGGATCAGCAGACCGCTGCCGGCCGCCGCGGCAAAGAGCAGTCCGGCGGTGCCGGGCTCGATGCCGGTCTGCACGGCCGAGTCGACCAGGAACACGCCCAGCGATGTGGCCGCCGCCGCGGCGAGCCCGCCGCCGATTGTCACCATCAGCAGCCCGCCCAGCGGAGTGCCGCGGTCCTTCTGCCCGCCGTCGTCGTTGCCGCCGCTGGTCAGCCGGTCCACCCGCGGGCCGCGCCCATTCACCGCCGACCATACCGCGATGACGGCGGCCAGCGATGCCCCGATGATGAAGGCCCACCGCCAGCCGAACACCAGCGCAATGCCGGGCACGGCCAGCCCGCCCAGCAAGGTGGCCGCCGGGATGGCGGACTGCTTGATGCCGAAGGCGAGCCCCAGCCGGGAGGAGCTGACCGCCCGCGAGATCCGCAGGTTGGCCGAGGGCTGCGCCATGGCGTTGGCCAGTCCACCTGCCACCATGGCGGCGATCAGCAGGGCGAAGGATCCGGTGGCGGCGATCCCGCCCAAGGCCAGCACAGCGCAGGTCGCGGAGATGGCGATCCCGGTGCCGGCGCCGATCCGCTGCACCAGCCGTCCCAGCGGCCGGGCCAGCACCCCGCTGACCGTGAACAGCGTCGCTGCGGCGATCCCGATCTCGGCCGGACCGATCTGCAGATCGTCGCGGATCTGCACCGCCAGCGCGCCGACCAGAAACGCAGGCAGCACGCCGGTGGTGGTGACCAGCACGGCCTGCAGCACCGCCGACGCCGTCCCGGTTCGCCGGGCAGCGCCAGGGCCCGAATCCCCGGTTGCCCAGGGACCGGCGGGCGTGCCCGTCACGACGCATCTGTGGACAGCGCCGGCGAGGGGTCGGGCCTGCCGCGGTCACGCCGGTGACCGGCAAGGTGGATGAGCAAACCAACCACAATCAGGCCTGCACCAACAGCCATCGCGATCGGCTCCATCGCCAGCAGCGTCAGGGCACCGACGCCGAGCAGCACCCGTTCAGGCCACTTGGCCGGACCGATCAGCCAGGCGCCGGTTGCCACCGCGAGGGCGGCCACGGCGACGACGGAGGTCACCAGCGACAGCAGTACTGCCTGCCAGCCGCCGGACATCAGCAGGCCGATCCCGGCGTCGGACAGCACAAAGATGAACGGGACCAGGAACGCCGAGAGGGTGTAACGCCAGGTCAGCCACATCGTCTTGATCGGCTTGCCGCCGGTAATGGCCGACGCCGCGAACGGGGATAGCGCCGTCGGCGGCGAGACCTCGCTGAGCACCGAGTAGTAGAAGATGAACATGGCCGCGGCGAATGGTTCGACGCCGACATTCTGCAGCGCCGGGCCAATGATCACCCAGGAGATGATGAAGCTGGCCGTCACCGGAACCGCCAGGCCCAGCAGGATCACCGACACGGCAGAGAGCATCGCCGTCAGGATCAGGCTGCCGCCGGCGACCATCACAATAATGTTGGCCAGCTTCAGCCCCAGGCCGGTCAGCGTCATCACGCCGACAATCAGCCCGGCCGCGGCCATCACCGGAATGACCGACAAGGCCCCCATGGCACCATTGGCGAGTGCGTCCCAGATCCGCTTGGGCGTCATCCAGGACTGCTTCTCCAGGAAACTGAGCAGGAAAGCCAGCACGGTGGCGAAGACGACGGCGCGGAACGGCGTCATCCCCATCACCATGAACACCACAATCGCCACCAGCGAGCTGAAGTGGTAGCCGAACCTCAGCAGCAGCTTGCCCACCGGCTGGGTGTCGATCGCCACGCTGCGGGTCTTGAACCGGCGGGCGTCCATCTCGATGGCAAGGATGATGCCCAGGTAGTACAGCAGCGTGGGGATGACGGCCCAGATCAGCACCTGCAGGTAGGACACGCCCAGCAGCGCGGCGATGATGAACGCCGCCGCGCCCAGGGTGGGCGGGGACATGATGGCGCCGATGCCGGCAGCGGCCAGCACCGCGCCGCCGTGTTCCCGCGGGTACCCGGCCCGGCGCAGCAGCGGCCAGGAGATGCCGCCGAGAGTCACCGTCGTCGCCACGCCGGAACCGGACACCGTGCCCAGCAGGAAACCGGCCATCGTCACGGTCCGCCCCGGCCCGGAAGCGCTCTGGCCGAAGGCGGAGAAGGACAGATCGATGAAGAACCGGGTGGCCCCCGAGGCGCTGAGCACCGCACCATAAATGGTGAACAGGATGATGTAGGTCGCGGCGACGTCGGTGGGCACGCCGAACAGACCCTGGGTTCCCATCACGTTGTGGCCCACCAGCCGAGGCCAGTCGTAGGCCGCAGTGCCGAACGGCGGCGGGAAATAGGGGCCCCAATGCGCGTAGGCGAGGAAGAAAATCACCACCAGCGGGACCAGGATCCCCACCGTGCGCCGCGCCGCCTCCAGGGTGACCAGGATGGCGATGGTGCCCATGATGATGTCCAGCTCGGTGGGGATGATTGCCCGCCGGAAGAACGCATCCCAGTCGGAAATGATGTAGGCGAACGGCACGACGGCGATGGCGGCCAGCAGCCAGTCGAACAAGTGCGGGTTGTCGGGACGTGCGGTGCGCTCAGTCTTCGTGGCCTTCGAAGAGCGTTTCCACCCCCGGTAGACGAGGAAGGTCAGCGGCAGTCCGACCATCAGGAACGCGGGCAGGTACAGCTGGGTGGCCATCGGATTGAAGACCCAGAACAGCCCGAAGGCCGAGAGCCCGACGCCGATAATCTTGGTGATGAACAGGGGGATGCCGCTGAGCTGCCGGGCCGGCTTTTCCGACTCGTATTCGGCTACCAGCGCATCTTCGTCGATGGCCTCATCCGGATCGGACTCGTCCGCCGCCTCGGCGTCCCGCATCGGGTCCGGGAGGCCCTGTCCGCCGTCGCGGTCCTGCCGGTCGTCGCGGTCCGCAGCCGGAGCGTGCTGGTTCCCGTCCGGTGCGTCGCGTCGATCGCTCATTGGTTCTCCTTGATTTCAATCGTTATGTAGGGGTCGCCGTCCTCGACCAGCTGCCACAGTTGGACAGGTTCGGCGCCGGGCACATGCAGCGTGCGTTCGCCCAGGTCGGTGGCGGCGATGGAGAGTTTGGTGAACACTGCCGGATGCTCCGGATCCGGCGGCACCACCCAGTTGCGACGGTCGTCCTTCGGGGCTTCTTGGGGAGCTCCGGGAACGCCGTAGTACTCCTCCAGCACCGCGAGCTGGTCTGCGGCGATCTGCACCAGCCGGTAGCTGCCGTCGGCCTGCACTTCGTAGCGTTCCTCGGCCAGCGTCTGGTAAATCGAATTCCGGTAGCTGACCGCGAACGAATCCCCGGCCAGCGGCACCGTGGCCAGCACACCGCCGTCGTCGTCCGCCACCACAATGCTCCGGCCGGCGGATCCGCCCTGCCCACTGGCAACAGCGAATCCAAGACCGGCGAAAAGCACAGCGCAGGCAAGGGCGACGACGGCGATAGCCGGCTTGAACATGGCGGACTAACCTGCCGACTCGTAGTAGGCCTGCGAACCCGGGCAGATGTCGGCGAACGGAACGTCACCTGCCGTCGAAGCGTCCAGCTCCTTCGCAGCCGAGTGCACCTTGACCAGGGCGTCCTTGTGCTCGAAGATCGCCTTGGTGATGTCCTGCTGGAGTTGCTTGTCCATTGACTTGTTGGCCACCAGAATGTTCGGCGAAGCGATGACCGTCTTCGGCTCGGACTGGCCCTTATAGGTGTTGGCCGGGACATCGCGCTTGACGTAGTACTTGCCGTACTCCTTAGCCAGCTCATCAGCGTACTCGCCAATTTCGACCATCTTCATATCACCGGTGCTGGCCAGGTCCACCAAGGCACCGGTCGGCAGGCCACCGGACCAGAAGCCGGCGTCAATGGTGCCGTCCCGCAAGGCGGCAACCGTTTCGGCCACGCCGAGCTGGCGCCGGTCAATATCGGTCTTGGGGTCGATGCCGGCGGCCTTGAGCACCCGCTTTGCACCGACTTCCGTCGCCGAACCGGGCGCGCCGACCGAGATGGTCTTGCCCTTCATGTCTTCGACGCTGTCGATGCCGGAGCCCTTGGCAGTGACCGGCTGCATGTAGTTGTGGTACATCGCCCCGACCGCGCAAATGTCCAGCGGCTTCCCCTCGAAGGAATTGGTGCCCGCCGTTGCGGCAGCGACAACGTCGCCGACGCCGAGCGCCAGGTCGGCCGCCCCGTCTTGGACGAGCAGCATGTTGTCCACTGAGGCGTTGGTTTCCTGCACCGTGGCCTGGGTGCCCTTCACATTCTTGGAAATGACGGTGGCGATGCCGCCGCCGAGCGGATAATAGACCCCGCCGGTGCCGCCGGTGGCAATGGACAGCGAGTTGCCCCCGCCGCCTCCGCCACCGCCGTTGCCGCCGGCTTCGCCACCGCCGCCTCCTCCGCCACAGGCGGTGAGGAACAGCGCCGGCACGGCCAGCGCAGCCGCAGCCATGCGGGTACGGCGGCCTCGACGTGATATTCGCATTGACATAGTGATCTCCCTTGATGGTGGTTGTGATTTCATCGTTGGTCTGATGGTGCCGGCACATCTCCCGCGGCGAGCAGTCCCGCCAGGGTCTGGTAATAACCCACCAGCACTGACAATTCGGTGATCCCCGCATGCCCGTGGTGGCGCAGCGCCTCCGCATGCACATCGTCGTCGACCCTGTTGCCGGCCAGCACGGCCTCCGCCAGCCGTAGGGCGGCCTCCTCGGCCGGCGAAATCGTGCCCGGCAATTCGGAACGGGCCAGGCTGTGCAGCTCTTCCTTACTCACGCCGGCTGCGGCGGCCACCCTGCTGTGCGAATACCATTCGTAATCGGAATCGAGCGCGGCCGCCACGGCACAGATCACCAGTTCCCGGGTGCGGTCCGCCAGCGATCCGCCGAACCGCAGCGCCGAGCCGAGGGCCTGCAGCGCGTGGCCAATCGCCGGTGAATACAGCATTGCGTTGAACGGACCGGCGAGGTGGCCGTCGTCGTCGGCTATCAGGAAGGGGCCGTCGGCGCGCGGGGGACCGGCGACGGCGTCGTGCACCGCCCGTTGCCGGTCATCGAGCTGTGCCGGGGACAGCAGCGGGAAACGACCACCCCGGGCGTACTCACGCTGCTCAGACAAGGGTGCGGCCTCCATCCACGTACAGCACCTGCCCGGTGATGAAAGCCGCCTGCCTCGAGGCGAGGAACAACACCGCGCCGGTCAGATCGTTCACCGTTCCGAGCCGTCCGGCCGGCACCAGCGAGGTGTAATGGTCGCGGACGCCGGGCTTGTCCAAGTGCGCGCGGGTAAGGACCGTGTCCGTGTAGCCGGGGCCGATGGCGTTCACCGTCACCCCGTTGGGAGCCCACTCGCGGGCCATCACCCGCAGCAACTGGTCGAGCCCGCCCTTGGTGGCCGCGTACGGCGCATGGTCCGGGTGGGCGAGCGTGCTGGACACCGACGAGCAAAACACCTGCCGCCCATGGCCGGCGTCGACCATATGGCGGCCGGCGGCCCGGCCCAGCCGGAAAGCGCTGGTCAGGTTCACATCGACCATCCGGTGCCAGTCGCCGTCGTCGACCTCCAGCACCGGCACACGGTGGTTGGTCCCGACGGCGTGGACCAGCACATCCAGTCCGCCCAGTTGATTGACGGCATCGTCGACGGCGGTATCGCAGCCCGCCGGTGTCGTCAGGTCGGCGGCCAGGCCAGTGATCCGGTCATCCAGTTCGGACAAGCGATCCGGTGAAATATCCGCGGCTGCCACGCGGGCACCGGCGTCGGCGAAGGCCGTGGCGCACGCACTGCCGATACCACCGGCGCCGGCCACCAGCACGCGCTGACCCGCCAGACCCAGCCAATCCTGCCCGTCCACCGTGGAGGCACTGGCCCGGCTGGAGCTATCGGCCTGGGTGGAGGCGGCGGCATTGTCCACGGCGCCGGCCGGCCCACGAGTCGAGGTCATTTGGATACTGTATCCAATGTCACTCCAAGATGTAAGGGTCATCACAAAAATGACCCGCGCCCGGCAGGCAGTCCGGCCGTGCCGCCCCGCCCGGCAGGCTCCCGGATTGCAGCTAAGATGACCCACACCATCAATGCCCAGACGAAGAGACGGGAAATTGCGCTGCTTTCAGGCCCGTCGGAAAGAGGGACCATGCGGGCTGCATGTCTGACTCGCTCCGGAGTCGTTGAAGTGAGGGACTTCGACGAGCCCAGGCCCGGACCGGGTGACGCCGTGGTCAGGATGCACTATGCCTCCATTTGCGGCTCGGACGTGCACACCATCTACGACGGGTTCCATAACCCTGAGCTGCTGGGACGGCCGGGTTATCCGGGGCACGAGGGAGTAGGGACCGTCGTCGAGAGCCGGACGGACCAATTCCCGGCCGGCACTCCGGTCCTGACCACCCCTCCCGGGGAAGCCGGCGGGTGTTTCGGCGAGTTGCAACGGGTCAACGAGCAGCATCTCCTCGCTTTGCCGGCCGACGGCGACATGTTGCGGCTGCTGATGGCCCAGCAACTGGGCACCACCGTCTATGCGCTCAAGAAGTTCATTACTCCCGAGCGGCTGGCGACCATGCGTTCCGCGGCAATCATCGGTGCCGGGTCAGCGGGGCTGTTCTTCGTGCAGCAACTGCGGCGTATGGGCGTCGCGGACATCGTTGTCTCCGACCTCAATCCCCAACGCTTGAAGCACGCAGCCCGGCTTGGGGCCACCCGTACCGTGCCGGGGGCCGAGGAGTCGCTCCGCGAGGTGGTATCGGAGGCGTTTTCCGACGACGGGGTCGACGTGGTCATCGAGGCCGCAGGTTAGGACGAATGCCGCGCCGAGGCAGTCGACGTCGTGCGTTCACGCGGCACGATTGGGATGTTCGGCTTCCCGGAGCATCCGGGGTCCTCGCCCTTCCCGGTGGATCGGGCCTTTCGCAAGGCAGTAACGATGGAGTGGTTCAGCGGTACGCAGAGTGAGCCGGGACTTGAGTCTTTCCGCGCTGCCCTTGGTCTCATCGGCCGTGGGGACATCGAGGTGGACTACTGCCTCGAGGAGGTATATCCGCTGGACCACATCGCAGACGCGCTCGCGGTGGCCCGGGCACAGGGAGAAGGCGCGGCCAAAATCTGCGTGGAAATTGCCGGGGATGGCCGCTAGCCGGCCTCGAGGAAATTCCGCAGGGATGCGATGGCGTGCTTGCGGTGCAGATCGAGCATCGTGATCAGTTCCTCCGCGTCCCGTCGGGCGAACGCATCGATCATCTGATCGTGCTCCCGCCGGACCACTGCCCGGTTCGCCGGGGTGCCGTAATAGACATACCGGTAGGTGTCAGTTGCGTCCCACAGCACCTGAACCAGTCGTTCGAGCCGGGGCATATTCGCTGCCTTCACCATGATGAAGTGAAACCTTCTATTTGCTTCGGTCATGGTCAGCAGATCACCGGCATCGCTCGCTGCGTTGATCTCGTCCGCCGTCTGCCGCAACTCGTCCACGACGCCGTCGTCCGCGCGCTTAACCGCGATCCGGGCCGCTTCCGCTTCAAGCAACTCCCGGATCCGATAGACCTCCAGCAGGTCGTCCATCGACAAGCGGGCGACCTTGTAGCCGCGGTGTGGTTCGTACACCACCTGGCCCTCGCCCTCGAGTGTCTTCAACGCTTCACGCAGCGGAACCCTGCTGACGCCAAACCGTTCGGCCAGCGCATCCTGGCGCAGCGCCTGGCCGGGCAGCAGCTCGCCGGCCACAATAGCCTGGCGCAGCTGCTCGAGGACGAACGCCTGCGCCGTCGGCGGCCGTCTTCCCGATGTGCCCGCTGTTGCCATCACAGCGGCCGCCTGCATGGTGGTGGTTGAATCACATCATCGACTCTAGCGCAGAGCCCCGGGCGCGGTGAGCCCATGATGAGGGGTGGACCAATGGCCCGGGGACCTACGACCGGGCGCCTCCCCGCCGACGTGCCAGACCGGCGGCCAGCTTCTCCTCGGCGTCGTGCCCGGCACCGATTCCGGTGGGTATGCGGAAGAAGAAGGCCGCCCCCAAAACCCACCACAGGCCGAACAACAGCCACGGTGCAGGATCCAGTGAAGCCGGCATCCCGGGCAGGTAGAGCGCCGTCAGCCCGAGGCAGAGCAGTGCGGTCAGCACACCGATCACGACGCCGCCATTGCCGCGACCGCCGACGCGCAGCGGACGGGCCATATGCGGTTCCCGGCGGCGCAGGGTCAGGAAACCAACAGCGACCAGGAAGTAGGCAATCACAATACTGGGAGAGCCGGAATCGACCAGCCAGCCCAGCATTGCTTCGCCAAAGAACGGCGCGAGGACCGACAGGCCGCCAATGAAAATCAGGGCGTTGACGGGGGTGTGGAACCGCGGATGCACCGTACCGAACCACCGCGGCAGCATCTGGGAACGAGCCATGGCATAGACCAGCCGGGAAGCGCCGATGAGGAAGGAATTCCATGAGGTCAGGATGCCGGCCAGGCCGCCGGCCACCAGCACCTTGGCCATGAAATCGGTTCCCCAGAGAGCAGCCATGCCATCCGCCGTCGCAAGATCGGCCGAGGCCAGTTCCTGTACACCCATGGATGAGGCGGTGGTGATGACGACCATGATGTACCAGATCGCCGCCAGAATCACAGAGACGACAACCAGCTTGCCCACCAGGCGGGAGGGGATCCGGACTTCTTCGGCCGATTGCGGGATCACATCGAAGCCGACAAATAGGAACGGCACCGCCACCAGCACAGCGATGAACCCGGCGGCCCCTCCGGTGAAGAGCGGGTCCAGGTTCCCGGTTTCGCCACCGACCAGGGAACCGGTCACCAGCAGCAACCCAATCACCAGCAGGAAAATCACCGCGAATGTCTGCGCAGCACCGGCGAGTTTGATACCGAGGATATTGAGCACGGTGAGGATGAGGGCCGCTCCCGCGCCGACCAGGGCCCAGCTCAGGAAGACTTCCGAGCCGGCGACTTCCCAGAGCTTGATTTGCTGCAATCCGGGGAAGAGATAGAGCGCCGTCCGGGGCAGGGCGACGGCTTCGAAGGCCACAATGGTGATGTAGCCACCAGTGATCGCCCACGAACAGATGAACGCCCACCGGGGACCCATCGCACGCATCACGTAGTTGTGTTCACCGCCCGCGCGTGGCATTGCCGCCACCAACTCGGCATAGGCAAGCCCAACGAGGGCCATAATGACCCCGCCAGCGGCGAAGGCGGCAACGGTGCCGAGTGTTCCGGCTGATTCCAGCCAACCTCCGGTCAGCACCACCCAGCCGAATCCGATCATCGCGCCGAAGCCGATGGCCAGCGTGTCCCAGTGGCCCAGCGCCCTGATCAGAGACGTCTGCTCCGGTCCAGGCGGATTGTTGCGGGTGCTCGTCTGTTCAGGCATGAGCCCTCCTCTTTGACGGGTCTGCTACGGGAAGCGTAATCCGTAAGGCACCTCGAAGATGGTAAACCGGGCGGAGTGTTCGCTGGTTGGATACTCTTGCCCTGTGGCCACTCGTAAAGACATTCACCCAGCGCACCGGAGCAACCATGCCGGTGCCTGATCCGGAGACTGCCGTTCCGAAGCTGGCCGTCAGCGTGTTGATGCTTCGCCGTGATGCTCCGGAGCTGGAGATCTTTATCCAACATCGGGCAACGACAATGGACTTCGCGGCCGGCGCAGTAGTGTTCCCCGGCGGAAGGGTGGACGACGCCGATTATGTAGCCGGAGCGGCCGCGGCTCCCGAGGAAACTGTCCTCGAACGCCATGCCGATGCCTGGCATCAGACTGCCGTTGCTGCCAATGGGGACGAGACGCTGCAGGAGCTATCTGTAGTCCTCCTTGCAGCGGCCATCCGCGAAGTCCGCGAGGAGACTGGAGCAGCACTAACGGCATCCGAACTGCTCCCATGGGCCAACTGGGTGACTCCGCCGGGCGGTCCCAAACGCTTCGATACGTACTTCTATCTGGCGATCATCGGACCTTCCGTTAATCCGCGCCACCAAACCACCGAGGCGGACGCTTCGCATTGGTGGCCGGTGCGGAAAGTGCTGGACGAGGCCGCGGCCGGCAACCTGCAGCTGCTGCGACCTACGTATACGCTGCTGAAGGACCTGGCCGGCTTTGATGACCTGCAGGACATCGTGAATAGTGGGCGACCGATTATCCCCAGGTAATCCGTTGTCTTCCTGGCCTGCCTATGACGAAGCAGGCTCGAGCTAACCGGCGCCGCGGTTATCGATTCCCTCCTGTCCGGTGCCTGGTGGTTGTTCCGGTGGCAGCGGTGGTGTTGTCGGTCCGGCCGCTGGTGGTGGCACGCCTGTTCCGGGTAGTGGTGGTGCTGTGGAGTGGTGGAGGTGTCCGGTGGGGGTGGTGATTTCGATGGTGTGCCGACGCTCCGATCCCGATATTGGTGTGGCTTGGTATCCGACGGCTGTTTTGGCGAGGTTGCATCGTTCGCAGAGGCCTTCGCCGTTGGTTTCGTTGGTGTTCCCGCCTGCGTGGTGGGAGAGGATGTGGTCGATCTGTCGGATGGGGGCGTCGCAGTAGGGGGTGCGGCAGGTTTGGTCGCGGGCGATGATCATCTTCCGTAGGTTTTTGGGGAAGGTCCGGGCGGTCGAATCCATGGCGATGAGTTGGCCGGTGCCGGGGGCGGTGTAGAGGCGGCGGATCCATACCCGGGCCTCGTCTGCGGCGGGCTCGCTGGCTGGTTCGCTGTGCTGCGGACCGGCTGCGATCAGCCGGTCCAGCAGTCCGGGAGCTTGGCCGGTGTGGCGGTCGGTCTTCCCGGCCCCGGTCGTCTGGCCGGTGTGGTGGTGGGCCTGCTCGCTGTTCCCGCTGCCGGGGCCATGCTGGTCGTGGGCCGTCTCGTTCGCGGTTTTCTGTGGGCTGTGCTGTGGATTCGGCTCGGCGGTGGTCCGTGGGCCGAGGATGAGGTCGTGGGCCCAGCCGGCGGGTACGGTGCCGTAGCCGGTCAGGTGGGCTGGTTCGTGGTCTCCGGTCAGCAGGGTGCGGTCGGTGATGACGAGTTGGATTTCGATGTCGGCGCCGGCGGTGGTGCCCGGCTTCTTATCCTTGGGGTGTTCGGCTCTGGTGACGCGGTCGACGAGGGTGTCGGCCATGATTTGGCCGCGGCAGCGGTCGTCGCCGGTGGCGCGGAGCCGGTCGGCGGCTCGTTCGAGGGCTGCTTGGACGGCGATGCCGTGGGCGACGGGCAGCAGCCCGGTCACGTAGGTCATGGTGTCCGGCGCCGGTCGGGTGGTCACGGTCCGTTCGGTGGCGGCTTTCGCGGCCCGGCGGACCACTGAGTGCGGGTCGAGGCGGTAGGCCTCCTTTTTCGCGGCGGCGATCAGGCGTTTATCGCCGAGGCCTTCCAGGTTGGCGGGGTCGGCGGCGAGGGCCTCGTCGACCCGGGCCCGGTCCGCGGCCTCGAGGCAGGCGGTTTCGCGGACCAGCACGGTGGCGCGCCATTCGCTGAGTACCCCGGTGGTCAGGGCGGCCAGGGTGTGGGGCATTTCCTTGACCAAGGCGCCGGCCAGGCCCAGGTGGCGGCTGCCGCGGGTGGGACTGTCCCGCCGGGCCAGGCCGATCTGGGAGGCGATGCCTTCGCCGAGCTTGTCCTTGGCCACCCCGGCGTCGGCTTGGGCGGCGCGTTGGGAGGCGTCGAAGACGGCCGTGGCCCGGGCCTGAGCGGCCGCGGCGGCGGCTTTCAGGTCCTCCAGTTTCCGGATTCGATCCACCAGGTCCGTATCCGGCACGTCGCCGGGAAGCTCCGCCAGCAGTGCCGCGAAATCCGCTATCGGACACGAGCCGGACGCGTCCGCCCCGACAGCGCCCCGTTGCGGCTCCACCACCTGGCCGCCCGTCGGGGCGGCAGGGGTGACCCGAGCGGTGGGTGGCCCCTGGCTCTGGGCGGGCTCCCCGCTCGTATCGGATGCTGGTTTATCGAACATGTATTCGACACTACGGGCCTCTCACCAGCCCCTCAATGGCTCAACCACCCTATGTGGACAACAACAGACCCGACCGGCCATGTGGAGGAGGAGCGAAACAGATTGCGACTGGGATGCCGGGAGCGTGTACCCGCATATCCCGTGCAGGACACGACGAACCAAAGGTGTGGTCGGTTGAAGCCGTCCCCTGCAGCACGGAGCATAACGACAAATGGCGTGTTCGTGGCGCCTCAGTACTCGTCGTGCCGGCGCGTCTTTTGGTAGGGATTAGTCTGCGGCCAGCCCGCAGGGGAGTCCTCCCAGGATTCCTGCCGTCCATAGACTGTGGAATCGAGGTAGCCCACCTGTGAGCTCAGCGGTTCGACGCCGCGGCCGCTGGTTGAGTAGGTCAGGTAGGGCTGTCCATC
This sequence comes from Arthrobacter castelli DSM 16402, assembly GCF_000430705.1. GTDB lineage: Bacteria > Actinomycetota > Actinomycetes > Actinomycetales > Micrococcaceae > Arthrobacter_C > Arthrobacter_C castelli. The sequence goes on from NZ_AUMN01000003.1 coordinate 144,533, forward strand.
CAGCTGCAGGTAGCAGCTGACGCCGGGGACTTCGCCGTCGTCGGCCGTCCATCCCCAGTCCTGGTTGTAGGTGGAGTTCAGCGAGGATACCCACGGGGCATCCCATCCCATGCGCGCGTTGTAGGCGGTGATTTTGTCGATCGGTGCCCGGCTGATCCGGGCGATGGCGACGTCGTAGGGGCCAAAGTGGGACAGATGCGGTGCGCTGTCGGCAAGATTTGAGCAGCTGGGGCAACCGGCATCCCATTCCGGATCGAACATGAAGTTCTGCACGATTAATTGCGAGCGCCCGTTGAACAGATCCAACAAAGTGACCGGACCGTTGGCGCCGTCGAACCTGTAATTGTCCATAGGGGTCATGGGCAGCCGGCGGCGCAAGGCGTTCAGCCGGTCGAGTGCTTTGGTCTGGGCCTTCTCGGCAGCCAGCACGTCACTGCGGCGGGCCTCCCACTCTTCGCGGGAGACGACGTCGGGATGGGCGGCGGTGGTGTCAATCATGATGATGATCCTTTAGTTCAGCGATTGATCCTGGTTGTGGTGCCTCTCAATGTTGGACGGCGGCGGATGGGGAAATTCATCGGTAATTCATTCAGAGCGCCAGCTTCATCCCCTCGTGGGAGGCGACGAACCCCAACCTCGCGTAGAACCGATGAGCATCAGTCCGGGATTTATCGGAGGTGAGCTGGACGAACGAGCAGTGCCGCCGTCGGGCCTCTGCTATCGCCCATGTCATCATGGCGGTGCCCAGGCCCGTGCCCCGATAGGCGGAGGCCACACGGACCGCTTCGACCTGAGTACGCATTGCACCCCGGCGCGACAGGCCGGGCAGGAACGACAGCTGCATGGTGCCGGCGAGTCTTGCGCCGTCGTCGGCCGCCACGAGCAAGTGCGCCGGGTCGGAATCGATCGCGCTGAACGCCGACAGGTAGGGCGTGAGGTCGTCGTCGTCATTAATCCCGTCGCGTCCGGCTCCGAGCTCATCGTCTGCCAAAAGATGCACGATGGCGGGTACGTCGCCGGTTTCGGCGCGACGCAAAATGATTCTCGCTCCGCTCCGGAGGTCGAGTTCTGTCAGTATCGTCATGGGCAACAACGTACGCTACAAGGATTCACTTTAATCATCGCGGGAGGCGGCAGTGGCACGTGTTCTCATCACTGGAATGTCCGGGACGGGCAAGAGCACGGTGCTCGAGACACTCCGGCAACGCGGTCATCATGTAGTGGAAACAGATGAAGGCACGTGGAAGCTTCCGGATGAAACCTGGGACGAAATACGTATCGATGAACTGCTGCGGCGGCACGCCGATCTCTTTGTTTCGGGCACAGTGGAGAACCAGGGCAGGTTCTACGACAAGTTCGACGACGTCGTGCTGCTCAGCGTGCCGCTGGAGGTGGCGCTCGAGAGGGTGAAGAACCGAACCAACAATTCATACGGCCAGACCGGCGAGCAGCAGCGGAAGATCACGGAATACTTCTATACGGTGGAGCCGCTGCTGCGCAGCAGTGCCACGATTGAGCTGGATGGCTGTGCTCCCGCCGACGACCTGGCCGATGTGCTGGAACGGCTTGTTGACGATGATCTGGAGTTCCCGCTCGAATAGGCCGGGCATAGGGCTCAAGCTCTTGCCTGCGCTCGGTAGAGGTGTCGATAATTCAATTCCGATCAGACAAAGGCCCCTTATGCCCCGAGCAGTTGCCCCGATTCATTCGGATGCCCTCGGCGATGCGGCGAAGTATACCTATGCAGCGTCTATTCGCGGCGATGCGCAGCTCATTTTCCTGGCCGGGGCTTGCCCGTTGAATCACGATGGCAGCACTGCGGGCGTTGGATCACGCCGTGGCCATGCACCGGGGCCCGGACGCCGGGCTTGCGCTGCTTGAGGAACTGGTCAGCGACACGTTGATTGCCGAAGATCATCGGCTCCACGCTGTCCGCACGCACCTGTTGGAGATGACCGGCGACCCCTCTGCCGCCCGGGAAAGCTACCGTGCTGCGGCACGGCGCACCACCAACCTCCAGCAGCAGAAGTATCTCAACAGGCGGGCCGCCCGGCTGGCGAATGATTCAAGCTACCCTTGAAACCCGACCGCGACGATAGACTTCACGGGGCGGCACATTGCCACCCGCGGCCAGGCATCGAGGCCGACCGTGGCTTCACGCCCACGGATATCCCGCAGCCCCGGGCCTAAATCGGCGCCCGGAATGACGCTGAAGCCAAGGCGTTCGTAATACGGTGCATTCCACGGCACGTGGGTGAAGGTCGTCAACGTCAGCGCAGACATGCCTTTCTGCCGTGCCCACGCAGCGACGGCTTCAATGAGGGCCCGGCCGAAGCCCCGCCGGCCGAAATGCGGATGTACCGAGACCTGTTCGATGTGCGCATTGCCGTCAATGATGTCGGCAAGAAGATAGGCGACGACCCGTCCGACAGCATTTGTGGCAACCCACATCCGCCCGGCGCGTTGATACTTGTGCAGGATGCGGGCCGGCGGTGTCTCGTCATCGGCGATAGGCGCCATTCCAATCTCCCGGAAGGCGGCACCAGCTGCCCGTTCAATTTCGTGGACGAGGACGACGTCTTCCTCATTGGCAGCGCGGATCATGGTTCCATTACAGCAGGAGGAATGTCTGCCAGCCACGGGTAAACCGTCCGTGCCCGCCGGTTTCCATGGACGACGTCGTCGATTTCCAAGGGCGACGCCGGCCATTACCAGCAGAGGCAGAAGGGATGTCCGGCCGGGTCCGCGTAGACCTGGAACCCCTCATCCGCTGCCGGGTCGTCCGCCTCCTGCAGCAGTGTGGCGCCAAGGTCCATAGTCTCTTCGTGGGCGGCGGCGAGATCCTTGATGTACAGGTCGAGGTGAATCTGCTGCGGCGTCCCGTCCGGCCATTGCGGCCGGATATGGTTCGGAGCGAGCTGGACGCCCATCCACGGCTGGCTATCGACGAAAACCGTGTGCCAGTCGTCGTCATCGGCTTCGACGGTTCCTCCGACCAGTTGAGACCAAAAGGAGCTCACGGGCCCCAGTTCGGCCGCGTCCAGGACAATAATCGTTCTAGAGATCTGCATCACATCATTGTCTGTCCTGCCGCCTCGGCCGCACAAGGCCTCGAGTTCAAAAGCGCAGGCGCCAATCGGTCCGTCATCGTTGTGCCCTCCGGAGCGCCGCAGTAATCTCGTAGGATGCAATTCAGCGATCCACAGGTGATTCTTTTCGTCAGGGATTGTGAGCGGTCTGCAGAGTTCTACGCACACTTCGGGTTCACGGAGACCTTCCGGACAAGCGATCATGTGCCGGTGAAAATCGAAATGTCGCTCGGGCAGTTTGGTCTCGGCCTCGCTGAACCGGATGCTGCCGCGGCCAGCATCCCATCCAGCTGGTGCATAAGGTGGCTCCGTAGAGGGCGTGCCGGGACCGTTGGAATACTGAGTATATGAGCGCGTCCTTCCAGGAGCTGATAGCCGAGGCAGAGGCAGTGGATGTCTCCGGCTGGGATTTCTCCTGGCTGAAGGGGCACGCAACTGAGGAACGCCCGCCCTGGGGGTACGCGCGACTATTGGGGCAAAGACTCTCCGGAGCCGAGGCTTCCCTGGACATTCAGACCGGAGGAGGCGAGGTCCTCGCCCGGGCCCCGGTTGTTCCCCGGATGGCGGTGGCCACCGAATCGTTTCCGCCCAACATTGCGAAGGCAACTGAACTCCTTCACCCCCGCGGGGTCGCGGTGGTGGCGGATCCGGATGAGCCGCCGCTGCCCTTCGCGGACGGCGCCTTCGATCTCGTGACGAGCCGTCACCCCGCCACCGTCTGGTGGGATGAGATTCGCCGTGTACTACGCCCTGGCGGCAGCTATTTTGCCCAGCATGTGGGCCCTGCCAGCGCCTTCGAACTCATCGAGTACTTCCTCGGTCCGCAGCCGGAGGCGCGGCGCGGCCGGGACCCGGAGGACGAAGCAGCCGCAGCGGGGGAAGCCGGCCTTGACATCGTGGACCTGAGGAAAGCACGGCTGCGCATCGAGATCCACGATGTGGGCGCGGTTGTCTTTCTCCTGCGCAAAGTGGTGTGGTGGGTTCCCGGCTTCTCTGTTGAGGCATATCGGGAACGTCTGCGGGACCTTCACGACCTCATCGAGAACGAAGGCCCGTTTGTCGCCCACTCCACTCGCCACCTCATCGAGGCACGCAGGTCCGGTTAGCCAACAGGCCGGCCCGGGAGCCCAAGCAGCGTTCAGGGTGCTCGTATACGGAGCCGCGTGGCAGACGGGAAAACCAGCAAATTCCCCCAAACAGGGGAGCGGGCGGGCACTGGCGGGGGAGTTGCCGCCGCCCGGCGCTGGCAAGACTGGTTCCATGACTACCTTGAACATGAAATCATCCACCACCGACCGCCTTATGTCCTCGGTTCCGCTGGTTACTGCACTGGCGGCATTCGGCTACGCGGCCGCCGTCGACCGGCGGGCGAATACCGCTGACCAGCGCGGCCGTTATATCGGGCCCGGAGCCGCTCAGTGGCGTGTGGGGTGACATCCTGACCTACCTGCTGCCGTCGTTGGCGGTGGTCGGAGCGGTGCTGGCGGCCGCCGTCCACACCAGTCGTGGACGTCGTCCACTGGCCGCTGCGGCAATTAGTTTCGCAGCGGCCTATGCCGCTCTCGTGCTGCTGGTGATCGTGGACAGCAAGATTCTGGCGCTGGCTGGCTACATCCCCTTTGTGATCTTCAAGGCGATCTTCGATCCCGCAGCCCTGCAAGGCCTTCAAGCGGGGTGGCCGGTCGTGGGGCATCAACTGGTGCTGCTGCTGGGGACCGGACTGTGGGTCCTGACCGCCGCTGCCGCTGTCCGGAAGGCTGCCGGAGCGTGCATCAGGTGCGGGCGCAGGCACGACGGCGTCGGATGGTTTTCGGCCGCCAAAGCCTGGCGCTGGGGCACCCCGGTGACGATTGCCGCGGCGGTCATCCCCGCGCTGTACGCGATCTTCCGCTTCGCCTGGGCGGCAGGGATTCCGCTGGGAATTGAGCAGAAATTCCTGGACTCGCTGCATCAGAGCGGCGGCAACTACGCAGCACTGGGACTTGCCTCAATGGCGGCGCTGGGGACAGTGCTGACGTTCGGCCTGAACCAGCAATGGGGAGCGGTGTTTCCCCGCTGGGTCCCGGCCATCGGCGGCCGCAGCGTCCCGGTCATGCTGGCCGTCATTCCCGCGTGTTTCGTGGCGCTCATCGTGGTTCCGGCGGGCGCTGAAATGGTGAGTGCTGCAGCAGCCGGAATGACAGGGGCCATCCCGTTCGATTGGAACAATTGGGGCACGCTCGCCCCGGCTCTGCTGTGGCCGGCGTGGGGTCCGCTGCTCGCGGCAGCAGCGTTGGCCTATTACCTGAAGCGGCGGGGTGGCTGCGCCAGGTGTGGGCTCAATAGCTGACGCCGGCCACCCGATAGGTGACAATAAGGTCATGGCTCACCGGCGAAGGTTCGGCAGGGAAAACACAGTGCGGCGAGGGGCTCGCAGGGAAAACCCGGCGCAGCGGGCGACGCGGATCTTCAGGCACTTTGTCTTCCTGATGATTGGCGCGTTGCTCTCCGTGCCGTACATCGTCGTTTTCGTCTGGGCCACGCAAGTCTCGGCGTTCGACCCGGCAAGCGGGGTGGTGGCCTTCGCCGTTCTCGTGCTGTTGCTGGTGGTGCCGGCGTTGCTCTCCGCGACACGGGCGCTGGAACGGACGGCGGTGGCCGAGTTACTGGGCGTACAGCTGGCAGCTCCTGTGAACGGTATGGCCGGCGGCAGGCGGTGGCGGGGCGCGGCCTGGTACGTGGTGCATTTGATATCCGGCGCGCTGACTATCGTGACGGTGGCCTTCGCCATTCCGATCATCATTACCGTGGCGTTGCTTACCCTGGCCGGTGATCTGGAGACGGTCACCGAAGTGACTGCCGTCGTCGTACCTTCGGCGGACACAACGACGGCGGTGCTGTGGTCGCTGGGGCTGGGGTTGGGCCTGACAATTTTCAATATCCTGGCCGGTATCGCGCTGCCGCACTGGGCGCAGATCATGTTGGGGCCGACGTCGGCCGAGCGGGCCGCGCTCGCGGCACAGCAAGCCGAGGCGGAGGCGCGGCGTAACCAACTCGCCCGCGAACTGCACGACTCAGTGGGGCACGCGCTGACGGTGACGACCTTGCAGGCGACGGCCGCCCACGACATGCTCGACCGGGACCGGGACGCCGCGGCACGGGCGATGCAGGCGGTCGCCGATACGGGGCGTGCGGCACTGGCTGAGTTGGATCATGTGATTGGAATCCTGCGCTCTGAGAGCGAGAGCGAGGGCGAGGGCGGCGGGGCCGGCGAGGGCAGCGGCGGTAGCACCGGCTCAACCGGCGACGACGGCGGAAGCCGTCCGGTTGGCCCGGCGGAAACTTTGGAGGACTTACCAGGCTTTTTGGACCGGTTGGACGAACAAGGGCTGCAGATCACCCGCCGCTACGACGAAGCTGTGCTGGCTTCCGTACCGGCAGGTGCCTCCGGCCCCGCTTTCAAGGTGCTGCAGGAGGGCCTGACCAATGCCCTCAAGTACGCCCGGCCGCAGGACGCTGAGCTAAGCATCGGCCTCGACGAAACCTGGCTGCGGATCGAACTGGCAAATCCGGTCGACGCCACGGCGGCCGCCCGTCCGTCGGGAGGACGTGGGCTGGAAGGTATGAGAGAGCGGGCGCGGCTGGCCGGCGGGACAACGCAGGTGGGAATGGACGATGGCGGGTGGAAGCTGCGCGCCGGGTTCCCGCTCACGGACAGTCGGCAGGAGGAAGAATGAACGAACCGATTCGCATATTGCTGGTCGATGATGAACCGCTGGTCCGTTCAGGGCTGGCGGCCATCCTGGACGGAGTCGAGGACTTCTCCGTGACGGGTGAAGCGGCCGATGGCACCGAAGTGTGGTCACAAGTGCGGGCGCGGCGACCCCATCTGGTGATGATGGACGTGCGAATGCCGCGGATGGACGGTATCGAAACCACTTCGCAACTGGTGGACAACGCCCACCGGCTGGACCCGGTGCCGCGGATCCTGGTGCTGACCACGTTCGAAAGTGACGACTACGTGTACGCGGCGTTGAAGGCCGGCGCGGACGGGTTCCTGCTCAAGCGTGCCGAGCCCGACGAGCTGATCCAGGCGGTGCGTGCGGTCGCTGCCGGCGATTCCATCGTGTTCCCGGCCAAGCTGCGGCAAATGGTGGCTGCCCGGCGCAACACCTCCGATGCCCTGTCGACCACGGGATTGAGCAGCAGGGAAGCGGAGGTGCTGCGGCTGCTGGCGCAGGGCTGCAATAATCAGGAGATCGCCGGGTTGATGTTCCTTGGAGCCGAAACGGTCAAAACTCACATTGGCGCCATTTTGAACAAGCTGGGAGTGCGGGACCGTACGCAGGCGGTTATCGCCGCGTATGAATCAGGATTCGTCGAACCGGGAAAATGACTCTGCCGGCCGCCACGGGCGGTGGCCGCCGTCGTGCCGATTGGCCCGCCTGCATGCGGGCCGGTTTGCCCTTCAACCATGCTCCGCGCTACGATTTATTGTCGTTGTGCGTGTCCTGTTTCGATACGCTGCGCTCCGTGGAGGTTTAGTTGCAGAACCGCGAATCCACCGGAAACCAGCCGGAACCAAGCAAGGGATCGCCGGTTGTATTTCAGCCCTCACCTGAAGTTCCGGTAGCGCATAAGTAACGGGCGCTGCATAGGTATTTTGTATGCTGCGCCATCGAAGAACACCAAACGAAGGCAATTACCGTGCGTACGTACACCCCGAAGCCAGGCGACATTAACCGCCAGTGGCACGTCATTGACGCCACCGACGTTGTCCTAGGCCGTCTTGCCAGCCAGACCGCAACACTGCTGCGCGGAAAGCACAAGCCGACCTTTGCACCCCATATGGACATGGGCGACTTCGTCATCATCATCAACGCCGAGAAGGTGGCCCTCACCGGCTCCAAGCTGGAGAAGAAGCGGGCCTACCGCCACTCCGGCTACCCGGGCGGTCTCACCTCCATGAACTATGAAGAGCTGCTCGACCGGAACCCGGTCCGCGCTGTGGAGAAGGCTATCCGCGGCATGCTGCCGAAGAACAAGCTGGCCGCAGACCAGCTGAGCAAGCTGAAGGTCTACGCCGGCGCGGAGCACCCGCACGCCGCGCAGCAGCCGAAGACGTTCGAGATCAACCAGGTCGCCCAGTAGTCCTGGCCACCAACACAAACTTTTAACTAAGGAGAATCGTGGCTCAGAATACTGAAGAGCAGACGACTGAACCGACTTCCGAAGAAGTACCCACCAGCTACACGTCCGAGAGCGCCGCGGAAGCCGAAGCGGCACCGGCCGCTGAGCGTCCCGCGCTGACCGTTCCCGGTGGAGCTGTCGGGCGCCGCAAGCAGGCTGTTGCCCGCGTGCGGTTGCTTCCCGGTTCCGGCAACTGGAAGGTCAACGGCCGTGAGCTGTCAGATTACTTCCCGAACAAGCTGCACCAGCAGGAAGTCAACGACCCGTTACGCGTGCTGGAACTGGAAGGCGCCTACGACGTCATCGCCCTCATCGATGGCGGCGGCCCGTCCGGCCAGGCCGGAGCCATGCGGCTCGGCATCGCCCGTGCACTGAACGAGATTGACCGGGAGAACAACCGGCCGACCCTGAAGAAGGCCGGCTTCCTGTCCCGCGATGCCCGCGTCATCGAGCGTAAGAAGGCCGGCCTGAAGAAGGCCCGCAAGGCACCTCAGTACTCGAAGCGCTAAATACGGCGGAAGTGCTGCTGCAAAGCCCGTCTGGATCCGCTCCGGGCGGGCTTTTGCCTTGGCCGCACCCGCCCGGGTGCGGTGGTGCCGGCATTCCGGTGGCGGGACCGAACGATACCGGTTCGGTAAAGAGACTGGATCCGGCAGGTGGCTCGGCATAGGTTCGAAGAGAATGCACCGCCGGAGCATTCCAATATGATGGGGTTCGATGTCTAGATTGTTTGGGACCGATGGGGTCCGAGGATTGGCCAACGGCCTGCTCACAGCTGAGTTGGCTCTCGAACTGGCACAGGCTGCGGCTGCTGTCCTGGGGCACCAGAACGTGACGGATGGACGACGGCCGACAGCCGTCATCGCCAGGGACCCACGGGCCAGCGGGGAATTCCTCGGTGCGGCCGTCGGCGCCGGCTTGGCCAGCGCCGGTGTGGATGTGTACGACGCAGGCGTGCTTCCCACTCCCGCTGCGGCCTACCTGATCGCGGACCTCAAGGCAGACTTCGGCGTGATGATTTCCGCCTCCCACAACGCGGCGCCGGACAACGGGATCAAATTCTTCGCCCGCGGTGGGCAGAAACTGGACGACGCCGTCGAAGACGCCATCGAAGCGCAGCTGAGCAAAGAGAAACCACGGCCGCTCGGCGGCGACGTCGGGCGCATCTCCCGGTTCGCCGATGCCGAAGATCGCTACATTGTCCACTTGCTCTCCACCATGCCGTCGCGCCTGGACGGTCTGAGGGTCGTCATCGACTGCGCACATGGCGCCGCGAGTGGCTGCTCGCCGCAGGTGTTCAAGGACGCCGGCGCCGAGGTGTTAGTGATCGGCGGCGAGCCGGACGGGCTGAACATTAACGACGAGGTCGGGTCGACACACCTGGACCAGCTGCAGAAGGCGGTCGTGGGCCACGGCGCGGACTTCGGTATTGCCCACGACGGCGATGCCGACCGGTGCCTGGCCGTCGACCATCTTGGCAACGAGGTGGACGGTGACCAGATCATGGCCATCCTCGCCGTCGCCCTGCACGATGCCGGCACCCTCAAGGACGAAGTCCTGGTGGCAACGGTGATGAGCAACCTCGGGTTGAAGCTGGCGATGTCCGACGCCGGCATCCGCGTGGAGGAAACCGCGGTGGGGGACCGCTACGTGCTCGAAGCGATGCGCAAGGGCGGATATTCCCTCGGCGGCGAGCAGTCCGGCCACCTGATCTTCAACGAGTACGCAACCACCGGTGACGGCGTGCTGACCGGCCTGCAGTTGGCCGCCCAGGTTGCGGCGACGGGCAAGCCGCTGGCCGAGCTTGCCCAGCGGATGACAAAGCTGCCGCAGGTCCTCATCAACGTCACCGACGTGGACAAGACCCGGGTCTCCTCCCACGACGGACTGCGCGACGTCGTTCAGGCCGCCGAGGAGCAGTTGGGGGCCACCGGGCGTGTGCTGTTGCGCCCCTCCGGGACGGAGCCGCTGGTGCGCGTCATGGTGGAGGCCGCGGAACTGTCCACGGCCGAGAGCGTGGCGAACGACTTGGCGTCGGCGGTGCAGACGCACCTGGCCCTGGCCTGACAGCGGCACCCCGCCGGCAGGGCACCCCGCCGCAGGGCACCCCGCCGGCAGGGCACCCCGCGGGCGACATGAGGCGCTCACATACCGGCTGGGCCCGGGTGAGGCACCTACAGAATCGTAAATGCTCCGCTATGGGACATTTTGCACCCGGCGCGCACGGTCAAATGTCCCAAACCGGAGCAAAGTCGTCCGGCTTGTGGCGTCCGGCCTGTGGTTCGCTTCTCCAGGTTCAACTCACGGTTGGCGTGCGCGGAGTTCGTCGCGGATCTCCGTGAGGAGTGCGACCTGCTGGTCGACTGCTTCGTCCTCATTGGTGACCCCAAGGCGTGCGTTGCGGCGTTCGATCATCTTGTTCATCGGGACCACAATGATGAAGTAAATGGCCGCGGCCACAAGCATGAAATTCACCACGGCGGTGAGGACGGCGCCGATAGAGACGATATTTTCCGGGTTGGACCCCACCTGGAATGCCAGGACGTTATCGAAATCGGGTGCGCCGAAGATCCCGGCGATGAGTGGCATGATGACGCGTTCCACCACGGCATTCACTACCAGTGAGAAAGCCCCGGCGATCACCACGGCGACGGCAAGGTCGACGACGTTGCCTTTCATAATGAATGCTTTGAATCCCTGAATCATGGCAATAGAGTACTTCATGCCAAAGCAGGGCTTCGCTGAATCATCGCGTGACGACGATGGTTAATCGCAAACGGCACATTCGCCCGACCTTCGCACCGCGCAGCAGCCCGGGGTTAGTACGACGGCGCAGCAGGCAGCCCGAAGTACTTCTCCAGGGTATGGATATCCTGCCGGTGCATGGCCTTCGAGGCCTGTTTGCCGATGAAGCGGAGATGCCATGGCTCTGCGTAGAACCCGGTGACCTTGTGGTACCCCAGCTGGTATCGAACGATGTATCCGAATTTGTATGCGTTGTCAGCCGCCCAGGACGCCGCCGGAAGGTTGTTGAAACAGTACTGCAACGAACATGCGCCGCTGGCCACGCCAATATCGACGGCCAGCCCGGTCTGGTGCTCCGAATAACCGGGACGGGCCGAGACCCGGTCGGCTTCCGCCACGGTTCCGAGCCTCCCCACCCAGCTGTTGTAGGTGGCGACCTGCGTCTCGTATGAACGGTATCCGCTCAGCATCGTCAGGTTGATGCCGTCTTTAGCGGCGGCCGCAAACAACTTTTGGAGCGCCTTGGCCGCATCGTCGCGTAGCTGCGCGCCTTCGCCGCTGACCGCCCGGCTCACCTTCGGGACCACCAGTGCGGAAGGCGCATAGTCCAGAGGACGCAGCGGGCGCTGCTTATTGACGACGACGGACAGGCTGGAGGGATTGTTGACCGTCACGAACCGGGCGTTCGCCTCGGCGTTCCTCACTGGTGGACCGGTGGATCCGGCCGCGGAGCCTGATTCCGGCTTGCCGGGCGGTGACGTGGAGCCCGAAGCAGAAGCGGAGCCGGTGGGGGCGGGTTTCGAGCTGCGGCCTGGATCCGGACCCTGGCCTGGACCAGCACCGGCACCGGAATGGCCTGAGTCGCCACCGGCACCGGATTGGGCTGAAGCAGCGTCGGTGGCGGAAGCCGGGCCGGTGCTTGTTGGCGTGGGGGAAGCCAGGCGGGTGGTTCCCGCGGCCGTCGTCGCTTCGGGGGACGCCTCGTCCTCCGGTTGCCCGGAACAGGCGGCCAATGAGAGGGCAAGTGCCGCCGTCGTCGTCCAAGCGGCAGCTGCCCGCAGAAAATAACCGGTCGAACGCATCATGTCTTCCGCAGCAGCATTCGTCGGATGGAATGGTCGGAGTCCTTGGTCAACACCAGCTGGGCGCGGCCGCGGGTCGGTAGCACATTTTCCCGCAGGTTCGGCTCGTTGATGGATTTCCAAATCCCCCGGGCGGTCTGCTCCGCTTCCGTGTCGGATAGATTGGCGTACCGGTGAAAGTAGGACTCGGGCGATGAGAAGGACGAGTACCGCAGCGACTGGAACCGTTCGATATACCACTGCTCAATGTACGACGTCTTCGCGTCCACGTAGACCGAGAAATCGAAGAAATCGCTCAGGGCCAGTCCCGACACCCCGTCCGGGCGCATCCGGGCCGGCGCCAGCACGTTCAGCCCCTCCACGATCAGCACGTCGGGGCGGCGGACCACGACTTCCTTGCCGGGGACGATGTCGTAGGTGACGTGCGAGTACCAGGGCGCGCGGACTTCTTCGGCGCCGGATTTCACCTCGCTGACGAAACGGAGCAGCCGCCGGCGGTCATACGACTCCGGAAATCCTTTGCGCTCCATCAGTCCGCGGCGTTTCAGCTCCGCGTTGGGGTAGAGGAAGCCGTCGGTGGTGACCAGCTCGACGTTGGGAGTGTCCGGCCACCGGCGCAGCAGCTGCTGCAGCACGCGCGCTGTGGTGGACTTGCCGACGGCGACAGAACCGGCCACGGCGATGACGAACGGCGTGCGGGTGGTTTGTTCGCCCAGGAACGTGGTGGTGGCCGCATGGAGTTGGCCGGCGGCGCCGACATACAAGTTCAGCAACCGGGACAGTGGCAGGTAGACCTCACGCACCTCATCGAGGTCCAGAGGGTCTCCCAGGCCGCGCAACCGGTCGACGTCGGCCTGGTTCAGCGGCGATTCAATCTCTGTCGACAAGCGCGACCATGTCTGCCGGTCCAATTCCACAAACGGGGTGAAATTGCTCTCACCGCCATTGCTGTTGTTCCTGGACTCGGGTCTCACTTAAGGCATTCTGCCGTCTTGAAGGACCAAACTCCAACGCCGGATGACAGCATGCCTGCCTGCCGGCACGCGTAGTGGCCCTGTCGCAGGTACTCTTGAACCCATGTGTGGAATTGTGGGTTACGTCGGCCGGGCCGGCGCAAATGCGATTGACGGAACCAGCGGATCCGGCCAGGACGGGCTGGATGTAGTGCTTGAGGGGCTGCGCCGCCTGGAGTACCGCGGCTATGACTCGGCCGGTGTCGCCGTCGTCGCCGGTTCCGGAGTCGAGGCGAGGAAAAAGTCCGGCAAACTCAACAACCTTCTGAGCGAACTGCAGAGCGCCCCCTTGCCCAGCGCGGCCACCAGCATCGGGCATACCCGCTGGGCCACCCACGGCGGACCGACTGACCAGAACGCCCACCCGCATCTGGCCGACTCCGACCGGCTGGCCGTGATCCACAACGGAATTATCGAGAACTTCTCCGTACTGAAGCACGAGCTGCTGGACAAGGGCTACCAGTTCAGCTCCGAGACGGACACCGAAGTGGCAGCGGTGCTGCTCGGCGACATCTATGCCAACCAGGTCTCCGACCTGACCAAGGCCATGCAGGTGGCCTGCCAGCGTTTGGAGGGTGCGTTCACCCTGCTGGCCGTGCACGCAGACCAGCCCGACGTCGTCGTCGCCGCCCGCCGTAACTCACCTTTGGTGGTTGGCCTGGGAGAAGGGGAGAACTTCCTGGGCTCCGACGTGTCCGGCTTCATCGACTTCACCCGCCGGGCCGTTGAGCTCGACCAGGACCAGATTGTCACCATCACGCCCGAAGACGTGACCATCACCGATTTCTTCGGCGCCGAGGGCCAGGGCCGGGAGTTTTGGGTCGATTGGGACGCCGCCGCGGCCGAGAAAGATGGCTATCCCTCCTTCATGGCCAAGGAAATCAACGAGCAGCCCGGCGCCGTCGGGCAGACCCTGCTGGGCCGCACGGACGAGAGCGGACGGCTGATCCTCGATGAGCTGCGGATCGACGAGTCGGTGCTGCGTTCCATCGACAAGATCGTGGTGATCGCCTGTGGCACGGCGGCCTACGCCGGGTCGGTGGCGAAATACGCGATCGAGCACTGGTGCCGGATTCCCACCGAGGTGGAACTGGCACACGAGTTCCGCTACCGGGACCCGATTGTGAACGAGAAGACGCTGGTGGTGGCCATTTCGCAGTCCGGAGAGACCATGGACACGCTGATGGCCGTGCGCCATGCGCGCGAGCAGGGCGCCAAAGTCGTGGCGATCTGCAACACCAATGGCTCCACTATTCCCCGGGAATCCGACGCCGTGCTCTACACCCACGCCGGGCCGGAAATCGCCGTCGCCTCCACCAAGGCATTCCTCGCCCAGATCACCGCCACCTACCTGCTCGGGCTGTACCTGGCGCAGCTGCGCGGGAATAAGTACAAGGACGAAATCTCCGAGATCATGCGCGACCTGGGCGAGATGCCGGACAAGGTCCAGCACGTGCTGGACGGAGTCGACGACGTGCGGGAGCTGGCCCGTTCGATGTCGGAGGCGAAGTCCGTGCTGTTCCTGGGGCGCCACGTCGGCTACCCGGTGGCCATGGAAGGAGCCCTCAAGCTCAAGGAACTGGCGTACATCCATGCCGAGGGTTTCGCTGCCGGCGAACTCAAGCATGGGCCGATCGCGCTGATCGAGGAAGGCCAGCCGGTGTTCGTCGTCGTGCCGTCGCCGCGCGGCCGCGACTCGCTGCACGCCAAAGTGGTGTCGAACATCCAGGAGATCCGCGCCCGTGGGGCATCGACCATTGTGATTGCCGAAGAGGGCGACGAGGCGGTGCGGGAGTTCGCGAACCATGTGATTTACATTCCGCAGACGCCGACGCTGATGGCGCCGTTGCTCTCGACCGTGCCGCTGCAGATCTTCGCGTGCGAGCTGGCCTCGGCCAAGGGGTACGACGTCGACCAGCCGCGCAACCTGGCCAAGTCCGTCACCGTCGAGTAACGGCGGCGACGGCGGGGCGGGTCCGTACCCGTCGGGTCGCGCGGGTTTCCGGCCCCGGCCCGCACCGTTTCGGGCCGTTTCCGCGCCGAGGTAGCGTGTTAGCCGTGAGGTAGCCCGTTGCAAACCGCTACCTGGCGGGCCGGACGCTACCTCGGCGTCGATGGCCCTGAGCAGGATATACTTTCCAGTGTTTACCCAGTCTTTGAGGGTGGAACTATCAAACTCGGCCACTACCGTGGGGCGTGAGTCGAAATCGCACCCGCAAGGAGCATGTATTGAGTAAGAAGTGGTTGCTGAGCGTTTCGCTCGCAGCGTCCGTGTCAGTCCTGGCCGCATGCGGCAATGGATCGACCGGAGCCGAAGAGTCCAAGCCCGAGACATCGCAGAGCGTCCCGGCGCCGAGCGCAGAGGGCCAGTCGAATCAATCGAGCCAGTCAGGCCAGTCGAGCCAGTCAGGCCAGTCGAGCCAGTCGGGTAAACCCAAGATGCCCAAGCCTGATCTGTCCGGCATACCCTCCGTCGTCGCCACCGTGAACGGTGAGAAGATTCCCAAGAAGGAATTCGTGAAGATGTACGAGAGTCAGTTCCAGCGGATGGCCATGCAGTCCCAGATGTCCGGGCAGAAGGTCGACCAGGACAAGCTGAAGGACCAGGTCGCCGACGGAATGGTCGGCACCGAGCTGCTCATCCAGGAAGCGGCAGACCGGGGTATCGAGGCGTCCGAGAAGGATGTCCAGGGCAAACTCAAGGAGTTGGCCAAATCGAACCAGGTTGGGTCGACCGACAAATTGCTGGCCGCCCTCGAGAAGCAGGGCATGAGCGAGAAGCAGGTCACCTCGCAGATCGAGACTCAGGTGGAAGTCGAAGAGCTCATCGGCAAGGAAACCGGCAACCTCGATCCCACCGAGAAAGAGCTGAAGGACGCCTACAAGAAGGTCAAGGCGCAGCAGGCCCAAATGGGCGGCGGCAGTGGCCAAGGCAAGCTCCCGTCCTTCGAAAAGGTCAAGGGCCAGCTGGCCGACCAGGTCAAGAGCCAGAAGGAAGCCAAGGCAACTCAGGCGCTGGTGAAGGACCTGCGCAAGGACGCCAAGGTATCCATTAATCTGTAACGCGCCAACGACCGGGGCGGTCAACACGTACCATTGAGCCATGATCGTAGGTATCGGCGTAGATGTTGTTGACCTGCCCCGGTTTGGCCGTCAGCTCGAGCGCACCCCGGGCCTGAAGGACCGGCTGTTTGTCCCGGCAGAGCGCGACTTGTCGTTGCGCTCGCTGGCGGCACGGTTCGCGGCGAAGGAAGCAGTGGCCAAGGCCCTCGACGCCCCCGCCGGGATGAACTGGCAGGACTGCTGGATCGGTGTGGACGAGGCCGGAAGCCCATTGGTCGAGGTCAAGGGAACGGTACTTGCCGCCGCCGATGCCAAGGGCGTGAGGCGCTGGCATTTATCCATCAGCCATGACGGCAATATTGCCACCGCCATGGTGGTTGCCGAAGGCGCCAAGGGCGATGTGATCGCCGGCGAAGAGAAGTAGGCGGCGGACATGATCCGCGCCTACACCGGCCCCCAGGTCCGGGATGCGGAAGCGCCGTTGCTGGAGACCGTCGGCGGTGCCCTAATGCAGCGCGCGGCGCACGGGTTGTCGGTTGCCGTCGCCCGGGAGCTGATCCGGACTGGCAAACCCGTCTACGGTGGCCGGCTGGTGGTCCTGGCCGGCAGTGGCAACAACGGCGGCGATGCACTCTTTGCTGCCGCACGGCTGAGCCGGCGGGGGATGGGCACGACGGCGGTCCTCACGTCCAGCCGCGCCCACCCGGAGGCGCTGCGCAGCTTTGAGCATGCCGGCGGACGGGTCAGGACGCTTGGCGACACCCGTGCCGGCAATGCCATCACCTCCGAAGAAGCCGCCCGGCTGTGCGCCGCCGCCGACGTCGTCGTCGACGGCATATTGGGCACCGGGGGATATGGCGGGTTGAGGGAGCCGGCGGCATCGCTGGTGGAAGCCTTGGCCTCCCCGCCGCTGGTGGTGGCGTGCGACCTGCCCAGCGGAATGGATGCCGACACCGGCCGGATTGACGGCATTGTGCTTGCAGCCGACCTGACCGTTACTTTCGGGGCGGCGAAGTCCGGTCTCTTGATTGGCGACGGCGCGCACCATGCAGGGCGGATCCACACCGTGCCGATCGGCATCGAAGGCCAACTGCCCGCACCTGACGTGCGGCGCCTGGAGTCCCCGGATCTGGCAAGACTGTGGGGGGCACCGGCGGCCTCCGCGCACAAATACTCCCGCGGCGTGCTGGGCGTAGTCGCCGGTTCTGCACAATATCCCGGTGCGGCCCTGCTCACGGCACAAGGCGCGCAGGACACCGGCGTCGGAATGATCCGTTACCTTGGCCCCGAACCCGTCGCCCGCCTGATCAACGCCCGGCTTCCCGAAGTGGTGTGCAGCCAGCACAGCGTCGCCGAGTCGCACGTGCAGGCCTGGCTGGTCGGCCCGGGAATCGGCGACGACGACGGGCAGCTTCAGCGGGCCCGCGACGCCATTGCCTCGGGTCTGCCCACGGTGGTCGATGCCAGCGCGTTGCCGCTGCTGCCGGACAATCCTGGCCCGCATGTCGTCCTTACCCCGCATGCGGGCGAACTGGCCGGCGTGCTGGCCGCCCACGGCGTGGATGCCGACCGCACCGACATCGAATCCTCCGCGGCAGAGCATGCCCGGTTGGCCGCCGGCCTGACCGGCGCGACGGTGCTGCTCAAGGGCGCCACCACGATCGTGTCTTCGCCGTCGGGGTCCCTGTTCAGCCAGGGCGAGTCCACCAGCTGGCTTTCGACGGCGGGCAGCGGCGACACGCTGGCCGGTATCCTTGGCGCGCTGGCAGCGACCTTCGCCGAAGCGCCGCAGGCAACGTCGCCGCTGGAGACGGGCGCGTCGCCGCTGGAGGCGGGCGGGACGTCGCTGGAGACGGACGGATCGGACCGGTTCGCGGTGCTTGCCGCGATGGCCGCAAGCATTCACGGGCGGGCCGCGGCGCTTGCCTCTCGCGGCGGTCCGATAGCAGCCTCGGACATCAGTAAACTTATTGGCCAGGTGTTCATCTCGGTTCACCATGGGGATGAATAAGCACGCGGCCTGGCGGCACCACTGCCGGCCGCACCGAACGAGGAGAGCGTATGGACGTTTGGCCCGGATCCGCCTACCCGCTGGGAGCCACGTTCGATGGCACCGGCACCAACTTTGCGCTGTACAGCGACGCCGCCGAAAAGGTGCAACTGTGCCTGTTCGACGACGACGGCAATGAACAGCGCCTCACCGTCACCGAACTGGATGGTTTTGTCTGGCACTGCTATGTCCCGCAGGTGCAGCCGGGCCAGAAATACGGTTACCGCGTGCACGGGCCCTATGAGCCGGATCAAGGCCACCGCTGCAATCCGAACAAGCTGCTGCTGGATCCTTACGCCAAGGCGGTGCACGGCCAAGTGGACTGGGACCAGGCGCTGTTTTCGTACAACTTCGGCGATGAAGACTCGCGCAACGACGAGGATTCCGCACAGCACATGATGCTTGGCGTCGTCGTCAATCCGTTTTTCGATTGGGACGGCGACCGGAAACCGAAGACGCCGTATCACGACTCGGTGATTTACGAGGCCCACGTCAAGGGGTTGACAGCCCTCCACCCGGACGTGCCCGAGGAGCAGCGCGGCACCTATGCCGGCGTCTCCCACCCGTCCGTCGTCGCGCACCTGCAAAAACTGGGCGTCACCGCCATTGAACTGATGCCGGTGCACCAGTTCGTCAACGACAGCGCCCTGCAGGACAGGGGCCTTTCCAACTACTGGGGCTACAACACCATCGGTTTCTTCGCCCCGCAGAACACCTACTGTTCCGTGGGGGACTTGGGCGGCCAGTGCCAGGAATTCAAGGCGATGGTCAAGGAGCTGCACCGTGCCGGCATCGAGGTGATCCTCGATGTCGTCTATAACCACACGGCCGAGGGCAACCAGTTGGGGCCCACCATCTCGTTCCGGGGCATCGACAACACCGCCTATTACCGGCTGGTCGAAGACGATCCGAAGTACTACATGGACTACACCGGCACCGGTAATTCGCTCAACGTGCGCAATCCGCATTCGCTGCAGCTGATGATGGATTCGCTGCGCTACTGGGCCACCGAAATGCACGTTGACGGGTTCCGGTTCGACCTGGCCTCCACACTGGCTCGGGAGTTCTACGACGTCGACCGGCTCTCCACCTTTTTCGACATGGTGCAGCAGGACCCGATCGTCTCCCAGTGCAAGCTGATCGCCGAGCCCTGGGACGTGGGTCCCGGCGGTTACCAGGTGGGGAACTTCCCGTCGTTGTGGACCGAATGGAACGGGATGTACCGGGACACCGTGCGGGACTTCTGGCGCGGTGAACCGGCCACGCTCGGCGAATTCGCTTCACGGATCACCGGCTCGGCCGACCTGTATGAACACTCCGGACGACGCCCCGTTGCTTCGATCAACTTCGTCACCGCCCATGATGGCTTCACTATGCGGGACCTGGTCTCCTACAACGAGAAGCACAATCAGGCCAATGGGGAGGGCAACAACGACGGCGAGTCCCACAACCGCTCCTGGAACTGCGGGGTCGAGGGATACACGAGGAAGAAATCCGTGCTTGCCCTCCGGTCCCGGCAGCAGCGGAACTTCTTGACCACGCTGCTGCTGTCCCAAGGCGTGCCGATGATCGCCCACGGCGACGAGATCGGGCGCAGCCAGAACGGCAACAACAACGCCTACTGCCAGGATTCGCCATTGAGCTGGATGCACTGGGACAACATTGACGAGGCCTTGCTGGAGTTTACGGCGAAACTGACCAATCTGCGTTCGGAGCATCCGACCTTCCGCCGGCGGCGGTTCTTCGACGGCCGCCCGGTTCGCCGGGGCGAGGGGGAGAAGCTGCCGGACATCGTCTGGCTGGAACCGGAGAGCTCGACCTTGAGCCAGGAGGACTGGGACACCGCGTTTGCCCGTTCCATCGCGGTCTATTTGAACGGCAATGGCATCCACGGCCGCGACGAACGGGGCCAATACATCTACGATGACAGCTTCCTGATGCTGTTCAATGCCCATGACGACGTCGTCACGTTCACCATTCCATCGGAGGAGTACGCCACCGAGTGGGAAACCGTGATCGACACCGCGGCCGACGACGACGAGCCGGATCAGGCCGCGGTGGAACCCGACGACACCATTCCGGTTGCAGGCAAAGCAGTCGTGGTGTTGAAGTCGATGAACTCATGAATATCCCCGCTTCGACCTACAGACTGCAGATCCGATCCGGTATGACCCTGCACGACGCGGCATCCCTGGTCGACTACCTGAAAGACCTCGGGGCGGACTGGGTCTATGTCTCGCCGCTGCTCACCGCCGAAGCGGGATCGGATCACGGCTACGATGTCACCGACCCATCCGCCGTCGACCCCGCCCGTGGTGGACCGGCAGGTTTGGAGGCGCTCGCCGACGCGGCGCATTCGGTCGGGATGGGCGTGCTGGCCGACATCGTGCCCAATCATATGGGCGTGGCTTCACCGCCGCAGAACCGATGGTGGTGGTCCCTGCTGAAGGAGGGCCGCAGCTCGATGTACGCTGAGGCGTTCGACGTCGACTGGGACTTTGGCGGCGACCGGATCCGGATTCCGGTGCTGGGCGGGCCGGGCGAACTGGACCGGCTGGTCCTGGTACCGGCCTCTGAATCCGGCTCTGGAGAGCCGGAACTGCATTACTACGAGAACCGCTACCCGGTGGCGCCGGGAACCTATGAGCGTAACGCCGATGCGCAGCAGGTCCACGCGCGGCAGCACTATGAACTGGTTGACTGGCGCAGAGCGGACGACGAACTGAACTACCGGCGCTTCTTCGCTGTCAACACCCTGGCCGGGGTGCGGGTCGAAGTTCCCTGGGTCTTCGACGGCTCCCACGCCGAAATCCTGCGCTGGATCCGCCAGGGGCTGGTCGACGGACTCAGGGTCGACCACCCGGACGGGTTGGCCGACCCCGGCGGCTATCTGGAGAAGCTGCGCACCGGAACCGGCGGTGCCTACACCGTGGTGGAGAAGATCCTCGAGCCCGGCGAACGGCTGCCCGGCGGGTGGGAATGCGAAGGCACTAGCGGCTACGATGCACTGGCCCTGGTTGACCGGTTGTGGGTGGATCCGCAGGGCCAGTGGGTGCTCGACGCCCTGGACAGCCAACTGCGGGCCAACCCGGGCCCGGTGTCCTGGCAGGACATGACGCACGGCACCAAGCGGATGATTGCCGACGGTATCCTGCGTTCCGAAGTGCTGCGGCTGGCCCGAACGGTTCCCGCAGACGCCACGCAGGGAGCCGGCGCCGAACTGGAAACGGAGAATGCGGCCGACGCGCTGGCCGAACTGCTCGCCTGCTTCCCGGTCTATCGCAGCTACCTCCCCGAGCACCGGCAGTACCTGGCCGAGGCCGTCCGGCAGGCCAAGCACTACCGCCCGGACCTGGCAGAGACCATCGACGCCCTGCTGCCGTTGCTCTCGGTGGTCGACCAAGCGAGCGCCAGCGAGCGCGTGGAGACCGGATCTCCGCGCGGCGCGGGGCGCCTTGGTCGATCACCGGTCGGGACCCTCGCAATCCGGTTCCAGCAGACCTCGGGCATGGTGATGGCCAAGGGCGTGGAGGACACCGCCTTCTACAGGTACACTCGGCTGACCTCCCTGACGGAAGTCGGCGGCGACCCGTCGGAATTCTCCATCACCGCCGACGAATTCCACCGGCAGAATACCGAGCGGCTGACGTCGCTGCCGCATTCGATGACCACGCTGTCCACCCACGACACCAAGCGCGGCGAGGACGTCCGGGCGCGGATCAGCGTGTTGTCCGAGATCGCCGAGCGATGGGCGGAAACCATCGGCCGGCTGCAGGAAGTAGCGCCGCTGTCCGACGGCCCGCTGGCCAATCTGCTCTGGCAGGCCGTCGTCGGCGCCTGGCCCGCATCCCGCGACCGGCTGCACGCCTACGCCGAAAAGGCCGCCCGGGAAGCAGGCAATTCGACGCTGTGGACCGCCCCGGATGAGCAGTTCGAGGCTCAGATGCATGCGTTGATCGACGCCGCTTTCGATCATCCGGAGGCGAACCGGATCGTCACGGAGCTGGTCGACGATATCGGGCCGTGGGGCCGGTCCAACTCACTGTCCGCCAAGCTGGTCCAGCTGACCATGCCCGGTGTTCCGGACGTTTACCAGGGCACCGAATTGTGGGAGGGCTCGCTGGTCGATCCCGACAACCGGCGGCCGGTGGACTTTGAACAACGACGGCGGCTGTTGGCGAAGCTGGACGTTGGTCCAGGTCCAGGTGCAAGTGTCGGCAGCCGGGAAGCCGCAGATGCCGCCGGTGCCGATGCCACAGCAAACCGGGACCCAACCGGAATGGCTAAACTCCTGGTCACCAGCCGTGCCATGAGGCTGCGGCGCGATCGCCCGGAGCTGTTCACCGGCTACTCGGCCGTCACGGCCACTGGTGAGGCGGCCGACCAATTCGTTGGATTCGACCGCGGCGGTGCCATCACGCTGGCCACCCGGCTCCCCGCAGGCCTGCAGCAGCGCGGCGGATGGGGCGACACCGCCGTCGGACTTCCCGCTGCGATGCGCGACGAACTGAGCGGACGGCGGTACGAAGCCGGACAAACCCTGCTGGCCGACCTGTTGGCGGATTATCCGGTCGCACTACTTGTCCCGGAGCCGGATTCCCCATGAGTAAGCACCGGCAGGACTGCGGGACGGACGGCAGCCCCGTTGCGTTCAGCCGCTACCCCGAGCCGGAGCGGGATCCGGACGCCGGCCGGCCGTTCAGCGTGTGGGCCCCGCGCGCCGCCCGGCTCGAGCTGCAGCTGGGACGGCACCGGTACGCCATGGAGCAAGGCAGCGGCGGGTGGTGGCACCTTCCCGAGGGTGCCGCCGCAGAGCCTGGCCCGTCCGAATCCGACTACGGGTACCTGGTCAACGGCTCATCAACGCCGCTTCCGGATCCACGCTCGAGGCGCCAGCCACACGGCGTCCACGGCCTGTCGCGGACTTTCGACGCCAAGGCCCACCGCTGGAACGACCGCGGCTGGACCGGCCGGGAGCTGGCCGACGGGGTGATCTACGAACTGCACATCGGAAGCTTCACCCCGGACGGCACGTTTGACGCTGCCATCGACCGCCTTCCATACCTGGCAGACCTCGGGATCGACTTCATCGAGGTGCTGCCCGTCAACGCCTTCAACGGCACCCACAACTGGGGCTACGACGGCGTCCTCTGGTACGCGATCCACGAAGCATACGGCGGTCCGGCGGGGTACCAGCGCTTCGTAGACGTAGCCCACCGGCACGGCATCGGCGTCATCCAGGATGTCGTCTACAACCACCTTGGTCCCAGCGGCAACTACCTGCCGCGGTTCGGCCCCTATCTCACCGAGGGCGCCTCCAACACCTGGGGTGAATTCCTGAACCTGGATGGACCGGGCTCCGACGAGGTCCGCGAGTACATCCTGGACAACTCGCAGATGTGGTTCACCGATTACCATGTCGATGGTCTGCGCGTGGATGCGGTGCACGCCCTGAAGGACACCCGGGCGCTGCACATCCTCGAGGAGATGGCTGCACGCACCGAGGCGACCGCCGCCGTCGTCGGCAAACCGCTGTTCCTGATCGCCGAATCCGACCTCAACGACCCGCGGATGATCACCTCCCGCGCCGCGCACGGGCTGGGGATGGACGGGCAGTGGAGCGACGACTTCCACCACGCCGTCCACGTCAACCTCACGGGCGAAACCGGCGGCTACTATGCCGATTTCGACTCCCTCGGCGCCCTGGCGAAGGTGCTGACCGACGGCTTCTTCCATAACGGGACCTACTCCAGCTTCCGCGGCCGGCACCATGGGCGGCCGCTGGATCCCGCGACCCCTGCCTGGCGGCTGGTGGTCTGCACGCAGAACCACGACCAGATCGGCAACCGAGCCGCCGGAGACCGCCTCACGGCCACCCTGTCCCACGGGCAGCTGGCGCTCGCCGCGGTGCTGAACCTGACCTCGCCGTTCACACCGATGCTGTTCATGGGCGAGGAGTACGCGGCGACCACCCCGTGGCAGTTCTTCACTTCCCATCCGGAGCCGGAACTGGACGAGGCGACGGCGGAAGGCCGGCTCAGGGAGTTCGAGCAGATGGGGTGGGATCCCGACGTGGTTCCGAACCCGCAGGATCCTGAAACGTTCCGCCGGTCGAAACTTGATTGGGCTGAAGCCGAGTCAGGCGATTCCGCCCGGCTGCTGGCCCTGTACCGGCAGTTGATCGGGCTGCGTCACGAGGTGGGCGACCTGCGTGGCAGCACGGTGGGCGGCCCGGCAGTGGAGTACGACGACGGCGCCCGCTGGCTGGTGATGCGCCGCGGCAGTGTGCGGGTGGTGCTGAACTTCGCCGGTCGGGAACAGAGCGTCCGGTTGGCCGGCGGGCCCCCGGAGCGCACATTGCTTACCACCGACCCCGGGGCCCAGGTGGCGGACGAGGAGGTCACGCTGCCGGCCTTCAGCGCCGCCATCGTGCAGAGGAACCGTGACGCGTGAGGCCGTGAATAAGTGGCAGGATGAAGCTATGACGTATCAACCAGCAGAAGACCGTTATGAATCCATGCCGTACCGCCGCCTTGGCCGCAGCGGGCTGCAATTGCCGGCCGTTTCATTGGGGCTGTGGCACAATTTCGGGGACGACAAACCATTCGAGACGCAGCGGGACACCCTGCGCCGTGCGTTCGACCTCGGCGTCACGCACTTCGACTTGGCCAACAACTATGGACCTCCGTACGGAAGCGCGGAAACCAATTTCGGCCGCCACATGGCGGCCGACTTCAGGCCCTTCCGGGATGAACTGGTCATCTCCTCGAAAGCCGGCTACGACATGTGGCCGGGTCCCTACGGGAACTGGGGATCACGTAAGTACCTGCTGTCCAGCCTGGATCAGTCACTGAACCGGATGGGCCTCGACTACGTCGACATCTTCTACAGCCACCGCCCCGATCCGGACACTCCGCTGGAAGAGACGATGGGTGCGCTGGATACGGCGGTCCGCTCCGGCCGAGCCTTGTACGCCGGAATCTCGTCCTACTCGCCGGAGAAAACGGTGGAGGCGGCCCGGATCCTCCGGGAAATGGGAACGCCGCTGCTGATCCACCAGCCGTCGTACTCCATGCTGAACCGCTGGGTGGAAAGCGGCGGCCCGAACCTGCTGCAGGTGCTCGAAGACGAAGGCGCCGGCTCGATCGCGTTTTCACCATTGGCGCAGGGCATGCTGACGGACAAGTACCTCGATGGCATCCCCTCGGACTCCCGGGCGGCGGAACAAAAGTCCCTGTCGACGGACTTCCTCTCCGCGGAGAACATGCGCCGTGTCCGCGGTCTCAACGACATCGCCGAGTCGCGCGGCCAAACCCTTGCCCGGATGGCGATCGCCTGGGTGCTGCGCACCCAGGCCAAGGGAGCGCCGGTCACCTCGGCGCTGGTCGGCGCATCCAGCGTCCGCCAGCTTGAGGACAGCCTGGCGGCGGTGAAGAACCTCGAGTTCAGCGCTGACGAGCTGCGTGCCATCGACGAATATGCGGTGGAATCGGAGATCAACCTCTGGGCGGCGGCGCTGAAGAACTGACGCCGCACGCTTGTCCGGGTGCGGGATGGCTCCGGGGGCCTGCACACACTTTCGGGTACGCGCAGGCGCTCAGCTGCGCCAGAGGTCTTCCAGCTCGGGGAACTCCTGCTCGTACGCGGACAGCAGCTTTTCGGCCAGATTGGCGGAATCGACCAGCGGGTGGAAGGCGAAGGCGTACAGCGCCGCATCGCGGTCTGCATTGGTGACGGCACGGATGGTCGACGCTTCCACGTCCTTGAGCTGGGTCATCAGTCCGCGTTGATGCAGCGTCAGCGGGCCCACCGGCAGTGGGCCGGCGCCGGAGGCGTCCACGGTGCTGGGCGCTTCAATGACGGCCGACGTCGGCAGGCAGGCAATAGTGCTGCCGTTGCGGACGTTGAGGATCAGCGAGGTACGGGTATCTGTCAGCACCGCATTCATCACTGACAGCGCGACTTCCTCGTATCCGCCGCCGTCCAGATCGGATTCATCGCGCTGCTCGTCCTCCGGGCGGGCCTCGGCCAGATAGCCATCCTCGCGGGAACGCCGTGCCTCGTCCCACAGCCGGTAGGCGTCGGAATCCGATCCGCTGCCGGATCCGTCACCGGCGGCGGCCAGCTGTTTGTACAGCTCGTCCTGCTGGCGGGCGATGTATTCGCCCCGGGTTTGGGAGGCCCCGGTCAGTGCCCTGGTGGCTTCGGAGCGGAAGTAATAGTAGAAGAGGTATTCATTCGGCACGGTGCCGAGCACGCGCAGCAGCCGGGGGCCGAAGAGGCGCCCCTCTTCGAACGTGGACAGTTTACGTTCATCGGCGAGCAGGGCAGGCAGCTGGTTGACGCCGTCGTGCTCCAGCCCCCGCAGCCAGCCCAGATGATTGAGGCCAACATAGTCGACACCGCGCAGTGACGCGGAAGCGGGAATCCGGGCGGCGCGGGCCGCGCGTCGGACCAGCCCGATGGGGGAGTCGCAGATACCTATCACCCCGCTGCCGAGGACCTGCTGCAGCGCTTCGGTGACCATCCCGGCAGGGTTGGTGAAATTGATCAGCCAGGCGTGCGGGTTCAATTCCTTCAGCCGTCTGGCGATGTGCAGCATCTGAGGAATAGAGCGAAGCGCGTAGGAGACCCCGCCGGCACCGACGGTTTCCTGGCCGATCAGACCGTGGTCCAGTGCAACACGCTCGTCCTTGACCCGGCCCTCGACGCCGTCGGTGCGGATCGCGGCGAAAACGACATCCGCCCCGGTGAGAGCCTGGTCCAGGTCAGTGGTCGTGGACAACTGAGGGTGGGCGGCCTGCGGGTCCTTGGCCTCCATGGCCCTGAGCACGTTGGCAATGGCCTGCAGCCGGTCCGGGTCTGTGTCGTGCAGAGTCAATTCGGTGATGAGTCCGGCATACCGGCCATGGCTCAACGCGCGGTGGACAAGCGGTACGCGGAATCCTCCGCCGCCAAGAATCGTCAGTCGCATGATGATTCCATGCTAGCTGGCGCCGCGCGCTCTCCAATAGTGCGTGTGCTGGCTAGTATTCTGCAGTACATGGACAGCGTACACAGATTCGACCCGTTGGCGGGCAACCGGGACCCTGAAGATGGCACGGTCGACCTGTTGCTCAGTGGCAGCGTCTTCTTCGACATCATCTTTACCGGACTGGAGGCGTTGCCGTCACCGGGGACGGAAATGTGGGCAGAAGGCATGGGATCCAGCCCCGGGGGCGTGGCCAACCAGGCAATCGCCGCCAGCAGGCTGGGCCTGCACACCTCGATGTCCGCCGCTTTTGGCGACGATGGCTACGGCGATTTCAACTGGTCCATCCTGCAGGACCAGGAACACGTCGATTTGTCCCGGTCGCGGCGGTTCGCGAACTGGCACTCTCCGGTCACCGTGTCGCTGTCCGTGAACCGGGACCGGTCCATGGTCACCCACGGACATCCCTCACCGCTGTCCGCGTCGGATCTGATAGGAACGCCGCCGCCGGCACGGGCCGCCATCGTCGGCCTGGAACCTGAGCTGGAACCATGGGCGCGCGCCGCGCAGCAGAACGGTACGCGATTGTTTGGCGACGTCGGGTGGGACCCGTCCGGGCAATGGTCAGAGGAACTGCTGGACGGGCTGGGGGACTTCCACGCCTTTATGCCCAACAGTGAAGAGGCGATGCGGTACACCCGCACCGAGGATCCGTGGGCGGCGTTGTATGAGCTCGCCGACCGCGTCCCGATCGCCATCGTCACGGCGGGAGCGCAGGGAGCGCTGGCGGTCGATTCCATCACCGGGGAGGAAGAATGGGTGCCGGCCTTGCCGGTGAAGGCCTGGGACCCCACCGGCGCCGGCGACTGCTTCAGTGCCGCCTTCGTCACCGGCACGCTGGCGGGGTGGAACCTGGCCGACCGGCTGGGTTTCGCGAACCTGTGTGCAGCGCTGTCTGTCCAGCAGGTCGGCGGATCGCTGGCCGCCCCGGGCTGGGGAGACATTGCTGACTGGTGGCACACCGCCAACACCGAGCGGACGGGGATCCGCAAGCAATGGCTGCGGCGGTATGCCTTCCTCGAAGACATCGTCCGGGATGTGCCGCCCGAAGCTGTGCGGCGCGCCTCGGCCACGATTGCGCACCAGTCCGACGCCGGCCCATCCTAAAGTGCCGGACTTGCCATACGGTCGCAGGGACGAGGAAGTGACAATGCACATCAGACCGGCGCGTGCGACGGACGCAGCCGGCATCGCGGCGATCTATGAACACTACGTCCGGCGTTCCGTGCTCACTGCCGATACCGACGACCCGCCGACCGCGCGGGACTGGGAGCAGCGACTGGAGCAACTTGCCGCGACGGGCTACCCGGCCCTGGTCGCCGTCGAAGACGGGACTATCGTGGGCTACGCGCTGCTCGCACCCTGGCTGGACAAACCCGCCTTCGCCCATACCGCCGAGAGCTCGATCTACCTGGACCCGCACGCCGTCGGCGCCGGGCTCGGCCGCCAACTGCTGGCCCGGCTCGTCGATGCTGCGCGTGATTGCGGGATTCGGGAGGTCATAGCCCTGGTGGCCGACGCCGATGACCACGGCCGGGCGTCGCGAGCGCTTCATCGGGCAGCGGGCTTTCAAACGGCGGGCCGGCTCCAGCGAGTGGGGTTCAAGCGCGGGCGCTCCACCGACGTCGATCTCCTGCAACTTTCGCTGCAACCCGGGAATTGACGCTGCTGGCGCCCGATGGCTTATACCTCAGCGGACATGTTCCGTCTGCTGCTGTTGGCGTCGCACGAATGCCCTGAGGGGGAACCAAGTGGCAGCGAACATCGTCAGGAACGGCACTCCGAACCAAAAGAGAAGATTCATAGGATCAAGGTTAGGCGCTGCGATGGCAACCGACAGGCAAGTGGCTTGCCCAAACGTGGCGCGCCGCCCGTGACGATCCATAATCGGGCACTTTCCGCGTTCCCGATCGAGAGTGGTTCGAACGGATACGTACTGGCGCCGCCCACGCACGATATTGTTTACTGAACTATGTCCGCCGTCGAAATTCACCGTGCCACCGGAGACGACATTGAGGAACTCGCCTCAATTCATGTCCAAGCATGGCAATGGGCTTATCGCGGCCTGATGCCGGATGAAGTGCTGGATTCCTTGGACGTCGAGCGCAGGGCAAACAGCTGGTACCGCATGCTGAGCGAGCAGCGGGTGCCTGCCCCGCATGTGGCCACCGTTGATTCCCGGCTCGTAGGTTTTGTCCACGCAAACAGCACCCGCGATGAGGGTGCCGATCACGAGATTGGCGAAGTCACCGCGCTGTACTTGCACCCGGAGTGTGTGGGCACAGGGTTGGGGCATTGTTTATGGGAGGCGGCCTTGGCTTAGTTGCGTGAAACCGGCCACACCGCCGTCACAGTGTGGGTGCTGGAGACGAACCAACGCGGACGGCAGTTCTACGAACGCATGGGCCTCGCAGTCGATGGCACCAGCAAAGAGCAGACCATGGGTGGAACAAGACTGACCGAGATTCGCTATCGGTCGCCTATAGCTCTCGCCGAAGCCGGTTAGAGCTCGCGGAGATAGCAGAGCATTCGATAGTCCTCACCCGGCTGGATATTGACGAAGCCGTGCCGCTCGTAGAAACGGCGGGTGTCGTGGTCGATCTCGTCAACGTTGATGTGGATCTCCTCGCAGCCGACATAGCGCACCCGTGAGTCAATCTCCTGCAACAGGGCGGTGCCGATGCCTGAGTTGCGCAGTTCAGGTCTGACATAGAGCTCCTCGAGTTGCGCGAGCGGACCGTCGGAATACGGGGTCGGGCGCAGGGTCAGGAAGGCGAACCCCGTAGGGTCCTGCACGGTGCCGGACAGAAGTACCAGGATGTCGTCGCGTTCCAGGAGTTGCGTGAAGCGGGTCGTGAACTCGGCGGCTTCCGGAGTCGGAGTTTCGAACTCGGAGTTGAAGTCGTAGAGCAGTCGCCCTGCAATCGCGGCGTGCTCGGGTCCAGCCCGGAAGATTGTCATGTCCTCATTGTTGTCTGCCGGCTATCGGTCGGCAACACCCTGTGTGCAAGACGCAGATCCGATGTGATAGGCCCGGGGAAATGAAACAATAGGCGGGTGAATTCAGAACGGGAAGCCGTGATCGACCTTGCCGCGATCCGGCACAATGTCCACCGTCTCCGCCAGGTGGCGGCACCGGCCAAGGTGATGGCGGTGGTGAAGGCGAACGGCTATGGGCACGGGGCTGTCCCGGTGGCACGGGCCGCCCTCGACGCCGGTGCCACGTGGCTTGGTGTCGCCCATATCGACGAGGGCCTGGAGCTGCGTGCGGCCGGTATCGACGCGCCGGTTGTGGCATGGCTGCACACGCCGGCCAGCGATTTCGAGTCCGCTGTTGACGCCGGACTGGACCTTGGAGTCTCCGGCTGGGAGCTGGACCAGATCGCAGAGGCGGCGCGGAAGCTGGCGCGTCCGGCGCGGGTGCATCTGAAAATCGACACCGGGCTGGGCCGCAACGGGTGCCCGCCCCAGCTGTGGGAAAACTTCATCGGGCAGGCAGTCGCCTACCAGGAGGAGGGGCTGATGCGGGTGGTCGGCATATTCTCCCACCTGGCAGTGGCTGACGAGACCGAACGTCCCGAGACCGACGATCAGGTCGACCGCTTCCGGGAGGCGGTGGCCGTGGCCGAGGACGCCGGAGTGGACGTCGAAGTGCGGCACCTGGCCAACAGCCCGGGAATCCTCTCCCGGCCCGACACGCACTTTGACGTGGTGCGCGCCGGGGTGAGCATGTACGGCCTGTCGCCGTTCGACGACCAGACTTCCACCGACCTGGGACTGCGGCCCGCGATGACACTGCGGACCATGATTGCCCATTGCAAGGACGTGCCCGCCGCGCACGGGGTCTCGTATGGGTTCAAATACCGCACGGCGGCGGCCACCACACTGGGGCTGGTTCCGCTGGGGTACGGCGACGGCATCCCGCGGATTGCCACCGGCGGGCCGGTCGCCGTGGACGGCCGCAGGTATCCGGTGGTCGGACGGATCGCGATGGACCAAATGGTCATCGATCTGGAACGGGAAGGAATAGCGGCAACGGACGAATCCGTTCTCGGGCGGCCTGCCGTGCTGTTTGGTCCAGGCGATGAAGGTGAAGCCTCGGTTGACGAATGGGCAGCTGCGGCCGGGACCATCAATTACGAAATCGTCACCCGGATCAGCCCGCGGGTGCCGCGCCGGTACGTGGACGGCGTATGAGTGACGGCGATACCCCGGTCTGGGAACTCGAAGCGGCAACGTTCGACGTCGGCCACACTCAAGCATTCGCCGCCCGGCTTGGCGCACAGCTGCGGGCGGGGGACCTGATCGTCCTCAGTGGTGAGCTGGGCGCGGGCAAGACCGTCTTCACCCAGGGGCTGGGCGCGGGCCTGGGGGTGCGTGCAGGCATCATTTCGCCGACCTTCGTGCTGGTGAGGATCCACCCCAATCTTACCGACGGGCCACGGCCGGGTGGTCCGGCCTTGGTGCATGTGGACGCCTACCGGCTGGGGTCGGCGGCTGAAATCGATGACATTGACCTGGAGAACACCCTGGACAGTTCTGTCACCGTCGTCGAATGGGGCGAGGACCGGGTGGAGCATTTGACCGACAGCCGCCTGGACATCGCCCTCGGCCGTTCCGAAGGGGCCGCCGCGGCACCGGATGGCGATTTCCACCACAACGGAGCGCAGGATGCCGGGGGACAGGACGGAGTGGTCACGGATTTTGACCAGGACGACGACGATGAAGCACGGCTGATCCGGATCACCGCCTACGGGCCGCGCTGGGCCGGACAGAAACCGGTGCTTCCGGTCGATTAGGCTGGAGGCGTGCTGATTCTCGCCATCGAAACATCCGCCGTCGCCAGCGCAGCGCTGGTGACCGATCACGGACCGCCCACAGCCCTTCCGCGCGTGCGGGCGGAGTTCGTCACCGAGGACACCCGCAGCCACGCCGAAGTGCTTGCCCCCGGAATCCGTCAGATGCTCGACGACGCCGGAACGGGCCCGGGCGACCTGGACGCGGTGGTGGCAGGCGTGGGGCCGGGACCGTTTACCGGATTGCGGTCCGGCATTGTCACGGCGCGCACGCTGAGTTTTGTCTGGAATCGTCCCCTGCATGGGATGATGAGCCTCGATTCCGTGGCTTGGCGGGTCGCGGTGGACGGTGTCCATGACGACGCCGGCAGTGACTTCCTGGTGGCCACCGACGCCCGCCGCAAGGAAGTCTACTGGGCCCGCTACCGCCTCGCGGACGGAATGCCTGAACTTCACGACGGCCCCCATGTCGGGCCCGCCGCCGGCCTGCCTCAGCTGCCGGTCTACGGCGCCGGGGCAGGACTGTATGCCGACGTCGTCGACGCAGTTCCCGGCTACGCGATGATCCAACCGGAAGCGGGGGCGCTGGGCGAGTTGGCGCTGCTGCGGCTCGCCGCAGGGGCCCGGCCGGTGGATACCACGCCGCTGTATCTACGCGAATCAGATGCCAAAGTCCCCGGACCACGGAAGCGTGCGACGGGAGCTGGCAGGTCATGACGGCGCCGAAACTTGGCCGGATCAGGCCCATGACGGAATCTGACGTGCCTGCGGTGCATGCCCTCGAGCAGGCCCTGTTTCCCACTGATGCCTGGCCGGAGCAGATGTTCCATGAGGAGTTGCGCCAGGGCAGCACGCGGCATTACTTCGTCGCCGAGGACGCAACAGGGACGATCATCGCCTACGCCGGGCTAATGGCCGTGGCGCCGATCGCCGATATCCAGACCATCGCCGTCGTCCCCGGGCGCGAAGGACAGGGGATCGGCTCCCAGCTGCTGACCATGATGATCGCCGAAGCGAGGGAACGGCAGATGGACGACTTGATGCTCGAGGTGCGGTCCGACAATCCCCGCGCGCAGGAGCTGTATGAACGCTACGGCTTTGAGCAGATCCACGTCCGGCCCCGCTATTATCGCGACGGGGCCGACGCGCTGGTGATGCGGCTGCAGCTGTCCGCAGGAAAGAAGTCGCCATGGTGAGCCGGGCAACCGCTTCTGTGCCGCCGGTGCCAGAGCCGCCAGAGCCGCCGGTGCCGCGGGAGCCGCTGGTGCTCGGGATCGAATCCTCCTGCGACGAGACCGGCGTTGGCATTGTCCGCGGCACCCGACTGCTGACCAACACCGTCTCCTCCTCCATGGACGAGCACGTCAGGTTCGGGGGAGTGATCCCCGAAATCGCCTCCCGCGCGCATCTGGACGCCATTATTCCCACCCTGGGGCAGGCGCTGGCGGAGGCCGGAGTGGAGCTGGACGACGTCGACGCCATCGCCGTCACATCCGGGCCCGGACTGGCCGGAGCGCTGATGGTGGGAGTCTGTGCCGCCAAGGCGCTCGCGGTGGCCACCGGCAAACCGCTCTACGCCGTCAATCACCTGGTGGCCCACGTCGGCGTCGCGCTGCTGGATACCTCGCTGTTCGACGGCGGGCAGCTGCCGGACAATCTTGGCGCCCTGCTGGTCTCGGGCGGGCACACCGAGATTCTGCGGGTGCGGAACCTGGCCGACGACGTCGAACTGTTGGGTGCGACGATTGATGACGCGGCCGGCGAGGCCTATGACAAGGTCGCCCGAATCCTGTCCCTGGGCTATCCCGGCGGTCCTGCAATCGACACCATCGCCGCCGACGGCGACCGGACCGCCTTCCGATTTCCCCGCGGGCTGAGCGCGCCGAAGTATATGAAGTCCAAGGCCGACGGCGGGCACCGCTACGACTTCTCGTTCAGCGGGTTGAAGACTGCCGTGGCGCGGTGCGTGGAACAATTCGAGGCCCGCGGCGAAACCGTGCCGGTTGCCGACATCGCCGCCTCGTTCCAGGAAGCGGTGGTGGACGTGATTACCTCCAAGACCGTGATGGCCTGCCGCGAGCACGGGATCACCACGCTGTTGCTCGGCGGTGGAGTGGCGGCCAATTCCCGGCTGAGGGCCCTGGCGGCTCAGCGGTGTGCAGAAGCGGGCGTCGAACTGCGGGTGCCCAAGCCGTCACTGTGCACTGACAACGGTGCCATGGTGGCAGCGCTCGGCGCCCAGGTGATGGTCAGCGGCGCTGCCGCGTCGGACCTGGATTTTGCCCCCGACACCTCGATGCCGGTGACGAGCAGCCACCTGTGACGCGCGGGCGGGGCTGGATTAGCCGGCGTCGTGCTCGTTGCCAGGGGAGCTGCCGCCGGCCCTGGCCAGCTCGGCCCCGGCAGAGTCGCTATCGACGGCACGCCGGCCGCGGGCAGCACCTCGGCGGCGGCGGGAGATCACCACGGCCGTCACGATGGCGGCCGCCAGCACCACGACGACGGCGATCCCGGCCGGCGACCCGGCGGCTGCGGCCAGCCAGGCATTCAAGACCGCGAGGCCGACGGTCGCATACAGCACCGCCCACAACACCGAACCGACAATGACCGCGGGCAGATATCGGCGCAGGGGCATCCGCCCGATGCCCGCCGTCGCATTGATCGCCGTCTGGATGCCCACGGTGAGGAAACAGAGGCTGACCGCCGGTGCGCCCCAGCGGGCGATGATGGCCTCGGCACGGCGCATCCCGGGTGAATCAAGTTTCCGCTCCAGCCGGGTCCGGCGTCCTCCGGCCGCAATGCCCCGGCCCGTCCAGTAGGTGGCGTTGGCGCGCAGCATCACGATCACAAAGAGCGCGCTGACCGCGAGCCCGAACGGGAGACTGGTGATGTACTCCATCTCAGCGCGCCGGTTCCAGCGGGTGCACCGGATGCCGTTCGCCCATCTCCAGGAAGATCCGGCGGTTGAAGTCGAAGGATTCCACGGCGTGAGACAGCACGTTCCTGCGGGTGGCCGGGTCCGGATCCAGCGCGTCCAGCCGGGCCCGGTACTGGTCCTTGTAGGTCTTGAGCTTGGCGATAGCGCCGAACACGTAGAAGTTCAGGCCGTCGTCCGGAATGCCGTAGTGCCGCTGGGCCATCCGGTGGATGATTTGTCCGCCCGACAGGTCGCCCAGGTAGCGCACATAGTGGTTGGCGAGCAGGAACCCGGGGCCCGGCGCAGCCGCAATCGCCGCGGCGTAGGAAGTTGTTGCGTGTGCGGTGAAGATCCGCCCGGTCGCCAAGTCCTGCTCCCACTGCGGGCCGAAGTGGTACTCCATGTCGTGTTTCAATGATTCGGTCCGGTCCAGCGCCGGGTCGACAAACCCGGCCAGCAGCGGATGGTCACGATAGCGGGCCAGGGCGGATTCGAGTGCGCGGTAGATGTGCAACTGCTGTGCCAGCAGGCTGGCCATCGCCGTCCGGTCCAACGAGCCGGCCAGCAGGTCGGTGACGAATCCTGCACCTTCGGCCTCACGGTGGGCGGCATCCGTGGCTTCCTTCAGTTCGGTGGAGAACGGTTGCGCCACGGACATCTCCTCTACGGTCAGGCTGTACTCAGTCGGCTCAGCCGGCTCGGCGGAATTACGCAAGTCTTCCGTTGCGAAATCCACTTAGGCTTACCTAACCGCATGGCAGCCGGGAATGTCAACGCCGAACGTTGGGAACGTCTCATCGGCCACGGCAACTGCAATGGCAACAGCGGAGCCGAGCCATCCGGTCAGGCGATGGAATCCGATTTCATCCGCTCCACCAGGTCACGCACCACGGCTCGCAAGTCTCCACCGTTTGCCCGGGCGACCTCCCGTTGACGCTGATACCCGGCCCCGTGCTTCATGATTTTCTCCACGTCGGCGAGTTCGGCGGTGCAGCCCAGCTTCGCGGCGACCGGTTCGAGCCGGTTGAGCTCCTCGGTCAGGTCCTCGGTGACCAGCCGCTCATTGCCGGCCGCGTCGAGGATGATGATGGCATCCAGACCATATCTGGCGGCGCGCCACTTGTTTTCCTGCACGTGCCATGGCGGCATGGTTTCAATGGTGCCGCCGCGGTCCAGCCGGGTGGAGAAGTCATCCACCAGGCATTGGGTCAACGCCGCAATGGCTCCGATTTCCTCGAGCGTGGACAGTCCGTCGCAGATCCGCATTTCGATGGTGCCCAGATTCGGCACGGGCCGCACATCCCAGCGGATTTCGTTTGCCACATCGATCACGCCGGTGGTGAACATGTCAGCCACATACCGCTCGTACTCGGTCCAGGTGGAGAACTGGAAGGGCAGCCCCGCCGTCGGAAGCTGCTGGAACATCAGTGCCCGCTGCGACGCATACCCCGTGTCCTCGCCATCCCAAAACGGGGACGACGCCGAGAGGGCTTGGAAGTGCGGGAAGAAATTGACCAGCCCGTCGAGCACCGGCAGGGCCTTCGACCTCTTGTCCAGCCCGACGTGCACGTGCACTCCGTAGATCACCATCTGCCGGCCCCACCACTGGGTCCGGTCGATCAGCGTGGCATAGCGTTCCTTGTCGGTAATGGCTTGGGTCTTGACCGCGCTGAAGGGGTGAGTGCCGGCGCAGAACAGTTCCACCCCGAGCGGACCGGTGACTTCCCGGACCGCTGCCATGGAACGGGACAAATCGGCCTTGGCCTCTGTGACGGTGCCGCAGACACCGGTCACGAGTTCGATGGTATTGGCCAGCAGTTCCTGCTTGATATACGGGTGCTCGTCGTCGGCCTGGAGCTCCGGATGCTGCCGGCGCACTCCGTCCAGCACCGCGTCGGCCGCGGAGATGAGCTCGCTTGATTCGCCGTCCACCAGCGCCAGTTCCCATTCAACTCCGAGGGTCGACTGGGCGGACGGGGCGAAATCAATTTTCATGCAGTCTCCTGTGCGTTCTGAACCTCACGCAGTCGTTGCCGGACGCCCGGCGGCGGTGCCAGCGGGGCGGTTACAGGGAAAAGTCTAGTCCAGTAGCATCAGCAGAGTGATTCGGAACCGGGCCCCCATCCGCATGGGTTTCCTGCCCGCCGTCGCCTCACTGGTGCTGATGACGACGGCGTGTTTCGGCGCGCCCGAGGAGTCCCCTTCGAGCCCGGGACAATCCGCGGGCGCCACGACCAGCTCCGCGCCAAAAGCATCCGGGTCGGCGAAGCGGAAGTCGCCGCAGTCCACCGAGCCCGTGTCGCTTTCCTGGGGCCCCACTGAAGAACAGTACGACGACGCCAGGACGGCAGTTGCCAACATGAGCCTTGAGGAGAAGGCCGGGCAGGTGTTGATCCAGTTCTACTCCGGCACCAACCCGGACGTCGCCGTCGAGCGCTCCCGTCGGCTCCATCTGGCCGGTTCCATCATCATGGGCGACAACGTGCCGCGGACCGCCTCCGGCGTCGTCGACGTTGAATCCATGGCCGCAATCACCGAACGCCTGGCCAAAGCCGCCGGGCAGGGACGGGACTGGCCGGCCGTGATTGCCATCGACCAGGAGGGCGGGCTGGTGGCCCGACTGGGCGCGCCGCTGACCCTGTGGCCGACTCCGATGACGTACGGCGCCTCCCGTGATCCGGATGTGGCCCGGCGGGCGCAGCAGTCCATTAACGAGGAACTGGCCGCGCTGGGATTCACCGTCAATTTCGCGCCGGATGCGGATGTGACTATTGGCGCGGCCGATCCGACCATCCGGTCGCGTTCCTTCGGCAGCGTCCCGAGGCTGGCGGCCTCGATGACGGTCGGGGCTGTGGAAGGCGCACTGACGACAGGGGTGCTGCCGGTCGTCAAGCATTTTCCCGGGCATGGATCGGTGACAACCAACTCCCATCTCGGGCTTCCCGTGCAGCAGGCATCGGTGGCGAAGCTCAAACAGCGGGACTGGAGACCGTTTAAGGCGGCCATCGAGCAGGGAGCGCCGATGATCATGATGGGGCACATCGCCGTCGAGGCCCTGGACCCGGGCGTGCCGGCATCGGTGTCGCCGGACGGCTACGACGCGTTGCGCGGCCTCGGCTTCGAGGGGGTCGCGGTGACGGATGCGATGAACATGGGCGCCATCCAGGACCAGTATGCTCCCGGCGAGGCATCGGCGCTGGCGCTCGCGGCCGGCGCCGACCTGATCCTGATGCCGGCGGACGTCGAGGCGGCCCACGCGGCCATCGTGGCCGGGGTGCGGGACGGGTCAATCCCCAGCCAGCGGCTGGACGAAGCGGCGACCCGCGTAGTGGCGATGATGAAGTACCAGCAGTCCCTGGCCGGCGACGCGGCCCCGGGGATGGGTGCCATAGGTTCACACCAGGATGTCTCCCAGGGTGCCAGCGCGGCCGGTCTGACGGTATTGGAAGGGCCCTGCGAAGGGGCCATCGTCGGCGGTTCGGTGCGGGTCGCCGGCGGGACCGCCCAAGACCGGGCACGGTTCCGGGCGGCGGCGGCACGGCACGACGTATCAACCGGTTCGGGCCCGCTGGTGGTGCTGCTGGCGCCGGGAGCGAGCGGAAGCGGTGATATCGTCGTCTCCCTCGGTGGTCCGTGGCCGCTGGCTGCCTCCCAGGCCTCGACCTCCCGGATTGCCTTGTACGGCCGCACCCCGGGTGCCTTCGACGCGTTGTTCGACTTCCTCACCTCAAATGCGCCGGCTCCGGGACAGTTGCCGGTTGAGGTGGGGAACCTTCCGGCCGGGACCGGATGCAACTGAGCCGGTTTCGCCCACCCCGCGCCTGTCTGCGCAGTCTCCGGTCGGGGCTGCCGGCGTCGAGGACGGTGTGCGGCGTCGAGAACGGTTTTGGCCACCACCGATGTCGACGGTGGAGGCCGTCTTCGGCCCGGAGGGCTGCTCAGCCGGCGATGGTCTCCACCACGATCGCCACCCGGTCTTCGCCGATACGGGTCAGCACGAGCGTGGCCCTGGAAGTCGCTGACTTCGGCTTGCCTGACAGCAACTGTTTGCGCAGCTCTTCGGGCGTAACGGAGGTGCCGCGCTTCTTGATCTCGAGGGTGCCGACGTCGTTCGCCTTCACCCAGGCACGCAGTTGCTTGACGTTATAGGGCAGCACTTCCTTGACCTTGTAGGCGCGGGCGAAGGGGGTGTCTTCCAGGGTGTCGGCGGTGATATAGGCGATTTGGTCGTTCATCAGCCTGCCGCCGATCTGCCGGGAGAGGTCCGCGACCAGGCCGGCACGGATCACGGCGCCGTCGGGCTCGTAGAGGTACTTGCCGGCGACGCCGACTTCCACGTCCTCCGCCCCCGGATGGTAATCCACGCCGCTGCTCAGTTCTGCCGCGCCGTCCGCGTAGAGCACCAGCGCCGAACGGCGGACACCCTCCCGCGCCAGGGCATTGAACCAGAGCGCAGCTTCGGCCACTTCACCGTTCGAGGAAACCCATTGCGCTTCGCAGCCGGCCGGGATCGATTCATGCGGAATACCGGGGCCCAGCTTGACGCCGACGGCCTTACCGGTGTCGGCCAGACGCTCGACGAATGACAGCGGCGGCGAGAAGCCTTCCGGATCGAAGATCCGGTTGGTGCCCGACGACGTCGTCGTCCGCCGAGCGGGATCCAGCCACACGCCGTCGAACCCGTCCAGATCCACCTCGGCGGCATCCGCGTTGACCACCGAGACCGACCGCCACGGCATCAGGTTCATCGTGGCCACCGCCGCCGTCGTCTCATCGATTTCGACGGCGGTGACCTGGCAGTCGAGCGTGGCCAGCGCCATCGAGTCGGCGCCGATTCCGCAGCCCAGGTCGGCAATGTTTTCCAACCCGGCCGAGACAAAGCGCTGGGCATGCCGGGCTGCAATGTTGAGCCGCGTTGCCTGTTCCAGTCCCGCCTGGGTGAAGAGCATGTTGTCCGCGAACGGGCCGAACTTGGAGCGGGCGCGCATGCGCAGCCGCGCCTGTGACAGCACCGCGGCGACCAGTTCCGGAGGGTGGCCGGCCTTGCGCAGCTCTATGTTCAGGTTCATCGCTTCGGAATCGAGATAGGGTCCGAGCGAATTCAGCAGCTCCCAACCTTCGGCGGTGAGCAGCGGCGCGATGGCGTCCACAGATGAATCCGGCATGGCCCCAGACTAGCGTGATGCGACCCAGACACGCTTGCACCCGGACCATCTCCGGAAATGCTCCGCCCGGGGACTTTGCATCCGGGGCGCCGCGGAAGCAAAGTCCCCGATGGCAGCAGTATCCGGTCCGGGATCCGGCCGAGGCCGCAGAACAGGCACGGGGCCGGGCCGGTGGTCTGCTCAGGACATCGAATCCGCCACTTTGCCAGGTTCTCCCTGCTTCTCCGCGGCCATCGCCACGCGACCGCCCTTGACCACCATCTCCGCCTGGCGCGGTGATAGCCGGTGGCGCAGTGTGATGCTGCTGTCACCGAGTTGGGCGGACACTTCATCGGTGTCCGGCAAACGGGTGCGGAGGTCTTCGAATTTCAGGGTGTCGCCGGATTGGATCTTGTCGTAGTCGGCCGGATCATCGAATTCGAGCGCCAGCACTCCGAAGTTGGCCAGGTTCTGCCAGTGGATGCGGGCAAACGACTTGGCGACAACGATCCGCAGTCCCAGGTAGCGCGGTGCGATGACGGCGTGTTCGCGCGAGGAGCCCTGCCCATAGTTGCCGCCGCCGACGATGGTGTGGCCGCCCTGATTCTCCGCAGCGCGGGTGGCGTATGTGTCGTCGACCTGGGTGTAGACGAACTCGGAGATCTTGGGGATGTTGCTCCGGTAGGGCAAGACTCGGGCGCCGGCGGGCAGAATCTCGTCGGTGGAAATGTTGTCGCCGACCTTGAGCAACACTGGCAACTCGAGCGAATCGGGCAGCGGATCGAACTGAGGCAACGACTCGATGTTGGAGCCCTTGACCAACTCCACCTGCCGGGCCTCGTCAACGGGGAGCGGTGGCAGCAGCATGGCGGTATTGACGCTGGCCTTTTCCGGCAGAGCCAGCTGGGGATAGTCCATGTCGAGATTCCGGGGATCGGTGATTTTGCCGGTCAGGGCCGCGGCTGCGGCGGTCTCCGGCGAGCACAGCCACACCGAGTCTTCATCGGTGCCCGAACGGCCCGGGAAGTTCCGCGGGACGGTGCGCAGGCTGTTGCGGCCGGTCGCCGGCGCCTGACCCATGCCAATGCATCCCATGCAGCCGGACTGGTGGATGCGGGCCCCGGCGGAGATCAGATCGAACAGCCAGCCGCCCTTGGCCATGTCCTCGAAAATTTCCCGCGATGTCGGGTTCACATCGGCCGAGACCCTGTCGCTGGTCTGCCGTCCAGCCAGGATTTCGGCGACGATGGCAAAGTCCCGCAGCCCCGGGTTGGCGGAGGAACCGACGACGATCTGGAACACTTCTTCGCCGGCGACCTCCCGCACGGGGACCACATTGGCGGGGGAGGAGGGCTTGGCGATGAGCGGCTCGAGGGAGGACAGGTCGATGGAATCGGTGACGTCGTAACCGGCGTCGTCGTCGGCAAGTATCTCGCGGAACTCGTCTTCGCGGCCGTTGGAGGCCATGTACCTGCGGACCTCCTCGTCGGCCGGGAAGATGCTGGTGGTCGCGCCGAGTTCGGCACCCATGTTGGCGATCACGTGCCGGTCCATGGCACTGAGGTTCTTCAGGCCGGGACCGTGGTACTCAATGATCCGTCCGACGCCGCCGTTGACTCCGTGCCGCCGCAGCATTTCCAGGATCACATCCTTGGCGGACACCCAGTCGGGCAGCTCGCCGGTCAGTTCAACACCCCAGATCTCCGGCATGGAAACGTAGAGTGGGTCACCGGCCATGGCCATGGCCACTTCAAGGCCGCCGACGCCGATGGCGAGCATGCCGATGGCGCCGGCCGCGCACGTGTGCGAGTCGGAACCGAGCATTGTCGCGCCTGGACGGCCGAAGCGAGCCTGATGGACCGGGTGGGAGACGCCGTTGCCCGGTTTGGAAAACCACAGACCGTACCTTTGGGCCGCCGACTGCAGGAAGAGGTGGTCTTCCGGGTTCTTCTCGTCGGTCTGCAGCAGGTTGTGGTCGACGTACTGTACGGATACGTCAGTG
Source organism: Arthrobacter castelli DSM 16402 (assembly GCF_000430705.1). Classification (GTDB taxonomy): domain Bacteria; phylum Actinomycetota; class Actinomycetes; order Actinomycetales; family Micrococcaceae; genus Arthrobacter_C; species Arthrobacter_C castelli. Next base: position 186,634 of record NZ_AUMN01000003.1, read on the forward strand.
GCGATCCGGTCCAGTCCCATTGCCTCGAGTTCCAGCATCACCATGGTGCCTGTAGCATCTTGGGTCAGGGTCTGGTCGATATGTAAGCCCACTTCGGTGCCGTACGTCATCTCCCCGCTGACGAGGTGCTCGCTGATGATTTTCTGCGCAACGTTCTGTCCCATGCCGACCTCCTCTTAGAGTCGCTTCACCGCTGGTGGTGCGTACATTGGTCCATGCTAGGCACGCACCGGGCAAAGAAGCTATCCGTGCTTATTTTCGGCAGGTTATTGCAGCGGATGCCGCCGCCACGCCGGTTCCGCTTGCGGCTATTGTCTCCGCACCGGGTTAGTGGAAGAGTTAGGAGGGCTACGAATCCTCGGCGTCCGGAATTCGGGCGCTGGATCATTTGATGCTGACTCGTGAATACTGGAGGCGCCTGATGCGATACCCATGGCTCAAGGATGTGCTGGAAGCTGAACCGCCCTTTCTCTCCATATATGTGGATACCACCCGGACCGAACCTTCGGCTGCCGCGGAAATCGAAAACCGGTGGGAACACCTCAGGGAAAAAGCTGAGGCGGAAGGCGCACCGAAGAGCCTGTTGCAGCAGATTGAGCGCGCAGTCCTGGAACCCGCCGGTATCGGCGGCCCGCACGGCAGGGCCTTCCTGGCCGCCGGCGGGCAATTGTTCATTAACCGGGTGCTGCCTTCGCCGCCTGAGAACTTCGTGGCGCACAACCACCGCCCGCATCTGTTGCCGTTGATGCGGGTCGCTGCCCGGGCGGTGTCGCATTTGCTGGTCCAGGTGGACCGCTCCGGCGCGGACATCAGCCTGCGTGCACCCGACGACCCCCACGTCGCCGGCAGCGCCAAAGCCTTGGGAGAGGATGCGTCCGTTGAGGGCGGCCATGACGAGCTGCACAAGACCGGCGAAGGGTGGCGCGGACAGAATTTTGAAGCCAGGGTGGAGGATTCCTGGGAGCGCAATGCGGCGGCCGTGGCGCAACGGCTGGACAAACTGGTGCGGTTATATCGTCCTGATCTGGTGCTGGTCTCCGGCGATGTTCGGGCTTCCCACTTGCTCAAGGAGGCGGTGGGGCAGGAGTGCCGGCAGCGCCTGGTCGAAGTTCCCGGTGGCGGGCGGAATGACGGCGTGGACCGGGACGAGTTCCGTGTCCACGTTGAGGAAGCGGTGGACAACTTCATCGCCTTCCGGGAGAAGGCCGCCGTCGACCGCTTTGTCGCCGAACAATCCCGGGACGGCGATTCGCTGGCCGGGGCGGACGAAGTCCGGCAGGCACTGCAGCGCGGTCAGGTCGACGAGCTTCTGGTCACCCGCGGCCAGGCCCCGGGGGATATTGAAGACCTGCTGTTCCAGGCTTTGCGCACCGACGCGGCAGTCCAGTCCCTGGACAGCGGCGCCCTGTCGATGCCCGATGGGATCGGTGCGCTGCTGCGTTGGCGGGACGAGTCGACGCCGTCCAACGCGATTCCGAGCCTGAGCGGCGACCGGGAACGCGAAGCCTCAGGAGCGGCGCGCCCGTAAGCCTCGCGGGGCGCTTCATCGGCGGCGGTGTTTCGCCGGGGAGTAAGTTTCGCCGAAATCGGCCACTTTGTACCTGAAAGCGGCGGACTTACTCCCCGGCCACCCACGAGCTGCGCCACCCGCAGGGTCACCGACGCGGGGCCAACGCCATCGGCACTTCCACGGGGAGACCTTCGGGGCCGACACCCTCACTGGCACTCGCCTTGACCGAGTGCTAATAGTCCGCATACAGTCTGTCTTAGCACTCTCCACACGAGGGTGCTAATGCCAGGACGTGGCGTTACCGGCACCGCGACGACGGTTAGCGCACGGAACGGCCCTAATGTCGAAGGTGAGCAACAGTTCACTGTAAATCTCATGTAAAGGAGAGGTCCGAGTGTCGGTCTCTATTAAGCCTCTTGAGGATCGTATTGTCGTCCAGACCCTGGAAGCCGAGCAGACAACTGCTTCCGGCCTGGTGATTCCGGATACTGCCAAGGAGAAGCCCCAGGAGGGCAAGGTCGTAGCCATCGGCCCGGGCCGTGTCGACGACAACGGCAACCGCGTCCCGATCGATGTCAACGAAGGCGATGTCGTCATCTACTCCAAGTACGGCGGAACCGAGGTCAAGGCAGGCGGCGAGGAGTACCTCGTGCTGTCTTCCCGCGACGTCCTCGCCGTCGTCGTTAAGTAGAACTAATTGGGTTGAACCCCGGACGCTGCTGCGGCCGGGGTTTTCTCAAGTTGTTCGACGAAAGGAACTGAATTCATGGCAAAGCAGTTGCAGTTCGACGACGCCGCCCGCAGTGCGCTGGAGGCCGGAGTCGACAAGCTTGCTGACACCGTCAAGGTCACCCTCGGCCCCCGCGGCCGCAACGTGGTCCTGGACAAGCAGTGGGGCGCACCTACCATCACCAACGACGGCGTCACCATTGCCCGCGAAGTTGAGCTGGATGACCCCTACGAAGACCTGGGCGCACAGCTGGCCAAGGAAGTGGCCACCAAGACCAACGACGTTGCCGGCGACGGAACGACGACGGCGACGGTGCTGGCCCAGGCGCTGGTGAAGGAAGGTCTGCGCAACGTCGCAGCCGGTGCTGCCCCCGGTGGCCTGAAGCACGGTATCGAGGTTGCGGTTAACGCCGTTGCCGAGCGCCTGCTGCAGAACGCACGCGAAGTTGAAGGCCAGCAGGTGGCCGACGTCGCCGCTATCTCCGCCCAGGACCGCTACATCGGCGAGTTGCTCGCCGAAGCGTTCGAGAAGGTCGGCAAGGACGGCGTGATCACCGTGGAGGAATCCTCCACCACGCAGACCGAACTGGTGCTCACCGAGGGCATGCAGTTCGACAAGGGCTACCTCAGCCCCTACTTCGTCACCGATAACGAGCGCCAGGAAGCCGTCCTCGAAGACGCGCTGATCCTGATCAACAGCGGAAAGATCTCCAACATGCAGGAGTTCCTGCCGCTGCTGGAGAAGGCTGTCCAGGCCGGAAAGCCGCTGTTCATCATCGGTGAGGACGTCGAGGGCGAAGCGCTGTCCACGCTGGTGGTCAACAAGATCCGTGGCACGCTGAACGTGGTTGCCGTCAAGGCTCCCGGTTTCGGCGACCGCCGCAAGGCCATGCTGCAGGACATCGCCACCCTCACCGGCGGCGAAGTTGTGTCCCCGGACCTGGGCCTGAAGCTGGACCAGGTTGGCCTCGAGGTGCTGGGTTCCGCGCGCCGGATCACCGTCACCAAGGACCAGACCACGATCGTTGACGGCGCCGGCTCCGAAGAGGACGTCGCCGCCCGCGTTTCGCAGATCCGCTCCGAAATCGATCGCACCGATTCCGATTGGGATCGCGAGAAGCTCCAGGAACGTCTGGCCAAGCTGGCCGGCGGCATCGGAGTGATCAAGGTCGGCGCCGCCACCGAGGTGGAGCTGAAGGAAAAGAAGCACCGCATCGAGGACGCCGTGTCCTCCACCCGTGCTGCCCTCGAGGAAGGCATTGTGGCAGGTGGCGGCACCGCACTGGTGCACGCGGCCAAGGCCCTGGACGGTACGGACCTCGGCCTCACGGGCGACGCCAAGACCGCCGTCGGACTCGTCTACCGTGCACTGGCCCAGCCGCTGCGCTGGATTGCCGAGAACGCCGGCCACGAGGGCTACGTCGTCGTCGACCGGGTGCGCAACCAGGAAACGGGCCACGGCTTCAACGCCCTGACCGGCGGGTACGAGGACCTGGTTGCTGCCGGCGTCATCGACCCGGTGAAGGTCACCCGTTCGGCATTGCAGAACGCAGCCTCCATCGCCGCTCTGGTGCTCACCACCGAAACCTTGGTGACTGAGAAGCCGGAAGAGGACGAGGACGCCCAGTAAAAGGGGACGCCCGCTCCCAACGGCACACAGGCGCGGCGCGGTCCACATGACGCGCCGCGCCGGCAGGGCCGTAATACGCGAAACTGCAGCAAGTCCGCCCGCAAGGGTCAAAAGGATTTGCTGCAGTTTTGTCTTTAAGCGTGCCGATTTCAGCCGTTGGTGCCGCAGTGTGAAAATATAAACCATGCGTCCGATGCAGCATTCCAGCAAAATCCACAATGTCCGCTACGAACTCCGCGGCCCGATCCTGCAGGCAGCCAAGAAGATGGAAGCCGAGGGCCAGCGGATCCTGAAGATGAATCTGGGCGACACCGCGCCCTTCGGACTGCAGGCGCCCGAGTCAATCGTCAAGGACATGATCCACCACATCCGCGGCGCCCAGGGATACAGCGATTCCAAGGGCATACCTTCGGCCCGCACAGCTATCTCGCAGTACTACCAGACCCGCGGGCTGATGCAGATCGGCGTCGACGACATTTTTGTCGGCAACGGGGTCAGCGAACTGATTTCGATGACGCTGCAGGCCTTCCTGGAGAACGACGACGAGGTGCTGATTCCGGCTCCGGATTACCCGTTGTGGACAGCATCGGTCACACTCAGTGGCGGCAAGCCGGTGCATTACCTCTGCGACGAGGACAACCAGTGGTGGCCGGATATGGCCGACGTGGAAGCGAAGATCACGGACCGTACCCGGGCGATCGTCATCATCAACCCGAACAATCCCACCGGCGCCGTCTACCCCCGCCACATCCTGGAGCAGTTCGCCCGGTTGGCCCGCAAGCACTCACTGGTGCTGTTTTCCGACGAAATCTACGAAAAGATCCTCTACGGCGACGTCGAGCACATCCATACCGCCTCCATCGCGAAGGACATCTGCTGCCTGACGTTCAGCGGCTTGTCCAAGGCCTACCGGATGCCCGGCTATCGCGCAGGATGGGTGGCACTGACCGGGCCCAGGGCCGCGACCGCCGCTTACCGGGAAACGCTGGAGCTGCTGGCGTCGCTGCGGTTGTGCGCGAATGTCCCGTCCCAGCACGCCATCCAGACCTCGCTGGGGGGCCACCAAAGTATCGATGAGCTGATACGCCCCGGCGGCCGGCTCCGCGAACAGCGCGACCTGGCACACCGGCTGCTCAACGAAATCCCCGGCGTCAGCTGCACCCGCGCCGATGGCGCCCTCTACCTGTTCCCCAAACTGGACAGGAAGCTGTACCCGTTCAGCAGCGACGAGAAGTTCGTGCTTGACCTGTTGGAGGAGCAAAAGATCCTCGTCTCCCACGGCACGGCCTTTAACTGGCCGGACCCGGACCATTTCCGCTTTGTGATTTTGCCCTCAACCACCGACATTGAAGAGGCGGTCCGGAGGATCGCTGCCTTCCTCGCAGTGCGGCGTCATGCTGCCGGCACCGCCGGGGTGGAGGGAACTCCGGCGGACGCCGATGCGGCTGCGGATACATTGGCCGACTCCCGGGTGTGAGCTGGTCCCGCCGGTTGGAATAGGGCGAGGGCCCCGAATGGTTTTAGGATAGAGACACTCCACCGAGGCTTTGCATGGCCGTCAACGGCCGACCATCAGAATCCACCGGCAAGACCCGCGAAAGAGGCGCAGCAGTGAGCCAGTTCTCCCAGCCCGAAACCGAAGGACATGACCCGTTTGCGCTGGTTGGTTTGACCTATGACGACGTGTTGTTGCTGCCCGGCCACACCGACGTCATCCCGAGCGAGGCGGACACCACTTCGCGCATCTCCAAGCGCATCAGCGTGCAGACTCCGCTGCTGTCGGCCGCCATGGACACCGTGACAGAGGCCCGGATGGCAATTGCCATGGCACGGCAGGGCGGCCTCGGCGTTATACACCGCAACCTCTCCATCGCCGACCAGGTCGAGCAAGTGGACCGCGTCAAGCGCAGCGAATCCGGGATGATTACCAATCCGGTCACCATCGGCCCGGATGCCACCCTGGCCGAACTCGATGAGCTGTGCGCCCACTACCGCGTCTCCGGACTGCCCGTGGTCGACGACGGCGGCAAGCTGCTGGGCATTGTCACCAACCGCGACATCCGCTTTGTCGCCGAGGAGGAATTCCCCTCCCGCACGGTGCACGAGGTGATGACCAAGATGCCGCTGATCACCGGCAAGGTCGGGATCAGCCGCGAGGAGGCGAGCGACCTGCTGGCCACCAACAAGATCGAAAAACTTCCCCTGGTCGATGGCGACGGTGTGTTGCGCGGGCTGATCACCGTCAAAGACTTCACCAAGGCCGAGCAGTATCCGCTGGCCACCAAGGACGACGAGGGCCGGCTGCGCTGCGGAGCCGCCATCGGTTTCTTCGGTGACGGCTGGGAGCGGGCCATGGCGCTGATCGACGCCGGGGTCGACGCCCTGTTCATCGACACCGCCAACGGGCACAGCTCCGGGGTGCTGGAGATGATTGCCAAGCTCAAGGCCGAGGAATCCGCCGCCCATGTGGATATCATCGGCGGCCAGGCGGCCACCCGCGAAGGAGCGCAGGCGCTCATCGACGCTGGCGCGGACGGCATTAAGGTCGGCGTCGGGCCAGGTTCCATTTGCACCACCCGGGTGGTTGCCGGCGTCGGCGTCCCCCAGGTGACGGCCATCTACGAGTCAGCCAAGGCAGCCATCCCGGCCGGTGTTCCGCTGATTGCCGACGGCGGGCTGCAGTATTCCGGCGACATCGGCAAGGCCATGGTCTCCGGGGCCGACACGGTGATGCTCGGGTCGCTGCTGGCCGGTTGTGACGAAAGCCCCGGCGAACTGGTGTTCGTCAACGGCAAGCAGTACAAGACCTATCGCGGGATGGGTTCGCTCGGGGCCATGCAGACCCGCGGGAAGAACGCCTCCTTCTCCAAGGACCGGTACTTCCAAGCCGACGTCAGCGGCGACGACAAGCTGATTCCCGAGGGCATCGAGGGGCAGGTTCCGTACCGCGGGCCGCTGTCCGCGGTGGCCCACCAGCTGATCGGCGGCCTGCGCCAGACCATGTTCTACACCGGCGGCGCGACGATCCCGGATCTGAAGAGCAAGGGAAAATTCGTCAGGATCACCGCGTCCGGGCTGAAGGAATCCCACCCGCATGACATCCAGATGACGGTGGAGGCGCCGAACTACGGCACGCGGTAGGGTCTCGGTGCGGCGCGAGGCGCCCTACTCGACCACCGGCGGTGGTCGAGTAAGCGAGGGACGAGCGCACCGAGACCGGGCGCAGCCGGGACCGCTGGTAACCTTGCCTCGTGACTTACGAGATTGAAATTGGCCGTGGCAAGCGGGGACACCGAGCCTACTCCCTGGACGACGTGGCGGTGGTTCCTTCCCGCCGCACCCGGGATCCGCAGGATGTGTCCGTCTCCTGGCAGATCGACGCATACCAGTTCGATGTTCCAGCCCTGGCGGCACCGATGGACTCGGTGATGTCGCCGGAAACGGCCATTGCCTTCGGCAGGCTCGGGGGACTGGGGGTGCTGAATCTCGAGGGCCTGTGGACCCGCTACGAGGACCCCGACCCCGTCCTGGACGAAATCGCCGAACTGAGTGCTGACACCTTCAGCCCGTCGGCGACCAAACGCATGCAGGAGCTCTACCAGGCGCCGATCCAGCCGGAGCTGATCACCTCGCGACTCGCCGAGATACGCGACGCCGGCGTCACCGTTGCCGGGTCGCTCACGCCGCAGCGCACCCAGGAGCACTACCAGACGGTGGTGGACGCCGGAGTGGACATTTTCGTCATCCGCGGCACCACCGTCTCCGCAGAGCACGTATCCAAGGAAAGCGAGCCGCTGAACCTCAAGCAGTTCATCTACGAACTCGATGTTCCGGTGATCGTCGGCGGGGCGGCCAGCTACACCCCGGCGCTGCATTTGATGCGGACCGGTGCGGCCGGCGTGCTGGTCGGGTTCGGCGGGGGAGCGTCCTCGACCACCCGGCGTGCCCTGGGCATCCACTCGCCGATGGCCAGCGCTATTTCCGACGTCTCGGCGGCCCGCCGGGACTACATGGACGAGTCAGGCGGACGCTATGTGCATGTCATCGCCGACGGCGGACTGGGAACCAGCGGCGAGATAGTCAAAGCCTTCGCCATGGGAGCCGACGCCGTGATGCTTGGATCCGCGCTGGCGCGGGCGGAGGAAGCACCGGGCCAAGGATGGCACTGGGGCCAGGAGGCCCACCACGATCAGCTTCCCCGCGGAGACCGGGTCCGGATGGACACCGTCGGCCCATTGTCGGAAGTCCTCTTCGGGCCATCGCACCACACCAACGGCACGTCCAATATCGTGGGAGCGCTACGGCGGACCATGGCCACGACCGGTTACTCCGACTTGAAGGAGTTCCAACGCATCGAAGTCGTCGTGTCGCCCTACAGCTCCAACGGATAGCATCGGTGGCGTCCAACGGGCCAACGGGGACGACGCGTGCTCCATGCGGCGGTTGACGGGACGGCTGTGACCAACGGTACGGCCGTGCTGATCCGGTTCAGCCTGTCTAACCAATGGCGAAGCCAGTATCGTGGGAGTACTTGCCAGCGGATTTAGGAGGACTATTTAATGTCTACATCGCAAACTTCAGGGGCACTGAGTCCGGAAAACCGCGAGGAATCGCTGGCAGCTCTGAAAGCTTCGGCCGAACGCGGTAAAGAACTCGACGTGCTGATCGTCGGCGGCGGCGTTGTCGGGGCCGGGGCGGCGCTGGATGCCGTGACCCGCGGGCTGAATGTGGGAATCGTGGAGGCGCGCGACTGGGCCTCCGGCACGTCGTCGCGCTCGTCCAAACTGATCCACGGCGGGCTGCGCTACCTGGAGATGCTCGACTTCGCCCTGGTGCAGGAGGCTCTGCAGGAGCGCGGCCTGCTGCTGCAGCACATCGCCCCGCACCTGGTGAGGCCGGTGCCCTTCCTGTATCCGCTGACAAAACGCTTCGTGGAGCGGCCGTACGTCGGTGCCGGCATCATGCTCTATGACACCCTGGGTATCACCTCGGGCAACAGCCGCGGCGTGCCGATGCACAAGCACCTGTCCCGCCGCAGCACATTGCGCACCGCGCCCAGCCTGAAGGACGACGCCTTCGTCGGCTCCATCCGCTACTACGACGCGCAGGTGGACGACGCGCGGCTGGTGGTCGACGCCGTCCGCACGTCCGTGCAATATGGCGCCCACGCTGCCAACCGGCTGCGGGTGGTCGACTTCCTCCGCGAGGGCGAACGCGTGGTCGGCGCCCGGGTGAAGAACCAGGAGGACGGCGGCGAGTTCGAGATCCGCGCCAAGCAGGTCATCAACGCCACCGGAGTCTGGACTGACGAGACCCAGGCCATGGTCACCGAACGTGGCCAGCTGAAGGTCCGCGCATCGAAGGGGATCCACCTCGTCGTGCCCAAGGACCGGTTCCAATCGACTGTCGGGCTGATCCTGCGCACCGAGAAATCCGTGCTGTTCGTCATCCCCTGGGGCCGGCATTGGATCATCGGCACCACCGACACGGACTGGCAGTTGGACAAGGCCCATCCTGCCGCCTCCTCCAAGGACATCGATTATGTGCTCGACCACGTCAACCAGGTATTGAAACGGCCATTGACCCGTGAAGACGTCGAGGGTGTCTACGCGGGGCTGCGGCCGCTGCTGGCCGGGGAGAACGATTCGACGGCCAAACTGTCCCGCGAACACGTGGTGGCGCATCCGGTGCCGGGCCTGGTTGTGGTCGCCGGCGGCAAGTACACCACCTACCGGGTGATGGCCAAGGATGCCGTGGACGAGGCCGGACGGGCGCTGGACTTCCGCGTGGCGCCAAGCTGCACGGACAGCATCCCACTGGCCGGCGCCGTTGGGTACCGCGCCTCCTGGAACCGCCGTGCCCGCACGGCCGAAGAGACAGGCGTGCACGTTGCCCGGATTGAGCACTTGCTGGAGCGCTACGGATCCATGACCGACGAGGTGCTGGCCCTGATCGAACAACGCCCGGAACTGGCCGAACCACTGCCCGGTGCTGACGATTACCTGCAGGCCGAGGCGGTGTATGCGGCGAGTCACGAAGGCGCCCGTCACGTCCATGACGTGCTGACCCGCCGGACCCGGATTTCGATCGAAGCCTGGGACCGTGGTGTTTCGGCCGCTCCCGTGGTCGCCCGTCTGATCGGGGAGGTGCTGAACTGGAGCGAGGAGCAGATGGAGCGGGAAGTCACCCACTACAACGCCCGGGTGGAAGCCGAGCGGCTGAGCCAGGAACAGCCCGACGACATCTCCGCAGACAGCGCCCGGATGGGTGTTGAAGACATCGTTCCGCTGCGGTAGCCGATGTCGGAGGAATCGCTGGAGCTGTCCGATGCGGGACTGACCACGCCCGAACTGGTCATTCTGGGGATGGTGGCCGGGGACAAAGAGGACGCTGCCGGCCAGCTGGCCTTTAAGCTGTACGAGCAGGGCAGGATCTTCGGGCTGGAAGGTTTCCTCGCCCAGGTCAACTCCCGTGAACACCAGATGGCCACCGGGCTGCCAGGCGGCGTGGGGATGCCGCACGCCCGCAGCCAGTACGTGAACCAGACCAGCATCGCCGTCGGGGTGACGAAGTTCGGGCACAACCTGGACTTCGGCGCTATCGACGGCAAGGCGGATCTGGTGCTGCTGGTCGCGACACCTGCGGAGTCATTTTCCGTCCACCTGGAAGTGCTGTCCACCCTGGCCCGTTCGCTGTTCAAGGAGAACTTCCGCGAGTCGCTGCGCCGGGCCAATGATGCCGAAGTGATCGCCGAATTGATCAACTCGTCGCTGGTGTTCTTCAACCACTGAGTCGGGCGCGGTTTTCAACTTGTGGGTCGGGTACGGCCGCACGAATTAGCACCAACAAGTGGAAATTCTGCCGACACGCCGACCGCCGTGCGGCGAGGCGCCGGCCAATCAGTTCGGTGGTGTTAAAGCCTGCAGGGTTGGACGGTTGCGCTACGCGTCCGTGCGCCAGGACGCCCACAGCGCGGCATAGGAACCACCCGCTGCCAGCAATTCGTCGTGGGAACCTAGCTCGGAGATGTTTCCATCCTCGACGACGGCGATCCGATCGGCATCGTGGGCGGTGTGCAGGCGGTGGGCAATGGCGACGACGGTGCGCCCGGACAGTACTGCGCTCAGCGACCGCTCCAGGTCCCGGGCCGCCTGGGGGTCGATCAACGATGTCGCTTCATCCAGCACCAGGGTGTGCGGATCGGCCAGGATCAACCGGGCCAGCGCCAGCTCCTGGGCCTGTGCCGGCTTCAGGTTGAAGGCGCCGGATCCCACCTCGGTCTCCAGGCCATCAGGCAGAGCACGCGCCCACTCGAGTGCGCCGACGTCGTCAAGCGCCGCCTCGATTTCACCGGCCGTGGCGTCGTCCTTGCCCAGCCGGACGTTGTCGATCAGCGAGCCCACAAACACATGATGCTCCTGGGAGACCAGAGCCACCTCCCGGCGCAGGGCATCCAGTGGCCGGTCCACCAGGGGCACGCCGCCCACGGTGACGGAGCCATGGGAAGGGGGATGGATGCCGGCGATCAGCCGCCCCAGCGTCGACTTCCCGGCACCCGAGGGGCCGACCATGGCCAGCCGTTCGCCGCGGCGCAGCTGCAGGTCGACCCCGTGCAGCACGTCGTGCCCGGGCCGGTAGGCGTAGCGGACGTCGTTGACGTGGATATCCTCGTTGACCGGTTCCGCCTCGGTGGCAATCCGGTCGCCGGGCACGTCCTTGATACCGATGATCCGTGCCAACGAGGAGGCCCCGACCTGGATTTCATCCACCCACATGATCAGCAGGTCGATGGGATCGATGAGCCGCACCGCGTACAGTGCCACGGTGGCGATGACGCCCGGTGTCACCAATCCCTGCCCGGCGAGCCATCCGCCCCACAGCAGCACACCGGCCACCGGGATCCAGAAGGAAAAATCGGCAAACGGGAACAGCACTGTGCGCAGCCGCAGCGTGTACCGCTCGGCCGCGAAGCTGCCCTTGAGTGAATCGTCCAGCCGCTTCCGGCGCCGGGCGCCGAGGCTGAGCGCATCCACCGTGCCCGCGCCTTCGACAGTTTCAGTGACAGCGCCATTGACGGCGGCGTAACTCTCCCGCTCGCGAAGGTAGCCTGCCGTCGCTCGCTTCAGGTACCAGCGAGTGGCCGGGATCAACAGCGGCAACCCGATCAGCAGTGCCAGCGCCAGCACCGGCGAGGTGATCACGGCGGCCAGCACCGTGAACACGATCTGGGCCACCGAGACCAGCACCTGCGGAACACCGAACCGCACGGTGTGGGAGACGGATTCGATGTCGTTGGTGGTGCGGGTGACCAGGTCGCCGGTGCCCGCCTTTTCCACCGTGGATAGCGGCAGCGAGGTCACCCGCTCCATGAACTCCTCGCGCAGCTGGGCGAAGACATGCTCGCCGAGGACCATGCCGGATTTGGTGGCGGACCGGGTCAGCAGCGCCTGGAGGGTGACAAAACCGAGCAGGATCAGCGCCACCCACATAATGTAGGCGGACGTGGTGCCCGCGACGACGGCGTCAATCATCCGGCCGAGCAGGAACGGCCCGGCCAGCCCGGCAATGGCGGCGAGCATGTACAGTCCGATCACGCGGCCCAGTCCGCCCCGGTGCTGCCGCATCAGCCGCAGTGTTTCGGCCTTCACCTCCGCGCCGTCGGCCACCGGAAGCTTGCCATCGACGACGGCGCCCGACGCCGGGGCGGTCATGGTCTGGTTCTCACTCACTGCGGATCACCACCTTCCGGTATGCCGACTGCGATGCCAGCAGCTGTTGATGGGTGCCTTCGGCCTGGAACCGATCGCCGTCCAGGAAGATGACTTTGTCCATGCAGCCCAGCATCAGCGGACTGGCGGTGACGACGACGGTGGTCCGGGATGGCTCTCCGCCGGCGGGTCCGCCCGTTTCTCCGGCGCCGGCTGGCCCGTCGGTTGTCCCCGCCCGGCCGTTGCGTGCCTGGTGCAGCCGCCCGGCGATCCGCGCTTCGGTGTGGGCATCGACCGCACTGGTCGGCTCCACCAGCACCAACGTCTCCGCATCGGTCAGCAAGGCCCGGGCCAGAGCGAGACGCTGGCGTTGTCCGCCGGAGAAGCTGCGGCCCTTCTCGGCCACTTCGTGGCTAAGGCCGCCGTCGAGCCCGTCCAGAATATCCGTGGCGCTGGCCGCCTGCAGTGCCGACAATATCTCCTCGTCCGAATGCCGTCGGTGCGGATCCAGTTCGTCGCGCAGTGGACCGGTGAACAACTCCGGATCCGCGCCGCTGACCACAATCCGCCGTCGTACCTGGTGCAACGGCACACGGTGCAGGGCAGCTGATCCCCACCGCACTTCCGCTTCATTCAGCACGGCGTCGTCGAACCGGCCCAGCCGGTGGGCCAGGCTCGCCGATGCCGCCGGGTCGGAAGAGACGATCGCGGTCATGATTCCGGGTGCGATCGTGATGGCGGTGCGGGTATCGATCAACGGACTCTGCGGGCCAGGGGCGGGCTGCGGCTCCTCATGGTCGGCGACGTCCGGCTCGGTGGCCAGCACCTTGATGATCCGGCGTGCGCCCACCCTCGCCCGGATGAAACGGGACACGCCATCGGCGGCAGTGCGGATCGGCCCGATCAGGAAGACCGAATAACCAAACAGCGACACCAGCTCGCCGGGCTCGATAGTCTCGGACAGCACCATATTGGCGCCCAGCCAGATGAAGAGCACCCCGAAGGCTCCGGCAATGAAGACCTGCGCGGCCGCCAAATCGGACAACGACCAGGCCACCCGGATGCCGGTGTCCCGGGTGGATGCCGAGCGGGCCCGATAGCGGTCAACGAAGATGTGCTCGCCGCCGATCCCCCGCAGCACCCGCAGCCCCGCCACGGTGTCCGCGCCGACCGCTGTCATCCTGCCCGCTTCCTCCCGCTGGGCAGCTTGCCGGACCTGCAGCGGCCGGATGACGAACAACAACACCACGCAGGCCAGCGGAACTCCCACCAAGACCAGCAGCCCGAGCAGCCACGAGATCCGGAAGATCAGTATCGAAACCGCAAAATAGCCGATGATGGCGCCGAACAACCGGGTGGCGACGACATATACCTCACCCAGCCGGATGGAGTCGGAGGCACCGGTGGAAACCACCTCGCCCGTGGAGAATTTCCGGGGGATGGCATTGCCGGTGCGACTGACTTTATAGCCCACCAACTGGGCTGAGCGGAAAGCGGCCTGGAGCCAACTGCTGACATGGGCCCGGTGGCCGAGCACGGATGCGGCGGCCTGGATGATGGTTAGCGTCACCAGGAGGCCAACCCACCAGGTCAGCTGGCTGAAATTGCCCGCGACGATTCCCGTATCGATGGCCCGTCCGACGGCGAAAGGGATCATCGCCTGCGAGAGCATCCAGACCGATTCCAGGGCAGTGCTCAGTGCCAGCGTGGGCTTTTGCAGCCGCGCCAGCCAGAGCAAATACCGGTTGGGTGAGCGTAGCTCGACCGGGCCGGCGTCGGGGTAGGGGAAGGTGCGCACAAGGATAAATCCTATTACTTATGTGGCGCGAATTGGGGGTTTCGCTGGAAGTAATTGGGAAAATCCAATGACTTATTGGGCACCCTTGTGGCGGTTGTCAGGCAGCCCGCAATATCCAACCCACGGCGGACCGCAGGACCGCTTGAGTGTGCTGGCGTCCATTAGCCTTCTTCTTCCCGGGCGGGTGACATCTCCCAGGGAGCTTGGGGGAGGACCTGGCCGGTTTCCAGCAGCGACTTCAGGTTCGCCAGCACGGCAGGCCATCCGTCGGAGATGCCGTTGAGCATCTCCTGGGTGGGCAGGTTCTCGTGGGTCACGGTGAGGCGGATGATGTCTTGGTGCGGTTCGACCAGGAATGTGACAACAGACGGTTCCCGCGGGGATTCCGGATCGGGGGCATCGTCGAAAGTGATAACCAAGCGAGTCGGGGGCTCGGCCTCGACGACTTGCCCGGTGACATCAATGACACCTGAGCCGTCGACCCGCCGGTGTTCCCAGGTCGAGCCTGGTTGCCAGTCCGAAATGTTGGCGTGCCCCCAATAGCGGGCTGTCAGGTCTGCGTCGGTCAGCGCTTGCCATACCTGCTCGGCGCTGGCGCGGATGTAGGTGACATAGACATAGCTTGGCACGGTTTGTTGATTGCTCATGGCATATTCCTCTGCTTGATGTTTGATCGCACTGATGGTCTGCAGGCGGGGCATGTCGAACCCCGATATCCAGCGCTCCTCGATTTCGTGGATTGGCCCCGGGTTGAGGTAGTGGAGACGTTCCCGGCCGCGCCGGACGACGGACACGAGATTGGCTTGCTTGAGGATGTCGAGGTGCTGTGTCGCCGACTGGCGCGCCATGTCCAGCCGTTCGCACAGCTCACGAAGTGTCTGGCCATTCTGCTCGCGAAGCCGGTCCAGCAGCAGTCGTCGGGTCGGATCGGCCAGCGCCTTGAAAACCAGTTCCATTGCGCTCGAAGTGGTACTCATATTCAATTATGCAGGTAATAGCCTGCATAATGTCAAGAGCTGGTGTGGACCACCATGTAGGATTTCCGCATGGGCGTGGATGTCATGGCCATGGCCCGGGAAGAGCGCGCCGATCTGGCCGACTTCCTGCGTACCCACCTCGAACCACGCGGCGTCCGTTTGGTCGCCACCGATCTTGATTGGGCCCGCGGCAGAGGGCCCGAAGCACACGAAGAGGCGGAGGCGGTTCTGATGACCCTGGCTGGACGCTCCGGCGTGGCCCAGGCCACTCCATATTCAGCGGGACTCGGCGATTCTCTTGATGGCCTGCAGCGTCGCCGGGATGCCCGTGCGGGCTGCCTGGCTGCGCTCATCGATCTGGTCTTGCGCCTCCGCCCCGTACTTCTCGTGGAACATGGCAATGCCTTCATCGCGGAATTCCCATGATTCGGTCAGCCGCGTGCCGCCCTCGACTGGCAGGAGCGTGTAACTCCACCGTACAAACGAGCCACCGACCATCCAGGTGAATTCGCGGGGCCGCCGCGCGACCACGACTTGCGACTTCGTTTCCCACACCCGGCCGTTGGATTCATTGCGGCCACTGAACCAGGCACCTTCGGTGGGGCCGCCGTCGTCGTGCCACCAGCACGCCGTGCAGATGGGGCTCCATTCGCCGGTTCGGGTGACGTCCGAGACCAGGTCGTAGACGGCCTCCGGCGAAGCATCGATGATGATGGAGTCAGAGTAGCGGAGTGGTTCCATGCCACCAGTATTACAGTTGCAGTCAGTGCAGCGGCGGAAGCGTATGGGTGAAGTGGACATGAAGAATTTCCCCGACCGGCGGCCACGTTTGACGGCGTGGCGGGACGTCGAATTGGGGGCCCGGATGGGTGGTGGCGCGCGCAATCCCGTCTTCAGGGCCAGCCGCCGCGGCGCCGACCTGGTCGTCAGGGTATCGGGCCGCTCCGAGGCATCGCTGGCGTGGGAACTGGACCTGCTCGAGCATCTCGCCGCCCACGGGCTGACGGTGCCGACGACTCTTGAGACGGAGGATGGGCGACGTCACGACGAGGGTGTCCTGGTCCAGCGGCTGATTCCGGGCAACGCTCCCCGCGACCGTACCGACTGGAACCGTGTGGTGCAGACACTTGAGCAGGTGCACGGCGTAACAGGGCAGTGGCCGCAGCGCCCAGGCTTCGCCTCCGCCCGGACCCTGCTGACTGAACGTCGCGGAGGCGACGTTGATTTCAATGCGATGCCCCGGCCTGACAACCGCCGGCCTCGCCTGGGAGACGGCAACATGCTGGGTCAAGGAACCGGAGTATGCTCAACGCTGCCTGGCGGGTCTGCAGGCCAGGTTCGATGACGAATATTCCCCAAAACGGCCGTAAGCCGGGAGCTTCCCGGCCGGCATGAGGCAGTTTAAGCGGGCCCTGCTTGCTCCCAGCTCCGAAGGGCCGGCCAGGCGATAAGTGCGCAGAGGGCGAAGACTGTCCCGCCGGCTAAAAACGGGATCTGAAGGCTGGACGTGTCGACGAGCACGCCGCCCAGCCCCGCACCTATCGCAAGACCAGCGAGCCCGAACAATTTCGATACGGAGTTCACCCGACCGCGGAAGCCTTCCGGGACCAGCCGTTGCCGTATGGAAGCGACACACACTCCATACACCACGGCATGGAGAATATAAGCCGCCAGACACACGCCGGCCACCCAGGGACTTGTGGTGGATGATGTGGCGAACAACGTCACAGAACCAAGGGCCAAGCTTCCTGCAGCTGTGGCGGCATACCCGGTCCTGCGGCGAAGCGGTCCCGCGATGGCGGTTCCGGCCAGCCCGCCAAGAGCTGACACGGACAGCAATATTCCGTAGCCCGCCGGCTCAAGTCCCAGCACATCCTGGGAGAAGAGGACCAGAATGGAGAAGGGCATCATATAAGCGATGCTGGACAGCCCAGTCACGACTGAGAGAATGCGAAGCAGCCGGTGGCGCGCCAGCCAGGAAGCGCCTTCAACCACCTCCCGGGGCAGTGACGGCCGATGGCGGGTGGACCGTTCCGGGCGGAAGCTTCCGGCAAGCGTGAAAAAGAACAAGGCCGCGGCAGCGTACGCGCCGCCGGTTATGCCAATAGGCAAGGCGATCGCCGCCGCGAACATCAGTCCGCCAAGCGGCGGACCGACGAATTCATCGGCGACGAGCTGTGTGGCTGATATTTGGCTGTTGGCCCTGTCCAAGGCGCCGCTTTCAACGATCGAAGGCAGGATCGACAGGGCCGAGTTGTCAGCCGCCGTTTCCAGCATGCCAACCAGCGCGAAGACCACGTACAGCGCGGGGAGGGACGCCGTACCCGTGGCCACGAACAGTGCGAGGCACGCCAGCAGCAGGCCTCTGCCAAGATTGGCGGCCCACAGGATCGTTTTGCGGTCCAAGCGGTCGACGAGTGCACCGACGGGAAGAACCACGGCGAACCTGGCCGCTGAGTAGACCAATGACAGGCCGGCGATCAGCAATGGGTCAGACGTCAGCGTTGTCGCAAGAAGCGGTATGGCAACGAAACTGATGCCGTCGCCGAAATTCGAGGCAGCACTGCCGGCCCACAGCTTCCGGTATTCCCGCCCCAACGACATGGTGCCTGAGCCTACCGTAGCGTGGCTCACACCAGGCTGTATTGGGATTTCTACAAGCGGACGAAGTACCGTTAAGGTGTGCTCAAAACCGCTCTCAAACCCCGCTGGATTGCCGCGCTCATCCTTGCGCTGGTGCTGTCCACGGTGTTCGTGCTGCTCAGTCAGTGGCAGTTCTCCAGTGCACAGGACGCACCCGCGCCTGCGCCGCCGTCGTCGACCGAAGAGGTCAAGCCCCTGACCACGGTCCATAAACCAGGCACACCAATGACTGCCGGCACCGCCGACCAGATGGTCTCAGCCAGCGGTCGCTTCCTGGCGGATAAGCAAGTGCTGGTGGAAGGACGGCTGCAGGATGACCAGCCCGGATACTGGGTGGTGACCGCGTTCGCGGTCGACGGCGCCCCGACGCTGGAGGGCCGCGGAGGCGGAGAACCGGTGATCCCGGTGGCCCGCGGCTGGGTCGAGGACCCGTCCGCCGCCGGCCAGGCGCCGGATGGTCAACTCAAGTTATCCGGTCGTCTGCTGCCCACCGAAGCGCCGGTCGTGGACCGGGAAGGCGACCCGTATGTCTCCAGCCTCTCGGTGGCGCAGCTGATCAACCGCTGGGATGTGGCCAGCTATTCCGGATTTGTGGTGGCCGACCAGACACTGGCGGGCGGCACCCCGGTGGGAGCGGCATCGGGCACCCCGCTGGAGGAGATCCAGGTTTCGCCCCAGCCGCAGGAAACACCCGTCAACTGGCTCAATATCTTCTACGCCATCGAGTGGTTCGTGTTCGCCGGGTTCGCCTTCTTCCTCTGGTGGCGTCTGGTGGCCGACGACTACCGGCGCAGCCTGGAGGACGACGAGGACTACGTCGACGACGAATATGAAATGACGACCACCGACAGTACCGATAGCACCGACAGTACCGACAGTACTGAACGATCCAACAGTGAGGTAACCCAGTGAGTGACTCCCCGCAGGGCCAACAGGGGCAGACGCAGAAGAAACCGCAGAAACGCAGGTTCGGCGGCACCGCACAGCAAATACGTTCGGCGCTGAGCTTCTACAAGGTGCTGGCTTACGCGACCGGCGTGATGCTGCTGCTGGTGGTGGTCGAAATGATCGCCAAATACGGCTTCGGATCGGACATCATCGCCGGCGGCACCAGCGCAGCGACCGGCGAGACGATGATTCTCGGGTTCAACAATGTCGCCGAACAGACCATCACCGGTGGCTTCAATCTCTCCACCGCCGTGTTGATTGTCCACGGCTGGATGTATGTGGTCTACCTGATTGCCGATTTCCGGCTGTGGTCGCTGATGCGCTGGCCGTTCTCCAGGTTCATCCTGATAGCGCTCGGCGGCGTGGTTCCGTTCCTGTCTTTCATTGTGGAAACACGCATCCACCGGCAGACTGAAGCCGAACTCGCCGCCCACCCGGAGGCGGCCGCACGGTATTAGCGCCCGTGAGCAGCACGCGGGCCGTGTCTCGAGTGTCTCGAGCGTCCCGAAGGTGTCGAATGTGCGGCTCCCGGCGCGGACGATTAGGCTTGTATGGTGACTGAACTCGCTCCCGCCCACCGGCCCGTCCTCGTCGTCGATAACGGCGCCCAGTACGCCCAGCTGATCGCCCGCAGAGTCCGCGAAGCCAACGTCTATTCGGAGATCGTTCCGCACACCTGCTCGACCGAGCAGATGCTGGCGAAGAACCCGCTGGCCATCATCCTCTCCGGCGGCCCCTCCAGCGTCTACGCACCGGAGGCACCGGGTGTGCAACAGGACTTGTTCGACGCCGGCGTGCCCATCCTTGGTATTTGCTACGGCTTCCAGGCAATGGCCAATTCATTGGGCGGAACCGTGGCCCAGACCGGACTGCGTGAATACGGTTCAACCGATGTCAGCAGCGTCGGCAATAGCCGCTCGATTCTGGACGGGACGCCTGACCACCAGAAGGTCTGGATGAGCCACGGCGACACGGTCCAGCAGGCCCCGGACGGCTTCGAGGTGCTCGCCAGCACGGTCAGCACACCCGTCGCAGCTTTTGCCAACGAGGCCAAGGGCCTGTTCGGGGTGCAGTGGCATCCCGAGGTGAAGCATTCCGACTTCGGTCAGCAGGTGCTGGAAAATTTCCTCTTCCGGGGAGCCGGGCTGGAGCCCAACTGGGATACCGGCAACGTGATTGACGAGCAGGTCGCCGTCATCCGTGAACAAGTAGGCGATGCCCGGGTGATCTGCGGTTTGTCCGGCGGCGTTGACTCCGCCGTGGCCGGGGCATTGGTGCAGAAAGCCGTGGGCGAGCAGCTCACGTGTGTCTTCGTCGACCACGGGCTGCTCCGCCAAGGCGAAGCCGAGCAGGTGGAGCGCGATTTCGTGGCAGCCACCGGCGTCAAGCTGTACGTGGCCCATGAGACTGAACGGTTCGTCGGCGCCTTGGAAGGGGTCTCCGATCCCGAGCAAAAACGCAAAATCATCGGCCGCGAATTCATCCGTGCGTTCGAGGAGGCCGAGCGGAAGCTGGCCGCCGAAGCCGGAGCCGAAGGAAAGCCGATCAAATTCCTGGTTCAGGGAACCCTCTATCCTGACGTCGTCGAATCCGGCGGCGGTGAAGGCGCGGCAAATATCAAGAGCCATCACAATGTTGGAGGACTGCCGGAGGACCTGCAGTTCGAATTGGTCGAGCCGTTGCGTGCCCTCTTTAAGGACGAAGTCCGGGCGGTTGGCGCCGAGCTGGGCCTGCCGCACGAGATCGTCGGCCGGCAACCATTCCCCGGCCCCGGCCTGGGCATCCGCATCATCGGCGAGGTGACCTCCGAGCGGCTGGACCTGTTGCGGCAGGCCGACGCCATCGCCCGCGCCGAGCTGACGGCCGCCGGCCTCGACGGCGCCGTGTGGCAAATGCCGGTGGTGCTGCTGGCGGACGTGCGCAGCGTCGGGGTGCAAGGCGACGGGCGCACCTACGGCCACCCGATCGTGCTGCGGCCGGTCTCCAGCGAGGATGCGATGACCGCGGACTGGTCGCGGCTGCCCTACGACCTGATGGCCCGGATATCCAACCGCATCACCAACGAAGTCGACGGCGTCAACCGGGTGGTTCTCGACGTCACGAGCAAGCCGCCGGGCACTATTGAATGGGAATAATGAAGTGCACGTTGCGCGCCGGTGTCAAAGTGGCCTTTTTAGGGGCTGGACGTGTTGCGTTGCCCCAAATCACGCGGCGCAGCCGATAACCTCAAGAACATGCCATTATGGTCGAAAGCGCAGCGCACGAGTGCGGAAGAGAGTGCATCGGTGACCTTCGAGGACGATGCGGTGCCCGAGGCGGATGATGCGGTGCCCGAGGCGGATTCGGATGCGTTGTATACGTGGCTGGAGGAGCTCGGTTCCTTTGCCGGCCCCGATACATTGCTGCATTTCAAGCCGGCTCCCGGCGGCACCATCGATCTGACCCACGCCCACCCCTCGGGCCTGGCGCAGTTGCTTGCCGGCCGGCGCACCCGGTTATCCACGCTGATCCGCGACCAGGACCAGTATGCCGCGGCGATGGACGCTGCCCGGCGGCTGCGCTCGAAGATCCACGAGCTCAGTTCCGAGCGGGGGATCGACGTCGGTTATCTCGCCGCCGGCACTGCCTCCTGGCGCTCCCCGTTTGCCGGGGTTGCTGAACAGCTCAGCGCTCCCGTGCTATTGACGCCGGTGACTGTGTCAATGCGTTCAGGGCAGGACGACTATGAGCTGCAGGTGACCGGCCAGGCCCGATTGAATCCGTCGCTGGTCCGGTTCCTGAAAGCCGAATACGACGTCGGCCTCGACGTTCCCACCATGGAAGGCATGGCCTACGGCACGGCGCGGTTCGATCCGCATCCGGTGTTGGACAGGTTGCGTTCGGCCACCGCGGGAATCAACGGCATGCAGGTCTCCCACCACCTGCTGGCGTCCACCTTCGCCGATCTTGAAGAGCATATTTACGACGGCGCCATCTCGTCGGCCCACCCGGTGATCGGTGCCCTGCTGGAAGACTCGGTGTCCGGGCAAGTGCAGCCGTTCCAGGCCATCGCCGCGGACCTCCCGCCGATCGATGAGCGGGATCCTGAGGACGAACTGCTGCTCAAGGACGCTGATTCGACGCAGCAGGAGGTTCTCGACCTCATCGGTTCCGGCGCGTCCCTGGCGGTGGAGGCGCCGCCGGGAACCGGACAGACCCAGACGGCACTCAACTCGCTGGCCGCGCTGACGGCGGCCGGCAAGCGTGTCCTCGTGGTTGCCGAACGCCGGGCAACCCTCAACCAGTTGGTCAATCAGCTCGATGAACTGCAGCTGGGTACCCTGGTGCTGCAGTTGCACGCCGGCGTCGACAGCGCCGAGCTGAAAGACAAACTGGTTCGGGCCATCATGCGCAACGAGAGGTCCGCCGAACCGCAACTGGGGCACCTGCACCAGACCCTGGTGGAGAACCGCCATGCCTTGCAGGACCACGTCCGGTCGCTGCACAACGTCCGGCAGCGGTGGGGATGCTCGCCGTATCAGGCGATGCAGTCACTGGCGAAGCTGACCGCGCTGCAGCACCCTCCGGCCACCACTGTTCGGCTAAAGCGCAGCGTGCTGGACAACATCACGGATCGGGCCGAACTGGCCCATCGCCTGCGCAGGGCCGCCGAACTCGGGGGCTTCAGCAAGGCCCGGTGGCAGAGCCCCTGGTACGGAGCGCGTCTGGTCAACCGTAAGGAGACCGAGGAAGCGCACGCCCTGGCCGTGGAGCTGGCCCGCGAACTGCCGCAACTGCGCGAGAAGATGGACGAGGTGGCCGGCTATTCGCAGATCTCCATCGGAGAGTCGGTCGCCGAATGGGGCCGCCAACTCGACTTGCTGGTTGCCATCCGCGGCAGCCTCGACAAGTTCACCCCTGACATCTTCGACCGTCCGGTCACCGATCTCATCTCGGCCACGGCTCCGGCGTCCTGGCGCCGTGCGCACAAGGTGGACATGACGTCGATGACCCGCTCCCGGCTGCGCCGGGTGGCGAAGGAATACATTCGCCCGGGCGTTCATATTTCGGATCTCCACGGGTCCCTGCTGGAGGTACAGCAGCAACACACCGCATGGTCGGAATATGCCACCAGCCAGCGACACCCGTCGATCCCGTCCGGGCTGGCGGACGTGCATAATTTCCACCACCAGGTGGAGCAAAAGCTGGAGAAATTGTCGGCCGTTCTGGTCGAAGCCAAGGCCGGCGGCGGGCTCTCCGGCATCAGCCACCAGGCGGCGCTTGAGCGTTTGCAGGCGCTGGCAGAGGACAGGCAGACGCTTGTCTCGCTGCCGGAGCGGACCTTGCTGCTGGAGAACATGCGCGAGCATGGCCTCTCGGAACTGCTCGACGACCTTGCCGAAAGGGAAGTCGGGACCGAGGAAGTCGGTGCCGAACTGGAACTGGCCTGGTGGCAGTCCGCACTTGAAGCCATGATCAGCGGCGACGACTACCTGGCGATGTCCGACGGCGAGAGCCTGCGCAGGTTGGAAGCCGACTACAGGCTGGCCGACAACGCGCACATCTCCTCCGGCGCCTCGCGGCTGCGGTGGGAGCTGTCCCGGCGTTGGCGGGACGGGGTTGCCAGCCACGCGGCCGAGGCACATTCACTGCGGCAATTGATCAAGGATGGCACGCCCGGCCTTGGCGCACTGTCCGGGGAGTCGCCTCTGCTGGTCCAAGCGCTGCTGCCGGTCTTCACCGCCAGCCCGTTGATGGTGCCCTCCCTGCTGGACAGCGGCCACGAGTTCGATGCGGTGGTCATCCTCGACGCCGAAGCAACCTCACTGCAGTCGGTGCTGCCCTCCATCGGGCGTGCCGCGCAAGTCATCGCTTTCGGCGATCCCCAGCTGGGCGCTGCCCGCCCGTTCTCGGTGGGAATAGAATCGGATTCGGCCCAGGACGACGACGGCCCGCAGCTGACCAGTGCGATGTCGGCGCTGTCCCGCATCCTGCCCCAGCGGTCCCTGTCCGTGGTCTACCGGTGCGTTGACGCCACCCTGGCGCAGCACCTGAGCACCAACTTCTACGACGGCAAACTGATCCGGCTTCCGGCAGGACACGCGGCTGCGGGAGCGCGGCGTTCCTTCGCCGTGGAATACCTGCCGGACGGCACCGGGATGCCCACATCCGGCCAGGATGCGGTCGAAAGCGTGGTGGCCGAAGTCAACCGGGTCGTGGACCTGGTTTTCGACCATGCCCGGAATCGGCCCGGCCAGTCCCTGGCGGTGATCACGGCCAGCGGCCGGCACGCCGGCAGGGTGGCCGAGGCCGTCGGGATGCAATTGCCTAACTATCCGGACGCTGCAGAATTCTTCAGCTCCGGGCCGGAACCATTCCGGGTTGTACCGCTGGAGCGTGCCGCCGGCCTGGTCCGGGACAGCGTGATCTTCTCGCTCGGATTTGGCCGGACGCCGCACGGGCGGGCGCTGCACAGTTTCGGTTCCTTGTCCGGGCCTGCAGGTAGCGGCAAATTCGTCGTGGCGATGACCCGCGCCCGTTCCTCGTTGCACGTGCTCACCTGCTTCAAACCCGATGATCTCGATCCGACCCGGCTCACGCACGGCGCTTCGGATTTCTACGACTTGATCAATCGCGAACTCGGGGGAGGGACAGCACCATCCGCCGGCACCGTTAGCTCCGGCGATCTGCTTGCCGCGGCCGGAACGGACAGCGACGGCGGAATCGTTGACGATCCGCTGGTCACGGACCTGGTGGGGCGCTTGCAGGAACGCGGGGCGCGAGTGTGGCGCAACTACGACGGAGAGATTGACGTAGTCGCCGCCGCCGATCCGTTCGAAGTCCCTGCCCCCGCCACCCCCGGTCAGCAACTCGAGCTGCCTGCGCCGGTGGCCGTCGAGTCCGACGGGACCGAAAAGTACCGGCGGATGAGCGTGCGGGAACGCAGCCGCCTGCGCCCGCAGATGCTGGAGGCAATGGGCTGGAGACATGTCTCGCTGTGGACCATCGAAGTCTTCACCGACCCCGTCTCGTGCACGGACCTCGTAGGCGGATATCTGGGCTTGGACGATAGGAGCGATGTGCAGAGCAACGATGAAGGCACGGCGGCAGCGCCCGGTCAAACACTCCCGGCCGGCGAAGGTGCTTCGACCGGTGCGCCGCTGCTGCCCAACAAGGCGGCAGAGGATGAGGACATCTCCTGGGGCGACAGGGATGAGCAGGACCGGGACGAATGGCTGCGGGAGCAGCAGCCGCCGCACTGGAACTAGGTGTCCCAAGGCTCACCGGCTATCCGGATCCGCGGCGGGGGCTGACCATCACCAACGACACTTTCCCCTTCGAAGCAGCTGAGGCCAATGACTGGGCCTGCGTGGCTTCAGCTGCCACCACCACCAGGCCTTCGGCGCCGCTGGATCCGAGCCAACCGGCATCTCCGCTGCCACCGCTGCTAACAGAGCCGGACGCGCCCGCGGCGGAAGTCCACAACACCACCACGTCTTCCGCCGCGGTACGGCTTTCCACGGTCCGCTCGTAGCCGTTGCCCGAGCTGACCACCACATCGACCCGTTCGCCGGTTCTGACCAGCTGGACGGTGGAGGAGTCCGTGATCCGCAACGGCACGGCAACTGTGCCCGGCGGTGCGCCGATCAGCAGCCCGGGTCCCAGCAGCGCCGCGTCGGTCAGAAATTCCCCTTGGCGCTGTGGCGCCGCCAATTGCTTCCCAACGAGCTGGCCGACGGAGGCATAGGCACCCCGGGGCGCCAGATCCGGCTCGATCCGGACCACGGACAGGGCAGAAGCAGTCAACACCGCGCCGGCCGGTAAGTCCTGCGCGGCAGTCACCACACTCGTTGTTGCCGCCTGGGCAGGCGTTAGCTGGTGGACCGTGAGTCCGGCGGCGCAGCAAAGGAGCAGGGCAGCCAGTAATCGGCGGTGACGGAAGAACCATCGGGGCACGGCATGGTTGTGGCGGACATTGGCGGTCCGTGCAGGCGGTTGTCTGGATCGCTGGAACATGCCACCACGCTAGGCAGCACGGTTGCGGCCGGGACAGCTGTGCCGCCGTCTATGTGGACGGCCGGCGGGGCCGATCCTGGTGTGGAGGAAGAGCGGCGGCCAGCGTGGCTGCAGGGAGACCGGAGATGTGGCTGCAGGGGAGCCCGGAGGTCGGCGTTGCAGCCCGCCGTCACACCGGCGGCAGGTCAGGGGCGTCGCAGCGACGGGTCAGTCGGCTGCCCTGCCGGCGGAGCTTCCTGCGCCGGCAGGCGCCGTTGCGGCGGAGCCGCCCGATGAACCTGTTGAACCGGAGCCGTTGGAGGAGCCGGCGGACGACTCCGACGAACCCGACGACTCCGACGATCCGTTGGACGAGGAAGAGGAGTCACCCGATCCGCCGTCCGTGGAACCGGAGGAGCCGCCCGAACCGTTTGAGGATCCGGACTCCTTCCTGGCACCGGACGAGGCCGTGGCGTCGCGGGAATCGTTCCGATAAAAGCCGGATCCCTTGAAGACGACTCCGACGCTGTTGAACTTCTTCCGCAGCGTACCCTCACACTCCGGGCAGACCGTGAGGGAATCGTCGGTAAAGGACTGGTGAATGTCGAACGCGTGGGTGCAGTCCTTGCAGGCGTATGCGTAGGTGGGCACTGTACTTCCTTCATCTTTGCGCGGCCCGTCCGGTCGTTGGCCGCACGAACAAACAGTGGAGGTTGCCGGGAGCGCTTTGGCACTCACGGCTTCCGAGTGCTAATTCTACACTTTCATTGGACAGTTGAATGCCACGACCGTGGCGTAAAGACTCCATCAACGGGAAGGTCCAGCGGCGTGTGTGCAAAGGAACCGGCATCCAGTAGCTCGTCTGCGTAGACGACGGCGGCAGTGCGGGGGCGCTGCTGAACCTGGGACAGCGAGGCAAGGAACCTGTCGTAGTAGCCGCCTCCCTGGCCCAGCCGGTTTCCTGCCGTGTCGGCGGCCAGCGCAGGCAGCAGCACCAAGTCCACATCCTCCATCACCTGGACGGTTTCATGAACACCAACCGGCTCCATAACCGGTGCCAGCGCGCTGGCGACCAGTGGAGTATCCGGACGCCAGCGCACCCAGCCGAGCTGGAATTGCGGTTCGCAGGCCGGCAGGAATATCCGGTGCCCGGATTCGTGCAACCGGTCCAGCAGCACATCCGTCGCGGGCTCCGCGCCGATCCCCAGATAGGCCGCCACGGCGACCGGGCCGCCGTCGTGCTGCTGTTGCAACCATTCCAGCACCGTGTCTGCCAGCGAAGCGGCAGCAGTGCGGCGCTGTGTGACCGAGGCGGAACGACGCTGCGCACGGTGGCGGCTGCGTACGCTTGTCTTCGACCTGCCTGGGACCGTCATGTTTTTCCATTCTCTCAGGTGGCTTAGTTGGTTCGAATCTCCTTGGGTTAGCCTAGACAAATGCGCACAGACTCATCAGCCAACACGGCGTCCTCGGCGACTAAGCATTCGGTCCGCAAGGCCGTGATACCGGCGGCCGGACTCGGAACACGGTTCATTCCCGCCACCAAGGCCATGCCCAAGGAAATGCTTCCCGTGGTCGACAAACCCGCCATCCAATACGTGGTCGAAGAAGCGGTGCGTGCGGGGCTGGAAAACGTGCTGATGATCACCGGCCGCAACAAGCGGCCGCTGGAGGATCATTTCGACGGCGTGCCGCTGCTGGAGCAGACCTTGGAGAAGAAAGGCGACCATGAACGTCTCGCCGATGTGCGCCGGGCTTCGGAACTGGCCGACATCCATTATCTGCGCCAGGGCGATGCCAAGGGTCTGGGCCACGCCGTGCTGCGCGGCAAGCTCTATGTCGGCGGCGAGCCCTTCGCGGTGCTGCTCGGTGACGACCTGATCGACGAGCAGGACGAACTGCTCAGCCGGATGATCGAGGTGCAGGCGGCGACCGGTGGTTCCGTTGTCGCATTGATCGAGGTCGATCCCTCGGAAGTCAGCTCCTACGGGTGCGCGGATATCCAGGCGGTCGAGGGCGAAGACTACGTCAAGATCAATGAACTGGTGGAAAAGCCGCAGCCGGCGGACGCCCCCTCGAACCTGGCCATTATTGGCCGCTATGTGCTGCATCCGGCAGTGTTCGATGTGCTGGAGGAAACGGGTCCCGGCCGCGGCGGGGAAATCCAGCTCACCGATGCCCTGCAGACCCTTGCCAATTCCGATGCCGAGGGCGGCGGGGTCTACGGTGTCGTCTTCCGCGGCAACCGCTACGACACCGGTGACAAGCTCAGCTACCTGAAGGCGGTAGTGAAACTGGCCTCCGAACGTGACGACCTGGGCCCTGACCTGCGCGCGTGGCTCAAGGACTTCGTCCAGTCCGGAGTGTAGTGGCGTGGGCGGAACCCGCTGGCCCGTCACGCTGACGTGGGGTGCACTGTCGCTCAGGCCAGTCCGCTACCGTGACCGGAGGCAGTGGGAGTCGGTTCGCCGCCGCAACGCGAGCTGGCTGGGCCCGTGGGAAGCGTCCAATCCCGCCCCGGGTGGTTACCTGCCCAGCTTCATGGAAATGGTGCGCTACCTGCGCCAGCAGGCCCGCATGGGGGTTGCGCTTCCGTTCGTGATCACCGAACGGCAGCCTCCCGAGGATAAGCCGGCACTGATCGGCCAGCTCACCGTCTCCACCATTGTGTGGGGATCGGCGATGTCGGCCACGCTGGGATATTGGGTCGATCAGCAGCATGCCGGACGCGGAGTGGCGCCCACCGCAGTGGCGATGGCGACAGACCACTGCATCAATTCCCTCGGACTGCACCGGATTGAAGTGAACATCCGTCCGGAGAACACCGCGAGCCTGCGGGTGGTCCAGAAGCTCGGCTTCCGGGATGAAGGGGTGCGGCTGAACTACCTGCACATCAATGGTCAATGGGCCGACCATCGCAGTTTCGCCCTGACGGCCGAGGAAATACCATCCGGAGGCCTGCTGCAACGTTGGCTGTCCACCGGTGCCGTGGGGTAGCAAAAATGCCAACGACACATGCCGATTGAACCGCCACAATCACGACACACCACCACTAATGCCGCACCAGGCATGTTTTTGCTTCTACGGTTTTAGATGTGGACATCTCACTGAACAGCTCAGCGATCCTGGTGATCATTGTGGGGCTCTGGCTGGTGTGGGTCGTCCCGTATTTTCTGCGCCGGCCGGACCGGATGCCAGCGCACCAACTGGCCATGGCCCGTAACCTGCCCGCAGTCACCTCACCCTCTCAAACAGAGGACTCACGTTCTCAGGGGAACATCTTGGAAAACACATCGACGCCCTCATCCTCGTCCAGCGCCCGATCGACAGCGGCGGCCCAGCCTGCAGCTGCGGACAGCCGGACCCGGGCAGAGCAGCCCCGGTCCGCTGCCGGACCCGGCCGCGCTCCCGGGCCGTTCAAGATCCGGTACGGTCGCACGGCGCTCGCCGGGCTTGGCGCTGCCGCGCTGCTGGTCGGCGTGGTGTGCGCGATCATCAGCATTGCCGGCTTGATCCCCGCCTACATTCCCGTCGTATCGCTGCTGGTGGCTGTGGGCAGCGTGGCGGCGCTCCGCGCCCTGGCCGTGCGGGATCGGACCAAGCGCTCCGAGCAGCGGATCGAAGCGGCGTTTCGAGAGGCAATGAACCCCGGCACCTCCGGCGCCGCGCCGGCCGGTTCCGGTGCCGGCACCGAGGACTCCGGGCAGGGCCCGGAGGAGTCGACCGCGCCCGGATCTCCGGGTGCGCAGGGGCCGAAGCGGGAAACGAAATTGTTCGATGCCGAAAACCCCGAACATGACGGCACTGATGACGAAGCAGCGGCATCGGTGCCCCCGGAGGCGCCGCAGGCCTCAACTGCGACCGCAGGAACGACGCCGGGACAACAGCTGACGGCCGACGATCTGCGCCAGGCCGCACTTGCTGTGGCAGCCGAGTCGGACAACCCGGCCGATCAGGTGGGCGATGACAGCGAATCCAACGCGGACGGCGCGAATGGCGCGAATGGCGCTGCCGGCGAGTCCACGCAGACGTGGGAGCCGGTGCACGTGCCGAAGCCAAAATACGTTGAGTCCGCCAAAGCTGACCGCCCCGCGCCGGAGCCGCTGGAGCTGCCGGCCGAGCCGAAGCCCGAAGGTAAGCCTTCCATCAAGGCCGGGGCCGTGGCCCCGAAGGTCGAGATGAAACTTGACCAGGAAGCTGTGGAGCAGACGGCGCACAAGGGCCAGCCGGCAACAACTGTCGGTGATGCCGGCGACGGTGCCGCGCCGCAGGATTCGGCCGGACAGGCCAAGCTGGCCGGCGGACTGCACGACCTCGATAACGTGCTGCAGCGCCGCCGCGCATAGCCACGGTCGGGGCCACCGCATGGCCACGGCCGCCTTCCCGGGTTGGGTACGGCTGAATATCGCCGACCGGACACATTTGCTCCTCATCGGACTAGACTGCGGTTATGACACGCATACTGGTGGCAGGCGGAACGGGGCTGGCCGGACGGGCGGTGGCAGCCGAAGCGCTCGAACGCGGACTCGATGTGCGGGTGTTGAGCCGCCATCAGCCTGCGCGCCAATCGCCGGCGTTCGTCCCTGGAGCCGAATACGTCACCGCGGATGTGGTATCCACCGCCGGTTTGCAGCAGGCGATGGACGGTGTCGACGTCGTCGTCGATGCCTTGGATGCCAAGACGGGAAAGTCACGGCAGACGTTGTCCACCGGAGCACACAATCTGACATCGGCGGCTGCCCATGCCGGCGTGCGACGGGCGGTGCTGTTGTCCATTGTGAACGTGGACCAGAGCAGACTGGGGTACTACCGGGTGAAGACCGCACAGGAGCAGGTCTATCGCGGCTCGTCGCTGGAAACCGTGATCGTCCGCGCCGCTCAGTTCCATAATCTGGTGGCCATGATGGTCTCGGTCGCAGGCCGGGCCGGTCTGTACCTGGCCGCCCGCGGGGTATCCTTCCAACCGATTTCAGTGCCGGATACGGCGCGGGCGCTGGTGGACGCTGCAGTCGGCCCGCAGCTGCCCGACGACGGCATGATCAGCGTGGGTGGACCGGAGGTGCTGCCCATGGAACAGCTGGCCCACGCCGTCGGATACTCCCGCGGCGGGACCGGCCGGGTGTTGACGCTGCCGCTGCCCGGATCCGTCGGCCGGTATTTCCAGCAGGGCCGGAATCTGGTGCCGGGCCGCGCGTACGGGACCGAAACCTTCGCGCAGTGGCTGGTGGATTCAACGGGCTAAACGCGGGGATGCATCGAGCAGCCGCCGAGTGTAGTCATGCTCCGGGGCTTGGAAGATCCGCTCCGCGGTGTCCTGTTCCACGATCCGCCCACCCTGCATCACCACCACCTGATCGCTCATGTGCCGCACCACCGCCAGGTCGTGGGAGATGAACAGGTAGCTCAGCCCGAACTCGCGCTGCAGCTCATCCAGCAGGTCCAGCACCTGGGCCTGGATCGAAACATCGAGGGAGGATGCCGGCTCGTCACACACCACGATCCGGGGCCGCGGCGCCAAGGCCCGGGCGATTGCGACCCGCTGGCGTTGCCCGCCGGAGAGATTGCGCGGCCCGCGCGCGGCAAGCGACGACGGCAACCCCACCAGATCCAGCAGTTGCTTGACCTGAGCACGGTGCCGGGCCGGCCGCAGGCTGCGTCCGGCCGTGACAGCGTCCGTGAGGATCTGCTCCACGGTCAGTCTCGGATCGAAGGAACTCATCGGATCCTGGTAGACGGCCCCGATCTGCGGCCGCCGCGGACGTCGCTGCTGTTCGGGCACTGCACTCCACGGTTCGCCGAACAGCCGCACGTGCCCGGAGTCCGGCGCCGTCAATCCCAAGGCGAGGCGCGCCGTCGTCGTCTTTCCCGAGCCCGATTCGCCCACCAGCCCGAAGGTGCTGCCTGCCGCCAGGCTGAAGGAGGCGTCGTCGACGGCGGTGAAGCTGCCGGATCCGGTGGGGAAGCGCTTGGTCAGCCGCGAGGCCTCCAATACCGGTTCATCGCGGGACGGTGCCGGAAGCGGCCCGCCCCGCCGGCGCGTCGATTCGCCGTCCGGGCCGGTGCCGCTGTCCATGCTTGTGCTTTCGCCGCTGTCCATCGCCGGCAGCCTGTCGCTGATCTGCAGTGTTCCGGTGGACAGCCGGGTGTGGCGGGGATGGCCCGAAGGGACCGCCTGCAGCAGCCTGCGGGTGTAGTCGTGTTGCGGGTCGCCCAGGATCTGCCTGCTGGGTCCCTGCTCCACAATCCGGCCCTGGGACATTACGGCGACGTTGTCCGCTATGGTGCTGACCACGGCCAGGTCGTGGCTGATCAGCAGGATGCCGGTGCCGGCGTCGCGCAGCGATTCCAGCAGGGCCAGGATCTGCGCCTGCACTGTGGCGTCCAGCGCGGTGGTCGGTTCGTCGGCGATCAGCAGCGGCGGGTCGAGGGCGACGGCAGAGGCGATCAGCGCCCGCTGCCTCAGGCCGCCGGACAGTTCGCCCGAACGCTGTCCGGCGCGCAGCGCAGGGTCATCCATTCCGACGTCGGTGAGCAATCGCAGCACCCGTTGTGACCGTTCGGCCCGGCTGAGATTCGTCCGCAGTCGCAAGGCATCGTCGATCTCCCGTCCCACCGGGCGCAGCGGGTCCAGCGAGCCCAGCGCATCCTGCAGCACGAATCCGATCTGCGAGCCGCGCACCTTGCGCCATTGCCGGCCGCGCATGCGAAGCAGATCAGTGCGAGAGAGGCGCAGGGCCGAGGCCGCGACCCCGGCGCCCTCGCCGGCGAGCCCCATCAAAGTCCGCGCCGTGACGCTCTTGCCGGAGCCGGATTCGCCCACCAGGGCCAGGCACTGGCCGGCGGCAATGGAGAATGAGACGTCCTGCACCACCTCACCGCCGCCAAAGCCCACGGTGAGGCCATCGACCTGCAGCAACCCGCCGTCGTCGTTGTTGACCATCAGCTCACCGCCCTGCGCTGCAGGCCACGGCCGAGCACGGTGCTGGCCGCCGCTGTCAGCACGATGAACAGGCCGGGGAAGAAGGTCATCCACCAGGCAGTGGTGAGGTAGGTGCGCCCTGCCGAAAGCATCGCTCCCCATTCCGCGGCCGGCGGCGGTTCGCCCAGTCCCAGAAAGCTCAGCGACGCTGCCCAGACCACCGCCTGGCCCACCCCCAGGGTGCCGATCACAAACACCGGAGCCAGCGCGTTGGGCAGCAGGTGCCGGCGCAGCACCTGTGCGCGGGACCGGCCCAGTACGACGGCGGCCTCCACCATGGCAGAGCTGCGGACCTGGATGATCTGGCCGCGGATGATCCGGGCATAGCCGGGTGCTGTGGACAGTCCCACCGCCACGGTGGTGGTGACCACTCCCGGGCCGGCTATGGCGATGAACACCAGCGCCAGCAGCAGCCCGGGCAGGGCAAACAGCACTTCCAGCAGCCGTCCAACGCCGAAGTCGAGCAGCCTGCCGCCCAGACCGGCCAGCGCGCCGAGGACCAGGGCCAGCCCGACGCCGATCGCGGTCGCCGCCGCGCCGATCAGCAGCGACTCCCGGGCGCCGAAAATCACCCTGGAGTAGATGTCGCGGCCGGATTCGTCGGTGCCGAACCAGTGGTCAGGCGACGGTGCCTGGAAGGCATCGGCCGGGTTGATCGCCAGCGGCTGGTACGGGGCCAACCAGGAGGGGAAGAGAGCGGCGGCGAGCAGGAACAGCGCTACTGCCGCGGCGATGAATTCGACGGCGCCCACCCTGCGGTTGCCGTTGTGCGCGCCGCGGTTCCGGATCCGGCTGCGGGTGCTGTCCAACAACGTCATCGTTTAGCCACCCGCGGATCGGCGAGCCGTTCAGCGATATCGCTGAGGGCCATCACCACTACGTACGCCAGCGCGGCCACCAGGGCGACTCCTGTGACCAGCGGGATGTCACGGTCGGTGACCGCGCGCAACAGCGTCCTGCCCAGGCCCGGGCGGGCAAAGATGGTTTCGACGACGACGGCGCCGCTGATCAGCGATCCGAACGCCCATCCGGACAAGGCGATACCGGGGATGGCCGCGTGGCGCAGGGAGTGCCGGAACAGCACGCCGCGTTCGGTCTCGCCGCGGAAACGGGCCGACAAAGCGAACGGGGATGTGGCGGCGTTGAGCATCGACTCGCGCATCACCTGGCCCAGGAATCCGGCCAGTGGCAGCGCCAGCGTCACCACCGGAAGGACGAGTCCATCCACGCCGCCGGTGTTCACCGGCGGCAGCCATCCCAGATTGACGCTGAACACCACAATCAGCACGGTGGCCAGCCAGAAGTGCGGGACGGCGGCGCCGGCGATTTCGAGGCCGGAGGAGATCACCGCCGCACCCCGGCCGGACAACATCGACCAGGAAGCCAGTGCCAGCGCCACCACCCAAGCCAGCACCAGTGCCAGGAAGGCCAGCACCAGGGTCGGGGGCAGCTGTTCGGCCAGCAGCGAGGACACCGGGACCTGCATCGAATACGAATCGCCCAGGTCCCCCTGCAGCAGCCGGCCAAGTTGCATGAAGTACTGGACCAGCAGCGGCTCATCCAGGCCGTAGTCGGCACGCACCTGCGCCAGGGCTTCGGCCGAAGCCTGTGAACCGGGACCGCCGAGGATCGCTTCGGCCGGGTCGCCGGGAATCATCCGGATGCCGAAGAAAATCAGCGTTGTCACCGCCCACAGCACGAATACCGCTCCGAGTGCCTTGAACAGCAACCAACGGGCCGCAGCCACCAGCCTGGCCGTTATGCCTGAACGTTCAGGATTGTCGGGACGGGGAGCCGTCCCGACAGCGGATTCAGCGCCGGTGCCTACTGGCTCAGCCACGTATCGTAGAACGTCGGGGTGGACACGGTGGGCAGCGCCCGGAACCCTTCCACGTTCGAACGGTGGAGGAAGTGGTTCTGCTGGTCATAGAGCGGCAGGATGTAGTAGCCGTTCAGAATGATCTTCTGGGCCTTCTCATAGAGCTCCGCCCGCCGCTTCGGGTCGGTTTCCCGTCCCGCTTCGGTGAGCAGCTTGTCCAGCTTCGGATCGTCAAGTTGCGACAGATTGGCAAAGTAGCCGCTGGGCGCCGGTTTGATGCCGTCCGAATGGTAGAGGATCCTGAGCACATCCGGGCCGACCTTGGTGTAGGGAGCGCTGACCAGGTTGTATTCATTCGCTGCCAGCGCGCCGTACCAGCTGGACAAGTCCATCAGTTCGAGATTGACGTCGAAACCCACCTTCTTCGCGGTGGCCTGGATCTGCTCGAACAGCGAGATCTCCGCCGGAATAGACTGGTTGGTGCTGACCGGGAACTTCAGGCTCAACCGCTTGCCGTTCTTCACCCGGTAACCCTGTTCGTCCCGCTGATCCCATCCGGCCTTGTCCAGCAGCTTGTTGGCCTTTTCGGGGTTGTACGTAAACAAATCGGGAGCGGAATAACCGAGCTCTTCGACGCTGGATAACGGGGAATAGGAGCGTTCGGCGGTGTCGAAAAAGAGGCTGGATATCGCGGCGTTGACGTTGGCGGAATGGACGAACGCCTCACGCACCAGCGGGTCATTGAACGGCGGCTTTCCCGAGTTCAACTCAATCCGGTTCGAGGCGCCGGGCCGGGGCGCGTTGAGGTGCTCGATGGACTCGTTGTCCCGGGCGGCGTTAATGGTGTCCGGCTGCACGTTGTCGATCACGTCCACTTCGCCCGACTGCAAGGCGGCGTACCGGGAAGCCGAATCCGGAATGAAACGCCAGGTGATTTTCTCCAGATACGCGGGCCCCTGGTGGGCGGCATCGGCCGGCGGGGAGTTGTAGTCCTCGTTACGGACCAGGGTGATGGAATTCTGCTTGTCCCAGTCGGCGACCTTGAACGGTCCGGTGCCGACCGGCGACTGGCAGTTCTTTTCCTTGGACCGCTTGAGCGCCTTCGGTGACTGGATCGCCAGCCACGGTTGGGACAGCGACTCCAACAGCGCGCTGTCCGGTTCGCTGAGGTTGATCCGGATGGTGTCTTCGTCGACGATTTCCGTTCCGGTGACTTTCTCCAAGGCCAGGTATCCGGTGGACGATCCCGTGGCGGGGTCCTTGAGGTGTTCAATGTTGGCCTGGACGGCCTTGGCATTCAGCTTTACACCGTCGGTGAAGTGGACGTCGTCCCGCACCGTGATGGTCCAGCTCAGGCCGTCCTTGCTTTCCTTCCAATCGGTGGCCAGCCAAGGGATGATCTCGCCTTCCTTATTGAGGGAGACCAGCGGCTCGAGATACTGCGTGGACACCAAAGCTTGCGGATAGTTGCCGCCCACATGTGGATCCAGGCAGGTTGGCTCCGCGTCGCCGGTGGCATACACCAGATGGCCACCGGAAACAGGGGATTGGCTGGTTTCCGGTTCCGCCGGGCTGCAGCCCGACGCCAGCAGCGCCGTTGCAGCAGCCGCCGCCACCGCCGTCGAAAAGCGGGCAGAAAGAGATCTGGGCAGAATCGGCATTAATCCTCATTGCGAGTGCGGGCGAACGGGCCCGTGGTTTTGAGTTGCCGGGACCAGAGCTGGAACCAGCATGCTTCCTTACCTTAGAACTTTAGAAGTCTTGGACAGCCGCTCCAAGTTATATGATTTATTCGAAATGAGAGGACTCTCATCTTCGCCTCATCCGTCGTCCAGCCGGACATGATCAACTGGTTCCATGAACAATGCGCACCTGCAGGCAGGCTCCCGCGAGGAGGTTGAAATTGCCCTGCTGGAAAGCGCGGAGATGGGCGTTCCTTTGCAGCTCGCGCTGGACACGTCCGGGCTGGACCTGACGGATTGGAAACTGCTGGCGACCCATCACCGGCCCAACGCCGGCGTGACCGGGATATACGAGACGACGTACGTCGATCCCGCCGGGGCGCCGGGCAGTGGGCACCTGTGTGCGACGACGGCGACGGTGCCGCACACGACGACACCGGCGGTCCGCCTCGATGCCCCGGCCCAGGATGCGGCTGCGCTGACCGTGTGGCATCATCCGCAGGATCCGTTGCTTCCCGGACTGGGCTGGGCGTGCGACCCGGCGGCCGTGGCGGCAGGGGTCTTCGGCCAACCCGATGCGGACGTCCGACTGCGGACGGTCAGCTACCGCCCGATGCGCCGCGCTGTCATCTCGGCAGTATGCGGCAACGAAGAAGCCTTTCTGAAGGTCGTCCGCGGCGGCCATGCGGGGCCGATGTACCGCCGGCACCGGATGCTGGCCGACGCGTCAGTCCCGGTTCCGGAACCGTATGGCGAGCCTGTGCATGATGTCCTGGCCCTGCATCGGTTGCCGGGAACGCCGCTCGCCAACGAATTAATGGCCAACGGGGCGGCGGAACTTGACCCCGCGGCACTGATCACCCTGCTCCGCCGGTTCCCGGCCGAAGCGATGACCCTGCCCGCGCGGTCCGCATGGGCCACGAGGGCGGACGATTACGCCCAGGCCGCCAGTGCGGCGCTGCCTGCTGAGCAGGACAGGATCTCGAACCTCGCTGGGCAGATCAACCGGCTGCTTCCGGATACCGATCCGGGTCCTGTGGTTCCCAGTCACGGGGATTTCTACGAAGCAAACCTGGTGGTCGACGGCGGTATCGTCACCGGTCTGCTGGACGTGGACGCGGTGGGACCGGGATTGCTGGTTGACGAGCTGGCGTGCTTCATCGGCCACCTGGCTGTGTTGCCCGCTGTCGATGCGCGGTATGTCCACGTTCCGGCAGCCCTGCAGCGCTTCCTGGCTGCTTTTGACACCGAAGTCGACCCGGTCGGCCTGAGGATCCGGGCTGCCGGCGTCGCGCTCTCACTGGTCGCCGGCGCCAAGCGGACAGGGAGCGTCGACTGGTTCTCAGATGCCAGGGGCCGACTGGAAGCCGCGGAGCGAATGGCCGCATCCGCCGCCGGGACAAGTCGGATCAGTGAATCTGAGAACTCTCTCATTCCTGGCTCAAGGACGTCTCATATTGGCCCGGCAAGCTAGAAGTATCAGCACAAAGGGGCAATGGGAGGAAGAATCATGAACAAGCGGAATTTCTGGATTGTCACCGGCTCTCTGGGTGTTGTCGCACTCGGCGCCACCGCGGCCTCGGCCGGCACCGTCCAGAACGACACCGATCTCGGGCCGGCTGTTGTGCTCGGCACCCAGGACAGCCAGCAGGCCGGCAGCAGCCAGCAGTCAGCTTCGGCAGAGGAATCCAATACGAGGGCGCTGGAGAATGCTTCGGCCAATACCGCCGCATCGGCAAAGTCAGCGAAGACTGCCCAGACGGCTAACACAGCCAACACTGCCACGTCCGCACCGTCGGCCCAGACGGCTGATTCAGCGGCCACGCAGACGTCCCGTGCAGTAGCGCCGCAGCAGGCACCGGCCAAGGTGCAAGCTCCGGAGCCTCAATCGGCTGCTTCCGCCCCGTCCGCGCCATCACCAGTCAGCGCCCAGTCGGCACAGAGCGCCCCATCGGCCAGCAGCGCTGACTGATCCAGCCAGTCGGTCTCCCAGTGCCGACTCACGACGGCTATCGCAACAGCCGTCACTCGGGCCGGCCGCTTCTTCAGCGGCCGGCCCGCCTGCTGCCCATATCTGAGCGTTCGGGGCGCCTGGTTCGCCATGGGTGGAAGCGACAGGCCCCAGGCAGCTTATTCGCCCTCGACCAGCCGGTACCCCATGCCCCGCACGGTGACGAAGTGTCCGGCCCCCAACTTGTTGCGCAGGTATCGGATGTATACGTCCACCACATTGGAACCAGGGTCGAAGTCGTAGCCCCACACCCGCGATAACAGCTGCTCGCGGCTGAGCACCTGGCCCGGGTTGCGGAGGAACGCTTCGGCGAGGGCGAATTCCCGGGCGGAGAGGTCCACCTCCTTGCCATCGACGGCGGCGCGCCGCGTGCGCAGGTCCAGTCGGAGCTTGCCATGAGTCAGGGTGGTGGTATCTCCGCCGTTGCCTTCCGGCCGCAGCCGCAGCCGGATCCGGGCCAGCAGTTCCTCGAAGCGGAATGGCTTGGCCATGTAGTCGTCCGCGCCGCCTTCCAGCCCGGCGACCGTGTCGTCAACGGTGTTCCGTGCGGTGAGGATAATGACCGGGCTGTAGTTCTTGTTCTCCCGCAGTCTCCTCAGCACGGTGAAGCCATCCTGGTCCGGCAGTCCCAGATCGAGCACGATCAGCTCAAAATCGCCGGTTTGGGCCAGGTGATAGCCCTCGCGTCCGGTGGTGGCCACGGTGGGCGTATACCCCGCTGCGCGCAGACCTTTGGAGACAAAGGAATTGATGCGGTCTTCATCTTCGATCAGCAGGATTTGGCTCATCTGGCCCTCTCTTCGTGCGGGGTATGCGGTGGATGGTCGGGCAGTGGGGGAGTAACGGGCAGGTGTTCGACGGCGGGTGGATGCTGTCGCTGCTGCCCCTCCGATGGCCCCGGCGAGTGCGGTGCATCCGGTGTTCCCGGCGTCCCGGGTGTCCCCGGTGTTTCCGGCGCCGGAGGAGCAACGGGAACCGGCTTCGTTACCGTTGCCTCGGCCCCGTCACCATCCTGCTCCCT
Source organism: Arthrobacter castelli DSM 16402 (assembly GCF_000430705.1). Lineage (GTDB taxonomy): Bacteria > Actinomycetota > Actinomycetes > Actinomycetales > Micrococcaceae > Arthrobacter_C > Arthrobacter_C castelli. The sequence continues at coordinate 226,064 of NZ_AUMN01000003.1, forward strand.
TCGTGCCGGAAGGTCGAGAGTGAATGTCGATCCACGACCGGGCTTTGACACCACGTCCACCCGGCCGCCGTGGGCCTTGGCGATGGCGCTGACGATCGTCAGTCCCAGGCCCGAGCCTCCACTTCGCCCCGCCCCGCTGCCCCGGTTAAACCGTTCAAAGATGCGCTCGCGGTCGGCGGTATCGATGCCGGCGCCCTCATCTCGCACCCACAACTTCAGCCGGTCACCATCGACCCTGGAGCCAAAGGCGATGGTGGACCCAGGGTCGGAGAACTTCACCGCGTTGGCGGCCAATTGCAGCCAGGCCTGGGTGATGCGGTGTGGATCCAGCGGACACGTATGAGCGGCCCGGGCGTCGATCGTCCAGCGGCGTTCGCCCAGCTGGCTCGCCTTGTCCAGCACTTCATCGGTGAGCTGGCCGGCGTCGACGTCCTGAGTACGAACAAAATCGGGACGGTCCACATTGGCCAGGGTCACCAGGTCATCGACCAGCAGGTGCATGCGGTCCAATTCGTCCAAGGTGATCGTCCGGGTGGAGTCGACGTCGGCGGGGTCGTTGACGTCCAATAGCTCCAAATGGCCACGAACGATGGTAATGGGGGTACGCATCTCATGGCCGACGTCGTCGAGCAGTTGGCGCTGGGAGCCGAAGGAATTCTGCAACCGGTCCAGCATGTCGTTGACCGTCCGCGTCAGCTCCGACAAGTCGTCATTGCCGGTGACCGGGATGCGCTTTTCGAGGTCGGACTCGCCAATACGTTGTGCTGTTTCCCGCACCAGCCGGATGGGTTGCAGCAGGCGGCCGGCGAGTAACCAGCCCACGACGCCGATCAGCAGCAGTGAGCCCAAGGCCACCAGCGAATAGGTCAGGAAAGTGCCGTTGACCTGGGCGAGTTCGGCATTGCGGTCATAGGCGAGTACAAACAGGCCCGGTTTGGGGTCGGTTGAGAGCTGGACCGGGATGACGGCGATCCGGTACTCGGTGGTGGAAGTTTCCACTGTCTGGATGCGGATCGAGTCCCGTTGTTCGTAGGACTTGATCCAGTTCACCAGTTCCTGATCGTCCTCCAGCCGCACCGGGACACTGGGGTGGGCCAGGTACTGCAGTTTCCCGTCGCTGAATCCGAGCATGCCTTCATTGCGGGCCGGAACCGTCCGCTGCATGGCCACAGACACCAGCCCGTTGGCGGTGGTGAATGGTTCGCCCGTGGTGGGATCGAGCCCCTTTTTGGCCAAGGTGCGGAATTCGGCGACGGAGCGGCCGAGGGAATCGTTGATGGTCTCATCCACGTGGTTCCGCTGCAGCAGATAGGCAGTACCGCCCGCTACGACCAGTCCGAGGAAGGTCAGGGCCAGGACGGCCGCCAGCACACGCGCCCGGACGGTGAGCGGGCGGGCCCATCGCTCTTTGATTCGCTGCAGCATCAGTCATCACCCAAGTCGTCGCCACCGTCGCCACCTTCGCCGCTATCGCCATCTTCGCCGCCATCGTCGACGTCGCCGCCAACATCGTCATCGTTGTCGTCATCCTGCGGCTGCGGAGCAGGGGGTGGCACATAGACCGGCGACGACGGCGGTCCACTGTTGGTCGGTTTCGGGTCCGGCTTCGGATCGGGCTTGGGCTTGTCGGTCTTTGACGGGCCGGGTTTTTCGCCGGTTTCTGACGGAGTCGGTTTGTCCCCGGTCTTTGTGGGCTCCGGGGACGGGGAAGAGGTCTTTGTCGGCGATGGGGAAGGGGTAACGGTTACCGCTTTTCCCAAATCCACGGGGCCGGGACTTTGCAGCGCGCCGGCGACAAAAAAGGCAGCCGCCAGCGCTCCGGTCGTCAGTACTCCGGCGACGGTTAGCTTACGGCGGCGGGGATGTTCCATACTTCTATTGTGGAGACCGAAAATGAGATGAATGTGAGAAAGTCCAGGCTCCGTAGCTCCTTCATTTTGGCTCTGATCCTCGCTCTTGGCGCCACGGCGCTGGCCGTGTTCTGGAGCAGTGTTATCCCACCGTCGTTTACCCGGGACAACATTGAGCCGCTGCCCAAGGAGCCCGGTCAAATCACCTTCACCGCCTCGGGAGACTTTGGGGCGGGGGAGTCGGCCCAATCGGTGTTCGAACAGATTGGCACCGTCGATCCCGCCCTGCATTTGGCGCTGGGAGATTTTTCCTACGGCGAAACCGACACGGAACAGCAGTGGTGCTCTATGGTCACTGACGTCGTCGGGCAAACCTTCCCGTTTCAGCTGATCGCCGGCGACCACGAACTCAATGGCGAAGACGGCGATCTCGACACATTCACCGATTGCCTGCCGAACCAGTTGCCAGGCCTGGAAGGCAACTACGGCCGTCAGTGGTACGCGGACGTACCCCGGGAGGATCCGCTGGTGCGGTTAGTGATGATTTCGCCGGGCCTCGACTTCGGTTCCGGGCCGGCGTCGTACCAGGCAGGTTCGCAGCGTTACCAGTGGACCGCCGAGGCTATAGCCGGCGCGCGTGAAGAATCCATCCCCTGGGTGGTGGTGGGGATGCACGCTCCCTGCCTGTCGATGGGGGAATACGGCTGCACCCCGGGCGCGGACATCACCAATCTGATGCTCAAGAAGGATGTTGACTTGGTGTTGCACGGCGACGAACACCTGTACCAGCGGACAAAGCAACTGGCCCTGACACAGGAGTGCCCCCGGCTCCGTCCGGAAACTTACTCTCCCGCATGCGTGGCCGACGACGATGCGAACCTGGCTGCCGGCGGCGGCACCGTCTTTGTCACAGCCGGCACCGGAGGCCGGGACCTGCGGGATGTGCACCTGGGTGACCCGGAGGCGCCATATTTTGCCGCCTCCGCAGGGGCCAACAAGAACCCGACGCATGGCAATCTGCACATCCGGGTGACCGACGAGGCGCTAACCGGCCGGTTCCTGCCTGCCAGCGGCGGAGATTTCACCGACAACTTCAGCATCGAACGTCGCTAGGTCTGCCGGAAGGCGACGGTCGATTGAAACGCAAACGGTACCGTTTGGTGTCGACTGATGTCGTGTAGCGTCGTTTGGCGTAGAGCAGGGCGGACGTTGTAGCCTAGAGAAGCCGAGGGGCTATGGCGCAGTTGGTAGCGCGTCTCGTTCGCAATGAGAAGGTCCGGGGTTCGAATCCCCGTAGCTCCACCTAAGTCAGATGAACTTTATGTTTCTTTGCTCCTTCGTAATTCACTGGTATTCGATGGGTCGGAGTCAATGCGACTTCGCGATTAGCTGCACCGGTTCATCCAGTCGCAGCGCCGCGAGCCAGGACACGATTGGAGCCACCAGCAAGCTCATGAGTGCAACCTGCAGGCCGAACGCTTCAGCCAGCAGCCCGACCAGAGGTGCGGCCAGGCCACCGATGCTCATCGCCAGCCCCAATGTCACCCCGCTGGCGGTGCCGACCCGGGTCGGCAGGTAATCCTGGCCGAGCGTGACGGTCAGCGAGAACGGGATATTCAGGCATAACCCGGTGGCTGCGACGAATACGAACACTGCAGGACCGGGAACCAGCGCGACGCCGGCCAGCATGGGGATTGTAAGCAGGTAAGCGGCGCGAATAAGCCGCACCCGCGTCCACCGACCGGCCAGGATGCCACCCAGCAAGGTCCCGGCTGCGCCGGCCCCGAAGAGCAGCACGAGGGCCGCCTGGCCTGCCAGTTGTCCGTCGGCGTCGAGGCGATCGATGACCCACAGCGCCAGGAATGTATGCAGGGAGAACATGGTGATTGACCGCATGATGACCACCGTGGTGAGCAGGCTGAACTGTCCCCAGCGGTCAACCAGTGCGGCCCGCACGGATGCAGCCGCGGATGCCGCCGGTGGGGTCAACCGGCGCAGCAGGACCGACAACAGGAGTCCGACGAGTACCGCGGGGATCATCAGCAGGGGACTGCCGCCGAGGCCCATTGCCGCCATGACAGGAGCGACGACGATCGGTCCCAGGGCGAATCCGATGTTGCCCCCGAGCGAAAACCAACTCATTCCGACATGGCTGCCGGCCGCAGCCGACCGGGCGAGGCGGGCCGATTCCGGGTGGTATGCCGCTACACCGATACCGGATAAGGCGATGGCCAGCCACGTCCACAGGTACGAATCGCCCAGGCCGGACAGGCCGATCCCGATGCCGGCCACGCTCAGTCCGGCGGGCACCAGCCAGGGCATCGGACGCTTGTCTGTCAGGATGCCGAACAGCGGTTGGACGACGGACGAGAACAATGTGGCCGCCAGCGTGATGCCGGCTGCCGCGACGTAGCCGTAGTGACGTTCGGCCACGAAGAAGGGGACCATGGCTGGTACTGCACCTTGGTAGAGGTCGTCGACCAGGTGGCTGCCGACCAACAGCCACATCCGCCACTTGGCAACCCGTTGGGACGATTCCACGCCGCTTAGCATGCTCCTCATCATCCGCCGGGTTCAGCCGTCGACGTCGTGCAGGTGGTGGCGCAACTCGTGCAGGCCGTATTGGGTGAGAGTTGTGACCGTGAAGATCCGTCCGTCGTCGCGGTGGCCGCGCCGCTCCCACTGGTCACCGTGGACGGCTGAGAGTGCAGTGGCGTAGGCATCGGCTGCATCACGCATGCCGGCGATAACTTCCCCGGGTTCCTGCGACCTGTAGTCCTCGGCCAGTGCGACTGCGTCGCCGTCGAAGTTGGGCAACTGCGGGTTGACCTCGGCCAGCATTAGCTCCTGCCTGCGACGGAACAGGGCGAGAATGTCGCGCACATGGGCTGCATATTCGACGTCGGACCAGCGGCCGGGTCGGGGACGGCGCGTTGCATCGGGGCGGGCCAGCACATCAGCCCACCGGTCAACGCCGGCGCGTATCTCGGCAGGGGCTCCCAGCACCTCCTCGTTCCCGGTGAAGCCGCAGGTCACACAACCCCGCTCCAGAACTTCCGCCCAGTCGCGGGTATCGGGCACTATGCTTTCGTTCTCGCTCATGGTGGGACTCTAAGCCATGACGACCACCCAGTCATTTCAGGGCCGGGAAGTCGCCCTGATGCCGGCACCCGGACCCTTTCGGACTGGGCCCAGCGCTCTCCGGCCTTGTCGCACTCGGCGCCACCCGCAGCTGCGTTCGCTGTCAGCCGCCGATGGGAAGATATGCTGGACATCCGATCCACCAGGGACCGAATTCGGGAGGGAAGCTCTATGGTTGCCAAGGATGTGCCCGGAAGCGATTCGCTGTCTTCGCACGACCAAAAGCTGGAACGGGATGAACTGGCCTGGCAACTGACCGATTTGGCTCGCGACCTGCAACGGCATTCCTCCCCGGACGAGGTGCTGCGATCCGTGGTCGATGCTGCCATTCAACTGATCCCCGGTGTGGAGGAGGGCTCAATCAGCGTGGTGCTGGGGCGGAAGAACGCCAGTTCCCGGGCGCCTTCGGGCGCACTGCCCAGCCAGGTGGACGATATTCAGACCGAGCTGGGTGAAGGCCCGTGCCTGAAAGCGGCGTATCAGGAACGTATTGTGCGGGTGTCGAATATGACCACCGAGCAGCGGTGGCCGCGGTTTGCGCAACGGGCGGCGGAACTCGGGGTGGGCAGCATGCTCGCTTTCCAGCTGTATGTCGACAATGACAACATGGGTGCGCTGAACCTGTATTCGAGCAGCGTCGATGCCTTCGGCCACGAGTCCGAGGAGATTGGCCGGCTGGTGGCCGGTCATGCCGCCGTGGCATTCGCTGAAGCGGAGGAAACCAGCAACCTTCAGCTGGCGATCTCCTCGCGGGACCGGATCGGCCAAGCCAAGGGCATCCTGATGGAGCGGTATAAGATTACCGAGCAGCAGGCGTTCCTCATGCTGGCGCGGGCCAGCCAGAACACCAACATCAAATTGCTCCGCATTGCTGAACAACTCGCCGACACGGGAGAGATTCCCGGACTGTCCGGCGACGATAAGGCCGTGCCCTAAGACGCCAGCGACATCCTCCCGGCCACAGGGTGGCTCCAGGTGCCGTGGTCGATCTCGAGCAGGTTGCCGTTTTCATCGCAGCAGACATTGACCGGCTCGCCGTAGGCCACGCAGTTCTCGTCCAGGCACACCTCGGAGAAGTCACCTGAGTAGACGTCCGCGAAATTCCGTTCCCAGTCGTCAACCCTGCGGATGGCCCGCGCGTCGCCGGCGTCGGCCAATTCCTTCAGCTCCGCTATGGAAGGCCTCGATGCCATGTTCCTGACTGTATTCGTTGCCATGTGCCCAAGGTACTGCGGCCCACTGACAAAATTGCCGAGACCCGCCAGCGTGTCGAATATTGCCGGCCCGGTTGGCTACCGCGGACTGCCCCGGGCCTGCCGTCGGCCTGCCGCTCCGACCGGATGAATCGGAAGCCCTGGCTGGAGGTAGTCTGTCACCCGGGGCCCATATGCCGGCGAACACAGCTGGGGCCTGCGACGAAGAACTGGAGGGCGCGGACAGCTATGGCGGGGTTTTCCTTCGGCGATCTCAGCAGGTATCCGGATATCGAGGCCGGCAACTTGTTTGCCGTCGACGCCGCGGACCGGTTGATCCTGGATGAAGCTGCAGATGAGGTGGTTGCTTCGGGAAACAATGCCGTCGTCATCATCGGTGACCGCTACGGCGCCCTGACGCTGGGGGCAGCGGACCTGCTCGACGACGAGGACAGCCTGCGGGTGCATCAGGACAGTATTACCGGCGAACTGGCACTGGCCAACAACGCCGCAGTCCTTGCACCGGATGCCGGCTTTACCCAATATGCATTGGGCCGTGAACTATTGACTGGTGCCCGTGTCGTGCTGCTGCAGTTGCCACGGAGCCTGGAAGCCTTGGACCAGATTGCCGACGCCGTGGCACGCTGGGCGGCCGACGACGTCGTGCTCTTCGCCGGGGGGCTGACCAAGCATATGACTCCGGCGATGAACGAGGTGCTGCGCAAGTACTTCGGAACTGTGCGGGCGGGACTCGGCCGGCAGAAGGCCCGCGTCATCACCGCCCGCGAAGTGCAGCGTCCCGGGACGGAGCCGGAACCGACGGCCCGGCAATTCCACCAGGACCTCGGGCTGTGGGTCTGCTCGGCGCCGGGGACGTTTGCCGGAACCAAGGTGGATATCGGCACCCGTTTCCTACTGGGGTTCCTGCCGCGGCTCGAAACCAGCAGCGGTGCCGCCGTCGACCTGGGCTGCGGCACCGGTATTATCGCCGCCCGGCTGGCCGCCCTGTATCCGGAACTGCAGGTGAGCGCCACCGACCAGTCGGCTGCCGCCGTCGAATCTGCCGCAGCCACGGCAGCCGCCAATGGGCTGGCCGGCCACGTCAACGCCGTCCGCGACGATGCCATGGGTTCCTTCCCCGACGCGTCTGTGGACCTGGTGGTGTGTAATCCGCCGTTCCACGCCGGCGCTGCGGTCCATGCCGGGGCGGCCTTGAAGCTGTTCGGGGCCGCCGCGCGGGTGTTGCGGCCGGGCGGGGAACTGTTGGTGGTCTACAACTCGCATCTTGACTATCGTTCCCGCCTGCGCAGCACTGTCGGCCCCACCCAGCAGCTGGGACGCAACCGGAAGTTCACGGTCACCCGCAGCATTCGCCGCTGACCCGCCGTCGTGCGGAAGCCAGAGGGGACTGCGGGCACCGCCGATCACCGGGCAACTGGTGTGGGTCCGGGATCTGTGGGGCGCCGCCATCCGGTGTAGAGGAGCCACCCGATCATCCAGAACTCGGCGATGGTCGGCGGGATGGCCAGGATGTAGACGAGTGGACCGGGGCTCGGCGCGAGGAAGGCCAGCAGGCCACTGAGCACGTAGCTCACTCCGCCCGCGACGAGCAGCCAGCCCAGGGCCCGAGGTGGCTGAATCCTAAATTAGTTATGGCTAATATTAGACGTAACTGTTATAGTTCCACTATGCACGCGTTCGATGTCCTTGGTGATCCGGTCCGCCGCCATATCCTCGACCTGCTGGCCGAGGGGGAGCGCAGTGCCGGTGAGGTGGTGGAGGCCGTCGGCGCGGAGTTCGGTATCTCGCAGTCGGCTGTCTCGCAGCATCTGGCGATGTTGCGGACGTCCGGCTTCGCGACGATGCGGCCGGACGGTGCCCGACGGCTCTACTCGGTGGACCCGACGGGGCTGCAAGAGGTGGACGCCTGGGTCGATCGCTTCCGCCACCTGTGGGGAGCGCGGCTGAGCGCCCTGGAAACGGAGATCGCGCGCGGCAAGCGTGCGCAACGGCAGCAGGAAGAAGGAAAGAACAATGAGAGACCTGATTAACGAGCTGACGGCGGTGCATCGTCAGGTGGCACGCGAAGCGCAGGACGGCGACGAGATAGTGCGGGTCACGATGCGCCGCCGGTACTCAACCGACGCACCGGACTTGTGGGCCGCGCTGACGGAACCCGAGCGGATCGCGCGATGGTTCATGCCGGTCTCCGGCGACTTGCGGGAGGGAGGGTCCTTCCAGCTCGAGGGAAACGCCGACGGCGAGATCCTCCGGTGCGATCCTCCATCGCAGTTGCGGACGACCTTCGGTGGCGCCGAGAGTGTCCTGACTTTGACACTCACACCGGGCGACGACGGGCAGACCGAACTGCGGCTTGATCACACAGTGCCCTTGGCCATGGCGCAGAACGTCGCAGGCGCGCTGTTCGTGGGGCCTGGCTGGGACGGAGCTTTCCTCGGTCTGTGCCTTTACGTGGCCGGCGAGGCCGAAGGGGATCCCCGCGAGGTCGCGGAGTCACCGGAAGTCGTGGAATTCAATATCGCCGCGATCGACCGATGGTCCGCCGTGGCCGATCAAGCCGGAGCGGCACCGGAGGAGATCGCTCAAGGACGAGCGATGGCCCTCGCGCAGTTCGCGCCTGGCACGGCCGAAGCTGCCGAGGCGGCCGGGAACGCCTGACCTGCACAGCAGTGCCCTGGTGGCAGTGCGGCGTCGTTGATGCGTTACCCCTGCCGCCAAGGGCTGTTTTCCTCGTCGGTGCGGAGTATGTTGTTCCCATGGCTTCCGAGGCAACTCATCTGTCCGTCGAAGGTCCCCACGGCACGAGGGAGGTGCGGATCTCCAGCCCCAGCCGCGTCATGTGGCCGGACCTGGGGATCACCAAGCTGGACCTTGCCAAATACCTGGCCGAAGTGGGGGAGGCATTTGTCGCGGCCAACGGCGACCGGCCGCTGGCTTTGCAGCGCTTCTCTGAAAATGTCGACGGCGAGCAGTTCTTTTCCAAGAATCCGCCCCGGGGTGCCCCGGACTACATCCGTTCGGTGATGGTGAAGTATCCGAGTGCGCGCTCGCATCCGCAGCTGATCATCGACGAGCCTGCGGCGGCCGTGTGGGCTGCGCAAATGAACACGGTCGTCTTCCACCCCTGGCCGTCGCGGGCGGAAGATTCTGACAACCCGGATCAGCTGCGCATCGACCTCGATCCGCAGCCCGGTACTGATTTCGACGACGCCGTGCCGGCCGCCGTCGAGCTGAAGGCCGTGCTCGCGGAGGCCGGGCTGACCGCATTCCTGAAAACGTCGGGCAACCGTGGCCTGCACGTGTACGCACCGATCGAACCCACTCACGAATTCCTCGACGTCCGCCATGCCGTCATCGCCGCTGCCCGGGAGCTGGAGCGGCGGATGCCCGAGGCCGTCACCACTGCTTGGTGGAAGGAGGAACGCGGCCAGAAGGTGTTCGTCGACTTCAACCAGGCCAACCGGGACCGGACTATCGCCGGTGCCTACAGCCCACGGGCTCTGGCCCACGCACCGGTGTCCTGTCCGCTCGAATGGGAGGAGTTGGACAGCGCGGATCCGAAGAACTTTACGGTGCTGACCATTCCGGAACGACTGCGCACCACCGGCGATCCCTGGGCAGACTTCCACGCCGCACCAGGGACGATCGACCAGTTGCTGCAGTGGTGGCAGCGGGACCTGGATTCGGGGCTCGGGGAACTGCCGTTTCCGCCGGACTATCCCAAGATGCCGGGCGAACCGCCCCGCGTGCAGCCCAGCCGGGCCCGGATGCCCGAGTAGGGTCCGTGGTGCAGCAGCCCCGCAGTCCGCCGTACAGAATGGTGCCTTACCTAACGATTCGCCGCTAGCAACCGGCGAATCTTTAGGTAAGGCCACATTCCTCTTAGGTGGGCGGCGATTCCTCAGGCAAGGTCGGATTCCTCAGGCAAGAGCATATTCCTTAGGAAGGCAGGTTCCAATCAGCACGGGGGAGCGATGGCTGCCAATGGGAGTTCCGGTCCGGGCCGGGGCGGCGCCGCTTCCGCACCGACCGATGAGTTTGCTCCGGTTGATCCGTCCTTACTGTGCTGGATGCTTCGTATACTTCGAATCACTGCCTGAGGAGAATGAAAATGACAGAGTTCACCACCACTGCACGCGGGGACCGGGTGGCGTACGACCTGTACGGATCCGGCCCGGCGATCATCTTCGTCGCGGGGGCCGGGCCGTACCGGGCCGTGGACCCGTCGACCACCGAAACGGCCCAACAGGCCGCCGGGCACGGCGTCACCGCGCTTGTCTTCGACCGCCTGGGCCGCGGTGAAAGCGACGCCGAGGGTGCACTGACCCTGGAGCGGGAACTCGACGCAATTGCCGCACTGCTCGACGTCGTCGGCGGTTCTGCGGTGTTGTGTGGGCATTCTTCCGGGTGTTCCATCTCGCTGAGGGCCGCGGCTGACGGTTTGCCGGTTGAAGGTCTCGCGCTGTGGGAGGCGCCATTGGCCGGCGACGCCGCCGACACCCAGGCCTGGTCCGACCACATAGAGAAGCTCATCGACGCCGGCCGTCTCGAAGGTGCCAAGGAGCACTATATGAAGGACATGCCACCGGAATGGCTGGCCGGGGCGAAAGCGTCACCGGAATGGCCCGAGATTGCAGCCGGGGTTGTCAGTACCCGCGCCGATGCGCAGTCCATGGCGTGGGCCATTCGCGGACTTGAACGGGCAAACCTCGGCGATATCCGCGTGCCGGTGCTGGCCATGTATGGAACCGAAACATTCGGGGAGATGACGACGGCGGCAGAACGCATCGTCCGTACCCTGCCCGATGCCGTCATGAAGGAAATGCCTGGCGCGCAGCACAGCTGGGAACCGGAGCCCATGGCAGCCGAACTCGCCGCATTCGCAAAGGTCTCCATAGCGGCCCGGTGAGGGAGCCGGCATGAAGTATGAATCCATACCCTCGTGGGGAGAAAAGACAATGACCGCGACAAACAACCGGAACTCAGCCGGCACGAGCCAACCGCTGGACCACGAATTCACCACAGTCCTGCGCAAAGAATCCGGGAAGGGAGGGTGGATCCATGTGGTGATGCCCGGCTCGGCCGAGTTCTTCGGCACCCGCGGCCTGGTCAGGGTGCGAGCGAGCATTGACGGGCACCCGTTCCAATCGTCTTTCATGGCATTAGGCGATGGCACCCATAAACTGCCCGTCACGAAAACGCTCGCAGAAGCCATTGGAAAGGGCGAGGGGGATACGGTCACCATCCACCTCGACGAGCGGATGAAGTAGAAATCCAAATTATTCCCGTCCGGATGTCGATCCGTCGCAGTACCGTTCGACGCAGTAGTAGAGGGACGCATTCGGCGCCCTCGTCAACAAAGGAGAGAACAATGAAGTACATGCTGATCATGCGCTCCACCGACGCCGCGATTGAAGCCTCAAAAGAGATGGACTTCGAAGAGATCATCAACGCCATGGGCGAATATAACGTGGCGATGACCAACGCCGGCGTCCTGCTCGCGGGCGACGGCCTGGCTGGCCCCGAGGAGGGCTTCGTCGTGGACTTTGACGCGGAGCAGCCGATAGTCACCGACGGACCGTACGGCGAAACTCACGAGCTGTTCAACGGTTTCTGGATCATCGAGACGTCCACTAAGGAGGAAGCCGCGGAGTGGGCGAAGCGGTGCCCTCTGGGGCCCGGCAGTAAGCTCGAGGTGCGGCGCGTGACCGACGCGAGCGACTTCGAGGATTTCGCGGACAACGAGTACGTCAAAAACGAGCCGGAGCTGCGAGCAGCCAATAAGCAGCCCTGAGCCCTGAGGGTCGCCCCGCGGGGAAACATCATGATCGAAATCCAGGGTACGCTCGACGCCATCTGGCGGATCGAGGGCGCACGCATTGTCGCTGCGCTGGCCAAGATGACCGGCGACGTCGGCCTGGCTGAAGATCTCGCCCAGGAAGCGCTCGTCGATGCCCTCAGCCAGTGGCCGGAGTCAGGCGTTCCGCGAAATGCGGGCGCCTGGCTGACTGCTGTGGCCAAGCGCAAGGCCATTGACGGGTGGCGGCGCGCCGAGCGCCTGGATGAGCGGTATCGGGCCATCGCCCACGATCTCGAGGAGGTAGCCGAGGACGAATGGCAGCCGATTCCCGACGACGTGCTGCGGCTGATCTTCGCCGCCTGCCATCCGGTACTCTCCCGCCAGGCGCAGGTGTCGCTGACATTGCGGGTCGTCGGTGGACTCACCACTGAGGTAATCGCCCGGATGCTGCTGGTTCCCGTTGCCACGGTCCAGCAACGCATCGTCCGCGCGAAGAAGACCCTGTCGGCCGCGAAAGTGCCCTTCGAGGTGCCGGAGCCAAACGAATGGAACGACCGGTTGGCCGCAGTCCTTGGCGTGGTCTACCTGATTTTCACCGAGGGCTACGCAGCGACGTCGGGGGAGCGCTGGGTGCGGACCGAGGTCGCCAACGAGGCATTGCGGCTCGGGCGCGTGGTCGCCGGTATGTTGCCGCGCGAACCTGAAGTGCATGGACTCGTAGCATTGATGGAGTTCCAGGCATCGCGGTTCGCCGCCCGAGTTGGCAGTGACGGGAGCCCGGTGCTGCTTGCCGACCAGGACCGTCGCCGCTGGGACCGCAGCCAGATTGGCCGCGGGCAGGCAGCGCTGCGGCGTGCGGATTCGGCAGCACGCGGCCGCGGCAACTACGCACTCCAGGCTGCCATTGCCGAATGCCACGCCGTCGCCCGGACTTTCGAACAGACGGACTGGAGCCGCATCGTGCTGCTGTATGAGGCGTTGGGGCGGCTGGCTCCCAGTCCCGTCGTCGAACTCAATCGTGCTGTAGCCGTTTCCATGGCCACCGGACCGGAAAGTGCGCTGCGGATCGTCGACGGACTCGACACTCGGGCCTTGCGGGGGTCGCACCTGCTGCCCAGCGTCCGGGGCGAGCTCCTTGCCCGGTTGGGACGGATAGAGGAAGCCCGCTCCGAACTGCTTACTGCAGCCGCGTTGACCGCAAACAAGCAGCAAAAGTCGGTGTTGGAAGCCAAGGCGGCGTTGCTCTGAGAACGGCAAGTAAAGGGAGTGCGATGACCGGTTCCGCAGATACTGCGCTTGTTGTTGGAGGAGGGGTTGCCGGCCTGGCAGCGGCGGCGTCCATGCTGCAACAAGGCTGGTCCGTCACCGTACTCGAGCAAGCCCCGGAGTTTACCGAGGTCGGAGCTGGGTTGGCACTGACAGCTAACGGTCTGTCCGCCCTCGCTGGGCTCGGTCTCGGCGACACCGCGCGTGCAACTGGCCATAGGTTGCACATGGCCGGAACCATGAATGAGCGTGGCGACTGGCTGATGCGCATTCCGTAGCGACACACCACACTCCCCCCGGGAGGCCTATGGCATTCACCGACGGATGCTCCATAAAGTGCTACTGGAAGCAGCAGATGGAGCCCGCCTTGTCACCGGGACGCGGGTAATGGCCGTCAGCGCCGGGCACCCCGCCGGCGCCCCGGCAACAGTGCAATGCACCGCCAGCAACGGACCGGTGGACTACCAAGGCGACCTCATTATCGGCGCCGACGGGTTACGAAGCCAGCTGCGAAACCGACTCGCACCCGACACTGTGCCCGAATACAGTGGTAAATCCTCTTGGCGCGGCATTGTGGATGACGCGTCCATAGTAAATGATGATTTCATCATCAGGTGGGGGCCCGGCACTGAATTTGGCGCGGTGCGTATCAGCGCCGATCAAGTGTATTGGTACGGCTATATCCACTCAACAGAGCACCACCGGTGGCTCGATGAGCAGGCAGCAGCCATCGAACATTTCAGGGACTGGTCTGCGCCCGTTCCAGCGCTGATCCGCGCTACTGCCTCGGAAAGAATCCTGCGCCACGATGTTTACTCGCTGGCCCCGCCACTGCATGGCTACGCCTTCGGCCGCGCTGTCCTGATCGGCGACGCCGCCCACGCAATGGTGCCCACCATGGGGCAAGGAGCGAACTCATCCTTGGAAGATGGCGTTTGCGCCGGAGTGTTGGTTGCACGGTCGGTCAACGCCGGAACCGGCCTGGCGGCAGCAGTGGAGCGTTTCGACTCGTTACGGCGCCCCAGGACTCAGCGCACGCACCGCGGCGCCGGCATCTTCGGCCACCAGGTCCGCATTGATGGCGGCCGCAGCCGAGGCTCCGGCTCCCGTGGCCACGCTGATCATCGCGCCGAGGTCGCTGACATTCCCAGCCGCCCACACGCCCGGGAGCTCCGTCCGTCCCATCTGTCCGGTCTCGATGAACCGTCCCAAAGGGTGCTCTGTCAATGTCCCACCCAGCTGTTCGTACAATTCGGCACGGGCCATGAAGCGAGGGGCCACTGCCAACGCATCCACTGGAAACTCATGACCGTCCTCAAGGACCGCCGCCCGAAGCACATTGTCCTCGCTGCGCAGCCGCTCCACCCGGCCACTCACCACCCGCACATCCAAGGCGGCCAGCTGCTCCCATGCCTCGCTGTCCGGCTCGGGCATTTCGTGGAGGAAGAGCGTGACGTCGTCGCTGAGCTGGCGGAACAGCAGCGTTTGGTGGATGCTGAGTGGGCTGGTGCCCAGGATGCCGATTCGTTGTCCGCGCACTTCCCACCCGTGGCAGTAGGGGCAATGCAGCACGCTCTTGCCCCACAACTCCCATACACCGGGTACGTCCGGGAGTTCATCGGTCAGTCCCGTCGCGAGCAGCAGCCGGCAGGCGCTCACAGTGGATCCGCCGGCCAGCTCGATGTCGAACCCTTCCTCCGTACGGCGGGTCGCGACAGCGGGATCGTCGCGGATTTCCGCTCCGTACTGTTGCGCTTCCCGCCGTCCGGCGGCCAGCAGGTCGAGCGGCGCTAACCCTTCCCGGCCGACCACGTTGTGGGCGCCGTCTGCCGGAGCGTTGCGGGGATCGCCGGCATCCAGCACGACGACGGAGCGCAGGGAGCGTGCCAGCGTCACCGCGGCGGCGAGACCCGCTGCGCCGCCTCCGATAATTGCCACTTCATGGGTCAGATTCGTGTTCATTTCAATACCTCTTCAATCGGGTAGTTAGGAGGAGCGGGGGCGGGCGCAGCGCCGACTCGGCGGTTTCAGTGACCTTAGGCACGGCGGGCAGCCCACGCTGTGCGGGCGACGCGCACCTTCAGATCGTCCCGGCGCAGCAGGCTCTCGTCGCTGTCCGTCGCGAGAACCCGGTCCAGGGCATTCAGGTCTTGAGGATCCAGCTGGCCGTCGAGAGCTGGGCGCATCCGCCGCAGGTAGCCGTCTGCGTAGCGGCTGGTAGCCGACGACGGCGGCCCCTCCTTGGCGGCTGTGCCAGTTGCTGCCATTGCCCCGGGGTGCGCCACTTCGTCGGCCTTCGGATTTTCGCCGGACTCGGCCACGAAGCTGCGTTCGGCGGCGACCGTGAAGCCTGCCTGTTCAAGATGGGAGCGCCAGTTTGGGTGGGCATTCCAGCCTTGCTGCGCCAGAGCCTCGTGGCACCTGGTCTCCAGGCCCGGCCGGGCTGTTTCGACGTCGTCGGGCAGGAACCGGGGCAGGCTGTCCATTTCCAGCACCACCAAAAGCCCGCCGGGATTCAGCGCGGCGTAAACATCGGCGAGCACGCGGTCCGGAGACGCAACTTCGTGCAATGACGACGCCGCCCACACCACATCCGCTGCCCCGGCCTGCGGCCAGCCTGCATCCAGATCGGCCTGCAGGAGACGGACTCGGTCCGCGATACCGTGTTCAGCCGCGGCCGCCTGGACCCGGTCAAGCATCGATTCCGACACGTCGACCGCGACCACTTCGGCCCGCGTGAAGCGCTCCGCAAGTGCCACCGTCCCGGTGCCGGTGCCCGCGCCCATATCCACGACGATGCGCGGATCCGTTGGAGCATATTGCGCCGCCCAGCGGGTCACTTCGTCGAGATAGGGCCCGAGGACTCGTGCGTCAAGATCCAATAGTTCCGCGTGGGAAGCGGCATTGCCTTCAGGGCCGTCCATACAGGGATGGCCCGTGCCGTGGTCTGCGTCGTGGTGGTGGTGTTTGCCGTGGTGTTTGCCGTGGTGGTGATGATGTGCCATGGCTCCAGATTAGCCTCGGTGTGCGTACTAGGCATACAATATTGCTTATGACGCAAGAACTCGCCTTGGACACAGTGATCCGTAAACGCATCCGCGGCCTCCGGCTGGCGCGCGGCTGGTCCCTGGACGCCCTCGCGGCGCGCTGCTATCTCAGTCCTTCCAACCTGAGCCGCATCGAAACCGGGCACCGACGCATCGCCCTGGACCAGCTGGTTCCTATTGCAAGAGCCCTGGACACCACACTTGATCAGCTCGTCGAATCCACCGAAGACGAGGACGTGGTGATCAGGCCGGAGCCGTCTCATGCGCGGGGGAGGACGACCTGGCTGCTCTCCAGCGAAGAGACCCTCCACGGCGTGACAGTGGCCAAGATGCGGATCACCGACGATCAGCCGGCAGGTGGTGAAGAGGCGGGGGTGCATCCCGGACGTGAATGGTTCACTGTCTTGTCAGGAACGGCCCGGCTGCAACTGGGGGAGCGGACCATCCTGGTCGAAGCGGGCGACGCCGCTGAATTCTCCACTATGGTCCCGCATGCGATCACCGGCCACGATGGCCCGGTGGAGATTCTCACCATTTTTGACCACGACGGCGAACGCGCCCACCTGCACGTCACAGACGAGGCCCCTGCTTCGTGACCTTGAGCGGCCTGGTCGGCGGCCGGACGCGATGAAGGTGACGAGGCGAAGGGGCGGCATGACCCCATATCAGGTGCTGCAGCCTGCAGAGGCTTGAGCCGGTCACCGAAGAGCACTGTGCTGCATACTGGGGAGCATGACCAGCCCGACGAACAGGCAGCAGGCCGAAGCCGTACGAACTGCGTTGGGGGACGACGTCGTCGAATATTCTGCCACGTCCATTTACGAGTGGGGGCAGGTGTTCAAAGCCCGGCTTGCGGTTGCCGGAGGAGATGCGGTTGACGCCGTCGTGAAACCCACACTGTCGGAGCCCGAAGAAGCAGCCGCCTTGGGGCAATGGCAACGCCACGTATGCGCAGCAGGCCTGTGGAGCGTGCAGCCGCTGGAACTTCAGACCGTTGAGCTTCCGCTGACCGCGGGGGATACAACCTGGATGGCCTACCCGTGGATCGAGGGATCGCCGTGGTCCGGAACTGTCGAATCGATCAATGCTGCGGGCCGCGGCCTCGGCCTGCTACACGCGGCGTCTTCGACTTTCAACGGCGTTGGAATGCCGGATTTCGATTGGCCCGTGTTCAGCCAGGAGTCGGTGGATGAAGACGTTGAAGCCATTGGGCGGGCCTGCCGGGATCAGGCCGGCCACCTGGATTCCGGTGGCTATCCAGTGGACTCAGCTTCTGCCGCTTCGCGATGGACCCGGGAGTTGCGCGCTTTCCACGGTGAAACCTTGCCTGCCATCCGGGATGCCTCCCTGCCCACGTATCCGGTGAGTCTCGACTACCGTGCCGCCAACCTCATCTATGCAGCAGATGGACAACCCCCTGCGTTCATCGATTTCGAAAATGGTGAGGTGGCGCCGAGATTACTCGATGTGGCGGTGTCGGTATTGCTCTTCGCCAGTGAGTCTGAGAGCAACCCCGGGCGCCTCTTTACCCAAAAGGAGTGGAAGGCGTATTTGGCCGGATACCTGGAGGCTGCCCCGGCGCTGACTGACCAAGAGGTTGCCTTATGGCCGGAGGCGCTGAAATATATGCGCCTCGAATGGGGCACATGGCATCTGACGGACGGAGCGGAGTGGGATTTTCCCGGCGAGGGCAGCTTCCTCCGCGACCTCCTGACCCTTCAGGAAACAACGCGCTTCCCGCTGGAGCTGAATAGTGCTTAGGCCGGCGCCGCCGTCGTTTCCATTCGCAGCACCGGCGTGCCGGAGGCGTCTTCGATACTCAGCGCCACTCTCACCGACGACACTTCCTCCAGGCTGTCCAGATGCGTTCCCCCGCAGGGAATCCGCACCGTATGGTCCGGCAGTTCGCACACCCAGTAGCGCACGTCGGTGAGTGCGCTGCCTTCCCGCTCGATCCGCACTGCAGCACCGGACCCGATCCAGGAGGCGAGGGCCCCGTTAATGGCGCCTTCCAGCTCCGCCAGTTCGTCGGGGACACCGTCGGTGATGAACCCTTTGCGCCGCAGCGATTTGCCCATCCGATAGGTGTCCACTGATCCGTTCGGCACGATCGTCGAAACGTCGATGGCCAGCCCGTCGAAGTCCGGCTCGCCCCTGCCATCGGCCCGGGCGTCCTTCTTCCAGCGGTGAGCCATCGCCTGGTTCAACGCCAGCGAGGCAACGTGGCAGGCGGTGTGTCCGGCCGATATCGCGGCGCGATAATCTTCATCGACCTCGACCTGCACCTCGTCGCCTTCTGCCAGCCCGCCGTCGTCGTCAACCAGGTGCGCGACCGCGAAAGTCCACCCCTCGGCGCCCTTCTTCGCCGGAATCTGCTCGCCGGTATACAACTGGGTTCCATCTGTCGCCGCCGTGACGCAATCACTGACCCGGGTCGGCGACCCGTCTTTTCGGATGACGGCGCGGTCCGGCCCCTGGTCAGGCCACGCGGCATCGACTGGGTGGCAGGGGGTGGAATCCAGCAGCACCGCCGTTGAACCGTCACCTTGCGGCGCAAGATGTACGACGACGGCAGTTCCGTGGACAGCGCCGGCGGGGTAGGTCACGGTGGTCGGTTCGAGGGGAAGTGTCACGCCGATCCTTCCGGGGGTTGCAGGGTCACGGGGCGTTGCAGGGGTTGCGGGGGCTGTCTCAGGTTACCGCGGGTCTCCGGTGGTGGGCGGGCTCATTCCATCCCCGCGAGCAGTGGCTGCGCGCGGTAGGGAATGTGTTCGTGCAGCACGAGTTCAGTTTCGGTGCGGAGGACTCCCTTGATGCGCAGGATGAACCGGAGCGCGCTTTGCAGGTGATGGGTGTCCGTGGCCGCCACGCGGCACCAGATGTCGCCGCGGCCGGCGATTTCGCTGACCTCCAGCACCTGGGCGTGCGTGCGCAGGGCGGCGATGACGCCGTCGAGCTGGCGGTGGTTGACCTCGATGGTGACGAAGGCGACGACGTCGTAGCCGAGCACCTCCAGATCGATTTCCCGGCCGCCATTGCGCAGAATTCCGGTGCGCAGCAGCCGTTTGACCCGTGCCTGGGCCGTATTTCGGGCGATGGACAGCGACTGGCTCAGCTCGCCGATCTGCGCCCTCGGGTCCCGGATCAGCTCGAGCAGCAGTCTGCGGTCCATCGAATCGAGCTTGCTCACAGCGATCACTCCAGCATCGTCGGCGGTGCACATTTTGAGTATTTTGCTCAGTGCGAAGCATATCGTATGTCTGAATAGGCGCAGCTGCCTCATTATGGAGTGGAAATTGGTCGAGTTTCGAGCAAACACTGGATCGGTTGCTGACTGTGAGGCAGGTGAGATGACGGTACTGAGTGAACTGCGGATGCGGCCGGCAATGGCCGAACATGCCGGCTGGGACGCATCAGTGCGGACCCGGTTGGTGCTCTCCGCCGTCGTACTGACCCTTTTGCTGATCGGCGCCAACCTGGCCACGCCGCTGTATCCGCTGCTGCAGGTGCAACTGGGGCTGACGTCCCTGGATATCACTGTCGCGTTCGCGGCCTACGTATTCAGCCTGGTGGCCGGTCTGCTGCTGGTCGGCCACTGGTCGGACCACATTGGACGGCGGGCCGCACTGTGCGTCGCGATCGTCATCGCGCTGGCCGGCGGACTGGTGTTTGGTTATGCCAACAGCCTGGCCATGTTGATTGCCGGCCGTGCGCTGCAGGGGGCCGCCGTCGCGCTTGCCACCGGTGCCAGTGCCGCCGCGCTGCGCGAATTGCTGCCCCGGCATCCCGAATGGGCCTCACGCTTCACCCTGTTGGTCTCGGCCGGAGGCGTGGCCGCCGGACCGGCAATCGGGGGAGTGCTTTCCACGCTTCCCGACCCGGAACGCACGCCCTTCATGATCCATACCGCGGCACTTGTGGCACTGTTGATTCCACTGCTGGTGCTCAAGGCCCGACCCGCTATCAAGCCCGCTTCAGGGCAGGCTGCGGCAGCGTTGAAACCGCGCCGGCCGTCGATCTCCCGCGATGCCCGCGGTGCGTTCTGGATGGCCTCACTGGTTGGTTTTACCAGCTTCGCTGTGTTCGGGTTTTTCCTGTCCCTGGCCCCGACCTACTTCGCGCAGATCGCCGGGACGGATTCGCGTCCGGTGGTCGGTCTGCTCGCGGCACTGGTGCTGGGCAGTTCGGCAGTGAGTCAACTGCTGGCCATGCGCGGCCGGTATCTGGTCCCTGCCGGGCTGGCAGGGATGGGAATCTCGGTGCTGTTGGTGGCTGCGGCCGGCTGGACCGGCAGCATTGTTCTGCTGATTGCGGCAAGCGTGGCCGCCGGCCTGTGCCAAGGCGCGGCCTTCCGGGTGGTATTCAACGAGGTGGCCAACCGGATCGAGGCTGGACGGCACGCCCAGATCATCAGCACCATCTACGTCATCACCTACCTGGGCAGTGCCCTGCCGGTGATCGGGCTCGGGGCGGCGGCAGGGGCATGGGGACTTTCGACGTCGGTGAGCTGGTTTGCCGGAGCCATCGCCTTAATGTGCCTGGCTCTGGCATGGGTCGGGCTCCGGAAGGCAAAGGCGCCGTCCAGCGCCTGAGGCGTGTCGCAAGGCGCGGTCGCCTGCGGTCTGCGCCGTTCATGGGTGATTATCGGCGTCCCGATTGCTATCGTCGTGGTGGCAGCCGTCACACTGGCGGCACCCCGATTATCCAAGGAATTTCTTGAAATGGCCGCCGGCGGCGTTGATGGTGGTGGCTCCACTGGCCGCCTTCCGGTACACGACCGGTCCGAACGGCGTTCAGCTGTCTGCCAATGGGGGTATGAACGGTGAAGTATTTAGCACGTAAAGCGACTGCTCGGGGCTGCGGGCGGGGACGTCCGGCAACTGAGTCGGAGGTATCGCGGTGGAATCAGTTGATCGCCCGCAACCCCGATGGCGGCAACGTATTCCAGGGCCGCGATTTCGTTGAGCACAAAACCCTGACCGGTTGGCGGGCCAAGTACGCCAACGTTGACGATGTCGCAGTCTCCATCCTGGAGAAACCCGTGCCTGGCCTGGGCAAGCTCTGGTACATCCCCAAAGGTCCGGGCGTGGCCCGTACCGAGCAGTTGGCTCGAATCGTGCCTTCGTTGAATTCACTGGCACAGGCCAGCGGCGCATTTGCGGTGAAGGTCGAGCCCGAGATCCAGGCCGGCAGCGCTACCCGCGGCCGCTTCACCGGCATGGGGCTGGTGAAGGTTCCGGATGTGCAGCCGAACAGTTCCACGGTCGTTGTCGACATTGACAGGCCGGTGGACGAGGTTGTTGCAGGGTTCAAAGGCAAGACCCGTTCGCACATCAGGGCTGCAGAGCGGGCCGGCGTGACGACCACGGTGGTTCCCGCCACGGACGCGAACTGCGCGCATTTTTACCGGCTCCTTGCCGAGACTGCCGAGGGAAATTTCCGAATCCGGAGCGAGCGGTACTACCGCCTGTATTGGCAACGCCACGTCCGTTCGGGTACCGGGATGATGCTCTTCGCAACCGTCGATGGACGGATTGTTGCCGCTGATTTCCTGATGCTGGTCGGGAACAAGGCTGCCCGGAAAGATGCCGCGAGCAGTCGCAATGACAAGATCCGCGGGGCAGCTGCCCTGTTGGAAGTGGAGGCGGTCAATTCGCTGCGTGAAGCGGGGATCGCCGAATATGACCTGTGTGGCGCGCCTCCGTCTGCGGAAGCGAGAAACCGCGATCATCCACTTCATGGGGTCGGCGCTTTCAAAACAGGATTCAACAATGACATCACCGATTATGTGGGGACTTGGGAGCAGCCAATCGCCACGCTGTCCCACGCCCTGTGGAGGAAAGCCGGGGAGCGGGCGGCGCTGTCGATACATAACCGGCTGCATGGCGAAAACTACTATTAGCGTAAACCTCGGATTAATCGGGCAGGATTCCCGGGCTCTGGTGTCAGCCACTTCACCGCGGTGCGGTCGAGGCACCATACGAAAGCTACGCTGTCACCTATGACCAATCTCGCCACACGGATAGGCCGTTCGCTGGCCAGCATGAGGGTGCGCATTGTCGCCGTCGTCGTGATTTTGCTGCTGTTCTCATCTGCTGGCTCGGTGCTGCTGCTGCGGGTGGTGCTGTTTGAACGCCTGGATACCGAAATCAAGGTAGGGCTCGATGCGGAGGCTGAGGAGTTCCAGCTGCTGAGCGAGGGTACCAATCCGCGCACCGGAAAGCCGTTCGGCAACGATCTGGAAGCGCTGTTCGATGTCTACTTCTCTCGTGAGGTCCCGGACGAGGGTGAAACCCTGCTGGCGTTCATCGGCGGAGAATTGTACGAATCGCGCCGGGATCGCACTGCTGCACATCCCGGACAAATCCAGGGCGCGATCGACTATTGGACGTCGCTGGAGAAAACCAAACGCGGCGCACTGGACACACCGGCCGGGCATGTCCGCTATGTAGCCATACCGGTGACCGGCGAACCGAACGACGGGTTGTTCGTCGTGGCGAACTTCCCTGCCTACGAACGCAGCGAAATTGACGACGCCGTGCAGTCGCAGATCATTGTGCAAGCCGTGACGCTGACCGTGGCTTCGCTGCTGGGGCTGCTGCTGGCCGGACGCGTGCTGCGGCCTTTGCGGTCCCTTGCCACAACGGCCCGCAACATCTCTGATACGGATTTGACCAGGCGCATCGAAGTGCGTGGCAACGACGAAGCCTCTCAGATTGCGGCCTCCTTCAACGACATGCTCGGCAGGTTGGAACAGGCGTTCACGGCTCAACGGCAATTCCTGGACGACACCAGCCACGAACTGCGCTCGCCGCTGACGGTGATCCGCGGCCACATTGAGCTGATCGAACTCGATGAGACTGCTGAAGACCGGGCGGAGACGGTGGCGCTGGTCACCGATGAGATCGACCGGATGGACAAGATCGTATCGGACCTGTTCCTGCTGGCCCGTGCCGAACAACCCGACTTCCTGGAGACTGAGCGGGTCGATCTGCGGACTCTGATCCAGGACGTGCACCGCAAAGCGACGGCGCTTGCCTCGCGGGACTGGCAGCTGCAGTTGCCGGCAGAGACGGCCATTACGGCAGACCGCCACAGGATTACCCAGGCCATGCTGCAGTTGGCGGAGAACGCCGTGAAATTCACTGGGGACGACGCCGGTATCCAGCTTGGTGCGTCCGTCGCCGGAGATGACGTTGTGTTCTGGATCCAGGACACCGGCCCGGGCGTATCAACCGCGGACGCCGAGATGATCTTCAACCGCTTCAAGCAGGGAACGTCCCCGCAGCGCAAGCAAGGGGCGGGACTGGGGCTGTCCATTGTCTCGGCGATCGCCGAAGCCCACGGCGGCAGCGTGCGGTTGGCGTCGTCCGAGGTGGGGGCCCGCTTCGAAATGACCATCCCGCGCAGCGGCTGAATTCCTTTCCGGGCGGAGGGCGCCTCCGCCCGGAAGTCACTATCTACCGAACGAACCTGCTGATTCTGGCAGAAAGTGCCCATTCGCGGTCGACCCGCCGGAGGGCTGGATGGTCCTGCGTTTCAGGACTTTGCCTGTCCGCATGCAGCTGTCCGTGCGGGGGTTGGCCTGCTGAACTGGTGGCATGGCAGATCAACCGTTTCCCGTGCACGGAACCGCTGGTCCGCCCGTGCACGGATCCACTGCCGCATTTGGCGGCTGGTGGGGCGGCAGCCTGCTCCGTCGGGCGGATCCAACACATGCAAAGAACTCGTTGCAAACAGAATATTGCAAAAAACATGTTGCAAAGAAATCTTTGCGGTTCTATGCTGGGTGCATGAACGCATCACCGGAAGCTGGCGAACCCAAAGAGCGGACAGTCGACCTCACATCCCTGAAGGTCCTCGCCCACCCGCTCCGTGTGCAGATCCTGGAGCGGTTGTCCCGCCACGGCGCCCAAACATCCAGTTCCCTCGCCGAAGTGCTGGGCGAATCCAGCGGAGCCACGAGCTACCACTTGCGTCAGCTGGCGAAGCACAATTTCGTCCGGGAAGTGGCAGGGAAGGGTACCGGCCGCGAGCGGTGGTGGGAACGCCCTCCCGGTGCCTTGAACATCCCGGGCCGTGACCTGGCCGGCGATCCGGCGGGGCGCGAAGCTCTCAGGCTGGTCAACCGTGAGTTCGAGCAACTCCGCGGCACGGCGCTGACGGACTTCATGACGCATGGCCTCGAGGAACTGCCTGCTGAATGGGTCGATGCGTCATCCATCAATACCCACCACCTGCATATGACGGTAGAGGAAATGGAGGCTGCTTCCAGGGCCTTGGAAGAAGCCACTAACCGGATCCTCGCCCCGTATCGCGCCGACAAGCGGGAACGGCCGGAGGACGCCCGTCCCATCGAGGTGCACTTGAATTCATTCCCTTTGGTCGATGGTCAGCGCCGCGACCATACTTAGACAGGAACTTCTGCCATGACAACCTTTCCCACGGAAACCGTCGGGGCGTATCCGGGCGGGCCAAACGCCGCCGATGTTCGCACCGACCCGCACATCAGGCTCCATGGGTTCGACGCCGCCGTCGTACGCACTGGCACCGCATTAGCGCAGTGGGGCCGCCATCGTGCGCTCCGGCGTTCGGCCGCCCGTTCGGCTCAGCAGCATCGTTTGCGGCTGCAGGCAGAACATGGCGAGACCCGCAGCATGGCCACGGCGCGCTCGCATTCGCAGCTGCTCCCGTAGACTCCGCCGGTGTGCCGCAGGCGGATGCCTCCCGCATGCCGGCATACCGGCGGTGAAGCCCTCCCGACCGAGGAGGCCCGGGGCGGGGGTTACCAGGAGCCCTGAAGCGCAGTACAGTATTCACAGCAAGCGCGAGCAAGGAGGTGGGTCACGATGATTGTCACAACGACGAATCCGATTCCAATTACCCACCCCGCTTCACGCCGCAACGGCAGCTAACAGCGCGCTCAACGCCGGACACTGCCCCGCCACGCCGTACCATTGTCGTGGCCGCGTGAAGCCCCCATCAAAAGGTTGCACGTTGAATTCATTATTGGCTCCGTACGGCTATACAGACCGTATCCACCGGCTTTACCAATCCACCTTCGAAGATCCGCATCCGGCCCGTGTGGCACGGGCCGACAAGAGCCATATCCTGGCCGCGACCGGCAGCGGGATGCTCCACCTGTCCTATCCGGCCGCCGAGTCCCAATGCGCCGTCGGCGACTGGGTGCAGTTGGGAACCAACGCCGCAGGGGAGCCGGCCGTTGCCGGAGTCCTCGAACGGTATTCCATGCTGGCCCGCAAAACCGCCGATGAACGGCTCTCGGGCATCCAGGTGCTGGCCGCGAACGTCGACATTGTCGGCCTCGTGGTTCCACTGGACCGGCCGATCTCCCATAATCGGCTCGAACGCACGCTCGTGGCAGCCTGGGACTCCGGCGGTCAGCCACTGGTGATTCTCACCAAGGCGGACCTGTCCAATGGCCACGACGACGTCGTCAGTCAAGTGATCGGCCAGGCGCCCGGTATTGAGGTGGTCACCACCGCCGCCGAATCAGGTGACGGACTCGAGGAACTGATGCTGCATTTCGAACCCGGCCGGACCGTTGTGCTGCTCGGCCCTTCCGGCGCCGGCAAGTCGACCCTGATCAACGCTCTCGCAGGTCAGGAGGTGCAGGACACCGGAAAGGTGCGTGCTGCCGACGGTCGTGGCAGGCACACCACCACCTCCCGGGAACTGATTCCGCTGCCCAACGGGGCTGTTTTGATGGACACTCCCGGGGTGCGGGGATTCGCCCTCTGGGACTCGGACACCGGAATGGAATCAGTATTCGGCGACATCGAGGCGCTCTTTGCCGATTGCAGGTTCAACGATTGCAACCATGGGCCTGAGCCGGGCTGCGCCGTCCAGACTGCGCTGGCGGACGGCCGCCTCGAGCACCGCAGGTGGAACAGTTACCTGAAACTGCAACGCGAATTGGAGCACCTGCAACGCAAACACGACCAGGCAGCCCGACGCCGCTATGGACGGGAATGGGCCAAGATCACCAAGGCTCACAAGGCCGGGAGGAAGGTCTAATCCGAAGGACACGGAGGGGCGCCAGGGCCCGGAATCATCCAACGCACCCGGCGGGGCATGATGGACTAGGCCGTTCGGTTTCAATAAGGTGACAGCAGGACGGTTGACGACCAAGCCATCCGGCGCTTGGGGACGAATAGTGTCTGAAGGCCATGGACCTTACAGGAAGGCGAAGCTCGATGACGAGACCAGTTACCGGCACTGCTGCCGCCACTGCCGCTGCCCCTGCCGGTGGGCCGCGGCCACGCAGGGGGCTCGGGCCGATGGTCGAGTTTGAAGCGGTCACCAAGCAGTTCCATTCCGGCTCAGCGGCGGTGGATAACCTCACCATAGATATCGACCGCGGCGCGATCACGGTCCTGGTCGGCCCCTCCGGCTGTGGCAAAACCACGTCGCTGCGGATGATCAATCGGATGGTCGAACCGACGTCGGGCACTATCCGTGTTAATAGCGAGGACATTTCGTCGAAGCCCGCAGCGCAATTGCGCCGTTCCATGGGGTATGTCATGCAGTCAGCCGGGCTGATGCCGCACCGCACGGTGGTGGAGAACATCGCGACCGTGCCGCGGCTGAATGGCCAAAGCCGCAAGGATTCGCGCCGCCGGGCCCTCGAACTGCTCGACGTGGTCGGACTGCAGGGGGCCATGGCCAAGCGCTATCCGTCCCAGCTCTCCGGCGGGCAGCAGCAACGCGTGGGTGTCGCCCGCGCGCTGGCGGCGGACCCGCCGATCCTGCTGATGGATGAGCCGTTCAGCGCCGTCGATCCGGTGGTGCGGGCGGAGTTGCAGACGGAACTGCTGCGGTTGCAAAAGGATCTGTCCAAAACCATCGTCTTCGTCACCCACGACATCGACGAGGCGACGGTGCTGGGCGACAAGGTGGCCGTATTCGCCACCGGCGGGCGGGTGGCGCAGTACGCCACAGCGGAAGAGATTCTGCGCGCCCCGGTGGACGACTTCGTCGCCGGGTTCGTCGGCCGCGACCGGGGATTCCGGCATCTGGCGTTCAACAGCGGCGAGCAGCTGTGGGTCCATCCGATCGGCACTCGATCCGTGAGCGAGCTGCCCAAGGGCAATGCCGGCCGGGAGTGGACGCTGATGGCCGACGACGGCGGCAGGCCGGTCGGGTGGATGGCCCCCGACTCGCCGCCCTTGACGGATCGTACGGAACTGGTCCCGGGCGGTTCGCTCTACCGCCGGGGCGATTCGCTGCGCGGCGCGATGGATGCCGCACTGTCCTCGCCTTCGGGACTGGGCGTAGTGATTGACGACGGCGGCAAGGTCGCCGGCGTCGTCAAGCCCGGTGAGGTGCTCAGCGCCATCGAGCAATCGAGAATTGACCGGAACCGCGGGAACGGGACCGGCTGATGGAGTGGGTCTTCAACAACAGTGACGAGATTCTGCGTTACACCGGGCTGCACCTGTATCAGTCAGTGGTGCCACTGGCACTCGGGTTGATGATTGCCATTCCCATAGGCCAGCTTGCCAGGCAGCACCGGGCGCTGGGTGGTTTTGTGCTCTCGGCCAGCTCCGTGATGTACACCGTGCCTTCGCTGGCGTTGTTCGTGATGCTTCCTGTGGTGCTTGGCACCGGGATCATCGACTTAATCAACGTGATCGTCGCCCTGACTCTCTACGCCGTGGCGCTGTTGACCCGCTCTATGGTTGACGCGTTGAACTCGGTCGACGACGGCGTCCGGCAGGCTGCCACGGCAATGGGGTACAAGCCGTTCCGCAGATTCTTCCATGTGGATCTTCCGCTTTCCGTGCCGGTGCTGTTCGCGGGGCTGCGGGTGGTGTCAGTGAGCAACATTTCGCTGGTCAGCGTTGGTGCGGTGATCGGGATCCCCAACCTTGGCTACTATTTCATCAACGGTATGCAGCGCCGGTTCATCCTCGAGATTGTGACCGGAATTGTCCTTACCCTGCTGCTGGCAGTGTTGATGGACCTGTTGCTGGTGTTGATCGAGAAGCTGCTCACACCGTGGACGCGTGCCGCCGGCGCAGCGCCTCCCACTGATGCGGCCCGGGCCGAAGCGCTCGCGACAGGACCGCACCACGATACCGGTGCGGCAGCTGATCCGGGAAGGGCGCCGGAACTGGAGGGCAGAGGACGATGATCGTCGCGTTACAGGCCGGTGCCGGGTCCGAAGAGAGCAACAATATCTTCGTCTCCACGTACTACTTCTTCGCAGACCCTGCGAACTGGACCGGTGGCCAGGGGATCCTGTGGCGGACCGTGGAGCACCTGCAGTACACCGGGCTGACGCTGTTGGCGGCCGCCGTCGTCGCCGTCCCCATCGGGCTTTTCGTCGGGCACACCGGCCGCGGCCGGGTCGCCGTGGTCGCCATTGCCGGGGCGTTGCGGGCATTGCCCACCCTGGGGCTGCTGGTGCTCTTCGCGGTGCTGATGGGTATTGGGCTGATCCCGCCACTGCTGGCCTTGGTGATCCTGACCATCCCTCCGCTGCTGGCGGGGACCTATGCCGGCATTGCTTCGGTCGATCCGGTCACCGTGGATGCGGCCCGCAGCATGGGAATGCGCGAAGGGCAGATTCTTTTCCGGGTGGAAGTACCAAACGGGATGGAGGTCATAGTTGGCGGGGTGCGCACTGCGGTGCTGCAGGTCATCGCCACTGTGGCGGTGGTGGCGTACTTGAACCTGGGTGGTTTGGGGCGCTACCTGATTGACGGAGTGGCGGTGCGCGACTACGTGCAGATGTTCGCCGGCGCGCTGCTGATTGCCGCACTGGCCATTATTGTCGACGCATTGCTGGCCGGAGTTCAACGCGCAGCAGTGCCCAAGGGGTTGAAAACGCCCACGTCCGCCCCGGCAGTTGACTCAGGCAGCGGAATGGCCGCCGCCGGTACACGAGGAGGAAACTCATGACCAAGACGCACAAGCGATATCGGCGCATCGGTGCCCCGATGGTGGCCGCTGTGGCGCTCGCGCTGGCCTTGAGCGCCTGCGGAGCCACGGGGGATCCGCTGTCCAACCCTGAGACAACGGGCTCCGGCGGAACCGGATCCGATGGACCACTGGTGGTGGGGTCGGCCGCATTCCCCGAAAGCGAAATCATCGCTGAAATCTACGCCGGTGCCCTCGAGGCCGCCGGCGTCAAGGCGAAGACGAAGCCGGCCATCGGTTCCCGGGAAATCTACGTCGGCGCGGTCCGGGATGGCTCCGTCGATCTGGTGCCCGAGTACAGCGGCAACCTGCTGCTGTTCTTCAACCCGGACGCCACGGCCGCGTCCGCCGAGG
This sequence comes from Arthrobacter castelli DSM 16402, assembly GCF_000430705.1. Lineage (GTDB taxonomy): Bacteria > Actinomycetota > Actinomycetes > Actinomycetales > Micrococcaceae > Arthrobacter_C > Arthrobacter_C castelli. Next base: position 255,681 of record NZ_AUMN01000003.1, read on the forward strand.
AGATCATGGATGCACTGCCCCGGGCGCTGCCGGAAGGCCTCGCGGTGCTGGAGCCGGCCGAGGCCCAGAACAAAGATTCAATGGTCATCACCCAGGCAACTTCCGAGAAGTACGACCTGACCAGCCTGGCCGATATCGGCGACGTGTGCGGCGAATTGGTGTTGGGTGCCCCGCCCGAGTTCGCCGAACGGGCCTACGGGCTGAAAGGCCTGAAAGAGAAATACGGCTGCGAGTTCAAATCGTTCGAGCCGCTGAACGACGGCGGAGGAGCGGTGACCGTGCAGGCGCTGATCGAAAACGATATCCAGGTCGCCGACATCTTCACCACCACTCCGGCCATCGAGGATCACGGCCTGGTGGTGCTTGAGGACCCGAAGAACAACTTCATCGCCCAGCAGGTGCTGCCCTTGATCAGCGAAGAGCGCGTCGGCGAACAGGTGAGGGACGTGCTGAATTCCGTGTCCGCGGAACTGACCACCGACGACCTGATCAGCCTCAACCGTCAGGTCAGCGGGGACCAGAAGCTCAGTGCCGAAAAGGCGGCACATGGATGGCTGGAGGAGAACGGGTTCCTTGAATAGCGTCGAATAGTTCGACCGGGATTCCTGATCCGTCCGGCGGTTCCGATAGTGCACGTGGACCAGTCGGCGTCGAAGTTCCGTTTCAAGGTGGTCCGGGCCGTGTCCTGTCGCCTGCCGTCGCCTGTGGCATGCTGGAAATATGGCAGAGTTCAAGCAGTCCGACAAGCTCCACAACGTGCTGTACGACATTCGCGGACCGCTGTTGCAACACGCCCAGCGAATGGAGGCGGAGGGGCACCAGATCCTGAAGCTGAACATCGGCAATCCCGCGCCCTTCGGCTTCGAAGCGCCGGACGCGATTTTGATGGACATGATCCGCAACCTGTCCACGGCCCAGGGATACAGCGACGCCCGCGGCATCTACTCGGCGCGCACCGCCGTCGTGCAGTATTACCAGAGCAGGGGGCTGGAAGGCCTCGACGTCGACGACATCTATCTGGGCAATGGGGTCAGCGAACTCATCACTTTGTCGCTGCAGGCTCTGCTGAACAACGGCGACGAGGTGCTGATCCCCACCCCGGACTATCCGTTGTGGACCGCCTCCGTGAGTCTGGCCGGAGGCACTCCTGTGCACTATATGTGCGACGAGGCGGAACACTGGTGGCCCGACGTCGACGATATAGCCTCGAAGATCACGGACCGGACCAAGGGCCTGGTGCTGATCAACCCCAATAATCCGACCGGTGCGGTCTATCCCAAACATATTGTGGAGCAGATCGCTGAGTTGGCCCGGCAGCACGATTTAGTGCTGTTCTCCGACGAGATCTACGAGAAAATCCTGTACGACGGCCACGAGCACGTCAATGCCGCGACGGTGGCCGACGACGTCTTGTGCCTGACCTTCAGCGGGCTCTCCAAGGCGTACCGGATCGCGGGATTCCGCAGCGGATGGCTTGCCATTACCGGCCCGAAGAAAAAGGCCGGTGACTATATCGAAGGCATCAATCTGCTGGCCAGTATGCGCCTTTGCGCCAACGTTCCGGCCCAGCACGCCATCCAGACCGCGCTGGGCGGGCATCAGAGTATCGAGGACCTGATCCTGCCCGGAGGGCGCCTGCTTGAGCAGCGGGATACAGCGTTCAAGCTGCTCAACGACATCCCCGGTGTCAGTTGCGAGCTGGCTGCCGGGGCCCTCTATCTGTTCCCCAAACTGGACCCCGAAGTGTATCCGATCCAAAGCGACGAGAAATTCGCCCTCGACTTGCTGACCGAGCAGCGGATCCTGATTTCACACGGAACCGCCTTCAACTGGGTGAACCCGGACCACTTCCGGCTGGTCACGCTGCCCAGCGTCCCGGACATCGAGGAGGCGGTGGGCCGGATCGCCGAATTCCTCGACGGATACAAGCCATAACCGGGCAGACGGCTACGCTTCGTCCTGGTCCTCTTCGGGCTCGGCCTTCCGGGCCGCATCCAGCCGCTTCCTGGCACCCTCGAGCCACTGCTCACAGCGTTGGGCCAAAGCCTCGCCGCGCTCCCACAGCGCCAGCGAATCCTCCAGGGTGGTCCCGCCGGTCTCCAGTTTGCCCACCACGGCAATCAATTCCTCGCGCGCCTGCTCATAGGACAGTTCGGCCACGTCGACCGTGCCGGTTGGTTCAGTGCTCATCGGGCGTCTCGTTTCTGCTGTTCTCGTCATTGTCGGTGACTCGGGCGCCGAGCCTGCCATCGGCCACCCGGACGTTGAGGTGGGTGCCGGCCGGGGCGTCCGTCGCCTGGCGCAGCACCGACCGATCATCGAGCTGGACGACGGCGTAGCCGCGGTCAAGCGTCTTCTGCGGCGAGAGCGCCCGAACCTGGGCCCGCAAATGCTGCAGCCGGTCCTCGCCACGGCGCACCGCCGTCGTAATCGCCCCCAGCGACCTGGCCCGCAGCCGTTCCAATTCCTCATGCCGGACCGTGATCATGCCCTCAGGATTGGACAGTACCGGCCGCGACCTCATTGCCGTCAGCTGGTCTTCCTCACGGGCCACGAACTGAACCATGCAACGGCGCAGGCTGGCCCGGCACTGGTGGATGCGGTGCAGCTCCTCCGCCACGTCCGGCACCACCTGCTTGGCGGCGTCAGTGGGAGTCGACGCCCGCACATCCGCCACGTCGTCGACCAGCGGCCGGTCCGCCTCGTGGCCGACGGCGCTGACAACCGGAGTGGCGGCCTCCGAGACGGCGCGGATCAGCTCTTCGGTGCTGAACGGCAACAGGTCTTCCAATGAGCCGCCGCCACGGGCCATCACGATCACGTCAACACGCTCATCCGCGTCCAGCTCCGAGAGGGCCTTGCGCATTTGCCCGACGGCGTTGACCCCTTGAACAGCGACTTCGCGGATTTCGAATTCGACGGCGGGCCACCTCAGCGCCGCATTGCGCCGCACGTCCTTCATGGCGTCGGAATCCCTGCCCGTAATCAGTCCGATCCGGTGGGGCAGCACCGGCAGGGGGAGCTTGCGGTCGGCGTCGAACAGCCCCTCGGCAGTCAGTGCCCGGCGTAGCATTTCGATGCGGGCCAGCAGGTCGCCCAACCCGACCGGACGGACATCGCGGGTCTGCATGGACAGCCGCCCGGTCTTCATCCAGAAATCCGGCTTCACCAAGGCGACCACCCGCGAACCCGTCTCCAAAGGGGTCTTGAGCCGGTTCATCGTCGAATTGAAGATGGTCAACGACAGCGAGATTTCGGCGTCGGTGTCCCGCAGCGTGACGTAGCTGACGCTGCCGCGGCGGTTGAGCTGGATGATCTGGCCTTCCACCCAAACTGCCGGAGCGCGTTCAATATGGACCTTGAGCTTCTCCGAGAGCATCCTCAGCGGCCACGGCCGGTCCGCCGAGGTTTCGGCGGCGGTCCCGGGCAGCGTTGTCGCGGCAGCCGCCCCTCCTTGAGCCGTCGAAATCTCAGTCATGGTTAAAGACTTACCACTTCGTACCGTCAGTTTTTGCTCAGTAGACTGATACACCGGCACATTGTGGATAACTAAGAGGCGGTCAACTGTTTTATGCGCACACTCCTCTCGGCTTTCGCCGGAATCGCTGCCGTCGTGCTGTGCCTGCTCGCCGTCCCGGGACTATGGCTGGACCAGAACGTGGTATCCGAAGACGGCTTCGTCGAATTGGCCGAACCGCTGGCCTCGGACGGGCAGTTCCAGGAACAACTGGCCGAGGCAACAGCCCGGACCGTCCTGGAAAATGCGTCATTGGGTCCGGCGTTGATGGAACTGGCTCGTCCGCTCGTGGATCAAGCGGCCCAAAACCTGACGGAAAACCCCGGATACCGGCAGGCTTGGGAAGAGACGCTGCGCGGCAGTCACCAGGTGACCATGTCAGGCAACGACGCTTCGGCGGCCGTGATCCTCGACATCGCCCCGATCGTGGCACTTGCAGCGCAACAGGCAGCCGATTCCGTCGGCGCGGATATCCAGGCGCCGGAGCAGGTCTTGATTGATGTTGGCGGCTCCAACCAGCAAATCATCATCGAGATAGTACAGAATTATGCGCAGCTGGCAGTGCCGTTCGCGATCGCGGCCGTGGTTGCCTTCGCGCTGGCGATGCTGATTGCCCGACGCCGATCCACCACCTTTGTGCTGGTGGGGATCGGCGTCGCGGTCGCGGCCGGATTGTGGAAACTGAGCGCCGAGTATGCGATGCGGCAGATAAAGACCTCGGCAGACGCCAACGAACTGGCCGGTCTGTTCAAGACACATCTCACGGCCCTGGCCGAAGCCAGTTTCAACGAGTGGATCCTGGCCGGGGCCGGCGCCGCCGCTGTGATGATCCTCATCGGCCTGATCTCGCGGGTATTCGCCGGTAGCCGAACCTGACCTGCCCGATTTGCTCCACCTCTTATGATGGAAGTATGACTTCCACGGCGGTCTCCGTACCTATGCCCACCATCCCGCGCAAACGCCGCAGCCCGGAAGACGTGGCAGCAGCGGCCCCGGTCACTGGACCGCGAAATGTGCTGCTGGCAGCACCCAGAGGCTACTGCGCCGGCGTCGACCGTGCCGTCATTGCGGTGGAGAAGGCCCTGGAGCACTACGGCCCGCCCGTTTACGTGCGAAAACAGATCGTGCACAACCTCCACGTCGTCAGCAACCTTGAGGAACAGGGTGTGATTTTCGTGGAGGAAACGGACGAGGTGCCCGAAGGGGCAACCGTTGTGTTCTCCGCGCACGGCGTCTCACCGGCTGTCACGCAGTCGGCCAGCGACCGCGGACTGCAGACCATCGATGCGACCTGCCCGTTGGTGACGAAGGTCCACCGTGAGGCGGTTCGCTATGCCAAGAACGAGTTCGACATCCTATTGATTGGACACGAGGGACACGAAGAGGTCGAGGGAACCTTCGGCGAGGCTCCCGAGAATATCCAGGTCGTTAACGGTCCCGAGGACGTCGATAAGGTCGAGGTCCGCGATCCGGAGAAAATCATCTGGCTGTCGCAGACCACCCTGAGCGTTGACGAAACCATGGAGACGGTGCGCCTGCTGCGCGACCGGTTCCCCACCTTGCAGGATCCGCCCAGTGACGACATTTGCTATGCGACCTCAAACCGCCAGGTGGCGATCAAGAAGGTCGCGCCGCAGTCGGATCTGGTCCTGGTGGTCGGTTCGGCCAACTCCTCCAACTCCGTCCGGCTGGTGGAAGTGGCGTTGGAATACGGCGCCAAGGCTTCGCACCGGGTTGATTTCGCCAATGAGATCGACGAGTCCTGGTTCGAAGGTATCCAGACCATCGGAGTGACCTCCGGCGCCTCCGTGCCCGAAGTGCTGGTGCGGGAGGTGCTGGATTTGCTCTCCGAATACGGCTACGGCGACGTGGAAGAAGTGGTCACGGCTGAAGAGGACATCATCTTTTCGCTGCCCAAGGAACTGCGCGCCACCTTGAAGCAGGCAGGCGATTCGTCCCCGGGCCTCGGAGGGCGCGGCTCACGGCCCACGTCCTGACTTATCCGGCTTCGCGGTCGCGCTCCAGGAGTTCGGGCGCGCCCAGCAACCGCGGCGTGGATTCGACCGGCGACGCACCGATATCCGATTCGGAGAAGCTGGCCGGGTCGATGGCGTTGATCTTCCGCGCCGTCGGGAAGACCCTCGATTCAAGGGTTCCGACGAAGGAGTTGTAGCGCTCCACGGAGGCTTTCAACGAATTGCCCAGCTTCGACACGTGTCCGCCCATAGTGCCCAGCCGGTCGTACAACTCCCGGGACAGCTCAAACAGCTCCTTGGCGTTATCGGTCAGCACGTCCTGGCGCCAGCTGAACGCGACCGCCTTGAGCATCGCCAACAATGACACGGGCGAGGACAGCGCCACGTTCTTCCGGAACGAGTACTCCAACAGCTCCGGATCCGCATCCAGGGCGGCGGCCAGGAACGACTCCACCGGGATAAAGCAGACCACCAGCTCCGGGCTGTTGGAACAGCCCTCCCAGTACTTCTTTGCGGCGAGGGCGTCCACGTGGGCCCGGACCGCCTTCGCATGTTGGCCAAGCAGCGTCTTTCGCCGCGCCTGCTCCGACTCGCCCGCCGCGGCCGGAATCTCATGGGCCTGCAGGTAGGCCGAAAGCGGCACCTTCGCATCCACCACAATTTCCTTGGTCCCGGGCAGCCTGATGACCATGTCCGGCCGCGTGCTGGACGTGCCGGACTGCGCAGAGGCGTTGTGCACCTGCTCGGCAAAGTCGACGTAGGGAACCATCCCGGCTGCTTCGACGACCCGGCGCAACTGCACCTCGCCCCAGCGGCCACGCACGCTGTTGGACTGCAACGCCGACGAGAGGGTTTGCGTGGTTGACAGCAGCTGCTCGTCCGCACGTTTGGCATCCTTGAGCTGCTGCGCAAGTTGCCCGTACTGCTCCACCCGGTCCCGTTCCAGCACGCTGACCTGGGACTGCATGTGGTTAAGCTTCTCCGCCACCGGGGCCAGCGCCTGCAGCACGGAACTGTCCTGCTGGGTCTGCTTTTCCAACTGGGCATTCTGGCTCGAGAGCAGGTTGCGCTCGGCTTCCGCGGCTGCCAACCGGGACCGCGCCTCACTAACCCGGCTACCGGCGTCGTCCACCTCTGTTTCCATGGCGCGCACGCGCACGCGGGCCAGCACCGCCATCGCACCCGCCCCCAGCAGGACGCCCAGCACGAGAATTAAGACCATCAGCACCACCGGAAATTCGTTCATAATTCAACCTTGGCATCGACCACTGACAGAATTGTGGCGACTGGCCGCTTCGCGCCGGCTGGGTCCCGAACGCTAGGATGGATCACCGTGGCTTTAACTATTGGCATCGTCGGACTGCCCAACGTCGGCAAATCAACTCTGTTCAACGCACTGACCCGTAACCAGGTGGTGGCCGAAAACTACCCGTTCGCGACCATCGAACCGAACGTCGGCGTGGTGAACCTGCCCGATGAGCGGCTCGGAACGCTGGCGGAGATGTTCAGCTCCGTCAAGGTGCTGCCGGCCACGGTGTCGTTCGTGGACATCGCCGGTATCGTCAAGGGCGCCTCGGAGGGGGAGGGGCTGGGCAACCAGTTCCTGGCCAATATCCGCGAGGCCGAGGCGATCGCGCAGGTGATTCGGGTCTTCGATGATCCGGATGTGGTCCATGTCGACGGCAACGTCAATCCGCGCTCCGATATGGAAACGATCAATACGGAGCTGATCCTGGCCGATCTGCAGACGCTGGAGAAGGCGATTCCGCGACTGGACAAAGAGGTCAAGGGCAAGAAAACCGAGCCGGCGAAACTTGCAGCGGCCAAGGACGCGCAGGAAGTGCTCGAACGCGGCGACACCATCTTCTCCGCGGTCGAGGCCCGCAAGCTCGATATGGAACACCTGCGCGAACTGAGCCTGCTGACGGCGAAGCCTTTCATCTACGTCTTCAACGTCGACGACACGATTCTCGGCAGCGAAGAGAAGCAGGCGGAGCTGCGCGAGCTCGTGGCGCCGGCCGATGCGGTGTTCCTGGATGCCAAGCTCGAGGCGGACATGGTGGAGCTGGAACCGGACGAGGCACGGGAGATGCTGGAGATGTCCGGCCAGAGTGAGTCCGGCCTGGATAAGCTCGCCCGCGTTGGCTTCCATACTCTCGGCCTGCAGACCTACTTGACCGCAGGTCCCAAGGAAGCCCGTGCCTGGACCATCAACCAGGGCGATACGGCGCCGCAGGCTGCCGGCGTGATCCACACCGACTTCCAGCGGGGCTTTATCAAGGCCGAAATTGTCTCCTTCGCCGACCTTGTCGATGCGGGTTCGATGGCGGAAGCCAAGTCCCGTGGCAAGGTCCGGATGGAGGGCAAGGAATACGTGATGCACGACGGCGACGTGGTGGAGTTCCGCTTTAACGTGTGATCTACGCCCCCGACTCCGGGGTCGTATGCCGACGGGTCGCCTCGTGACGGCGCGGTCAGGCGGTCTCGTGTGCGGGCAGCGGCCTGCGGGTGTCGGGCGTCAGGTGCTTGCTGGATCCATCGGTCGCCTGCTGGACTGTGCTTCTCAGCCTGACAACCGCACATCTGTGCACACCTGATTGGTGAGCCCAGTAGCCGACAGGTGAACGGATCGGGCCACGTCAGGTTCGAGATGCGGCAACTGCCGCGTCGCCACGCTTGATGATATCATGATGTCACCGAATTGTGGAGGTGGTTGTCGTGACGAACATGCTGATTCGTGGTCTCAGCGACGAGACTATCGCTCGGATCGACCGAAGTGCTCAAGAGCTGGGCCTGTCGCGCAACGAGTACCTGCGTCGCCGGCTCGAGGGTGATGCTCCTCGGGCGACGACGACGAAGACGACTGAAGAGGAATGGAAGCGTTCCGGCGAGATTTTCGCCGACCTCGCCGATCCCGACATCATGGCCGACGCATGGCGGTGACGAACTGGCTCATCGACAAATCAGCTCTCGTCAGGCTCCAACTCAATCAGGTTGCCGAGGCCGAGAACTGGAAGCTCAGGATCGATCGTGGGCTCGTTCGGCTCTCGACGATCACTCGCCTTGAGCTCGGGTACTCGGCTCGGACGGGTACTGAAGGACGGGAAGGATTTCGTCGACCACCGCTCTCAATGATGCCCGTCGAGCGGATCACTCCTGCCGTCGAGGACCGAGCCGAAGAGGTGCAGATGCTGCTCGCCGACCGTGGAAAGCACCGCGCGCCGTCCATCCCGGACCTTCTCATCGCCGCCACCGCGGAGAAGACCGGGCTGACGGTGCTGGCCGTGGACAAGGACTTCGACCTGATCGCCGAGGTCACTGGGCAACCTGTGGAGACGCTTGCGCTGCGATGATCTTGCAGGGCACCGAGCACCTGATGGCCCTACGTGTGGGCACGTGGTGGAGTTCAGATTTAATGTGTAGTGGGCGGCCAATGCGTCACCGGACATTCAGGTCCTTTAGTTGATCGGTGATGCTGCGGGGTTTGCGCCCCAGGAGGCGCGAGAGCGTGGGGTCTGAATGCGCGAAGTGTCCGCTCCTTGTCGCCTGGAACATCGACAGGGTGAAGCGCGCGACCGCCTCGGGAGCGCCGCTGGCCGTCGCATCGGCTACCCATGTCTCGTCGTCGACGACGACGCGATCGATCTGGCGACCGGTGAGCTCAGACGCGGAGGCGGCGAAGTCCGCGAGGGTGACGGGATCAGGCAGCGTCAGGTCGATCGAGCCGTCGAACGGATCATCAGTTGTGAGGATTGCGGCGGCGGCCTCCGCAGCATCTCGCCGATCGACCCAGGAGAAGGGGCCGTCCGCGGGCATGGCGATGACGCCCGTTTCCTGCCACGCACCGAGCAACTGGGCGGGGTCCCCGTAGAAGCCGTTGCGCAATGAGGTCCAGGCGACCCCGGAAGCTGCGAGGTGCGCTTCGGTGGCGGCGTGGATCGCGAGCGGCGGATAAGGAGTGTCGAAAGCTGTCCCGTGGGCACTCGTGTACAAGATCCGCTGAGCCCCCGCATCGACGGCAGCATCAATCGCCCTGCGGTGCTGTGTGACCACGTCAGCAGTGACGTCGCTGGAGGAGACCAGGAGCACCTGGTCAGCGTCGGCGAACGAATGACGCAGTGCCGAAGGGTCGTCGTAGCTGCCTTGCCGTACGCGGACACCTTGATCGGCCAGGTGTGTCGCACGCGCGGGATCGCGGACGCTGACGCCGATCTGGTGTGGAGGTACCCGCTTCAGGAGATGGTCGACCGTGGCCCCGTTGAGAGTGCCGGTAGCTCCGGTGACGATGATCATCTGACAGTCCTTTCGCGGGGACGGCGATCTGACGTGGTGATTTGGCCGAGTGTCGGGCGAGCGGCCCGGGATGAAGTTGACCTGTCTGGTCAACTTCCCGTCGACCCCATCCTGCATTAACTTGACTGCTAAGATCAAGTTAATCGTCGATTCGGAAGGAGCCTGCACGTGTCCGACTCCCACGGTGCGCCGACTCTCCGCTCGGATGCCCGCCGAAACGTCGATCGGATCCGACATGCGGCGGTACAGGTGTTCCGGGAGCAGGGGTTCTCTGCGCCGCTCGAGGAGGTCGCGGCGGCCGCCGAGGTGAGCAAGGCGACCATCTTCAATCGGCTCGGAGGAAGGGTTGGGCTGATCGATGCCGTCATCGACGACGTCGTCGCGGCGGAGCTGCGGGCTGTCATCGAGGATGCGCGGACCGTTGTCGAGGTCCGGGAGCGGATCTGCTCCTATATCGGTGCACTCCGGGACCTGCAATATCGACTTCCGGCAGTCAATGATGTCCTGCTGCAGGAGTACCGCGACTCCGAGCCTCTGCTCGCCCTGTGCCATGCCGGGACGACTTTCCACGACAGCCTTGTCGCAGAGGGGCATGCCGCAGGCGTCCTGGTTCACGATTTTACGTCCGCTGACTTCCAAGCACTCGCCCGAGACAACGCCCTGGCGCTCAAGCACGGTGGCCGGCCGCCGCGCGCTGACTACGATCGCCGAACCGCGTTCGTCGTCGGCGGGATCTGCATACCGATGCGTGTGTTGGCCTGACCTCGCGGGCTTAAGTAGATGGCCCTACGTGTGGGCACGTGGTTGAGTTCCGCTTCAACGTCTGACGTTATTGACGCGACGCGTTATATGCAGGGAGACTTTGATGGCCTCACAGGCGCAGCAGCAGCACACTGTAAATGACTATCCAGATGATCCAGCCCAGCCAGCCGACGAGGCCAAGCATTCCGGACCAGTGGGGGCCCGAGAGGCGATAAGGCGTCGCTGAGGCTCCCACCAACAGCAGCAACGCGCTGACGTAGCCGATTACGGCATGCCACACCGGAATAAGACCAGTGCTGTCGCCCGCGATGGTGAAGCCCAGTAGGGCCGTCGCCAGGAACACTTGATTGAACCCGAACAACACGATGCTCAGGGTCCACAGTCCCCCTGCGGTGCTTCGGGCCCGCAATGCGCCGTCGGCGACGGCGAATCGCAATGCCTCGATGCAAGCAAATGATGCGTTTTGCAGCAGCACTCCGCTCAGGCCCACCAGCGCCCAGGCACGCATACCTGGACCGGGCATAGCGCCCCACAGCAGCTCGAGCAGGCCCGCCGCGAAAATGGTCAGGCAGAGCCACGAGGTGGGGGCGAGTACCGCTGAGCGCCGCAGTGCTGGACCCGCGCCCGCAAATGCTTCGCAGGTCTGTTCCAGATCGCCGCCTGCGGTGGGCAGCGGCAGGCCGTTTCGGCCGTAGATGACGTTCACGGCGACCGCGAGCAGCACGAACCCGAGCCCGCCCAGGGCGGCAAGAGTAGTGATCGTCATCGTCAACGCTCCCGTTTGAGGGCCTGGACCGCAAGCGGCATGATGCCGGAGTCGTTCGGGCCGAGCAGGGCCAGTACCGTGCCACGGTCGACGCGCAGGTCGAGGCCGTCGACGACGGCGGTGGAGCCGAAACGTTTGGTCAGCCCGCTGGATTCGATGGCAGGATTTGTCATGAGCCCTGGTGATGGGGCAGTGACTGCTGCAATCCGTCGATCAACGACTTCAGGCCGAGTTTGAAGTGCCCACCGCGCTCGGTACTCGCCGCGGCTGCAGCGAGTACGTTGAACCCGGCCGAGCCTTGTTCGGGCCGGCGGCTGCGTTTGGCTTGTGCTTCCTTGTTGCTCATCGCGATCGCATGGCCTACCACGAACTCGTTCACGCACCGTGCTGCCTGCAGAGCAGCCGGGCTGGGGACGCCCTCATCAGCCATCTTCAGCAGCGCGCGCACTGCCCACTCGGTCGCATCCGGAGAGCGGACCGGCCGCCGGGCGAACAGCAACACTGCCTGCGGGTGGGCGAGTAGCGCATCCCGCAAAGCGGTGCCGTAGGCAAAGACCAGATCCGGCCACGGGTCGCCCCACGGCAACCCGGCGACGTCCACCGCCCGATGCATTTCCGCGACGACCTCGTCGAACAGATCCTCGCGATCGTCGAACCGGCGGTAGATCGCCATCGCGTCCACCTCGAGTCGAGTGCCCAGCTTGCGCATGGAGAAGTTGTCCAGACCCGCGGAGTCGATCAGCTCCAGTGCAGCGTGAGCGATATCTGCACGGCTGAGGGGCCGTGCCGGGCGCCGGCTGTTCATGTGCTCCATCATTTCACCTCCTCACTATGTACGAGACGATTAGACTACAGTGTAGACAGCGAATTGTTAACAGCGTAGTCTCCTCGTATGAATGAGGTGTCGCAACGGCGACGGCGCAGTTGGAGCCCCTGCCTGTGGGCATGGCGGGTGCTGCTTGCGCTGGCAGCAGCGGGCTACCTCTTCCAGGCGGTATCGGCCGGGCAGTTCCTGCAGGGCGACTATGACTTCCTGCGGATCCACCAGATCGGGACGACGACGCTGGATGTCGTGATGTTCCTGGCGTTGATCGCCGCAGGGCTACTCAAGTGGCTCTCGCGCGGACCTCTTCTACCATTCCTCGGAACTCTGGGCGTGCTCCTGGTGTCCCAGGCGCAGTCCGGAACGGGCGCGGCGCGCGTGGTGTGGTTGCACGTGCCTCTCGGTGTGGTCCTGATCGGCCTGGTGTGGGTGCTCGCCTGGTACGCCTGGACGCTCCCCGCGAATCGGGGGAGCCGACGATGAGCGAATCCGCTCGCGAGCGCCGGAGCATCAACCGGCGGACATTCATCGGTTCCGGGGCAGCCGCCGTGGCCGCCGGTGTGCTTGGAGTGCCCACATTGGCAGGTTGGCGCGGGCAGAGCTCCACCGGTACGCAGTTGCGCAGCGGGATAAGACTGCCACCGCCGTTTCGGCGTCCAATGGCCGTGCCCCCGGTGCTGACCCCGTCCAGCCGGACGGAGGATGCCGATGTGTACCAGATGCGGCAGTACCCGGTTCCCCTCGAGGTGGTGCCGGGGTATAGAACTACCGTCTGGACCTACGGCGGGAGCTTTCCCGGACCGACGATCCGGTCCCAGTCCGGCAGGCGCACCGTCGTCGAGCACACCAATAAGCTTCCGGTGCCCACCGTGGTGCACCTGCACGGCGGCGTCACGCCACCGGAGAACGACGGTTACCCCACCGACCTCATCCTGCCGGACGAAAGCTGGGTCGGGTACGGGCACGGCGGCGACACCACCGTTCGTACGCGCACCTACGAATACCCGCTGCAGCAACGAGGAGCCACCCTCTGGTATCACGACCACCGCATGGACTTCACCGGTCCGGCAGTGTGGAACGGACTGGCCGGCTTTCACCTGGTCACCGACGCCGAGGAGGAGCGGCTAGACCTACCCGACGGGGCACGGGAACTCCCGCTCGCCCTGATGGACCGCGCATTCGATGCCCAGGGGCAGTTCCTGTACCCGAGCCTCGATCCTGAACTCATCGATCCTCCGGGTGTGCGGCAACCTTACGAGTCCGGCATGCTCGGCGATGTCATACTGGTCAACGGCCGCGCCTGGCCCTACCACCAGGTCGATACGGCGCTGTACCGCTTGCGGTTCCTGAACGCGTCCAACGCGCGCAGATACCGGCTACGTTTCGAGGTGGGCGGCGAAGAAGCGGACTTGCCGATCACCCAGATCGGTTCCGACCACGGATTGCTCGCCGGTGCTGTGCGACATGAAGCGCTGACGCTGGCCCCAGCAGAACGTTTCGACGTCCTGGTCGACTTCCGGTCGCTGCAGCCGGGCACGCATGTGCGGGTCGTCAACGACCTGGGGTCGGGAACCACCGCAGACGTGATGCGCTTCGACGTCACCCGCCGTGTCACCGATGAACTGGAGGTTCCGGAAGTTCTGAGTCCCGGCATCGAGCGACTGCATGAAAACGAGGCCGTCCGCACTCGGCAGATGACCTTCCGCTCGCAGACCATCGACGGCATGCATGGCTGGGTCGTCAACGGTGAACCATTCGACCCGCACATGGCACACGCGACCGTCGAACTCGGCAGCACCGAGATCTGGGAACTCACCGGCGACTTCCATCATCCGATTCACCTTCACCTTGCTCCGTTTCAAGTGCTGGGGCGTGGTGCAGGCGGGCCCGGCCCCTTCGACAGCGGCTGGAAGGACACCATCGATCTGCGCCCCGCCGAAACGGCACGCATCATCGTACGGTTCGACGGATACCGGGGACGGTACGTCTTCCACTGCCACAACCTCGAACACGAGGACATGATGATGATGGCCAACTTCGATGTGGTTTGACCTTTCACGAACTGTCAAAGCCTATGACCCCGGGATCGTGCGAGAGCAGCGAGTGGGCTCTACGACGGGAGGCGTCGTCGGTGCTCGTAGACTCCGGTCGGGCATCGGCTGAACGATCTCGCCGTTGATTGCTGATTGCAGCCAGAGGTTGGTATGTGCGGCGATGTGGTGGAGTTCCGGTTTAACGTGTAGTCGCGTTCCCGTTCTACCTCTGGACTTTGGTTGAATGCCGGGGTGAGCACATGCGGTCGATAGAAGCGATGGAGACGACTGGCGATGGCACCGTCGGCAATGTTCGAACGCAGAGGATTGGTAGGAGCCGTTTGCACCCGCGCTGTTCGGAAGCACGCTGACGGTGGTGCTGGCGGACCTGGACGAGGATCCTTTCGACGAGTTCTTACCGTTTAGGCTATCGTGCGACGATGTTTTCATGACTCTCTCAACCCCGACGCTGGAAACTGAACGACTGCGATTGCGTCCGTTCACTGACGTCGACGCCGAGGACCTTTTCGCGTTGCAGAGCGATGCCTACGTGCTGCGCTATTGGGACTCTCCGCCGTGGACTGACAGGACGTCGGTTGCGCGCTTCATGGCCCGATGCCAGCAGATGGCGGAGGAAGGCAGCGGTGCGCGCGTTGCGATCGAACGTATCTCTGACAAGGCTTTCGTCGGCTGGTGCACCTTCAACGAATGGAATCCTGACTTTAGAAGTGCTTCCCTAGGCTACTGCCTCCATCAGGCGGCCTGGGGTCGTGGCTATGCGACGGAGGCGGCGCGCGCCCTGCTTCAGTGGGCTTTCGACACGCTCGAGGTCAATCGGATTCAGTCCGAGGTTGATAGTCGCAATGTGGCATCTGCCCGTGTGCTCGAGAAGCTTGGCTTCGAACTCGAGGGGACGTTGCGCGAGGACTGCATCGTCAACGGCGATGTTTCTGACTCATGGGTGTACGGGTTGCTGCGGCGTGACTGGGCGGGCTGAATTCCCGAGACTCACGCTGGATTTGCGAGAGTTGTTTGCGTCGCCTTGCACTTCAAGATAGCCGGGGTGCGTTCGTGGTCGTCTCGATACGTAGACGTTTCAAACCGTGGCGATGCGGTTGAGTTCAGGTTCAACGTGTAGCGACCCCGCAGCGCCGGAGCCACGCGAATCTGCGGCAGAGATCCTCAGCCGTCAACATGCGTGGGTGATGCTCGTGCGAGCCGTATCACGAGATCATCCGGGACCGGCTTGCGCGGCGGGAAGGTGACGCCGGTCTTGCTCGCTCTGAGGCCCGATTCTGCGATCTCTTCGGCATGATCTGAGATCGCAGGTGCGAGAACGTACAGCCCGACCTGCTTGCTGAACGCCGCGTAGCTCGCAACGACCGTGCCACGAATCCTGAACCCCGGCATGTTGTACGCCGTCATCTCCTCTGCATCCGGGAGAGCCTTACGCAGGAGGTCCCGGAGGTGGTCGAGAACCGGGCGGAACGCCTCCGGCGCAGCGGCGATGTAGGAGTCGTGGTCAGCGATGGTTGCCATGTCTCTGCCTTCCTCTCAGGTGTGGAAACTCTAGCTGCGCCCGTTTGTCGGTCTCCGGAGGCGAGTCTGGGGGAGGCGGACGTGATCGGTGCGGCTCACCTAGCCAGGCCCGATCACTCAGATCGTTCTCCGTGCTGGAACGCGGTGGAATTCAGATTTAACGTGTAGTCTAGTTCCCGTTCAACGTCTGGTAAACTGCGGCGTCTCACACCTGTTGTCTTCATGTGACACGATTTGTTCGTGACGTCGATTCAGACACTCAGTCACTCGGCACTGTGTCATCTTTGGGCGCTTGGCGTTGGGCTGCGCGGAGCGGGTGTTTCCGCTGATCGACGCCGGTTCCGATGCACGAGATCCAGGCACTGCTCGTGTAAGTGATTTTTGATCGGACTCTGTGTGTTCCCACCAGATAGCACTTCCTATCCTGGGTGTCGCACGTGTGCTACGATAAGCACATGAGCATTAGCGATCCTCAGGGCGAGAGCTTGTCACAGCGCGAACTTCGCAACGAGTCTGGCCGCGTGCTCCGCGCGGTGAGCGAGGGCCATTCCTTCGTGCTTACCAACAGGGGGACCCCGGTCGGTCGCATCGTCCCTCTCGATGCCCCGGCTCCCACGCTGCCAATTGCCCGGCCGGCCAGACGCGTCGGAGGCTGGGCAGCCCTGAGCCCTGAGCGCTCCGAGGCTGACCGACCGATGACGCAGATTATTGATGAGCTGCGGGAGGATCGGGTGTGAAAGACGTTCCGGTCGTTTACGCCGACACTTCTGCGCTCGGAGCGCTTCTGGTCGAGCAGGATGAGACTCATGCGTTGGTTGACTGGCTTGATCGATCACCCGTCAGGCTCGTATCGAGTGACCTACTCGAGACTGAGCTACGGCGAATGGCCGTGCGGGAGGGACGTGACCAGTCGAAAGCAAGCGGAATCCTCGACGGAGTTTCCCTCGCAGTTCTCGATCGGGCGACATACCGGTCTGCCGGATTCCTGCCGATGCCGTACCTACGCACCCTTGACGCTTTGCATCTGGAGGCGGCGATGCGCCTTGATGTCGATGCTGTCCTCACCTATGACCGTCGACTCGCCGAAGCCGCGCGCGAGGCTGGGCTCGATGTCTTCACCCCCGGCCAGACGTCTTGAGGATGCTCACCCTGCTCTCTTTCCGTGATGCTGGAGTTGTCGACAGAAGTTTCGGCATCGTGAACTCCACATGGTCCTAACCGTGGTGACCCGGTGATGTTCAGGTTCGACGTGTAGTTCGCTTACGCCATTGGCGTCTGACCAAGCGGTGGTGACGCTGGCTGGCAGCCTTATGCTTGGCGGGTCTTCGTGCAGCGCAGTCATCAGCTCAGAACGTCGAGGGGGCGGCGACCCGGCGGTATCCGATCCGTGCTTATCCTCACCATGACCGGTATCCTGAGGGCATGCCTGAGATCGCCATGACGCCCGAGACGCTCGCCATGCGTGAGCTTCTCGATGCGCGCCGTGATGAGTTCCAGATACTGCTCGACCGGCAGGCGCGACGAGCCCCAAGCTGTTCGGATCCGTCGCCCGCGGTACCGCCCATCCGGGGTCGGACATCGACATCCTTGTCGAGATGGATCCAGCGGACGGGAACCTGCTCATGCGGACGTCAGGGCTGATGGAGGCGGCCCAGGCGCTGTTCGGTCGGGGCGACATCGACGTGTTCCCCGTCCAGCTGCTCAAGCGGCCGATCTCTGCTTCTGCGCTCGCCGACGCGATCGCGCTGTGAGCCGCGACCCCGCTCAGCGGATGGGCTGATGTTCTCGTGGCCGTCGAGCGATGCCAGCGGTATGCCACTGCTCTGGACGGTGATGTCGACGTCGCGGAGGTGGCAGAGGACGCGATCGAGCGCAACCTGAGATCATCGGCGAAGCCGTGAACGTGCCGGAACTCGGTGGAGTTCCGGTATAACGTATAGCGTTATTGACGGGGGCGTTATGTTCTGGTCTCGTGATCAGATCGTTCGGGAATAAGGACACAGAGCGACTGTGGCGTCGTGCGCGGGTGCTATCCATCGATCCTCGGATCCAGTGGGTGGCGCTGCGCAAGCTTCGTCAGGTGGGATCCGCGATCGTGCTGAATGACCTGCGGATGCACCGGGAAATCGGCTCGAAGCGCTGAAGGGCGATCGGGCCGGACAGCACAGCATCAGGATCCACGATCAGTGGCGAATCTGTTTCGTATGAAACGGATGCCGGACCAGAGGAGGTGGAGATCGTTGACTACCACTGACAAGCTCGCCCCGATCCACTCGGGTGAGGTCCTCATGGTGGACTTCATTGAAGGGTTCGGGATCACGCAGAACAAACTGGCGGTGTCGATTTGTGGCGGATAGGCTGCTGCCCAGCGCTGACGAAGGATGGTCTCCGGTCACTGCTGGGGAGTGCGGCGACGCCTGGGTCGAGGATCTCGAGGTCACATCGGGCGGCCTGCGCCCGGGCACGAGCAGATGAGCAAGTCGGTCGAGCTGCTTATCGAGCGGTCGAGCTTGTCGACGCCCGGGCTCGCATTAGTTGCGTGGCGTCGACGACTCGTGCGGTAATGCCGAGTCTGACCCGGCGGGGCAGGAGGTTCGCAGCCCAGGACATGGCGGCGGTTGATGGCCTGGCCAGGGCGGTCGGCCCCGGCGACCTGTGCTGGATGGCGCGTATCGCGGCGGCGGCCACCTGTTCGGGTGTCTGTCGAGTGCCGCTGTACTGCTCCGCGCCGATCTGGTCGAAGAACTCGGTCGCGGTGAGCCCCGGGGCAAAGGCGAGCGTGCGGATGCCGGTCTCGCGCAGTTCCCACCAGAGGGCTTCGGTGAATGCGATGACGAACGCCTTCGACGCGGAGTAGACGGCCATCCCGGGAATCGGTTGATACCCCGCCTCACTGGTGACGTTGATCAGCATGCCGTTGTCCGCTGCTCGCAGATCCGGGAGGAAGGTGCGGCTGAGGTCGACGACGGCCGCCACGTCGACCCCGATCTCGTCAGCCAGCCGGTCGGGGTCCTCGTTCTCGAAGGCGCCGTCTGTTCCAAAGCCGGCGTTGTTGATCAGGCTGGTGATGTGTACGCTGCGCCGGTGCAACTCCTCCCGGATTGCGGTGCCCTGCCGGCGCAGCGAGAGGTCGGCCGAGACGGTTTCGACACCGATGCCGTGGGTGGATCTGAGTTCGGAGGCGAGGGCATCCAAGCGCTCGATTCGGCGGGCCACCAGGACCAGGTCGGAGCCGCGTGCCGCGATTTCCCGGGCAAGGGCACGGCCGATGCCCGAGCTCGCGCCGGTGATGAGGGTGGTCTGGGAGGAGAAGTCGATAATTGTAATAGCGACACTATAAGTCACAAATGACACTCAGTGCCATAGGCGGCGCATGGTTCGTTGCGGAGATATGATCGGTGGATGACTGATGACAACCCCGAGAGTCTTCGCGAGCGCACCCGCCGCGCGGTTCGCCAGCAGCTCGCCGATTCGGCGATGCGGTTGTTCGTCGAGCAGGGGTTCGAGGCGACCACGATCGACCAGATCGCCGCCGATACCGGAATCTCGCGTCGGTCGTTCTTCCGCTACTTCGCCAGCAAGGAGGACGTCGTCCTCGGCGAACTCTTCGACCGGGGCGGAATCGTGGCCACTGCGCTCGCCGGGCGGCCGCCGGGCGAATCGCCGTGGGATGCCGTCAAGGCTGCGTTGCTGGAGCTGCAGCGGGTGACGAGGGCCAGCGATGAGTCTGAGCTCCAGTTGGGCCGAATGCTGTACGACACGCCGACGCTGCGTGCGCGACACCTGGAGAAGCAACTCGCGTGGCAGGACCTTCTGGTCCCGATCCTGTCCGAGCGCATTCGTTCGACCGGTCGGGCCACTGGAATAGACCCCCCCACTCGCGGCCGCTGCCATCGTGGCAGGTGCCCTCGCATGTCTCGACGTGGCGGCGGAGAGCTGGGTCCGTCAGGACGGCGCGATCGCACTCGAGCGGCTGTACGACGACGCCGTTGCCGCCATCCGAAGCTGAGGACCGGGCAGGGCCCGTGGATCGAGGTTCTTCTTCTGCCCGAGCGCGGACGCCGCCCCAGCGGTGGCTTTCGACGATCGTCCTCGACCGAATATGATCTCCGAGATCCTGCCGCCGGAGCCTGATGGCCGCGTCATGGCGTAGATGGAAGGATTCGCCGGTGACGTTGCGACCACGGCAGGCAAGCTCGCCGAGCAGTACGCCGGTGTTCTCGTCGGGCGTGAGCAGGCGGGCTTGACGATCCATAACCGCTGACGCCCGGATAGCAGCGGTCTGTCAGGCACACAGGGCAACGTGCGCGACGCGGAACAGCAAGGACTTCACTGGCACCGGAGTCGAGCTGGTCGACCCCTGGGTCACCTCACCAGGAGACCTGAGAAGTTCGTCAGGGTCCGGCGTACCCCATGGCCGTCATTCCCTTAGAGCAGCGGCCACGGCACCGCCGGCATCTCACCGCTCGGAGCCGGAAACCGCCCTGCCAATCGCAACTGGGCGCAGCGCGCGGAGAGCGAGGCGATTTCTTCCGCGCTGAGCAAGTCCGCCAGGGTTCGGCCCAGTCCACCGTGCAGTCCTTCGCTGACACGATCTATGCCGTCGCGTTCTTCGGCGGTCAGAGCGTCTCCCAGCCATCCCCACAGGATCGTGCGCAGCTTATGGTCACGATGAAAGGTGAGCCCATGGTCCACACCGTGTCGGTGTCCGTTAGTCATGGCAAGAATGTGGTCGCCTTTGCGGTCGGCGTTGTTGACGACCAGGTCGAACACGGCCATGCGTCTGAGCGCCAGCGAGTCTTCATGTACGAGGGTGACCATCTGTCCGTTCTCATCTTGTCCCTCGAGAACGCTTTTCCAGCCCGTCTCTGGCACGTGGTTCGTCGCGAGCAGGCCCACGGCGTTTTGGGCGGGGTCTTGCTCCTGCCAGAGCTGCACCATTCCTTCGCCCATCGGACCATCGCGCAGCCAGGTGTGCGGCACGACGTCCCAGCCGAAGGCCTGCGAGATCAGGTAGGCGGCCACCTCCCGGTGAGCCAGCGTGCCGCGGGGGAAATCCCACAACGGGCTTTCGCCTGCTATCGGCTTATAGATGACCAACACGTCGTCGATACTGCCCAGAAATGTAGCGTTTGAAGCCGTCGTGATGCGGCCGGTGAGTGTCAGCTCGGCGGTCGCCAGGTCCGTCGCTGGCATCAGGCCTCGGGAAAGGTGCAGATGTGTCCGTCGGCGTCTATGGGGTAACCGCAGAGCGAGCACATCGGACGCCCGGCGCCCACGATCTCACGGGTGCGTTTGGTGAATGCGCGGGCGGCGCCGACCGGCATGCGCACCAGCAGCATCTCGGGTTCCGTAGCGACGTCCTCATCAAGCGAGTCGTCATTGTCATCGGTGATGGGGTAGGCCTCAATGACGATCTGGGCCGTGGTTGGGTCCCAGCCTAAGCCCATGGCTCCCGCGCGAAACTGCACCTGGACGGCCTCGAGCTGGTCATTGTCGACAAGTTCAATGGGAGTACTCGTGGGAACGCTGAAGCGGTTGGCCTCGACGGTGATGAGCTGGTCGAGAATTTCATCGATCTTCTCCGCGAGCAGAGCCGACTGCTGCTTCTCCAGGGCAATAGTCACGATCTGCGCCCCTGCCCGCACCTGCAGGTAGAACGTTCGCGCCCCCGGGAGCCCCACGGTGCCAACTACGACCCGATCAGGCCAATCAAACTCGTGAACACGTGTAGGCATGTCAGTCATGTAACTAGTCTAGGCGCTTGAGGTTCATGGCGTTTTTTGCCCCGCACCGCCGCCCACCGGCGCATCGCCGGAGTGGATGTCGTTCGATAGCCACGACAGATCACCCGCGTCGGTGTTGGTCGCGTAGACGCTGGGCCGACTAGCGCCGTAGCTCACGAGCGATACGGAAGCGGGGCCCACGTTAATACGCTGGAACAGGTCAAGATGCATGCCGAGCGCATCGGCGAGGATTGACTTGATGATGTCACCGTGACTCACCGCCGCCCACACGGCCTCTGGCCCGTACGCGGCTTCGAAGTCTGCATCGTGGCGTCGAATCGCTGCAACTGACCGAGCCTGCATCGCGGCCATGGATTCGCCCCCGGGAAAGACGACGGCGGACGGTTGCGACTGCACAACCGACCACAGATCCTCGGTCGCGAGGTCACTGAGCGTGCGGCCCTGCCACTGACCGTAATCGCATTCGGTGAGATCAAGATCGACCGAGGAGTGAGGCGCGCCAGTCTGGCGATCGAGGATGAGTTGCGCGGTCTCCTGGCAGCGCTCAAGAGGGCTCGACACCACTCCGACCACTGGCACGGCCGCGAGCCGGTCTCCGGTCAATGCCGCTTGGTCTCGCCCGATCTGGTCCAGGCTGACGCCGGCGGAGCGACCGGCCAGCAGTCCAGTGGCATTGGCTGTGGTGCGGCCGTGCCGCACGAGAATAACTGTCGCCATCCACCCAGCCTAACCACGCGGTCGATGGCGGTGTGAGCCGTGCGGGTCTGGCACGAGCAGTACGTCAAGCGCGTCGACAGGGCGGTCCAGCGGGCGACCTTGCGGAAGCTGGAGCTGATCCATGCGGCGAAGGATGTCGAGGACCTTCGGGTCCCACCGGGGAGCCGGTTGGAGTGGCTGGTTGGTGACCGTCGCGGGCGCAGCAGCATCCGCGTGAACGCGCAGTGGCGCATTTGCTTTGTCTGGAGAGATGGAGGTGCGGAAGATGTCGAACTCGTCGAGTACCACTGAGGCGGACCTCATTGAGCCGATCCATCCGGGAGAGATCCTGATGGAAGACTTCATCGCGGGGTTCGGGATCGCGCAGAACAAACTCGCCGTGTCGATCGGCGTCCCGCCGCGGCGGATCAACGAGATCTTTCACGGCAAGCGGGGTATCACCGCTGACACAGCGATCCGTCTGGCGCGGTACTTCGGGACCTCGGAGGAGTTCTGACTGAACCTTCAGTTCCACTATGAGCTGCGGATCGAACGACGGGAGCTCCTACCCACCGCAGATGCGCTCACCGACTCCTTCCACGTCCTTCTCACGGACCAGCGCGGTCACGGTCTCAGCACGCGCCGACCGGTCGACTTGTCGCGCAAGGCCTTCGTGGACGACGTCGTCGCCGTGATCCAGCAGTTCATGCCAGGAGAGCTGTGCACGCTCGTTGGTCAGTCGATGGGCGCTCACACAGCATTCCTCACCGCTGTGGCCCGACCGGACCTCGTGGATCGGGTGGTGATGCTTGAGGGGCATGCCGCCGGCAGTGACAACCCGGATGCAGCGGCGGCTCTCGGCCGGTTCTTCGCGTCCTGGCCGGCCCCGTTCGTGGACGAGGTTTCGGCCCGCGCCCACCTCGGCGACGAAGCCATCGTGGATGCCTGGGTCGCCGATCTCGAGGTCACGCAGGAGGGACTACGTCCGCGTTTTGACGCCGACATCATGGAACGCGCGATCGCGGCGGTCCATGAGCCACGTTGGGTCGAGTGGGAGGCGCTCGAGGCCCCGACGTTAGCTGTCTTCGCAGAGAACGGGATGTTTTCCGAGGCGGACAAGGGTGAGCTGATACGACGTCGGGCGGCTACCGACCGGGTGGACCTCGCAGCCGGCAGTCACGATGCCCATCTTGACGCGTTCGACGAGTGGGTCGGCGTGCTTCGTAGCTGGCTGCTGCACGGCACAACCCATACAGCGATAGCCAGCGAACGCTGAGGTTGGTCTGTGCCGGGACCCGGTCGAGTTCCGCTTCAATGTGTGATCCACTGCGATCCCAGGACCGCACGCCGCCCTGGTCACGACGTCAGGAGGCGTTTGCGCCGGTGTCGTATC
Organism: Arthrobacter castelli DSM 16402; assembly: GCF_000430705.1. GTDB lineage: Bacteria > Actinomycetota > Actinomycetes > Actinomycetales > Micrococcaceae > Arthrobacter_C > Arthrobacter_C castelli. The sequence continues at coordinate 279,226 of NZ_AUMN01000003.1, forward strand.
GGAGTCGTCGATTGGCTCGAGTCGCTCACGGGCGACGTCGCGATCACGTCGGTCACCCTCGCAGAACTGCTGGCGGGCGTGCGGCGGCTCCCGTACGGTCGGCGCAAGGAAGCGTTGACGGCGCGAATCGAAGCCGCGCTTGAGCCGTACCGCGGCAGCCGCTCGGTGCTGCACTTCGATGATCTGGCGGCTGATAGGTATGCCGACGTCCTCGTCGCTCGCGAATCAGCTGGATCGCCGATCAGCACGGCGGACGCACAGATCGCAGCGATCTGGGGGTCCGCGTCTGGGCGTGCATCTCATGGGGCAGGCCGCGCGGTCGATGCGCGATCACGATGGCATCTCGTTCGGCTATCTGGGCTGTCGAGAAGAAAGTGGTACCTTTCTATGCGTCAGGGTGACATCGACCTACGCGGGAGAGCCTGGTAGTTGCTGAACCCAGATGGACCAACGTGTGGGCACGTGGTGGAGTTCCGGTTCAATGTGTAGTCGGTTCCGATTCGGCCACATTTGATAGCGTGAGTGCGCTGAACTACGGATGGCTTCTCTGAGGCAGCAGGCATATTGGGTAGTGGCCACAGCACCTGCATAGCGACCAGGTGTTTATACGCAGGATTCATGTCGTCTGTTTGGTCGAGGTCGATTACCGGTACTTCGCAGGAGTACCGCGTTCAGCGTCCACGATGCATGGTCTGCCTGAATAATCCGCGCCTCGGGTAGCCTGTAGGCATGGCTGACGTCGCCGTGACTCCTGAGACGCTCGTCCTCCGCGAGCTCGTCGTCTCGCGCCGTGACGAGTTCGATACGCTGCTCGGGAAGTACCGGGCGAAGAATCCCCGGCTGTTCGGCTCCGTCGCACGGGGCACAGCTCATGAGGGAAGCGACCTCGACATCCTCGTCGAGATGGACCCGGCCGATGGGAACCTGCTCATGCGGGCGTCTGGGCTCATGGAAGAGGTTCGCGAGATGTTCGGCCGTGACGACGTCGATGTATTCCCGATGCAGTTGCTCAAGCGTCCGATCTCACAATCGGCGCTTGAAGACGCGATCGCACTGTGAGTGCGGAGATGGGCGGGCAACGACGCGCCGAACGCCGTAGCGCAAGCGGCGCATTGGCGACATCATAGACGCGATCGAGCGCTGCAGGCGGTACATCGGCGCGCTCGACCAAGGCGTCGAGGCAGACATCGTCGACATGGCCGAGGATGCAATTGAACGCAATCTCCAGATCATCGGGGAAGCTGCGAAGCATCTACCCGCGGAGGTCACCGACGCGCACCCTGAGATCACGTGGCCGCAGATCCGCGGGTGCCGGAACATCCTCGTCCATCAGTACTTCGGGGTCGACGTGGAGGTCGTTCGCGACGTCGTCGAAACCTACCTGCCAGCTCTTGCTGAGTCGCTTCGCAGCCACGTTACCGACGCGAATTCGGATCCACGAGGCTGACCCGCCGTGCTTCAGATGGGGCATCGGGAGTGGGCCTCTTGCCGCAAACGTTGGTATGTACCGGAACGTGGTGGTCGAGTTCCGCTTCAATGTGTGATCGCAGGGCTCACCAGCCCGGCACTGCCATTGGATCAGTGTTCGCGCCGGTAGTGAATGGCGACTGCGCCGTTGCTTAGCGGTTCTGCTGAGACCAATTCGAGCCGTCGCGTGCTGGGCAGCCCCTGCTGGTACAGCGTCGGGCCGTGCCCGGCGATCCTCGGGTGGACCAGGAACTTGTACTCGTCGATCAGGTCCAAACGATCCAACTCAACCGCGAGGTTGCCGCTGCCGAGGAGAACGCCTTCCGGCGTCGCGTCCTTCAGTCCCTGCACGCTGGTGCGTAGGTCGCCCGCGAGGTGGTGACTGTTGGTCCACGGGAAGTTCTTACGCGTGGATGACACGACGTACTTCGGCTTCGCCTCCAACTTGGTCGCCCATTCGCGCATCGACGGCGGTGCTGCCTGCCCGCCGCTGGCAACGGCGGGCCAGTAACTCTCCATCATCTCGTAGGTGACACGGCCCCACAGCATCGCCCCGCACCCGTCCATGAGCCGGGTGAAGGAGGCGTGCGTCTCATCGTCGGCGATTCCCTCCTCGTGATCGATGCAGCCGTCCAAGGTGAGGTTGATACTGAAAGTCAAGAGTCCCATACGGTGATCGTAGGGGGTCGCGAGCGGGTCCACCGCCGTGAATCGGCATACTCTTGAATTCGGGTCTGTCTGGCGTCGTTGCGCGGTTCGGCGGCGGTTCCTTCGAGTTCGACCATCTGGCCAGGGGTCGCCGGATCGGCCGATTCCTCCCTGCCGCGGAAGAGGGTGGTCCTGCTGCTCTCCGACCCCGAGATCCTTCGGAAATGGCTACGTGGCCTCGTGCTGCACGAGCCGCTGAACGGGGTGCACGGGCAGGTCGGCACAGAGTCCCGCGTCGTGTTGCAGATGGGGCAGCAGGAGATGGAATGCACTGAGACCATCACGCGTCGGGAGCCGTCGGACCTGGACCGGATCTCGAATGACGACGTTGTGCACTTCGATCGCGAGATCGTCGCCCAGGGCATGTGGAGCGTCACCCGCGACCAATTTACTGAAGTCGGTCCGGAGACAACGCTGTGGGAGAGCGAGAATGAGTACCGGTTCAGCAGTCTGCCAATGCGACTGCTGAGTCTGTTCATGCGTGGTGCCTTTCGCAAGCAGTCGCGGCAGCACATGCAGGACTTCAAGGCGTTCGCCGAGCAGGGGACTGACATTCGCACAGTGGAAGGCTGACCCGGGGCGCTCTGTGCAGAGGTTGCGTGATGCCGGAACCGGCTCGGTCGTCGATAACCTCACGCAGGGGCTGATCGACTTCTTTGCACCTGTCACCGTGGCGATCCTCCCGCTGATCACTTTCCGCTACGAGCTGCCAGCGAGGCTGCGGCAAACGAGGCCGGGCGGCGGCGTGGCCAACTTTCCGACGCAGGCGAAGGTAAGCGGCATTCTCGACGGCGTTTCGCTCGCGGCTCTCGATCGGGTCACGTACCGGTCAGCCGGATTCCTGCCTCTGGGCTGGATGCCTTCGCCCCTGGCCAGACGACTTGAGGATTCTCACGCTGCCCTATTTCCGTGACACGGTTTGTTTGAATCGCTCGTGACTCTTGGGATCCGTGTCCCGGCCCAAGCGGCTGAAGCTTCTGTCAGTCAACTTCGCCTCACCGGGGGAGACCGCGAGGTCGACCTCATCGTCCAGGGAGTGGGCGGCCAGGTTGTGGGTATCGAATTCAAGTTGGCTCCAGACGTTACTGACTCCGATGTCAGGCACTTGAAGTGGTTTCGGGAGAAAACTCCCGATCGGGTCGTTGACTTGGCGGTGGTGAAGACGGGCAAAACTGCCTACCGGCGACCAGACGGCGTCGCCGTCGTTCCTCTGGCTCTGCTTGAACCGTAAGCACCGCAGTGTGCCGAGCGCTGAGGTCGCTGGACTAAGAGTCGTGGAGGTTGAGTCTGGGTTTAACGTCTGTTTGTAGTGCAGTCGTCTCCCTTGGTGAGCACCTCTGGCGACCAAGCCGTATAGCGTGGAGATATGAGCATAGGTTATGAATACCAGATGACAGTGCCGGCAGAAGCTGGCGACGTGTGGCATCGGGTCCAAGAGGTGCTCAGCCTACTGCCGGGTGTTGACGCCGTGGAGGTGGAAGCCAGTGTGGTGAAGGCTCCGGTCAACACTAACTGGAGATCCTGGGGCGAGAAGGTCACTGTCTCAGGGGAACGCTTCATTCTGATCTCACCGGAGACGCGAAAACAAGTGGCCACGCAACCTTGTTCGGCGTCTTGGATAGCCGGGACGACTGCACGCACCTGCCGTTGAGAAAATGGGACGCCGGCCGCTCTTCAATCCAGGGTGGCCGGACCGGCTTCAGTGGGAGTGGGTAGTTCTCCCCATCGCGACTTCTCAGTTCTGCCTCTACAGTAGTTACTCGACTGGAGGGGTATGACATGACGTTGAATCAATGGGATGTGGATCCTGGCGCCGCGCGGGGCATCATCAATACGACACGGACTCACGCCGAATCATTTACGGCGAAGGAAGACGCGCTGCAGGGCGCTGTGGAGGACGCTGCGACGGCCTCCGACAGCAGCCTTATCACCGGCGCCCTCAAGGGTACTTACGAGAACTATCTGGCCAAGGTGTCAGCCGTGGCCGGCCTGACCGCCCTCAACGTCGCGAACGAAGGCGACAAGCTCGTCAATGCCTTCGTCGACGCAGACAAGATCATGGCAGACCACGCGCGCTCGAACATGGATGATGTCCCCTCGTCCCCTGAAGAGGCACGTTGAGTGTCGACCTGAGCGGATTGCCGAAGCTGCCCGACACCTCGGTCTTGCGGGACAAGGCAGCGGCGATCACCACCGCCGCGGATGACGTGGAGACGTTATGCGATGACTGCTATACCGATTGGCAACCGATTCAGGGAGCCATCTCCTGCAGCTACGGTGAAGATGTCGTCTACGCTGCCATGAACCGGATGGACGAGTACGGAGAGGGGGTAAGCCTCTCCGGCAAGGCCGTGGATTCCGCGCTGACTGCCTACTGCGACGAGGTGGACGGCCTGCGAAGCCGATACGAAGCCGCGGTTGCCGACGCGCGGGTCTGCTATGCGCCAGATGCGACGACGGACGATGGCAGTGACCCGGAGCAGGAAGCCCAGGACGAAATCAACGCTGTGGCGAGGCAGCTTAAGGAAATGGAGCAACGCTGCGCGGACTCGATTAAAGCTGCCGATCCCTCCAGTAGCGTTGTGGCACCACCCAATTACCCGACATCCGTGGCGGTTGCGGGCGGCGCCACCAAGGATGCACTGGAGCGGCTCCGCGTGCGCGATTACCGGTTCACGATCTCCCACACGGTTACCACCCGTACGCTGGATTACTCGCGACTGGAGGTTCGTTTTGCCGACGGCTCCAGCCTGACCCATGAACGACTGGTGCTCACCGAGTCCGCCACCCGTGTGGACGTTGAAGTCCGCGGCCGGACCACTGGGATGGACCTTTCGCCTGGTGGTGGTGGCGTGGGTGAACCACCCCGCTGGGCCAAGTTGGGTGGCAATGTGTTGGGCGTCCTTGATGTCGGCATGACAGCGTGGAGCGCGGGAACAGACGAATGGAACGATGACCTGATTGAACATCCCGAGTACTCCGACGCGGAGCAATGGGGTAGCGCCGCGAAATCTGCGGGATTGCGGACTGTAGGAGCCGGGGTCGGAGGCGCCGCAGGCGCTTCAGTGGGGGCAGTAGCCGGTGCAGCCCTCTTCGGGACCATCGGCTCGGTGGTGCCTATTGCCGGCACGGCTGCCGGTATCGCGGTTGGCGGTTTCGTCGGCGGCGTTGTCGGCGGGTTTGTCGGTGGTACTATCGGCGAGGGCATCGGCGGGTTCGTCGATAACGTCACTGACGGCGAGGGCCTCGGCGAAGCTATCGGCAACGCCTGGAACGACCTTTGGGGCTGATGAAGCCTTGCTAGGAGCGGAAAGTGCCTGAGTATGTTCTGATCTGTCTTGTACTGGTCCTGATTCTCATCGTCGGAGTGGGCTTCATGGGCACATTAAGCTACCTTGGCTACACCGGACGCTGGCGCCGATTCCTCACCATGCAACCGATACTTATGCCGGTGGGGCGTTATTGGGGGTTGCTCACCGCTGCGCTCCTGGGAGCCGCTGCGTTTTGGGCCTGCGGTGCCGCCACCCTGTTCGTCCTGCCAAGGACCAGTATATGGGCCGAAGAACACTCGTTCTGGTTCCTTACCTTGCCCACCTTGGTCTTGTTTGCGGGTGCCTACCTGTTCTCCTGGTGGCTTCCCTACCGCCTACGGCCGCAGTGGTTGATCGAGCACGATCGGGGCACCCGATATGACCCTGTCGTCAAGGCGGCCACCGCGCAGGCGCGGAAACAATAAGCGAAAGGACTCTGATGGAGCGCGCATTGACTGCCGGGCCCTTCACCCTGACGCCTCCCCTGGACTGGGAGGCGGGCCCGCATGTGGACGGGACCGACGTCGTCGTGCTGTCTCCCGCGCCGGACCATGGCGAGTTCCGGCCGAACCTGGTGGTGAATTCCGAGCCGTTCGGTGGTTCGGCCGCAAAGCTATCCACTGTGACGCTCGCCGGTCAGCAGGTGACGATGATCGACTACCACCTTATTGATGTGGATGTGTGGGACGGCGCCGTCCCGGACGGACGACGCTTCGAATATCTCCACCGGCAGGGGCAGTTCCTGCTGCACTGCATCCAGTTCACGGCCGCGGTCGATGGGAGGGCAGCACACGTGACCTTCACCTGCGCCGAACAGCAGCTGGCACGCTGGGATGGCGCCATCCTCGATTGCGTCGATTCGATTGAGGTGGCCCCATGACCGGAATCCCGGACCGCGAACCACGAATGGACACGTACGCCACCGAACGCGTCGGGAAACCACGGGAGGATCTTTCCGGCCTGGCCGTTCGCCAACCCTATCGCAGCGCCGGGCCCTGGCTCTCTCCCGATGCCCTTGAGCTGCTGGGCATGCTCGGTCCCCGGGCCGTCGTCGGCGTTTCCCCGGACGGGTCCGAGCTGGTGACCAAGCGGGGCGGACTGGGTATGTTCGAGAAAGGCGGCAACGCTGCTGCGCTGGAAGAACTGAAGCGGTCAGAGCTGGCCAACGACGACGGCAAGCTGACGAGCGCGGGCCTGCTGTGTACACAGCCGTTGCGTGAGACTCTCGGCGCGTGGCGGATCACTGCGCGGCTGGGTGGCAGGCAGTCCCTGCTGCAACTTTGGACCGGCGCCGACGGCGATGCTCTGGTGCTCGCCGGCCCTTCCGGGCACGAGCATGTCATGGCCGACCCTGCCCAAGGTCAGTTCTCCGGGCACGCGCAGATGGACTACATTCGGGCAGGCGAGGCCGCCGGCGTGGTGACCAGCTGGCTCGGTATCGGCCCCTCCTGGTTCCATCAAGAGCCGCCTTTCGCGCTGGAATCTCACGTCTACGACGCGCGTCTGCAGGACCGTATGGCACCGCCCCCGGCGCCGGCACCGGGCCCGGCTGAGTTGTGGGAGCATCCATGGTTGGGCTGGCAGGTCGAGGGCGAGGACGGAGCCTCTGTCACGTTCATCAACGCGGGCTCGGCCGGTCAGTACCTCGTGCACGCAGAGTACGGAAAGGCAGTGTTCGAGCGCGTTCCCGCCCGTAACGTGTATCGGCATCTTGCCACGATGTTCCTGGGCGCCGGGGTGGCGCCCGGATAGTGCTGCGTCTGCTGAATAGGTAAGGGGCGACCGCTGACTCCTCACAGCGGGATTCCAGATTTTTCATCGACCGACCTCACGATGCCGGCGCCCTGGGACTTGATCTATGGTCTGCCTCGTCGTCTCCAGCTGTGTCTAGTCTGCGCGATTGTTCTCGCCGAGGCGGCGGGATCGGCCGGCACCTGCTGCATGAGGTCTTCGTCAGGGCCCCTGGCAGCGAGCCGGCGGTTCGTGTGAGGGTGGCGCCAGCGAAATCCATGGCTCCGCCGTCAGGCAGGCAGCGTGCCTCAGATTCGATCCGGCCCCCTCTCCAAATGCGGTACCATAATCTTGTACCATTCGTCGATGCGAAGGATCGCCCGCCATGTCCATCAGTGCCAGCGAAGCGCGCAAGAGGCTGTTCCCACTCATTGAACGAGTCAACGACGACCAGGACGCCATCGAAATTGTCTCCCGCGGGGGCAACGCGGTTCTCATGCCGGCCGACGAGTACGCGGCGTGGCAGGAGACTGCCCACCTGTTCCGCTCGCCCGCCAATGCTCGCAGGGTGCTCGATGCCTACGACCGTGCCCGTGCGGGGAAGACCCAGGTTCACGACCTCGACCGGGAGGAGTGAGTGCGCCTGGTTTGGGACCGCGATGCTTGGGAAGATTACAAGCATTGGCAGAGGCCCGACCGTAAGGTTCTCAAACGGATCAACACCCTCATCGATGCCTGTCTCCGCGAACCTTTCGCTGGGATCGGCAAGCCGGAACAGCTCAAGTATGGTGCGCAAGGAGCGTGGTCGCGGCGCATCACCGACGAACATCGGCTGGTGTACCTCGTCGACGGCGACGAACTGGTGATCCTCCAGGCTCGCTACCACTACTGAGGGCGGTGACAGCGTTCGCGCCATCTTTGTCCCAGGTTTGTTCAGGACGGGTTCCGCCCGTCGTGGGAAGTTATCCACAGATTTCGATAATGAGCTGCCGCGGATGCGAGAGTGCTCCAACATAGTTCCCATGGGAATCAGATACTACGCATACGCATTTGACGCTGATCAGACAGGCCAGGCACTGGCTGACCCACGAAGCATGATCGGCGCCGACCCGCTTGCCGACACGCTGGGACTGCAACCAGGTTTTACCTCGGGAGTGACCGATTTTGAGCAGTCCCTTCCGGAGAGAGACCTGCTGTATCTCGATAAATCCTGGCGCTACATGCAAGAGCTCACGGCGCCGGTGAGCGCCGAGGTGACACCAAGGCCCGCATATCGGATGTTCGAGGGAGATGTCACCCACTGTAGCGACGGGTGGGCCCCATGGGTGAGAGCCGTTCCGCCCGACGAAGTTGCGATCATCGCCGCTGATCTGGCGGGCATATCGTTGCATGTGATGGCAACCGCGCAACCTGCTCGATCTGAAGGGAGCCAGACGGATTATGAGATCGAGTATTTGAAGAGCGCGGTGGAGTTCGTGACCCGGCTTGCCGCGACGAACCGCGGACTGGTTTACCTGATCGGGTAGATGCCCAATCGTCGTCAGTGAAAAAGAATCCCGGCTCGCAGGACCAGCGTGGCACCGCTCGGTCGCATGACACCGCTGACCATGCGCACGCCTCGGTATAGACTCGTGCAGGATGAACGCACCAGCGTCGGGGTCGGATGCCCGGGGGCGCCTCGGGCCGGTCTTTTACGCCTCGCTGCTGCTGTCGGTCGTGTTCGTTGCGTTCGGTCTGATCTTCCCGCGGGGGCTTACGGAGTCCCTCGCCGCGATTCGCGAGGTCGTCGTCGGGACCTTCGGGCCTGTCTATCCGGTAGCCGTGTCGCTGCTGCTTCTGTTCGTCGTCGTGCTTGCGCTGGTGCCGGTGGGGCGAAAGCGGCTCGGCGGCCCCGACGCGAAACCGGAGTTCGGTGCCATCTCCTGGGTCGCGATGCTGATGAGCGCCGGGGTGGGGCTCAGCTTTCTGTTCTGGGGCGTCGCCGAGCCCCTCATCCATCTTGCAGACCCGCCGTACGGGGCAACCGATCCCGGCTCTGCCGAGGCTGCCCGCGCGGGGATGCGGTACTCGTTCCTGTTCTGGGGTCCGCATGCGTGGGGAATCTACGCTGTCGTCGCGATCGCGATCGGCTACGCGAGCTTCAACCGGGGAAGCGGCATGCTCGTGAGCGCGGCGCTGCGCCCGCTATTCGGACGTCTCGTCGACGGGTGGGTGGGCAATTTCATCGACACGCTCACCGTGCTGGCTATGCTGTTCGGCATCGCCACCTCACTCGGCCTCGGCACGGGTGAGCTGAGCGCCGGCCTCGCCAGCCGGTTCGGTATCGCCGACTCGTACGGAGTGAAGATCGCGATCGTCGTCGGGCTGATGACGTTCGCAACCATCTCGGCGATGACGGGGCTGGGGCGCGGGATCCGTGTCCTCAGCCTGGTGAACGCAGTCCTCTGCGGGGTGCTCCTGGTGTACGTGTTCGTCGCCGGTCCCACGGAGTCGATCATGTCCACGCTTGGCACCGGCGTCGCGGACTACGCGGCCGCCTTCGTGCCGATGGGCCTCGCGACGGAGGGCGCGGCGGGTGACGCGTGGACGGGGGAGTGGGTCTATTTCTTCTGGGCGTGGTGGATCGCGTGGGCGCCGTTCGTGGGGACATTCATCGCGCGCATATCCCGTGGCCGCACGATCCGCGGCGTCGTCACCGGCGTCGTGCTCGTTCCGAGCCTCGTGAGCGTTGTGTGGTTCTCGGTCTTCGGCGGCACCTCGCTCCAGCGTGAGCTCAGCGGCGCCGTGTCGGTGTCGGACACAGCCGGAGAGGCCAAATCGATTGCCACCCTCGCCGTGTTCGACACACTGCCGCTGACCGGGCTCGCGCTCGTGCTGCTCGTGCCGGTGCTGGCCCTGTTGTTCATCACCTCAGCCGACTCGGCCTCGTTCATGCTCGGCAGCACGACGACGGGCGGCAGCATGAAGCCGCCGCGCCCGATGCGGCTGATGTGGTCGTTCGCCGCCGCGTTCGCGGCCGTCCTGCTCCTCAGCGGAGGCCGGGATAGTCTTCGCGGCGCTGCGGTCATAGCTGCGGCGCCATTCACACTCATCCTCCTCGGCATGGTCCTCTCGCTCTTCATCATGCTCTGGCGGGACCGCGCGGTGCCCGGGCGGAGGGATACCTCTTGAACTTTAATCTGCGACGTAATATAGCGAGGAACCCGCGAAATGGCGGCGATACAGGGCCGTAAACACGGTGTGCCGTTCTTGTCTGCAAATTGACACGGAGGCGCCGGGCCGCATAGGTATAGCTAGGGCCTGTCAGACATCGCGATGGTTTGCGGTCCGGGAAATCACCAGCCAGATCGGAGTAGTAGCACTTTAATGGATGAGGAAGATCCCCATGCTCAGGGGACAAAAGTAAGCGCAGCCGACCGGGGGAACCGCCGGGGCGAGGATCCCCTGGCCAGCGTCGACTACCAGCGACCGAAGTACCCTCACAGCATCCATCCGGCGTTGGTGCCCGGTATCGGACTTGAGGAGCAGCGGCGCCGCTACGGCGTGGACAAGCTCATTCTTAGTGTGGCCGGTGTCCTGACGGTGGCGTTCGTCATCTGGGGCGTGGTCAACCCTGCCAGCGTGGCTGAGGTCGCAGGTGCTGCCTATAACTGGACCGTGACACATCTGGGCTGGCTGTTCAACGTTGTCGCCATCGTGGTGCTGGTCTCCCTGCTGGTGTTGAGCGTCAGCCGTTATGGCAAGATCCGGCTCGGCAAGGACGGGGAGAAACCGGAGTTTTCCACCTTCTCGTGGGTGGCGATGCTTTTCGCTGCAGGGCTCGGTATCGGGGTGATGTTCTGGGGGCCATCCGAACCGTTGACCTACTTTATTAATCCGCCGCCGCTGACGAATCAACCCGAATCGACCCAGGCCCTGCACTATGCGCTGGCGCAGACGTACTATCACTGGGGAATTCACGCCTGGGCGATGTACGCACTGGTGGGCGGCGCGGTGGCCTACGCGGCCTATCGGCGGGGACGCTCACTGCTGATGTCTTCGATCTTCGAGCGCCTCTTCGGAAAGAAGCATTCCGAAGGATGGGCCGGCCAACTGGTGGACATGTTCGCAATCGTCGCGACACTGTTCGGTACGGCCGCGGCCTTGGGAATCGCTGCCATGCAGATCGGTGAAGGGTTTGTCATTGTCTCCGGCGCTTCGGACCTGACGAACTCGATATTGGTCGGCATCATCGGGGTGTTGTCGGTCGGATTTGTGATCTCAGCGGTCTCCGGGGTCTCCCGTGGCATTCGCTACCTCTCGAACATCAATATCGTGCTCACCATCGGTTTCGCCGGATTGGTGTTCATCCTGGGGCCGACCCTGTTCCTGTTCAACCTGCTGCCGTCAGCTGTAATGGAATACGTCGGGTCGCTATTTGACCTCATGGCACGATCAGCATCCTGGGGCCAGGCAACCGCGGACTTCCAGGCCACGTGGACTGTGTACTACTGGGCCTGGTGGATCTCCTGGTCCCCCTTTGTCGGGATCTTCATCGCCCGCATTTCCCGTGGCAGGACCATCAGGCAGTTCATACTGGGGGTCATCCTCATCCCCTCGTCACTGCTGATCGTCGCTTACGGGATCATGGGCGGAACCGCCATTTCGATGTACAGCCAGGGCAAACCCGGCTTCAGCGAGGAGGTCAATCCTCCCGAAGTGCTGTTCTCCATCGTGGATAACCTGCCGTTCGCCTCAGTGCTCCCTGCGGTGATCATGGTTATTCTCGGGATCTTCTTCATTACCGCTGCCGACTCCGCCTCAGTGGTGATGGGCATTCTCACCACGCGCGGCAGCCAGAATCCGCCGAAACCGATCGTGGTCTTCTGGGGCCTTGTCATGGCCGGGATCGCCGTGGTCATGCTGCTGCTCGGTGACGCGTCCGCACTCCAGGGGCTGCAATCTCTGGTGATTATCACGGCGGTGCCGTTCGCCATCGTGATGCTCCTCATCATCATCGCGTGGATCCGCGAGCTGCGTACCGATCCGCACACCCTGCGGCAAAAATATGCCGACGCGGCAGTGCGCAACGCCGTCGTCGATGGCGTCGACAGGTACGACGACGACTTCATGCTGCAGGTGGTGCGCACGGAGCCCGGTGGCGGAGCCGGTGCTGATGTCGATTCCATGCATGACGACTACACGCAGTGGTACCAGCGCACCGATGAGAACGGGACACCGGTCGGCTTCAATTTCGATACCGGCGAATGGGCAGATGGCTGGGACTCGAAGACCAGCGAGAACGGCGAAGCCCACGCGCAGGATCCAAAACCGGATGGCGACGAGGGCGTGGACGATCGGGATCGCTAGCTGCCTTGTAGCGATCAGCAGGCGCGGAGCGGCAGAACACCCCAGTCGAAACTGCGTGCAAGGCACACAAGTCACTCGGGGCGGGGCCGCCTGCGGCTCTGTTTGATGTCGGAACGCCGGCGTTTTTGTTCGGCTCGTCGACGCCGGGATCCCCTCGAGGGTCGGGTCGCCCGCCGGGGGACAGGCGGGGTCACTGCGTCGCGAAGGAGCTCACTGAGCCGTTTGCGCGCCTCAGTTCGGTTCCGGCGCTGCGAGCGGTGCTCTTCGCAGGTGATGGTGAGCACCGTGCCCGAAACTCTCGGAGAAAGCCGGTTGAGGACACGGTCGCGCTGGACGTCGCTGAGCGCCGTCGTCGTGCCCACATCAAGACTCAACTGAACGCGCGAATCAGCAGTGTTGACGCTCTGGCCGCCGGGCCCGGAAGAACGGGAGAACTGCTCGACCAACTCGCCCGTCGGCACCCTGAGGCCGCCGGGTATCCCGGGTCCCGGAGGTACGTGCAAGTCATCCATAGCACGAGTGTGCCGCAACTTTAATGTGTTCGCGACTTCCGGGATGCTCGGTCGGGGTTGGATTGAGCATCTCATCGAAGGTTCCGACGCCACCACGTCGACTTTCGTGCGGGCAGGGGGCTTCGAGGCGAAGATGCTCAGTTTGGCAGATCAGATTCTTTCGGGTGACCTCGCGTCGATACCGTTTCCGCGATAGCGCATCTGTTCCCGCATCAAATGATGCTATTATTGGTGTCATAAGGAGGCTCCAATGAGGACAACGGTGACCATCGACGACGAACTCATTGCTCGGGCCAGTGAGTTGACGGGCGTCACGGAAAAGTCATCGCTCCTGCGCGACGGGCTGGAGACGTTGATTCGCGTCGAGAGCGCCAGGCGGCTCGCTGCGCTGGGCGGTTCTGATAGCTCGGCGACGGCGGCGCCCCGTCGGCGTGAGGGCGCGGCGTGATCCTGGTCGACACTTCGATCTGGATTGACCACTTGCACGCATCCGACCCTGAACTCACCAGGCTCCTCGGCGACGACGAGGTGGGATGCCATCCGTACGTGATCGAGGAACTGGCGCTCGGGTCGATCAAGCAGCGCGAGGCCGTGCTGGACCTACTGGAAAATCTGAGCCGGTTCCCGGTGCTGAGGCATCCCGAAGTGATGACGCTGGTCAGCTGCCGACGGCTCTGGGCGCAGGGACTCAGCGCCGTGGACGTGCACCTTCTTGGCGCCGTCTCGTTGGTTGGCGGAGCCCGTCTTTGGACGCGCGACAAACGCCTGATGGCGGCTTGTCGCGATGTCGGTGTCGGCTACCTGAGTGACCCGTAAGGGCTTTTTGCAAAATCCAGTCAGGCTACTGCTCCGCAGTCCTGCGGGTGGTGAATGGCAGGACAATCCGGGACTGATGGATGGCGTCCCTGTGAATCTTGTGAGTGACCGGCCGGCCCACCGGAAGGTGGAAGGCATCCGGTGGCAGCAGCGCGTTGTGGGAGTCCACCAACGGTTCGTTGTTGGACAGTTCCACCGTCAGGCGATGGCCCGGCTTGAAGGTTGAGGCGAACGGGTAGAGGCGCAGCACGTACTCCTCTATCCTGCCCGGCTCCACCGGCACGGCACGGGTGTGCGGGTGGTATGGGTTGCCCTCTGTGGTGCGGTCATCGAGCTCGCGGTGTGAGGCCTTGAGGAATCCGGTGGTGAGCAACTGGCGCTTCCCGTCCGCGGCGACGTCCCACAGGCGCATGATGAAATTCGTGTCGGGCTGGTCGATCTCAGCGAAGATGTGCGCGGCGCCGGAGCCCATCAATTCCGTGTCCTCCTCGAAGGCCGGGGTGCTCCAGCTCAGGATCTGGACGTCGTCGGTCACTGTCAGCGGCGCCTGGAAGAAGCCATCCGGATGTGCATGCTCCGGCCCCAGCAACTCGGGCTCTTCGGAGAGCTTGTGCCGCGGTCGCAAGTACAGCGACGTGTACCCGATCTCCTTCGGCGGCCACGCCTGACCGGTGACGGCCTCGCGCGAGCCTTCCACGAAGACGCTCACGGCCGGCTCGTCCATGACGCCGTTATCGATGCCCTTGAGCCAGTAGTCGTACCAGCGGAACATTGCCTCGTGCTCCTCGACCCACGGACGCGACTGCATCGGGGGGTAGGAGCCGATCTCGAGGTGCTTGGGGCCTTTGAGCGTGTTGAACAGCTCGATGGTGCCGTCCATGGTCCATCCGCGGCCCTGGTCGATTTGAAGCCAGACCGGGATGTCGATCTTCGGTGCCAGCGCGATCGGGTTGCGCTCCTCGTACCATTCTCCGTCCAGCTCGTTCATGATGATGTCGAACCAGGCCTCGTGGTGCTTGGGGTAGTTCAGCACGTGGACCAGGTTCGGCCAACCGGCGACGTCGGGATCCTGCAAGCGCTTCTCCACGAGCTTCTCCAACTCGCCGGAGGAGTATTTCTCGATCATGCGGGACTTGACGTTGTCGGTGAACGCCCAGCCCGAGTCGCCGCCGCGGCCCTCGCGGGCGGCGCGCGGCATAAGCCACATGATCCCGCCGTGGTACGTGGTCTCGTAGAAGTCATAGTGGCCTCCCGAGACGAAGATTGCCTTCAGATGCGGCGGGCGTTCGGCAGCTGCCAGCACCTGCATGGAACCGAAGTAGGAAATGCCGACCATACCCACGTTGCCGTCACACCATGGCTGCTCCGCGACCCATTCGATGAAGTCGTACGCATCCTCGCCCAGCGAAACCCCGCCGGCGTTGTAGTTGCCGATGTGTTCGCCGCCGGAATCGCCCGAGCCACGGATGTCACCTATAACGTGGACGTAGTCCTCGGCGACGATGCGTGCGATATCGCCCGCCTCGATGCAGCCGTCCCACAGTACGCTGGGGCGCTGCTGCGCCGGGGTGGTGAGCGCGAGCGCCTGCAGTTCCTTGCCATAGGGACTCAGCGCTACGAGGGCCGGGCGGGGCTTGTCCTCCACACCGTGATACGCATCTGCGGCGAGTTCGACGCCGTCGCGCATCGGAATCGACAGGTCCTTGCGGATGTTGATGGTCTTGCCGCCCGCAGTCCACGTAGTGAATTCAGCCATGCGTGTGCAACTCCTTGTCCAACGTTGGTGTGCCCGTCGTCCCGCTGACAGATGCACTCGCCAGGGAGGGTGACGTAATCATATTATTATAATAAAGTGAAGCGAGCAAGGCTAGATTGTGGAGTCGAAGGAGCGAATGTGCCACAAAAAGTGAGAATCCATCCGCTGGTGTCGCCTTGGGGTCGTTTCGGGCTCTACAGTTTCTTCATCGACGCTCCCGAGCCGGCGATTGTCGACGCCGGAATCGCCTCGTCGCCGGCAAGCGGCATGGTTCCGGAATTGGAGAAGCTCGGCCGCAGTATCGAAGATGTGCGCTGGATTCTGCTGACCCACGGCCACATCGACCACCTGGGCGGTGCCGATGCTCTGTGGGAACTGACCGGAAGGCGCGCCCAAGTTGTCCTCCATGATGCGGATGCGCACCTGCTGCGTTCGAGGCGCTCGCACGTGGACCAGTACGTCCAGGTGCGGCAGCAGTACCTGAACAACCCGAACGGGGTTGAGGAGCAGACGAACGCAGCGAACCAGGTCATCTCCGGGGAGATGGAGCCGACCAAGCTGGTGAAAGGCGGCGAAACTCTGTCCCTGGGTGGGAATGTTTCCGTCTCCGTGCACCACATCCCCGGTCACACTTCCGGATCTGTGGCTTACGTCGTCGACGGGCAGCAGTCAGTGTTTGTGGGCGACGCCGTGCAGATTCACGGTGCTGCCAACGGCTTTCCCGGTTACGAGGACCCGGCCGCTTACCGCTCAAGCCTGGAGTACTTGCGGGACGAGGTCAGTCCAGAGCACCTGTACCTCGGCCACCCGTACCGGAACTCGGACGGAGAGCCTTACGGCGTCGAGCTGGATCGTGAGGCAACCCGGGCGGCCTTGAAGGAGAGCATCGACCTTGAAGCCCGGATTGCCGGGTCGGCGCAGCGGTATTTCGAGGACGGCATCGAGGAAACGGATTCCGTATACTCGCCGTTCGAGCGCGTTGCCAATGAGGTTGGCTACACGGGCGATCCCACGTTGGAGCCCTCACCGTTCTTCACCACCCTTAACGGGTACTGGACCCGGTTCCAGCAGCGGTAAGCCGGTAATCCGGGTCCAGTGGTGGGGAGTTCAGGCTGTGGGTCTGGGCTCAGGTCGACGTCGGATCCGCGGCACGGATATCGCGCATCTCGATGTACTCATAAGGGCGAGTGATGTTGTTGATCCTGCTTTGCGTCCCGCCGACGCTGAATGATTCCAAGTGGGTCGCCAGTGCGGTGAGAATGCCGTGCGCCTCGAGTTTCGCCAAACCCTGGCCCGCGCACGCATGGGTGCCGTACCCAAAGGAGATGTGGTCGGTGGCGTCCCGGCGGATGTCGAAGGTGTCCGGGTTGTCGTAGTGCCTGGGATCCCGGTTCGCGCCGGCAATCAGCAGCCCCGCCTGGGCGCCGGTGGGAATGACGGTCCCCGCGACCTCGACGTCGCGCATCACCCGCCGGCCCATAACGGGAATCGGGGAAAGGTAGCGCTGCACCTCATTAAAGGCGGAGGCCGTCAGGGCTGGATCCTCGCGCAGCAGCTGGAACTGCTCCTGATGCCGGCCGAACAGCACAATGGCGTTGCCGATGGCGGTGATCGTAGTGTCCATCCCGGCAGCGATGTACTGGTGAATGATCATTCCGCAGCTTTCGTACGGGATCTCGCCCCTTTCTGCTACCGCGAATACGCCCCGGCCGATGCTGCCTTCCGTCAGGTCTTCAGCCTTGACTGCATCGTGGGTCCATTCGAACAGTTCCGTGGCGATGGGAAATGCTTGCTCGGCGCGGGCGTTCATCGGGCCCTGCAGGTTGAAGTGCGCTTCGCCCCAGCGAGCTGGACCGCCCCCGTTGCGAGGGGCACGGTCTGTGTGAGGAAGCCGCTCCGAATTTGATGCACCTCGACGACGAAGGTGAACTGGTGATCGATCTGGCTGAGGTCGAGGGTGCGGACCTCAAGGCTGCCCGCGCGGCCGTCCGGGTATGCCCGGTTGCCGCGCTCAAACTCTCCTGACCGTGGAGAGGCAGGCAGAATGAAGCGCATCGTCGTCGTGGGAAACGGAATCGCCGGGACTACAGCATCAGACACGCTCCGCAGCGAAGGATTCGACGGCGAATTGATCGTCGTCGGCGGGGAGAGCCACAGTCCCTACAGCCGGCCCGCGCTGTCGAAGGCGGCGGTGGCAGGCGGTGACGGTCCGGATCCCGACAGCGTATACCTACCGGAATTCACACATGGAGCCACTGAATACTTGGGCGTTCAGGCGGTGTCGTTGCGCGTTGGCGAACAGGAACTCGTGCTGGCCGATGGGAGAACACTACAGTTTGATGGTCTGGTGATTACCACTGGAGCACGGCCGCACCGCTTCACTGACAGTGGCTCCGAATTCAACCTGCGCACTCTCGACCACGCTTTTGCTCTGCGCAAGCGGCTGTCCGAGCGCCCGGCCGTCACCGTGTTGGGTGGGGGAGCGCTGGGAATGGAGGTCGCGTCCGGGGCGCGGGACATGGGGTGCGAGGTATGGTTGTTCATCGCGGTACGCCTATGGCCAGTCAGACGGGGAGCTTCCTGGGTGAATTGCTCACGTCGCGGGCCAAAGACCGGGGAGTCCGATTCATCAATGACATCGCACGGGATGTACATCAGCTCTCCTCCACAGAAGCCACGTTGCGGGTCGAATTAGCCGAAGCAGGCGCCATCACGTCACCGGTGGTCATCACCGCCGTCGGCGACGCAGCGTGGCAGCGGAGTGCATCCGGGCTGAAGCGCAAGCCGTTGTGGACAACGGCAATTGAACAGGCCAAGGTCGCTGCACAATCCCTCCTCAACGGACCACAGGAGGTCAAGAACCAGCCCACCTATTTCTGGACGGAGCAGTTTGGCCTGACTGTTCGGACGATGGGTGACGTACCGCTGGCCGGTGAAGCGGAAGTGGTGGACGGCGACCTCTCCGAGGAGCGTGCACTACTGCGTTGGGAATCTGGCGCGGTGGCAGCCTTGAACTACAGGATCCCGATTCCGAAACTCCGTCGGATGGCGGTGGCTCAGCCAGTTCCAGCGGTTTAGGCGGGTGGCCGGACGATGGCCGTAAGCGAAGGTGTAGGAACCCCTGTTATCTGTTACCAGGGCGGACCTGCGAACCTGAATGCATAATTATTCGATCCGAGCAGTGGTCCTCAGAGTGGAAACAGCCTCAGCATCAGCTCTACCGCCAAGCCCACGCTCCGGCTGGCAACGTGTGTCAGTGGGGATCCCTCAGCGGCTGTGTCTACCGTTCCAAGGTGAAAGGGTGTGTGCGATGCTGATTGCGTTCGCGAGCCACTGATGCGCTGTCGAGTCCAGTCGCGGGATCACCAATTCCCGATCAGCAACGTCTTTCGGCGTCGGGGCTTTACTCTTCCAAAGCAACTGAATCTCGGGGGCGACGATACGTAGGCCATCGACGGTGAGGACCGCTTGGTTCCAGGATGCGGTGACATCGTGGCAACGCCGATACTTCCATTGCTCGCCGTCTCCGCCCTCCAGGTTGACCTGGAGACACCATTCGCCGGTGCGGTCGTCGAGACACCAGATGTTGTTGACGCTTTCCCCGGCACTTGCCTGGTTGAGCGGCGTCAGAAGCCCATCCTCGGCGGCATAGAGGCAAAGCCAGAGTGGCAGCTGTGAGGCGAAGTCGGGCCATTGCCCTCGAAGAACGCTGACATCGACGTCGGCGTGCTGCCTGGACTGGAATCCGAGCCAGGCGTCCAGGGCAACGCCGCCGGATAACCACGCCGGACCATCGAGCACAAGAGGGCGGACATCAGCGACAGATAGCGGCCGCCAGGTGCGGGCTGGCGAATCGAATTGATCGCACATGCAATCACGGTACGGGTTTAAGCGAAAGCTCGGAAGGCGATCCCGGACTAGACGGGCACTCCAACGGTGCGGAGCAGGTGGCCGTGCGTGCCCGCGACGCGGGGTTCGAGGTCGTCTACCAGGGGATCCGGCTGACCCCGGAGCAGATCGTCTCGGCGGCGGTCGCCGAGGACGTGCACTGCGTGGGGCTCTCCATCCTGTCCGGCTCCCACATGTCGCTGGTGCCCGACGTGCTCGACGGGCTGCGCGAGGCTGGCCTGGACGACGTGCCGGTGATCGTGGGCGGGATCATCCCCTACGCGGACGCCCAGCGCCTCACCGAGCAGGGCGTCGCGGCGGTGTTCACGCCCAAGGACTTCGGGCTCACCGAGATCATGGGCGGCATCGTGGCCGAGATCCGCAAGGCCAATCATCTGGAGCCCCACGCCGGGTGAGCACGGTCTGCGTCGCTGAGGGGTGTTCAGGCGTCTCCGGAGGCACTACCATAGGCTGATGGCCTCTCGACTCAACCCCTACCTGAGCTTCGATGGCGACGCGGGCGACGCGCTGGCCTTCTACCAGCACGTGTTCGGTGGCGACTTGCGGGTCAACCGGTTCGGGGCCTTCGGCACCGACGACCACGGCATGGCCGACAAGGTCATGCACGGCCAACTGGAGACGACATCCGGCTTCATCCTGATGGCCGCCGACATGCCTCCGGGGGAGGAGCGGCGGCCAGGCAACGACCTTGCGGTGAGCCTGGGCGGAGACGATGCGGAGGACCTGCGCGGCTACTGGCGGGCACTCAGCGCCGGCGGAACCGTGACTGTCGCCCTCGAGAGGCAGCCGTGGGGCGACGAGTTCGGGATGTGCCGGGACAAGTTCGGCACGTCGTGGATGGTCGACATCGCCCGGACCGCACCCGGCTGACCGAAACTCGCTCGACCAGCCTCGGCATCCGAAGCGATCGCAGATCCAGTGCGCCATGATCGCCACGGTCAGGCACACGAGGGTGCTGCGTGGACGCGGCATCATAAGCCGGGATCTGCTGGTCAGGGCGGTGCGGATACGGTTTCGTCGTGCCGGTGGAGTTTCTGACCGATGAGCAGGCGGAGTCGTACGGGACGTTTCGGGTAGAGCCGACTCGTCCGGAGTTTGAGCGGTTCTTCTTCCTCGACGACGAGGACCGTCGACTGATCGGCAAACGCCGTGGTGATCATTCGCGCCTGGGGTTTGCGTTGCAGGTGTGCACGGTGCGCTACATCGGGTTGTTCCTGGCTGATCCACTGGATGTGCCATGGCCGGTGGTGGAGTACCTGGCCGGGCAGTTGGGCGTCGATGACCCTTCGGTGGTCAAGCGCTACACCGAGCGGCAGATGACGCCGTACGAGCATGGGTTTACGGGATGGGATAGATAATCCAATGCCGCGGGGCATAGCCGATAATGTACGTATGGAGTACGTGTCCAAAGTGCCGCCGCCGCCGTTGGACGGGCTGATCGATGACCTTTACTACCTGGAGGGGTCGCCGCCGTACCCCCGGCTGATGCTGCCGCCGTCGCCGGCGGCGTTCCTCGTCGTCAACCTCGGGGCGCCGTTCCTCATCCGCGCCGGCACCGACATCGACACGGCCGAGTACGCCGACGGCTGCGTGGTCACCACGCCCAGCCGCGCGCTGGAGTTCGGCTACCCGCCTTGGACCCGGTCCGTCGGCGTGCACTTCAAGCCGTGGGGGTCGGCGCCGTTCTTGCCGATGCCCGTGGCTGAGCTGTGTGACCGACCGGTTATGTTGGAGCAGGTCTGGGGCCGGCACGCCGTCGCTGAGCTGCGAGACCGGCTGGCCACGGCGGACGGACCGCATGAGATGCTGACGCTGCTCGAGGATGAGCTGCTGCGACGGCTGCGCGAGACCGCCGGCCTGGGGCTCGTC